>CAVVOZ010000010.1:0-83177 GCA_963749975.1 uncultured Candidatus Rokubacteria bacterium | reverse complement strand
ACCGGGAGCCTCGGATAGTCGTTGGGCCGGAGCTCCGCCACGAAGTGCCCGAGGACGTGGTGCCCTTCCTCGAGGAGGGTCGGCCGCACGCGCTGCTCGAAGAGCTCGACGAGGCGTCGTAGCTTCGCGGGCTCGGTGCGGTAGAAATCCGCGACCACCAGCCCCGTCTCCGGCGGGACGGCGCCGGGCGGCTCCGACGCCCGGTCCTCGAGCGTCGCGCCGCCGGTCAGGGCCGCGATCGATCCGAGCGGCCGGAGCAGATGCACGTTGTGATGCTCGAGCATCATCGCGTTGGCCTCGGCGCTGCGGGCTTGCCAGAAGGGACCGCCGTAGAAGGCGCTCAGCCCGCGCAACCGTGTCCGCATGTCGGCGAAGCCCCGGATCCAGACGAAGCGGTCCGGCTCGCCCACGACCTCGAACTGCCCCAGCGGGTGCATGCCGTGATCCCGCTGGGAGAAGAGGAAGTGCTCCTCGAAGTAGCGGATGAAGTCGCGTGTTCTGCCGGGCCCAAGGAGATAGTTCCGCAGCTCGATCGCCTTCATCATTGGCATCATTGGCACCATGGCTCGCACCCCGTGGCCCCTGCGCCGCTACTCCACGCGCGTCATCTCCATGATCCAGTTCTTCTCCCAGGTGTGCCCCTCGTCGGGCGAGAAGGCCTGCTCCCAGCGCACCCCGGTCTCCGTGATGTCGGACCACGTGAAGCGGACGACGATGGGTCGCCCCTCCAGCACGTCCCGCCCCTCGAAGACGCCGACGCCATTCGAGAACGAGCCGACCACCGGTGGCTCGAGCACGCCCGTCTGGTTGCTGACCCAGTAGATGCTCCACTGGCGAGCGCGGGGGT
Organism: uncultured Candidatus Rokubacteria bacterium; assembly: GCA_963749975.1. GTDB lineage: Bacteria > Methylomirabilota > Methylomirabilia > Rokubacteriales > DASRDR01 > DASRDR01. Next base: position 82,330 of record CAVVOZ010000010.1, on the reverse strand, counting down.
CGTAGAGCCGCAGCGACATGCCGACGTACCCCGGCCAGTGCTCGGTGCGGTAGGTGTCCATGTTCCCGAGGCCGCCGGGAAGGAGCCACGCGTCCACCGTGGCGTCGAACGTCTCCCAGTCCGTGCATCCCTGGAGACGCTTCACGAGGCGCTCGTTGCGGATCCGCCACCGGCCGGCCCAGAAGTCGAAGTCATGGGAGCCATCGCGCTCGGACGTCGCGCTGCGCATGGGCGGTCCCTCCTCTAAGCGATTCGCTCGGTGCGAGCGACGTCGAGCGGGTGGTCGATCAGCGGCTCCACGCGTTCCAGGAAGCGCACCGTGTGCGGCAAGCCCGCGTGATTCTCGAACGCCGCTTCATCTTTCCAGACCGAGTGGATGAAGAAGAGCCGCGGGTCTCGGATCGACCGGTAATGGTGAATTCGTAGACAGCCCGGCTCCTTGCGCGTCGGAGCGAGGCCGTCACGCATCGCTTCCGCCACCGCGGCCTCGTTGCCGGGACGCGCGTGAAACCGCGCGAAGATGAACAGCTCCATGGCCTGCCCCCTCTTTCCTCTTGGAACTTCGCCACGATTGTCGACCGGCGGCCGCCGATCGCAGAGATCCAGTTCCCCGAGGCCGCATACGGCCACTTGCGGGCTCCCGGACTGGTATGATCGCGCCAGGGAGCGACCAGTACCCGGGTATGGCCACCTCACGTGCCCCGTCGAATCTCCTCATCCGCCTCGACCCCCGTCTCCGGGAGGGCCTGCAGCAGCAGATCTACGGGAGCGTCCGGCGGGCGATCCTCGAGGGGGTCCTCGCCCCGGGGACGCGGGTCCCCTCGTCCCGCGCCCTGGCAACCGACCTGGGCGTCTCGCGCACGACGACGCTGCTCGCCGTGCAGCAGCTCCAGGCGGAGGGCTACCTCACCGCGCGGCGGGGCTCCGGCACGTCCGTGGCCGTCGAGCTGCCGGACGACCTCGTGGAGCGGAGCGGCGCCCGCCCGGCGTCGCGCCCGAGGCATCCCACCCTGTCGCGCCGGGGCGCGGCGGTGGCGGCGGTGCAGGAGGGCGCCCGCCGCCTCGACGGCCCGCCCCGGGCCTTTCGCCTCGGAACGCCCGGCGTGGACCTGTTCCCGGTCGGCCTCTGGTCGCGGCTGGCCAGCCGCCGCCTGCGCTCGGTGACGTCGGCCCAGCTCGACTACGGCGATCCGGCGGGCCTCCGGGTCTTGCGCGAGGCGATCGCGAGCCACGTCCAGACGGCCCGGGGCACGCGCTGCGGGGCCGACCAGGTCGTGATGGTGGCCGGCGCCCAGCAGGGCTTCGAGCTCGTCTGCCGCCTCCTGCTGGATCCAGGCGACCGCGCGTGGATGGAAGAGCCCGGCTATCCCGGAGCCCGGAGCGCCCTCCGGGCGGCGGGCGCGCGGATCGTTCCCGTCCCCGTGGATGGCGAGGGGCTGGACGTCGCCCTGGGGGCGCGGCGCGCCGGTGACGCCCGCCTCGCCTACGTGACGCCCTCGCACCAGTACCCGCTCGGCGTGCCGATGAGCTTGCCGAGGCGCCTCGCCCTCCTGAGCTGGGCGCGCGCGGCCCGAGCCTGGGTGATCGAGGACGACTACGACAGCGAGTTCCGCTACGGCGCGCGCCCGATCCCGTGCCTGCACGGTCTCGACGTCGACGGACGCGTGATCTACGTCGGAAGCTTCAGCAAGACGCTATTCCCGGCCCTGCGCCTCGGCTTCCTGATCGTGCCGCCCGACCTCCGGGAGAGGCTGGTGGCTGCCCGTGCCGCCGCCGACCAGCACCCGCCGACGCTCGACCAGGCCGTCCTTGCCGACTTCATTCTCGAGGGGCACTTCGCGCGCCATCTGCGCCGGATGCGCGTGGTGTACCGGGAGCGCCTGGAGGCCCTGGTGGCGGCGGCGGAGCGGTTCTGCGGCGGCGTGCTGCGGGTGCGGCCGGTGCAGACCGGCCTCCACGCGCTCGCCGATGTCGCCGGCGTCGATGCGGTGCGCGTGTCGCGGGAGGCCGCCGCGCGCGGAGTCGAGGCGGCGCCGCTGTCGGCCTACTTCGCAAGGGCCGAGCATGGCGCCAGCGGCCTCGTTCTCGGCTTCGGTGTCGTCCGCCCCGATGCGTCGAGGCGCGGCATGGAGCGCCTGGCGATGGCGATCGAGGCGGCCGGGCGGCGCTGACCTCGCGCGGCGGGCCGGTTCCGTCGGGCTCGCTGTGGCCGCCTGGCGGGTCGGGTCCTGCGTGCTGCTGCCGTGGGCCCCGTTGCGAGCTTCGCCAGGGCGCGTTACCCTCAGGCCTCCCATGAAGCTCGTCCGCTACGGTCGCGCCGGGAGCGAGAAGCCGGGGCTCGTCGACGGCGACGGCACGCTGCGCGACCTCTCGCGCGCCGTGCGGGACATCACACCCGCGCTGCTCACCCCGGCCGGTCTGGCGCGGCTCCGCGGTCTCAAGGTCGCGCGCCTGCCGGTGGTCAAGGGGCGCCCGCGCCTCGGCTGTCCGCTGGCCGGCGTCGGCAAGATGGTGTGCATCGGGCTCAATTACACGGATCACGCCGAGGAGGTGGCGCTCCCGCTGCCTTCGGAGCCCACCGTCTTCATCAAGGCGCCGAGCGCCCTGTCGGGTCCGAACGACCCGATCGTGCGGCCCCGGGATGCGGTCAAGCTCGACTACGAGGTGGAGCTCGCGGCGGTGATCGGCCGCGAAGGGCGCTACGTGGAGGAGACCAGGGCGCTGTCCCACGTGGTCGGCTACTGCATCGTCAACGACGTCTCCGAGCGCGCCTTCCAGATGGAGCACGGCGGCACCACCACCAAGGGCAAGAGCGCGGATTCGTTCGGGCCCGTGGGGCCCTGGCTGGTGACCGCCGACGAGATCCCCGATCCGCAGGCCCTCGGGCTCTGGACCACCGTCAACGGCGAGCGCCGGCAGAACGGCCACACGCGCCACATGGTCTTTCCCGTGCGCCAGCTCGTGGCCTACGTGAGCCGCTTCATGTCGCTCCAGCCCGGGGACCTGATCTCCACGGGCACGCCCGCTGGAGTGGGCCACGGCGCCAGGCCGCCGCGCTATCTCCAGCCAGGGGACGTCGTCGAGATGGGGATCGAGCGCCTGGGCGTCCAGCGGCACGTCGTCACGGAGTGGAAGCCCGCGCGCCGGCCGCGCTGATCCTCGCGGCGGACACCCGCATCGGTCGCCGGGGATCGCCGTCCCCAGGCTCTACTCGTCTTCCTCGGTGTCGTCGGGCCCCGCCGGCTGGTCGACGGGCGCGCACGCGGCGCGGATCCGCGCCGTCTCCGATCGGAGGCCGGCCTCGCACGCAGGCCGCGTCGAGCCCGAGGCGATGACGGTGCAGATGGGGTGCCCGGCGCGAATGACCTCGCCGGGGTGGGGCACGTCGCGGACGCCCCGCGCGAGCCACTCGGTCGTGTCGGGAGCCGCCACGGTCCGGGTCGCGTAGACGATCGCCTTCCCCCACACGTCCGCGGTTTCGTCCACGCGATCCGGGAGCTCGCCCCCGCAGGCCGCGAGGTGGAGGCCGAACACGGACCTCCCGCCGGCGCGCTCGACCAGCTCCATGGACGCGCAGTAGCGCGGGTTCACCTCCAGCACGACCGGCCGGTCCCCGCGGAGCACGAAGTCGAAGCCGTTCAGGCCGCGGAGGCCGTACTCCCGGGCCAGGGCGTCCGCGATCGCCGCCACCTCCTTGCGCGTCGCCGCCCCGCCCTCGAGCGGCATGATGTTGCCCGCGTACCGATAGCTCCGCGGCGCGCGGAGCTGCTCGGTCCAGCCGAGAACCACGCTCCGGCGGCCGTCGGCCGCGAACGAGGCCGACGCGCTCATGCCCTCGACGAGCTCCTGGAGGATCTGGGTCGGCGCCGGCCGCTGGCCCGTCCAGGCGCGCACGCCCTGCCCGCCGCCCCCCCGCGCCGGCTTGAGGAGCCACCGGCCGGCGCCGGGGAGGGGATCGGTGGCGCCGCGCGTATCGGGCACCGTGAACCCGCGGCCCGCGAGGTACCGGAAGAGCGCGTGGGGATCGCGCACCCGGCGGAGCGCGTCGGGCGCGTTGCCGAGCAGCACCCGATCGCGGGCGAGCTCGGCGACCACGTCCGGATGGTTCTCGAGGCCTCCGCAGTACACGACGGCGTCGTACGAGAGGCCGCGCGCCACCTCGAGGATCTCGGCGGCCGAGTATCCGCGCCCGCGCGCCCGCAACGGATGCGTCTCGCAGAGGCGCTCCTGATCGAGGTCGCCGAAGTAGTCGACGGTGACGATCTCCGCCCCGGCGCGCACGGCCGACTCGGCGAGGGCGCGGGTCGTGAGACCGGCGATCAGGATCCGCACGGGAGCCCGAAGTCGCGCCGCACCTCGTCGGCGCCCGCCACGTGGAGGTGGTCGAGCACCGAGCCGCGGCTCTCGCGAAGGCGCATCGCCTCGACGACGTGCCGGTGCCTCCCGCCGGCGAGGCCGTCGGCGATCAGCGCCGCGCCCTGCGCGGCTTCCTTGACGCGCGTGGTGAAGCCGTCGATGGATCGGACCGGCAGCGCCCCCGCCAGGCGCCGCCCGAGAGCGACGACGACCGCCGGCACCCGGCCCACGCGCCCGGAGAGCAGCACCTCGCGGGCGCCGGGCGCGGCGACGCGCAGGGCCGCGACGAGCTTCGCCGCGGCCTCGATCAGGGCGTCCCAGGCCACCCGCGCCCGCGCGTCGTGGACCGCGCGGGCGGCGAGATCCTCGGGCGGCAGATCCGGGACGCCCGCGATGAAGGCCGCCCCGCCCGTGAACAGGGTCGACTTCCTCACCCGGCCGAGGGCGTACGCGACCTCGCCGTCGAGCGTCCCGAGCGCCCGGTAGCCCAGTCCGCCGGCGCTGCCGCCGATCCCGTCCACGATTCGCCCGTGCTCGACGCCGAGCGCGGCCGTGAAGAAGGCGCCCATCTCGAGGAGCACGAACGCGGTGTCCTCCGCAGGGAGGCCGAGGCGACGGCCCTGGTCCCAGATGCCGAGGGCGGCGACGCACACCTTGTCGGCGGTGCCCATGTCCACGCGGTTCACCTTCCGGTGAGCCGGCACCGTGTCGAGGTGGACGACGCCCGGCAGGAGGATGGCGGGGAGACGGCGGGCCCGCATCAGCTCCACCATTGCCCGGAGCCCGCCGACGCGCTCCGGCTGGTCCCGGTCCTCGGGCCGGACCAGGACCGCCAGGTCGAGCTGCGTCTGGTCGAGCGCGGCGACGGGGACCAGCGGGAGGCCGTAGCCGGAGGGCGCGGCGATCAGGTCGAGCGGGAGCGCCGCCTCCAGCCGATCCACCAGCGCCGCCGGGGCCCGGCGCGCGTCGTCGGCGCCGATCGACGCCTCGAGGAACACCTCGCCGTCGGCGAGGCCGCAGAGATCGAAGCTCTGCGTCCCGGGGTCGACGCCCACCACCCGAGGCATCAGGCCGGGGGCGGCGCCAGGGACGGCGATGCTTCCGATCGCATGCCCGGGGTCTCAGCCAGCGCGCGCCGCGCCGTAGATGGTCTCGAGATCGATGATGGCGTCGTTCCGCTCGAAGAGCCGCGCCACACAGGCGCGGTGGACCTTCATCTTCAGCCCGCCGATCCCGAGCGCGCCGAACACGCGCTTCCCCTCGCGCTCGGTGCCCTTGTCGCCCGCCTCGATGCCCTCGATGCCGAGCGGCGGCACCGCGTTGACGTCGGCCAGCGCCTTCAAACGGGGGTGCTCGGCCCACACCGTCCGCGGCACGAACGTGACACCGGCAGCGCCGGCCGTCAGGCAGACGTCGGCGCCCTCGAGCGCGCGCGTGACGCCGGCCTCATCCCACGCCTGGCACGGCGTGACATCGATGCCGAAGGTCGCCTTCAGGCGCTCGCCCGCGGCCCGCGCCCGCTCGAGGGACCGCGAGCACAGCACGACGTCCGCGCCCTCGCGCGCGAGCAGCGCCGCCGCCCGGACGCCGACCGGCCCGGTGCCGCCCAGGACCACCGCCCGGGCCCCGGAGAGCGTGACCACCCCGGCCAGGCGCGCCACCGCGGCGGCGGCGGTCGTGTTGCAGCCGTTGGCGTCCATCATCGCGCTCACCCGGAATGGGCCGAAGAAGGCTTTCTGGACCGCCGCGAACAGCGCCTCCGCCGCGCCGACGTCGGTGCCTCCGACCCACACCGCGGTGTGCCGGAGGTCGGCGGGCCCGCGCGTGAAGATCGCGCCGTGCACCAGAGGGGGGACATCGGTGGCCGTCACGCCGCCGTAGCTCAGCACTTCGTCCGCGCCCGCATCGTAGGCGACGATCCGGTCGAACGCGCTCGGATTCCGGTCGGGGTCGAGCTGCAGGAGCAGGTTCTTCACGCGCACCTCCTGGTGGGTCGCCGGCGCGAGGCGGTTGCCACGGCGAAGAGCGAGAGCGAACGACGCAGGCGTGAGGAAGACGCCCGCGGTCACCGCACCTCGCCGGCGCGCGAACTCAGCGGGCGGGGCCGTAGGCCGCGGTCAAGTACTCGCTGATGGCCTTTGCGTCTGCCTCGCTGATCGGCGCCCCGAAGACCTTGATCATCTTGGTGACGACGGCCTCCCACTGCTTGGCGTCACCCCGGGGCTGCATCACGACGTAGTCCGTGGAGTGGCAGATGCCGCATTGGTTGCGGGCCAGCTGGGCACCGGCTCCGTCTGCGAGGGCCCCGTAGGGGTGGTCGGTTGGCTGCCCGATGGTCTTGCCCTCCGCACCTGCGACCGCGGGGAGAGCCAGCCCGAGCAAGATACCGGCGAGCGCGCGCTTCACGTCGTCCTCCTATCCCGCCTGGACGTCGACGTGCTCGATCACGTTACGCAGGTAACCGGCCGGGTTCCACAGCGGCACTTCGCCCTGGGATTCACCGATCGCGTTGACGGCGCGGACCATCAGGCGGTGGGCGCCGGACGCCCGCGGCACCCAGATCGCGCTCCACTCGCGGAAGGAGTAGCGTCCGAGGTCCGGACCGAGGCCCGCACGCTGCCAGGTCGCGCCGCGGTCGTCGGAGACCAGGACCTCGCGAATGCCGTAGCCGCCGTCGAAGGCGATGCCCTTGAGCGTCACCGGCTGCCCGACCGTGACGTGCGTCCCTGCCTCCGGGACCGCCATGAACGAGCGGACCGTCATGCGAGTGATCGGCACCGTGCGCGCCGGCGCCGTCCCCGGCTCGACGCACCCGCAGGGCGTGTCGGGGATCCGGTAGGCCGGCTTCATCCAGAACTTCTCGAAGACGTGATCCACGACGGCGATCTCCGAGAGGTTCTTCACCCAGTAGGTCCCGTACCAGCCGGGGACCACGAGCCGTGCGGGGTAGCCGTTGAGCATCGGGAGTGCTTGCCCGTTCATCTGGTAGGCAACCAGGATGTCGGGATCTTCCATGATCCGCCCGACGTCGAGGCTCTTGACGAAATCGGGCACGGTCGGGAAGGGCGCCCGATCGAGACCGTCGAACGTCACCTGGACCGCCCCCTGACGCACGCCGGCCGCCTTCAGGATGTCCCGTACCCGCGCGCCCACCCACTCGGCGTTCCCCATGGCGCCGTCGCCCCATTCGCCGCCCAAGACTCGCGGCGCGAAGCGGCCACGACTGTTGCCGGAGCACTGGTTGACGGCAGTGACGGCGGCTCGCGGGAACTTGGTCGTGAGCTCGTCCATCGAGAGCTCGAGGGGCCGGTCGACGAGACCTCCCACCCGCAAGCGCCACGTGCCGAGATCGACGCTCGCCGGGGTCGGGTAGATGTGGTATCGGACGAAGAACGCCTCGTTGGGCGTGATCGCGCGGTCGAAGTACCGCATCGGGGTCTCGAGCTGCGCGGGGCGAGCCGTGAGAAGAATCAGGTCCGTCTTCTCCGGGTAGCGCACCAGCGGACGACCGGCCACGATGGGATCGGCCTGGCCCCAGGCCGACGGCACGCGTCCTCCCGCGGCCAGCGAGGCGCCCGCCGCGCCCAGCGTGCTCAGGAACCGCCGACGATTCACTGGGTTCATGACGGTCTCCTTGCGGGCTGCCACGCGTGGGACCCAGGTGGATCATCGGGGATCAGCTCTCGACTTGTCAAGGGCGAGAGGCTCCGCGCGCCTTGCGCCGGCTCGGCGGCCGAGACGAGCTTCCGACCCCCAGTAGAGTCGGGCGCGGGCGTCAGAGGCGGCCGCGGAGCCGCGGGTCCAGCAGGTCCCGCAAGCCGTCTCCCACCAGATTGAACGCGACCACCGTGACCAAGATGGCGAGCCCCGGGAAGGTGGTGATCCACGCCGCGGTCAGCATGAACGAGCGCCCGGTAGCCAGCATGGAGCCCCACTCGGGCGTCGGGGGGCTGGCGCCGAGACCGAGGAACGAGAGGCCCGCCGTCTCCACGATCATGAAGCCGATCGTGAGCGTGGACATGACGATGATCGGCGACACGATGTTCGGCAGGATGCAGCGGGCGAGAATCCGGATGGGGCCCGCGCCGATCGCCCGGGCCGCCTCCACGTGGTCCTGCTCCTTGACCGACAGCACGACCCCTCGCACGACGCGCGCGAACTGCGGCGTGTAGACGACCGCGATCGCGATCATGGCATTGGTCAGGCCGGGCCCCAGGATCGCGACCACGATCATGGCCAGGAGCAGGTACGGGAACGCCAGCATCACATCGAGGACGCGGGTCACGAGCGCATCCAGGCGGCCGCCGACGTAGCCGGCGACGACCCCGAGGAGGACCCCCAGCACGGTCGCGATCAGGTCGGCGAGGACGCCGACCTGGAGGGCGATGCGCGCGCCGAAGAGGACCCGCGAGAAGATATCGCGGCCGAACTCGTCGGTGCCGAACAGGTGCGCCGCCGTCGGCGGCCGCAGCTGGCTGGTGAACTCCTGGTCGATGGGATCGTAGGGCGCGAGCCAGGGCGCAAGGGCAGCCGACGCCATGACGGCCATGACGATGACCGCGCCGACGACGAGGTTCGAGCTCCGCCGAAGCCGGCGCCACGACAGCGCGACCGCCCGGCTCTCCCGCGCGGCCGGGGTCGCCCTCGCGCTCAGCTGTATCGAATCCGCGGATCGAGCCATGCGTAGAGCACGTCGACGGCCAGGTTCGCGACGACGAAGATCACGGCCCCGATGAGGACGACGCCCTGGACGACCGGGTAGTCGCGCGCGAGGACGCTCGTGATCGTCAGGCGGCCGAGACCGGGGAGCGCGAAGATCGTCTCCGTGAGGACCGCACCGGACAGGAGGAGCCCGAGGTGCAGCCCGACGAGCGTCACGACCGGCAGGAGGGCGTTCCAGAGGGCGTGCCGCCCGACCACCGTGCCCTCCGCCACGCCCTTCGCGCGCGCGGTCCGCACGTAGTCGAGGTTCAGCACGTCGAGCATCGTCGAGCGGGCCATGCGGGCGATCGTTGCCATGAGCGCGCTGCCGAGGGTCACCGCGGGGAGGACCAGGTGCGCCGTCGAGCTCCGGGCAGCGGGCCAGTTGCCCTGCAGCACGGCATCGAGGATCGGCATGCCGGTGATCCGGCGGATCGTCAAGGCCGTGTCGAGGATGCCGCCGAGGGGGAGCCAGCCGAGGATCCCGCCGAACACCAGGAGCAGCAGGATGCCGGTCCAGAACACGGGCATGGACACGCCGATGAGCACGAAGACCATGGCTCCGGTATCGAGGGCCGAGTGGGGCCGTCTCGCGCTGATGACCCCGATCGTGATCCCGAGGACGACGGCGAAGATGAGCGCAGCCAGGGACAGCTCGATGGTCACCGGGAGCGCCTGCTGGATCTCCCAGATCACCGGCTGGCGCGTTCGGATGGAGACGCCGAAGTCGCCGCGGAGGGCGTCGGCCACGAAGCGCAGGTACTGGATGTAGACGGGCTGATCGAGCCCGAGCTGGTGACGGAGGCGCTCGAGCTCGGCGGCGCTGGCCTTCTCACCGAGCAACACCAGGACGACGTCCCCCGGAATCAGGTGCATGCCGAAGAAGACGAGCACGCTGACCCCGAAGAGCACGGGGAGGAGCTGGATCAGCCGCCGGCTAACGTACTTCCACATGAGCGGAGGGCGGTCTCAGGGCGCGGAATCCATGAAATGTCGGGGGCCCGCCGCCTGGCGACGGCGAGCCCCCGCCCGCGCGACCGAAGCCGCGGGGTTACTCGAGCGACACGAGCTCCATGTGGAAGAACATCTGGAGCGGGTTCAGCTGGAACCCCTTCACGTTGGCCCGCGTCGCGCGCACGTGGTTGGTATGGTTCATGAAGATCCAAGGGGCATCGTCGTGCAGGACCGCGTTGGCCTTCTCGTAGATCTGCGCGCGCTTGGCCTGGTCCGAGGTGCGACGGCCGTCCAGGATGAGCTTGTCGTACTCGGGATTGTGATGGCGCGCGTTGTTGTTCGTGCGGGCCTTGTTGTTGACCGTGTCCCACTCGAACATGTCGCCGAGGAAGTTGTCGGGGTCGCCGTTGTCACCCGACCACCCGCTGATCGCGAACCCTTCCCATGGCTCGCGCCGGAGTCGCGCGAGGTAGGCCCCCCACTCGTACTGGGTGATCTTGACGGTCACCCCCGCCTTGGCCAGGTAGCTCTGAACGGCCTCGCCGAGCTTGGCGCCGCCGATCGGGTTGTAGCCGCGCGGGTTCGCGGAGACCATCATGTCCGCCGAGAGTCCGTTCGGGTACCCCGCGTCCTTGAGGAGCGCCTTCGCTTTGTTGACGTCGAAGGGGTACGGCTGGACGCTCTTGTTGTACCCCCAGAGGACCGGCGGCATGCCCTGGCTCGCGGTGGTGGCGCCCGCGTAGAGGCCCTTGTTGATCGCCTCCTTGTCCACGGCGTAGTTCATCGCCTGGCGGACCCGCTTGTCCTTGAACGGCCCGAGCTCGTTGGACATCGCCACGCCGAGGATCGTGAGTCCGGGCTGCGTGTAGAGCTTCAGGGCCGAGTTCTTCGTGACCCGCTCATAGTCCGCGGGGGGGACGTCGGCCAGGATCTGCACCTCGTTCCGCTCGAGGGCGAGCATCCGCGTCGCGCTCTCCGGCATGATCCGGAAGACGATCCGGTCGATCTTCGGCTTCCCGCCCCAGTAGTCGGGATTGGCCTCGAGCGTGACGTGGTCGTTCCGGACGGCCTCGACGAACTTGTACGGGCCGGTTCCGACCGGGTGCTGTCCGGCGTCGCAGTTGTACTGCTTGGTCGCGGCGGGGCTCACGATCCCCTGCCAGACCATGGCGATGCTCGACAGGAACGGCGCGTTCGGCTCCGGGAGCGTGAAACGGAGGGTGTATTCCTCCGGGACCTCGACCTTCACCACGTTGCCCGCTTTGACCGACCCGAAGGTGAAGTCGTCGTACGTGTCGACCTTGCGGTTGAAGACGTAGCAGGGGTTGTTCGGGTTGATCGCGCGGTCTACGTCCTCGGCGATCGTCCGCGCGTTCATCGGCGTCCCGTCGTGGAACTTCACGCCCTTCCGGATCTTGAACGTGTACACCTTGCCGTCGGGCGAGATGGTCCAGGACTCGGCCAATCCGGGCCCGACTTCGCTCGAGCCGGGCTTGTAGTTCACGATCGAGTCGTAGATGGTCGCCATGATGAAGCCGGACTCGTTGTTCTGAACCGTCTGTGGATCGAGCCCGGTCTGGTCGGCGCCGATGGCGATCACCAGAGTCTTCGGCGCTTGCGCACCGAGCCGCTCCACCGCCCCGAAGACAAACGCGGCCGCGATCACCGCGCCGGCCAGGGTGACACCCACGAAGGGCCAACGCCGCATTGCCTCTCGCATGGAGATACCGTCCTTCCCGAGGAATCGACCGCCTTGCGGCCGTTTCCTCCCTGCCGCAGCTCTGGGTCTGCGCTCCGTGAGAGTCGGGGCGACCGTGGCAGCTCCGTTGCCTGCCCGACGCCCCGCCCGTCCGTCCGAGCCGTCTTGTCGCTTCGCCGCGCGGGTTCCGCCGCGCTCGACGGGACCCTGTCGCGACGTCCTCCCGAGGATAGTCCATCCGTCCGGGCACGACCAGAGGCGTCCCGGGTCCAGGCGGGAGGCGCGCCAAGGGCCCCGGCGGCGGCTTTCGGCGCCCATCGATCCGCACCCCGCGGTGGGGCGCGTCCTCGCGCTCCGGCGTCAGTTGGCCCCAGCGGAGCGGCTGCTCCTGCACGTGGGTCTTCCCGAGGAGCAGTGCCAGGGCGCGCGTGGGGACGCCGCTCGCCTTGACGCGCCTGTCAATCCCACCCCACAAGTCCCGGGCGGCGTCCGCGGACGCGACCATGCCGGTCCATCCCCGTAGCGCTCTCGACGCCGCGCGGCTCAGGATCGCCAGCGCCCTGGGGGACTCGTGTCCGCGGCCACGGGCCTGGATTCCGCGAGCGAGAGCCGCCCCGCTGTGAGCTGCACGTCGCCCGTGACCCGGAGCGAGCTCAGGGGGCCGAGCTTCCAGAGGGTCACGGTGCCGGCAACGCGGCCCGACACCTTGACCAGGCCGACGCGAAGCGAGGGCGCGTGCCAGCTCGCGACGAACGTGATGGAGCGGGCCTTGCCTTGGACGCGCGCGGCCTCGAGTCGCCGAACGCTCGCGAGCTGGTGGATGCCTCGCCCCCGGTAAGCAGGGAGCGTGAAGGCCTCGACGACGAGGGTGTCGCCCTCCGTCGGCGAGAACACGGTGCCGAGGAACGGAAGGTGGGCGGGCTCGCTGGTGTCCCAGCGGTAATAGACAAGCATGGGGCCTACCCAGCCGAGGAGACATTCCTGGCCCTCGTGCAACCGCCGTCGGATCTCGCCCCAGGAGAGGCTCGGATCGATCGCCCGGAGGTGCCGGATGCCTCCGGCGTCCAGGGGCGTCCAATGGAGGTCGCCGAGGTCACCGCGGGACGCGTCGGCGACGCGCGGTACGGCCAGGTCGCGGACGACGGCCACGTAGTCCCGACGTAGAGCCCACCGCGGGGCCAGCGCCAGGGCGCGATGGAGGCCGAGGATGGCCCGGGCCTCGAGAAATCGACGCCACAGGTTCGCCACGCCACGCCCTCCTGCGCGCCAGGTCGGCAGCTCTGGCGCCACCTCGCCCCGGATTGAGCCTACCGCGGCCTCCGCCGCCCCTCGATCCGGACACGACGATGGGGCGTGTCCTCGCGCTCCGGCGTCAGGTAGCCCCAGCGGAGCGGCTGCTCCTGCACGTAGGTTTTCCCGAGGAGCAGTGCCAGACGCGCCTTCATCAGCTCCTTGCCGAGGTAGAACGCATGGGCGGGATCCTCGACGCCGAGCTGCTCGAAGAGCGCCTGGATGTCGGTGCCGCTGACGAACAGCCGGTCGTTGAACACGCAGATGGCGTCGCGGGTGGTCGCGATGCGGAAGTTCGGGTCCCTGATCGCCCGGTGGAGCTCGCGGAGCTCCGCCTCGGTGTAGTACTTGGGGCGCGCGTCCTTGACGGTGAGCAGCCGGTCGTCGACGTGCTTCGGGAGGACGCCGCGCTGGCGCGCGGCATACATGAGGCGGCGCGCCACGTCGACCTCTCGCACCGAGCCCCGCGCCCACGGGATCACCTCGGTCGTGAGGACGTGGCGGATGCCGAGCTCCTGGCAGAACCCGATCAGGAGCGCGTTCATCCCGGTCGTGTCGGCGTCGGTCAGCTCCGTGATGTTGCCGATTCCCATCAGGATCTCCACCGCGGGGTGGCGCGCCCGGACCTGGACGTAGCGGTCGAGGGCCGCCGCGAAGCCGAAGCCGACGGGCTCGATCACCGGGTCGACGATGTAGGGGCGCTCGAGCGTCTCGAGGTGCGCGATGCTCCGGTCCAGCGTGTCCAGCTCCGCCGGCGAGTCCGGGATGAGGATCGGCGTGGCCCGGAGCCGGGCGGCCACGCCCAGGTTCTGGCCGTTGAGGCTCAGCACGTAGTCGACGCCGGCCCGGTCGGCGGCGACGATCTCGCCCGGATCGAGCGTGTCGATGCTGAGGGTGAAGCCCTGGCTCTTGAGGAGGCCCACGACGGCGCCCACGTCGTCGAACTTCCGGTCGAGGGAGCAGCCGAGGTCGACCACGTCGGCGCCGCTCTGCCGATAGTACTCCGCCAGGCGCACCACCTCCTCGCGGGAGAGGTACGGCACGTTGTTGATCTCGGCGAAGATCCGGATGTCGTGGGCGCCGTACTCCTCGCGGAGCGCCGCCTGCCCGAAGTGCTCGGGCAGGTCCCGGAGGTCGGCGGGCCCCTTCTCCGTCCTGACGCCCCAGCGGTCCTCGATCGCCCGCACGTCGCCCTCGCACAGGCCCGGGATGACGATGCGCTCGCAGCCGGAGACCTCCGCGAGGTGCCGGGCGATCCACGAGGTGGTCATGAGGGCCGCGACCGTGATGCGGAGCACCGCCACCTCGTACGGGAACTCCGGCGCCATGCGCTCGAGCGTCGCCCGGAGCGCCGGCTCGGCGAGCTTGCCGGTGACGAACAGGGTCTTGGGCACGGAGACCCGGGTATCCTCAGATGTGGGGGATGTGTGGGGCGCGGCGGGGTCGGCCCGCTCAGGCGGGCCGATCGGGACTGCCGCCCTTCACCCACTTGTTGGGCGTGCCCTCCATGTGGGAGCCCGCGCCCGGTCGCCACAGCACCGCGTCCTCGAGACGCCTGGCGAGCGCGAAGTCGCGCTCGGTGACGCCGTTGCTCGAGTGGGTGCGAAGCTTCACCCACACCTTGCCCCACGTCACCTCGAGGTCGGGGTGATGATAGGCGGCCTCGGCCACGAAGCCGATCGTGTTCACCAGCGCGAGCGTCGTCAGCCAGCCGTCGGTGTTGTACTTCCGGCGGATCCAGCGGCCCTCGTACCACCAGCCCGGCAGCTCGCCCGCGAGCCGCCGCTCGATCTCGTCGTCCGGAAGGACGGGGAGCTTCTTCTCCTCAGCCATCGTGTGCCTCCTGCGGAGTCCGCGCTCCGCCGATCGTCAATCGACTCTGGTGGCGACCGCTCGCCCGCGACGGACGTCGCCGGGGTGGCTCAGCCCATCACCACTCCGCCGTTCACGAGCAGTGTCTCCCCGGTGATGAACGACGCCTCGGCGGAGGCCAGGAACGCGACTGCGCCGGCGACGTCGTCGGGCGTGCCGGGCCGCGCGAGCGGGGTCGCCTCCGTGACGCGCTTCTGGATCTCCGCGCTGGCGCCGTCGAGCCACTGGGTCCGGATCCACCCGGGCGCCACGACGTTGACCCGCACCGCGGGCGCGAACTCCCGCGCCAGGCACCGGCTCATCGCCGCCACGCCGCCCTTCGCGGCGGCGTAGATGGCGGCCGTCGCGTTTCCCATGCCATGGCTCACGTGGTCCCACGAGAGGTTCACGATGACGCCGCCACCGTCGCGGCGCATCACCTCCGCCGCCGCGCGGGAGCAGATCCAGGTGCCCTTGAGATCGACACCCATCACCTCGTCCCACTGGCGCTCGGCCGGCCACGTCCGAGCGTCCCCCGTCAGGATGTCCGCGCCCGCGTTGTTGACCCAGGCGTGGCACCGTCCGAACTTCGCGAGCGTCGATTCGAGGAGCCGGTCGACCTCCTCCGCTCGGGAGACGTCCGCGCGGACGGCCAGGGCCTCCCCGCCGCCCGCCAGGATCTCGGCCACGACCGCCTCGCCGCGCTCGCGCGAGCGCGCGTAGTTGACGACCACGCGCGCCCCCTCCCGCGCGAGGGTGAGGGCGATCGCGCGCCCGATCCCCCGGCTGGCGCCGGTGACGACCGCCACCTGGCCCCGCAGACGCTTCACGGCAACGGGCGCGCTCGGTTGTCGCGGCTCCACCCGACTACTATAATGCGGCTCCGATGCGCCTTCTGGTCAGCGTTGTGGACGCCGGAGAGGCCCGGATCGCGGCGGCCGCCGGCGCCGACGTGATCGACGTCAAGGATCCCTCGCGGGGCGCCCTCGGCGAGGCCGCTCCGCACGTCGTGCGCGCGGTGCGGGAGGCCACCCCGGCTCGTCTGCCGGTGAGCGCCGCGCTCGGCGACGGGCCCTTCACGCCGGCGATGGCCGCCGCGCTGGCCGGCGCGGCGGCGGCGAGCGGCGCGGCCTTCGTGAAGCTCGGGCTCCGCGACACCTCGCTGGCGACGGCGACCGCGAGCTTCCGCGCGGCTCGCGCGAGCGCTCCGGCGGACGTCCACGTCGTGGTGGCCGGGTTCGCCGACTTCGCCCGCGCCGGATCGCCGCACCCCCTCGACCTGCCCGCGCTCGCGGGCGCCGCGGGCGCCCAGGGCTGCCTGCTCGACACGGCGGTGAAGGACGGTCGCGGGCTGTTTCACTGGCTCGACGAGGCCGAGCTGACGGCGTTCGTCGAGGCGTGCCGCGCCCGCGGTCTCTTGTCGGCTCTGGCCGGCTCGCTCCGGGCCGAGGACCTCGTGCGCCTGGCGCCGATCGGTCCCGACCTGGTGGGCGTGCGGGGCGCGGCGTGCGTCGGCGACCGGATTGGCGGCCGGGTCGACGCCGGTCGAGTCCGCGCTCTGGTCCGTGCGAGGGGGAGCCACCCGGCGGCCAACCTCCCCGCCTGACGGTCCGTCCGTCGCCTGGGCTTTTCCGCGCCGGCCGAGGGTACCGTCTGCCCTCGCCGTCTGCCCCGCCGGCGAAGGTGGCGACCCCCGCTGACATCCGGGTAGAGCGATCCGCTAGCGCCGCCCGCTCATCGCGTGCATCGGATCGATCGTGCTCGACGCGACGACCCGCTGATCACTCTCCCCGAGGGCGGCGGATGCGGAGCTTCTTCATCCGATGGCGCAGCGTGCTGGGGCGGAGCCCGAGCCGGTCGGCGGCCTGGCCGCTGCCCTCGACGACCCACTGGCACTCCTTGAGCACCCCGAGGATGTGGGCCCGCTCGACGTCCTCCAGCGTTCCGGCAGGAGGCCGGGCCGAAGGGGTCCGGCTGGCCGCCGCTGTCACCCCGAGGGCCTCGTCGACCTGCAGCGCGGGTCCGTGCGAGAGGATGAGGGCCCGGTCGATCACGTTCTGCAGCTCGCGGATGTTGCCCGGCCAATCGTAGGCCACGAGCGCGGCCATGACGGCGGGCGGCACCTCGGCGATACGCCGACCCAGCGCCCGCTGGCGCAACTGGATGAAGTGCCACACCAAGAGGGGGATGTCCTCCCGGCGGGCGCGGAGCGGCGGGAGCGTGACGGGGAACACACTCAGGCGGTAGTAGAGGTCGGTGCGGAAGAGGCCCTCGCGGAGAGCCGTCTCCAGGTCGCGATTCGTGGCGGTGATGATTCGCACGTCGACCTTCTGGGCGCGGCTCGCGCCGAGCCGCTGGACCTCGCCGTCCTGGAGGATTCGGAGGAGCTTCGCCTGGAGGGCGGAATCGAGGTCGCCGATCTCGTCGAGGAAGAGCGTGCTGCCGTCCGCCAGCTCGAACCGGCCGGGCCGCATCTGGGTCGCGCCCGTGAAGGCGCCCTTCTCGTGGCCGAAGAGCTCGCTCTCGATCAGGGCCGGCGGCAGGGCCGCGCAGTTGACCGCAATGAGCGGCCGCCCCCCGCGCCCGCTCCGGGCGTGAATCGCCCGGGCCACCATTTCCTTGCCCGTCCCGGTCTCCCCGAGGAGGAGGACGGGGACGTCCGTGCCCGCGACCTGGTCGACCTTGCGGAGGACGGTGCGGTGGACCGCGCTCCGGCCGACGATGCCGTCGACGTCGTGCTCCTGGCGGACCTCGGCCTGAAGGTAACGGTTCTCGGCCTCGAGGCGCGCCCGGAGTCGCTCGTTCTCGGTTAGCGCGGCGCGCAGGTTGGCATCGGCCCGGTGTCGCGCGAGCGTGCTTGCGACGAGCTCGGACACCAGGCCGAGGCGGGCCGTCAGCTCCGGGGGCCAGCGCCGCGGCGCCGCGAAGGCCCCGAACACCAGGGCTCCGATGACCTGGTCGTCGACGACCAGGGGCTGGGCGATGGCGGAGTGGATGCCGAGGCGCTCGCATGCCGCGCGGTCCCGGGCCGCCGCCGGTGGCAGCTCGTCGGGCCGCGCGAAGACCACGGGCTGGCGCGCCTCGAAGACGCGCTCGACCGCCCAGGGGAACGCCTCCGACTCCCCGGGACTGGCCACGCGCGGCCTCGCCGGCTGACCCCACTGATGGGTGCGGACCAGAGGCCCGGGCGGCCGACCCTGGAGCACGGTGGCGCGATCGGCGCCGAGGAAGTCGGCGATCCGCTGGAGCGTCATCTCGATCTGGCCGTCGATGGGCTCGGTGAGGATTCCGGCCAGAGTCGTCGAAATCTCGGCGACGAGCGCCTCGAACGCGTGGGCCCGCCGGAGGGCGAGATCCGCGCCCTTGCGGGCCAGGGCGCTCGCGATGATCTTGGCGATCAGGCGGAGGCGGTCGACCGTGAGCGCTGGCCACTCGCGTTCCCCCCGGAGGTCGCCCATGCTGATCGCGCCGATGGATGTGCCCCCCACGACGAGCGGCAGGATCGCAGAAGCCTTGGCGCCGGTCCGCTCGCCGAAGGCGCGATCGGCCGAAGCCTCTAGGGGAAGGTCGCTCAGGCGCGCGAGCAGCATGGGCTCCTGCCGGCGCAGCACCCGGTCCGCCAGCCACGGCAGCGACGTGTCGGGCACGAGCGCGGTCGGCACCGGGGTGAATCCCGGGCGAACCCACTGATGAGTGACCTGGAAGTGCTGGTCGACCCACTGCACGACCGTACCGCGATCAAGATCGAGCGCCATGGCGACTCGCCCGAGCGCCGCTTGGATGTGGTCGTCGACGGCCTCGGCAGGGATGTCGACGAAGGTCGTCGCCAGTTCGGCGGCCAGATGCTCGAAACCGGCCTGCGTGACGAGGGGGCTCTGTGCGTCGCCACGCGCATCCAAGGGGGCCGCGCGCTCGTCGGTCGTCATGATGCTCCGCCCATCGTTCGAGAGTTGTCTCTCAAGATCAAGCACCCCATGCTCCCGCGGGTCCCACGAGACTTCAAGACGCCCCCCACCGCCTGTGGCGGCGGCCGGCGGTGGCCGTCACCGGCTCCTGCCGGGTCGGCCTCGCGACCTCCTGGCCCTTTGAACCGATCTTCCAATTGGTTGGACTGACCCTCGGCCTCGTTCACCAGTTGGTACGGCGGATGCTCCGGATGTCTTGGGCACGCCGCAGTCACCCGCTGCTTCATGCCCAATAGGGAGGCTCCGTGGTTTGTCGTCTCGATTTGTCCTCGGAATCGGATCGAGCAGTGGTCCGAATCCACGGGCGCCTCGCGGGTGCCGCGGTTCGGGAGCTCGAGGGGCTCTGCCGGGACGCTTCGGGGCTGCTCACTCTCGATGTGACTGACCTCTTGAGCGTCGACGACGTGGGGGCTGCGACGCTCAGGCGTCTCGCGATCGATGGCGCTCAGCTCACCGGCATGTCCCCCTATCTGACCTTGCTCCTCGGCCTGGAGGACACTTGACACGGAGCGGTGCCGGACTGGGTGGAGGGAATCCGAGGCTGATGCCCACCTTGGAATGGTTCTTCTGTCCAGCGCCTCCGCCCTGGTCGGCTGGCGGTACATGGGTCGACCTCGGGAAGGGCAGTGAGCGCCCGGACCCTCAACGCGGATATCAAGATGTCGGGGCTGTTCTTTGGCCTGAGCCTCCACTTCCGAGCGGGCGCTGGGCGAACTGTGGCAGTGCCGGACTGAAGTGGCCGGTCAACTCGGGCTACACGAGCAAAACGCAAACCGCGCAGTCCAAGGATGGAGACGGATGATGGGGATAGGTAGCCGACTTCTGATACACGCGGCATTGGCTGTTGTCGCCGGGCTCGTTGGTGGCTCGGGCTTCGCCCAGCAGATCACCGGCACGCCGGGGTCGCCGAGTGCGACCACGACGATCCAGGGTGGCCAGATCCCTGCGCCGCCCGCGAAGTTCGGCGGGAAGATCGAGCGCAACGCCGCGCAGTCGAAGCCCTACTGGGCGCCGCGCATCATGCCGCCCAAGGACGCGCCGAACGTGCTGCTCATCATCACGGACGACGTCGGCTTCGGCGCTCCGAGTACCTTCGGCGGCGTGATCCCCACGCCGGCGCTCGACCGGATCGCGAGCAACGGCCTCCGCTACACGAACTTCCACTCCACGGCCCTCTGCTCTCCGACCCGCGCGGCGCTGATCACCGGGCGCAACCATCACTCCGTCGGCTTCGGGGTGATCTCGGAGCAGGCGACGGGCTTCCCGGGCTACGACAGCATCATCACGAGGGACAAGGCGACGATCGGCAAGATCCTGAAGGACAACGGCTACCGGACGTCGTGGTTCGGGAAGAACCACAACACGCCGGCCTTCCTGGCAAGCCAGGACGGGCCGTTCGACCTGTGGCCGACCGGCCTCGGCTTCGAGTACTTCTACGGATTCATGGGCGGGGACACGAACCAGTGGCAGCCGGCGAACCTCGTCCGCAACACGACGCCGATCTACCCGTTCGTCGGCAATCCGAGCTACAACCTGACCACCGCGATGGCGGACGAGGCCATCGCGTACATGCAGCGCATCAACGCGCTCGCGCCCGATCAGCCGTTCTTCCTCAAGTACGCGCCGGGCGGCACGCATGCGCCGCACCACCCGACGCCGGAGTGGATCAAGAAGATCAGCGACATGCACCTCTTCGACAAGGGATGGAACGCCCTCCGCGAGCAGATCCTCGAGAACCAGAAGAAGCTCGGCGTGGTCCCGCAGAACGCCAAGCTGACCGCATGGCCGGACAACCTGCTGAAGCGGTGGGACGCGCTCTCGGCCGACGAGCAGAAGATGTTCCTCCGCCAGGTCGACGTGTATGCGGCGTACCTCGCCTACACCGACCACGAGATCGGCCGCGTGATCCAGGCGGTCGAGGACCTGGGCAAGCTCGACAACACGCTGATCATCTACATCAGCGGCGACAACGGCGGCAGCGCCGAGGGCACGATGATGGGCACGCCGAACGAGGTCGCGATGTTCAACGGCGTCGAGGTGCCCGTCGAGGTCCAGCTCAAGAACTTCTACGACGCCTGGGGCTCCGACCAGACCTACAACCACATGGCGGTGCCGTGGTCGTGGGCGCTCGACTCGCCGTTCTCCTGGACGAAGCAGATCTCGTCCCACTTCGGCGGCATTCGCCAGGGCATGGCGATCTCCTGGCCGAAGGTGATCAAGGACAAGGGCGGCATCCGGAACCAGTTCCACCACGTGATCGACGTCGTGCCGACGATCCTGGAGGCCGCCGGGATTCGCCAGCCCAATGTCGTGGATGGCATCAAGCAGAGCCCGATCGAGGGCGTCAGCATGCTGTACACGTTCGACAAGGCCAACGAGAAGGCGCCGTCGAAGCACAAGACCCAGTACTTCGAGATGTTCGGTAACTACGCGATCTACCACGACGGCTGGATCGCCAGCGCCAAGGTGACGCGTCCGCCGTGGGTGACCTTCGCGCCCGCCAATCTCAACCCCTCCAAGGCGACGTGGGAGCTGTACGACCTCGGAAAGGACTGGACCCAGTCGGACGACGTCGCGGCCAAGAATCCCGCCAAGGTGAAGGAGATGGAGAAGCTCTTCTGGGCCGAGGCAAAGAAGTACCAGGTCATGCCGCTCGATGCCTCGATTGTCACGCGCATGGTCACGCCGCGGCCGAGCATCACGGCCGGACGCAACGTGTTCACCTGGACCCGCGAGCTCACGGGCACGCCGAACGGCGACGCGCCGAGCATCCTCAACTCGTCGTACACCTTCAAGGCCGAGGTCGAGATTCCGCAGGGCGGCGCCGAAGGCATGCTCATCACTCAGGGCGGCCGCTTCGCGGGCTACGGCTTCTACGTGCTGAAGAACAAGCCGGTGTTCCTCTGGAATCTGGTCGACCTGCAGCGGATCCGCTGGGAGGGGCCGGAGCTCACGCCGGGCAAGCACACGCTGGAGTTCGACTTCAAGTACGACGGCCTGGGGATGGGCACGCTGGCCTTCAATGACCTGAGCGGGATCGGCCGGAGCGGCACCGGGATGCTGAAGGTCGATGGCCAGGCCGTGGCCACGCAGAAGATGGAGAAGACGATCCCGATCATCCTCCAGTGGGACGAGAACCTCGACGTGGGCGCCGACACGGGCACGCCGGTGAACGACCAGGACTACCAGGTGCCGTTCCGATTCACCGGCAAGCTCATCAAGGTGACGCTCAGCATCGATCGCCCGAAGCTCTCGCCCGCCGACGAGAAGCGCCTCGTGGAGGCTCAGCGCAACAACAAGGTGAGCGAGTAGCCAGGGACGACGCGCTGAACCAGCGGTTTTTCACAAACGGTCAGTCAGGCGCGGGCCGGACGAAAGAGAGGGCAGCGATGCGGATTCGAGCGGGCGTCGCAGGAATCGTGGTTCTGGCGGCCGTCGGCGTGCTGCTCCCGCCGCAGGTGGCCATGGCCCAGTGGGGCCGGGGCCGGATGGGGGGCGGGTACGGTGGCGGGTATGGCTACCAAGGGGCCCAGGCGCCCTACGGCGGCAGCTATCCGCCGGCCGGCTATGGAGCTCCCCCCGCCGGGTATGCTCCGAGCGCGTACGGTGGTGGCTATCCTCCGCAGGGGTACCCGCCCCCGGCCTACCAGCAGCCCTACCCCCCGCAGGGGTACCCGCCGCCGGCCTACCAGCAGCCTTACGCGTATCCGCCGCCGGCGCAGAACCCCCAGCAGGGAGCCGCGAACCAGATGCAGTGCCAGGAGTGGGCAACCTCGCAGTCAGGGTACAACCCGAACGCGCCGACTCAAGGGACCCAGCCAAGCAGTACCTCCCAGTCCGCGATGGCCGGAGGGCACTCGGTGGTTCGGGGAGGGGCGCGAGGGGCGGCGGTGGGCGCCGTCGGCGGTGCCATCACCGGTAACACCTCGCAGGGCGCGGAGGTGGGAGCCGCCGTGGGCGGCCTGATGGGCGGGTTCAAGCGACGTGACCAGCAGCAGGCCGAGACGCAGCAGCAGAGTCAGCAGGCGCAGCAGCAGAGCCAGCAAAGCGCCGCGTACAGCCGAGCCCTGGAGGCATGTCTGACGGGGCAAGGCTACACCGTCCGCTAGAGGAGAGGCCAATGAGCACGTGGAAACGATGGGCAGGGTGTGGGCTCCTGGTCGCGCTGGGCACGGCCACGCCGGGAGTTGCCGGGTCGGCGGAGATGGACGGCTCGGTCCCGATTCTCTGTGCCCTGATGGCGGTGACCGAGTGCGATCGCTGGGGGGCATGCGACCCGGTCGACGCGAGCGCAGCCGGATTCCCGCCGTTCGTGCGGGTCAACGTGGGGCAGAAAGCCCTCGAGGCCACGGACGGATCGGGCCGCAAGTCGGAGATTCAGTCGGTCACGCTGGCGACAGATCAACAGCGGCTGTTCCTGCAGGGTGGGGAGCAGGGACGCCTCTGGAGCGTGGTGATCGGCCAGCGCTCCGGAGAGATGACGGCTTCCATTCTCGATCACGACGGCGGCTTTCTGGTGTCGGGTGTCTGCACCTTGCCGTAACCGGTGGCAATACCAGGGCATCCGGGGTTGGGGCCCCTCGGCGTCCGATGATCGGATGCGGGGACACCGGGCGCTGCGGTGAGGGCGCACTGGAACCATCAATTACGGAGCCAAATACAGAGAAGGATGAAGCGATGAGCCACGGGGGAAGCGCCGGGATGCCTGCCCGGACGGTGTGGACGATCCTCGTCACGATGGTTCTGGCGGGGACGTGCGTCTTGGCCGTCGCGAGATCCGTCCCGGCTCAGCCGGCCTTCCAGGCGCCGCCGGTGCTCAGCGCCCGGGAGCTCCTGCCCCCGGACATGCTCGTCGGAACCCACTTCGAGGTGGACGATCTGGTTCCTACCGACGGGCTCCTCGGGCACTTCACTCTCCGGTCCGGCTACGGGACCTTCGTGGCTCCCGGGCGCGAGCTGCTCCGGATCCGCATTGCCGAGCTGTCGGCCATCCAGCAGCTCGAGGCCACGAGCCAGACTCAAGTGTTCCTCCAGGCGGCTGGCAATGCCGCGGCGAGGCCGGTCGAGGCGGTGGCGAGCCTCGTCACCGATCCGGTGCAGACCATCCAGGGCATTCCGTCCGGCATCTCGCGGTTCTTCGACCGCATTCAGCTGGGGACCCAGCGTATCGTCCAGGCTGCGTCGGACCCGACCAAGACCGAGCAGCAGCGGACGCAGGATGCCGCCCAGCGGATCGGGAGCGCCACCATCACCGCGCTGGGATTCGAGCAGGTGCGGCGACAGCTCGCGAAGGGGCTGGGGGCCGATCCGTACACCACCAATCCCGTGCTGTCCAAGAAGCTGACCGACATGGCCTGGGTCGCCTTCTCGGGCCGTCTGGGAGTGAACCTGCTCACGTCCGCCTTCGTCCCGGGGTCAACCGCGATCTCAGGTCTGTCGTTCACCCATGACCTCGTCTATGACACGTCGGCGGCTGACCTGATCGTCCTCAATAGCCAGAAGATGCAGGGGATGGGCGCGAGCGACGCGCAGGCGCAGGCGCTCCTCGGCAACCGGTGGTTCTCGCTGTCGGTCCTGACCGCGATGGTCACCGAACTGGAGCGCCTGGGCGGTGTCTCGGGCCGCCCCGAGGTGCTTGCCCTCGCCGCGACCGCCAGCAAGGAGGAGGACGCTCGGTTCCTGGCGGCGGCCGTCCACGTGCTCGCCAAGCTCAACGTGAGCGGAGTGCCCATTCGACGGGTGATCGCCCGCGGGACCGTGATCGGCATCATGGCGGACGGCGCGGTGGTTGTCCCTGCTCCGGTCGATTACCTCGCCTGGACGGATCGCGTCGGGGCCTTCGCGACGCGGCCGGACCTCCGGGCGGCCCGGCGTGGCATCTGGCTTACGGGGCGGATGTCAGGGGCGGCGCAGCAGGGATTCGCCGCCGGTAGGTGGACCTTCCACGATGTGACGCTGCCGGCCGGGGCGCGGTAGGACCTAGGAGGCCGAATGACGAGAAACGCGTGGCGCGGCTGGCGATGTGCTGCGGCCGCGGCTCTGGGGTTCGCGATCGTCACGCCGTCAGCAGCGGACGAACCGCCGACGCTCCAGGCCGGGGCCGGGGAGACTGCCGATCCCGCGCTCGTCTCCGGCTCCAGCATCGGCGGCGAGGCTGGGGTCTACCGCCTGATGGACGCCCACCTCGACTATCCGGTCTCGTGGCGTCTCGCCCAGGTGGCCCCCGGCCCGGGCACGCCGGCGACCGCCACCGGGAAGGCGCCCGAAGCGAACGAGCCGTCCGCGAGCGAGCTGAACAAGCAGCTCACCAACCCCGTCACCAGCCTCTGGTCGCTCACGTTCCAGTTCAACAACTACCGGCTCGAAAACGGTGAGTGGAACTACAACCTCCAGTTCCAGCCGGTGCTTCCGATCGGGCTCACGAAGGACCTGAACCTCATCACGCGCCCCGTGATCCCGCTTTACAACAGCGTCCCGCACGAAACGGCGCCGGGCGAGTTCGAGCGGACCACCGGCTTTGGCGACATCATCCTGCTGGAGCTATTCTCACCCTCGGACTCGGGGAAGTGGATCCTCGGGGCAGGGCCGACCTTCATCTTTCCGACGGCGACCTCGGAGTTCACCGGACAGGGCAAGTGGCAGGCCGGGCCCGCGCTGGCGGTCGGCTATCTCACGAAGAGCTTCATCGTCGGCCTGTTCCCGCAGCAGTGGTGGTCGTTCGCCGGCGACTCGAGTCGGCCGGACACGAGCCAGATGAACCTCCAGCCCTTCGCCGCGTGGTTCTTCGGCGAGGGGTGGAGCGTCGGCTATTCGGGCAACATCCTGGCCGACTGGAAGGCGCCCTCGAACAACAGGTGGACCGTTCCGATCGGGGTGGCGGTCGGCAAGGTCGTGAAGCTCGGGCGGCTTCCCGTCAAGTTTCAGCTCGCGGGGCAGTACATGCCCATCCATCCCGACAACGTCGGACAGGAGTGGAACATCCAGCTCGTGGTGACGCCGGTCATTCCCAAGCTCATCAAGGAGCCGCTGTTCAAGTGATGGCGAAAGGAAGATCCATGAAGATCCCGAGACTGATCGCTGGCGTCGCGATTCTCGTGGCGACTGGAATGCTGATGCCTCCGATGACCATGGCTCAGTGGGCGCGACCGGGCTATCCGGGAGGTGGCGGCTACCAGCAAGGAGGGTATCCTCCACCGGGCGGCTACCCGCCACCTGGATACGCACCGTCCGGCTACCCGCCGCCTGGCGGCTACCCGCCGCCCGGCGGATACGCACCGTCCGGTTACCGGCCGCAAGGTGGCTACCCGCCGCCTGGCGGCTACTCGGCACCGGCCGGCTACCCACCGCAGGGCGGGTACCCGCCCCCCGGAGCATACGCTCCGCCTCCAGTCGCTGGTGCCCCGCCGGCCCCCGGCCAGGGGGTGACGCCTGGAGTTCCTCCTATGCCCTATGCCTATCCTCAGAAGGGGCAGAGCCCCCAGCAAGTGACCGCCGACCAGACCCAGTGCGCGGCATGGGCCACCCAGCAGACGGGGCACAATCCCAGCGCCCCGGCTACGGCCACGCCCGTGACTGCTACCTCGCCCGGGGAGTCGGTCGGCCTGTTCGGCGGGGTGACCCGTCGGAATGAGCGGCGGGAGACGCGGTGGGAGCACCGCGGATGGGACCAGGCATCCTCGTCGGCGGCGGCTCAGAATCCCCAGCAGACCGATGCCTACAACCGCGCCCTTGATGCGTGCCTGAGCGCGCGTGGCTACACCGTTCGCTAGGGAGGCCGGCGGAGAGGACGAGTGTGGTTGGCCTTGTCCGGTCTGCCGACTCGCTGGAGTAGTCTGCGGCCTGCGATAGCATCGCCAGCCGAATGCAGTGCCCCGCCGGGGTCACGGCGTGCGAATGTCGCGGTCGATGACACCGCATTGACAAGGAGGAGCCGCGAATGAAGAAAGTCAAGCTGGTCGTCGCCATCGCGGTGTCTGGCGTCGCCTTAGCATTCCATCTCTCATCCGGCCTCGCGCAGCACGTCACCGGTGAGCTGGGCGGGCCCAGCGCCACCACCACGATCCCCGGGAAGCAGCTGCCGCCGCCCGCTCCGAAGTTCGGCGGGGTGATCAAGCAAAAGGCCTCGGAGTCGAAAGCGTGGTGGGCGCCGCGCGTCGTGCCGCCGAAGGGCGCCCCCAACGTGCTGCTCATCATGACGGATGACCAGGGGTTCGGGGCCCCAAGCACCTTCGGCGGTGTCATCCCCACGCCGGCCATGGATCGCATCGCCCGGGATGGACTGCGCTACACGAACTTCCATTCGACGTCCCTGTGCTCACCGACGCGGGCGGCGCTGATCACGGGCCGGAATCACCACTCGGTGGGCTTCGGGGTGGTCGGCGAGATCGCGACGGGGTTCCCGGGCTACGACTCGATCATCCCGATTGAGAAGGGCACCGTTGGCACCATCCTGAAGGAGAACGGGTACGCCACGTCGTGGTTCGGCAAGAACCACAACACGCCCTCGTATCAGTCGAGCCAGGCCGGGCCGTTCAATCAGTGGCCGAACGGCATGGGCTTCGAGTACTTCTATGGCTTCGTCGGCGGTGACGCCAGCCAGTGGCAACCGAACCTGTACCGCAATACGACGGCCATCTACCCGTTCCAGGGCAATCCCGGCTGGAACTTGGAGACGGCGATGGCCGATGAGGCCATCCAGTACATGACGCAGCTCAAGGCGATCGCGCCCCAGAAGCCGTTCTTTGTCTATTACGTGCCGGGCGCCACCCATTCGCCGCATCATCCCACGCCCGAGTGGCTCACGAAGATCAGTGACATGCATCTCTTCGACGAGGGCTGGAACAAGGTGCGTGAGACCATCTTCGCCAACCAGAAGCGACTGGGCATCATGCCCGCGAACGCCCAGCTGACCCCATGGCCGAAGGAACTGCCGGCATGGGAGTCCCTCAGCTGGGACGAGAAGAAGCTCTTCATCAAGCAAGCGGACGTCTATGGGGCCTACCTGGCCTACGCCGACCATGAGATCGGACGGGTCATCCAGGCCGTCGAAGACCTCGGCGAGCTCGACAATACCTTGATCATCTACATCGGGGGCGACAACGGCGCGAGCGCCGAAGGCATGCTCAACGGCACGCCGAACGAGTTCACCACCTTCAATGGGGTGGCCGTGCCGGTCAAGGACCAGTTCCTCTGGTACGAGTTCTGGGGGTCCGAGCGGACCTTCCCGCACTTCGCGGCGGGCTGGGCGTGGGCGATGGACACGCCGTTCAAGTGGGTGAAGCAGGTGCCGTCGCACTTCGGCGGAACGGCCCAGGGGGTGGCCATGTCCTGGCCCGGCCACATCACGGACGTGGGCGGCATCCGCCGTCAGTTCCATCACGTGATCGACATCGTGCCGACCATCCTCGAGGCGGCCGGCATCCCGGCGCCCGCGACGATCAACGGCATCACGCAGCGCCCCGTCGAGGGTGTGAGCATGAGGTACACGTGGGACAAAGCGAATGCCAACGCCCAGACCCGGCACAGGACGCAGTACTTCGAGATGCTCGGCAATCGCGCCATCTATCACGACGGGTGGGTGGCGGCCACGACGCCCGCGACGCTCCCGTGGGAGCTGAGCACCAAGACGCCGCCGGACGTGATCACCGGGTACAGCTGGGAGCTGTACAACGTGAAGGACGACCCCACCCAATTCAACGACCTGGCGGCCACAATGCCGAAGAAACTCAAGCAGCTACAGGCCCTCTTCTACGCCGAGGCGAAGAAGTACAACGTGCTGCCGCTCGACAATTCGACGCTCGCGCGCTGGAATACGCCGCGCCCGGACCTCACGGCGGGACGAACGGCGTTCACGTATTCGGGTGAACTCGCCGGTACGCCGAAAAGTGCGGCGCCGAGCATCCTCAACAAGTCCTACACCATCACGGCCGAGGTCGAGATCCCCGAGGGCGGTGCGGAAGGCATGATCGTCACCGAGGGCGGGCGCTTCGGCGGCTACGGCCTGTTCCTGAGCAAGGGCGAATTGGGAGTCGGCCGGGGCAAGCCGGTGTTCCTCTACAACCTGCTCGATCTCAAGCGCACGACGTGGGCAGGGCCCGAGTTGGGCGCTGGCAAGCACACCATCGTCTTCGAGTTCAAGTCCGACGGTCCAGGCTTGGGCAAGGGAGGGACGGGCGTGCTCTCCGTGGACGGTCAGGAAGTGGCCAGGAATTCCATGGAACACACCACCCCGGTCACGTTCCCGGAGGACGAAACCTTCGACATCGGCCAGGACACGCGCACCGGCGTCGCGCTGCTGGAGTATCGGTACGATGCGCCGTTCCAGTTCACCGGTAAGATCAACAAGCTAACCTTCAAGCTCGAGCCACCGAAACCGTAGCCGCGTTCAGCCATTGCGAACTGGATCTCGAGCGTGAATTGAAGAAGGTGCTGGTTCTCGCGGCGGTCAGTGAAGCCGCGACCGGGGTGGCGTTGCTGATGGTCCCGTCGCTGGTCGGGCAATTGCTGTTCGGCGTAGAACTGACCGGCATGGCGATGACCGTGGCGCGTGTGGCCGGCATCGCCCTGATCGCCTTGGGGGTCGCCTGTTGGCCGGGCACGCCGCGGGTCGGCATGTTGACCTACAACGCGGCCGTCACGCTGTATCTCGCCTACGTGGGCTTCACGGGCGGTGTGACGGGCATCCTGCTGTGGCCGGCGGTCGTCCTGCACGTGATCCTGACGGCACTCTTGATTCGGGCCTCAACAAGCGACAAGGAGACGACACGGTCGTGAGCTGACGAACGGACATCGATGTAGATCCAGGGACTCCGATGACAGGCGCCGTCGTCCTTGTCGTCGCCGGATTGCTCACGCGCCCATGGCGCTCGGCCAGTGGGCTCGCGGCCGCCGGCGGGTCAATGGGGCGCGCCCAGCGTGCCGTACGGGTATCCCCCGAGTGGGTACCCACTACCGGGCGGCTATCCGCCCCCCGATGCATAGCCGCCACCAACGAGCTAATCCGCCACCGGGCCCCACGACCGGCAGGCTATCCGCCCCCCGGTGCGTGCTCGACGTTGTCGGCGGCCCTCCTCGGGCGCGGGGCCGTGCGCGGTTAGACCGCGGACGGCCCCGGCGGCGGAACCGACCCTTCCGTCGCGATCTGCCGGCGGACGGCGGCGATGCGGGTGCGGTACTGGGCCGGCGTCCAGACGCCTAGGGATGCGGGGGCCTGCTCGCCCCGCGCGACGTGCCAGTTCCTGAAAGCCAGCTGGATCTCCAGGTCGTAGAGCTGGCGCCGCGCGTACCAGGCAAGCGGCCCCTTCGTCTGCAGGGTTCGCCAGAGTGTCCGGGAGCGTGCCCGGGGGCCGGTGAGGATGGCGAGCTCCTCGGCGAGGACGACGCCGCTCGCGATCTCCTCGGCGAGGTGTTCGGCGATCACGCGCCGTTCACGCCGCCAGCCAAAGTACAGGACGCCCAGGAGGGTCCACACGCCCGGGAGCAAGAGCGCGACGATGTCCACCGCCACGGCGCGGATCGGATGCCCCTGAATGATTCCCAGCATGGCCACGAGGTTCCAGAGCGCGTGGAGGCTGACAGCGACGAGGTACCCGCCGACGGCGAGGACCCAGCGCCCGCCGCCGGGCGGGCGCTCCCGCGCGAGGCCGAGGCCCGCACCCGCCATGCCGGTGAACATCGAGTGGGCGAATCCGACCGCGACCACGCGCACGAGGAAGAGGAGTCCCACGCTGGGCAGCCCACCCGCCAGGTAGGCGCGCCCGAAGTAGAGGATGTTCTCCGTCATGGCGAAGCCGAGCCCGACGAGGCCGCCGTACACGATGCCGTCCACCGCGTTGTCGAACTCGTGGCGGAGACGCCAGGCGATGAGGAGCAGCGCCGCGCCCTTGGCGCTCTCCTCGACGAGGGGCGCCACCACCGGGGCGGCGAGGAGCATGGCCGGCTCCGGGCCGAACCGGATCAGGAGGAGAATCTCCAGCACGGTGTTGGCGGCCCCGGCCAGGGCGCTCGCGACGACGGCGCCCCAGACGAAGGCGGTTGCGAGAAGCCACGATGGCTCCCGCTCGTGACGATCGAGCCAAAGGATGACCGACGTGTAGAGCGGCACGGGCATTGCGGCCGCGAGGGCACTCACGGCCAGGCCCGTGGTGGAAGGCACTGTGAGGGCCAGGAGCGCCAGGAGGACGAGTCCCGGAAGGACGATGGCCGACCCGATGGCCGCGACGAGTCCGGCGCGGAGGCCCCGGGCCGTCGCGGTGGCCCCAGCGAGGACCTCCCGCACGACGGCCCGGGCGTCGGCGAGCCAGGGGCGGAGCCGCTGCCCGCACGCCGGACACGCCCACGCGCCGGGCGCCGCGTCGGTGCCGCATTGCCGGCACGCCATTCCTCAGCGTCCCTTGGCGCGGGGCCCCCGCTGTGCCCCGGCGGCCGGCGGGCGGCTCCACGCCCCCGTGCCGTTGTGGACGGTCTCGATCAGGCGCGCGATCCGGTGCGGCAGGTGCCCACGAACGATCCAGCACCCGATGGCCGGGTCGAGCGCCCGGCGCGAAGTGCGGGTCCACCACGCCCGCGAACGCGTCGAGCGCGATCCGCCGGACGTGTGAGGGTATCCTTCCGCGGCCCGCGGTCTGGTCCGATGAAGCCGTCCACGTGCTTCACGAGCATGAGCCGCCGCACCCGAAGAGCGTGCGCGATCCAGGCCGCGATCGAGTCCGAGGTGACGTCCCAGGAGTGGGAAAGGGGATCGGCGCGCCGGAGCCAGGCCGACGGCGCCAGCACGTTGAGCCGGCCGGGGGCGAGCTCGCGCCGGCTCCGCACGAGAGCCGCCCCGGGGGCGAGCCGCGCGAGAAGGTAGGCGTACTGGTCCATGGCCAGGATGGCCATCCAGTGGGCGGCCGAGTCGCCGAGCGCGAAGCGACGGTCGGCGCGGCGCACCTCGTCGGCGAAGCTTCCGCCGCCCGGCACCACGACGAGCCAGTGTCGCCGAGCAGCCGCTGCCAGCGTCTCCATCAGGCGGCGGAGCTGGGCGGGGCGCGCGCCGAGGCTCCCGCCGACCTTGATCACCCAGTCCGGCCTGGGGTCAGACTTTGACTTCCCGACGATTCGAGCCGGCGCCGCGCGCAAATGTTTGGAAGTCAAAGTCCGACCCCGTCGAGCAGGAGCCAGGCCACCGCGACGGCCGGCGCGACCGTGCCGACCTCGACCTCGAGAACGTCGGCAAGATCCTTGACCGGCATCCCGGCGCGCTCGGCAGCCCGGCGGGCCAGGAAGGCGCCGAGGCCAGTCGTGATCACGGGCGCCGGCCGGGCGAGTCGGCGCGAGACGCGGTCGAGGGCGGCGGCGATCTCCTCGACCTGGGCCTCCGCGACCGCCGCCGCGATGGCGCGGATCTCTCCGGCGCCGAGCATCTCCCCGTCGGCGCACACGACACGCGCGAGCCGCTCGCCGGCGAATTCCGGCGTGGGCGGCCGGCCGTCGGGCGTCGGGCAGCTGTAGTCGTCCGGCGCGAGCGACCCGAGCAGCACGTGAGCGTCGCCGCTGACCGCGAACAGCTCGGAGGCGACGGGGCATTCGCCGCCCCGGAGCGGCACCCGGCGGACGATGGCGGCGACGTTGGTGCGGAGCACCCCCGTGTAGACCAGCTCCCCGGCGAGCAGCCGCTCGGGATCGGTCCGGCCGAGGGCCGCCACGCGGCCCCCCGTCACCGGGATCACGTCGGTGGTGGTGGAGCCGATGTCCACCAGCAGCGCGTCGGGGACGAACCGCCCGACCAGCATGGCGGTGGCGACCCAGTTGGAGGCGGCGGCGTCGAGGGGGCGCGCGCGGGCGGTGGCGGGGTCGACGAAATCGCCGGCGGTCGTGAAGACGCGGACCGGCGCCCGCGACACGGTCTCCACGGCGTCGAGCACGAAGCCCACGCCCTCGCGCTTGGTCCGGAACACATCCGACAGCTCCGCGGTCATCGTCACCGCGACCGACTCCGGAGAGGGGAGCTCGGCGGCGAGCGCCCGCAGGACGTCCGGCAGGGCGAGCTTGTCCCGCCAGATCTCGAACGGGCGGCTCGCCGTGCGCACGGCGCGGCCGCCGGCCGCGACCTCGACGATGGCCGCCTTGACGTAGGCGCCGCCCACGTCCCAGCCCAGCACCCGGCCCGTGCGGCTCACCGCGTGCTATCCTCCCCCGCGATGCGGGTCGTGCCGGTGCTCGATCTCAAGGGCGGCGTGGCGGTGCACGCGGTGCGAGGCGAGCGTCATGCCTACGCGCCGGTCAAGAGCGTGCTGTCCGCCTCGGCGGACCCGGTCGAGCTCGCTCGCGGCTTCCGCGAGCGCCTCGGCTCGGACGCCTGCTACGTGGCGGACCTCGACGCCATCGCGGGCACCGGCGATCACGGCGCGGTCGTCCGGGCGATCGCCGCGCTCGGACTGTCGGTCTGGCTCGACGCCGGCGTGGCGACGGCCGACGCCGCCCGCCGCGCCGTCTCCCACGGGGCGGCGCGGGTCATCGTCGGGACCGAGACCTTGCGAGACGTGCGCGACCTGGCTGCGATCGCAGGCGCGGCGCGAGCGGCCAGCGGGGCCGGGGCGGACTGCATCCTCAGCCTGGACCATCGCGAGGGCCGGCTTCTCGGCGGATCGCCCGCCGTGGCCGGCGCGGAGGCGACCGAGCTGGCGGCCGCGGCCTGGACGGCGGGCATCAGGGCGTTCATCGTGCTCGATCTCGCCCGTGTCGGTGCGCGGACCGGTCCGGAAACGGAGCCGGCCCGTCGGCTTCGCGCGCGCCTGCCGGACGCGGAGATCGTGCTGGGCGGCGGGGTGCGGGGCAAGGACGACCTTCGCGCGCTGGCGCGCGCGGGCTACCAGGCGGCCCTGGTCGGGACGGTGCTCCACACCGGTGTCCTCGGGGCCGCGGACCTGATCGTCTCCAGCTAGCACCTAGCCCGCGAGCCGGGCCGCGAGCCAGGCCTGGAGCGCGGTGCTGCCACGGGGCTTCCCGTCCAGGAGCTCGCCCCGGATCTCGCCGAGCTGTCCGCCGCGCTGGGCGAAGACATCGTGCTTGTGGATCGTCTCCATGTTCACCTGCCGGGCGTGGACGTAGGCGTCGTCCGGCAGCTCGGGGTAGGTGTTCACGAAGCTCCGGAGCATCTCGCGAACGGTGTCCTCGACGAAGCGAGGATGGCGGTGCGCCTTCTCCACGACGAAGAGCTCGTCCGGCCGCTTCAGGAGATCGTAGTTCTCGGAGCTCATCGAGCCCTCGACGATCTCGACCAGGTCCTCGGCGCGGAGCGCGCGGTCGGCGCCGACCAGGAGGCGGCCGCGTCCCCGCTGGTTGTGGGTCGCGATCGGGACCAGCGACAGCACCTGCTCGGCGAGCTCCGGCGTCAGGCCGTGCTCGAGCAGCCGGGCCTCGGCCTGCGCGCGGACCATCTCCTGGGCGCAGGGGCACGCCATCATGCCCTCCGCCTCCACGCCGATCAGCTGGACCGTGCGGCGGGGGTTGGCGGCGGCGATGCCGATCAGCGTGTACAGCTCCTGCGAAGGCTTGCCGGAGATCGGCGTGCGGCGCTCGAGCGGGAACTGGGCCCGGATCTCCACGTCCGCGCGCTCGGCCCGGTGCCCGACGGTCAGGGCGCGCGCGATGCGCTCGGCGAGCGTCTCGATCATCGGGGCCGTGAACTCGCCGAGGTCCTCGAGCACCTCCTCCACGGTGTCGCTGAAGCGCGACATGTGGGCGCCCTTCTGGTCGGCCGGCAGCTCGACGAAGAGATCGAGCGTCGCGTAGAAGAGACCGCCGCCCTCGGAGAGACGGATGATGCGGTGGAGACCCGTCACCCCCGTCTGGTCGAGCCTGAGGCGGGCGGACGGGGACTCCTCCTGCACGTCGCGCTCGAGCCGCGCCGTCAGGCCCCGCTCGACCCGGACGATGCCGCGCGTCTCCCCGAGGGAGGCGAGGAGCTGGGCGACCGTGCGTCCGAGCTCCGGGTGCCGGAGGTCCGGGGCGATGTCGTGAAGCGGGACCAGCACGAAGCCGCGCTCGGCGACGCGCGGGTGCGGCACCTCGAGCGTGTCGGTGCGGATCACGCGGTCGCCGTAGAAGAGGATGTCGATGTCGATCGGCCGCGGGCCGTATCGCTCGCCGGGACGCCGCCCCATCCGGGACTCGATCCGCTTGGCGACGGTCAGGAGCTCGGCGGGCTCGAGCGAGGTCACACCCTTCACCGCGAGATTCAGAAAGCGGGGCTGGTCGGTCACGTGCGCCGGCTCGGTCTCGTAGACCGGCGAGACCTGCTCGATCCAGACGTGCGCGCGGAGGCTCTGGAGCGCCTCGATCAGGTTGCTCTGGCGGTCGCCCACGTTCGAGCCGAGCCCGAGGTAGACGACCGATGGCGACGTCACGGGCGCCCCGGTCCTTCGTGGTCGCCCTCGCCGAGCGCCTCCCGATAGAAGGCTCGCTGGCCGGACGACTCGTCCACCTCGACCTCGAGCCCCGTGACGCCGGGCGGAAGCGTCCCCAGGCCCTGCTTGAGCTCCTGGGCGATCCACCACGCCAGCATCTCCGCGGTGGTGTTGGGGATGGGCAGGAGCACCACGTCGCTCGAGGGAAACACGTATCGCTTGTCGCGGTAGGTCGCCTGGACCTCGGCGCCCGATTGGGTGACCTGGATGAGCGCGCTCCTCGCCGGCAGCAGCATCCGGTGGTCGAGGCGGTCGACGATGGCCCTGAGCGCGCGCTTGAGCCGGGTGAAGTCGAACACGTACGCGTTCTCGTCGAGCGGGCCCTCGAGCGCCGCCGCCGCCCGGTAGTTGTGGCCATGAAGCGGCTCGCACTCGTGCCCGTCGTAGGTGATGAAGTGCCCGGCGCAGAACACCGTGTAGTCCTTCTCGATCCGCACCCGGAACTGGCTCATCTATCGTCGCCGCGCCGCCTCGGACCTTCGGACGATGGGACGGCCGTGATGGGACGGCCTTGATCGGACGGGGTTGATCGGACCGTTTGATCGGACGGCCTTCGGCCTGTGGCGGCCTGCGGCGGCCCGTGATTGGCGTCGCGTCCCTCCGGCGAGCCGCCGTCGGCCGGGAGTCTCCAGGAGCCAGACGAACAGGGCGGCGGCGATGAGGTCCGCCGAGGTCCCCGGGTTGAGGCGGTTGCCGTGGCGCCGGAGGTCGCGGTCGAGGCGCCGCGCGGCGGCCAGTCCCCTCGGCGTGACGACGCCGCCTGCCCGCACCACGGCGCCGGCGCGCGCGGCCACCGCGGCCGCAGCCGCGGCGCCGGCCTTCCGCGCGATCAGCGTGTCCGGCACCCGGGCCATCAGCTCGAGATGCGCCTGTGCGATGGCGTCGAGCAGGGACAGGCCACGGCGGAGCGCCCGGCGCAGCCTGGCGAGCCCCAGGTCGAACGTCACCGCGAAGCCACGGACGTACTCCGCCGCCACGGTGTCGCGCCGCGCGGCGAGCCGCATGGCCTCGAGCAGCGTGATCGAGGGACGACGGGCGACGGGAGCCTCGTCGCTCGGCCCGAGCCCGCCCGGGCGGGCGAGCCGGATCGCCCGGTAGGCCCAGCGCGCGTCGTCGACGCTCAGTCCGCGCAGCACGAGCGCGAGCCGGCGCCTGAGCCCCGTCCCTCGGCGCGCCCGCGCGGCCGCCGCGAGCGGCGCGAACAGGAGCGCCATGCCGAGGTTGGTGTTGGACGGGGCCACGCCCGCGGTGGCCGCCACCGCCCGGTACACCGTCCGGCCCACCCGCCCCGGCGCGGCGATGGCGACCGCGGCTCCGAGCGCCTGCGCGCTGAGCGCGAAGTCGTCGAAGCGCGCGTCGTCGAAGCCGCGGGTCGGCGTGACGTTGCCGACCTTCTCCGCGCAGGCCTCGAGCGTGCAGGCGAGCGTCGCGGCCGCCGCGATGCGGGCCGCCGAGGGGGCTCCGGCCAGGGCCGCGGCGGGGCTCACCGCGAGGTCCCGACCGGGAGGCCGCGCTCGACGGTCGCGATCGCGTGCTCCGCGATCGCCCCCGCGACGTCGACGTCGGTTGTCTGCTGGAGTCCGCGCCATCCCGGTATCCCGTTGACCTCGATCACGAGCACCCGCCCGTCGTCCGCGCACAGAAGGTCCACGCCCGCGTAGTCCGCCTCGAGCAAGCCCGCCGCCTGGACGCCCAGGCGCTCGAGCTCGCCGGACAGGGCGACGGGCTCCGTCCGGGCGCCCTGCGACACGTTGGTCTTCCAGCCGGCGGCCCAGCGGGTCATGGCGGCCACCAGCCGGCCCCCGACGATGAACGCCCGGATGTCGCGCCCCCCGTGCGGTACGAACTCCTGAAGATAGAACACCGAGCGCGTCAGCTCCAGGGCCCGGCAGGTGCGGTAGGCGAGATCGGGGTCGGACACCCGCACGATGCCCCGTCCCTCGGAGCCGAAGAGCGGCTTGACCACCACGTCGCCCCCCAGCGCCTCGAACGCGGCCAGGGCGTCGTCGAGCCGCTCGCACACCCGGGTGCGGGGAGTCGGCAACCCCGCCTCCTCGAGGAGCGTCGAGGTGAAGTACTTGTCCACGGTGCGCTCGACGCACCGGGGCGAGTTGATGACGGCGACCCCGAGCCGGGTCAGGCGGTGGAGCGCGTCGAGGCGGAAGATCACCTGCTCGAGCGACCCGCCCGGGATCGCGCGCACGATCACCGCGCCGCAGTCGTCGAGCCGGATGCCGCCGGCGGCGAGCCGGTCTCCTCCAGGCGCATGGCGGCCACGGCGGCCGCGAGGCCGGTGATGGGCGCCACCACCGGCTCCACGCCCCGCTCGCGGAGCGCGCGCCCCAGCCGGACCTCGTGCCACCCCGACCGTGAGCCCAGGATGGCGACCTTCACGCCGCGCCCCCGACCCCGCCAGGGCCGCCAGCACCCCCAACATTCAATGATCGCATCAGCACCTCGGGATCGAGGCGGCCGGCGCGAAAGACGCGCCCGGAGCCGAGGTTGTTGACGACCACCTCCGCCGGGCTGAAGAGCATCCGGTCGATCTTGTAGAACTGATTGCCGGCGCGCTTGAAGATCTCGTAGAAGGAGGTGCCGTAGTCCGACGACGTGGCGGCCGGCAGCCGCTCGACCATCGCCGCGACCAGCGCGTCGTCCGCGTGGACGGCGAAGTAGGCGCGGGTGCCGTAGAGGATGCAGTCGTTCGTCCACCCGATGGCGCGAAGGTCGTTCTTCGCCACCGGCGCCAGCGGACACACGCCCGCCCCGCTCCGCACGCTTCGGACGTCGAACCCGAGCTCCAGCATCTTGTGGAGCCCGGTCTCGACCGAGCGCGCCGCCACCTGGACGCACCCGGCGATGCTGGCGGTCGGGGCGATGAGGAGCCGCAGGCCCTCCGGCCGGACGCGGCACTTGTCGGCGACGAACCGCACCACCCTCTCGTCCGGAAGCGTCCGCCCCTCCAGCACGAGCACCGCGGTGTCTCCGGCCTCGGCATAGCCGATTCGCTCGTAGAGCTCCCGCTCCACCCGGGCCGCGCTGCGGGCCGGTCCCGAGCCCATGGCGAAGTATCCCGGCGGGTCGATCGCCCAGCCGGCATACTGGCTGGCCAGGCAGGCCGTCACCGGATGATCGGTGGTGACCGCCACCGCGGGGAGCCAGAGGCCGCCCAGATCGACGCTCGTGAACGACACGGTGGCCAGGCCGGCGAGACAGATCTCCGCCAGCCGCCGTCCCGCCTCGAGCCCCCCGGCCGCCAGGACGCCGCAGTCGAGCACCCGCGCGCCTCCGACCTCCGTGACCGCGATGCCGACGAGCGCGGCGTCGGCCGCGAGCGCGTCGGCCAGTCGCGCGGCGCGGCGGTTCAGGCCGAGGTCCGAGATCACGGCGCCTCCTGGCACGACGCGCCCCGGTTCCGCGCGGGGCTGACGTCGACCCACGCCAGTCGATCTCCGAACGCGCCGCGAAGCGCGTCGGCCAGGACGCGCGCGGCGGGCTCGCCTCGCACCAGCGCGAACACCGTCGGCCCCCAGGAGCTCTGCCCGACGCCGTGGGCGCCGCGCGCCAGGGCGAGCTCGGTCACCGCGCAGCCGGTCTCCGTGGCGAAGCGGCCGCCCTGATGGGGCGCGAAGTACTCGCCGACCACATCCTGGATCTCGGTGATCGCCGCTCCGAAGGTCCGGATGTCGCCGGCGAGCACGGCCGGCGCGACCTGCATCAGCGTGAGGCGGCAGATCCGGCCCACCCGCTCGGCGTCCATGGGCGGGAGATCCTGGAACGCCCGCTCCTCCCGCGGGCCGGAGAGGCCCGGCGCGGCGCGCGGGGTCGCGAGGACGAAGTGCCAGTCGTCGGGCAGGGGGTGCTGGAAGATCACCGGCGGAGGCTCCGGTCCCTCGGCCTCCCCGGCGACCGCGTGGCCGTTCTCCTCTACCGGATGCCCCGCGTCGATCACGAGCCCGCCGCGCTCGAACGCCGCGATGCCGATCCCGGAGCGCTGCCCTCGGCCGAGCCGCCGCGCGAGCTCGCGGACGGGGACCGGGCGGCCCGCGGCCCGCGACGCCGCCAGCGCGACCGCCAGGGTGACCTGGGTACCCGCGCCGAATCCCGCGTGGACCGGGATCGTCTCCACCAGCCGCACCGCGACCGTCCCGTTCCCGAGGCCGAGACGCTCGAGGATGACCTCCACGGGATCGCCCGTCGCGGCCGCCCCGCCGGGCGGTGCCGGGGCCGCCTCCACGGTGCAGCGCGGCCGCTCGAGGGTGACGCCGATCGATCCGTAGCGCCGCCCGCAGGCGCCGTTGAGGTCGAGGAACCCGAGATGGAGCCGCGCCCCCGCCTGGACGATCGTGCGCATGTCCGGGGTGAGACGCGTCAGTCGCCGACCAGCCGCGCGACGTGGGCGCGGATGTACGCCATGGCTTCGCGCTCGGCCGGGCCGCCGGTCCTGTCCACCAAGGGATCCAGGCGGTCGAGTCCCTGGAGCACCTCGTCCCGCGGCAGCCGCCGCGCGCGCGAGGCGAGGATGCTCGCCTCCACGACGGCGTGCTTGGCGCGGCACAGCCCGGCGAACGGCCGCCCCACCGCACCCGCCACCACGCGCGTGGCGACGTCGGCCCGGCCGCCGCCGGGCGGCCGGGGCTCGGGCAGCGACACGTCCTCGACGGCGACCTCGCGCCAGTGGCACGCGTCGGCCAGGATGACTCCCCGGACGCGCGCGGCGGGGCGGGTGGGGAACCGCTCGCGCGAGAGCGCGCTCTTCGCGAAGGTCAGGACGTCGTCGGTGACGTTGACGACGGCCTCGCGCGCGCGGACGAGGTTCCGGAACGTGCGCGTGCCGACGTAGGGCCGGATCACGAGGCGATCCTCGCCCCAGACCACGCCCATGGCGGCGAAGTTCGCCTCGCCATCCTCGTCCAGCGTCGTCACGATCGTCTCGACGATCATGGTCACGATCCGAGGATCTTGTGGAGGTGCAGCGGGTACTGGCCGAGCTTGCCGCCATAGTTGCCGGCGCTGATCTGCACCACTCCCGGGCCGCACGCGGCCCGGACGCCGACACGCATGGCGGCCTCCACGGCGCCCACGTCGAGACCGTCGATGACGATCTCGTAGACCGCGTGGACGCTTGTCGGCAGGCGGCTCCGGCCCTGTCCGCGGAGCGTGGGACAGTACTCCTCGTTGGTCGATGCCCGCAGCGTCTTGTAGCGCGATCCGACCTTGCTGCCGCTCCTGACGATGCCGCCCGGGAACGGGAGGATGACTCCGGGCACCGCGCGGATCGCCTGGGCGGCCGCCTCCGCGGCGTGGAGCGCCGCGGCCTGATCCGTGGCCAGGATCAGGAAATTGCCTCCCGCGACCGCGCGTTGCACGCCGAACGCGTCCTCGCACAGGAACTCGCCGTCCATCACCGGTACCCGCCAGTAGCGCCGCCCG
The DNA here is from genome assembly GCA_963749975.1 of uncultured Candidatus Rokubacteria bacterium. Taxonomy (GTDB): domain Bacteria; phylum Methylomirabilota; class Methylomirabilia; order Rokubacteriales; family DASRDR01; genus DASRDR01. The sequence goes on along the minus strand of CAVVOZ010000010.1, from coordinate 41,633 downwards.
TCGAGCTTCTTGCTCGCCTGGTGGCCATCTCCGAAGAAGCGGAGGAGCCCGCCCACCTTCACCGTTTCCTCTCCGGGCGGGAGCCCGTTGAAGCACGCGGTGGTGGGACAGGTCATCACGCACTGGCCGACCCGGTTGACCAGCGCCTTGCCGAGCGCGGCGGTGTTGAACCCGAAGACGAGCAGGCTCACCCCGGGCCGGCCGTCGGGCGTCGCGGTTGCGGGCAGGTCGGCCTCGATGCCCGCCTCGGCGTCGCATCCGATCACCGACGTCGCATAGCCGGTTGCCAGCGAGGCGGCCGTCCGGGCCCACCCGGCCGTCTCCGCGGTCACGATCGCGCGGGCCGCGCGCATCCGGAACGCCTCGGCGAAGGTGTCCTCGATCTCCACGCCGTTGACGCGGAGCATGACGGTGGGGTCAGCCCGCCGCCGTGGCCAGCGCGACGCGCTCGGCCGGGGCGAGGTGCGCCGGGCCGGCGCTCGTGCCCTGCTCGGTCGACCGCCCGGGAATGATGAGATGGACGTCTCCGGCCGCATCGGATCTGGCCTCGGCGAGGGCGGGCCGGAACCCGCGCGGCCCCGTGGGAGCGGGACCGCGCGGGTTCCGGCCGCGCGGCGACGTTATGCCGCGCCTACGCGAAGGGGTGCTTGGCTGAGTCCTTCTGGGCGATGACGGAGTCCACGGTGGGCTGACCCTTCATCGCCCGCGCGATCGATTCCTTGGTCGCGCGGTAGTTGTAGTCGTAGATCTTCTTGTTGTCCTTGGCCTGCCAGTGGATGAACACGCCCACGATCACGCACAGGTCGTTGGCGCTGGCCTTGGGGATGGTGCCGTCGGCGACGCTGTCCACGACCGCCTTGGCCACGGCGGCCTGGGCGGGACCGAACATCTGGACCGCCTGGCCGGCGCCCTTGATCGTGACCTTGTTGAACATGACCGTGTCCGGCTTGGCCGGGACGTTCGGCGCCAGCACGGCCAGGAGGCCGTTGTGGCCTGCCGTCTGGTCGGCCAGTCGCTGCGCGAAGGTGGCGCCGGCCGGGCCGCTCTTCGATCCGATGATCAGATCGATGTGAGCGACCTCGTTGCCCTCGCCGACCAGTGACTCACCCACCATGAAGCTGTGACTATCCATAGCTATGCGATCCCTCCCGTAGCTAGAGCGCACTCATTGTGTGGGACGTCGATTCCGGCACGCCGGCCCGCTGCCGCGCACGCACCCCCTTCCTGAGGCCAGGGCCTGGGAAGGACGACTCGCCGGCGTCGTACTTCCGCGGCGACCGGGCATGTTACCAGCTTCGCCGTAAGTGACCGTTTAACGATCCCCGGGGACATCGTCGAACCACCGCTGGGTGGCGCCAATACTAGGGTCCAGCGGCCGTCAAGGCAAGGGGGACCCGTGAATCGCGACCGAGGCCGGCTGTCGGAATCCGCAGCAGACTGGCCGGCCGGGAAGGGGATGCGTCGTCCACGCCGTGGAGGTCAGCCGGGGTGCCGCCGACTGGCCCGTAGCCGAGACCCGCGATCTGCGTCCACGTGGCGCGGCTCGCCCGCGACGGCTCCGATCAGGATGAGGCTGCCCTCCGGCCGGTCCGGTCACAGGAGGCCGAGGAGCCGCCAGTATGGCACGGCCAGCGCGAGACCCAGGAGGGTCAGGCCTGCATAGGCGAGGGCGAATCGTCGAGCCTGCTCGTGGGAGAAGAGGCGATCCTCCGAGGCGGAGCGAGCCACCATGTAGCTCGACGTCTGGAACGGGAGGAACCAGACGACGGAGGTCGCGAGGAGCGCGATCGTCACGGCCCAGGGCTCGACGCCGGCGGCCGTGGCCACGGGGACCAGCGTCAGGCTGACCAGGAGGACCGTCAGATCCTGCTCGAGGATGAGCCGGACGGCGAAGCTCACCAGGGCCACGCCCAGCACCATGCCGAGAGGTCCGGGCCGGCTCTCTCCCAGGAGCCGCTGGATCAACGCGCCGGCCTGGGCGTCGAGCCCGAGGGAGGCGGCGAGCCGGCCGAGGCCCAGCACGGCGCCGAAGAAGAGGAGCATGCTCCAATCGAGGGCCTGGAGGGCCGCACTGTCGAAGGTTCCCACGGCCGCCGCTCCCAGGAGTCCGAGCAGGGCCACGGAGGCGAGGTCGAGATGGAGCCAGGGCGCGACGATCCAGCCCGTGACCGTCAACGCGAGGATGAGACCCACGGCGACCTCGCGGCTCGAGGGCGGCCCGAGGAGCGCCACCTGGAGACCGATACGCTCGCGGGGCGGGGCGGCCACGGGAGCGGGACGGAGCAGCACGAACAGGAGGACGAGCCCCCCCACCGCGAGGAACGCCCCGAGCGGCACGGCGGCGACGAGCCACTGGACCCAGCCCACCCGCACGCGGCTCGCCTCGGGCAAGAGGCCCCACGCGAGCAGACACGTGCCCGAGCCGCTCAGCGACACGAACATGAGCGGGCCCGCGCCCGTCCAGGCCGCCAGGCCGAGCATGGCCGCCGCGCCCGACCGGTCCGGGATCCGGAGCGCCTCGGCCAGCGCGCGGGCGAGCGGAAGGACGAGGGACGCCCGGCCGGTGGCCGAGGGGATCAGCGGGGTGAGGGCGAGTCCGGTCGCGAGTAGCGTCGCCGCCTGGCGAAGGTTGCCGTTCGGCACCCGCCGGACGAGCAGGAGCCCGATTCGGTACAGGAGGCCCGAGCGCGCCGTGGCTGCCGCCAGCCCGTACACGGCGAGCACGAAGAGCCACTCCTTGGAGGCGAAGCCGGCCAGCGCCTCGGTGGGTCGGGCTACACCGAGGAGGATCCACGCTGCGACCAGGCCCAGTCCCACGACGAAGTCGGGGAGGCGCCGGCTCAGCATCGCCGCGATGGCCGCCAGGAGTAGCGACACGAAGGTCTGCTGAGGACTCGTCCCTGGCCAGGCGGCGACGACGGTGAGTGCCGCCCCGGCGCCGAGGCACGCACGGCTCGGCCAGCCCGCGCGGTGCGGGATCGACGCCTCGCCGGTCACGCGCGGGCGGAGCTCTGCGCCGGTGACCGGATGCTCTCCCGCGGCGAGGGCGAGTCGCGAGATCTCGGCCGAGAGGCGGGGCCCATCGTCGCGACCCGAGGCGCGGAGCGCTCCCCCCAGGGCTCGCCGGAGCACTTCCAGGGCGCGGGCGGTATCGCCCCGGTCGCCGTGGAAGGTCGCCCGCGCCAGGGCGAGATCGGCGTCGTCGAGGACCGCGTCGTCCTCGAGACGTTCGATCCACCGCCGAGCGCGATCGGGCGCCAGGGGCGGCAGCGTGCGGAGCGCGCGCGCCAGCGTCTTGCCGAGCGTCCGGGCGTCGGCGTGGGCGGCCAGGACGCCGAGCGAGGCTTCCCACTCCCCGGCCGCGGCCAGCCGTGCGGCAAGCGCCTCCGCCCGGCCGCGCACACGTGCGGGCCCCTCGTCTCGCCGGAGCCGCTCACGGAGGACGTCGCGCACGACCGTACCGCCCTCACGCCCGACGCCGAGGGCGGCGAGATCGGCGGCAATCGAGCCCGCGCGGTCACCGAAGAGGGTTCCGAGCGAGATCGGCTCCTCCAGGAGGCTCGCTTCCAGGACCGCCTCGCGGCGCTCGGGCGACAGCCGCTCGAGCGCCGTCTCCACCCCCGCCGTCAGAGCCTGCTCCTCGACGACCCGCATCCGGTTGGCGGAGGCCAGGCGGCGGCTCAGCACGCGCGCGATCGCCAGGAAGCTGGACGGCTCCGCGCGCACGAGCGCCTCGAAGCGCGCGCGGTCGAGGCGGAGCACATGGCTCGGCACCTCCGCGCGGACCGTGGCCGATCGAGGCTCCCCGGTCAGCAGCGCCATCTCGCCGAAGAAGTCTCCAGGGCCGAGTGCGTCGATCCGTCGGGAGGCCCCGCCGTCCGGATCGCGGACGTGGACGCCCAGCCGTCCGGTGGTGAGCACGAAGAGGCAGTCCCCGGGCTCGCCCTGGCGGCAGACCGTGTCGCCCTCCTGGAGGACGATGGGATCGAGATGGGCGGCCAGCTGGGCCAGGGCGACCCGGTCGATCTCGGCGAAGAGCGGGATCCGGGTGAGGGAATCCTCGAGGTTTGACAGGTTGGGCTCGCCCGGAAGGTCGGTCGTCATCGTCCCGTCCCAGGATCTGGCCACGCGAAGTGGTCGATGAGGACCGGCGGCCCGGGGCCGAGCGGGTCGTCCTTGCCGATCACCCAGGCCTCGAGCCCGCCCCCGGGGTCGACCCGGAGACGCACGAAGTGGCGAAAGCCCGGATGCCCGAGCGCGGCGGACCCGTCCTCGTGCTCGAGGCCGGTGAGGGCGAGGGTCATCAGGAACGCCCCGAAGAGGAACGCGCCGAGCGTGGCGTGGGCGAGCACGACCAGGACGTCGTGATACGTGCCGCGCGCGAGCAGAAGAACGAGCGCGCGGAGCAGTAGCGGAGAGAGCGCCATGGCCAGGCCGAACGACATGGTGACCGTCAGCGTCAGGACGCGCCGCGCGCGGCGGCCGCGAACGGTGAGGGTGAATCCGGCGATGCACGCGAGGGCGACCAGCGCCGTGGTCAGCGCCCCGGCCACCGGGCCGCGCCCGAGGGCCCGAGAGCTGGATCGCACCGAGCAGCCCGAAGATCATGTGCGGGAGGAAGCCGGCCGTGCCGGCCATCAGCTTCCACGGGAGCCCGAGCGCGAGCCTTCGGCTGGTGGCCGCGTCCGGGTAGACGCGGGCGGCCGGGCCGTGAGGGGACGGGGGGATGCGCGTCCCGTGGAGGAAGGCGCCGCCGCCGCCGGCGATCACGTGGAGGGAACTCGCCGACCACGCGCCGCTCGTAGTGGTGAAGGTCGCCGCTGAGGTAGAGCACGCGGTCCGACTCGAGGGTGAGGTGACAGGCGGCGAGCATGGCCTGCCCCACCGGATTCGGCTCGCCAAAGGACAGCGCCGGGTCGGGAGCCAGGAACACCAGCCGAGCTCCCGGCTGCTCCGCCCGCCGCTCGATGAAGAACGTGCGCTGACGGAAGTCCAGCCGGCGGAGCTGACGGTCCACCCCCCACAGCTCGAGGCCCGGGGCGAGCGGCAGCGCCCAGTGCGAGGCTTCCTGCACCGGCGTGTAGCCGCGCAGCGCGAGCCGTGCGACGCGGTGAATCGTTCCCCCGCGGACGATCGCGCGGAGCGACTGGTACGCCGATCGGACGAGGTCGACGGATCCCGCCAGCTCGTCCAGGTGAAGCTGTCGGACCAGGGCGGCGCGGCTCCGGTCCCCGGGCGGCCGCCTGTGCGCGGGGTGAGCTCGCTCCGCCTCCCAGTGCGCGAGCATCTCGACCACCGCATCCCGGCGGAAGAGCCGGGCGAATCCGTCCAGCCCGTCATACCAGTCGTGGTTTCCCGGGATGCCCAGGAGGACGCGCCGGCGGCCGCCGGTCCCGACCTCCTGCAGCACCTCGTTCCAGGGCTGGACCACCCGCCGCAGGATCTCCCGGCCCGTGGCCACGGGGTAGGCGGTGTCGCCACCGAAGAGGAGGATGTCGCCGCGCGGCAGGATCGTGCCCTCGCGATCCTCGGCCGGAGCGTACTCGGTGAACACGAGGCGCGCCACCGCGGCGCTCACGTCACGGTCGTCCCCGGTGTCGGAGACGAAGTCGATCCAGAGCGGCCGTCCGAGGCGCTCCACGAGAGTGGGGGCGTCCGCGCCCGGTGCCCGCAGGACGCGCGCGGCATGGGCCAGGAGCTCGTGCGGTCGTTCCGGGCGCATCCAGTCCCGCGTGTCCACGGCCTGACTGGCGACGATGGAGGCCGCCACGCGGCGGAGGTGTCCGAGGAGCGCCGTGCTGCCGAACCAGCGGATGGCGTAGGGTGGGTGGGCGCCGCGATGGAAGCGGCTCGGCGGAGCGCCGTCGCCGCGCCAGGCGAGGGGCACGGCGGCGCGGCCCGTGGACGGGCTTCGCGCGGCGCCGACGACCGACGGGTCGCTCATGAAGGCCCTGGTCTCGTCGGGTCAGCCTGGACGGCGCGCCGGCTGCGCGGGGTCAGGGGCCCGAGTAGTGGATCGCGAGTCCGACCACCACGCGCCCGACGATCGGGATGGCCGAGGGCGCCCACCATGGCCCGGAGACCACGGTACCGACGACCTGCATCCGGTCGTAGACGACCACCACGGCGTCGGCGCCCATCCTGGCGCCGCCCTCGCGCAGGGCCTGCTCGTACTGAGCGGCGGTCGGATCGCCCGAGGGCTCCGCGAAGACCTCCCCGAGCCGCTCGTGCGGCCGGCTTGGCTCGGACCGGAGGATCGCGACCTTGGCCGGATCGCTGGGCGGGAAGGTCGGGCCCCCGAGGTACGGTTGGACGCGCGTCGACACGAAGCTGCAGCCGGTCAGCAGGAGCGCAAGCGCCAGGGCGCGCCAGCGAGCCGGGCGCGCCCCGCCCGGCCGGCGCCCGGGCAAGGCCGGCAGCGAGCATCTGATCCCAGGGTCACCCACCACGATGCGCTTCGTCGGCACGAGATCAGGAGCGGCCGATCGCTTTGTGGATGGCGTCGATGAGCGAATCGTCGTCGAAGGGCTTCCGCAGGTACTCGATCGCGCCGGCCCGGCGGGCCCGCTCGCGCGTGGACCGCTCGTCGTGAGCCGTGATGATGACGATCGGCGTGCTCACCCCCGACGTCGCGAGCCGTTCCTGCAGGTCGAGCCCGCTCAGGCCGCCCAGATGGACGTCCAGCACGAGACAGTCCGCCCGCCCGCGATGCTCCGACTCCAGGAACTGCTCCGCCGACGAGAAGGTCTCCACGCGGAATCCGGTCGCGTCCAGGAGGCGGCGCAGCGCGCGCAGGAGAGAGTCGTCGTCGTCGACGACGCAGACCATCGGCGACCGCCGGATCTGGTGGTGCGCCGCCTCCTTGCTCGTCATGCTGTGGTTCACTCTGCCGGTACCCGCCGATCGTCCGCTATTGGCCTTTGGTCCCACGGCCTGGCGACCGCCAGCATCCTCGACGTCTCGCGGCCGAGCTTGTGCAGCATCCGGACGAGATCGGCCACGGAGGCAGCCGCCATCTTCTGCATCACGCGGCCCCGGTGGACCTTGATCGTCTTCTCGGCCACCCCGAGCCGCTCGGCGATCTGCTTGTTGAGCATCCCGGTCACCACGAGGTCCAGCACCTCGCGCTCGCGGGCGGTCAGGGCGCCGAGCCGGCGCTCCAGCTCGGCCCGCTCCGCCAGGGAGGCACGCGCTTCACGGCTTCGGTCGAGCGCCTTCTGGATCCCGCCGAGCAGCTCACGCTCGTCGACCGGCTTCTGGAGGAAGTCGACGGCGCCGTCCTTCATCGCGCGGACGCTCCCCGACACGGTTCCGTGGCCCGTGACGAAGATGATCGGGAGGAACCGCCGAGCGTCGCCCAGCGCGGCCTGGAGCTCGAGACCGCTCTCCCCCGGCAGGCGGACGTCGAGCACGAGGCAGGCCGGGCGATCCGCGGCCGGATGGTGCAGGAAGGCCTCGGCGGAGGGGAACGTCTCGACGTCGAGGCCCGCCGACGCGATGAGGCGGGCCAGAGCCCGGCGCACCGACGCGTCGTCGTCGATCACGTAGACGAGGCCGTCGGAGGTCAAGCCTGGACGGGCTCCGGCTCGCCCGGCAGCTCGACGTGGAGAGTGAGGCCCCAATCGTCATTGACGGTCGCCCAGATGCGGCCGCCGTGCGCCTGGACGATCGAGCGGCTGATGGCGAGGCCCATTCCCAGCCCGTCCGGCTTGTTGGTGACGAAGTGCTCGAAGATGCGCTCGAGGTCCGCCTCCTTGGCGCCGATCCCGGTGTCCCGGATCGAGACGGCGACGCCCCCCTTCGCGCGCTCGGCCGTCCCGATCCTGATCATGCGCGGGCCCTCCTCGGCGATCGCGATCGCCTCGCGCGCGTTGACGAGCAGGTTGAGCAGGACCTGCTGGAGCTGGACCGAATCGCCGGGGATGCGCGCCAGGCCCGGCTCGAGCGCGCAGTGGACCGTGATGCGCTGGCGCTCCGTGTCGTGGCGGAGAAGGCCCACCACGTCCTCGACGAGCTCGTTCACGTCCACGGGGCCCCGGTCCACCTGCTCCTTGCGGAACAGGGCGCGGAGCCGCCGGATGACCTGGGAGGCGCGCTTCGCGTCGTCCACGATGTCGGACAGGGTCTCGACCACTCCCGGGCGGGACGCCCGGCCCGCGTCCAGCAGGCGGCGCGTCGCCTGCGCGTTCGCCACGATCGCGGCGAGCGGCTGGTTGATCTCGTGGGCGAGCGACGCGGCGAGCTCCCCGAGGGTCGTGGTCCGCAGCACGTGAGCCAGCTCCTCACGCTGCCGTTCCGCCTCTTCCTCCGCCTGACGGCGGCGGGTGATGTCGACGTGGGTCACGAGCGCTCCGCCCTCCGGGCGCCGGAGCGGCTCCGCCGTCATCTCGAACCAGCGCTCGCCGGTGGGCGTGCGGCACGCGTACTCGATCTGAAGAGGCGTGCCGCCGGCGAGCACCGTGCGGAGGGCTGCCAGGATCCGGCCAGCCTCGCGATCTCCCGCGCTGGCCGCGTCTCGGCACACGTCGAGGTAGCTGGCGCCGATCGATACCCGGACGGGATTGCCCCCGTTCTCGAGGGCGAATCGGCCCCAGGCGTGATTCACGGCGATGATGCGCCCGCTCTTGTCGAGGGCGGCCACCTGACCGTGCAGCGCCCCGAAGATGGCGCTCCGGAGGAGGTCGGTCTCGAGCAGCGCTCGCTGGGCGGCCCGGAGCTGGGTGACGTCGACGGCCGAGCCCACGTAGCCGAGCAGGGCGCCGTCGTCGGACCGCCGGGGCACTCCGTGATCCAGGACCCAGCGGTACTCTCGATCCCGGCGCTCGCAGCCGGTACTCCACGGTGAACGGCCGCTCCTCCGCGAGCGCGGCGGCCAGGGTCCGGGCCAGATCCGGCTGGTCGTCGCGGTGGACGCCGGTCATCCAGCTCTCGCTCAGCTCGTGGTCCAGCCCGCGGCCGGTGAAGTCGAGCCACCGCTGGTTCACGTACGTCCGTCCGCCGTCGGGCCCCGAGAGCCACACCATCATGGGGGCGCTGTCCGCCATCCGGAGAAAGCGCTCCTCGCTCTCACGCACCGCTCGCTCGGCCTGCTGCCGCGCGAGCGCGCCGGCGAACACGGCCGCCAGCAGCCGGAGCCGCGGGACCAGCTCGTCGGGCCAGTGGTGCTCCGCGCGGAGGGTGCCCACCACGAGGGTGCCCGCGACCGAGCCGCCCACGACGAGCGGCACCAGGACGGCCGAGCGTGTGCCGAGGCGTTCGAGGGTCTGCCGATCGACCGCCGCCTCGTCGGGGAGGTCCCCGAGGCGCGCGAGTCGGACGACGTGCCCCTGGCGGAGCTGGGACACGATCCACGGCGTCGCGTTGCCCCGGATCACCCGGCGGAGGGGCGCCACGCCCTCTCGGGTCCAGGAGTGCGTGGCCCGGACCTGGTCGGACGAGGCGGAGAGCGCTCCCACGGTGGCCCGGTCGGCCCCCAGATCCTCGACCAGGCGCCGGAGACCGGTCTCGATCTGTCGGTCCACCTCCGCCACGGGGCCGGTGGCGAACATGGCGGACAGGTCGGAGAGGAGCGTCTCGAAGCGCAGGCGCTCGGCGATGCCGCGCTGGACGCGCCGGCGCAGAGCACGGTGCACGAGGAGTGCCGCGATCAGCGCGCTCTGCAGCAAGAGCAGCGCGGCGGCTCCCACGATCAGCCACCGGTGGCGCTCCCACACGGACGGCTCCTGGAACAGGACGACGCTTCCGGAAGGAAGGCGCCCGACGTCGAGCCCCCAGTGATGGAGCTCACGCCAGTCCACCATCACCGTGGTGGTGTCGACGTCGGTCGGGTCCGGCCGCTCCCCCGAGAGGACGCGGAGCGCCAGCCGGGCGCCCGTCCGCCCGTGGGCCTCGAAGCTCACCACGTGGCCGCCCACGCTCCCGGTGCCCACGGCGTGGTCCTGGAGCACGTAGACGGGCACGCGCGAGGCGCGGGCAATTCGCGCGACCGCGTCACGGGTGTTGAAGTTCTGGCCCGTCGCGTCACGCAGAAAGGCGCCGACCAGGACGACCGCGTTCTCCGGCAGCGATGCGACCTGCTCCGTGATCTGCCGGATCGAGCCGCCCGTGAGGTAGCTGATCTCGATTCCGTGGCGGTGGGCCGCGAGCTGCTGGCGTGCCGCGGTCAGCCAGGTGAGATCGGCGGGTGCCGACCCCGCCACCACGACGGCCCGGCGGGTATCGGGCTGGAGGCGCCGCGCGAGCTCCAGCGTCTCGGCCCAGTCTTGCCGCAGCCAGGTGCCCGTGACGTCGGTGCCGAGCCGGAGGTCGGCGACGCTGGGCCGGTCCACACCGAGGAAGACGAGGGGGGCTCCCGAGAACAGCTCCGCGCGGTTGTGGTGGGCCACGCGGAGCGCGCGGCTCCCCGCGGCCACGATCAAGTCGATGCTGTTTGGCTCGTACTTCCGGCGCAGGAGCGCCCTCAGCTCGCGCTGAGGCGTGTCGCCGTCGAAGAGGGTGAGGTCCAGGTACTCGGTGTAGAAGTAGACGGGAAAGGGGGACTCCGCCTCGAGGGTCGCGCGGAACGCTTCGTCGACGCCGACGACCGGCGGCGAGAGTCTCGGATAGGCGTGGAGCAGCAGGACGTTCCGGGGTGGGCCCCGGCGATCTCGCTCGGCGTCGCCTGGCCCCGCCGCGAGAGCCGGCGTCACGACGGTCAGGACGGTCAGAAGGAGGGCCAGACCTCCCACGGCCCCCGCGGCGAGAACTCCGTACCGTCGACGGCCGTCGAAGCTCGGTTCCGGCACGCGCTCCTCCTCCCGGCTTCCCTCCGAAAGTACACTTCCGGCCCGCACGCTCACAAGGGCCCCTGGACCAAGGTCCAGTCGCCCGGCCGGCCGACTACCCTCGCTCGGGTTCCCGTGCCATCATGCCTGTCGTGGAGCGTCGAGCCTGCTCGGAGCAGAGGGAGGCGTTCGGGGTGGGGCCGAGCGATACGTCCAGGAGCCAGTCCGGTGGGACGGAGTATCGCCGCCTCGATGCGCGATGCGACGTGCCGCGTCGGCTGATCGCGTCCCTCGCCATCGTCGCGGGACTCGTCCTCGGCGCGTGCTCGATCCCGTTCGGGCCCGGGGCAGATTCGACGGAGCCACCCCCCCGGGAGACCCCTCGCGATCGGAATCGGCTCTACCAGCAAGAACAGGAGCAGCTGGAGCGGCAGTATCAGTTCGACCGGGTCGGGCCCTCGGACCGCTGACGGTCGCCGCTGCGTGCCTCCGAAACCTCGGGCTTCCCGAGATCCGCTCGGCCGGGAGACGGCACGATGACGCGTCGTTCACCGAAGCGCCCTCCCGGGCCGGCGGCCTGGACGACGAGCGCCGGCTCTTCGACCGTTCGAGATGCCACGAGCGCTGACGGTGCTCGGAAGCGTGACGGGAAGCGGAGGGCGCGATGAGTAGACCCGCCCGCGAGGACCTTCGTCTCGGATTGCTGGTGGTCTTGCTGCTCGCGCTCGTCGCATTGCCCGGGACCGCGAGCGCCGCGGATGCGGACAAGGACAGCGAGGCGCTCCTCCCGGCATGGTTTCCCGGGCTCGAGCCCGCGATGAAGGATGCGCCCCCCTTCTTCCGGGACACGCGGCTCCTCCTCCACTTCCGCACCTACTACCGGAACAACGAGGCCAGCCCGGATACCTTCCAGGAGGCCTGGGCCGCGGGCGGCTGGCTCGCCTACCGCTCCGGGTGGCTCGCGGATTCCTTCTCGATCGGAGCGACCGGCTACTTCTCGCTCCCGATCTACGCGCCCGCCGACAGGGGCGGCACGCTCCTCCTGAAACCCGGGCAAGACCCGATCGCCGTGCTGGGCGAGGCCTGGGCGAAGCTCCGCTACGCAGACCAGGTCCTCACCGGGTACCGGCAGCTGATCAACGTGGGATACGTGAACCCGCAAGACAATCGCATGGTCCCGCACACGTTCGAGGCGGCCATGCTCGATGGCAAGGTCGGCTGGCTCGACTATCACGCGGGCTACCTCTTCGGCATCAAGCCGCGCGAGGAGGACAGCTTCCTCAGCATGGCGGAGCGCGCGGGGGCCACTGACTCGGACGCGGGCCTCGTCCTCGCGGGCGTCCGCCTCGCCCCGTGGAAGCCCCTCGTCGTCGAGGCCAGCACGGCGTACGGGATCGACACCTACAACACCGTCCTCCTCCAGGGGGAGTACACGCTCCCGCTGGCGGAAGGGATCGCCCTCACCGTCGGCGCCCAGTACCACGACCAGCGGAGCGTGGGGAGCGAGCTGATCGGGAGCTTCGACACCTGGAACGTGGGCGCCCACGCCAGGCTGAATGTCCGGGACGCGTCGGTCGACGTCATGTTCCACCAGACGGGGGACGGGGCCAACATCCTGGCGAAATACGGGACGTGGCCGGGCTATCTCTCGCTGATCAACAAGGACTTCGATCACGCGGGGGAGACCGCCTGGGGCGTCAAGGTCAGCTACGACTTCAAGGGACTGGGTCTGCCGGGCCTCACCGCGTTCTTCTGGTACGCGCAGGGCACCGGTCTGATCGATCCCACCACCGGCGTCGCGGCGCCGGACGAGCGGGAGTACGACTTCGACGTCACCTACACCTTCCAGAGCGGTCGGCTGAAGGGTCTTCAGATCAAGGCCCGCGCTGCCCTGATCGACCTCGAGGGCACTCCCGGTCTCCTTCCTGATGTCCGTCTGATCCTCAACTGGCCGATTCCCCTGCTGTAGGCCGGAGCCAGGCCTGACGACTCGGTCGCGCGCGGGCGCGATCAGGAGCCGTGCCGGTCGAGCAGGCGAGGTGTGTGCCGGCCGCGTACGCGATGCCCTTCGTCATCGCGCTCTTCGCGGGCACGCCTGTCCTCGAGTGTCGTGTCGGCATCCTGCTCGGCGCCTGTGCGGGCGGCGCGGACGAGGACGGAGGCGCTGGGCGCCATCCAGAGTAGGGCGCCGAGCCGGGTAGGTAAGATGGATGTGCGGTGGGCTCGCAGAGGAGGGTCGAGATGGGCGTCGAGGACGATGCTTTCGAAGTCCCGGTGACGCTGAGCGTGTTCGGTGCCAGCCCCGCGCGGGGAGTCGCCACCGTGCGGGGCCGCACCCTCGCCTCGCGCGTGCGCCGGGCGGCGCTCGCGCTGGGGGCGGCCTGGCTGCTTGCCTTTCCGGCGATCTTCTTCCCGGTGGTGCACTTCGTGCTCGTGCCGGGCCTCGTCGTCGGTGGGGTGGTACTGGCGGTGATCCGCCTGCGGGAGGATCGGACGCTGGCGCGGATCCAAGCGACGTGCCCGCGGTGCAGGGCCACGCTCGACCTATCGCCGGGTGGCCGCTTCCGGCTCCCGCGTCCGGTGCAGTGCGTCCACTGCAAGAACGAGCTCACCCTCGCGGCGGTGGCCACCCCCGAGGGCCGGCGTCTGGCCGAGTGACCCCGGTCGCGGAGGTGTGACGCCTCCCGAGGGCATGGGACCAAGGTCTCATTGGCGTCGGGGGGGCATGTGGCTACGCTCAGGAGAGATCCGAAACGGGACAGTCAGCCGCCACGCGGAGCCGGGGGACCGTCAAGCCCCGGCCAGCGGGAAAGGGGAGAGGCATGGGTAACAAGGGAATCGCCTGGGCAGGAGGTCTGACGCTGACGCTCTTCGTGCTGCTCGCCAGCGGGTGCGCGGGCACGGGGACGTCGACGGCCATGCCACTGCCGCCGGCCAAGATGTTGCAGGCGGGAGATCTCGCGAGCCTGGCAGGGGAGTGGGAGGGCACGCTCGAGGGTGTGGCCGGCAGCGGCCCGTTCGCGGGACGACGCGCCCAGCTCGGCCGCGTCACCGTCGCGCCGGACGGGTCGTACACCTCGAACATCAACGGCATTCCCGGGATGGGGAAGGGGCGGATCGAGGACGGCAAGTTCGTCTTCGAGGGCTCCGCGACGCGCGGCGTCGCGACTCTGTACGAGGGTGGCGGCCGCCGCGTCCTCAAGGGAGAAGGCACCTGGGTGGGATTCGATGGCCGGAGCGCTTTCGAGATGACGAAGCGCTGACGATCACGGCTCTTGCCGAGGGCCGGTCGTCGACGGGAGCACCTCGGAGGTCGTCTCCGAGGTGCTCTCGCCATTTAGCTGCCTTCAAACTTATCGTACGGGATGCGACGGCTGATGCGCGTGAGATCCCGGGGATCCTGGCGCACTCACCTCGCGTGGCCGGCGGTAGGGCTCGCCGGCTGGCGCTCGTCTCGACGGCGGAGGGGGGCGATTCCGGAGTCGGATGGTCCGGTTCACCGTCCTGGAGCGCGTCGACGTCCGGATGAAGTTCTGACCCCGGGAACCCCCGGGCAATCGACGCAGGCGTCACCTCGTACCGTCCGGCCCGATCGGCGGGTCGCTCGCGCCCCCATGCTAGGATAGCGCCCACTTCGAGCCTGGAGGGTGACCCGTGAGGACCCGGACGGTCCTGCTCCTCGTCGGCCCATTGGCGCTGCTCGCCGGCTTGCTCGTCCGGGTGCCATCGCGTGCGGAGGAGCTCCGGGTCGCGCAGGCGGCTGGCCCCGCGTCCGCCGAGCTCGTGGCCCGGGGCCGCGAGCTCTTCAACGATCTCGGCCTCTCAGCGGATCGCCAGTGGTCGTGCGCCTCGTGCCACCCGAGCGAGGCCCACACGGACAACAAGACCTACGTGGGGGTCACGGTGGTGGCCGATGGGGACCCCGCGGGACGCAGCACGCCGACGCTCTGGGGCGCCGGGTTCCGGCGAGCGTACTCGTGGGCGGGCACCGCTCCGAGCCTCGAGGCGAACATCCGGGGGATCATCGTCAACCGGATGAAGGGTGCTGAGCCGTCGCCGGAGACCCTCGGCGCACTGGCGGCCTACGTGCGGTCGCTGCCGTACGCGGCGAATCCGAACCTGAAGGACGACGGCTCGCCCTCGGACGCGGCGCCGGCGGCGGCCAAGCGCGGATACGAGCTTTTCATGGTCAGGGCCGGGTGCAAGACGTGCCACGAGCCTCCGCACTACGAGAAGAAGGACGTGGAGGACATCGGATCGGGCGGCAAGTTCAAGGTGCCGTCGCTCCGGACCGTCTCGCGAACGGGGCCGTACTTCCACGACGGGCGCTACCAGACGCTGGACCAGGCGGTGGCCGCCATGTGGGAGTACGTCCAGAAGGCGGGCACGACCGAGAAGCTGACCGACGACGACCTCCGGGACTTGGTCGAGTTCCTGAAGATCCTGTGAAGGGAGAGCCCGGCGAATGAAGGACGAGCGCTGGCTGGCGACGATGCGCGAAGGTCGGGGGAGCTCGGAATGACGGGGGCGGGCGGGCGCTACGACGCCGTCGTCGTCGGCGGGGGTCACAACGGCCTGGTGGCGGCCTGCTATCTGGCGGGGGCAGGTCTGTCGGTCGCCGTCCTCGAGCGGGCGCGCGTCGTCGGGGGCGCGGCCGTCACCGAGGAGCTGATCCCTGGCTTCCGGGTCTCGACCGGCTCCTACGTGCTGTCGCTCATGCCCCGGCGGATCCTGGACGAGCTCGATCTCTGGTCGGCGGGCCTCCAGTATCTCGCCCGCGATCCGCGGATCTTCGTGCCGTTTCCGGACGGCACCTCGCTCACGTGGTGGGGCGACCCCGCCAGGCTCCACGCCGAGCTCGCGAAGATCTCGAAGCGGGACGCCGACCGGTTCGCGGACTACGAGGCGTTCATCGAGCGGGCGGCGACGGTCATGGACCGGTTCATCCTCCGGAATCCGCCGTCGTGGGCCGAGGTGGCGGCGGAGTTTCGCAGTCCCGCCGACCTCGCGGTCTTCCAGAAGTGCTTCCTGGGCTCCGCCGCCGACATCGCCGAGCACTTCTTCGAGAGCGAGAAGCTTCAGGCGGTCGTCGCCGCCACCGGGATCATCGGGACGTTCCGCGGCCCGCGAGACCCGGGGACGGGGTACGTGAAGCTCTACCATTCCATGGGCATGGCGACCGGGAATCGGGGCGCCTGGACGTACGTCAAAGGGGCGATGGGCGCGGTGACGCAGGCCCTCTACCGCGTGGCGACCGCCCGGGGCGCGGTGGTGCGCACGGGCGCCGAGGTGCGCGAGGTCCTGGTCCGCGACGGGCGCGCGACCGGCGTCGTCCTGGCGGACGGCGAGGAGATCGGCGGGCGCGTCGTGCTCTCGAACGCCGACCCGGTCCGCACCTATCTCGGGCTCGTGCCCCGGCGGGAGCTGCCGGACGACTACCGGCGCGCCGTGGAGGCGATCAAGATCGAGAGCCCCGTGATGAAGATCAACATGGCCATCGCGGAGCCGCCCCGCTTCACCATGCTGCCGGCGGAGCGGGTTCGCGAAGGCTACTCGGGCGGCCTCTTCATCGCGCCCACGATCGACTACATGCAGCGCGCGTGCGACGAGGCGCGGGCCGGACGGCCGGCCACCCACCCGTTCCTCAACGTCCACCTCCAGTCGGTCGTGGACGACTCGGTGGCGCCGCCCGGCCGCCACACGCTCTCGATCTTCACCCAGTACTTCCCGTACCGGCTGGCGGAAGGGACGTGGGACGAGCGGCGTGACGCCATCGCCGACCAGGTGCTGGCGGAGCTCGGTCGCTATGCGCCGAACGTCCCGGGCTCCGTGCTCGCCCGGCAGGTGCTGGCGCCGCCCGATCTCGAGGCGCGCTTCGGCCTCACCGGCGGGCACATCTTCCACGGCGAGCTGGTGCCCGAGCAGGCCTTCGACCTGCGTCCCGTGCCCGGTTCGACCTCGTACGAGGGCCCGATCCGGGGGCTCTACCTCTGCGGCTCCGGCGCCTGGCCCGGCGGCTGCGTCATGGGCGCCCCCGGCCACAACGCCGCGCAGGAGGTCATCGGCCGGCTCCGGGCCGGTCGCGGCTGATCCGAGACCATGCCGCCACGGGGCGCGCGGGTTCGGCGGTCCTGCTCGAGCTCCCGTCCGGCCATCGCTAGTATCGATTTTGTAATGCCAAAACGCTGGCGAAGCCGGGCGGGATGGCCTATCCTTCGATCCAAGGTGGTCTACCGCCCACGGCGAGCGCATCGGGCCGGCGTCGGTCCCGAGCCCCTACGAGCCCCCCGCGCGACCCTCTCGGGCGCGCTGTGCCTCCTCGTTGCCGCATATCTCGCGGCCGCCGGCTGCCAGCAGGAGATCCCGGCGGCGCCCGAAGAAGACGGACGCCGCGGCGCCCGGCGCCGGAGCCCGAGCGGTGCGGGTCGTGCCGGCCGCGGAAACGACGGTGGCCCGCACGGTCGCCGCCACCGGAACCCTGGCCGCCGACGAGCAGGTCGTGCTGGGCACGAAGGTCGTCGGGCGCCTCGCCGAGATCTCCGTCGACCTGGGCAGCCTGGTCAAGAAGGGCCAACCGATCGCGAGCATCGACACCAGGGACTACCAGTACCGCCTCGACCAGTCGGTCGCCGCCCTCAAGCAGGCACGGGTCCGGCTCGGGCTCCCGGCCGACGGCGATGACGACCGCGTGGACGCGACCCAGACCGCCGTGGTGCGCCAGGCGAAGGCGCTGCTCGACCAGGCCCAGCTGAATCGCGACCGGCTGGCGCGGCTGTGGGAGCAGCAGTACGTGGCGCGCGCGGAGCTCGACGCGGCGGTGTCGGCGTTCCAGGTCGCCGAGGGCCGGTACCAGGACGCGCTGGAGGAGGTCCAGAACCGCCAGGCCGTGCTGCTCCAGCGCCGCTCGGAGGTCGAGCTGGTCCGCCAGCAGCTCACCGACACGGTGATCCTCTCGCCGATCGACGGCGCCGTGGTCGAGCGGCAGGCCTCGGTCGGAGAGTACCTCGCCGCCGGGGCGCCGGTGGTGACCCTCGTGCGCCTCCACCCCTTGCGGCTCCGGCTCTCGGTTCCGGAGCGCGAGGCCGCGGACGTGCGCCGGGGGCAGCCCGTGCGCGTCACCGTCGACGGCGACCCGACGGTGTACGCCGGCACGGTGGCGCGCCTGTCGCCGGCGATCGCCGAGCAGAACCGGACGCTGGCCATCGAGGCGGAGGTTCCCAACACCGCGAGCCGCTTGCGGCCCGGCTCGTTCGCCAGGGCCGAGGTGGTGGTCCAGGCGGATGGGCGCATCGTGACGGTGCCGGCGACGGCCCTCGTCACGTTCGCCGGCGTGGAGAAGGTGCTCACGGTCCGGGACGGCAAGACCGAGGAGCTGCGCGTCGCCACGGGCCGGCGCCTCGGCGACCGCATCGAGATCGTCTCCGGCGTGAAGGCGGGCCAGCCGGTCGTCGATCCCGCCGGCAACCTCACGGGCGGCCAGGCCGTGACCGTCGAGAAGTAGGGGAGAAGTAGGTGCAGAAGCTCGCCGAGGTCTGCATCCGCCGGCCCGTGTTCGCGACGATGATCGTGCTCGCGCTCGTCGTCGTGGGCAGCGCGAGCTACTTCCGGCTCGGGGTCGACCGCTTCCCGTCCGTCGAGCTGCCCACGGTGAGCGTCCGCACCGAGCTGCCCGGCGCCTCCGTCGAGGAGATGGAGACGCAGGTCACGCAGAAGATCGAGGAGGCCGTCAACACCATCCAGGGCATCACGGAGCTGCGGTCGCTCACGGGCCCCGGCACGAGCAACGTCACCATCACCTTCGCGCTCAACCGGTCCGTGGACGTGGCGGCCCAGGACGTCCGCGACAAGGTCCTGAACGCCGCGCGCAACCTGCCCCGCGACATCCGGCCGCCGACCGTTTCCAAGCTCGACAACGACCAGGCGCCGGTCCTCACCCTGGCCGTCTCCGGCAACCGCAGCCTGCGCGAGCTGACGGAGCTCGCCGACAAGACGGTGAAGGTGGACCTCGAGCGGGCGCTGGGGGTCGGAGAGGTGCGGCTCGTCGGCGGCCTGCAGCGCGCCGTCAACGTCTGGATCGAGGCCGACCGGCTGGCCGCCTACCAGATCCCGATCACCGCCGTCCGCGACGCCATCGTCCGGCAGAACGCCGATCTCCCCGGCGGCAACGTCACGGTGGGCCGGCAGGAGCAGTCGCTCCGGACCATGGGGCGGGTGGTCGACCCCACGGTCGTTCAACGACCTGGTGGTCGCCACCATCAACGGGGCGCCGATCCGCGTGCGCGACATCGGGACGGCGGAGGACGGCACCAAGGAGCAGCGCTCGGCCGTCCGCGTGAACGGGACGCCCACGGTCATCCTGGAGGTGCGGCGCCAGTCGGGCGAGAACACGGTGGCCGTGATCGAGGCGGTCAAGAAGAACCTGGCCCGGCTCGCGCCGGTCCTGCCCGCCGACGTCAAGGTGGACATCATCCGCGATCAGTCGCGGTACATCTACGCCGCCCTCCACGAGATCAACCTCCACCTCGTGCTGGGCAGCATCCTGGCCTCGCTCGTGGTGTTCGCGTTCATGCGCAGCTGGCGCTCGACGGTCATCGCCGCCGTGGCCATCCCGGCGTCGGTCATCTCGGCGTTCGGCATGATGTGGGCGCTCGGCTTCACGCTGAACAGCGTCACCATGCTGGCCCTGGTGCTGATGGTCGGCATCGTGATCGACGACGCCATCGTGGTGCTCGAGAACATCTTCCGCTTCGTCGAGGAGAAGCGGATGCCGCCCTTCGAGGCCGCGCGCGCGGCCACCGCCGACATCGGGCTCGCGGTCATGGCCACGACGCTCTCCCTGGTGGTCATCTTCGTTCCGGTGTCCTTCATGTCGTCGGTCTCCGGCCGCTTCCTCTACCAGTTCGGCCTCACCGCGGCCGTCTCCGTGCTGGTGAGCCTGCTCGTGTCGTTCACCCTCACGCCCATGATGAGCGCCCGGATGCTCCGCGCGGAGGACGCCGGAGGGGAGCACGACGCGGCCCGCTCGCGGCGGGGCTTCTACCGCTCGATCGACGACTTCTACGCGTGGCTGCTCCGGCTCGCGATCCACCCCGCCGGACGCGTGGTCGTCGGACTCCTGGCGCTCGCCGTCATCGCCGTCGTCCGTCCCGCTCTACGGGTGGGTGAAGCGCGAGTACGTGCCGACCGACGTGGACGAGGCCGAGTTCGAGATGATCTACGAGGGGCCCGAGGGCATGAGCCTCACCGCCATGGACGAGGCGGTGCAGGCGATGGACCGCGAGATCCGGGCGGTCCGCGGGATCCGGCTGGTCCTGCTGACCGCCGGCAGCAACTTCCTCGGCCGGGTGAACCAGGGCGGCGGGATACGTGCGGATCGCCCCGCACGCCGAGCGCACGGTGACGGCGAGCCGCCTCTGGGAGGGGCTCCGGCGCGGCGATCCGGGCGCGGCCTTCCGCGGCAACTACACGCAGCGCGAGGTCATGCAGGAGGTCCGGCAGCGGCTGCGCAAGTTCCGCGACATGCGCATCACCATCCGGAACATCCCGGGCTTCAACATCGGCGGCGGCAACTTCGACATCGACTACGTCCTCCGCGGGCCCGAGCTCACGACGCTCGCGACCCTACGGCGAGCAGCTACGCGAGCGGGCCCAGCAGATGGGCGGCATGATCGACCTCACCACGACGCTGCGCCTCGACCGGCCGGAGCTGCGCGTCCAGGTCGACCGGGAGCGGGCGGCCGACCTCCGGGTGGACGTCGAGCAGATCGCGACCGCCCTCCGGCTCATGGTCGGCGGAGACCAGGAGGTCTCCCGCTTCCACGACCCCTTCCTCGACCAGGACTACGACGTCCAGCTCCGCCTGAGCGAGGCGGACCGGAGCGACCCCCGGACGATCTCGCGGCTCTACGTCTCGCGGCCCTCGGCCGGCGCCGCGACCGCGCTCGGCGCGCCGGCGCAGGTCGGGCATGGCGCCGGGCGGCGGGCTCGTCCGCCTCGACAACCTCGTCAAGATCGCGCCCGCGCAGACGGCGTCCCGGATCGACCGGTCCGAGCGCCAGCGCGAGAATCGCCTGCGCGGCGTCATCGCGCCTGGCTACGGCCAGGCCGACCGGATGGACGCGCTCAGGCAGGCGACGGCGGAGATGAACCTGCCCGCCGGCTACAGCACGGCCGTGTCGGGGCGGGCGCGCGAGTTCGAGCGGACCTTCGTCGAGTTCCTCTGGGTCTTCCTGCTGGCCGTGATCTTCATGTACATGATCCTGGCGTCCCAGTTCGAGAGCCTGCTGAACCCCTTGAACATCCTGCTGTCGCTCCCGCTGGCGATCCCCTTCGCCCTGTTCTCGCTCTGGTACACGGGGAACACCCTGAACCTCTACTCCGCCCTCGGCATCCTCGTGCTGTTCGGCGTGGTCAAGAAGAACGCGATCCTGCAGGTCGACCACATGAACGCTCTGCGTCGCGAGGGGTACGACCGCCGCACGGCCATCCTGCAGGGCAACCGGGACCGGCTCCGGCCGATCCTGATGACGACGCTGGCGCTGGTGGGAGGCATGCTCCCGCTCTGGGTCGGCACCGGGCCCGGGTCGGAGGAGCGGCGCGCCATCGCCGTGGTGGTCATCGGCGGGCAGACGCTCTCGCTCCTGCTGACGCTCCTGGTCACCCCGGTCGCCTACCTCTTGCTCGACGACCTCGTGCGACTCCTCGGCTGGCGACCTCGAGCGCCGCGCCGAGCAGCCGGCGGTCGCGATACACGGAGCAGCGGACGGCTCGGCTCCCGTCGCGGCCGTCGCCGGCCACGGGGCGGTTGCGCGGAACGGACCCACCGGCGCCAATGGAGTCGCGTCGGGCGACGGAGATGGCGTCCGGACCCCGGCCACTCCGCACGAGCTGGAAGCCCACCCGCCGTAGAGGGGCCTCGCGCCCCGGTCCCGTGCCCTCACGGCCCGGAGGGCATGCGGCGTTCGATCGTCTCCCGTCGTGTCGCCCGGAGAATGACGGAGAACCGGCGACCTCTCCGTAGAATGGGCGCGTGAGAGAGCCCCCAGCGGCGCTGGTCCTCTCTGCCGCCCGAATGGTGACGGCAGAGCCGTGACCGCCGGGCTCCGTGTGCCCTTTCCACCGATCTCGCGTCGTGGCCGCGCCGATCGCCCTCCGCTAGGCATCGGCATCGTCGCCCTCCTCGCCAGCCCGCTCGCCTTCTACGCCTTCTTCACGGGCTTCCAGGAGTACGACGACGAAGGCTACCTGCTGATCTCGCTCCGCGAGTACGCGCGTGGCGGCGCCCTCTACGACGAGGTCTATTCCCAGTACGGCCCGGCGTACTTCCAGCTCCTGACGGCGCTCTTCCGGGTGGCCGGCCTCACGTTCGTCCACACGCACGGGCGGATCCTGGCGCTGGCCCTCCTGGGCGCGACCGCGATCCTGTGCGCGGTGGTGACCTGGCGGCTCAGCCGGAGCCTGCTGATCGCCCTCGCCGCCGAGCTGCTCGTCGTCCAGGCGCTCTTGCCCAGCCGCGCCGAGCCGCTGCACCCCGGAGCCCTGCTCGCGCTCCTGCTCGGCAGCCTGGTCCTTGTCGGGACCTGCCTCGACGGGCCGCGGTGGCGCGTCGCCGCGGGCTTCGGAGGCGTTCTCCTCGCGACCATGCTGCTCGTCAAGGTCAACGTCGGACTCTTCGCGGCGGTGGGCATCGCCGGAGCGCTCGCCGCCGCCGGCCCGCCCGGTCGGCTGCGGATCGCGGTCGTGGCCGGCATCGCCGCCCTTCCGATTCTCCTCCTGGCGCCACGTGGGGACGAGCCGACGGTTCGCGCGTACCTCGCCGTCGCCCTCGCGTCCGCGCTCGGCGTGGCGCTGGTCGCCCTTGCCTCGCCTCCGGGGCGGCTGCCGATCGGCGGGCGCGCGCTGACCTTCACCGCGTGCGGCGCGCTCACCCTCGGGGCGTGCATGGGATGGGAGCTCGTGCGCGGCACGCTGCCGTGGAGCCTTCTGGAGGGGATCGTCCTCGGCCCCCTGCGCCATCCGGGCGCGTTCTTCGTCGCGCCGGACCTCGGGTCGGGCGCGTTCTGGACCGCCGTGACGGGCCTCGCGGCGGCACTCGCCTTCGTCTGGGCGCGCCGCCGCGGGCTGACCGCGCGACCATCGGGATCCGCCGTGGTGGGGGTGGCGGAGCTGGTCGGCGGTCTCGTCCTCTGGCTCGGGACAACGAATCGCCTCCCGCTCGGACCCCTCGCGTTCGCCCCGCTCCTCTGGATCGCGCTCGCCGGCCGGCGCGCCGAGGCCGGGTCGCCCGGGGCGCTCGTCCTCGCCATGATCGCCGCGCTCCAGACGCTCCACGCATACCCCATCGCCGGCACCCAGGTGGCCTGGGCGACCTTCCTCGCGATCCCGGTCGGTGGAGTCGCCCTGGCCGACGGGTGGCGCCGCATCCGCGAAGCGCTCGCAGAGGCGGAGGTGTTCGGCGCGGCGCCGAGCCGCTTGGTCGGGGTCATCCTGGGAGTCGCCCTGGCTGCGGTCACGGTGAGCGGCGCCTACGCCACCCATGGGCAGCTCGAAGCGGCGTACGCCCGGGCAGTCCCGTTCGGCCTGCCCGGCGCCGAGCGGATCCGCGTGCCTGCCGAGCAGGCTGCCCTCTACCGTGTCCTCGTGGGGAACCTGCGCGCGCGCTGCCGCACGTTCGTGACGCAGCCCGGCCTCTACAGCCTCCACCTCTTCACGGGCATGGAGCCGCCGACCGGCTTCAACGCCACGGTGTGGATGCTCCTGCTCTCCGACGCGCAGCAGGAGCGCATCGTCGAGCGCCTCGCTCGCTCTCCGTTGCCCGTGTGCGCTCTCCGTCGCCAGCGCCGCGTGTTCACGACCCCGCTGGCCCGGTACATCGAGGAGCGATTCGTGACCCTCTTCGAGATGGAGTTCTTCGAGTTCCGCGTCCGGCGCGAGCCGGGCGCCCCGGCGCCGGCGTGACGGCCCCCTTCCTCGTCCTCATGCCGGTCTACAACGACTGGCCCCTGATTCCGCTCTTGCTGGCCCGCCTCGACGCCGCCCTCGCCGGCGCCGGCCTCGTCGCCGAGATCGTGCTCGCCGACGACGGGTCGACGGCGACGCCGGACCGGAGCCTGCTCCGAGGCGCGCGGTACCAGGCGATCACGTCGGCGACGGTTCTTCACATCGGCCGGAACGTCGGCCATCAGCGGGCCATCGCGATCGGGCTCGCCTACGTCCACGCGACCCGCCCGGACCGCGCGGTCGTGATCATGGACGCGGACGGCGAGGACGCCGCGGAAGACGTCCCGCGCCTGGTCGCCGCGCACGCTGCGGGCGAGGGGACGATCGTGTTCGCCGGACGGTCGGCACGCTCCGAGGGGCCCATGTTCCGGGTGTTCTACGAGCTCTACCGCCTGGCGCACCGGGTGCTCACGGGGCGGCGGATCTGGTTCGGCAACTTCAGCATCGTGCCTGCGCGCCTCGTCCCGCGGCTCGTCCTCCTCTCCGATCTCTGGAACCACTACCCATCGGCCATCATCAAGGCCCGGATTCCGTTCACGTCCATCCCGCTGCCGCGAGCGCCGCGCCTGGGCGGGCGCTCGCACATGGGCCTGACCGGCCTGCTCCTCCATGGGCTCTCCGCCCTCTCCGTTCACGGTGACGTGATCGGCGTCCGGGCTCTCCTGGCGACGCTCGTCGCCATCGTGCTCTGTTTCGGGGGCATCGTGACCGTCGTCATCATCCGAGCCATGACCGACCTCGCCATCCCGGGCTGGGCGTCCGCCGTCGTCGGGCTCCTGGTGGCGATCCTTCTCCAGGCCGTTCTCCTCTCCCTGGTGTTCATCTTCGTCACCCTGAACAGCCGGAGCTATTCGGCCGTGATCCCGCGCCGGGACTACGCCGACTACGTTGCGGGCGAGACGCGGGTCTACCCCTGACCGGGCCGTCGGGGGCCGAGCCGTATCCCGGAGAGGAGCTCGAGCTCTTCGCCCGCGCGGAGAACTGGAAGGACTACTTCGCGAGCCTCCTCCGCCCCTACCTGACGGGCGACGTCCTGGAGGTCGGTGCGGGCCTCGGCGCGACGACTCGTCGTCTCTGCGACGGCCGCCAGCGCACGTGGCTCTGTCTCGAGCCCGACCCGGCGATGGCCTCGCGCCTTGCGGCCACCGTGGCGGACGGCGCGCTCCCGCGCTGCTGCCAGGCTCGCGCCGGCACCGTTCGGACCCTCCCGCCGGAGGCCCGCTTCGACGCGGTTCTCTACATCGACGTGCTGGAGCACGTCGAGGACGACGCGGTGGAGCTGGCCGCCGCGGCCCGCGTGCTCAGACCGGGAGGAGTCCTGATCGTCCTGGCGCCGGCCCACGCGTGGCTCTACTCGCCCTTCGACCGGGCGATCGGGCACCATCGGCGCTACACGCGCCGGTCGCTCGAGCAGGTCGTGCCTCCGGGGCTCCATCGCGTCGTCTTGCGGTACCTCGACAGCGTTGGCCTTCTGGCCTCGGCGGGAAATCGCTTTCTCTTGCGGCGGAGCCTTCCAACCGCGCGCGACATCGCACGCTGGGACCGGCTGATGGTTCCTCTCTCGCGCCGGCTCGACCCGTGGCTCGGATTTCGGATCGGAAAGTCGGTCGTGGGAATCTGGCGCGCCGACCGGGCTCCATCCCCCTAACGGGTGCGCAGGGTCCGGGAGGTCCTCGACGAGCGCTCAGTCCGCCTGGCGGGGGCGCTCGACCGCGTGGAGCGGCGCGCCGGCCCCATCCCCGTCGGCGAGGCTCGGATGCACGCCGGGCACGTAGCCGGCCGCGATCGCCGCCACGGTGGAGCGCGGCGTCAGGACCGTGACCTGCTCACCGCGAGGCGATGGCCGAGGCGTTCCGTATCCGGCCGGCGACCAGGGAGCCAGGCCGCCTCGCCAGACGACCAGCGCCTGGACGAGGTCCGGTAGGACGACGAAGACCCCGTCGGGGAGCGAGTCGAGCGCCGCGAGGTGCGAGCGCGGCCGCCCGTCGGGCTCCAGCCGGTCCCGATGGAGCTCGCGGTCGATCGCTCCGATGAGGACGTCCGGGCCGAGGTCCCGATCGTGGTTCGCGACGAGCCAGGTCGTCTTGAAGCGGCGAAAGTCCGCCCGGCGGCATTCCCCGCACGGGCGGTGGCCGGCCGCCAGCGCCGTCGCCTCGTCCAGGAAGAACAGCTCGGTGTAGCGATTCGGGGCCATCACCGCACGGTGCCGGCCGCGAAACGCGAGCAGGCACGTGACCCAGGCGCGGTAGCCGGCGGCGATCCGCCGCACGACCCGCCGGCCGGGATCGTGCAGGCGGCCGCGATTTCCCATGAGCGTGCCCCGCGCGGGCGTGGCGATCAGGTCGCCGAACGGCGTCACGCGGTTCTGGAGGGGGCGGCTCACGCGCCGTTCTCCGAGGCGAGGACACTACGGAGAGGCCGGCGGCGGGCCGGCGGCCGGGAGTCTCTCGTGGTCACCGGTCAGAGGAGGCTCGCAACGGCGGCGCCGAGCAGCGCGAGCTCGTGAGGCTCCGACAGGCGATGCTCGCCGTCCTTCACCAGCGTCAGCGTGACGTCCCGGCCCTGGATGGCCTCGACCAGGCGCATGGAGGTCTCCCACGGCACGTCGAGGTCCCGGGTGCCGTGGAGCAGGCGGACCGGGTGGGGCAGGGCGAGGGGCGCGCGGAGGACGAGGTGGCGCCGGCCATCCTCCACCAGGCGCCAGGTGAAGGAGAGGGGCTCGCCGTAGCTGGACGGGAGGTGGATGACGCCGTCCCGCCGGAGGGCGGCGCGCCGCTCGTCGTCGAGCCTCGCCCAGAGGAGATCCTCGGTGAAGTCGGGCGCCGCGGCGACGCCGGCGAGCGCGTGGACGCGCTCCGGTGCCGCGAGCGCCGCCAGCAGCATGACCCACGCGCCCATGCTGGAGCCGACGAGGAGCGCCGGGCCCCTGACGCACTCCTGGAGGACCGCGAGCGCGTCGTCCCGCCACGCGCTGATCGTGCCGTCGACGAGCCGCCCCGAGGACAGCCCGTGGCCCTGATAGTCGAACCGGAGGAAGGCCTGGCCGCGGGCGCCGCACCAGCCTTCCAGGTACCGCGCCTTGGTGCCCGTCATGTCGGACGCGTAGCCGCCCAGGAACACCACGGTCGGGCCGGCACCTGGCTGGGCGACGTAGGCGAGCCGGGCGCCTCCGCCCCGGTCGATGAAGCGCACCTCGGAGGGCGGCGGCGAGGCTCACGCGACGCCCCGGGGCGCCGCCCGTCTGGCCGCGCTCCCCGCCGTCACGCGGGAGGCGGCCCGAACACGACGACGCGCAACCGGGTCGGCGTGTACGCGTTGCACGGGTTCCGCTCCTGCGGACAGTTCGAGATCGCCACGAGCAGATCCGTCTCCGCCCGGAGGTCGACGAGATCGCCCGCCCGGGACAGGGGCTCCTCGATCCCGATCTTGCCGTCAGCGATCGGCACGTTCATGAAGATGTTGAAGCTGTAGGGGACCTCCCTCAGGGGGATCCCGAACGGCCGCAGCGCTGCCTCGAAGTTGGACCGGCAGTTGGGTGTGTCCGCCACGCCGTACCGCCACCGGTTCGTGCCCTCGCTGCAGGAGCCGGCGAGGAGGTCGTGACGTCCGCACGTGTCGGCGGTGATCGTCATGAGGGTGCCGCACCGGTCGGACAGGAGGAGGTGCCCGGTGCTGATGTGGATCGTCCCCTGGATGAGGGCCGTGTTGTGGACCGAGAGCTTCTCGCTCGTGTCGGGGCGGCGGAAGCAGACGAAGTCTGCCACCTGCTGGCCGTCCACGTCGACGACGCGGACGGTCTGGCCGCGGTCGAGAGGAAAGGCCGTGCGGCCCCGGGCCTCGAGCATCTCGTCGCGAAGGATCGGACCGGGCGCGTTGAGCATGCTGCCTCCCTTGCGTGTGGCGCTTCACGCGAGTCGTGCCGTGCCCAGCGTAGCCCAGGGCCCGCGGGCCGGCAACGCGCGCCCACGCGGCGCCCGGGGACCGGGGGTAGAGTAGGAGCAGGAT
Organism: uncultured Candidatus Rokubacteria bacterium; assembly: GCA_963749975.1. Taxonomy (GTDB): domain Bacteria; phylum Methylomirabilota; class Methylomirabilia; order Rokubacteriales; family DASRDR01; genus DASRDR01. The sequence goes on along the minus strand of CAVVOZ010000010.1, from coordinate 13,866 downwards.
GCGACAGCCCGGGGCGATCCTCCTGGTGGCGTGCTACGAGCTCGGTCACCAGCCGCTCGCCGTCGCGTGGGCGGCGGCGTTCCTCGGGGCGCGCGGCTACGCGCCGGCCGTCATGGACGTCTCCGTCGAGCCGTTCGACCCCGACAAGGTGGCGCGCGCCCGGCTCGTCGCCGTCTCCGTGCCGATGCACACCGCGCTCCGGGTCGGCATCGCGCTGATCGAGCGCGTCCGCGCCGTGAACCCCGCGTGTCACGTCGCGGCCTACGGGCTCTACGCGCAGCTGAACGCCGAGTACCTGCTCGCCCACGGCGTCGACTCCGTGATCGGCGGCGAGGCCGAGGCGCCGCTCGTGGCGCTCGCCGCGACGCTCGAGGCCGGGACTGGCCAGCTCCCGCCGGGGGTGGGGACGGCCGCGCGCCCCGTGGCGCCGAACCTGGAGCGGCTGAGCTTCCCGGTGCCGAGCCGCGCGGATCTTCCCTCCCTCAAGCAGTACGCGCGGCTCGAGCGCGACGGGCGGCACGAGCTGGTGGGGTACGTGGAGGCCAGCCGCGGCTGCAAGCACCTCTGCCGGCACTGCCCCATCCCGCCGGTCTACGGCGGGCGCTTCTTCGTCGTCCCGCCGGACGTGGTCCTGGCCGACGTCCGCCAGTGCGTCGAGGCCGGGGCGACCCACGTGACGATCGGCGACCCCGACTTCCTCAACGGCCCGCGGCACGCCCTCGCCGTGGCGCGGGCCCTCCACGCGGCCTTCCCGCACGTGAGCTTCGACTTCACGGCGAAGGTCGAGCACCTCCTGCGCCACCGGACGATGCTGCCGGAGCTCCGCGCGCTCGGCTGCGCCTTCGTGGTCTCGGCCGTGGAGTCGCTCAGCGACGCGGTGCTCCTCCACCTCGACAAGGGTCACACGCGCGCCGACGTCGTCGAGCTGGTCCGGCTGATGCGCGAGACCGGGCTCCCGCTCCGGCCCACCTGGGTGGCGTTCACCCCCTGGACGACGCTCGACGACTACCGGGCGATGGTCGACTTCGTGGAGGCCGAGGACCTCGTGGACGCGGTGGACCCGGTCCAGTACTCGCTCCGCCTCCTGGTGCCGCCGGGCTCGCTCCTGGTCGACCACCCTGCGATGCGCCCCCATCTGGGTGCGCTGGTCGAGCGGGCGTTCTCCTACGCCTGGACCCATCCGGACCCGCGGATGGACGCCCTTCAGGCCGAGGTCGCCCGGATCGTGGAGGCGGCGGCCGAGGCGCACGCCGACGAGGCTGTCACGTTCGACCGGGTGCGGGCGGTCGTGGACGCCACGAGCGGAGCCCCGCCCCGGCGTCTGCCGGCCGGGCGCGCGCTCCCGGACCGGGCGCGCCCGCCGCGCCTGACCGAGCCCTGGTTCTGCTGAGCGGAGCCCACCGAGGGCCAGTTGGCCCTCCGCGGACGGCCGGTCGGGAGCGCCCTCTGACCGGGGCATCGGGGTCGACGCTGGGGTAGAATGGACGCGAGGCGAGCCGGCTTGCCCGGGGAGTCGGGACCGCGCTCGCGAGGGAGGCTGACGATGGCGGACGAGATGACGCTCAAGGACAAGGTGACGGAGCTGCTCGACACCGCCATCAACCCGGCGGTGGCGGGCCACGGCGGTTACATCGAGCTGATCGACGTCAAGGAGTCGACGGTCTACATCCGGATGTCGGGCGGGTGCCAGGGCTGCGGCGCCGCGGACGTGACGCTGAAGGCCGGCATCGAGCGGATGATCTTCGAGGAGATCCCCGAGGTCACCGAGGTCCTGGACACGACGGATCACGCCTCGGGCTCGAATCCCTACTACGCCCCGTCGAAGGCCTGACCCGCCTCACCGCCTGACCCCGCGGGCGCGCGCACCCGGGCCCGGGTCTCCCGGCCCGGCCGGGCGCCGCCGCCGGGTCCCCGCATGCTGCGCCTGCTCCTCCTGATCCCGACGACGACGTACCGCACGGAGGACTTCGTCGCCGCGGCGGCGAAGCTCGACGTCGAGCTCGTGGTCGCGTCGGAGCGGCCGAACGTCCTCGAATCCGCGCTGCCGGACAACCTCCTCACGCTCGACTTCGGCGACCCGATCAAGGCCGCGAGGACGGTGGCGGAGTTCGCGAGGCGCCACCCGGTCGACGCCGTGGTCCCCGTCGACGACCGCACCACGGTCGTCGGGGCCGCCATCGCCGAGCGCCTGGGTCTCCGATCGAGCTCCCTCGACGCCGTGTCCACGACCCGCAACAAGCACCGGATGCGCGAGGCCTTCGCCCGGGCCGGCGTGCGGTCGCCGCGCTTCACGCTGCTCGACGTGTCCGACGATCCCGAGGCCGCGGCCGACCGCGTGACGTATCCGTGCGTTCTCAAGCCGACGATCCTCGCGGGCAGCCGCGGAGTGATCCGGGCCGACGACGCGCCCTCGTTCGTCGCCGCCTTTCGCCGGATCGCGGCGATCCTCGGCTCGCCGGATTCGGCGGAGCTCGGCGAGGGGCGGGAGGAGGTGCTGGTCGAGGACTTCATTCCCGGCCGTGAGGTCGCGCTCGAAGGGCTCCTGGTCGAGGGGGAGCTCCACGTCCTGGCGCTCTTCGACAAGCCCGACCCGCTCGACGGGCCGTACTTCGAGGAGACGATCTACGTGACGCCCTCGCGCCTGCCCCCCGACGTCCAGCTCGCCATCGCGGCCGAGGCGCGCTGGGCGGCCCGGGCGCTCGGGCTCGCGGAGGGGCCGGTCCACGCCGAGCTCCGGGTGAACGACGAGGGGCCGTGGATGATCGAGCTTGCCGCCCGCACGATCGGCGGCCTCTGCTCGCGCACGCTGCGCTTCGGGGCGGGCCTGTCCCTGGAGGAGCTGGTCATCCGCCACGCGCTCGGGATCGAGCTCGACTCGCTCGAGCGGGAGCGGCAGCCGGCCGGCGTCATGATGATCCCCATCCCCCGGGCCGGGGTGCTCCGGGCCGTGCGGGGCCGCGAGGCGGCCCTCGCCGTCCCGGGGATCGAGGAGGTGACGATCAGCGCCCACGTCGGCCAGGAGCTGGTCCCGCTCCCCGAGGGGTCGCGCTATCTCGGCTTCCTCCTCGCGCGGGCGGATTCGCCCGAGGCCGTCGAGGACGCTCTCCGGGCGGCCCACCGGCGGCTCGACTTCGACGTCGACACATCCGGCTCGGCTGCATCGGCCGGCAGCTGCCCCGTCCCCAACGTCCCAGGAGTCCCCGGAGTCCACGAAGGAGCCCTGCGCGTGAAGCTCGTCATCCATCCTGCCGTCGAGCCGGAGCGCCTCGCCAAGATCGTCGAGGCGGCGCGCTCCATGGTCGTCATCAACGCCGGGGACGAGGGCGAGGCGCGCGCGGCGATCGTCGATGCCGACGCCTTCTTCGGCAAGCTCACGCCCGCGCTTCTCGCCGCCGCGCGGCGGCTCCGCTGGGTGCAGGCGCCCACGGCGAGCCTCGAGCACTACATGTTCCCGGAGCTCGTGGAGCACCCGTGCCTGCTCACGAACATGCGCGGGCTCTACTCGGACGTGATCGCCGACCACGTGTTCGGCTACGTCCTCTGCTTTGCGCGGAACTTCCACCACTACATCCGGAACCAGCTCGAGGCCCGCTGGGCGCCCGTCGGCGGCAAGGCGGAGAGCTCCGTCCGGGCCGTGGCGGGCAAGGGCCGACGCCCGCGCGATGACAGCGCTCGGCAAGGCGGAGTCGTCGGGCTTCGTCACCGGCCCCGCCCACGTCAGCTCCGTCGATCGCTCGCATCTCCACCTGGCGGACGCCACGCTCGGCGTCGTGGGGCTCGGGCAGATCGGCTCCGAGATCGCCCGGCGCGGGCTCGCCTTCGGAATGCGGGTCCTGGCCGTCGACCCGATCCAGACGGCGGCGCCGCCGGGGGTGGCGGCCCTCTGGCGCCTGGACCGGCTGCCCGACCTCCTCGGGGAGAGCGACTTCGTGGTGATCGCCGCGCCCCACACGCCCGAGACGGTGAAGCTCTTCCGCCGCGCCCAGTTCCGGCAGATGAAGCCGAGCGCCTATCTGATCAACATCGGGCGCGGGGCCATCGTCGACCTGGCTGACCTCGTCGACGCGCTGCGGGCGGCCGAGATCGGCGGCGCCGGCCTCGACGTGTTCGAGACCGAGCCCTTGCCCCCGGACCACCCGCTCTGGGCGATGCCGAACGTGATCATCACGCCGCACGTCGCCGGCAACTCCCCGCGGATCGCCGAGCGGCACCTCGCCGTCCTCCTGGACAACGTCGGCCGCTTCGCGCGCGGCGAGCCGCTCGCCACCGTCGTCGACAAGCGCCGCTGGTTCTGACGGGGGTCAGACTTTGACTTCTTAGCGTTCACCTTCGCCTCGGCCCGCGCGGCCGGATTGCCTTCGCTGCCCCGCATCAACAAACATCACTTCACCAACCACGACGAGGCTTCAGAGATACCTGGCCCTCTACCACACTCCCAGGAGCACGTGGCTGCCAGGCTGCCGCTTCTTCCTCATGTGCAATGACAGTGTCCGGGAACCGCGATCGACGGGACTGCGCAATCGCACCGAGCACTGTGGCGTCTGGATGGGTCTCTACGAACGCCTGGAGAAGGAGATGGTCGAGGCGGCCAGGCTCCGCTGTCGCTGGACCCGATACGCCAAGAGCTCGAGGCGCGTTCCTGGCCAACTGGCTCGGGGCGTCAACCGGACGATCGAGCAGACGCTCAAAGCTCCGTGGCGAGGCCACCGGCTCGCTCGCCGCCGCAGAGGATCACGGGACTGGCACGGAGACCACACGGACCTTGGCTGACCGCTCACCGCCTGGGTTTCGTCCTCCGACTTCACGCGCCTCATGTGGTCAGTGACGTAGCGCGCGCCACCTGGGAGCCACGACTCCAACGGGTCACGCGAGCCTGGCTCGAGCTGGAGTGGCTGATGGTCGCCTCCGGGTGCGGCGTGCGCGGTGACCGTGGCCTCGCCGGAGAGTTCCTCCGCCGGAGCGCCGCCTGGCTGATCACGGTCTGAGTGCCTGCCCGTCGAGATCCAGGTGTGTCGGCTCGTACGCGCGACGCCGGTCGCTCTGGAATGGGGCAAGCCCTTCGTCTTCCGCTTCGTGTCGGACACCCTCGAACGTGCGGATGTTCAAGCGCGCTCTGACGCCAACGACCACGCGGCGGTCGGCACCTGCTCGGTTATCCTCCATGCTGCTACGAGTTCTTCCGGCGAGTCTGGATCGACGAGGCATGGTGGACACGACCTGGCCGATGGCTGCCGACACCGCGGGGCCGAACGGCACGCCGGAGCTCACTGTCGCGGGACCGCCGGAGTCGAACATACTCTGGCGATGGATGGTGTGCGCGCGGTCCCGCACCTGCCGTGCCGCTTCGACTGTGATGCGACGCGGCGCTCGGCCGCCGGTTTCTCACGTACGCGGCTGCTACGACGCCGAGATGGCCTGGTTGCTCGAGATCCTGCGGTGGCCGGTCGAGTGTCCGCCTTCACGGATCGCCGAGATCAGACGCCGATCATGAAGGTGTCCACGCGAACCGACGCACCGCCCAGAAGTACGTGTCCGCCGTCCGGCGACCCTACCCCGCGAGGGTCCGGACTCGGCTTTCCTATCGCGCCCCACGCTCTTCACGCAGCCGCGTACCGCGCCCTCAGCATCAGATCCGGCGCTTCCCTTCCATTTCCGTCAGCCGACCGCCGCCGACTCACTTTACCACAACTTCTCTCCCACATAAGCTGTCATTTATTCCACGAGGCGCCGGCCCCGATCTTGTGGGATTGTTAAGAAGTCAAAGTCTGACCCCTCCCGGGCGGTCCGGAGGCCTGACTCGATCGCGCCCTGGATCCAGGCGTGGGCGAGCGAGGCGTGCTCGCCCGCGAAGTGGATCCGCCCCTCGGGCGCGACGATCGCCTCGTAGAGGCGCGTCTGCTGGCCCGGGTCGAAGAGGGCGAACGCGCCTCCCGCGAACTCGTCGTGGTGCCACATGTAGGAGGTGCCCACCTCGAACTCCTGCGTCACCTGGGGGTGGATGAGCGCGACGTTCTCGAGGGCCTGGGCGATCCGGTCGCTCGGCGTGAGGGAGCCCCAGCGCTGGGCGTCCTCCGACCACGTGTAGCTCGCCAGGAGGACCCCGCGGCCGGTCTCGCGACCGTGGTCCGGATAGTAGAGAGCGCGGATCGGGAGATCGGTCGCCGTGCCCCCGCCCCGGATGCCATCGTCCTCCTCCCAGAACCGCCGGCGGCACTGGAAGAGGATCTTGGCCGAGGCGTCGTAGTGGAGCTGGCGGATCGCCCGCTGCTTGGCGGGGGAGAAGGGCTTCAAGGTCTCGACGTGCCGCAGGACGGAGAAGGGGACCGTGACCAGGACGTGGTCGCCCGTCTCCTTGAAGCGGCCTGCCGCAGTCTGGTAGTGCACGGTGGCGGACCGCTCGTCCTGGTCGAGGGCGATCATCTTCGCGCCGAACCGGATGCGGGAGCGGAGCGCGGGGACGAACGCGCCCGGCAGCCGGTCCATCCCGCCCTCGATCTCGACCAGGTCGACGTAGCAGCGCGTGACCTCCTCCCGGAGGAGCTCCAGGAAGGAGGAGTTCATCAGGGCCTCCTGGAACTGGAGCAGGCCGAACGCCTCGATCGCGCCCTCGGACCAGTGGCAGAGCTCGAGGAACTCGCGGGTGGAGCAGTGGTCCCACTCCTTCACGATTGCGGCCCAGGCGGCGTCCCCCTCGCGCGCGACGCGATCCGTGAACCCCGCGATCGCCTCGGACCAGAGCGCGTCGACCGTGCGCCCGCACTCGGTGTCCGCCAGCGTGAACGGGAGGCAGCCGGGATTCTCTTGCACCTCCCCGAGCCGCCATCGGCGGCCGCGCAGGTGGACGTACGCCTGCGGGTTGTTCATCGTGAACGGCGTGAGCCTGAGCCCGAACCGCTCGCAGTAGGTGAGGGTGAGGTCGTGGGTCCCGGGGATCCGCATCGCGCCCACCTCGGCGTAGAGGCCGTCGGTGAACGGCTCGCGCAGCGTGTGCACGCGGCCGCCCACGCGGGCGCGCGCCTCCAGCACGATCGGCTCGTGCCCCGCCCGCGCGAGCTCCCAGGCGGCGACGAGCCCCGCCATGCCCGCCCCGACGATGACGACCCGCTTCGGCTGCCCTTCCCGCCTCGGCAAGCCATGCCGCGCGATGTCGAGCAGTGCCTCGTGTGAATCCGGTCGGATGCCCATCCGGTCCTCCCGCGCCGCCGTCGCGTACGGCGCTATAATCCGCCTGCGGAAGCATACCGCGCCGGAGGGAGCGCCATGAAGGGCGTCACGCTGCCGACCGAGACCGTGTTCGTCATGGAGATGTCGCCGATCAAGTTCGGCCTCGGGGCGACCGAGGAGATCGGCTTCGACGCCCGCCGTCTCGGACTCCGGAAGGTCCTGATCGTCACCGACCCCGGCCTCGCCGCGCTCGGGCTCCCCGACCGCGTGCGCGCGCTCCTCGACGAGCAGGGCGTCAAGGCGGACGTGTTCGACGGCGTCGCCGTCGAGCCGACGGACCGCTCGATGGAGGAGGCCGCCGACTACGCCCGCACCAAGGAGGTCGACGGCTTCGTCGCGGTGGGCGGGGGCAGCGCGATCGACACGGGCAAGGCCGTGAACCTCCTGACGTGCTACCCGGCCCCGCTGCTCGACTACGTGAACAAGCCCGTCGGCCGGGGCGTGCCGGTCCCCGGCCCGCTCAAGCCCCTCATCGCCATGCCCACGACGGCCGGCACCGGCAGCGAGACCACGGCCGTCCTCGTGACCCACGTGGTCGCCCAGCACGTCAAGGCCGGGGTCTCGAACCGGCTCCTGCGCCCGACGCTCGGCGTCGTCGACCCGCTGAGCACGCTGACGGCGCCGGCGGAGGTGACCGCGGCGGCGGGCGCCGACATCCTCACCCACGCGATCGAGTCCTACACGACGCGGCCCTACGACGCGCGCCCCAAGCACCATCCGCCGGACCGGCCGGCCTACATCGGCGCCAACCCGGCGAGCGACGTCTGGTGCGAGAAGGCCATCGAGCTCGTCGGGCGCTATCTCCGCCGCGCGGTGCTGAACGGGATGGACCTCGAGGCCCGGACGCACCTTGCCCTGGCGGCGAACTACGCGGGGATCGGGTTCGGCAACGCGGGCGTGCACCTGCCGCACGCGGTCGCGTACCCGATCGCGGGGCTCGTGCGGGACTTCCGGCCGCCCGGCTACCCGCAGGGCCACGCGCTCGTCCCGCACGGCATGTCGGTGATCCTCACCGCGCCCGCGGCGTTCCGGTTCACCTACGCGACGGCGCCCGAGCGGCATCTCCGGGCGGCCGAGCTCCTCGGCGTGCCCGTGCGGGAGCTCGACGAGGCGGCGCGGCCCGAGGCGCTGCCCCGGGCGCTCGTCGCGCTCATGCGGGACGTGGGCATCCCCAACGGGCTCGCGGCCGTCGGCTACGGCGAGGGGGACGCGGCCGCGCTGGTCGAGGGCACCCTCCAGCAGCCCCGCCTTCTGGCGAACACGCCCCGGAGCGTGGGTCCGCGGGATCTCGACGCGATCGTGCGGAGCTCGATGCGGATCTGGTAGCGCAGCGCCCCGGGCGGCGCCGGGCCCCCGGAGTCAGGCCAGAGTCCCGCTAGAGTCCGGGTGGAGCGGCGTCGTCGTCGGTGAGTGGCGCCCCCGGGTGGCAGGACCAGGCAGCCGCCTGGCCGCCTCCGGCCGGGGGCGGCATGGGGAACGCCTCCGCCGTGACGGTCGTCAGACGCGCCGTGTCCGAGAGATCGTAGAGGTCGACGCGGGCGCGGTCGCTCCGGCGCGAGCCGGGCACATTCCCAGCCTCGAACGCGGCCCGCCGGGTCCCGATGCGATCGAGGTAGGTCCGGATGGCGGTCGCCTCCTCGGGGACGGCGTGGGTCACGACCAGCCAGACCCGTGGCGCCCCGCGGAACGCGTCGAGCTCGCGCAGGTAGACGCGCGGGTTCTCTCGGGCGCAGCGGCCGAGGACGTAGTCACCGGACGCGAAGCCGAATCGCCGCGCGTAGTAGAGGAACGCCTTCTCCCCCCCGTAATAGACGTAGGTGCGGTCGCCGGGCTGCCACGCCTGGCGCATCTCCTGGAGCACCGGCTTGAGCGGCTCGGGCGCGTAGGGAGGGGGATTCCGGAGGAGCCCGAGCACGGCGAGCGTGGCGCAGGCGACCGCCACGAGCGTCGCGGCGAGCCGGCCGCGCAGGCCGGCGAGCCTTCCGATGGCCTCGGGCCCGGCCGCCGTGAGCACGAGGAAGGCCGGGAAGAGGAAGAGCACCACGCGCGGCTCGAACGGATAGACGTGGAGCGCGGCCGCTCCGAAGGCGGCCGCGATGGGCATGAGAAGGATCCACGCGGAGTCGCGGTCACGCCGCCAGAGCGCCCAGGCGCCCAGTGCCGCCAGGGCCAGGAAAAGCCCCGGAGCGGGGTACCGGAGGCCGCCGCCCCCGTAGACGGTGGTCAGGCGGGCGACCGGCCAGCCCAGGTCCCAGGGCTCCCGGGGCGGCCACGGCATGAAGTCGCGGGCCCAGAACCGCTGCATGTAGAGCACGTCGTCCGGCGTCACGGTGCCCCGCGCCCAGAGCACGGCTCCCCCGGCGCTCACCGCCCACGCGAGCGCCAGCGGGACGAGCGGCCGCAGGCGGGCACGATCGCGGCCCAGGAGCGCTGGCGCCGCCAGTGCCGCCAGCAATCCGGCGGCAACGAGCATCGCTGGGTACGACAGCCACGGCGCGATGGCGCCGGCGAGGCCCAGGCGGAGCGCCCGCCCCCGGCCCGCGCCGTGCTGTTGCACCGCCAGGGCCAGGGCGGCCAGCAGGAGCGCGACGGCCACGTCCGTCGAGTAGGGCTTCGCCTGGGCTGCGTAGAAGATGAAGGGGATCCCCGTCGCCAGGAGCCCGAGGGCGAGAGGCGGGCCGAGACCGGGAGGAAGCGCTCGCCGTGCGACGTGCCAGCCGAGCGGCAGCGCCGCGAGGCTCCCGAGGAGCGGGATCAGACGGAGCGCGTGCTCGCCCTCGCCGAAGATCAGGACGGCCAGCTTCTCGAGCAGGAGCCAGCCTGGCGGCGCGACCTGGCGATAGTCGAGCGGACCCAGAAGGCGCGCCAGCGGGCGCTCGACGATGTTGAGGGCGAGGTTCGCCTCGTCGGCCCACAGCGAGGCGCCGGCCCCGTACTGCCAGAGCCGCAAGGCCGCGCCGAGCGCGCAGAGAGCGCCCGGGACGAGCCACGCGGGGCCGCCGGCCCGGACGCTGGCGGGGCCGGCCGAGCGGCCTAGCGCTTGCGCCACCGGGCGAAGGCCATGAACGGCCCGAGCAGGACCGCGAAGGTCACCCGAGCTCCGGGTCGCTCCCGGGCCGGTGGGTTCCTCGGATCGCGTCCCGTGTCGAGGGCCTGACCGAATGGATCAAGCGGTGGGCCCATGCTGCTCGGAGACTACCATTGCGCTCTACCCTTCCAGGTGTTCAGCGTGGCTCGGTGTGCGCGGCACCGCTCCCGCTGAAGCCAGATGCGCCCGCGTCGTTGTGACTCTCCCGGGGCGGGTCTATCATCCGAGCATGCGCTCGCGGGCCCTCTTTCCCTGACTCCCCCCACTCCTGATGACCCGCACCCAGCTGCTCGAGCTGTCCGCCGGGCTGATCCTCCTCGCCGGTGCGGTCGGGACGGCGGCTTACTGGGGCCGCGCCGCTCCCGCCGGCCGCCCGGCCGCCTTCCCCGTGAGCCGCCCGGCCGAGCCGATCGCGGCCTCGGACCTGGAGCTCCCGGACCTGTCGGGCCGGCCGGTCCGGCTCCGCGATTTCCGCGGTCGGGTCGTGCTGCTGAACTTCTGGGCGACGTGGTGCGTCGCCGTGCCGGGACGAGATGCCGGCGCTCGAGACGCTGGCCCGGGAGCTCGGCCCTCGCGGGCTGACGGTCGTCGGCGTGAACTTCAAGGAGTCGAAGTCTCAGGTCGAGGCCTTCATCCAGGAGCACAAGCTCGCCTTCCCGATGCTGCTGGACGGCGCGGGGCAGGTGGCCGAGCGCTACCAGGTCTTCGCGCTGCCGGTGACCGTCCTCGTGGACCGGCGAGGGATGGTCGTCGGGACGGTGCTCGGGATCCGCGACTGGGTGGGCCCCGACGCGCGCGCGTACCTCGGCCAGCTCCTCGCCGGGCCGGAGGCCTGACCACGATGCCGCCGCCGGGGGTTGCCGCAACCGGGCTGGGCGACCTCCTCGTTCGCGTTGCGGGCGCCTGGAGCTGGCGGCCGACGGTCCTCCTCGTGGTCGGAGCGCTCGCGGTGCTCTACGTCCGGGGCTGGTGGCACCTCCGCCGCACCCCCCGGACCCGTGGCGCCGCCCCGGGCTGGCGGCTCGCGGCCTACCTGGTCGGTCTGGCGAGCGTGGTCCTCGCCCTCTGCTCGCCCATCGAGCTCCTGGCCGAGCTGTCGTTCACCGCGCACATGATCCAGCACCAGCTGCTGATCATGGTCGCGCCGCCGCTCCTGCTCCTGGCGGCGCCATTCCCGATGATCCTCTGGGCCCTGCCGCCCCGGCTCCGGCGCCGGGTGGGCGCGCTCGTGAGCCACCCCGGCCCGGCCCGACGCGTCCTCCGCACGCTCACCTGGATGCCGGTGGCCGGCACGCTCTACACGGTCACCATCTGGGGCTGGCACCATCCCGTGGCGTACGAGGCCGCGCTGCGGTACCCGCTGCTGCACGACCTCGAGCACCTGACCTTCTTCGGGACGGCCGTGCTCTTCTGGTGGCCGATCGTCAACCCGGCGCCCCGCTTCCATCGCCTCAGCAGCGGGGTGATGTACGGCGCCCGCATCGGCTATCTGATCCTGGCGACGGCCCAGAACACGCTCCTGGGCGCCGTGCTCGGGCTGTCGGAGCGGGTCTTCTACCCCTCCTACGCCGCGGCGCCGCGGCTCCTCGCGGACTGGAACCCCGTGGACGACCAGGCGTTCGGCGGCGGCGTGATGTGGTCCGGGAGCCACATGTTCCTGCTCGCCGTGCTCATCCTCCTCCACCGAGCGATGGACACCGAGGGGCGAAAGGCGGGTGCACGGGCCCGCCCCATCGTGTAGGATTCGCCCAGTCCATGCTGGACATCGGCATCCAGGAGCTCCTCGTCGTCATGGTGCTGGCCCTCCTCATCTTCGGGCCGGACAAGCTGCCCGACCTCGGGCGGCGGCTCGGCCGGGCGATGCGTGAGTTCCGCCGGGCGAGCGACGAGTTCCGGTCGACCGTCGAGCAGAACCTTCAGATGAACGTGGACCATGACATCTCGCCCCCGTCGCCCTCCCCGCTCGAGCCGGCGGCGGCGAGCCCCGTGGCCAGCGGCACGTCGGAGGGCGATGCCGTCGGGGTCGACGGCCAGGGCGTCGGGGTGTCGGCGGCCGAGCCCGGGGGCTCCGGCGCCGGCGGCGCCGAGGGGCAGGCGGGGGACGACCTGCTCGAGCCGTACTGGACCAGCCGCGGAGGGCGGCTCCTCCACCGCCGCGAGTGCGCCTGGCGGGCCCGGGTCCCCGCGTCCGAGCGGATCCCGCTGAAGACCGCGTCCGACGGGTGGGAGCAGGGCCTCAAGCCCTGCCCCGTGTGCGATCCGAAGGAGGTCGCGGTCGCCTCCTGACCCTCTCTTTTTTTGATTGACTGCCTCAACGGGTGTTGACTACACTCCTGGCGGGAGGAACACCCATGGATGCACGGTTGACCGATCGGCAGCAGGAGGTGCTCGGCTTCATCCAGACCTTCACCGAGGCGAACGGCGTCCCGCCGACGGTGCGCGAGATCGGCGGGCGCTTCCACGTCACGCCCAGGGCGGCCTTCGATCACCTGCGGGCGCTCGAGCGAAAGGGCTACCTCCGCCGGCGCAGCACGGAGGGGCGGACGTCTCGGGCGCTCACGCTGGCCGTGCCGATCCCGAAGATGCACGAGGTGCCCATCCTCGGGCGCATCGCCGCCGGCGCCCCCCTCCTCGCCGAGGAGAATCGCGACGGCGTGCTGCCGCTCGATCCCGCGTGGGTCGGTGGCCGGGGCGACGACGTCTTCGGACTCCGGGTGCGCGGGGAGAGCATGATCAACGCGCACATCGTCGAGGGGGATCTCGTGCTCGTGCGCCGCCAGGACCACGCCCAGCCCGGCGACATCGTGGTGGCGCTGGTCGACGGCGAGGCGACCGTCAAGAGGTTCGCGCGCGACGCGCATGCCGTCCTCCTCCGGCCGGAGCATCCGACCATGGGGCCCATCATCATTCGGGAAGGGGAGAAGGACTTGAGGATCCTCGGCAAGGTCGTGGGGCTCGTCCGTGGCCTCTGAGCGTGTCCGCACCGCAGCCGGCGCGCAGCCGCGCGCCGAAGGAAGCTGCCGCCGAGGCCCGGCGGCTGGCCGGCGGCAGACGAGAGCCGACGGCACGGGTGCGATGGTGACGAAGGCGTGGACGCGCGGGCACGCGGCCCGCGCGCGCGCCGCCGCCGGCGGCGGCGCTATCGCATCGCGGCCGCGGGTCAGCTCGGGAGCGGGCCGGCGCCGCATCGATCGTGCGTCCGCGGCCGTGTCGACTGCGACACGTGTCCCACGGTCTTTTTTTTGGCCCATCGTGACTCAACAGATGACAAGGAAGCTGCAGGCGATTCCGTTTCGCGACGTGAGCGCGGCGGCGGCGTGCGCGGGCGCGTTCGCGCTGTGGGCGCTCGCCCTGTCGCTCCTCGTCGTGTAGCGCGCGGATCCGGAGACGAAGGCCGGCGCTCACCACGGTACCTCTGGCTCCGCTGGAGTTGATCGGACGGCCTTCGGCCTGTGGGCTCGCGCGGAGTCGTGCGTGGTTGACGGCCCCCGGAGGCGTCCGTATCCTTCGACCTCGTGACCTCGTCGGCGCGTCCGCGTGTGTCCACGGGTCTG
>CAVVOZ010000009.1:0-192571 GCA_963749975.1 uncultured Candidatus Rokubacteria bacterium | reverse complement strand
AGTCTCCCTTCCCTCGCCGCCGCCCGGGCGGTGCGGCCCGCGCCGCACCCCTCGAGCGCCTCGGCCTCCACCCGGCCGACCGCACCCGCATCCTGCGAGGGAACGCCGCGATGCTCTTCCGGGTGACGTGACGGCGGCCCGCCCGGCGAGCGGCGCGAACGCGCGTGCTACACTCGCCGTCGTGCCCGTCGAGCCTCGGCCCGCGGCCTCCGTCCTGTTGATCCGGCCCGGGCGCGCCGCGGCGATCGAGGTCTTCCTGATCCGCCGGGCGCGCGACATGCGCTTCCTCGGCGGCTACTACGCCTTCCCCGGCGGCAAGGTCGACCTGGCCGACCGGAGCCACGATGCCCTCGCCCGGGCCCGCGGGCTCTCGCCCGAGGCCGCCGCCCGCGCGATCGGCGATCCGGCGGACGAGGTGCCCGCCCTCGCCTACTGGGTCGCGAGCGTGCGCGAGGTCTTCGAGGAGACCGGCGTGCTGCTGGCCCGCGACGCCGAGGGGCGGCCCGTCGCCGCGGGCGCGCCGGACGTCGCCCCGCGACTCGAGGGCCACCGGCGGTCCCTCGTCCGCGGCGACCGCTCGTTCACCGCGGTCCTGGCCGCAGAGGAGTGGTTCGCGGACCTCGCGCCGCTCGCCTATCTCTCGCACTTCGTGACGCCGCCGGCGAGCCCGATCCGCTTCTCCGCCCGCTTCTTCCTCTGCCCCGTCCCGGCCGGCCAGGCACCCCGGCTCATCGCCGAGGAGGCCTCGGAGGGCTTCTGGGTGGAGCCCGCCGAGGCGCACCGCCGCTTCCGCGCCGGTGACTGGCCCATGGCGGAGCCGGCCGAGTACGGGACGCAGTACCTCGCCCAGTTCGAGTCGTACGAGGCGGTGTGGCGACATCACGCCGACGGGCGGCCGAAGTTCCACGGCATCATCGACCGCCTGGACGCCGCGCGCTACTACCTCTTCGACTGGTCGACCGTGGTGCGGCCCGCGTGAGCGCGCCCCGCCCGGCGGCAATCCCCGAGACGGCGCGCCTCACGCCCCTGGTCGGGCGCGTCCTCGGGCTGAACCCCGGGCTCATGACGGGGCCCGGCACCAACACGTATCTCGTCGGGGCGCGCCGGCCGATCCTGCTCGACACCGGGGCGGGCGTGCCGGGCTACATCCGGCTCCTGACGGCGTTCCTCGGCGCCGAGGGCCCGGAGGAGGTGTCCCGGGTCATCCTGACGCACCGGCACGTCGACCACATCGGCGGCGTGCCCGACGTGCGGCGGGCGTTCCCGCGGATCCCCGTCGCGAAGCTCGTGAAGAACGACGCCTCGCTCCCGGTCTCCATGGAGTCCCTCGCCGACGGCGCGGTGATCCGGGGGGACGGTGTCACCCTCCACGCGGTCTACACGCCGGGGCACGCGTCGGACCACCTCTGCTACTACCTCGAGGAGGAGCGGGCGCTCTTCACCGGCGACCTCATCCTGGGCGGCTCGACGACGGTGATCCCGCCCGACGACGGCGACCTCGGCGACTACCTCGCGTCCCTCCGGCGGGTCCTCCAGCTGGACGTCCAGCGCATCTACCCGGCGCACGGGCCGGTCCTCGAGCCCGCCCGGCCGGTCATCGAGGGCTACATCGCCCACCGGCTCGAGCGCGACGCGCAGATCCTCGCCGCCGTCGGCGCCGGCGCCGAGACCGTGGCCGACATCGTCGCCCGCGTGTATCGCGAGGTCTCCCCGGCGCTCCACCCGGTCGCGCGCCTGTCCGTCCTCTCGCACCTCCAGAAGCTCGAGCGCGACGGGCGCGTCGTCCGTCTGCCCGGCGACCCGCCCCGCTTCCGCTCCGCCTGACCGGCCCGGGGCCGGGCGCCCCGGCGCATCCGTTTCGATCCGCCTCGTCCACGCGGGCCGACGGTCACGTGACACGTCGGCGACGCCGCTCGGGCGTCCACGCGGCTCAAGCCCGCGTGAAACGGATGGATCCGGACTCCGCGCGCCGCCCGGCGCGCGATGGCACCGCCATTGCTCCGTGAGCCGGCAGGAGGTCGCCATGCGAGGTGGGCAGCGCGGGGTCACGTTGGTCGAGGTCGTCGTCGTCCTGCTGGTGCTGGGGATCCTGACGGGCGGCGCCGTCCCCACGGTCGGCGCGGCCCTCGAGGGATACCGGGCGGGCGGTGCGACCGCCGACCTCTACGCGGCGGTCCATCTCACGAAGGCTCGCGCGCGCGCCCTGGGCGTGACCCACGCGCTCGTCCTCGAGCCCGACGGGCGGGGCTTCCGGATCGTCGCCGATCCCGGCGGCGACGCGCAGACGGTCGAGGGGCCTCATCGCCTCGTGGACGGGGCGGTCGCCACGAGCAACGTCACGATCCAGTTCTCGTCGAAGGGCTTCGCGGTGCCCGCCGGGACGATCACGATCCGGAGCGGCGGGGAAACCCGGCGCATCGTGGTCAATCTCCTGGGACGGGCGCGCGTCGCCGCCGGCGAGGACCCCACCTGAGGAGGTCGAGCATGGCCACGACGGACATCCGGCGCGGGCGGAACGGGCGGCAAGACGTCGGAGCGGCCTGGCAGAAGACGGGCTCGAGCGGGCCGTTTCTCGCGATCGAGATCGACGCCGGCGCGGTGATCGCGGACGCGATCGCGGCGCTCGTGCGCGGGGACGAGCGGTTGAGCTACCTCGCCTTCACCAACGAGAAGAAGCCGGACGGGCGGGACGGCCAGCCGGATCTCCGCCTGGTGCGACCGCTCCGGCGCGGGGGGGACGACGCGGCGTGAGGACGTGACGGGCCGCGCCCGCCGCGCGCCCGGGGCCGCGGCCGGATCGGGCAGGCCCCCGCCCGCGATCCGCGACACCACCACGGCCATGCCGTGCGGCAGCGGCTGAATCACGGCCGGCCTGCCCCGGTCCCGGCGCCGGAGCACTATGCCGCGTCGTTCTCCCATGTCAGACTGGCTTGACGGCCCAGGGCTCCCTGGGGAAAGGAGCGACGCCCATGGCGACGTGCAGTGCTGGACGATGCAAGATCGTGTGCCCCCCGGAGGCTGTGGCTGCGTCTACGTGTACGAGTCAGACACCTGCGACTGCGAATGCTACGGCGAGGAGCCTAGCGGGTCGGCGGGCGTGCTGAGTCTCGGCAACAAGATCGACGTGTCGGTCTCGGGCTTGCCGCTCGGACAGGTCGCCGCGAAATTCGACCGGCTCCTCGCCCGGGACGTGCTGGTGCCGGCCTCACGCGTCAAGAAGACGGTGCGCCTTCGCCTGAAGGGCGTGAGCGTCTCGGCCGCCATTCGGGCTTTGGGCTTGCGCACCCAGAAGGCGGTGAAGTCGCGGCCGCCCAAGCGGCGCGCCGCACGCTAGCGCTCGACGCCGCCAACTCCGAGACGCTGCGCCGATGACGGACCGCGCGAATCGCTGCCGGTCCGCCCACCGGCCCCTGTGACGCCCAGCAGGCTGCGCGGTCCCTCGGGGTGGTGCGCGGCCTTGGTGCCAAGATCCCCGTGATCGGGCCGTGACCCGCCCCCCGCAGAGCGACGTTCGGATCCTGGTCTGGATGTGCATCCTGATCGGGATCAACCAGCTCGGGTTCGGGAGCGTGGTGCCCGTGCTCCCCCTCTACGCTCGGTCGTTCGGGGTGTCCCAGGCGGCGATCGGGGTCTCCATCGCGGTCTACGGGCTGGCGCGCTTCCTGGTGGCCGTGCCGGTCGGACAGGTCTCCGACCGGCTCGGTCGGCGCCCGGCGCTCGCCCTCGGAGGGCTCGTGACGGCCGCCGGCAACCTCCTCTGCGCGTACGCCCCGAACTACCCCACCTTCGTGGGCGCGCGGTTCGTGGCCGGCGCCGGGGCGGCGTTCGTCCTGACGGCGGGCCAGATCGTGCTGGCCGACATCACCACGCCGGCGGGGCGCGGGCGCGCGATGGCGATCTACCAGGGCAGCTTCCTGTTCGCGGTCGGCCTCGGACCTTTCCCGGGAGGGGTGCTGGCGGAGCGATTCGGCCTGTCGGCCCCGTTCGTCGCCTATGCGATCACCGGCACGCTCGCGGGGCTGGTCGCCTGGCTCCAGGTCCCCGAGACGATGGCGCTCCGACGCCCGGGCGCCGCGGAATCGCTCTCGCCGGCCCCGCCGTTCAGGGCGCAGCTCCGTGTCCTCGCCAGCCGGATCGGGTTTCTCCTGGTCAGCCTGGTGAGCTTCGCGAATGCCTTCACCCGCACGGGCGCTCTGTTCAACGTGATCCCGGTCCTCGGCCAGGATCGCCTGCGGCTGAGCCCGGACCGGATCGGATTCGCCATGGCGCTCGGCAGCCTCGCCGGCTTCGGGCTCGCCTATCCCGCCGGCGTGCTGGTGGACCGCTACGGCCGGAAGGCCGTGATCGTGCCGGCCACGCTCCTGACCAGCGTCTCGCTGCTCCTGTTCCTGCTGGCCCCGTCCTATGCGTGGTTCGTGACGGCGTCCCTCGTCTGGAGCATCGCCCAGGGAGTCGGCGGGGTAGCCCCGGCCGCCTACGCCGTCGACGTGGCGCCGCCCCGGATGAACGCGGCGGCGATGAGCCTCTACCGGACGCTCGCCGACTCCGGCTACGTCATCGGACCGATCGTGCTCGGCCTCGTCACCGATGCCTTCGGCATCGAGACGGCCCTCGCGACCGGCGCCGGGCTCCTGGCCGGCGTCGGCGTCCTGTTCGCGTGGCGCGCCCCCGAGACCTACGGCCGGACCCGCGCGGCGCCGTGACGGACTCCGCGAGCCCGACCTTCTCGGTCGTCAACAGCACGCCCGGCATGGCCGTCGAGCTGGAGGCCATTCAGCGGGCGTCGTTCCCCACCCTGGCCGAGCACGAGCTGATCACTGCCGCGCACTACCGGGCCCACATCGAGCGCTTTCCGGAGGGCCAGCTCGCCGCCGTCACCGCCGCCGGCCGGCCGGTCGCCTGCTCGACGGACTTCCGGACGACGGCCGACCTCGATCACATCGAGCACCGCTACATCGACGCGGTCGATCACAACTGGCTCGGCCACCACGACCCGGACGGCGACTGGCTCTACGGCGCGGACATCGGCGTCCTGCCCGGAGTATCGCCGTCGAGGGATCGCCCGGCTCCTCTACGGAGCCCGCCACGCGCTCGTCCGACGCCTGAATCTCAGGGGGCACGTCGCGGGCGGCCTGCTCAAGGGGTACGGCCTGTGGAAAGACCGGATGCCGGTCGAGGAGTACGTGGCCCTGGTGATCGCCGGCCGGCTCGTCGATCCGACGCTCAGCGTGCAGCTCCGGTGCGGCTTTCGCGTGCACGGGATCATCCAGAACTACGTCACCGACGCCTCGTGCGACAACAAGGCGGCGTTCATCGTCTGGCGCAATCCCGAGTACCGCGACGCGCGAAGGCGGGGGGCCCCGTAGTCGGGCAGCCGTCGCGCGGCGGCGCCCGACCCGGACGTCAGGCGGGCTTCTTGGCGGGGCGCTCCGCGACGGGGAATCCGGCGGCCTTCCACGCGGTGAAGCCGCCGTCCATCTCCGTGACGCGCTCGAGCCCCATCTGCTGAGCGGTGTCGGCCGCGAGCGCCGACCGCCACGCGGCGTTGCAGTAGAAGACGAACTCCTTCCCCGAGCCGAACACGTCCTTGAAGTAGGGGCTCTCCGGATCGATCCAGAACTCGAGCATGCCGCGGGGGCAGTGGAAGGCGCCGGGAATCAGACCCTCCCGCTCGAGCTCCCGGACGTCGCGGAGGTCGACGAAGACGACGTCGGCCCGGCCGTGCCGCGCCCGGGCCTCCTCCAGAGTGAGCGTCCGGACGCGCGACTTGGCCTCGTCGACCAGCTGGCGAAACCCCTTCTTCATCTTCACGCCGTCCTCCTCCCGGGTCTGTACGTCACGCGCCGCCGGCGCCGTCGAACACCGCTTCCCCGAGGGTACCGCAGGTGAGGGCCGCTCGTCGTCGCGTCCGCGCACGCGAGCAGGCCGGCGGACCGGAGCCTCGGCGTGACCTTCCCTTCCGTCCCTTGCCGCCCGGCCGACGCTTCGGGTAACGTGGCCCCCATGGCCAAGCCCCGCCTGCTCCTGATGAACGGCCGGATCATTCCGTACGAGGACGCGCGGGTCCACGTCCTGTCCACCGCGATGAAGTACGCCGCCAGCGTGTACGAGGCGATGCGCGCGTACTGGAGCGACCCGGACCAGCAGCTCTACGTCTTTCGCCTCCGCGATCACCTCCGCCGGCTCCAGCGGTCCGCCAAGATCGCCCGGATCCCGCTCCCGGCGGACCTCGCTCGTCTCGAGCAGGAGACGCGCGAGGTGATCCGCGCAAACGGATTTCGCGAGGACCTCCACGTGCGCCTGATCGTCTTCGTCGACACCGACGACGGCGGGCTGGCCTCCCGCGAGCCGGTGAGCTACGTGCTGGCGCCCATTCCGACCGGCCGCTACTTCGGCGCCGGCGGCCTCCATGTGGCGGTGAGCTCCTGGGACCGCACCTCGGACAACGCCATCCCGCCCCGGGTCAAGGCGGCGGCGAACTACCAGAACAGCCGGCTCGCCCTGCTCCAGGCGAGGACGGACGGCTACGACGATGCGATCTTGCTCAACAGCGACGGGAGTGTCGCCGAAGGTCCAGGCTACACCCTGTTCTTGGTCCGCGACGAGCAGCCCATCACCTCGCCTGTCACCAGCAACATTCTGGAAGGCGTGACCCGCGCCACGCTCCTGACGCTCTTCCGTGAGACGCTGTCGGTCGAGCCTCGGGAGCGAGAGATTGATCGGACCGAGCTCTACATCGCCGATGAGGCCTTCTTCGCCGGCACCGCCGCCGAGGTGACGCCGATCCTGTCGGTCGACCGGCATCCGATCGGGGACGGCGCCGTCGGCCCCCTGACCGCCAAGGTGCGCGAGGCCTACTTCCAGGCGGTCCGCGGCGGCTCGGGACCCCATCCCGAGTGGCGCACGCCGGTCTATCCGTGAGCGTGACGATGCACGCCGGGACCCGGCGGCTTCCGCGGGCGCCGCGGTCCCCGGCGAGAGCCTGTGCATGCTGAGCGCCCGGACTCGCGGTCCGGGGCGAAGGAGGACATGCTGATGCGACCCTTCATCCGGCCGAGGTCCCGAGTGGCGCTCCGCGCCTTCCTGGCGAGCATCGCCCTCGCCTTGCTGGTGGCCAGCCCCGCGCCCGCCCAGGGACCGACCCTCGTCATCGCCCAGGGCGCCGACATCACCACGCTCGATCCGACCCAGGCGACGCAGATCCACAATCTCAACCTCTTCTACAACCTCTACGACGCGCTGGTGACCTGGGACTCGAAGGACATCGGCAAGGTGGTCCCCGAGTTCGCCGTCTCGTGGCGGAGCGTCAACCCGACGACGTGGCAGTTCAAGCTCCGGCAGGGCGTGAAGTTTCACAACGGGGAGCCGTTCAACGCCGAGGCCGCCAAGTTCACGATCGACCGGCTCATCACCAAGGGCGTCCACCAGGTCTACGGCGGCTTCGCCACGATCGAGCGGGCGGAGGTCGTCGATCCGTACACGATCAACGTGGTCACCAGCAAGCCCGACCCGATCCTCGTGAAGCGCTTCGCCGGCTACGGCGGCCAGATGCTCCCACCCCAGTACCTGAAGCAGGTGGACTGGAAGGACTTCGCCCTCAAGCCGATCGGCACCGGGCCGTACAAGTTCGTGGAGTGGGTCAAGGACGACCGGGTCGTCCTCGAGGCCAATGACGGGTACTGGCGGGGTGCGCCCAAGATCAAGAAGGTCGTGTGGCGGCCCATCCCGGACAACTTCGCCCGCGTGGCCGCGCTGACGCGGGGCGAGGCGCAGCTGATCACCAAGGTGCTCCCCGACCACGTGGCGCAGATCGACAAGACCGGGTGCTGCCGGGTCGAGCACACCCTGACCAACCTCATCACGGTGTACCTCATCAACGCGCAGAAGGGACCCCTCGCCAACACCAAGGTTCGTCAGGCCCTCAACTACGCCGTCGACAAGAACAAGATCATCAAGGAGCTCTACAACGGTTACGCGATCCCGATCGGAAGCGGAATTCCAAACACCGACTTCGGCTTCAACCCGGGCATCAAGCCTTACCCGTACGACCCCGCGATGGCGAAGAAGCTCCTCGCCGAGGCCGGCTTCGCGGGCGGTCGTCGAGATCGAGCTCCAGAGCGGCAACGGCATCCACCTGAACGACCGGCAGCTCACGGAGGCGGTGGCCGCCATGCTCGGCGAAGTGGGAGTCCGCGCCAAGGTCGGCGTGCTGGAGCCGTCCACGCGGATCCAGCTCCTCCGCGCCAACACCTTCCCGGGGCTGCTGCTCGCCGACCCCGCCAGCACGACCTACGACACCGACGGGGTCCTGTGGCGCCTCCACGGCCCCGGCGGCATCGTTCACAAGATCTGGCCCGGGAACTACGAGGGCACCCGCTTCTACCAGATCATGGAGGAGGCGCGGTTCAGCCTGGACGCCGAGAAGCGCCTCCGGCTCTACCATGAGGCCGCCCAGATCTGGCACGACGAGGCGGTCGAGCTCTTCCTCTTCCAGGGCGAGCTGATCGACGCCGCCCGGAACGAGGTCGCCTACAAGGCGCGCGGCGACCAGCGCATCATCGTGTACGACATCGGCCTCCGCTAGGCCCGGCTCCGGCGTCGGGCGGCCCGCGCGCCCGACGCCGGCCGGCGGCTTCCGCCGTCCGCCATGCGTGACTATCTCCTCGCGAAGCTCGCTCACACGGCAATCGTCGCCGCCTGCGTCCTCACGCTCGTCTTCGTAGTCCTGCACCTGACCGGAGACCCGGTGATGATGCTGCTGCCTCCGGACCCGTCCCGCGAGGAGATCGAGGCGCTCACCCGCAACCTCGGCCTCGACCAGCCCCTCCACGTCCAGTACTGGCGGTTCGCGACGAAGCTCCTGCGCGGCGACTTCGGGACGTCGCTCCAGCACCAGCAACCGGCCATGCGCCTGGTGATGGAGCGCCTGCCCGCGTCCATCCTCCTCACGGTGACGGCGCTCGCGCTCGCCGTCGCGCTGTCGGTCCCGCTGGGCATCGCGGCCGCCGCGCGGCGCGGCACCACGCTCGACCACCTCGCGGTCGGCCTCGCCGCCCTCGGCCAGTCCGCGCCGATCTTCTGGACCGGCCTCATGCTCATGCTCGTCCTCTCGGTAACCCTCAAGCTCCTTCCCACCACCGGGTACGGCACGTGGCAGCACCTGGTCATGCCCGCTCTCACGCTGGCCAGCTACCCGATGGCGGCGATGGCACGGCTCGTACGGTCGGGGATGCTCGAAGTGCTCGACGCCGACTACGTCCGCACCGCGCGGGCCAAGGGGCTCGGGGAGCACCTGATCGTCCTCAAGCACGCCCTCAAGAACGCGGCGATGCCCATCGTCACCGTCATCGGGCTCCAGTTCGGCCTCCTGCTCGGCGGGGCGCTGGTCTGCGAGATGATCTTCGCCTGGCCCGGCGTGGGCCGGCTCATGATCTTCGCCATCTACAACCGCGACTTTCCCCTGGTCGAGGCCGCGGTCTTCGTGATGGCCATGGTCTTCGTGCTGGGGAACCTCCTCGTGGACCTCTGCTACGCCTGGCTCGATCCCCGGGTGAGGCTCAGCGCGTGAGACGGATCGCCCCGCGGACGACGGCGGTCCGGTGAGCCGGCGCGGGCGCTTCCGGCTCACGCTGCTCGTGGCCGCCTTGCCCCTCGCCGCCGCCACGGTCTGCGCGGTCCTCGCGCCGCGCCTTGCGCCCCACGACCCGGCGAAGAGCGACCTGGCCGCGCGGCTCCGCCCCCCGGGGTGGATGGCCCGTGGCAGCGCCGCTCACCTCCTCGGCACCGACCAGCTCGGCCGCGACATCCTGAGCCGCCTCGTCTACGGTGCCCGGGTGTCGCTCCTCGTCGGCGTGGTCTCGTCGCTGATCGGGGGCACGATCGGGCTCGCGCTGGGCCTCCTGAGCGGCTACCTCCGGGGCCGCACCGACTCGGTGGTGGCGAAGCTCATCGACATCCAGCTCGCCTTTCCCTTCCTGCTCTTCGCCATCACAGTCATCGCCGTGCTCGGGCCGAGCCTGCGGAACCTCCTGGTCATCCTCGCGCTGAGCGGCTGGGTCACGTACGCGCGCGTGGTCCGCGGCCAGGCCCTGAGCCTCCGGGAGTCCGACTTCGTCCAGTCGGCCCGGAGCCTCGGCTGCCCGGCGTGGTGGATCCTCGGACGCCACCTTCTGCCGAACGTGGTCTCGTACGCGCTGGTGATCATGACCACCGAGATCGGCCGGCTCATCGTGCTCGAGTCGACGCTGTCCTTCCTCGGCCTCGGCGTCCCGCCGCCGACGCCGAGCTGGGGGATGTCCCTCGCCGACGGCAAGGAATACCTCATCACCGGCTGGTGGCTGGCCACCTTCCCTGGTCTCGCCATCATGCTCGTCGTCCTGTCCATGAATCTGCTGGGCGACGGCGTGCGCGACCTCCTCGAGCCGCGGCTGCGCGGCCAGGAGCGCGGCGCCGACGCCTGAAAGGAAGACCGTCATGAGCGGATACCTCGCCGGCCTCGACTGCAGCCGCTGCGCCGCCTACTACCCGGGCGACACGCCGCGCGCCCTCTGCGACTGCGGCGGGCCGCTGCTCGCCCGCTACGACCTCGCGGCCATCCGCAAGGTGGTCACGCCTGACGAGATCGCGCGGCGCCCCCCCACGATGTGGCGCTACCGCGAGCTCCTGCCGGTCCGCGACGACGCGTCGATCGTGTCCATGGGCGAGGGCTTCACCCCGATGATTCCCGTGCCGCAGGCCGCTCGCGAGGTCGGCGTCGGAGAGCTGTGGGTCAAGGACGAGGGGATGAACCCGACCGGCACGTTCAAGGCGCGGGGCGCCTCCGCGGCGGTGTCTCGGTGGAAGGAACTGGGCGTCACCCGGTTCGCCCAGCCCACCGTCGGGAGCGGGGGCCACGCGTGGGCCGCGTACGGCGCGCGCGCGGGATGCGAGGTGCACACCGCGCTGCCCGTCGAGTGCCCCGAGCTCGGCTGGAAGGGCAGCCTCGCCCATGGCGCCCACGTGTACCGGATCGACGGCACCGTGAGCGACGTGTTCCGGATCATGACGGAGGCGGCCAAGCGCTACGGGTGGCTCCATGCCGGCGCCGGGCGTGAACCGTACCGCATCGAGGGCAAGAAGACGATGGGCCTCGAGGTGGTCGAGCAGCTGGGCTGGGAG
Source organism: uncultured Candidatus Rokubacteria bacterium (assembly GCA_963749975.1). Lineage (GTDB taxonomy): Bacteria > Methylomirabilota > Methylomirabilia > Rokubacteriales > DASRDR01 > DASRDR01. The sequence goes on along the minus strand of CAVVOZ010000009.1, from coordinate 181,414 downwards.
ATGCCCGACGCGATCCTCTACCCGACCGGCGGCGGCGTCGGCATCATCGGGATGTGGAAGGTCTTCGACGAGCTGGAGGCGCTCGGCTGGATCGGGAGCGAGCGGCCACGGCTCGTCTCTGTCCAAGTCCCCGGCGGCGCCGTGGTCAAGGCCTTCCACGAGGGGCTCGACGAGTGCCTCGGTGCGAAGCACGTCGAGACGATCGCCCCCGGCATCATGGTGGTGAAGCCGTTCGCGGACTTCCTGATCCTGCGCGCGCTGCGCGCCACCCGAGGCTGGGCGGTCGGCGTCCCCGATGCCGAGACGCTCCACTTCATGGGCTGGGCCAACCGTCACGAGGGCCTGTTCCTCTCCCCGGAGGGCGCGGCGACGATCGCCGCCGTGCGGCGGATGGTCCGCGAGGGGCAGCTCGGTCCGACCTCGCGGGTCGTGGTGTTCAACACGGCCACGGGACTCCGCTACCCGCATCTGCTGGGTGGGCCGGTGCCGGTCGTGCCGGGTTCTGGCGCGATCGACGACGGGGCGGTCGCGCGCGCCGCGGCCGCGGCGGCGGAGGTGGGCGCCGCCTAGTGGACTCCGCGGGGCGGTGACGTCTCAGTCAGCCGACCCGCGAATCACGCGGAAACTCCGGGCAGCCATGGATCTCGCTCGCGTCGCGCGGCCGCGCTGGCCGGGCGCGTGCGCTACGCGGGCTCGGCCTCGACCGGAGGCCTTGTAGGCCGTCGCGCCGGCGGACGGCGAGCGATCCGCCGTCCCGACGTTCGGGCAGCCGCGCGCCGAACCGCCCCACAACCCGGTCGTCGGCGGCTGGTGGCGGAGTCCTTCGGTCTGTAGCGGTCACTTCAGCCGCGGGTCGAGGACGTCCCGCAGCGCGTTGCCGAGGAGGTTCAGCCCGAGCACCGTGACGAGGATCGCGAGCCCCGGGAAGTTCACGAGCCACGGGGCACGCGTGAGGTAGACGCGCGCGCTCGTCAGGAGCGCCCCCCACTCGGGTAGCGGCGGCTGGGCGCCCAGCCCGAGGAACGACAGGCCCGCCGACACCAGGAGCGCTTCCGGGAACTGGAGCGTCGCCAGCACGATCAGGGTCGGCGCGACGTTCCTGAGGACGTGACGGGTCGACACGCGGAGCGGCGCGGCGCCGAGCGCCCGCGCGGCAAGGACGAACTCGCTCGTGCGAAGCTGCAGCACGCCGGCCCGGACGACGCGGACGAAGACGGGGACACGCCGGATCCCGATGGCAATCATCGCGTTCTCCAGGCTCGGCCCGAGCGTGGCGACGATGGCCAGCGCCAGGAGGAAGCCGGGGAACGCCAGCATCACGTCCACGAGCCCGCTGATCGCCAGGTCCACCTTGCGGCCGCCGAGCCCCGCGGCGAGCCCGAGCGCGGTGCCGACGAGCCCGCCGATGGCCACGCTGATCAGGCCCACCCGCAGGCTGATCCGGCTGCCGTGAATGACCCGCGCCAGGAGGTCCCGCCCGAACTCGTCGGTGCCGAGGAGATGCTGGGCCGACGGCGGGCGCAGGCGCTGGCCGATCGCCATGCGGTAGGGGTCCACCGGGTAGAGCGTGGGCCCGAAGGCGGCGACCGCGAGCAGCAGGAGGGCGATCGTCCCGCCGATCCGCCCCGACCAGGAGGCCCCGAGACGCGCGAGCGTCGACCACCACCCGGGGGCGGACGCCCGCGGCACGCTCACTGGGTTGCCCTGGCTCTGCGAGAGTCTATCGGACGGAATGGATCGAACGGCCTTTGGCCTGTGGCGGCCCGTGGGCTCATCCGGAGGCCGCCCGCGGGTCGAGCCACCCGCTCAGGAGATCGACCGCCGCGTTGATCACGACGTAGGTGACCGCGACGGTCACGACCACGCCCTGGATCAGCGGGAAGTCGCGCGTCTGAATCGCGATCACGGCCAGCTCCCCCACCCCGTGCCACGCGAACACCACCTCGACGATGAAGGCGCCCGACAGCATGAACCCGAACTGGAGCCCGATCACGGAGAGCACCGGGCTCAGCGCTGCGCGGAGGGCGTGCTTGGCGACGACGAGATGACCGGGCAGCCCCTTGGCCCACGCGGTGCGGATGAAGTCCTGCCCGAGCGTCTCGAGAAGGCTCGAGCGGACGAGGCGGGCGATGGCCGCCGCCGACAGGGTGCCCAGCGTGACGGCCGGCAGGACGAGATGCCGCCAGGAGTCGGCGCCCATGACCGGGAGCAGCCCCCAGCGGACGCTGACCAGGCTGATGAGGAGGAGCCCCAGCCAGAAGGGTGGCATCGAGATGCCGACGACGGCCAGCGCCGTCGCCACCGCGTCGAGGAGCCGCTCACGCTGGAGCGCCGCCACCACCCCGAGCCCGAGCCCGAGGGTCGTGGCCAGCACCAGGCTGGCGACCGCGAGGAGCAGCGTCAGGGGGTAGCGTGCGCGGAGGTCCTCGGCGACGGGCCGGTTGTTCTGGATCGACCGGCCGAGATCCCCCCGGACGAGCTGGCCTACGTACTCCACGTACTGGACGGACAGCGGGCGGTCCCAGCCGAGCTCCCGCCGCACGCGCTCGATCGTCGCGCGGTCGGTCGACTGGCCCATGAACATGATCTCGACCGGATCGCCCGGGACCAGGACCCGCATCAGGAAGACGAGGAGCGTGATGACGGGGATGATCGCGACGACGGTCAGGAGCCGGCGGACGACGAACGGCCCCATGGCGCCCGGAGGCGCCCTACCCGGCGCCCGCGCAGGCGGGCGTCGCGCGGCCCGGGAGGTGCGTCATCGCCCCCGACCCCCGCGACGGCCCACCCGGCCCGCGCCCGGGCTCTCGCGATGGCTCGCCGCGCGCCGCCTCAGCGCTTGAGCCAGACGTCGTAGTACATCGGCGTCCCGGTCCCATCGTACTTGTAGCCCCGCACCTCGCTGCGCGCCGCGATCATGAAGTCGTCGCTGAAGAGCGGGATGATCGCCGCGTCCTCCAGCACGAGCTTCTGGACCTCCTGCAGCAAGGCCATCCGCCGGTCGGGATCCATCGCCCCGTCCGCCTGGTCCAGGAGCGGGTCGAGCTTCGGGTTGCCGTAGTGGTTCCACCGGCCGGGGCTCTTCACCAGGCGGCTCAGCCCGTTCGGGTCCGGGAAGGTCATCCGCATCAGGTCGAAGTCGTGCTTGCCCTCGGGCAGCTTGGCCAGGAACGCGCCCGCGTCGGTCTGGGTCAGCTCGCACTCCACCCCGGCCGCCTGGAGCTGGGCCTGGATGACCTGGGCCGCCCGCGAGATCTGGGGCGCCACCCAGGTCGTGAGCGTGATCCGGACCGGCTTGCCGGCGCCGTCGCGGAGCTTGCCGTCGGCGCCCTTTGCGAAGCCGGCTTCCTTGAAGAGGGCCGCGGCCTTCGCCTCGTCGCGCCGGTAGCCGTACTGGCGGCCGACCTCGGCGGAAAAGCCCGGGACGCCGAGCGGGAGCGGGGCCTGGATGACCGTGCCGTAGAGGTACGACGCGTCAAGGACTTCCTTCGAATCCACGGAGTAGGCGATCGCCCTCCGGAGAGCAAGCTTGTCGAAGGGCGGCTTCTTGGTGTTGAACTCCAGGAAGATGTAGGAGACGCCCTTCGGGCGGCGGAATAGCTGCAGCCGTGCGTCCTTCTGGATCCGCGGGACCTCCTCGAACGGCGCCCACGACATGTGGAGCTGGCCGGTCTCGAGGGCCGCCATCCGCGTCCCCTCCTCCTTCACGATGGAGATCTGCCACTCGTCGGGGTACGGTGCGCCCTTGTTCTCGACGTCGGCGCGGAGGTTCCGGTAGCCCGCGTTCCGCGCGAAGAGGAGCGTGCTCCCGGCCTTCCAGTCCTTCAAGGTGTAGGGCCCGGTGCCGACCGGCCGCCTCCCGAACTCCTCACCGGTCTTCTCTACCGCGCTCTTCGAGACGATGCCGAGGTACGAGAAGTCGAGCGCGGTGAAGAGCGCCGCGAACGGCCGCTCGAACGTGAGCCGCACGCTGCCGCCGCCCCCGACGACCTCGATCTTCTGGACGGGGCCGAGGTCGGCGTTCCGCTTCGAGATCTTGAGGTAGCGGTCCAGCGAGTAGCGCACGGCCTCGGCGTCCAGCGGTGTCCCGTCGGTGAACGTGACGCCCTTGCGGATGACGAAGGTGACCTCCCGGCCGTCCTTGTCGACCGACCACGACTCGGCGAGCCACGGCCGCGGCCGGCCGGTCTGGTCGATGTAGACGAGGCGGTCGTAGAGCAGCCCCAGCACGTACTGCGAGACGAGGAGGTTCGCCCGCGCGGGGTCGAGGCTGTCGGGCTCCGAGATCAGGGAGTCGAGGACACGCCCGCCTCGGGTCGGAGGCTCCTGGGCGAGGGCCGGGACCGGCCCGGCGATCGGGAGGAGCGATCCGGCGAGCAGGCCGAGCAGGACGAGGCCGAGCGCGACCCTGCGGGTCCGCCCGGAGCGAGACGCGTGCGAGGACATCATGGATCTCACGTCAGACCTCCTTGTCTGCGCTGGGTCCAGTGTGGGCGCCGGCGTCGGCGCCGGCCGGCCGTCACCAGCCGATGGCGTACGCCGGGATGATCGTCGCGACCTCTCCGCGCGGGTCGGCGCCGCCCATGAGGCAGCCCCGCGCCTCGTCCACCACGATGGCCAGCACGTAGCCTTCCACCCAGTCGGGCCGGAGCTCGAGCCGGTGGCCGCGGGCCTGGAGGTCCCGCCGCACCGCGTAGGGGACGCGGCCCTCGATCCGCACGTGGCCGGGCTGGGCCCCGTGGGGATAGAAGGTGTTGGGCGCGTGCTGGGTCGAGACCCGCGGCGCCTCCAGCGCGTCCTGGACCGGCATGCCGAAGACCGCGAGGCTCAGGAACGCCTGGAGGTTCCACTGGTCCTGGTTGTCGCCGCCCATCGTCCCCAGCACCATCCGCGGGCGCCCGCCCGCGGTCACGAGCGTGGGCGTGAGCGTGGTGCGCGGCTGCTTGCCCGGCGCGACCACGTTCGCATGCGCGGGATCGAGGGAGAACGTCTGGCACCGGGACGAGATCGGGAAGCCCAGCGCCGGCACGACCGGGGAGGCGCTGAGCCACGCGCCGCTCGCGGTGGCGCTCACCATGTTGCGCTGGCGGTCCACCACGTTGACGTGGATCGTGCCGTGGCCCGGCGGCCCGGGGACCGGCAACGGGCCCTCGAGCAGCGGCCGGAGCCGACGAGGGTCACCCGGGCGGAGGTCCAGCGACGCCCGCTCCGGGTCGATGAGCGCGCGCCGTCCGGCCGCGTACGCCTCGGAGAGCAGCGCGTCGAGCGGGACGTTCACGCAGCGCGGGTCGCCGTAGTACTGCTCGCGGTCGGCGAAGGCGAGCTTCAGGGCCTCGATCACCCAGTGGAGATAGTCGGCCGAATTGTGGCCGGCGGCACGGAGAGCGGCCGGGTCCAGGAGGGCCAGCGCCTGGAGGAAGAGGGGCCCGTTGGTCCAGGTCGGACACTTCCAGACGGTGAGGCCGGCGTAGTCCCGGCTGACCGCGGGCTCGGCCCGCGACGCGTACGCCTCGAGGTCCGCCTTGTCGAGGACGCCGCCGTGGTCTCGCGCGAAGCGCTCGATGACGCTCGCCGGCTCGCCGCGGTAGAAGGCGTCGCGCGCGGCGGCGAGGCCGGCCGCCCGGTCGCCGCCGGCCCGTCGCTCGGCGTCGACGAGAAGGTCCAGCGTATCGGCCAGGGCCGGGTTCGCGAAGAGCGCCCCGACCTCCGGCGGGTGGCCGCCGGGCAGGTAGAGCGCGGCGGACGTCGGCCAGCCGCGGAGGCGGTCGAGGTAGGTGGTGATGGACAGGTGCTCGCTGGGGCCGCGAAGCCCCGGGTGCATCGGAAAGCCGCGGCGCGCCAGGTCCTGCGCCGCCGCGGCGACCGGGGCCAGCGGGCGCGTGCCCCAGCGCTCGAGCGCCGTCAGGAGCGCATGGGGTGTGGCCGGAGCGCTCCAGGCCAGCGGGTGGTCGGTCGGCAGCCCGACGGTCAGGCCGGCCGCCCGGCAGCGATCGAGGGTGAGCCCGCGGGGCGCGACCGTGTGGCCGTTCATCGCGTTGACGCGCCCCGTCGCGGCCTCGTGGACGAGCATGACGACCTCGCCGCCGAGGCTCAGCATGTGCGGGTTCAGGACGCACTCGGCGAGGATCGCGGCGACGGCCGCGTCCATGGCGTTGCCGCCGTCGCGGAGGACACCGGCACCGGCCTCGGCGGAGAGGTAGTGCTCGGTCGTGATCAGCCAGTCGCGGGCGAGGAGCGTGGGGCGGAACGCCATGTCAGGGCCTCATGGTTTCATGGCGGCCGGTGGCCAGCGATCGGCCCACGGGGCGGCCGCTTCGAACGCCGCCGCGGCGGCGAGGAGCCGCGCGTCGTCGAGCCGCCGTCCCACGAACTGGAGCCCCACCGGCAGCCCGGCGGCGGTCCGGCCCGCCGGGAGGACGATCGCCGGCACGCCGGCCAGGTTGAAGGGATAGGTGAATGCGATCCAGCCGCGCCGGCCGACGGCATGGCCGTCGATCTCGGAGGGCGGCGCCTGGCCGATCGGGAACGGCGGCACCGCCACCGCGGGCGTCGCGAGGACGTCGTGGCGCTCGAAGAAGCGATCGAGCTGCGCCCAGAGCGCGTGGCGGCGGACGGCCGCGCGGGCAACCTGCTCCGCGGTCATCCGTTGGCCGGCCTCGACGAGCGCGACGAGGCTCGGGTCCATGCGGCCGCGCTCGCGCTCCAGGTCGTCGCCGAGGGCGGCGGCGAGGCCCGGATACCGGAAGGCGTCCGCCACCTCGGCGGGATCGTCGAACCCCGGATCCGTCTCCTCCACGGTCCAGCCGAGCGCGGCGAGCCCGCGCACGGCGGCGCCGGTCACCCGCACCACGTCGGGATCGGTGGGGGCATAGCCTAGCCGCGGGCTCCAGGCAACGCGCAGGCGCGCCGGCGGCCGCTCGAGCGCGCGCGTGTAGTCCGTCGGCTCGACCGGCAGGGACCAGCCATCGCGGTCGTCGCGGCCGGCTGTGACCGAGAGGAACAGCGCGGCGTCCTCGACCGTGCGGCAGAGCGGCCCGAGGTGCGTGAGCAGCTCCGCGACGCCTACCGGGACGCGCGGGACCAGCCCGAACGTCGGCTTGAGGCCGACGACCCCGCAGTAGCTCGCCGGGATGCGGATCGAGCCGCCCTCGTCGGTGCCCACCGCGAGCGGCCCCATCCCGGTGGCCGCCGCCACCGCCGCGCCCCCGCTCGACCCGCCGCACGTGTGATCGAGCGCCCAGGGGTTCCGCGTGACACCGAAGAGCGCGCTGTCGGTCACGCCCTTGTGGGCGAACTCGGGCGTCGTCGTCTTGCCGACGAGGATCGCGCCGGCGGCCCGGAGCCGCGCGACCACGACGGCGTCCTCGGCGGGAACCCGGTCGGCGAAGCGCACGGCGCCCATCGTGGTCCGGACGCCCGCCGTGTCGAGCGTGTCCTTGACCGAGAAGGGCACGCCATGGAGGCGCCCGAGCGAGGCGCCGCGCATCACCGCGTCCTCGGCCCGGCGCGCCTCGGCGCGCGCGAGCTCCGCGGTCACCGTGGCGAAGGCGGTCAGGCGCCCGTCCAGGCGCTCGATCCGCGCGAGGACGGCCTCGACGACTTCGACCGGCGACAGCTCCCTGCGAGCGATCGCCTCCGCCAGCCGCGCGGCGGGCCGCGCCCACGGCTCCGCCCTTGCTGCGTCTCTCACTGTTGGCTCACCAATGCCAATATTCGGGGGCCGTTCGGAGACCTGTCAAGACAGCGGCGCGGTCACGCCCCACGCCCACGAGCGCGTCAGCCCGGCGCGCCTCTCATCGGACTGCGGAACACTCGTCCCTATCACGCGGCCCGCAACCGGGGACCGACCCGTCGCGGGCGCCCGCGCCGATCTCGACACCCGGGCGCTAGTCGAAGAACAGGCGCGGCAGGAAGAGGATGAGCCCGGGCCAGTACGTCACGATGACCTGCACGACGATGAGCGGCCCCAGGAACGGCAGGATGGCGCGGGCGAGGACGTGGAACGGGATGTTGCCCACCTTCGCCACCACGAAGAGGGCGACCCCGAACGGCGGCGTCAGGATCCCGATCATGAGGTTCATGACCACGACCACGCCGAAGTGGACGGGGTCGATGCCGACGGCCTGCGTCACGGGCAGGAGGACCGGCACCAGCAGGATCATGATCGCCAGCCCCTCCATGATGCAGCCGAGGAAGAGGAGCAGGAGATTGATGATCAGCAGGATGACCAGCGGGTCGTGGGACATGGTCAGGAAGACGCGCGGCCACCTTCTGCGGCACCTGCTCCCGGGCCAGCACCCAGCCGAAGAGGCTCGCCCCGGCCACGATGAGCCCGACGACCGCCGCCGTGCTGACCGACTCCTTGAAGATCGCGCGGCAGGTCGCGCCAGGACATCTCCCGGTAGATGAACAGGCCGAGCGCCAGCGAGTAGAGCGGCGGCCACCGCCGCCGCCTCGGTCGGGGTGAAGATCCCCCCGAAGATGCCGCCCATGATGATCACCGGCGTGACCAGGGCCAGCGAGGCGCGCTTGAACGCCGCCCAGAGCTCCCGGAGGCTTGCCCGCGGATGGCGCGGCATCTTGCCGCTTCCGGGCCCAGAAGTAGCACCTGGATCATGAGGACGCCCGCCGTGAGGAACCCGGGCACGATCCCGGCCAGGAACAGTGAGCCCACCGACGTGTTGGCGATGACGCCGTAGAGGACCATCGGGATCGAGGGGGGCACGAGCGGCCCGATGATGCAGGAGGCGCAGGTGAGCGCGCCCGCGTACTCGACGGGAAAGCCGTCCTCCTTCATCGCCTTGATCTCGAGCACGCCCAGACCCCCGGCGTCCGCGATGGCCGAGCCCGACATGCCGGAGAAGATGAGGCTCCCCAGCACGTTGACGTGGGCGAGCCCGCCGGTGAAGTGGCCGACCAGGGCCCTCGCGAAGCCGTAGATCCGATCGGTCACCCCGCCGCTGTTCATGGCCACCCCGGCCAGGATGAAGCAGGGCACCGCGAGCAGCGGGAAGGAGTCGATGCCGCCGATCAGGCGCTGGGGGGCCGTGATCATGGTCCCGCCCTCGATGAGGAGCCAGGCCATCCCCATGAAGATCAGGGAGAACGAGACCGGCATGCTGGCCGCGACCAGCGCGAGCCAGGCGACGAAGTAGCCGACCATCTACACCGCGCCCTAGACCACGCCCCGGACTTCGGGTTCCAGCGACTCCCCGTGCCGGTAGCGCCGCACGTCCTCACCCATCACCGCCAGTGTCCGGATCGTCATCAGGAGGGCTGTCGCCGGCACCACGACGTAGACCCACGCGTACGGGATGTCGAGGACGACCAGCGGGATGTTGAGCTGGCGGAGGGTCGCGCGGATCCCCCAGTAGAAGAGGTTGGCCAGCACGAAGAGCACGCACAGGTTGACCAGGAGCGCGACCGCCAGCCGGGCCGAGCGCGGCAGCTGGAGGACGAGGAAGTCGATGGCCACGTGGGTCCGGTCGCTGACGGCCGCGCTCGAGCCGAGGAAGACCACGTAGACGTAGAGGTAGCGGGCGGCCTCCTCCGTCCAGGACAGGGGATCCCTGGTGATGAAGCGGGTGAAGACCTGGAGGAAGAGGGTCAGGAGGAGGCCCCCGAGGCAGAGCGCGGCGAGGTTCTCCTCGAACCGCAGGAAGAAGCGCTTCACCCCTGTCACGGGAGACGGATCCCGCGGGGTCCCGTCGAGGTCGCCTCGACGAGGGCGGGGCGCGCGGCCGGCGAGACGGTCCTGCCGGCCGCGCGTCGCACCCGGACTACCGGATGGCCTGCATCTGGTCGAAGATGCCCTTCGGCCAGCCCATGTCCTTCTCGCCCACCTCGGTCACCGAGCTCATCTTCTTGCGGAACGACTCGCGATCGGAGTTCACGATCGTGACGCCCTTCGTCTTGAAGAAGTCGGTCAGCCTGGCCTCGTTGGCCCGGGTGAGCTCGTCGTTGACCTTGGCCCCCTCGAGGAACGCCGCGCGAAGGGCCTGCTGGTCGGCGGGCGTCATCGCGTCGTAGGCCTTCTTGTTCACCATGATGAGGATCGGCACGATGACGTGGCCGGTCAGGTTCAGGTACTTCTGCACCTCGTAGAACTTCTGGTCGTTGATGGTGCCGACCGGGTTCTCCTGGCCGTCCGCCACGCCGGTCTGGAGACTCAGGTACACCTCGCCCAGGCTCATCGGCGTGGGCGTCGCCTCGAGCGCCCGGATCATCGCCAGGAACAGCGGCGCCTCCGGCACCCGGATCTTGAGCCCCTTCACGTCGGCCGCCGTCTGGAGCGGCTTGTTCTTGGTCGTGAAGTGACGGACGCCGTAGTAGAAGGTCCCCACGTGGACCATGTTGCGGTCGTGGGCGAGCTTGCCGAGCTGCTCCTGCCCGAACGGGGACGCCAGCATCTTCTGCACGTGGTCCCAGTCGCGGGCCACGAAGGGCGCCTCGAAGAGCGACAGCGCCTTGTTGAGATTCGACAGCGAGCCCGGCCCCTCGGAGATGAAGTCGAGCGTGCCGTCGATCACCTGGGCGACCATCTCGCGGGCCGCGCCGAGCTGGCTGGACGGGAAGACGTTGATCTTGTAGCGCCCGCCGCTCGTCTTCGCGAACTCCTCGGCGGCCCGCGTGACGCCCTTGTGGATCGGGCTCTCGGCCGAGTGCAGGTGCCCGAAGCGGAGCTCCTTGGTCTGGGCCAGGGCCGGGGCGGCGGCCAGCATGCCGGCCGCGAGCGCCGCCAGCGCCCACGTGGCAAGCCGGATCGGCTGGACTCCCTTGTCCCTCATCGACGACCTCCTCGGTGCGGCCTCGAGTTAGCTCAGCGTGTCGCGGTTTGGCTCGACGTGCGTCGCGGTCCCCCGGTGCAGCTCGGGGAGCGTACGGCTTCGAGGAGTCTAGTGGATCTGTCCCGGCCACGCAATGCGCCGGGGTCAGGCGCCGAACCTCCCTGCCTCGCGAGCCCCTTCGGTGTCGGGAGCGTGGACGTCGGGGATGACCCGTTGCTCGGGCTCGGCGTCGCGGGTAAGGTGAAGCGTCTTTCTCTCGAACAAGGAGCCATCATGGCGATCGGCAGTCACCGGCTGGAGTACGAGGTCGTCCAGGGCTGGGAGCGCCTCCCGGAAGGCTGGGCCTTCACCGAGGTGGTCGGCGTGGCCGTGGACTCGCGGGAGCGCGTGTTCGTCTTCTGCCGGGGCCCGCACCCCCTGATCGTCTTCGACAAGGAAGGGCGGTTCGTCGACGCGTGGGGCGCCGGCCACTTCGTGCGCCCCCACGGGATCTTCATCAGCCCGGACGACCGCGTGTTCCTCGTCGACGACGAGGGCCACACCGTCTACGAGTACTCGACGCAGGGCGCGCTCCGGCGTCGCCTCGGGGACGGCCAGCCGTCGGACACGGGCTATGTCCCCGGGCGGGCGCCGGTCACCCGCGCGGCGGGGCCGTTCAACACCGTGACGAACGTGGCCCTGGCCCCGGACGGCGAGCTCTACGTGGCCGACGGGTACGGCAACGCCCGCGTCCATCGCTTCGCCGCCGACGGGCGGCTCCTCGGATCGTGGGGCGAGCCCGGCGGCGGACCCGGGCAGTTCAACCTGCCGCACGGCATCGCCGTCGACCGGCGGGGCCGGGTCTACGTGGCCGACCGCGAGAACAGCCGCGTCCAGATCTTCTCGCGCGACGGTGTCCTCCAGGACATCTGGGGCTGGCCGAACCGGCCGTGCGACCTGTTCATCGACGCCGAGGAGCGCCTCTACGTCGCGGAGCTCGGCTTCGTCGTCGGCAACGAGCCGGTGCCCCACCTCCGGCTCATGGCGACCCCTCCCCCCGGCCACTCGCCGATCGCGCAGGTCTCGATCTGCACCCCGGACGGAGAGCTGATCGGCCGGGTCGGCGGCGCGGAGTCGATCCTGCCGGGGAACTTCTTCGCCCCCCACGGGCTCTGCGTGAGTCCCCGCGGCGATCTCTACGTCGGCGAGGTCGTGGTGGCGACGGGGGTGGCGCGGCGACTGGCGCCGCTGACGCCCCACTGCTTCCAGAAGTTCGTGCGGCGGAGCGGCTGATCTCGACGATCCCGGGTCCTGCCGAGATGGGCCCTCGCCCTCCTCGGCGGTGGCCCCGGACGATGCGGGGCGCCGGCGGTCGACCGAAGATGGATCCTGCAGCCGGGCGCCGGCGCCCGGTCTAGCGGCGGGCGCGCTTCGCGGCGGCCGCGACGAAGCGCTCGAAGAGCCGGCGGGAGGGCACGTGGCCCGCCCGCGCCAGCTCCTCCGGGTGCCACTGGACGCCGACGAGGAAACTCCACCGCGCGGCGTCGGCCGCCTCGACCCCTTCCACCAGGCCGTCCGGCGCGTGGGCGACCGGCACGAGCGGCGGCGCCAGCCCCTTGATGCCCTGATGGTGCATGCTGTTGACCTCGACCGTCTCCAGGCCGAGGACGTCGGCGAGGCAGCTGCCGGACCGCACCGTCACCGGGTGGTGCGGCTCGGTTCGCGGACGGGGCGAGTCGCCGAGGCCCTGGTCGTGGACGAGGGGGGCGGGTCGGTCGGCGGCGAGGTCCTGGTACAGGGTCCCGCCCAGACCGACATTGAGCACCTGCACCCCCCGGCAGATGGCGAGCACCGGGAGGTCGTCCGCCAGCGCCCACTCGAGCAGCTGGAACTCGAGCGCGTCCCGCTCGGGCACGCACTCGACGTTCGGGTGAAGGACCTCCTCGCCGTAGCGCTCGGGCGCCACGTCCTCACCGCCCGTGAGCACGAGCCCGTCGAACAGGTCGAAGAGGGCGCGAAGCGCGGAGCCGCCGTGCGCCGGCGTCACCACCAGCGGGATCCCGCCCGACTCCTGGATCGCGACGATGTAGGGCTCGTTGAGGAAGGTCCGGCGAGTGCCGAGCTTGGTCGGCATGACCGACGCCGTGAGGCCGATCCGTGGCGTCCGCACGGGGGCCACGCTAGCACCGCGCGGCTTGCCTGTCAAAACACCGATTTGGATTGACCCCGGCCCCGGTCTGTGGTGCCATAGCCCGAAGCCCCCGGCCGGGGGGGCGCTGACACGATGACCACACGATGACGGTCGACTCTTACCGGCCTCCGAGCGAGCATGGCGGTCGCGCCCCTCACCCGGGCGTCGCCGCGGCCCCACCCGAGACGCTGACCGGGCCGGCCGCCGCGGCGCACGCGCTCCGGCCCGACGCCCTCGGCACGCACCACGCGGTCGCCGCGGGCCACCCGCTGGCGGCCCTCGCGGCGCACCGCATTCTCGAGGCGGGGGGAAACGCCGTCGACGCCGGCGTGGCGGCCGGGATCTGCCTCGGCGTGGTCCATTCCGACATCGTCAGCTTCGCCGGGGTCGCGCCCATCATGGTCTACGAGGCCCGTCGCCGCGAGGTGACGACGATCTCGGGTCTGGGCGTGTGGCCGCGGGCGGCGACCCTCGAGTACTTCCGCGACCGCTGCAAGGGCGACATGCCCGACGGCCTCCTCCGGACCGTCGTCCCGGCGGCGCCCGACGCCTGGATCACCGCGCTCGAGCGCTTCGGCACCCTCGGCTTCGCGGAGGTCGCCCAGCCGGCGATCGAGCTCGCCCGGGACGGCTTCCCTCTCGGCCGGTTCGTCGCCGGGATCATCCAGGCCAACGCGGACGCCTACCGGCGATGGCCCACCTCGGCGCCGATCTACCTGCCGGGGGGACGGGTGCCGCGGGCCGGCGAGCGTTTCGTCCAGGCCGACCTCGGCCGCACCCTCGGCTACCTGGCCGACGAGGACCGGGCCGGCCGCCGCGCCGGTCGGGTCGCCGGCCTCACGGCGGCGCGCGACGCCTTCTACCGGGGCGACGTCGCGGCCGCCATCGCGCGCTACCACGCAGCCGAGGGCGGGCTCCTCACGCGCGAGGATCTCGCCGGGTTCCGGGTCGGCGTGGAGCCGCCGGCGCGGGCCCGGATCGGGTCCCGCGAGGTCCTCACCTGCGGGTTCTGGTGCCAGGGGCCGGCGTTCCTCCAGATGCTCCAGATCCTCGACGGGATCGATCTCGCCGCGCTCGGCCACAACACGCCGGACTACGTCCACACCGTCACGGAGGCGATGAAGCTCGCGTTCGCCGACCGGGAGGCCTTCTACGGCGACCCGCGCCACGTGGAGGTGCCCGGGGCGGGCCTCCTCGACCCGGCCTACGCGGCGGGGCGCCGTGGTCTCATCGATCCCGCCCGCGCCTGGCCGGCAATGCCGCCCCCGGGCGCCCCGGCGGGCGCGCCGCCCCGCCCCGGGTCCCGCGCCGCGGCCGCCATCGCCGGCAGCCCGGCCGCGCTCGGCACCTCGTACGCCGCCGTGGTCGACCGCGAGGGCAACGCGTTCTCGGCTACCCCGAGCGACGTGTCGACCGACACGCCCGTCATTCCCGGCACGGGGCTCGCCGTGTCCTCGCGGGGATCCCAGGGCTGGCTCGAGCCCGGGCACGCGAGCGCCGTCGCGCCGGGCAAGCGTCCGCGGCTGACCCCCAGTCCCGCCTTGGTTCTCGGGCCCGGCGGGGACGTGACGGCGCTCGGGACGCCGGGCGGTGACGTTCAGCTCCAGGCGATGCTCCAGGTCCTGCTGAACATGGTCGCCTTCGGCATGAGCCCGCAGCGCGCCGTCGAGGCGCCCCGCTTCGCGACTCAGTCGTTCCCGGACTCGTTCTGGCCCCACCGCTACTTCCCGGGCCGCGTCACCCTCGAGGGCCGCCTCCCGGAGGCCACCGCCGCGGCGCTGCGCGCCCGCGGCCATGAGGTCGAGCGCTGGACGGACTGGGAATGGCGGGCCGGCGGCGTGTGCCTGGCGCGTGTCGACGACGCCGGGATCCGCTGGGGCGCGGCGGACCCGCGCCGCGACTCCTACGCGGTGGCGTGGTGAGAGGCGCGACCCCGCCCGACTGGCGCCGCCGGACGCTGCGGGCCCCGGCAGCGCGGCCCCTCCGATGCCTCACGCGCGGCGGGCGGATCCTCCTGCTCCTCCTGTCGGTGACGGGGTGCGCGGTCGAGCCGTCAAGGCCGGCGCTGCTGCCGCCGCCCCCCGAGACCCCCGGCCTTCTCGCCCTGGTGCCGCCCCCGATCGTCTCGCGGTTCGGGGAATGGCGCGGCGAGGGCGGCGCGGCCACCCCGACGCGTCACGCGGGAATCGACATCCGGGGAACGACGGGCACGCCGGTGCTGGCCGCCGCCGACGGGGTGGTGCTCCGGACCGGCACCCAGGTCTTCGCCGGGCGACTCATCGTGATCGAGCACGACGTCGATCTCACGACGGCGTACTACCACCTCTCGGCGGTGGAGGTCGTGGGCGGCCAGGTCGTCCGGCGGGGCGAGGTCATCGGACGGGTCGGCACGACCGGGAACGCGACCGCGCCGCACCTGCACTTCGGGGTCTGCCGGCGCGAGGGTGGGCTCTGCGGGGAGCGGCTCGACGGGGGCTGGGAGGATCCGACCCGGCACTGGATCGCGGCCAACCCGTGCTTCGTGTCAGGGCAGCCCTACGCCCCCCAGGGCCGCCGACTCACGTACCCCGTGCCCTGCCAGCCCGCGCCCGCGGCCAGCCGCCCCGTCGAGCGGGCCGCCCGGCGCCGCGCTCGGGACCCGAGCCTCACTCAGGCCCGCGTAGCGCGGGCCGGTCAGGCCTCGACCGCGGCGACGACCTTCGTGAAGGTCAGGTCGTCCCCTCGGGCCTCGACCCGCACGGTGTCGCCCGGCTGGATCTCTCCCTCGAGCAGCTTGAGCGCCAGAGGATCCTGCACCCGCCGCTGAAGCGTGCGCTTGAGCGGGCGCGCGCCGAAGACCGGGTCGAAGCCCTCCCGCGCGAGCAACGCCTTCGCGCCGTCCGTGAGCTCGAGGGCGATCCGCTTCTCACCCAGGCGCTTCCGGAGGTGCGCCGCCTGGATGTCGACGACCGCCTTGATCTCGTCGAGCCCGAGCGACCGGAAGACGATGACCTCGTCGATCCGGTTCAGGAACTCCGGCCGGAGGTGCTGTCGCAGCTCCTCGAGCACGAGCGGGCGCACCTTGTCCGGGTCCGCGACCTCCCGGAAGTGGTGGCTCCCGAGATTCGAGGTCATGATGACGACCGTGTTCCGGAAGTCCACCGTCCGCCCGTGGCCGTCCGTCAGCCGCCCGTCGTCGAGGAGCTGGAGGAGCGCGTTCCAGACGTCGGGGTGCGCCTTCTCGACCTCGTCGAACAGCACGACGGAGTACGGGCGCCGCCGCACCGCCTCGGTGAGCTGGCCGCCCTCCTCGAAGCCGACGTAGCCCGGCGGGGCGCCCAGGAGCCGGGCGACCGTGTGCTTCTCCATGTACTCGGACATGTCGATCCGCACCATCGCCCGCTCGTCGTCGAACAGGAACTCGGCGAGCGCCCGCGCGAGCTCCGTCTTGCCGACGCCGGTCGGTCCGAGGAAGAGGAAGGAGCCGATCGGCCGGTTCGGATCGGACAGGCCCGAGCGCGCCCGCCGCACGGCGTTCGAGACCGCGTGGATCGCCTCGGGCTGGCCCACGACGCGCCGCGCGAGACGGTCCTCCATCTGGACGAGCTTCTGGACCTCGCCCTCGAGGAGACGGGTGACCGGGATGCCGGTCCACTTGGCGACGACCTCGGCCACGTCCTCCTCGTCGACCTCCTCCTTGAGCAGGCGCCCCTCCCCGTGCTGCTCGGCGAGGCGCGCGTTCCCGGCCTCGAGCCGCTGCTGGAGCTGGTGGAGGGTGCCGAACCTGAGCTCGGCCGCCCGGTTGAGGTCGCCGCGCCGCTCGGCGTCGGCCATCGCCGTCCGCGCGGCGTCGATCTCCTCCGCGATCTTCCCGATGCGCCCGATGGCGTCCTTCTCGCCCTGCCAGCGCGCCTTGAAGGCCGTGGACCGCTCCTTCAGGTCGGCCAGCTCGCGGTCCAGGCGCTCGAGGCGCTCCCGCGACGGCTCGTCGGTCTCCTTGGCGAGCGACACGCGCTCGATCTCGAGCTGCATGATGCGGCGCTCGATCTCGTCGAGCTCGGCCGGCATGGAGTCGATCTCGATGCGGAGCCGCGAGGCGGCCTCGTCGACGAGGTCGATGGCCTTGTCGGGCAGGAACCGGTCGGCGATGTACCGGTGGGAGAGGACCGCGGCCGCCACCAGCGCCGAGTCCTTGATCCGGACCTTGTGGTGGACCTCGTACTTGTCCTTGAGCCCGCGGAGGATCGCGATGGTGTCCTCGACCGAGGGCTCCTTGACGAAGATGGGCTGGAACCGCCGCTCGAGCGCCGCGTCCTTCTCGACGTGCTTCCGGTACTCGTCGAGGGTGGTGGCGCCGACGCAGCGGAGCTCCCCGCGCGCGAGGGCCGGCTTCAGCATGTTCGAGGCGTCCATCGCGCCCTCGGCGCCGCCGGCGCCGACGAGCGTGTGGAGCTCGTCGATGAAGCAGATGATCTCGCCGCCCGCCTCGGTGATCTCGCGGAGCACGGCCTTCAGGCGATCCTCGAACTCGCCGCGGTACTTGGTCCCGGCGATGAGGGCGCCCAGGTCGAGCGCCACGAGGCGCTTCCCCTTCAGACCCTCGGGGACGTCCCCCGCGACGATGCGCTGGGCGAGCCCCTCGACGATGGCGGTCTTGCCGACGCCTGGCTCGCCGATCAGGACGGGGTTGTTCTTCGTCCGCCGCGAGAGCACCTGCACGACCCGGCGGATCTCGTCGTCGCGGCCGATCACGGGATCGAGCTTGCCCTTCCGCGCGAGCTCCGTCAGGTCGCGGCTGTAGCGCTCGAGCGCCTGGTACTTCGCCTCGGGGTTCTGGTCGGTGACGCGCTGGGAGCCGCGGACGTCGACGAGCGCCCGGTAGAGCGCGTCCTTCGTGACGCCGGCCTGCCGCAGGACGCGGCCCGCGGCCCCGTCGCTCTCCTGGGCGATCGCGACGAGGAGGTGCTCGGTCGAGCAGTAGTCGTCCTTGAGCCGCTCCATCTCCTCCCAGGCGGCGTCGAAGACGGCCTTGAGCCGGGGGCCCATGTACTGCCCGCTCGTCCCGCTGACCTTCGGGAGGCGGCGGATCTCGGCCTGGACGTCCCGCCGGATCGCCTCCGGCCGGGCGCCGAGCTTCGCCAGGAGGGCGCCGACGACGCCATCCTCCTGCTCGACGAGCGCGAGCAAGAGGTGCTCGGGCTCGAGCTGCTGGTGACCCTCGCGATCCGCCAGCCCCTGGGCGGCCTGAACCGCCTCCTGGGCCTTGACGGTGAGCTTGTCGAAGCGAAACGGCGCCATGCGCCCTCCTTGCCCCTAACAAATGATCCCGCGCCGTGCGTCGCGCGGGATCAGTGAGGAGTCTAGCAGGCGCCCGGACACTGTCAAAAAGCCGTCAGCCAGTGGACACCCCGGCCGGGCGGATGGCGCGGTGGCCAGCCATGCCCCCGGCCATACCCGATGTCTCAGGCGGGCTCGCGCGGAGGCGCGGGGCGGAGGCTCCGGAGCTGCTCGAAGAGGGCGCGCTCCTCGGCCGTGAGGTCCCGGGGCATGGCGATACGGACGCGGACGAACTGGTCGCCCCGTCCGCCACCCTTCACGTGAGGGAGGCCGTAGCCCGGAAGCCGGAACGTCCGCCCGCTGCTCGTCTCGGGCGGGATCTTCATCGAGACCTTGCCGCGGAGCGTGGGCACCTCGACCTCGGCGCCGAGCGCGGCCTCCCAGACACCGATCGGCACCTCGACGTGGAGATCGTCCTCGCGGCGCTCGAAGAGCGAGTGGGGCGTCACACGCACGCGGAGATAGAGGTCTCCCCGGATCCCCCCACCCGTACCTGCCCCACCCTCGCCGGCGGCGCGGACCCGCGAGCCGTCCCGAACCCCGGCGGGGATCTTCACCTCGACCCGGAAGCTTCGAGGCACCTGGCCGGCACCGCCGCACGTCGGGCATGCCCCTTTGCCCTGGCGTCCCGTGCCGTGGCACGTGCCGCATGGCTCGAGCTGCTGGAACTCGACCGTCCGCCGGGCCCCGGCGTAGGCCTCTTCCAGGGTGATCTCGACCTCGGCCTCGAGGTCTCCCCCCCGCCGCGCGCGCCCCCCGCCGCGGAACAGATCGCGCTCCTCGAACTCGACGCCCTCGAACGGGCGCCCGCGGGTGCCGAGATCCCCGAAGATCGTGCGGAAGAACTCCGAGAAGTCGCCGAGGTCGCCCGACTGGTCGACGTGAACCCGGTAACCGCCCGGGCCGGGCCCACCCGGGCCGCCCGGCCGCGCGCCGAACCCGCCGGCGCCCGCCTCCGCGTAGCGGGCCCAGTCCGGGCCCAGCGTGTCGTACCGCTGGCGCTTCTCCGGATCGGAGAGGACCTCGTTGGCCTCGTTGATCTCCTTGAAGCGGTCGGCGGCGGCGGTGTTGCCCGGGTTCTGGTCCGGATGGTACTTGCGCGCGAGCTTCCGGTAGGCCTGCTTGATCGCCTTGGCGTCAGCGGTCTTCGGGACGCCGAGGGTCTTGTAGTAGTCCTTGTAGGTGACGGCCACGGAGGAATTCTAGCAGGCGCGGCGCCCGCTGCTCAGGCGCCGGCGGGGACCGGGTCCCCGGCGAGCAGCCGCCGGAGCTCGTCGCCCTCGAGCGTCTCGCGCACCTTCAGCACCTCGGCGGCGCGGAGCAGGACGTCCTTCTTGGCCCCGAGGAGCGCGCGAACCCGCTCGTAGGTCTGCTCGACGATGCGCCGGACCTCCTCGTCGATCGCGCGGGAGGTCTCCTCGCTGTACTCCCGCTCGCCTCCCTCCCAGCCGGGACCGTTCCGGCGCAGGAAGCCCGGGCCGCCGTCCCCGCCGAAGGTGAGCGGGCCGAGCCGCGCCGACATCCCGTACCGCATCACCATGGCCCGGGCGACCGCCGTGGCCCGCTCGAGGTCGTTGTGCGCCCCGGTGGAGAGCTCGCCATACACGAGCTCCTCCGCCGCGTGGCCGCCGAGCATCACGGCGATGCGGTCCTCGAGCTCGCTCTGCCGCAGGATGTACCGGTCCTCCGTGGGCAGCTGGTAGGTGATGCCGAGCGCCGCCACCCCGCGCGGGATGATCGACACCTTGTGCACGGGATCGGCGTGGGGCACCGAGGACGCCACGAGCGCGTGGCCCATCTCGTGATGCGCGACGATGTCGCGCTCGGTCTCGGAGAGCACGCGGCTCCGGCGCTCCATCCCCGCGACCACGCGGTCGATCGCCTCCTCGAGGTCCGCCTGCTCGACGGACTCCTTGCCCTTGCGGGCAGCGAGGAGGGCCGCCTCGTTCAGGATGTTCGCGAGGTCGGCCCCCGCGAATCCCGGGGTCCGCGCCGCGATGACCTGGAGGCTCACCTCCGGGGCGAGCCGGACGTGGCGCGCGTGGACCCGCAGGATCGCCTCCCGGCCGCGGACGTCCGGCCGATCCACGACCACCTGACGGTCGAAGCGCCCGGCCCGGAGGAGCGCCGCGTCCAGGACCTCGGGCCGGTTCGTGGCCGCCATGATGATGACGCCCTTGGAGGAGTCGAACCCATCCATCTCCACCAGGAGCTGGTTGAGCGTCTGCTCGCGCTCGTCGTGGCCCCCGACGAAGCCGGTCGCGCCGGCGCGGCTCTTGCCGATGGCGTCCAGCTCGTCGATGAAGACGATGCAGGGCGCCTTCTCCTTGGCCTGCTCGAAGAGATCCCGCACGCGGGCCGCCCCGACGCCGACGAACATCTCGACGAACTCCGAGCCCGACAGGAAGAAGAACGGGACATCCGCCTCCCCCGCGACCGCCCGAGCGAGGAGCGTCTTGCCGCTGCCCGGCGGCCCGACGATCAGGACGCCCTTCGGGATGCGGCCGCCCAGCCGCTGGTACTTCTGCGGGTTGCGCAGGAAGTCGACGACCTCCACGAGCTCCGCCCTCGCCTCGTCGACGCCCGCGACGTCGGCGAAGGTCGTCTTGAGCTCCTTGCGGTCGTAGATCTTGACCTTGGAGCGCCCGAACGTGAGCGCCTGGGTCGGGCCGCCGCCCATGCGCCGCATGAGGAAGATCCAGATCCCCGCCATCACGCCGATCGGCAGGAGCCAGCCGAAGATCAGATCCCGGACCAGGGTGGACTCGATCCGGCCCGAGAACTCGACCTTGCGGGCCTCGAGCTCGCGCAGGAGCGCCGCGTCGTCGGCACCGGGGATGCGCACGGCCACGAAGAGGACCCCCGGCGTCCATCCGGTGAGGCGAGCGAGCCACTGGGGCGCCGGGATCGGCGCGTCGGCGATCGGCTCCTTGAGGACGCCCCGGATCTCCCGCTCGCCGAAGGAGACGCGGGCGACCCGGTCCTCGCGGACCCACTCCACCAGCCGGCTGATGGGGATCTCCTGAGCCTGGGGCGTGAGCAGCCAGCTCTGGAGGAAGATCAGCACGATCACCGCGACCGCGATGTAGAGGGCGGAGAACCGGGCTTGCTGGCGGATACGGGGTTTCATCGAAGGATTACCGCAAAAAAATGCTAGCGGAGGGGGAGACCCCTGTCAAACCCGCGTGCCGTCGCAGCCGGCGTGGGACCTTCCGGCCCTGGTCAGAACTTGATCGCCGGGGGCGCCTCGCTGCCGGGCGTCGCCTCGAAGTAGGGCCGCTCCGGGAAGCCCCGGAGCGAGGCGACGAGGCTCCCCGGGAAGCGGCGGACCGCGGTGTTGTACTCGCGCACGGCCTCGTTGTAGCGGCGGCGCTCGACCGCGATCCGGTTCTCGGTCCCCTCGAGCTGGCTCTGCAGCGCCAGGAAGTTCTGGTTCGACTTGAGGTCGGGATAGCGCTCGACGACGGCCAGCAGCCGGCCGAGCGCGCCGCCCAGCTGGGCCTGCGCCTCCTGGAACTTCCGGAGCGCCTCCGGATCCCGCAGGATCTCGGGCGTGACCTGCATCCCCGCCACGCTCGCGCGGGCGCGGGTCACCTCCTCCAGGACGGCCCGTTCCTGGGCGGCGAATCCCTTGACGGTCTCCACGAGGTTCGGGATCAGGTCGGCCCGGCGCTGGTAGACGTTCTGGACCTGCGCCCACGCCTCGCGAACCGCCTGCTCGCGCGCGACCAGATCGTTGCTGATCGAGACGAACCATCCGAGGGCGACGATGACCGCGAGCGCGACGACCGCGAGGACGACGAGACCGGCTTTCACCCGCGGGAGTATAGCACTCGGCGTCAGCGTCGCCCGAGCGTGAGCGCCACCGCGCCGGCGACCAGCGCGAACCCGGCGCTCCCGACGGCCGCGCGAGCGCCGAGGAGATCGGCCACGGCGCCGAGCGCGAGCGGCCCGACGATCATGCCCGTGTCCATGGCGATCCGGTAGACGGCGAAGTACCCCGGGGGCATGGGGGTGCCCACGCGGTCGGCCAGCACGATGGCCGGCACCATCCAGACCGCGAACCCGCCGCCGACCAGGACGAGCCCGAGGACGAAGACGGCGGGATGCGTGCCGGCCGCCAGGACCAGGCCGCCGGCCGCCACCGCCGCCGCCCCTGCGAAGAAGATGGGCTCCCGGCGGATCCGATCGATGACGAGTCCGACTCCGAGGAGCCCGGCCAGCTCCGCCGCGTACCCGGCGCTCAGCGCGAGACCGAGGGGGCCCGAGCCGAGCCCGTACCGCGCGTGACCCAGGAGCGGCGCCATCGTCGCGAAGAGGCCCGCCCACGTCATCGACAGGCTCAGGCTCGCGGCGTACACCGGCAGGAGGCGGCGATGGGCGAGGCGACGGTCCGGCTGGTCCGCCGCCGCGGCCTCGACCGCGTGACGGCCAGCCGCGGCCCCGAGCGCGCGCCACACGAGCCCGCAGAGGAGGAGCACCGGCCCCGCGCCCGCGAAGACCCACCGCCAGCCCACCTGGCCGGCGGCCCAGGCCCCCAGCGTGCTCCCGATCCCGAGGCTCAGGATCGCCATGCCCTCGAACAGGTTCGTGAGCCGGCCCCGCCAGGCGGCCGGCGCCGTCTCGAGGAGCTCGGCGAAGATCGCGAGAAACGCGGCCGAGGCGCCAACGCCCATGACGAGGCGGGCCAGCAGGAAAGCGAGAAACCCCGGCGCCAGCCCGCAGGCCACCACGCCCGTCACCAGGAGCGCGAGGCCGAGGAAGACCACCCGACGCGTGCCGTGACGGGCGCGCAGCGTGCTCGCCGGATAGCTGGTCCCGAGGCGGCCGAGCGCGTAGACCGTGTTGACGAGCCCGGCCTGGAGCGGCGACAGCTGCCACTCGTCGGCGAGCAGCGGCAGGAGCGGCGGCACCATCCCGACGGTGAAGGCCGTGAGGACGTCGACGACGAAGAGCGGCAGGAGCGGGCGGAGGACCGCCCCGAGCGGCGGCGCGGCCGCCACCCCGAGCGACCCCCGCAGGGTCGCCGCCATCAGCCGGGCACGTCTGCGATCGGGGGCCAGCCGGTCAGGACGGCCGGGCGTCCTGCATCGCCCGCCAGAGGCGCTCGGGCGTGATCGGCAGGCGCGTCAGGCGGACGCCGACCGCGTCACGGACGGCGTTGGCGATCGCGGGCGCCGTCGGGACCATCGCGGGCTCGCCGATCCCGCGGGCGCCCCAGGGGCCCATGCCCTCGCCGGACTCGAGGACGATCGTGGTCACGTCGGGAACGTCGAGCGCCGTCGGGATGAGGTAGGTCATGAGGTTGGGCGTGAGGGTCACGCCCTCCGCCACCCGATCCTCCTCGAGGAGCGCGTAGCCGAGGCCCATCGCGGCGCCGCCCTCCATCTGGCCCTCGACCGAGTTCCGGTTGATGGCGCGGCCCACGTCGTAGCACGCCGCGAGCGCCAGCACCGCGACCTCCCCCGTCGCCTCGTCGACCTCGACATCGGCCGCCTGCGAGCCGAAGGTGAAGTCCGGGAACACCTTCCCCTGCCCGGTCTCGAAGTCCATCACCTGCCCCGCCGGCGCCTGGTAGATGGCGAACGCCGATCGCGGCCGATGCGCGCGCGCGCAGGCCGCCGCCAGCTCCCGGAATGCCACCCGCCGATCCGGCGCGTCGCGCAGCACCGCCGCCCCGTCGGCCAGCTCCACGGCGTCCGGGGACGTGGCGAACAGCTCCGCCGCCTGGGCGAGGAGCGTCGCGCGGAGCTCGCTCGCCGCCTTGTGCACCGCGGAGCCCGACATGTAGAGCTGCCGGGTCGCGGTGGTGGTGCCCGCGAGCGGCGTGAGCGCCGAGTCGCCGATGTGGATGGCGATGTCCGCCTGGGGCACGCCCAGGAGCTCCGCCGTGATCTGCACCAGCGAGGCCGCCTGGCCGCCGCCGATGTCGGGAACGCCGGTCCGGACCAGGACCGTGCCGTCCATCTGGAGCTCCACCCACGCGCTCGCCCAGTCGTGGAGCCACACGATCCGCCCGTAGGACGTGAGCGCCGACGCGATGCCCCGCCCCACGCGCTTGCCGGGCGCCGAGGGCGCGCGGGGAGGGCCGAGGGCGTCCGAGGCGCGGCGGGCCGTCTCGGGCAGCCACACCGCCGTCTCGAGCTCCTGTCCCGAGGCCAGCCGCTCGCCCTTCCGGAGGTAGTTCCGCTCGCGGAAGACCACGGGGTCCAGGCCGAGGGCCCGGGCCAGCTCGTCCATCTGGCTCTCGTAGGCGAACGCCGGCTGCGCCGAGCCGAAGCCCCGGAAGGCGGAGGTCGGCGGGTTGTTCGTCAGGACCGACACCCCGTCGACCTTGACGTGGGGGATGCGGTACGGTCCCGCGGCGTGGACCATGCCGTAGAGGAGGGTCAGCGGCGACAGGTACGCGTAGGCGCCGGCGTCGGAGATGAGCTCGATCTCGGCCGCGACGAGCGTACCGTCCCGGCGGGCGCCGTGCTTGTACCGCATGATGAACGGGTGCCGCTTGGTCGGCGAGATGATCGATTCCTCGCGCGAGTAGCAGAGCCGGACCGGCCGCGTGGTCTTCCAGACCAGGAGCCCGAGGAACACCTCGACCGTGACGTCCTCCTTGCCCCCGAAGCCGCCGCCGATGTAGGGCGCGATGATCCGGACCCGGGAGTGGGGAAGCCCCAGCACGTTGGCGACGTCGCGGAAGTGCTCGATGACCTGGGTCGCCACGCGGATCGTGATCACGCCGTTCTCGTCGAGCCAGGCGACGCCGGCCTCGGGCTCGATGAAGGCGTGGTCGATGAACGGCGTCCGGTAGCTCCGCTCGACGACGACGTCGGCCTCGCGGAAGCCCGCCTCCACGTCGCCCTTGCGGATCTTCCAGCGCGAGATGACGTTCCCCGTCGGCTCGAGCCGGGGCGCGTCGGGGCGCATCGCCGCCTCGGGGTCGAAGACGCCGGGAAGATCCGCGTACTCGACGGTCACGCGGCGGGCGCCCTCCTCCGCCGCCTCCTCGGTCTCCGCGGCCACGAGCGCGACGGGCTCCCCGAGGAAGCGCACGACCTCCTCCGCGAGCACCTGGGTCCGGGCGCGGAGGGGGCCCACCGTCGTCGTCTGGCCGGGGACGTCGCTGAAGAGGACGTTGTGCGGGACGTCCCGCGCCGTGAGAACGCACCGCACCCCGGGCACGGCCTCGGCCGCGCTCACGTCGATCCGGACGATCCGCGCCGAGGGGCGGGGTGAGCGCACGACCTTCGCGTGGAGCATGCCGCCCATCGCGAAGTCGTCGGCGTAGCGCGTGAGGCCGAAGACCTTGTCGATCGCGTCGGGCCGGGGCGCCCGCTGGCCGACGATCCGGAAGCCGCCGGGGCCGAGCGTCGACGGAGCCGCCGAGCCGTCACTCACGGCGATGCTCCGGCCGGCCGCGACTCGCGGAGGCGGCGGGCGGCGGCGAGGGCGGCGTCCACGATCTTGTGGTACCCGGTGCAGCGGCAGAGATTGCCGCCGATCGCCTCGCGGATCTCCTGGCGGCTCGCGTCGGGGTGCGCCTGGAGGGCCGCATAGAGCGTGACCAGCATGCCCGGGATGCAGATCCCGCACTGCGCCGCGCCCAGCTCGATGAAGGCGGCCTGGAGCGGGTGCGGGGCTTCCGGCGTCCCGAGCCCGCGCACCGTCGTGACCGCGCGGCCGTCCGCCTGGACGGCCAGTGCCAGGCACGAGTTGATCGCCCGGCCGTCGAGCAGGACCGCGCACGCGCCGCAGTCGCCCCGCTCGCAGCCCGACTTGACCTCGGTCGCCGCGAGGCGCTGGCGGAGCACGCCCAGGAGGGTCTCGTGCGGCTCCACCGTCGTCCGGACCCGCGTGCCGTTCAGCATGAGCTCGATGGGCCGCACGGCTAGGCACCCCCCGCGGCGCCGAGACAGCGCGCAACCAGCGCGTGGACCATGGCCGTCCGGTAGTCGGCGCCGCCGCGCACGTCGGTGATGGGCCGGGCGGCGGCGGCGGCCAGATCGGCCGCGCGCCCCACGCGGCCCGGGTCGAGCGGAGCGCCGACGAGGTGCGCCTCCGCCTCGCGCGGGCGGAAGGGCCGCGGCCCCACCGCGCCGAGCGCGATCCGCGCGTCGCTGACGCGCCCGGACGCATCCAGCGCGATCCAGGTGGCGACGCTCACGACCGCGATCGCGCCGCCGCGCTTCAGCCCGAGCTTGTACCAGGCCTGGCGGCCGCCGTGCCGCGCCACCACGACCTGCCGGATCAGCTCGCCGGGGCGCGCCGCCGTCCGGCGGGGCCCGAGCAGGAAGGCGTCCAGCGGAACCGTCCGCTCGCCACCCGGGCCCGCGAGGACCACGGCCGCGTCCAGCGCCAGCAGGGGGACGACGAGGTCGGCGCCGGGGCTCGCGTTCGCGAGGTTCCCGCCGAGCGTGGCCTTGTTCCGCGTCAGGAAGTCGGCGAAGTCCCGGGCGGCGGCCCGAAGCGCCGGCAGGCGCGCCGTGACGAGGGGCGAGGCGAGCAGCTCGCCCACCGTCACCCCGCCGCCGATCCGCGTGGTGCCGTCGTCCGTCTCGATCCCCCGGAGCTCGGCCAGGTCGCCGACGTCGACGAGCATGGGCGGCTGGCGCCGCCGCTCGCGGAGGTCGACCAGGAGATCGGTGCCCCCCGCGAGGGCCTGCGCCACCGGGTTCTCCGCGAGGAGCGTCGTCGCCTGGAGCAGCGACGTCGCGTGCCGATACTCGAAGCGCGGCAGGAGCACCGCTAGGGGGCCAGGATCACGATCGGCGCGTCGATGGGCGCCTCGCTCGTGATGATCAGCGTCTGCTGCCCGAATCCGGCCGCCCGCTGGACCGACACGGGCGCGGGCCCGCCCAGCGCGCGGTTCGAGTGCGAGACGTCCTCGACGGTCACCCGCGTCTGGCCCGGGGCGCCGGCTCCGTCCGGCCCGCGCCGCCGGTCGACCGTGACCAGGACCGAGGGTGTGCCGGCCGGGACGGTCGCCATCGTCTGGCTCGCCGGCGAGAGACCGACGCTCCGGCCGGCCCCCGTGGTGTCCCGCACCGTGACCCGCGTCGTCGTCACGCCCGGCTGGGGTGACGCCGTCCGGGAGGTGACGTGGATGGACGGCGTGCGCGCCGACTGCGGCGACGCCGCCCGTTGCGTCTGGATGACGATCGGCACGATCACGCGGGTCTGGGCCGTCGCCGGCCCCGCCGAAGTGCCTGCGAGTCCAAGACCCGCGAGCACGCTCGCCACGATCATTCCCTGTCTCATGGCCTCGCCTCCCGTTCACCCCGCCCGCCCTGGATGGACGGGATCAGGATCATCTCGTCGCCGTCCCGGAGCACCGTGCCGTCGGCGGCTGACTCGCCGTTGACGGCCGCGTGGAGCTCCAGCGCCGACAGCCCCAGCCGCCGGAGCGCCTCGAACACCGTCGACCCCGGCGGGAGCTCGAGCGAGAGCGCGTCGCCGCCGTCCGCCGCCCGCGCGAGCCCGAAGATGTACCGCACCGTGACGACCACGCCGCCGGACGGCCTCTCAGGAGCGCCGCCGCCCGCCCGCCCGGGTCGTCTTCTTCCCCGGGCCTCGGCCCCCCCGGCGGCTCGCCGCGCCGGCCCGCGGCCGCCGGCTTCGCGCCGCCGGCCCGCCCGGCCTCACGGCGATGGCTTCCACCTCGAGGAGCAGGGTCGGGCGCGCGAGCTCCACGACCACGACGCCGGTGTTCGCCGGATAGACCCCGTCCGGGAACAGCTTCGGGTACTCGGCCCGGCGCCACTCGGCGAACGGCGTCCAGTCCTCGTTCCGGACGAGGAACGTCGTGAACTTGACGACGTCGCGGAGCGTGCATCCCGCCTCGGCCAGGACCGCCGCCAGGTTCCGATACACCTGGGCCGCCTGCGCCTTGACGTCGCCCTCGCCCACGACCTGACCCTCGGCGTTCATCGCCACCTGGCCGGAGACGAACACCAGGCGCGCCGGGTCCACGGAGAATCCCGCCGCGTACATGCCGATCGGCTTCCCGTCCGCCGTCGGCGCCAGCACCTTCCGTCCCATGTTGCCTCCCTCGCGTCCAGTTCTCGGCCGGCCCGGTCAGGTCCGCCGCGCGCGCCGCCGGCGCCCGGCCGCGGGTCGTGCGCGTCCCTGTCGCCGGGCGCGCGGCAGGGGGATGGCCGCGATCGCGCGGATCTCGACGAGCAGCTCCGGGCGCGCGAGGGCCTTCACCACGATGAACGACTGCGCCGGCAGCGGGTCGGTGAAGTACGCCTGGGCGACGCGGCCGGCCGGCTCCATCAGCTCGGCGCTGGTCGCGTACACGGTCATCTCCACCACGTGCTGGAGGTCGCCGCCCGCCTGGCGCAAGAGCGTCCGGACGTTCTCGATCGCCTGGCGGGTCTGAGCCGCCGGGTCGCCGACCCCGACGAGCTGCCGGTCGGATCCGTGGCGGTCGAAGGCCACCTGCCCGGCGAGGAACACGAGCCGCGCCGACCCCTCGATCACGACGCCGTGCGAGAAGGGCCAGGGATGCGGCGCCTGCTTCGTGAGCCCGGTGCGCTTCATCCTCTCCTCCGCTACACGTCCCAGCCGCCGTCGACCGTCAGGCACTGCCCGGTCATGTTACGCGACTCCTCGCTGCAGAGGAACAGCACGGCGTTCGCGACGTCCTCGGCCGTCGTCACGCGGCGGAGCGCCATCTCCTGCACGTACTCCTCGTAGACCTGCTCCGGCGTCCACCCGCGCTTCTTCGCCTTCTCGCGGCAGAGCCGGTCCATGCGCTCCCCCGCCACGATCCCCGGCGCCACGCAGTTGACGTTGATCCCGTGAGGGCCGACCTCGAGCGCCACCGTGCGCGTGAACCCGCGCACCGCCCACTTCGAGGACGAGTAGGCCGCGCGGAGCTTGTAGCCCCGGAGCCCCGAGGTCCCCGCGATGTTCACGATCTTCCCGCGGCGCTGGCGGAGCATCACCGGCACGACGTGCTTGGTCGGCAGGAAGGTGCCCCTGAGGTTGATCGCGAGGAGATCGTCCCAGTCCTCCGCGCGGATCTCGTGGACCGGGGTCTCGACGGGTCCCGTCGTTCCCGCGCAGTTCACCAGGGCGTCGATGCGGTCGAAGGCCCCGGTCGCGCTCGCGACCATGGCCCGGACCTGCGCCTCGTCCCGGACGTCGACGGGGACGACGAGGGTCCGCCGCCCGAGGGCGCGGGCCTCCGCGGCCACCGCCTCGAGCGGCGCGACCTCGCGCGCGGCGAGGACGAGGTCCGCCCCCTCTCCCGCGAGGCGGAGGGAGATCGCGCGCCCCATGCCCTTCGCCGCCCCCGTCACGATGGCCGTCTGGTTCGCGAGCCTCATCAGGATCTCCCCTCAGGCGCGCCACCCTCGTCCACGCTCGCAGACTCAGCGGGCACGTATCCCTCGAGCCGGTCGCGGGCTAGGAGCTCGGGCGACCGGGCCGCCGGGTCGCCGTACCCGCCGCCCCCGCAGGTCTCGATCACGACGACGTCGCCGGACCGGAGGCGCAGCGTCTCCTTTCCCTTGACGTCGCGCGCGGTCCCGTCCCGCTCGAGCGTGACGCGGTAGGGGGCCCCGGGAGCGCCGCCGAACGCGCCCCACGGCGGGACGACGCGTCGCTCGAGCATCGTCGTGAGCGTCGTGTCGGCCAGGACCCGGTACGCCCGCGTGAAGCCGCACCCGCCCCGGTGCGTGCCGGCGCCGCCGCTCCCCGGCCGGAGGGCGTGGCGGAGGATCTCGAACGGGTGCTCGGTCTCGATGACCTCGACCGCCGTGTTCATGACGTTGGACATGTGGACCCGCACGGCGTGGCCGCCGTCCCGCGCCGCGCTGGCGCCTTCCCCGCCTCCGTGGACCTCGTAGAAGATGCGCCACCGTCCGTCCTGGCGGCTGCCGAAGAGGAGAATCCCTGCGGTGGTGGGACCGCCAGCGGTGATGCGCTCGGGAATGGCCTGAGCTAGCGCCTTGTAGCACGCGTCCACGACCCGCTGGGACGTCTCGTGATTGCCGCCGACGACCGGAGCGCTGATTGGCGGGTTCAGGATCGTGCCCGGCGGGATGTGCGCCGTAATGGGACGGTAGCACCCGTCGTTCGCGGGAACGTCGGGGGCGACGAGCGACTTCACGCTGTAGTAGACCGCGGAGTAGGTGACAAACGGCGTCGCGTTCACCGGGCCCTTTACCGCCGGGCCAGTGCCGGTGAAGTCGAACGCGGCGCGCCCGCCCCGCACGGTGACGGTCACCCGGACCGGCACGGGCCGATCCTCGTGGCCGTCGTCGTCGATCCAGTCCTCACCCGCGTAGACGCCGTCGGGGATCCTGCGGATCGCCGCCCGCATGGAGGCCTCCGACTCGGCCCGGTAGCGATCGAAGCAGCCGAGGATCGTTGGTGGCCCATAGCGCTCGAAGAGCTCGCCGAGACGCCGGGCCCCGACCTCGACGGCGGAGTACATGGCGCGGCAGTCGCCCTCGCGCTCCTCCCGGCCACGGACGTTCGCCATGATGAAGTCGAAGGCCCGCGTGGGCCCCTTCCGGTCGAACACCTTGATCGGCGCGATCCGGAGTCCCTCCTGGATGGCCTCGTCCGCCCACGGCACGTACGACCCCGGGACGGCGCCGCCGATGTCGACCCAGTGGGCGAGATTGATGGCGAAGGCGACGAGCCGCCCGCCCGCGAACACTGGCCGGATCGCTTTCACGTCGGGTAGGTGGTTGCCGCCGACCTCGGGGAGGTTCAGGTACCAGACGTCTCCGTCGCGGAGCTCCCGCCGCGGCACGCGCCGGAGGAACTCCTTCACCGTGAAGGCCATCACGCCGAGGTGGATGGGGATGTCGCGGCCCTGGGCGATCAGCCGGCCGCGGGCGTCGGTAAGCGCGCTCGACAGGTCGCCCGTCTCCTTGAGAAGCGTGGAGCGCGCCGAGCGCATGATGATGACGCTCATCTCATCCGCGATCGCGTAGATCGCGTGGCGCACGACCTCCAGCGTGACCGGGCTCAGACTTTGGCTTCCCGGCATGTCCGCGCTGTCCACGAGACCGCCCTCCGAACGAATCCGGAATCACGGTCTGAGCTTCCTCAGGAACTCCGGGCTCCGAGCCCATCCACAGATTGCCGGCGCGATCGAGGCGACTCGTATGGCCCGGGTAAACGAGGGTCGTGGCCCACGGATCCTCGATGAGGGCCGGACCCTTGACGCGGATGCTCGGGTGGGAGATCCTCCCGCCGGTACACCGGGAGGGCGGTGGACCCGGTCTCGGGGAAGTATGCCTCGTGCTCCGCGAACGGCCGCGCCGGTGCCCGTCGTCGGGCCACTCCGGCAGCCGCGCCCGCGCCGCCTCGACGCCGGCGCGGACGCGGAGATTCACGCACTCCACCGCGTCGTCCGTCGCGTACGCGTAGAGCCGCCGGTGGAGAGCGTGAAAACCCCCGCGAAGGCCGTCGAGGTCGCCGGCCCACGCCACCTCGAGCTCGTAGTTCTGCCCGACGTACCGGACGTCGACGCTCCGCCGCACTTCGATCGCCTCGGGCCGGTGGCCCTCGGCCAGGAGCGGGGCGCGCACCGCCGCCACCAGCGGCGCGAACCGGGCGTCGAGCTCCGTCGCCGCCAGACCGTCGAGCGGTCGACGGAAGGTCTGAACGTGGTCGTAGGCCACCTCGGCCACGACGCAGCCGAGCGCCGAGAACACGCCGGCGTGCGCCGGGACGACGACGCCCGGCATGCCGAGCTCCTGCGCCAGCCGGCCGGCGTGGAGCGGGCCGGCGCCACCGTACGCGATCAGGGCGAAGCCCCGGAGGTCGTGTCCACGCTGGACGGAGATCAGCCGGATCGCGCGGCGCATCGCCGCGTTCGCCACCTCGAGGACGCCCGCCGCCGCCTCGCGAAGCCCGAGCCCGAGCGCCTTGCGCCACGGGCGCGAGCGCCGCGCGCGCGCGCGCCGTGTCGACGCGGATCGCCTCGCCGAGCAGCGCGTCACCCCGGAGAGTGCCCGCCACCGCGTGGGCGTCGGTGACCGTGGGCGCCGTCCCGCCCTGGCCGTAGCACGCCGGCCCGGCCGCGCGCCCGCGCTCTCCGGTCCGACCCGGAGGGCGCCGCCGTCGGCCCGGGCCAGCGAGCCCCCGCCCGCGCCGATCGACTCGACGCCGACCGAGGGCAGCCGCACGGGGTGCCCGCCCAGCCGCCGCTGGGGCAGGGTCTCCGCCCGCCCGTCGGCGATCAGACAGACGTCGGTGGTCGTCCCGCCCATGTCGAAGGCGATCGCGTTCCGGAGGCCGACCGTCTCGGCGAGGAACCGCGACGCCGCGACGCCGCCCGCCGGCCCCGACACGGCCATGGCGAGCGGTCGCCGCCGCGCGACCGCCGCCGACATCATGCCGCCGCTCGACTGGAGCAGGTGGAGCGTCGCGCCGACGCCCGCCCGGGCGAGCGAGGCCTCGAGATCGGCGAGGTACCGGTCCGCGATCGGCATGACCGCGGCGTTCAGGGCCGTCGTCGACGTGCGCTCGTACTCCCGGTACTCCGCGTTGATCTCGTGCGACACGGAGACGAACGGGACCTGCCCCTCGAGCGCCGCACGGAGGCGCGCTTCGTGGGCCGGGTGCGCGTAGGCGTGGAGGAGGCAGACGGCCACCGCCTCGACGCCGCTCGCGCGGAGCGCCGCCGCCAGCGCCGGCAGCTCGTCCTCCGCGAGGGCCACGGCGACCCGGCCGTCGGCGAGGACGCGCTCCGTCACCTCGAGCCGGAGGTGGCGGGGCACGAGCGGCGCCGGCCGCGGCGCGAGATCGAGCCGGTAGAGCTCCTGGCGGCTCTGGCGGGCGATCTCGAGCACGTCCCGGAAGCCCCGCGTGGTCACGAGGGCCGTCCGGGCGTGGCGGCCCTCGACGATCGCGTTCGTGACGATCGTGGTCCCGTGGGCGATCGAGCCGGCGTCGGGCGCCAGCGACTGGAGGCCGGCCAGGACGCCGCGAGCCGGCGCCTCGGGCGTCGTGAGGACCTTGCGCGAGCGGACCGCTCCGGACCCTGGATCGATGGCGACGAGGTCGGTGAACGTCCCGCCGACGTCGATCCCGACGCGGACACTCACCGCTTCACACTCGAGGGTCCGGCGTCCGACCTACTTCCGGTCGGACCACCTCGGGATGGGATAGAGGACCTCGCGCGCCGCCACCTCGAATGGCCAGACCGTCCAGTACTTCCCGCCCTGGAGCTGGACGATGATCGCCCGCACCCCGACGTTCTGGCCCGTCTCGTCGAACCTGACGCCGGTCCAGGGCACCAGGAGGTCAGCGGCCTTGATGTCGGTCTTGGCGAGAGCCGCGCGGATCGCCTCCGGCTCGGTCGAGCCGGCGCGGTTGAGGGCGTCCACCAGCGTCACGATGCCGGTGAACGCGCGGGCCGGCAGGTCGTAGAGGTCCTTGCCCGAGCGCGCCTTGTAGCCGGGATTGACCGCCTTCGCCACCGGGGTCTTCTCGACCAGATCCTGCGCGAAGGGCGAGCGCGAGAGATATCCCTCGGAGTCCTTCCCGGTGGCCTCGATGAACTTCGGATCGATGTGACCCGAGTCCTGGGCGAGGATGATCTTCGGGTTCCAGTCGAGCTCCTTGGACGTCCGCGTGAAGAGGATGGCGTCGGACTGGTACGAGGTCGGGAACCACACGTCCGGGTTCGCGGCCTTGAGCTTCTGCACCTCGGCCGTCAGCGACGTGCTGTTCGCCCGGTACGCGAACTCGGTCACGATCCGGTAGCCGTACTTCTGGGCGAGCGCGCGCTGCGTCTTCGCCGAGTCGGTCCCGAACAGCGTGTCCTCGTTCGAGATGGCGACCGTCTCCAGCTTGACGCCCCGCTTCTTCTGGAAGTCGGCCAGGAAATCGAACATCGCCTGCGTGAAGTGCTCGTCGTGGGGCGACGACCGGAAGAACCACTTGAACCCGCGCCGCGTGAGCCCCGGCGAGCTCGACTCGGAGTTGAAGTGCGGGATGCCGAAGCGCTCCGCGACCTGGCTCGTCGTCGCCGTGACGCTCGACTGCCACGAGCCCACGAGGACGTGCGCCTTCTCCTGGGTGATCAGGCGCTCCGCCTCGGCCTGGCCGATATCGGGCTTGCCCTGGTGGTCGACGAAGATGAGGCGGAGCCGGGCCCCGCCCGGGAACCCGGGCAGGCCCTTGAGCTGCTGGTAGAAGGCGCCGGGGATCATCGGCTCCTTGCCGTTGACCATGTCGGCGAAGAGCTCGTAGACGTGCTTCTCGTCGAGCCCCGCCGACGCCGTCGGGCCGCTCAGGGGGTACAGCAACCCGATCACGACCTCCTTCTGCTGGGCGACGGCCGGCGCGACCGGGAGCGCGAGGGCGACAGCGACGGTGACCGAGAGCAGCACGTGGCGGATTCGCATGGCGCCTCCTCGGAAGGAGCGGCAAACTCGGAGCGGTGACAGGATTCGAGCGAATGATAGGGGGGCGTGGGAGTCGTGTCAACGGCCGCGGCCCGAGCGCTGCGGCCCGGAGAAAGGAGCGCCGCGGATGTCCGAGTTCATCTATCGAATCCAGGCCACGCGCCCGGCCATGCTGACCGATGGCCCCACGCCGGAGGAGCGCGAGGCCGTCGCCGCGCATCGCGCGTACCTCGAGCGGCTGACGGCGGCCGGCGTGGTCCTGCTCTTCGGGCGCACCCAGACCACGGACGCCGCGACTTTCGGGATCGTGATCTTCCGCGCCGGCTCGCCGGACGAGGCCCGGCAGGTGATGGACGACGATCCGGCGGTGCGGGCCCGCGTGATGCAGGGGGAGGTCTTCCCGTTCCGCGTCGTCGGCGTGGGCCCTGCCCTCTCGACCCGCGCCTGATCCGGGCCGGCGGCGTCCCGGTCAGCCTACCGCGACGCCGCGGAGTGTCCCGGACCTCCAAGATCGCCAGGGTCGCCAGCGTCGCCAACGTTGAAGGACAGCCCCTCGGTCCCCGGCACGATCTCGAACGGGAAGGCGGCGCCCCCGCAGGCCTCGTCGAGCAGGCGCGTCAGCGTGTCGTCGTCGTGCCCCGGATCGTGGTGGAAGGTCACCAGTCGCCGGACCTCGGCGGCGGTCCCGAGGGCCAGCGTGTGGGTCAGCGCACTGTGCCCCCAGCCGACGTGATCGACGTACTCGGCGGCGCTGTACTGGGCGTCGTGAACCAGCACGTCGACGCCGGCAGCAAGGGCGAACCCGGAGATCCAGTCGGGCGCGGCGGGCATCCGCCCGAGTCCGAGCGCCGGCTCGTGATCCGGGAGGTAGGCGAGCGTGGCGCCGTCCGCCGCGAGCCGGTAGCCGACGGTGGGGCCGGGGTGGCAGACCAGCGCGGCGTTGACGTGGAACGGCCCGATCTCGAACCCCTCGAGGGGCACGTCGTGGAGAACGAGGCGACACGGCAGCTCGCGGAGCCGCACGGGGAAGAGCGGCGGCGACAGGTAGCGCGTGAGCCGCTCCCGGAGCGCCAGCGTCGTGGACGGCGGGCCCCACACGTGCACCTCGCGGTCCTGCTCGAAGAAGGGGGCGAAGAAGCCGAGCCCCTGGATGTGGTCCATGTGGAGGTGGGTCAGCAGGATGTCCACGCGGCGCCCCTGACCGCGGAGCGCCACGCCCAGGCGGCGCATGCCCGTGCCGGCATCGAGGACGAGCACGCTGCCGTCGGCGGCCCGCGCCTCGACGCAGGAGGTGTTGCCGCCGTACCGCACCGTGTCGGGCCCGGCCGCGGCCACGGAGCCGCGCGTGCCCCAGAGGGTGAGCCTCACGACGGCCGGTCCTCCCAGAAGATGGCGACGGCGCCCAGGCGGCGCCGGCCCTGCCCCTCGAGCGGGAAGGCGGTGACCGCGATGCGCCGGTCCACGCCGTCCAGACCCCGGATGACGAGCGTGTGGTGGGCCGGGCGCCACTGCTGGAGGGCGATCGACAGCGCCAGCTCCTCCGCCCGGAGCGGGCTTCCGTCCTCGGCGGTGGGGGCGAAGATCGTCGACCACGCGGCGGCCGGCATCTCGCCGGTCTCGTCGTACCGGCGCCCTAGCAGGCGCTCCGCCGGCTCGTTGTAGTAGAGGAGGTTCCCCTCAGGGTCGACGAGAAAGATCGGCACCGCGAGGTAGCTCGCGAGCTGCCGCATGAGGATGAGCTCGACGGCCTTCTGTGCCATCGCTCTACCCCTCCCACCCGGCGCTCGGGGGCCGCCGGGGGTCGCCGGACGGCCCGCTCAGCCGAGGCCGAGGAGCCGCGCGGGGTTGTCGGCCACCATGGTGCGGATCTCCGTCTCCGAGATCCCCTGCTCGAGGCAGAGCTGGACGAAGATCCGCATCCCTTCCACCGGCGCCGGGCTGTGAAGCTGCCCGTAGTCGGTGGCGAGGACGCAGCGGGCGGGGCCCACCTCCCGGATCGAATGGATCATCGCGTCGAGCGTCGTCGAGTGCCAGGGCGGCCCGAGCGTGTTGACGTCCTTCTCGAGGATCGCGCCCGCGTCGGCGAGTGCCTTCTGGTCCGCCACCCCGATGCCGGAGAGCTTGAGGTCCGGATGCGTGACGAGGATGCGGGACACGCCGGCCGTGCGGGCCGCCGGGACGAGGGCCTGGATCTCCGCGAGCGACAGATGCCCCGTCGACAGACAGATCCCCGCGGCGGCGATCAGCCGGAGGATCTCCCGGACCTCCGGGCGCAACCCTCCCGTTCCGTCGAGGACCGTCAGGCCCTGCGGCGGGCCGGCGCCAGCCGTCTTCCCCTTCATGTGCGAGCCGAAGTGGCTGCCGCCGAAGAAGCCGATGTGGTGCTGCGCCGACATGGTCGGCATCCACACCATGCGGCCGCCCAGCTTGATCGACGCGTCCACCGCGGCCGGATTGAGGCCGCCCACCACCTGGTTCAGCACCACGCCGCCGAAGGCCTCGATGCCGGGCACCGCGCGGCGGACGAGCGCCGCCCGCCCCGTCGTGTCCTGCTCGTGGGCCTTGTAGAGCACGGCCCGCATCCCGGCGGCGCGGGCCTGCTCGGCGAGGCCGACGTCGTCGAGCAGCCGGTCGAAGAACGACGGCGACGAGTGCGTGTGGAGGTCGATCGCGCCGTGGAGCAGCTCGTGACAGCGGGCCATCGCGCCGCTCCTAGCCCGTCACCGGGCGGGGGCCAGCCAGTCGGCCAGCTCGCGAAGGGTGGGAAACTCCCGATCCACCCGGCCTCCGTCCTCCGGCACGTCGCCGTTCCGGTTGATCCAGGCGTTCGGGATGCCGTGGGCCCGCGCCGGGACCATGTCGTGGAAGTAACCCTGGCCGACGTGGAGCCAGGAGCGCGAGCCGATCGCCCGCCGAGCGGCCTCGAAGTGTGGGCGCGCCGGCTTGTACGCCCGCACCTGCTGGGCGGTGACGACGAGCTCGAACTCCACGGTGAAGTGCCGCCGGGTCGCGGCCAGGAGGTCGTCGTCCACGTTCGACAGGATGCCGAGCGCGTAACCGGCGGCGCGAAGGCGCTCGAGGGCCGCGTTGGTGTCGGGAAACGGCACCCACGCCGGCAGGCTGTCGGGCAGGAACGACGCCCGCGCGGGATCGAGCCGCCAGCCGAGGCGGGCCGCGACGCCGCGAGCCGAATCCGCCAGGACCTCGCGGTACGGCCGGTAGGCGCCCGCCTCGACTTCCCGCTCCGCGGCCATGTAGGCCCGGATGACTCCCGCCCGCTCGAGCCGCACGCCGTCCGCCCACGCGGCGCGCATGAGCGCCGTGGCGAGCCCGCCCTCCCAGTCGATGAGGGTACCGTAGCAGTCGAACGTCACGACGTCGTACGGCCGCGCGGTCGCCACCTTACGGAAGCCAGTCCCGCAGCGGCCGGACCTGGATCCCCGCGGCGTCGAGCCCGGCGCGGACCGCGCGGACGATGCGCTCGGCCCCCGGCGTGTCCCCGTGACAGCAGATGGTCTGGACGGACAGGTCGATGTCGACGCCGTCGATCGTGCGCACCTTGCCCTCGGCCGCCATCCGGACGGCCTGCGCCGCCGCCTGCGCCGGGTCCGTGATGAGGGCGCCCGCCTTCCGCCGGGAGACCAGCGTCCCGTCCACCTCGTAGGCGCGGTCCGCAAAGCCCTCCGAGGCGACCCGGATCCCCATCTTCCGGCAGTGGGCGTCGTACTTGCCCGAGGCGAGCGTCATCAGAATGAGCCGCCCCCCCGACTCCCGCGCGGCCTGCCCGATCGCCTCGGCGATCGCCTCCTGCTGCTCGGCCATCGTGTAGAGGATGCCGTGGGGCTTGACGTGCTGGAGGTCGACGCCCGCCGCGCGGCAGAACTCGCGAACGGCCCCGGTCTGGTAGCACACGTAGTCCCGCAGCTCGGCGGGCGTCACGTCCATGACCCGCCGTCCGAACCCCATGAGATCCGGCAGGGACGGGTGCGCCCCGATCGCGACCCCGTGCTTCAGCGCGAGCGCGACGGTCTTCCGGATGACGTGGGGATCGCCGCCGTGGAACCCGCACGCGATGTTGGCCGAGGTGATCTGCGGCATGATGGCCTCGTCGGCGCCGAGGGTCCACCGCCCGTAGGACTCGCCCATGTCGCAGTTGAGATCGATCACGTTGGCCATCGCGTCATTCCTCCGGGCGCCGCGAGCCGGGGCGGCGCCGCGCTCTCCCTTATCTTGGCAACTCAGCCTTCGACCGCGCGGGCGAGCCACGCGGCCTCCGCGACGAGCGCGGCGTGGGCCTCCTCCAGGGTCACTCGCCGGAAGCGGATCCGCTGGCCCGGGCGGGTCTGGCCGATCGCGCCGATGTCCACACCGATCACGGTTGCGATCTTCGTGTAGCCACCGGTCGTCTGGCGGTCGACCAGGAGCACGATCGGCTGCCCCTCACCCGGAACCTGGATCCCACCCAGCGGGATGCCGTCCGACACGATGTCGTGCCCGCGTGCGTGCGTGATCACCGGTCCCTTCAGACGATACCCCATCCGGTCGGCCTGCGGCGTGACGTCGTAGGGACCCTCGAGGAACGCGCGGATCCCCTCGGCCGTGAAGCGGTCGTCCTGCGGTCCCAGGATCACACGGCACTCCCGCTCCGCGGGATATGCGGGCCGGAGTGCCTCTCGGACGGTCCGGCCTTCCCGCCCCGATCCCGGAGCCGGCGAGCCCACCGGCAGGAGGTCGCCCTTCTGGAGGGCCCGGCCGCCGAGCCCGCCGAGGCGCCCGCGGAGATAGGTCGAGCGGGAGCCGAGTGCCAGCGGGACATCGATACCGCCCGCCACGGCCAGGTACGCGCGGCAGCCGGCGCTCGCCATCTGGAACCCGAGGACGTCACCCGGCCGGACGCCCACGGCGGTCCAGGACGGCGCCTCCTGGCCGTTGACGGTGAAGCCCATCGGAGCGCCCGTCACCGCGATCACCGCCGCCTGCCGCACCTCGAGCCGCGGGCCCTTGATGGTGCACTCGAGCGCGGCCGCGGCGTCAGGGTTCCCCACCAGCCGGTTGGCGACCAGGAACGCGGCGCGATCCATCGGCCCCGACGGCGGGACGCCGACGCGCTGGTGGCCGAAGCGCCCGAGATCCTGGACGGTGGTCAGGAGCCCGGGATCGACCACGACGAGGTCGCTCACTGGATGACTTCATCGGCGCGCGCGAGCACGGACGGCGGGATCGTCACGCCGATGGCCTTGGCGGTCGCCAGGTGACAAGCCCCGACGCACAGCAGCCCGACCGTCGCGACCGGCGCCACGGGCTGTGCCACGGCTGGCGTTGCACCCCCGAGAACACCGACGACGAGCGCGCACCCGACGCTTCGGCCCGTCACACCTCCGCCTCGATTCGGGGGCGGTATGCCCCGGCAGCGACCTGCGCGGCGATCGCCGCGTACTCCGCGGCCTCGATCGGCCGGAAGCGGACGCGGTCCCCGGCGCGGAGGAGGATCGGATCGGACGCCCCAGGGTCGTAGAGGCGGAGCGGGGTCCGGCCGAGGAGCCAGAAGCCGCCGGGGCTCTCCACCGAGTAGATGGAGGTCTGCGTCCCGCCGATCGCGACGCTGCCGGCGGGAGTCTTGGTCCGGGGTCGGTCGAGCCGCGGGATGGTGAGCCGCGCGGGCTGCCCCGCCATGTACGGGAGCCCCGGTGTGAAGCCGACGAAATAGACGTAGTGCTCCGCCCCTGCGTGGAGCGCCACGACCTCCGCCGGAGCGAGGGCGAGGCGGCGGGCGACCTCCTCGAGGTCGGGGCCGTGCTCTCCGCCGTACGCGCACGGGAGCTCCACCCGGCGCCCCGGCGGAGGCGGGGCGTCCGCCAGCCGGCCCGACAGCTCGAGGAGCCGCGCGTGGAGCGTCGTCCACGGGAGAACGAGCGGGTCGTAGTGCACGAGGAGCGCCCGGAACGTGGGCACCGTGTCGACCAGGCCCGGCAGCCGCGCGGCGAGGAGGAGCCGCTCGAGTGTCAGCGCGCGCGCGTTGGCCTCGCGGGAGATCTCGTCGCCGAGCTCGACCGAGACCGCGCCGTCGCCCGCAGGGAGCAGGCGGGGGGCGGCGTAGAGGCCCATCACCGGAAAGGGGGCGGTGTCGACGGGCGGCTACAGCGCCGAGAGCGCGTGGTCCGGCAGGTCCGTGACGAACATGTGCCCCGGCGCGTGCGTGATGACGAGCGGCGGCTTGGCCTCGAGCGCCACCGCCTGCGGCGTCACCCCGCAGGCCCAGAAGACGGGCTCCTCGCCGGCCAGGAGCGTGGGCGGATCGCCCCAGTCGGGCTTCATCACGTCGGCGATGCCGATGAGCGCCGGGGCGCCCACGTGGACCGGAGCGCCGTGGGCCATCGGGTACCGGGCGGTGACGGTCACCGCCCGCGGTACGAGCGGCGCGGGAATGGGGCGCATCGAGACCACCATGGGGCCCCTGAAGACACCGGCCGGCCGGCACGCGAGGTTCGTCCGGAACATCGGGACGATCCGCTGCTCCTCGATGTGCCGGACGGGCACGCCGGACTGGAGGAGCGCCGACTCGAAGGTGAAGGAGCAGCCGAGGAGGAAGGCAACGAAGTCGTCGCGCCACTCGCTCGTGATGTCCGAGACCTCGGCGGCGAGGCGGCCGTCCCGGTAGATCCGGTACTTCGGGACGTCCGTCCGGAGATCGGCGCCAGCCGCGACGCCGGTCGGCTCGGGGTTCCCCGGGTCCGTGACCTCGATCAGGGGGCACGGCCGGGGGTTTCGCTGGCAGAAGACGAGGAAGTCGTAGGCCTGCGCCCGGGGCAGGATCACGAGGTTCGCCTGCACGTAGCCGGGCGCGAGCCCGGCGGTTCCGCCCGTGTAGCGTCCCTGGCGGATGGCCTGCCGGATCTCCTTCGGCGTCTTCCCGAGCTCCATCGCGTCGCCTCCTCGAATCTGCGGGGTCGATGTGCCGGCCATTATGGCGCACGGCACGAGGCCCGGCAACGGGCGAGCCGCCGATCCCGGAGACGCCCGAACTCCTGGCGGCGCCGGCTCAGTCGAGGCGACGCGCCGCCGCTCGCGCGGCCTCCTCCCAGCGCTCGTAGCGCGGGAAGTGGTACAGGTGGAGGAGGAGCGACCAGCCGGCGAGGAGGTAGAAGTCCTGGCGGCGCCCCGCGAGCAGGAAGAGCACGAGGCCCAGGATGGCCGGGGCCTCCGCGACCGATGCCGTCACCAGGGCACCCGCCCGCAGGCGGGCCGGCACGTTCTCTCGAACCGCTGGCCCTGCCTCGGCCATCCGCCGGAGGAGCGGAATGGCGAGCCCCGCGACGGCGGCGAGGAGATAGACGCCATATCGAAGGAGGTCGGCGTCGAGGCCCGCCCCCACGCCGCCCGGGAGCAGTCGCGACCTCAGCATCTCGACGACAGCGGCGTAGACGAGGACGGACGCCACCATGGCGCCGCACGCGATCACGGTCTCGCGGTAGGTCCGGCGAAGGCCCTCGGAGCCGTTCACACGTCCTCCCTGCGGATGCCAGGTGGGATCATTCTAGCTTCGCCCCCTTGCCCCCCGGCCAGTTGCCATCATGGCAGCCGGGTCGGGGGGCCCCGGGACGCGGGCGCCTCGCGGCGTCGGCCCGCCGACAGCCCCGGGATCCTCGCCTTGACAGGGCCCGCGCCCGGGGGGTACGGTCAAAGCATGCGGCGTCAATGGATGCTCGTCGCCGTCCTCCTCGCCGTCCCGCTCCTGGGTGGGGCCGCCTACGCCGGTAGTGACCCGGCGGTGGTGCAGGGCACGGTCCCTGCCCCGAGTGCGCCGATTCAGTCGGAAGTGCCGCTGGTGCTGTCGATCCGCGCCCTGTCGCTCGGCCAGACCCTGTTCACCGAGACCGGTCAGATGGAGCGGGTCCGCGCATCGACCGGCGCCGGCACCAGCCGCTGGCCTCAGGCCACGACCTCGGTCGGGCGCGGCGTCTACATCAGCGTGATGCCCGGGTGCATTCCGGGGATCGACGAACCCCTGCGCCCCGGCCCCCGCCGCCGATAGCCCCGCGCCGGGTCCTCTCGCCCGGGCGTCCGCTCCCCGCTCCTCACGCCTCCTTCCGGCTGCACGCGTGAGCCCTCTCGGCGCTCGTCGCCCGGCCGCCCGGGATCTCCCGTGACGGGGCCACCCCTCCGGATCCGCGCGGCGACCAGCGCCGACGCCGCCGCGATCTGCCGCATCTACAACCAGGGCATCCAGGATCGCGTGGCCACGCTCGAGACGGAGGAGCGCACGCCGGAGGAGCGCGCCCAGTGGCTCGAGGCGCGCGGACCACGGCACCCCGTGCTGGTCGCCGAGGGCGACGGCGACCTCCTTGGCTGGGCGAGCCTCAACGTCTTCAACGCGCGGCGCGCGTACGAGCACGTCGCGGATCTCTCCCTCTACGTCGAGCGGGACGCGCGGGGACGCGGCGTGGGGCGACAGCTCCTGGAGGCGCTCGTCGCGCGGGCGATCGAGCTCGGCTACCACAAGCTCGTCCTCGCGGCCTTCCCGTGGAACGAGGCGGGCATGCGCGCCTACGCGCGCGCCGGATTCCGCGAGGTAGGGATCTACCGCGAGCAGGGGCGCCTGGACGGGCGCTGGGTGGACACGATCGTCATGGAGAAGATCCTCGAGGGCCCGAGCGCCCACTGACGCGGTCGACCCCCGGCGGCCCGCGGGTGTCGTCGGGCCGTCGGGGTCGGACCGCGCTCAGAACGGCAGGAGGTAGCCGGTCGCGTCGAAGGTGATCGGCCCCGGATCGCCGACCTGCGTGAGGTCGTCTCGCTTGGCGACCTCGGGAAGCAGGTTCTCGGAGACGTCCACCTCGGCGATCTGGAGCGTGTTCTTGATCCGCACCACCCGGGCGTCTTCCACGCGGTCGAGCCCGAGGCACGACAGCGCGATCGAGACCGCCTCTTGGGCCGAATCCAGCGTCGCCGGCATCTTGCAGCCGGCCGGCGAGCAGGCGGTGAGCCCGTTCACGTACGTCGCTTCCCAGTCGATCTTGTCGACCAGCCGGCGCGTCACGAAGTCGGCGCTGCCGAGCCCGATCGCATTGCCGTAGGTGTGCGCCGTCAGGTCCGAGACCACGATGAACGTGACCTTGGGGCTCGTGTAGGGCGGCTCGAAGAACGTCCCGTGGCGCCCGATGATGTTCGAGTCCATCCCCGACCCCGAGATGTCCTTGCCCATCTCGTCGACGATCAGGAGGTCGATCTGCTCGAACGGCAGCCGCGCCATCCAGCTCTTGGCCCGGCGCAGGAGCTCGCGCTCCCCGGCCTCCAGGTCCCCCGGCAGGAACGCCTGGACCACGGCCGTCTCGTCGTACCCGTTCTCGACGATGCCGAGCCCGAAGGCGACCCGGGCCTTCCGGAGCACCTCGCGCCCGAAGGCCACCACCATGGGCTCGTACCGGTGCCGGACGGCCGCCCGGTGAGCCTGGACGGCGCCGCGATGCTTCCCGACGCCGATCGTCATCATCTTGAACAGGCCCGACTCG
The DNA here is from genome assembly GCA_963749975.1 of uncultured Candidatus Rokubacteria bacterium. GTDB lineage: Bacteria > Methylomirabilota > Methylomirabilia > Rokubacteriales > DASRDR01 > DASRDR01. Next base: position 137,256 of record CAVVOZ010000009.1, on the reverse strand, counting down.
ATGCCGCCGACGAAATCGGTGTGGGGCTTGACGCGGTTGATGATGCCGATCCAGTCCGCCTCCGACGCGTAGCGATCGAGCCAGACGGGCAGCCCGAGCGCCTCCCCGAGCTGGACCACGTCCATCGTCGCGCGCACGGGACACCCCATCGTGGCCTCGGTGACGCCGTAGTGCTCGAGCACCGAGCGCTGACCCTCCGCCGTGCCGCCGCCGTGGCTGCCCATCGCCGGGAAGATGAACGGCTTGGCGCCGAGCGCCTTCACGTGCTCCACCGCGGCCTTCGCGATCACGTTGATGTTCACGATGCCGCGACTCCCGACCGCCAGCGCCACGCTCTGTCCGGGCTTGATCGGCAGCGCGAGGCTCCCGAGCGTTTGCCGCACCGCGGCGGGGATGTCCTGGAGCATCGGCCCGGCGAACTGCTGCTTGACCCGGGCCATGCGGGGGGTGTGGGACGCGCGCGGAATGCCGGTCAATCTCATCGTGTTCCTCCTGGAACGAAGGGCCTCACTTCGACTTCCTGAGCTCGTGCGTCACTGCGCGGTCCCCGATCTTGGTTTTGCCCTGCCACTGCCAGACCCACTCGGTCGAGGCCTCCAGGAAGCTCATCTTGCCCTCGGACGTCGGCGTCTCGTACACGACGCCCCCCTCGACGATCTTCATCTGCCCCGGCTGCTGGGCCCCGGGCATCCCACGGGGCGCGATGAAGAAGGAGCCGTTCTCGTAGATGACCCCCGTGATGTTGGTCGTCGGCTCCGCCTGGATGTACGACGATCCCTTCCACTCGCCGGCGAGCCACTTGAAGTCGTCGGCCTTCATCATCCGCGGGCCCGACGTGGGCCCAGCGGCGCAGCCGGCAAGGCCTACCGCGAGGACCATGGCACCGACGACCCACCTGATCCCCCGTTCGCTCCGCGTCATCCTCGTCATCGCGGGGCCCTCCTTGCGGCTGGTGCGCGGTCGCTCGGCCGGGTCGGCCCCGTTCCCGCCCGCGGCATTCTCCCATGCCGTCCCCACGTATAGAGGATCGCGGGCCGGCGCGGGCCACGCTCGACGGGCCCGAACATGGCTATACCTCAGGCGCCGGGACCCCGCAAGGCCCGAAAATGCGGGACTTTGGCCTTGACTTGATCGAAGCCGCCTCCTAGGATAGCGTACTCACCGCACGGGAGGCGCGTGCTCATCCCCAAGCGCTCAAGCGATTCGAGACGACGGCCGTTCCGGCGAGGAGCACTCGCTCTCGCTGCCGTCGTTCTCCTGCTCTCGGGCTGCACCCTTTTCGGCGGCCGCCCGAACACCGTCGCTCCCGCCGCAAAGCTCTACGACGACGGCGAGCGGCTCCTCCTCCAGGAGAAGTACCCGCAGGCCCGCGAGCAGTTCTCGTGGCTCGTCGAGCGACACCCGGAGTCGGATCTGGCTCCCGTGGCCCGCTTCCTGATCGGAGAGAGCTACTTCCGGAACAAGGACTACGAGAAGGCCGGGCCGGAGTTCGAGACGTTCGTCACCCTCTATCCGAGCAACCAGATCGCGGACCTCGGCCAGTACCGGCTCGCGCGAACCTACTTCGACCAGATGCCGACCGTGGAGCGGGACCAGAAGCTCACCGCCCAGGCGCTCACCGAGTTCCAGAAGCTGATCCGCCTCTACCCCGAGAGCCGCTACGCCCCCGACGCCATCGTCAAGATCGAGGCATGCCGGCTCCGGCTGGCCCAGAAGGAGCTGTGGATCGCGGCGTTCTACGTGCGCCAGGGGAAGTACGAGGCGGCGCTGCCGCGGTTCGACACGGTGATCAAGGACTACGGCCGGACCCAGGCCGCGCCCGAGGCCCTCTACCAGAAGGCCGACGCCCTGGTGCGGCTCGGCCGCTCGGACGAGGCGGCGTCCGTCCTGAAGCGCCTGGTCGACGAGTTCCCCGCGAGCGAGTGGTCGCGCCGGGCGCGCGAGCGGCAAGCCGCCCGCGGCGCCTGAGGCTCCGGATGCGCGACGCCTCCATCCGCTGCGTGACCCGCGACATCACGGCAGGCTGCTGACAAGGAGCTCTCATGGCCGAGCGGTTGCTCGAGATCAAGGGTCTGAAGACGCACTTCTTCACCGAGGAGGGCGTTATCCGCGCGGTGGACGGCATCGACCTCCACATCGACAAGGGGGAGACGCTCGGCGTCGTGGGCGAGTCCGGCTGCGGCAAGACGGTCACGGCGCTGTCGATCATGAAGCTCATCGCGATGCCGCCCGGGAAGATCGTCGCGGGCCAGATGCTCTACGGGGGGCGCGACCTGGTCACGCTTCCCCCCGCCCAGATGCGAAAAATCCGGGGCAAAGAGATCTCGATGGTGTTCCAGGAGCCGATGACCTCCCTGAACCCCGTCTTCACGATCGGGGAGCAGATCGCCGAGGCCGTGCGCCTCCACGAGGGGCTCGGGCGCCGCGCGGCGATGGTCAAGACGGTCGAGATGCTCAAGATCGTCCACATCCCGAACCCGGAGCGCCGGGTCAAGGAGTACCCGCACCAGCTCTCGGGCGGCATGCGGCAGCGCGTGATGATCGCGATGGCGCTCTCGTGCAACCCGAAGCTCCTGATCGCCGACGAGCCGACGACCGCCCTCGACGTGACCATCCAGGCGCAGATCCTGGAGCTCCTCAACGAGCTCAAGTCCAAGCTCGGCATGGCGGTCCTGCTGATCACGCACGACATGGGGGTCATCGCGGAGACGGCGCAGCGGGTCATGGTCATGTACGCCGGCAAGGTGGTCGAGGAAGCCCCCGTCAAGGAGCTCTTCAAGGAGCCACTCCACCCGTACACCCAAGGCCTCCTCCGGTCGATCCCGCGGATCGACACCGCCGCGATCCAAAAGAAGCGACTGGAGGCGATCCCCGGCGTGGTCCCGAGCCTCCTCAACCTGCCCAAGGGATGCAGCTTCGAGCCCCGCTGTCCGCACGCCAAGCCGGTCTGCAAGGACCAGGAGCCCGTGCTCAAAGAGGTCAGGCCCGGACACCGGGTCTCGTGCTGGCTCTACTAAGGAGAGGACACCGCGATGGCCGAGCCGCTGCTGCGCGTCAAGAACCTGGTCAAGCACTTTCCGATCAAGGGCGGCCTCTTCTCGCGGGAAGTGGCGCGGGTCCACGCCGTCGACGGCATCGACCTCGAGATCAATGCCGGTGAGACGCTCGGGCTCGTCGGCGAGTCGGGCTGCGGCAAGTCGACCACCGGGCGGTGCATCCTGCGCCTCATCGAGCCGACCTCGGGCGAGGTGTGGTTCGAGGGGAAGAACGTCACGACCATGGACAAACGGTCGCTCCGGGCGCTCCGGCGCGACCTGCAGATCATCTTCCAGGACCCCTACGCGTCGCTGAACCCGCGGATGACCGTGGGCTCCATCGTGGGGGAGGCGCTCATCATCCACAAGCTCGCCAAGAGCCGGCGGGAGCGCGAGGAGAAGGTCGCCCATCTGCTGGAAACCGTCGGCCTCCACGCGGACCACATGCGCCGCTACCCCCACGAGTTCTCGGGCGGCCAGCGCCAGCGCATCGGCATCGCCCGCGCGCTCGCCGTCAGCCCGAAGCTGATCGTCTGCGACGAGCCCGTCTCCGCGCTCGACGTCTCGATCCAGGCGCAGGTGATCAACCTCCTCGAGGACCTCCAGAAGCAGTTCAACCTGACGTACCTCTTCATCGCCCACGACCTCTCGGTCGTCGAGCACATCAGCACCCGCGTGGCCGTGATGTACCTCGGCAAGATCGTCGAGGTGGCGTCGGCGAAGGACCTCTACTCGAACCCGCGCCACCCGTACACCGAGGCGCTCCTCTCGGCGGTGCCGATCCCCGATCCCGAGGTCAAGCGTCAGCGGATCCTGCTCGAGGGCGACGTCCCGAGCCCGATCCGGCCGCCCGCCGGGTGCCACTTCCACACGCGCTGCCGCATCCGCCAGGTGCCGGGGATCTGCCAGGACCAGGAGCCCCCCCTCAAGGAGGGAGCCTCGGGCCACCGGGTGGCCTGCCACTTCCGGGACTAGCCGCCCGCGCTACCCGCTCGGTGGCCGGCGGCCGCCGGACGGGCCAGGGTCCGAGGCGCGGCAGGAGCGCACCCGTCCGCGCCATGTAGGCCCGGTAGCCAGGCAGCTCCGCCGCCAGCACCCGCTCCTCGTGGTGGATCCGACGCCGGAAGGCCGCATGGAGCGCCACCGCGCCGAGGGCGGCCGCCACCCACGCCCGCAGCAGGACCGCGCTCGCGACGAAGGCGAGGAATGCTCCCGCGTAGCTCGGATGGCGCATCAGGCGGTACGGCCCCTCGTCGACCAGGCGCTGCGCGGGCTTCACGCCCACGCGCAGCGTGAACCAGCCGCCGAGCGTGGCGATCGCCCACGTCCGGAGGGCGAGGCCCGCGCCCATCGCCAGGAGGGCGCCCATGCCCAGCGCGCCGAAGGGAAGCCCCGCGGGCCGGCGGAGGACGAGCTCGACGAGCGCGGCCGCCTGGCTCCCATAGACGGTGAGCATGATCTGACGGAATGTGCCGCGATCCTCCGGCGACCGGGCGGGGTCCCGGAACCGGTAGGACGGCTGGAGCGCGTTCGCCAGCACGCCGAGGACGACGACCGCCCAGAGCGCGGGCAGGCGCAGCGCCCCGGGCCACCACGCGAGGATCGGCCCGCCGACGACACCCCACCAGAGGAGCGCTTGACCCGCCCGCCGAGCCGTCTCTCTCGTCACGCGGCTCCCTCCCCCCAGATTCGGACGACCTCGCCGCGGCTCTCGCGATCCCACGCGGGCTGGATCGCCGGCCACTTGTGCTGCACCTCCCGCCGGCCCCGGGCGAATTCGGCCTGGCACTGCCGCTCGGCCCACCCCGCCCGCATGACGCAGAGGCGCGGGGGCCCGAGCCGGCGCGAGCGTCGCTTCGCCGCGTACTCCACGTTGATCCGGCCGAGCGCCTCGTCGACCGCCCGCGCGAATGCCTCGGCCCCGCGCGCGTCGAGACCGGCGCCGCGCGGCTCGACGAGCAGGTCGTAGCGACAGGTCTCGACGTCGGGAATCAGGCGGAACTGCCAGACCTCGACCCGCGTCGCGTCCTCGGCCGCTCGAACGGCGGCCCGCACGTGATTGAGGTGGAGCTTCTCCCCGGTGATGCTCGTCGTGTCCCGGCCCTTTCGGACGAAGGCCACCAGGGGCGTCCGGCGATGATGCCCGCGGACCTCGACGATGTCGTTGAGGTCGTAGCGATACAGGCCGTTCGCCCCGGAAAGGACGATGCCGTAACGGCGCCCCACCTCGAGCTCGTGGGCGAGCAAGACCGGAGGGGCGCCCTCATCCATCGCCTCCTCGGGAATGAACTCGTAGAATCCCGCGTCGATCGCCAGGACGCCGGCGGCCGACCCGTCGGCCAGGGGAAGCGTGAGCCGTCCCTCGCTCGCCACGAGACCGAGGTCGCGGAGCGGCACGTCGCCGTAGTCCTCGGGCAGTCGCCGCGCGTGGTGTCCCGCATGTCCGCCGAGCCAGCAGCCGATGAGCGCAAGCTCGGGCCACGCGTCGCGCAGCCGGAGTGCCCCGCCCTGGCGGGCGGCCGTGGCCAGCGCGCGAGCCCGGTCGGGATCCGGCGCCAGCCGGGCCGCGAGGGTCCGCCGGACCGCCGGGGCCTCCCAGCCCCGCTCCTCGTGGACGGCCGGCCACGGAATTCCCAGGGTGCCGTCGTGGATCGCGCGGAGCAGGCCGTCGGCATGCTGCCGGGCGACCTCCGCGAGCCGGATCAGCGTCGTCGGATTGGGCGTCCCGATGACGGACACCGCCCGGGCCAGGGCGAGCCGCAGAAGGACGAAGGCGCGCGCCTCGCAATCCGCGATCAGGTGGGCCGCGTAGGGAACGGCCTGCGCTCGCTGGACCGAGGACGGGAGACCGCGCTGAAGGAGGCCGGAGAGCGCGCCGAACGGCAGGCCCGTCGGCGTGCGGCCCTCGACCGCGGGGCTCACGATCGTCAGGATCGCCTGATCGAGCAACGTCGGGTGGCCCCGCAGGGCGTGCAGCATCCAGAGCCGCACGAGGCCCGCCATGTGGGCCAGCCAGGACGCGGTCACCGGGACGAGCTTGGGCTCCGCCGTGGTGCCGCTGGTCGTCGCGAATGCCGTCACCGGCTCGGCGGTGAGGATCGCCGGCTCGCCGGCGACGATGCGCCGGACGTAGGGCCGGAAGCCCTCGTAGTCGCGGAGCGGAACGGCGCGGCGGTACTCGGCCGGCGTGCGGATCGCGTCGAAGCCGTGCTCCCGGCCGAAGGCCGTCCGGGCGTTCCGCTGGAGGAGCGCCTGGAGCGCCATCGCCTGGGCGCGAGCGGGTCCCGCCGTGGCCCGCTCGAAACGCACGTCGTGCCTCCACTCCCGGAGTCGAAGCCCGGCCGCGAGCACGGTGCCCATCCGGACCTCGCCCTACGCCGCCAGCTCGACGACCGCTTGGGCGTGCCGTCGGAGCCGGTCCACCCGCACGCGGACGCCCCAGCCCGGTCCGGTCAAGAGCGGCGCCTCGCCCCCGTAGCCGAATCGGAGACCGTCGTCCGATACGTCCTCGACGAGCAGGAGCGTGCCGTACGACCCTTCCACGAAGACCGGGGTCTCGAGCCCGGCGGCGAGGTGGCGGCCTGCCGCCGCGAGGACGGCGGTCTCGCCCACGTGGCTTCCCACCTGGACCTCGAGCCCGGCCGCCGCCGCGCGGCGGGCGATCGCCACGGATCGCGCGAAGCCACCGCACTTCGAGACGCGCACGTTGACGGCGTCCACTGCGCCGGCCGCGATGAGGGCTTCCAGATCGGCCGGGGTCACGAGGGACTCGTCCGCCACCAGCGGAAGCGGGCACTCCGCCCGGAGGCGGGCCAGGATCCAGGGGGAGCCGGGTGGAATCGGCTGCTCCACGCTGGCGACCCCGCACCGGGCGAGTCGAGTCACCGCGGCCCGGGCCTCGACGGGCGTCCAGGCACCGTTAGCGTCAGCTCTGATCGTCACGTCGGGACCCAGAACGTCCCGCACCGCCTCGACGCGGGCGCCGTCGTCGCCCACCCCGACCTTGACCTTCACCTGTCGGAGGCCGGCCAGCCGCGCCCAGCGCGCCTGCCGGGCCGCGCGGTCGGGCGACTCCGCGGTGATCGCCCCTCCGTAGACGACCTGGCTGCGGAGCGGCGGAAGGAGGGTCGCCACCGAGGCGCCCCGGCACCGGAGAGCCCAGTCGACGAGCGCCAGCTCGAGCGCCGCGCGCGCCGCGTGATGGCGCCCCGCCGCCGGCCCGCCGTCGGGCACGAGCCGCTCCACGGCCTCGAGGCCCGCGGGACTCCCGAGATCGGGCAGCGCGGCCCCGCGGACAGCCGGCCAGAGGACCCGCGCCAGGTGCTCGACGACGTCGGCGGGCGTCTCGCCGGTGACGTAGGGCCGCGGAGCCGCCTCCCCGAACCCCTCGACGCCGTCCGCATCCAGGACGCGGACGACCACGGAGTCGCTCCACGCCCGGCCCGCGAGGCTGTGGCGAACGGACGTGAGGAACGGGATCCTGAGGGCGTAGACCGTCGCGCTCACGAGCCGCACGGCGCGCCCTCGATCCCCGCCGGCGCTCCCGCGAGCGTTCCTTCCCGGAAGTACCGCCGGAGGAATACGTTCTCGCGCAAGGTCAGCTCGGCGATGGCCAGCCCGTCCTCGTCCGCCAGCCCGTAGTAGCGGGCGTAGGTCTCGAGGTCGGCGAGACCCTCGGCAGCGTGCTGGACGTCCACGTCGGCGTGCTCGGTCCACCAGCGGAGCGCTACCGGCCCGAGCCCGCGGTGGAGCGCCAGGAAGGCCGCGATCCGCCCCGCCAGCCGCGCGAGCATGTACTCGAAGGCCAGCACCTCGCAGAACGCGGCGAGCCCCACCTCGCCGAGCGTCCGGTAGAGCACCGGCTCGACGACGACGCGGCGGACGTCGTCGGCGGCCAGGGCCTCCAGCTCGGGCAGCCGGTCGCCCAGTCCCGCGCCTGCGGCCAGCTGCCGCAGGAGCCCGGGGTGATGGAGCTCCTCCAGGAGGTTCCGCAGACGGCTCTCGCTCGTCGCGGGCGGCGCCAGCGCGCAGAGGAAGGCGACGAACTCCGTCGCCCGGAGGTGCGTCCGCACGACGTCGCCGAGGAACCGGTCGTAGTCGGCCGGCGTGGCGCTCCCGCTCTCCAGCGCCCGGAACTCCCGGGACGCGGAAAGCTCGGCCACCTGCGTCTCGAACAGGCCTTCGATGCGCTCGCGCAGGGTCATGGCTGGCTCCTTCTCGCGCGATGGCTCACGCGACGGCAAAGAAGCGATACGCGAGCACGCCGAGCGCGGCACCCGCGGGGAGGTCGACCAGGTAGTGCTGCTTCGTGAACAGGCACGAGAGTCCGATCAGGGTCGGAAAACCGAAGACCCACGTGCCGAAGTGCGGCTGGAGGTAGAGGGCCGTCAGCATCGCCACGGAGGTGTGCATGCTCGGGAAGCTGTTCGACCGGGCGTCGAACCGCTGGACGAACGCGAGGAACCGCTCCGACCACGTCCGCCGGCGGTTGATGGCGCGCCAGGATTCCGGCGTCGCGACCGGGAACAGGAGGAAGAAGGCCATCTGCATGGCGAGAAGCCCCAGAAAGCTCACCGCGAGGTAGACGAACTCGCGGGACGAATCGACCACCCAGGTCGTGTAGAGGATGGCCGGGTAGTAGAGGAGGCTGTAGATCCAGACCCATGCGGGCCAGTACGGGATGCGGTCATCGAGAGAGAGCCGGAGCTCTCGAACCGGTCTGAGGGGGTTTCGCTGGCACCAGAAGTAGAACTGGTAGCCCCCGATGATGAGGATCGTACCCAGGACCAGGTGCACGGCGAAGTCGGTGATGGTCATGGCTCGAGCCCTCCGTTCGTGCGCGGGATCACCGCGGCTCGGGTTGACGGGGCGTGATCCTCGACGCGTCCCGGGCGAGGGCCCGGCCGAGACACAGGAACCCCGCCAGGGCGGCGAGGTAGGTCGTCGAGACTCGCCAGAGCAGGTTGTAGTGAGGCGCGATGCCGAGGGGCACGATGTCCGCCATGATCGAGAGCGACGCTCCCTCGGCGATGCCCGCGCCCCCCGGGGTCGGGGCGAAGAAGACCAGGAAGATGAGGGCCATCTGCGCCTCCACGATCTGGCGCAGGGACCCGCCCTCGACTCCGAGGAAGCGCGCGCAGAGATACGGCATGAGCGCCCGCGCCAGGAGGAAGCTCAGGCTGAGCAGGCAGACCGCCACGCAGCACGCCTTGCCGTGGCGAAGAAAGCGCCGGACGTCCTCGCGGTACGTGTAGAGAAGGTCCACCAGCCGGGCCGTCGTGGCGTCCATCCGGTCGACGGCGGGAGCCGAGCGAGGCGCGCCAGGGGGCCACCAGTCGATGACGGCTCCGGGCCGGCGCAGCAGGCGCGAGGCCGTCCGCGACAGTGCGGCCAGTGCGATGCGGCAGAGATCCGGCCAGGTGGCCCCGAGAAGGAGCGCGGCGGCGATCGCCGTCAGCGTCCACACCGGGGCGAGGAAGACGAACCCGCTTGCCCCCACCCCGGAGATCAGGAGCGAGTAAAGCCCCATCAGGAGGAGTCCCACCATGGTCCCCATGAACGAGATGAGGGTCGCGGTGAGCCCGGTGCCGACGCTCACCCCGCTGCGGGTGAGCATGTAGACCTGGCCCGCGCCACCGCCGGACTGCGATGGCGTGAGGATCGAGATCCCGATGTTGGCGAGCTCGGACTGGACGCACGTCCAGAACGAGACGCCCGGGTGGAGCACGCGGCAGATGAGCCAGATGCGCGCGGCCGAGGTCACGCTCTCGACCGGCAGGGCCAGGAGCAGGAGGACGAAGTAGCCCCAGCGCAGATCTCCCAGGACCGGCGCCGCGTGGTCGCCCGGGACCCGGGCGAACAGCCACCAGAACGCGCCCCCCGTCAGCGCCAGGAAACCGAGCCCACCCAGAAGGAGCCTCCCCCAGGGCATGCTCGGCATGGTCGTCTCCACCGTGGGCTCGCCCGCCACCGCCACGCTGCACTCCGGCCATCCCCACCCTCCCCCGGCGACCCCTTCGAGCCGTCGCCGCTGGCCTGAAGTGGGGCAACCTCAGTGCCACGGGTGAAAACTGATTCATGGCAATACATTTACGAATCACGCCCTCGCTGGAGAGCGTGACCCACCGGGTGGGGACACGGCAGCGGTGGGGGAAAATCCGCCGCCCCGTGTCACCGGCAGGACCCACCTCGGCCAGTCAGAGCACCGGTTGAGCTTGGGCGCTCGGCCGGAGTAGGATGGGCGCTCCCATGGCACCCCCGTTCCTGCCCGAGTTGCTCGGGAACAGCCCGGGGATCGTCGCGATCCGCGAGACGGCGGCGCGGCTTCTCCAGCGGCAGTCCGAGCGTGGCCGGCTGCCGCCCGTCCTGATCCAGGGCGAGACGGGCGTGGGCAAGGGGTTGCTCGCGCGGGCCCTCCACCGCGCCGGGCCTCGGTCCTCCGGGCAATTCGTCGACGTCAACTGCGCGGCGATCCCCGAGACCCTGCTCGAGGCCGAGCTCTTCGGCTACGAGCGCGGCGCCTTCACGGACGCGCGCCATGCGAAGGCCGGCCTCTTCCAGACGGCCAACCACGGGACGATCTTCCTGGACGAGGTGGGTCTCCTGCCGGAGGCGCTCCAGGCCAAGCTCCTCAAGGCGCTCGAGGACCGCGCCGTCCGGCGGCTCGGCAGCACCCGGAGTGAGCCCGTCGACGTCTGGATCGTCACGGCCAGCAACGAGGACCTCGCAAGCGCGGCGCATGCGCGACGATTCCGCGAGGACCTCTATCACCGCCTCGCCGTGGTGACGCTGACCCTTCCGCCGCTGCGCGACCGCGGCGAGGACGTGTTCCTCCTCGCGGAGCGCTTCCTCGGCCGGGCGTGCGCGGAGTACCGACTCCCCTCGCGGAGCCTCACGCCGGACGCGCGCGCGGCACTCCTCGCGTACCCGTGGCCCGGGAACGTGCGGGAGCTGGCGAACGTGATGGAGCGGGTCGTGCTCCTCTCGGAGGCGCCGGTGGTGACTGCGGAGCTTCTCGGGCTGCCCGCCCTGCCGGCGGCGCCAGCGGGCGCGAACGCCGAGTCCGGGCCGCCGCCGGAGTCGCCCGCGCTCGCGGCGGCGCTGGGCAGCGTGGAGCGGGTGCATCTCGTCGAGGCCCTGCGCCAGACCGGGGGCAACGTCACGCGGGCGGCCGCGCGGCTCGGGATCTCCCGGGACACCCTCCGGTACCGCATGGTGAAGCACGGCCTGGGGCGCGAGGAGCCGGCCCGACCCGCACGAAGCCGCACGATCCGGCCCGACCAGCCCGCCCCGCCCGACGACCCGCTCCCGCTCGAGGCAGCCGCGCCGCCGAGCGCCCGGGCCGCCGGCGGCCACGGCCGAGACCATCGCACCGCTGGCGGTCCGATGGGAGGGCCGGCGGCTCGCGTTCCTGCGGAGCGCGCTCGTCCTGCCGGCCGACGCCGATCCCGGGTTCAGTCCGAGCCGCGGGCTCGAGACCCTGGTCGAGAAGATCCAGACGTTCGGCGGACGGATCGAGGAGATGAGCCCGACGGGCATCGTCGCGGCGTTCGGGCTGGAGCCGATCGAGGACGCCCCGCAACGGGCCGCGCTCGCGGCAACGGCGGTCCACAAGGCCGCGGAGCGGGCCAGCGGCGGCGAGGGGGGAGGTATCCGGGTCCGCTCGGGAATCGCCGTCCGGCGGGTGCTCGTCGGGTCCTCCCGCGGCGGAGCCCAGGTCGACCTGGATGGCAAGCGTGAGGCGTGGACGGTGCTGGACACGCTCCTCGGACTCGCCGACCCCGGCGCGATCCTCGTCGAGGAGGCGGCGGCGGCCTTCCTCGCGCGCCACTTCGACCTCGCCCCGGTCGGCGGCGCAGGCGCCGCGGGGCCCGTGCATCGGCTGGTCGCGACCGAGCGACCGGGCTCGGGGCGCGGCCGGCGTGCCCCGATGTTCGTGGGTCGCGCCCGCGAGCTCGGGCTCCTGTGGAGCCGTCTCGAGGACGCGCTCCGGGGCCACGGTCAGGTCGTCGGCCTGCTCGGCGAGGCCGGCATCGGGAAGTCCCGCCTGCTCCACGAGTTTCGCGAGCGGCTGCTCGGCGAGCCCGCGCAACGGGTGACGTTCCTGGAGGGGCGGTGCCAGTCCTACGCCAGCGCGATCCCGTACTTTCCGATTCTCGACATCCTCCGGTCCAACTTCCGCATCGCCGAGGGCGAGAGCCCGGACGCCATCGCCGCCAAGATCCGGGCCGGGGTCCAGGAAGTCGGGATCGAGCCAGCCGGGGCGGTCCCGTACATCTTCCGTCTGTTCGGCATCTCGGAGGGCACGGAGGCGCTCGCCGCGCTCACCACCTCGGCCGTCAAGGCGCGGACCTTCGAGGCGCTGCGCCAGCTCATCCTGAGCGGCGCGCACCGGCGACCGATCCTGTTCGTCGTCGAGGACCTCCACTGGATCGACTCCACGTCGGAGGAGTGCTTCACCACCTTGATGGACAGCGCGGCGGGGCTGCCGGCGATGGGCATCGTCACCTATCGGCCGGGCTACCGGGCGCCCTGGATGGACCGCTCGTACGTCACCCAGGTCGCGCTCCCGCCGCTGTCGCGGGAGGACAGCCTGAGCGTCGTGCGGTCGGTTCGCCGCGCCGACGCGGTGTCCGACCGAGTCGCCGAGGTCATCCTCGAGAAGGCGGAGGGGAACCCCTTCTTCCTGGAGGAGCTGTCGCGGGTGGTCGACGGAGCCGTCGAGTCCGCCCCGGGCCTCGCGGTGCCCGACACCATCCAGGAGGTGCTGCTCGCCCGGATCGACCGCCTGCCCGACGAGCCGCGCCGTCTGCTCCAGACGGCGGCCGTCGTCGGACAGGAGGTGCCGCTCGCGCTCCTCCACGCCGTCTGGGAGGGAGAGCTGGATTCCAACCTCCGGGAGCTCATGCGCCTCGAGTTCCTCCACGCGAAGTCAGGGGGCGGCGAGCCGCTCTGCGCGTTCACCCACAGCCTGACGCGCGACGTGGCGTACGAGAGCGTGTCGTCGGCCCGCCGCCGCGTGCTCCACGGCGCGATCGCCCGCGCGCTCGAGGCCGTCTACGCCGACCGGCTGGGAGAGGTCTACGATCGGCTCGCGTATCACTACGGCCGGACGGACGAGGCCGCCAAGGCGGTCCTGTACCTCGAGCGGCTCGCCAAGAAGGCCGTCGGGGCCCACGCCCACGCGGAGGCCGTCCGGATCCTGGAGGAGGCACGCACCCACGTCGACCGGCTGCCCGCGGTCGAGCAGGACCGGCGCCGTCTCGAGCTCGCCCTCAGCCAGGCCTATTCGCTGATACCCCTCGGCGCCTTCCAGGACATCGTCACCCTGCTGCTCCGTCACCAGGCCGCGCTGGAGAGCCTGGACGACCCGCGCCTGGCCGGTCCCTATCACTTCCTGCTCGGACGGAGCTACTCGCTCCTCGGGGACCAGCGACAGGCGTCGCACCACCTGGGGCTTGGGCTCGCAGAGGCGATGCGGGGCGAGGATGACGCGACGCGGGGCCGGATCCACTACGTCCTCGCCCAGCACGAGGCCATGTCGGGCCGTCCGCGGGATGGTCTCGAGCACGCCCGGCAGGCCGTCACCCTCCTCGAGCGCGCGGGAGAGTCCTGGTGGATCGGGCCGGCCTACTGGACGGTCGGGATGAACTACGCGCTCCTCGGCCACTTCGATGCCGCCCTCGCCGCCCAGGCCCAGGCGATGGCGCGCGGCGCCGAGGTCGGCGACCCGCAGATTGCGAGCTCGGCCGCCTGGGCGAGCGGCCTGGTCCACGTGCTCCGGGGCGACCTGGAGGCCGGCATCCGCAGCTGCGAGGATGCGCTGGCCCGCTCGCCCGACCCGCTGAACACCGCCCTGGCGCTCGGCTGGCTGGGCTTCGCCTGGCTCGAACGGGGGGATCTCGCCGCGTCCGCCGCGCGCCTCGAAGAGGCGATCCGGCTGCTGGAGCAGTTTCGCTTCCGCCAACCTCAGGCCTGGTTCTCGGCGTTCCTGGCCGAAGGGCACTGCCGGGCCCACCGGCTCGAGACGGCGCTCGATCTGGCCAGCAGGGGGCTCGAGCTCGCTCGGGCCACCGGATCGATGCTGGGTATCGGCTGGGCGGAGCGCGCGCTCGGACACATCGCTCAAGCACGGGGCGCGCTCGGCGATGCTCACGACCATCTCCGCGAGGCGCGCGGCGCCTTCGAGGCCGTGGAAGCGGAGTTCGAGATCGCCCGAACCTGGTTCGACCTGGCCGCGCTCGCCCACGCCCGGGGCGACGCGAGCGCGACGGCAGCGCACCTCGCCGAGGCCGCCCGCCGCTTCCGCGCGCTCGGCGTCCCGCGGTGGGTGGAGCGGGTCGAGGAGCACGTCCGGGCCTGGGGCGTGGCGGGCTGACGTGAGCCTCTCGATCGAGCCGATGACGGTCGCGGAGGTGGAGGCCGAGCGCGCCGCCCTGGTGGCGCTCCTCCGGGACGCCGTCGAGAGCGGCGCGTCCGTCGGGTTCCTCCCGCCGCTCGGCGACGCGGAGGCCGCATCGTACTGGGCCACGGTCGCCGCGGGACTCCGGGAGGGCTCGCGCGTCGTCCTCGCCGCGCGCGACGACGAGCTCGGGCTCGTGGGCTCGGCCCAGCTGGAGCTCGCGATGCGCGCCAACGCCAGGCACCGGGCCGAGGTGTCGAAGGTCATGGTGCACCGCCGCGCGCGCCGGCGAGGGGTGGGTCGCGCGCTCATGCTCGCCCTGGAGGATCACGCCCGGCGGCTCGGGCGCACGACCCTCATCCTCGACACCCGGCAGGGCGATCCCTCGGAGGTTCTCTACCGGGCGGCGGGCTGGACGTTCGCCGGCGCGATTCCTGCCTACGCCCGGAGCGCCACGGGCGCCCTCGACGCGACCGCGTTCTACTACAAGCTTCTCGATCCCGCCCCCTGAGCGACCCGGCACGGGCCGGCCCGCGCCCGGGCCCGGCGCCCGGGGGGTGAGCTAACTAGGATGGCCCTTCACCCGACCGGGCGCCAGTAGACGGCGCTGATGCGATACTCCGTCGCCTCGTTCGGGCGCAAGGAGGCCGGGGGTGACGACGCGCGCTCGCGGATCAAGCGTGGGAGAACCGTCTTTGAGAGCGCCGAGACCGCCCGCGAAAACCCCGGCAAACGGGGCGTCGCCCGTGAACAGATGGCCGAGGTCCGGCCAGCTCTCGATGGCCACCCACCCACCGTTTGCGCCCCATGTCCGTGATGGCAGAGCTAGCCGGCCTGTGGAGTCCTCGCCCCATTGGGGCAGGGAGTCCTCGATTCTCGGGCGTTGGGCCTGCCACACCCCACGCGGACGACAGCGAAAAACTGGGCACTTACGGCACCGGCGCGATTCTTGCGGGGCAGGAGGGGCATGCGCTCCCGCCCGGACCCGGCTACCGATGATCCGCGAGGCCCAGGACGGGTCGGGCCGGGGATCGGGGGCTGCCCCGTCGTCCTGCTCCCGCTTCTGCTCCTGCTCTGGCTGCTGAATGCCGCGCCGCCAGTCCAGGCAGGGGTCGGCATGCCCGAGATTGGCTCGCTCCAGATCGGATCCTACCGAGCCCATCTCCTGAACGACTCTGCCAGACTCCGCAGAGGCACCAACACGCTGACGGTCCACATCCCCGACCTGCCCGTCGGCGACGACGTGACGCTACGCCTCTACGGCCCGGGGGGCGCGTTGATCGACGTTCCGCTCCGCCCGCTGCGAGTGCTGAGCGGTCCGGAAGGAGGCCACGCCGTCGCCACGGCTTCCACCGCCGCACCGGCGCGCGACTCCACCGCGGGTGCGGGCCACGCGCACGGACAGGCGCCGGAGGGGGTTGCCGGCTCGGATGCTCACGCGAGACATCGCGACCAGCAGGCGTATCGCAAGACCCCCCCAGGCGAGACCGCCCCCGCCCCTCACGCTCATGCCCATGGTCAGCCCAGCCACGGCTCGGACGTCGCCGGCGGGAACGCCGCCGGAGATCATGCTCCCGATGAGGCGACCCATGCCGACGCCACCCGGGCGGAGGCTCCGGGCGGCCACGGCACGGCGGCCCATGGCGGCGCGGTCTTCTCAGGCTTTGCGGCGCGGGGGGCAGCGAGGCTTCCGGTCACGGGCGTATGGCGAGCAGTCCTGACTGCCGGCGACGGACGCGGGGAGCCGCTGACCGGCGAACTGGCGCTCACCGTGACCACGGAGGGTCCGAATCTCCTCTACCTCGGGTTCCTGGGATTCCTGAGCGGCGGGTCGGTGCTGTACGGCTGGACCCATCGCCGTCGCGCGGAATCGAGGGATTAGCCAGATGCCATCTGTTGCCTCCGCGCCTTCCCGGAATCTCCTGGGCACCCCCTGGGTGCGAGCCTTCCTCAAGAGCCGGTGGTTTCCCGCGATCTTCGCCTACCCGACCCTGGTCGTGTTCGGCTACATCGTGTACGCGTTGCTCTTTGGCCCCGGCGCTGCCTCCGCCAACCTGGGAACCACCCTGACCTGGGTCCTGTGGTGGCCACTGATCCCGCTGCTGATGTTCGCGCTCGGCCGATTCTGGTGTGCCATCTGTCCGTTCGCCACCGTCATCGATACGGTCCAGAAGCTCGCGGGGCTCGGGCGGCCGGTCACGCCCTTCCTGAAGCGCTACGGAATCTGGATCATCGATGCGACCTTCATTCTCATCACCTGGGCCGATCATGTCTTCGGGATCGTGGAGTCGCCCCGGGGATCAGGATACCTGCTGGCGATGCTCGTCACCGCCTCGGTGGTGACCGCGGTGTTCTACGAGCGGCGAGCCTGGTGCCGGTTCCTCTGCTTCCTGGGGGGGCTGTCCGGCAACTATTCTCGCCTGGCGGCGATCGAGCTGCGGGCGACCCCGGAGATCTGCGCCACCTGCAAGACTCAGAGCTGCTACCGGGGTGACGGCCAGGCACTGGGCTGCCCGGTGTTCGAGTTTCCCAGGACCATGATCAGCAGTGCGAACTGTAGCCTGTGCGCCAACTGCATCAAGCTCTGTCCGAATGACTCGATCCGGCTCATGCCACGGACCCCGACGAGGGAGCTCTGGTTCATGTCCAGGCCCCGCTTCGAGGAGTCATTCCTCGCCGCGGTCATCGTCGGGATCGTGCTGGTGCAGAACGTGACCATGCTGTCCTTCTGGGCGCCGGTCATGGACTGGCTGACGCACCTCCTGGTCGGCAGTCGGACGCTCGCCTTCACCGCCATCTTCACCACTGCCATGGCGGTCCCATTCGGGATGATGACAGCAGCCGCCCGGCTGAGCGGCGCCGCCACGGGCGAGTCGGTGTCCAAGAACTTCGCCCGGTTCGGTTATGCCGTCATCCCGCTCGATCTGGCCGGGCACATCGCCCACAACCTGTTCCACCTGCTGTCCGAGGGAAAGGCCGTCTTCTTCAACGCGGCGGCGCTGGTCGACTACCATGTGACGGGATCTGCGGAGCTGGTCTCCCCGGGCACGGTGACGATGCTGCAGTTCGTCATCGTCGGACTCGGGATCGCGGGCTCGATCTACACGGCGACGCGGATCGCCGAGCGGCCCGGATCCACGGCGCATCCCTTCCGGGCGCTGATCCCGCACGGGGTCGTCCTGATCCTCTTCGGGCTCGTCAACCTCTACCTCTTCACTCTGCCGATGGTGCACCGCGTGTAAGCCTTCGAGCGTACGGAACGTAGAAGGTGCTAGCCACGTTTCTCCGTCCTCTTGCCCCGCCCAGTCTCCCCGACCTCCATCCCGACGAGGGCAGATCCCGCACGATCCACGCCGACCGCGGCGCGCCGATGCGGAGCAAGCTCGTCGCCGAGCTGCTCACCGATCTCGGCATCGCCGCCAGCCCTCGCGCCCGCGCGCGAGCAACGACAATCCGTCTTCTGAAGCCCAATTCCCGACGTTCACATATCGGCCGGAGTTTCCCGATCGTTTCGGGTCGATCCAAGATGCGCGGGTGATCTGCCACGCGCTGTTCGGGTGGTACAACGACACGCATCATCACAGTGGCCTGCGGTATCTGACGCCGGCCGACGTGCACTACGGCGGAACCGCGACGAGGCTGGACACCAGGTATCGGACGCGCCTGGCCGCCCACGCGGCGCATCCCGAGCGCTTCGTTCAAGGGCCGCCGTGCCGAGAAACTCTTCCCGAGGCGGTCTGGATCGACGCGCCGACACAAACGGCTCGCGAGGATGCCTCGGGAACGACGCTCGTCATTCCGGACGACCCGCAGCATGGGGTCGACTTCAGAGGTAGAGGGCAACGCACGGATGCGACCGGAGCGCCGAATCAGCCTGGAGTGGATGGCGGCCTTCGGGTCGCCTCCTGGACTGCCCGCCGCACCATCTAAGAAACGGCGAACTCTTGCCCACACAATTGGGTCCATCTCAGGAGAATCGACCCATCGTGACCGTCAGCAGCGCGGCGCCGCTTCACTAAATGCGGAACCCGGGTGGGCTCTACATTGCTCACGCTGCGGCCCAGAGGTCCCTCGCTAGCATGGGACGATGGCCCGACGGTACCAGGCTCGGCCGCGGTTCAGCTTGCCTTCCGTGTGCCTCCGCACGCAGTCGACGCCTGTCATGCCGAACTGGTTGCGAAAGCTGTCCCGATCGTACGAGCCCCAACAGACCTGCCGGACTGGCGTCACCGCACACTTTTCTTCCGTGATCCTGAAGACAACGTTATCGAGATTTATGCGGAATACTGAGGCACCGATCGAACACGATCTGAGAATTGGATATCGTTCACAGTTGGTTCCTGGGTTCTTGACGCTGCAACCGCGTGGTCGCTGGCTGGCCGGGACGATGGCGGTCTCGAAGCTCAAGCATCGCGCCGGTCCAGTCGAACCCGCGGACGTTAACCTCTTCCCCGACGACGAGCGCGGTGAACGGGCAGGCGACGCGGTCCTCAGCATCACGCGGAAGGCCCCGTGCTGCTCATCCTCTCCGTACGCATCGACGAGGGCGCCCTCGATGAGGTGCCGCAGGCGCACCGAGGCTCGCGACGGGCGCGTTCGCTGTCCAACCGCGCCTCGTGGTTGTCATGCCGGGGTCACAGCTCGAGCGCTGCGATCGAGGCTCCCGTCGCCCCAATCCGTCTGTCCCGCGCCACCCACTCCACGGCATCGTGCACCGCGCGACCCCTGGGTGGCTCAGTTCCCCGACCCCGGTGGATCACGACTACGCACGGTTCGCCGAGCGTCCGTTTGATCCCCGGGCGCGCCGGTCAGTGGAAGCAGGACACCTGTCCGATGTGCTCCACCAACGCCGGGACCGTGTTGTACAGGGCGGCTTGCTCCTTGGCATACTGACCGACCAGCGTGTCGTTCATGCCTCGGGCGAGGTTTCGCTCGACATACCACGCAACCGCGTCTCGGAGGGCCTTGCTCGGGTAGAAGATTCCCTGCGCCCCGCACAGGTACGCGCCGGTATGCGTCACGTAACGCCTGTCGGGCGACCGAGCGCCTCGTTGCCCGAGATTCAACACGTAGTCCTTGCGGCCGATCTCGGCGACGGTCAGCATCAACTCACTGAACCAGTGCTTGTGAAAGAGTATGTCGTCTTCGCAGCATAGGCAGTAGTCGTCGTCGCCGTACTCCAACGCGCGAATGGCATTGACGCTGCAGCTGCGGCGCTTTCTACCCCCTCGCGATCGCCATTGCGCATACTCGTCCCAGGGCACAATATTCGCGACGCCTCTGTAGTGCTCGATATGAGAGGTATCCTTCGACCCAAGTATGAGATTCAGGGGAATGTCCCGGCCATCGGACTCCGCCAGGCTTTGCAGGGTCACATCGATGTAGTGCGTCGACCGACCGGCAAATGTCGTCATGTTGATGATCATGGCGTCCGGTCACTCGCCTGCCATCAATGAAAGCAAGACATCCACCCGATATTCTCGACGAGCGGCTCCTCGGTCGCATAGAGGTCAGCGTAGGCTCGCGCATATCGACCGATGAGATTGTCGCCACTGGCAGTGGTGAGATGCTTGTGCAGGTAGTCCGCGACCTTGCTCCTGAGTGCTTTGGTCGGATAGAAGAGAGCCTGCGACCCCTGCAGGTCCACCGTCGGATACTGCTTCACGAACTGCGTGCCACGCACCGCGGGCGCCCTCTCGAGGGCTGTTCGGCGCGTGAACAGACTCAAGATGTATTCCTCGTCGCCCATTGTGGCCGTGGCCGCAGCTAGCACCGAGAGCCAATGGGGCTTGAACAAGATGTCGTCCTCGCACACGACCATGCGCTCGGCATCCCCGTAGCGTAACGCCCGGATCTTGTTGAGGGTGCAGTTCCATCGCCGGTTGTGACTGGTCTCCATGTCCCAGGGAATGATCCGAACGGCGGGGTGCGCAGCGTATTCCTGGACGTGCGATTCATCTTCCGATCCCATGATCAAGTTGACCGACAGAGTGGCGTCCCCGCAATTCGACGAGAACAGGCTCTCCAGCGTTCGCTGGATATAGTGGTGCTTCCGTCCCGCGAACGTCGTCATGTTGATGTGCAACGTCAGCAGCTGCGGCTGAGCTCGGCTGGCGCTACGATCGAGCGTCCGCCGGCTTGACTTGAATCAACTCGGCACCCGCGACTGAACGCGGAGGCGATTCCCGGCGCCCGCCACGCCGACGGGCGGGAACAGCCGCGCATGCTCCCTGACGACGTCCTCTTCAGGCACGAGAGACCGGTATGCGTCCCAATGCACGCGCGCCTCGTCTCGCCGGCCCAACCAAAACAAGCTCCAGTACAGGAGCAGAGTGCGGGATCCACGTGTAGTTCGCCTCCAGCTCCGGATACGGCGTTCGTGCGAGGAATCGCGAGCGACTGGCGCGCCCACTGCGCCGCGGCGTCGAACTCGGCCCGATCGGCAACAGGTCGATGGCCAACCGCAGCAGCGGCTCGCGGCGCGTCGGATCGAGTCGTGAAGGCGCGACGGTAGCTCTCCTTCGCCTCGCTCGATGCGTCCCAGCGCCTCGAGGCTTTCGCCCACGAAACACAGGCTCTGCGAACGCTCGGCCGGCCAGGCGTTTTCCATCGTTCGCATGCGCGTCCAGCGCGGCGATCGCCGACTCATACCAGCGATGGTAGAAGAGCTCGCGCCCGAGATAGTGCCACCAGCGCGGCTTCTCCGGGCACTCCAGCACCTGGAGCGCCAGGCCGGCGAGGTAGTTGCGCGCTTTGTTCGCCCTGATGATGGCTGACCACGAGCTGCGTCGGGTCGCAGCGAATCCTCGACGCCGGCGCAGCGTCCGTTCGCACGGTCGCGCCGAGGTGCTCGTGAACGCGACCTTCCCAGTGGTACCGCCTGCGGTCGTAGAAGCGCGCGATGCGCAGTCGAACGTTGCCGTACAGCTGGTCGTATTCGAACGCGCCGACGCCCCCCGAATCGATCCACCGATCGAGCGCGTCCATGTCCAGTGCCGGTACTTCATCGCTGGCGTCGAGCTGGAGCACGAAGTCGTTGGCCGCCAGCTTCCCGCGTGCTGCCGCGCGTCACCGAAGTGAAACAATCGCTGCCCCGCCGCGACCAGCGGGCCGTCGCCCCCCTTCGCGAAGCGCTCGCTCGATCTCGGCGGCCCGCGCCGGTCGAGGACTGAGTCGAACTGGTCGCTGACCATCTCTACGCGGCATCCGCGCCGCCGCGCGATCGCGATCGTATCGTCGGTGCTGCCGGTATCCATCACCAGCACCTCGCCACCACGTTCGATGAAGTCCTCGAGGATCCAGAGCAATCCTGGCAGCGACCACGCCTCGTTTCGCGCGAGGACAACGATGGAAAAACGCGGTGCGGATGAAGGCGCGGCGGCGCCGCATGCGGCGCCGGCTCTATCTCGCGTACGCTGGTCGCGAGACCACGATCAGCGCAGCCAATTGGGGCGCGGTTTCCCCACCACTCCCCACGCCGTGCCCTCTTGGAGGAACACGCATGACTCAGGGGGGTGATCGGCGTGTTGCCGGTCCCCCCGACTGCGCCAGCGCAGCCTGGGGCGACACGATCGAGTCCACGAGCGGGAGCAGACCGACGACCAGACCGAGCCGGAGCACCATCTGGCGTCGCGTCAGGTCTTCCGGTCTGTACAGACGTCCGGTGGCCTGTCCTGCGCGATCTTCGAGCAGATGCTTCTCGGTGAACTGGTCGAGGGCGCACCACACCAGAGCTCTCAGCGGCCTCGCGGGTCGAGGTCCGAGTCGAGCAGCTCGAGCAATCTCCGAGACCGTGCGCTCGCCGTCGCACAGCGCCCACACTCGCATGGCGCTGCCGTTCAGGCAATGCACCTGGTTCCGCTCCACGTCGTAAATCAGCAGTTCGTCGACCAGCTCCTGCACCAGGAGCTGGGTGCTTCGGGTCTTCGGCTTGTATGTGTCCATCGGACTCTCCTCTCACGCCTCCGAGAACAGGTTGCGCGCTAGACGTTGTTCTACATGCACATCCGATCGCTCTAGTTCACTCTCCCACGCGATCGTCAACACGCCGTCGCCCACTCGAGGATGGATTCGACGACGTGCGATGCTTCTCCGCGCTCGCTGGCGACGACCGGCGCGCCGGCGACGACTCGGTGCATCCGTGCCAGAACGATGTCCGGGATGCGGCGCGCCGCCACCGTGTTGGCGAGCAACGCGAGCGCGCCGCGGCCCGGCGACAAGCGCTGCGGCCGCCACTCGCCGCCCGATCGAACTTGCTCACCACGACCAATCCCACCGGAAGCGGATCATTCGTCGCGTGCGCGCCCGCAACGTGGACCGGTTGCTTCGTCACGCCCGGGCCTCCGGCCTGTCGGACCGATAGCGGCCGGGGGTACGGATGCACGCCGCCCGCCGAGTCGAGCACGGCGTACTCGTCCGAGTAGTACTCGGCGCCCGCCCGCACCAGCTCGGCGACCAGCGTGCTCTTTCCGGCTGAAGCTGCGTCCCGGTAACAGAATCGCCCGCCCCTTGGTAGCCGACGACGCCCGCGTGCACAAACACGCGATCCGGTGCCATCTCCGCGACGTAGAGCTGGACGTTTGCCTCGAAGGCGCGCAGGGCGCCCTGAAGCGTCGAGTAGCGGGCGAGCAACGCGCCGTCGACGTACACCGCAGTACCGCTGCCTCCCAGTTCGGTCGATCCCACTTCGACCGATAGCGAATACATGCGCCCGATGTCGGAGAGCTCCGCACTCTTCGAGCTCGGGTGGGAGATGATTCGGCAAGCCGTCGGCTATGCTGGGGTCGTTGACCTGGACGCCGAAGCGGACGCCATAGGCCGAGACCGACAGGGTCAGCGGCCACTGGGTTCGATCTAGCGAGCGCCGCCGGCACGTCTGCACCCGCGGAACCTCGGGAGAGCGGAGCCTCGATCACGCTTCACGCCCCGCCGTCCGCCGCTCCGACATCAGCTCGTCCGGAAGCTCGGGCCACGCCATTCACGCAATCCCAACAACGTCCCGGGACACCGCGCGCCGCTTGGCCAGCTCGACGAACGTCCGGACGAAGTGTTCGGCCGAATATGGGATCGCGCGCTCCGAAGACAGGAACGCCCGTATCCGCTCGAGGTACCCTTCATGAACACCCGATGACATGTCCTTCAGGAAGGCGTACAGCTCCGCGTCCGAGTCAAACGTCTTCGCGCCGGATGAAGCAGTCCTCGGGAATCGATGACGCGATGTCGGGCGCGCCGTAGTAGACGGGAACGCACCCCGCCGCGAAGCTGTCGAAAATCTTCCCGGTGACGAGTCCGTTCCAACCCTGCACGGTCTCGTAACAGACGCTGAATCGATGATTTCGCAGACAGTCCATCCTCGTCGGGACAATGTCGCCGTCGGCACCGAGGTTCCACTCCGCGTCGAAGAGGTCGAACGAGTCACCGTCCGCCCGGGCAAAGACCTCCGCGACCTTTCGCTCTTCGCTATATAGCTCGTCCGGATGATTGGAATATCGGCTTGCGGCGAGGATGGCACAGAGCCTGCGCTCCTCGAAGGGTCTGACATCGCGGATCATCGAGCGCAGGAA
The DNA here is from genome assembly GCA_963749975.1 of uncultured Candidatus Rokubacteria bacterium. Lineage (GTDB taxonomy): Bacteria > Methylomirabilota > Methylomirabilia > Rokubacteriales > DASRDR01 > DASRDR01. Next base: position 113,257 of record CAVVOZ010000009.1, on the reverse strand, counting down.
TGGGAAGTGAAGCTTGAAATAGCGAACATTGTCGACGAGGTCGTTACACCACGTGTAGATTCGCCGAAACGGCTCATGGTACTTGAGCGTCGAAGTTGAACGGAGCCGAGATCGGATCCCTCCACAGGACCAGGGTAACGACGTCGCTCGGGTACGATGCCAGCCGCTCCAGTTCCTCGGGCCGCACGTCGAAGACGACCAAAGTATGCGGGTCCTCGATGTCTGCCAGTCTCTGCGTCTCTCGTACCGTATACCCGAGCCGATTGAGGACCGACCGCAACAGCCGGAAGGGCCGACGCCACTGCTCGGCGTCGGAAAGCGGTCCGGGGTTTCCGAAGAGGCGCCTGCCGAATCCAGTGCGTACGCAAAACTCGCTCGGCGCGCCCGTGCCGGTTCGGTCGGGAACGCGACCGTACCGTGCTTTGAGCCGTATCTCGCGCTCCGTGCGAAGCTGCGCCGCCCGGTCCACCTTGTCGTCATTCAGGGGATTCTCGCGATTGTACAGGTACAGGACCTCCGCAACGAATTTTGCGTGAGGTCCGGCCATCTCTTGCAGGGCAAACATCTGCGCTACGTCCCCCGCAATCGTGAAAAATTGTCCGTCGCCGTCCTTGACGTCGATCGGGCGGATTCGCTGGTACAGACCAGCGTAGAACGTGCGCAGGTGGGACGAGACGAATGGGAAGTCACGGAAAGCATTGGCGCCGACGACCTCGAATGGGATCGACGCACAGAACCCCTCGTGGCCCTGTGGAATCCGGGTGAACTGTCCCCAAGTGACCCACACGTCAGGGTCTTGATAGATCGTGTTGAGCCGCGCCAGCACATCGCAATGGGCGAGAAAGTCATCGCCATCCACGAGAACGATGATCTCGTTCGGATCACATGACCGCACCGCCCTGTCGATGTTTGCAAGAGGCCCGACCCGCGCCTCGTTTCGGAGGAATTCGACTCGACTCGCCTGGGCGTGATCGATCAAATGCTCGGCGACAAGGCGGGGCGTGTCATCCGTCGAGGCATCGTCGACGTAAATGACGCGGAAAAGAGGGTACGCTTGGCTCAGGACCGATTCGAGGTTTTGCCCGCACCATGGGGCGTTGTTGAACGACGGAATGACGACCACGAACGACTTCGGCATTCCGGCGCCTCGGTCGTGACGATCGGCGAGCGCCAACGGCTCGGTCGTGACGATCGGCGAGCGGATGGCGTGCGCGCGCGCCAAGGCCCTCTGGATCAGCTCGCCAGGTAGCTCGGCGTCTCCGCGGAGGCCGGGCGGCTCGTATTCTGCCGGTATGAGAAAGGCGGCGATCTCGGTCGCCTGCTCGTCCTTCCCTCCAGTCGTAATGTTCACCGAGAAGGAGCCGTCCGGCGAGATCGGCGTGGCGGGGGAGTCCCAGGACGGCTTGGTCCACCAGCCTCCGTGTACCCGAATGCATACGGCGATCCGCAAGCGCTCGGTATCGGCGTGGCGGACGATCCCTTCGAGATTGAATTTGCTCGCGAATGCGGGAACGCTCGTGAACTCCACGAGTTCCATGTTCATCTCAGCACTCAGACTGCTCGCGGGTACCAAAACCCGAGGCGGTGCAAGCATGTTCTTGCTCCCCGCCCGGGCTCGCCGTCATGCCTGCCCCCTCGGCCGGTCACCGCGCCAGGATGCTAGCACGCCGCCGGCCCGGCCGCCAAGGGCGTCGGCAGTCCGTCGGCAGTCGGGCGCTCGCCAGGTCAGTGACCGCGCGCAATTCGTAGAGTTGGGTGGTGGTCGGTCGACGTCGTCGCGACTCTCACACGACACCAGCCGTGGCGCTCCAGCCCTCCTGCCACGGTATGAAGCCACTCCTGGACGGGATTCAGGCTCGAGAATAGAGGCGCCGCGCGCTCAAGTCCGAATTGGCGGGACTCCAGGGCCTCGAGCCGGTCGCGGCACGTGATCTCCGTGACATCCAACGTGGGCTGGAGACACGCCTCACGGAGGTCACCCAGAGCCGCCAGATTCTCAAGAAGCTTCTTGTCGGGCGGATCGTGTTCCGCCGACGAGAGGACGGTGTCTACGAGTTCAGCGGGCAAGCTTCGTTGGGTGGAATTCTCGCGGGAGCCCTAGTTACAAAGGCGGTGGTGGCTCCAGCGGGATTCGAACCCGCGTTTTGGCCTTGAGAGGGCCGAGACGCGCGCCCGGGCCCGGCGCCTGCCTCAGGACCTCATGCCGTCACTCGAGGTGAGGAGCGGCGCGGCCGTCGCGGCGGCCGGGCGCTCGACCGCGGCGCGTCGGGCCGCCAGGCGCGCGTCCCGGCGCTGCGCGACGAAGCTCTGGAGCCGTGTCTCGGTCTCCCGGCGTGTGTAGGTCTCCTCGAACAGCCAGCGGAGCCCGGCCTCGAGCTCCTCGACGGTCATGCGCTTCGGCGTGTACGTCACGTCGAAGAGCGTGCACCGGTCCCAGAAGCGCTCCTGGAGCAAGCGGCCCTCGCGGCGGAGCCGCGCGTGGAGCGGGGTGCCGGGGAACGGCGTCAGCACCGTGTACTGCACCTCGGCCAGCCCCGAGCCGCGGACGAACTCGAGGACCTCGCCGAAGACGTCCGGGGTGTGGGCGTCGAGCCCGAGAATGAAGCAGCCGTTGACGCTCACCCCTCGCGACTGGAGCGTGTCGACCACGCGCCGGAGGTGCGGCGCCCGCCGGCGCTTCCACTCCGCCGGATCGAGCCCCGCCAGATCGTCCGCGCGCGGGCTCTCGAAGCCGATCAGGAGCTGTCGGCAGCCGGACGCGGCCAGGCGGTCGCACAGCGCGGGGTCGTCGGCCACGGAGACGTCGGTCTCGGTGAAGTAGCGGATCCCCTCCGGCGTCACGGCGCGGAGGAAGTCCTCCGCCCAGCGCCGGTCGAGGAACGTGTTGTCGTCCGCCAGCTCGAAGAACGGCTCCGCGACGTATCCGCGCGCCGCGCGGATCTCGGCGATCACGCGGTCCACCGGCTTCTGGTTGAAGCGCGACGTGATCCGGAGGCTCGCCGCGCAGAACTCGCACGCGCGCGGGCAGCCCCGCGAGCTCTGGACGGTGATCCGGCTGTACGGGCGGCCCTCGAGGAGGTCGAACCGCGGGACGGCGTAGAGGCCGGGCTCGAAGACCCCGTCGAGCGCCCCCGCGTAGCGGCGCGCGAGCCGACCCCGCTCGGCGTCGGCCAGGAGGCGCGGCCAGGCTCCCTCGGCGCCGCCGACGACCACGGCGTCGGCGTGCTCGAGCGCCTCGTCCGGCAGGAGCGAGACGTGGAGCCCGCCCAGCACGACGGGCACGCCCTGCGCCCGGAACCGCCCGGCGAGCGCGTAGGCGGCATCGATCCGGGCGGTGAAGCTCGAGATCCCCACGAGATCGAACTCGGGCAGGGTGCCGAGGCCCTGGAGGTCGTCGACCTCGAGATAGGTGATCTCGTGACCCGGGGGCGTGAGCCCCGCCACGGTGAGAAGCCCGAGGCTCGGCAGCTGGGCGATGACCCGGCCACGGCGGACGAAGCCCGGGAGCGTCACCCCCAGCGCGGCGAGCTCGGCCGTGCGCACGCGGACACCGCTCATCGCGATCAACCCGATCCTCATGGGAATGCGTCCTCCCGCGGGCCGGGGGCCCGCGCCGGAAGGCCGGCGGCCAGGAGCCAGACGGCGGCGATCAGCGCCGTCACGGGGATCGGGAGCAGGTAGCGCCCGGGGCTCCAGAAGGCCGCCAGCATGAGGAGGCTCGGCAGGGCCACCGTGCCGAAGAGGAGCAGCCGACACCCCGCGCGGCGCGCGGGACCGCCCCAGCGCGAACGCGCCATCCAGGGCACGTAGAGCAGGTTCAGCGCCGGAAGCGCGATGGCGGCGATGTGGCCCAGCCGCACCAGGCGCCGGGGCAGGTCGTCGAACGCCCGGAATCCGGGCGGAGGCGCCACCGGACCCCCGAAGGACCAGAGCCCCAGCACGGCGCCGACGGCCATGCTCCCGCCGATCATCCACCACGCCACCCGGACGTTGACGCGCCCCATGGGCGCCTCGGACCCGATCACCTCGTGAACCTGGCTCCCGCTCATTTGCGTGGCTCCTTGCTTGCACCCAAGAGAGAGGGCAACGGGGATGCCACGAGGCTCGATCGCCGAAAAAACAGGAGGTTGCGATGGCTGTGTGGCCGCCGATCCGGGTGGGCACGGTGGGGGAAGCCCCAATTTGGGTGGGGGAGCGTGGAGTGCCGAGGGGGCGCGCCGGCCGATCGAACGGGCGTAAGATGCCGGCACCGATGGGCCCGCTTGCCGCGCTCCTCGGCGACTCGCCCGGCATCATCGCGCTCCGGGAGAGTGCCACTCGGCTGCTCCAGCACCCCTCCGATCGGGGGCGGCTGCCGCCGCTGCTCATCCAGGGGGAGACCGGGGTGGGCAAGGGTTTGCTCGCACGCATGCTCCACGAGGAGGGGCCCCGCGCGGAGCAGCCGTTCGTCCCCGTCAACTGCGCCGCCCTCCCCGAGACCCTGCTCGAGTCCGAGCTGTTCGGCTTCGAGCGCGGGGCATTCACGGACGCGCGCCAGCCGAAGGCCGGGCTGTTCCAGACGGCCAACCGCGGCACGCTCTTCCTCGACGAGGTGGCGCTCCTGCCCGACAGCCTCCAGGCCAAGCTCCTGAAGGTCCTGGAGGACCGCGCCGTGCGCCGGCTCGGCGCCACCCGCACCGAGCCCGTCGACGTCTGGATCATCACCGCGAGCAACGAGGATCTGGCGACCGCGGTGGACGCCCGGCGCTTCCGCAAGGATCTCTATCACCGGCTCGCCGTCGTGACGCTGCGGCTGCCGCCGCTCCGCGAGAGGGGCGCGGACGTGGTCCTGCTCGCGGAGCACTTCCTGGGCGCGGCCTGCGCCGAATATGGTCTGGCAGCCAAGAGCCTCGCGCCGGACGCGCGCGCGGCGCTCGTCCAGCATTCGTGGCCGGGGAACGTCCGGGAGCTCGCCAACACGATGGAGCGGGTGGCCCTCCTCGTCGACGCCGCGGTGGTGACGGCGACGATGCTGGACATCTCCCCCGCGGCCACCCTCGGCGAGGAGCGGGTCGACCCGCCCGCCCCGGGCCGCGCCCTCGACGCCACGCTGGGCGCAGTCGAGCGGACGCAGCTCCTCGAGGCGCTCGACGAGACGTTCTGGAACGTGACGCGCGCCGCCCGGCGGCTCGGGATCTCGCGCGACACGCTGCGCTATCGCATCACCAAGCACCGGCTCCGGCCGGGCGGATCCCGACCCGGCCCGGGGCCGGAGCGCGCGCCCGAGACGGCGCCCGCGTCGCCGCCTCGGCCGGCGATGGTCGCGGACGCGCCGGCGGCGACCGTCCGCTGGGAGCCCCGCCGCGTGACACTGCTCCGCGCGGTGATCGACGGCCCGCCGGCCGACGACGGCCGCTTGTACCCGAGCCGTCTGATCGAAGCCCTCATCGAGAAGGCGCGAAGCTTCGGCGGCCGGGTGGAAGACCTCGGCCCGAGCGGCATCGTGGCCACCTTCGGCCTCGAGCCCGTCGAGGACGCGACGCGGCGGGCCGCGCACGCGGCGGTCGCGATCCGCAAGGCGGTCGAGCGGGAGCGACGGGCCGAGCCGCCGTGGATCACGATCCGGCTGGGTATCCACGTCACGCAGCTCCTGGTGGGGTACGCCGGCCGGGACATCCGGCTCGAGCTGGACGGCAAGCGTCGCGCCTGGCAAGCGCTGGAAGGTCTCGTCCTGCGGGCCGAGCCGGACCGGACCATCGTCTCGGAGACGGCCGCGCCGTTCCTCGACCGTCGATTCGCGCTGGTGCCGCTCCCGTCGCCAGCCCCCGCCGACGGCCCCGTGTACCGGCTGGACGGGGTCGAGCGCGCCGGCTTCGGGTCGGGCCGCCGACTGACCGCGCTGGCCGGCCGCAGCCGGGAGCTCGAGCTCCTGCACGACCGCTTCGCGTCCGCGGCCGACGGGCGCGGACAGGTCGTGGGCATCGTGGGCGAGGCCGGAATCGGGAAGTCCCGGCTGCTCCTCGAGTTCCGGCGGAGCCTCCGCGGCGAGCGCATCGCCTGGTTCGAGGGCCACTGCCTGTCGTACGGGAGCGCCGTCCCCTACCTGCCCGTCATCGCGATCCTCCGGCGGAGCTTCCACATCGGGGAGAGTGACAGCCCGGCGTCGATCGCCCGGAAGGTGCGCTCGGGCATCGCGGAGCTCGGCATGGACCCGGAGGAGTGGGCGGCATACCTCCACCACCTGCTCGGGGTGAAGGAGGGGCGCGAGCGCCTGGGCGTGCTGAGCCCCGAGGCCATCAAGGCCCGCACGGTGGACGCGCTCCGTCAGATGGGTCTCCGGGGCAGCCGGCAGCGGCCGATCGTCTTCGTGTGCGAGGATCTCCAGTGGATCGACCGCACGTCCGAGGAGTGCCTCGCCTCGCTGCTCGAGGCCACGGCAGGGGCGTCCGTCCTCTCCCTCCTGAGCTATCGCCCCGGCTACCGCCCGCCGTGGATGGACAAGTCCTATGCGACCCAGCTCGCGCTCCAGCCGCTCTCGCGCGGCGACAGCCAGCGCATCGTCGAGTCGCTGCTGGCGACCCGCGTCCGGGCACGATGCGCTGGCGCCCGCGATCCTGAGCAAGGCCGAGGGCAACCCGTTCTTCCTCGAGGAGCTGTGCCGGGCCGTGACCGAGCAGCCGGACGCGGCGGGCGGGATCGCGGTCCCGGACACGGTCCAGGAGGCGCTGCGGGCGCGCGTCGACCGCCTGCCCGAGGACGTGAAGGACGCCCTCCGCCTGGCCTCGGTGGTCGGCCGGGAGGTTCCGCTGCGGCTCCTCCAGGCGGTGTGGCGGGGCCCCGGCGACATCGAGCGTCACCTCCGCGAGCTCACGCGGCTCGAGTTCCTCTACGAGCAGACGCGCCCCGGCGAGTCCGTCTACGTGTTCAAGCACGCGCTGACCCAGGAGGTGGTGTACGAGAGCCTGCCGGTCGCCCAGCGCCACGCGCTGCACACGGCCGCCGCGCGCGCGCTCGAGCGTCTCTACGAGGGCCGCCTCGAGGAGGCGGACGACCGGCTCGCCTACCACTACGCCCGCACCGATCAGTCGGAGCGCGCCGTCGAGTGCCTCTCGCGCGTGGCGGACAAGGCCGCCCGGGCCCACGCGCACGCCGAGGCGCTGGGCGCGCTCGAGGAGGCGCTCGCCCACGTCGAGCGGCTCCCCGCGGACGCGCGCGACCAGCGGCGCCTCCGCCTCGTGCTCCGCAAGGCGTCCTCGCTGATCCACCTCGGACGGTTTCGCGAGGTGCTCGGGGTCCTGCTGCACTGGACGGCCAGCCTCGACCGGCTCGACGACGCCGCGCTGGCCGCCTACTACCACTTCCTCCTGGCCCGCACCCAGCTCTTCCTCGGGGACCGGGAGCGCACGATCCAGAGCGCGGAGCGGGCGATCGCCGAGGCCGAGCGCTGCGGGGACACGACCACGCGCGGCAAGGCGCACTACGTGCTCGCCCAGGAGGCCCCGCTGTCCGGTCGGGCGGCCGAGGGGATCCGGCACGCGCTCGAGGCACTCGCGTGCCTCGAGCGCACGGGACGGGCCTGGTGGATCGGGCAGGCCCACTGGGTGGTGGGGTTGAATCACGCGCAGCTCGGGGAGCTCGACGCCGCGCTCGAGGCCGAGACGCGGGCGCGTACCATCGGCGAGACGGTCGGCGACCGCCAGCTCCAGGCCTCGGCGCTCAGCGCGCTCGGCATCGTTCACGCCGTTCTCGGCCGGGCCGAGGCCGGCATCGAGGCCTGCGAGCGGGGTCTCGCGGTCGCCCCCGACCCGCTCACGCACGCCGTCGTCCTCGGCTGGCTCGGGTTCACCTTCGTCGAGCAGGGCGACGCGGCGCGCGCCATCCCGGCGCTCGAGACCGCGGTCCAGCAGCACGGCGTGTTCCGCTTCCCGCAGTTCCAGGGCTGGTTCACGGCCTTCCTGGCCGACGCCTACCGCCTCGACGGCCGGCGCGAGCGGGCGCTCGCGACCGCGCGGGAGGCGCTCGAGATCACCCGCGCGGCCCGCTCGCGCTACGGCGTCGGGCTGTCGCTCCGGGCTCTCGGGCGCGTCCAGCTCGCGACCGGCGCCCTGTCCGAGGCCATGGCGACGCTCCACGAAGCAGGGCGACGTTCGAGGCGATCCAGGCGCGCTACGACGTGGCGCGCGTCTGGGTAGATCTTGGCGAGGCCGCCCTCGCCACGGGCGACAGGACGGCGGCAGCTCAGCACTGGGAGCACGCCCGCCAGCGGTTCGTCGACCTCCACGTCCCTCGCTGGGCAGAGCGCGCGGAGGCCCTCGCCCGGACGCTCGACGCGCCGGCCTGATCCGTCGGGCACGCGCGCCGCCCTCCTCCATCGACGTCGACGCTTTCGCTCGCGCGTGATCGCGGAGGGCCCGGTCGGGACGGTGACCGCCGGGTGGGGGCGCGATCCGGCTCGAACAGCCGGGGCGATTGTGCACGTGCGTAGAATGTGGGGGTGATCCAGCTCGAAGGGGTGTCCAAGGCCTACGGCGACCGGGTGCTGTTCCGCGACGTCACGTGGCAGCTCAGCGGGCGCGAGCGCATCGGGCTCGTCGGCCCGAACGGCATCGGGAAGACCACGCTCTGCCGCATCCTCGTGGGCCTGGAGCCGCCCGACACCGGTCGCGTGAGCCGGGCCCGCGAGACGACGGTCGGCTACCTTCCCCAGGAGGCGGCGGGGGAGGCCCGCGGCTCGGTCCTGGGCGAGGCGCTATCCGGGTTCCCGGAGGTCTGGGAGATCGAGCGCCAGCTGGAGGCGGTGGCCGCCCAGCTCCACGAGGCGGCCGACGAGGCGCTGACCGCGCGGTACGGGGATCTCCAGCACCGCTTCGAGGCGCTCGGCGGCTACCGGCTCGAGACGGAGGCGCGGGTCGTCCTGAGCGGGCTCGGCTTCCGGGACGCCGACCTCGCGCGGCCCCTCCTGGAGTTCTCGGGGGGCTGGCGGATGCGCGCCGCGCTGGCGCGCCTCCTCCTGCAAGCTCCCGCGCTCCTCCTCCTCGACGAGCCGACGAACCACCTGGATCTCGAGTCCTTGGGCTGGCTCGAGAACTACCTGAGCGCGTACGACGGCACCGTCGTCGTCGTCTCCCACGACCGCTACTTCCTGAACCGCATGGTCACGACGGTGGCGGAGCTCTCGGCGACCGGACTCGACCTCTATCCGGGGGACTACGACGACTACCTCGCCCAGCGCGAGGCGCGGCAGGCGCTCCTCGAGGCCCGCGCCAAGAACCAGGCCAAGCGCGTGGCCGAGATCGAGCGCTTCATCGAGCGCTTTCGCTACAAGTCCTCGAAGGCGCGCCAGGTCCAGAGCCGGATCAAGATGCTCGATCGGCTGGACCGGGTGGAGGTCGAAGGCGCCGCGCGCCACATCCGCTTCTCGTTCCCCGCGCCGCCCCGGACCGGTCGGCACGTCGTCCAGCTACGGCGCATCGCCAAGGCCTATGGCCCGAAGGTCGTCTATGCGGGGATCGACCTCGACCTCGAGCGTGGCGAGCGCATCGCGCTCGTCGGGCCGAACGGCGCCGGCAAGTCGACGCTCCTCCGGATCCTCGCGGGCGTGCTCGCCCCGGACGGAGGCGAGCGGGTCCTCGGGGCCCACGTCACGACGCACTACTACGCCCAGCACCAGCTCGACGCGCTCGACCCCGCGCGCACGGTCCTCGAGGAGATGGAAGCCGCCGCGCCCGAGACCGACCGCACGCGGCTCCGGACGCTGCTGGGCGCGTTTCTCTTCTCGGGCGACGCCGTGGAGAAACGCGTCGCCGTCCTGTCGGGAGGCGAGAAGGCGCGGCTCGCGCTCGCGCGGATGCTCGTCCGCCCGGCGCCCTTCCTCTGTCTCGACGAGCCGACGAACCACCTGGACCTCGCGTCCCGGGACGTCCTCGAGGACGCCCTCGCGGGCTTCCCCGGAACGATGGTCTTCATCTCGCACGACCGCTACTTCATCAATCGCCTGGCGACGAAGGTCGTCGAGGTCCGGGACGGCCGCCTCGTGATCCACCTCGGCGGGTACGACGACTATCACGCCGCGCTCGAGGGCCGGCCAGCCGGCGCGACGGCGCCGGCGGCCGAGCGGCCGGCGCCGCGAGCCGGCGAGGCGACCGGCAAGCGGGACGGGAGCGCCGCCCGGGCCGACGCGCCCCCTCAGGCCGACCGGGCGCGCCGGCGCCCCCGGGTCGACCCCGCGGTGCGCGAGCTCCGGCGGCGCCTCGACGCCCTCGAGACCGAGATCCACGCGATCGAGGCCCGGCTCGAGGACCTGGGCCGGACGCTCGCCGATCCCGCGCTCTACGCCGACGGCGAGCGCGCCCGGGCAGTCACGCTCGAGCGCCAGCAGGCGGAGGAGCAGGTCGCCTGGCTCCTCCACGAGTGGGAGACGCTCTCGGAGTCGCTGGCGGCCCATGAGTGAGCGCGCGCCGGACGGCCGGGTCTAGGCGGCGATGCCGTTCGCGACGGCCAACGGCATCCGCCTCTACTACGAGTGGCACGGCGCCGAGGACGGGGTTCCCGTCGTCCTGGCGATGGGGCTCGGGGGCGATAGCACCGCGTGGCCGTTCCAGCTCGCCGCCCTGACGCCGCGCCACCGCGTGCTCGTGTTCGACAATCGCGGCGCCGGCCGGAGCGACGCGCCCGACGTCCCGTACACGACCCGGGGCATGGCGGAGGACCTCCTCGCCCTCCTCGACGCGCTCGGCGTCGAGCGCGCCCACCTGCTCGGGCTGTCGCTCGGCGGGGCGATCGCCCAGGAAGCCGTCCTGGCGGCGCCCGAGCGGTTCGCGAGCCTCCAGCTCCACGCGACGTGGGCGGGACCACACCCCTACTTCCACGCGCTCGTCGGCGCGGTCCGCATGGCCCGGCTCCAGCTCGGCCGCGAGGGCTTCTACCGCGCGCTGAGCGTCTGGCTCTTCACCCCCGCGTGCTTCGCGAGCCAGCCCGAGCTGGTGGAGATGGTCGTCCAGCGGGCGACGCACCACCCGCACCCGACGGCGCTCCACGCCTACCTCCGCCAGACCGAGGCCGTCCTCGGCCACGACGCCCGCGACCGCGTCCACCTGATCCGGTGCCCGACCCTGGTCGCGGTCGGCAGCCAGGACCTGATCACCCCGCCCCTCCTGGCGGAGGAGCTGGCGAGCCGGATCCCGGGGGCGCGGCTCCAGTCCTTGCCGGACGTCGGTCACGGCGCCCTCTGGGAAGCGCCCGCGGTCTTCAACCGCGTCTGCCTGGACTTCCTCGACGGGATCGGGCCTTGACTCCTCCGCACCACGGCCGATCTCGCGCGTCGCATAGGATGTCGGGCGATCAGCGTCTGATCCCGAATCTCCCGGAAAATTGACAGGTTCGGGGCGGGAGGGCTATCATCCAGCCTCGTTCCCTGCCCGCGGGTCCAAGCACTCCGGTCATCCTCTCGGAGGAGGTCGCCAGGTGGACGATTTCTACCGGATCAAGCGCCTGCGCGGGATCCAAGCGATCCTGGGCTAGGAGGCGGGCACGTGCGCGAGATCGGGATCGGGCTTCTCGGAGTGGGAATCGTCGGCGGCGGCGTGCTGAAGATCTACGATCAGCACCGGGCGGATCTCGAGGCGCGGGCCGGCTGCGGCCTTCGCATCGTCGCCGCCGTGGCCCGCGACGTCACCGCGCCCCGGGAGGGCCTGGAGCCCGCGGCGTGGCCGCTCAGCGCCGACCCCGACCGGGTCCTCGCCGATCCGGCCGTGTCCCTGGTCATCGAGGTGATCGGCGGCCTCGAGCCGGCGCGCACCTACGTCCTCCGCGCGCTCGAGGCCGGCAAGCACGTCGTGACCGCGAACAAGGCGCTCCTGGCGACCCACGGGACGGAGCTGTTCGCGGCGGCACGGCGGCGCGGCGTCCTCCTCGGCTTCGAGGCCGCCGTCGCCGGCGGCGTGCCGATCATCGGGGCCCTCCGCGACGGCCTCGCCGCGAACCGGATCCTGTCGCTCCAGGGCATCGTCAACGGCACCTCGAACTTCATCCTGACCAAGATGACGGACGAGGGACGCGACTTCGCCGAGGCGCTCCGCGAGGCCCAGGCGGCGGGATACGCGGAGGCGGATCCGACGCTGGACATCGAGGGGATCGACTCCGCTCACAAGCTGCAGATTCTCGCCTCGCTCGCCTTCCGGACCCGGGTGGACCTCAAGGACATCTACACGGCGGGGATCGCCCGCCTGGAGGCGATCGAGATCGCCTACGCGCGGGAGCTCGGCTACCGGGTCAAGCTCTTGGCGATCGCGAAGACGACCGACGGCGCGCTCGAGGCCCGCGTCCACCCGACGCTCATCCCGGCGACCTCGCCTCTCGCCGCCGTCTCGGGGGCGTTCAACGCCATCCTGGTGACCGGCGACGCCGCCGGCGACCAGATGTTCTACGGCCGGGGCGCGGGCCAGATGCCGACGGCGTCGGCCGTCTGGTCCGACGCGATCGAGATCGCGCGGCGGATCGCCCACTCGCACGGCACCCTCGCCGAGGACTTCCCGCTCGCCGGCGAGCGCCGGCTCCGGATGCGCCCGATGAGCGAGGTCCGCTCGGCCTACTATCTCCGCGCCATGGTCCAGGACCGGCCGGGCGTGCTCTCCCAGGTGGCCGGAATCCTCGGCCGCCACGACATCTCGATCGCCACGGTCATCCAGAAGGGCCGGGCCGGCGCCGTGCCCATCGTCATGCTGACGCACGAGGCCCTCGAGCGGAACATGACGGCGGCGCTGGAGGAGATCGACCGCCTCGGCGTGGTGGCGGTCCCGACCGTGCTCCTGCGCGTCGAGGCGTAGCGAGTCCGGGAGGCCTCCCGCCGCGTCGCGCGCTTGAACGCGCGCGGGCCGATGGGGTAGCATGGCCCGCACCATGAGCCGCCCATGGGCCTGATCGTCCAGAAGTACGGCGGCTCCTCGGTCGCCGACGCCCAGAAGATCCGCGGCGTCGCCCGGCGCGTCGTCGAGACGGCCAAGGCCGGCCACGGGGTCGTCGTGGTCGTCTCTGCCATGGGAAAGACCACCGACGGGCTGCTCCGGCTCGCCCACGAGGTCACGCCCACGCCCCCCGAGCGCGAGGTGGACATGCTGCTCGCCACCGGGGAGCAGGTCTCCATCGCGCTCCTGGCCATGGCCATCGACGCCCTCGGCCACAAGGCGCGCTCGTTCACGGGCGAGCAGGCCGGGATCCGGACCGATGCCGCGCACACGCGGGCCCGGATCGTCGGGATCGACGGCGACAAGGTCCGGCGCGCGCTCGACGACGGCTACATCGCCATCGTCGCGGGCTTCCAGGGCGTGACCGAGGAGGACAACATCACGACGCTCGGGCGGGGCGGCTCGGATCTGACGGCGGTCGCGCTCGCGGCGACCTTGCGGGCCGACGTCTGCGAGATCTACACCGACGTGGACGGCGTCTACACCGCCGACCCGAACATCGTCCGCGAGGCGCGCAAGCTCGACCGGATCTCCTACGACGAGATGCTGGAGATGGCGAGCCTCGGCGCCAAGGTGCTCCAGTCCCGCTCGGTCGAGTTCGCGAAGAAGTACGGCGTGCCGGTGCACGTCCGGTCGACGTTCAAGACGGATCCTGGCACGCTCGTGACGAAGGAGGACCGCAACATGGAAGCCGTCGTCGTGACCGGCATCGCCCACGATCGCGGCCAGGCGAAGGTCACGATCCGGGGCGTCCCGGACCGGCCGGGCATCGCCGCGCAGGTCTTCGGCACCGTGAGCGACCACGGAATCGTCGTGGACATGATCGTCCAGAACGTGAGCCGCGACGGGATGTCCGACATCTCCTTCACGGTTCCCCGGCCCGACCGGCCCACGGTCGTCGCCACCCTCGAGGCGGTCGCGAAGAAGATCGGCGCCGAGAGCGTGACCTACGACGACCGGATCGCCAAGGTCTCCATCATCGGGGTCGGGATGCGGAGCCACTCGGGGGTCGCGGCGCAGATGTTCCGGGCCCTCTCACGGGAGGGGGTCAACATCCACATGATCTCGACGTCGGAGATCGCGGTCTCCTGCGTCATCGAGGACAAGTACACGGAGCTCGCCGTGCGCGCCCTCCACGACTCGTTCGAGCTGGCCGTCTGACGGAGGGGCGGGTCAGGGCTTCGGGGCCGGCGCCGCGCCGCCCGGGGCCGCGGGGCTCGGGTTCGCGGCCGGCCCGAGACGCCCGAGCGAGTCGCGCGCCCACTGGACGAGCGCGGGATCGACGCCGGGCCGCGCGGCAAGCTTCCGGAGGACGATGGCCGCCTCGCGCGGCATCTGGCGGGCGACGTAGGCCTGCGCCGCGCCCTGGAGTCCCTGCGCCGCCCACACCGGTTGCTCCCCGTAGGCGTACGTGGCGCTCAGGTAGGCGCCGATCGCCGCCTCGTAGTCGCCGCGCGCCCGCAGCGCCTCGCCGAGCCTGAACTCCGCCTCCGCGGCCACGGCCGGATCGTCCGCCCGCCGGGCCGCCTCGAACGCCTGCTGGGCTGCGTCCCAGCGCTGCGCCCCGGCGAGCAGCTGGCCCCGGCTCAGCTCGAGCGCCGGCGTCGCCGCGTCCCGGGGGAACTGGCGAAGGAAGCCGTCCATCGCGGCAAGCGCCCGATCCGGCTGGCGCTGCGCCTGGAGGGCCCGCACCAGGATGAGGTGCGCTCGCACCGCGCGGGGATCGCCCTCGGGCACGTCACGGAGAAATCCCTCGGCCGCTCGCTGCGCCTCCGCGCCATCACCCGCAGCAAGAGCCGTCTCGGCCAGGCCAAACCACGCCTCCGCCCGGACGTCCGCCGGCGCGGGCCGGGTCAGGAGGTCGCGATACGCCTGACGGGCGACGTCGGCCCGCGTCCCCGCGGCCGCCGCCAGGCGGACCAGGGCGTCGGTGCCGTAGTCGCTCGCCGCGTGCTCCCGGAGGAGCCGCTGGGTCCACGTCTGCGCCTCGCCGAGATCGTTCCGGTCCAGCGCGGCGACGGCGAGTCCGTAGAGGATCGCCGGCGACGCGGGATGCCGCGGGAACCGGTCGACGAAGTTGGTCCCGCGCTCGCGGAACGCGTCCCGGTCCCCGCGCTGCACGGACACGAGGACGAGGCCGTACCAGGCCGACGTCGCCACGTCGACGGCGGCGTAGCGCGCGCGCCCGAGCGCGTCCTCCGCCTCGGCGAGGCGGTTCTGGGCGAGCGCCGCCAGGCCCGCGCCGAGCCAGTTCGACGGCTCCTGGGGCGCCGCGCTGGCCGCGAGGCGGAACTGCCGCTCGGCCTGGTCGTAGTGCCCCATCTCGTACTGGGCGATCCCGAGGGCGCGGCGGGCGAGGGCCTGGGTCGGAAGATCCGCGATCCGGGGCGCGAGCGGCTCGAGCGCCTGGACGGCATCGGGGTAGGCGCCCGTCCGGAGCGCGAGGATGCCTCGATTGAGCATCACGGCCTCGGCGTTCCGGAGACCCGGAGGCGGCACGGTCAGGCCCCGGAGCGCCTCGAGCGCCTCGGCCTCCCGCCCCTGCCGGAGCGCGACGTCGGCGACGGCGAGGAGCGCGAGCGCCCGGGTCTCGAGATCCGCCTTGGTCGCGACGTCGCGCCACTCGCGGATCGCGCCCTCGGCGTCGCCGTCCCGGAGCAGCGCCCACCCGAGCGCCAGACGCGTGCGGGCGGCCCCCGGCGAGTCCGGGTAGTCGCGGAGGGCCGTGCGCAGCACGGCGGCGGCGCGGTTCGGGTCATCCCCCCGCGCCGCGCTCTCGGCGACCAGCAGGAGGGCGCCTTCCCGCAGCTCCGGCAGGATCCCCGCGCGCAGGAGCGCCTCGCCCTCGCGGCGCGCCGCCGCCGTGTCGTTCTCGCGGAGCGCGACCAGCCCGAGCCGGTACGTCGCCCGCTGGGCGACCGCCTCGTCACGCCCCTTGTCCCGGAGCTCCCGGTAGTGATCCTTGGCCTCGAGGAGCCGCCCCTCCTGCTCGAGCTGCTCGCCGAGACGGTACCGCACGTAGTCCTGGGTCGCGGGCGGCAGCGGGAGGAGCAGGATCTCGCGATAGATGTCGGTCGCCTCGCCCTGGGCGCCCCGGGCCTTCGCGGCGTCCGCGATGAGGAGGAGCGCCGCCGGGACGAGCGGATCCCGCGCCGACTCGGCCTTCAACTGGCGCGCGGCCGCCGCCGCCCGGCCGGTGTCGCCGAGCGCCAGGTACGCGCGGACGAGACCCGCCCGGATCTGGGGCCGGAGCTCGGGCCGGGGCCCGGCGGCTTCGGCCTCGAGGAAGCGCTTGACGGCCTCATCCGCCGCGTTGCGCTCGAGCGCGATCCAGCCCGCCTGCACGAGCGCGTCGCCCCGGAGCGGGTGGGTGACCGGCGTCGTGACCACGAACCGGTTCAGGAGCTCGAGGCCGCCGTCCAGGTCGCCCTGCCGGGCCAGCGCGACCCCGCGCCAGAACGGGATCTCCGTGAGGATGGCCCCGGGCGCGCCGCTCTGGACCACCTCGTCCCAGAGCGCAATGGCCTCGGCGGGGCGGTCCTGCAGGAGCCGCGCGACGCCGAGCAGGTAGCGGGCGACGAGCGCGACCGCCTGGGGAGGGACGGCCCGGAGCCCACGCTCGAGAGCGGCCTCCGCCTCGGCGGCATCACCCCGCCGGAGAGCCAGGAGCCCGAGCCCGATCTCGGCGTGCATCCCGAGCGGCGGCGGCGGGACGAGCGCCAGCGCGGCGCGGTAGGCACGCTCGGCGCGGGCCGCGGCCGGCGAGGTCGGCGTGGTCGCCTCGAGCAGCGCGAGCTCGCCGAGCCAGACGTACACCGCCGGCGCCTGGGCGCCGCGCGGATCGACGGCGAGGCTCTCCTCGAAGGACTCGCGCGCCTCCCGGTAGTTGCCCGAGAGCACCCGGGCCACGCCGCACTCCGCCAGCGCCACGGCCCGCCGGAACGCGACGAACGCGCAGGCGAACCCACCAGGATCCGCGGGCGTCGGGAGGGGTTTGCTGACCGTGGAGATGAAGCGCGGAGCCGGGGCGCGGCCGAGCTCGAGCGCCGGGGCCGGAACCGGGGGCGCCGGCGGGGGGTCGAGGCGCGGCCGTTCGAGCCCTGGCGGGACCGGGGAGATCGTCACGGTCAGCGCCGGCGGCGGGAACTCCACCGCGCGCGGCGGGGCCGCGGCGGCGGGCGCCGCCAGGAGCGCGGCGACCGTGACGGCGAGGACGCGCGTCGGGCCTCTCATCTCAGCCCCCTCCGGACCCTGCGGGGGCCTTGGGCTTGGGCTTGGGACGCGGGGCCTCCCGCGAAGGCGGGGCCGGGGCGTCGAACGCGGCGAGGCGCCCCTTGGCCCAGCGCACGAGCTCCGGATCCTGGCTGGTGTCGACGATCTCCCGGTACGCGCGCTTGGCGCCTTCCTTGTCGGTCGCGGCCTCGAGCGCGGCGGCGAGGCCCGCCAGCCCCTCGAAGTACCGCTTCGAGGCCGGAGGCGCCTCCACGACCACGGTGTGATAGGCCTGCGCGGCCTCCGCGTTCCGGCGAAGCTGCAATGCGCTCTGCCCGACGACGAGGAGGGCCGCGGAGCGCTCCTCGCCCTTGAGGTCGGCGACGGACTGGGCGACCTGGAGGGCTGGCTCCCATTGCTTCCGCTGCTCGTGCAGCCGGGCGGTCGCGAGCCCCGACGGCCCGACCAGAGCGTTCTGCGGGAAGTCGCGCCTGAGCGTGGTCCAGGCGGCCTCCGCATCCGCGGGCCGGTTCAACCGGAGCGAGAGCTCGCCGATCCGGTAGAGCGCCTGGGGGGCGAGCGCGTGGGTCGGCGCCGCACGGACCAGGGCCTGGTACTGCTCGAGGGCTTCGCGGGGCCGCCCGGCCTTCGCCTGGGCCTCGGCGGCGAGGACACGCGCCGTGGGAACGAGGTCGCTCGCCGGAGCCTGGGAGATGAACTGCTCGAGCGTTCGCACTCCCTCCGGACGACCCGCCTCGAGCTGGGCGACGCCGAGGAGATAGCGCGTCTCCGCGAGGTAGGGGCTCCCCGGATACCGGGTCGCGTACGGGCCGAGAATGGCGAGGGCATCCTCCCAGCGCTTGGCGCGGATCAGCTCACGGGCCGCGTTGTACGCGGCCATCGGCGCGCGGGCGTGGTTGGGGTAGTCGCGGAGGAAATCCCGGAACGTGTCGATGGCGCCGTCGGCCCGCCCCGTCTCGAGCTCGGCCAGACCGCGCGCGTAGAGGGCCTCCGGCACGTAGGGCGACGCGGGCTTGAGCGCGAGGAAGCGCACGTAGCGGTCCCGCGCCTCCTCCAGCCGGCGCAGACGGAACAACGCCTCGCCCTGCCAGAAGATCGGCTCGCCCGGGGTCGCGGCGGCGGTCAGGGGGAAGGTCTCGGCCGCGTCGAACTCGGTCAGCGCCTCGGCGTACCGCTCCATCGAGAACGCCGCCTTGCCGCGCAGCAGGGCCGCATCCCCGCGGCGCCGGTCCGAGGGCGCAGCCTGGACGAAGCGCCCGAGCTCGCGGTACGCCGTCTCGTAGAGCCCGTCCTCGAATGCCCCGGCGCCCACCAGCCAGAGACGATCCGCCTCCGACCGGGCAGCGGCGCCCGGGGCCGGAATGGCCAGGACGGCGAGCCCGGCGAGGGCGACGCGGGCCAGAACGGGCGCGAGGCGTCGCCGCCGTCGCATGAGGCTACCCTACCAGAAGTCGGCCGGGTTCTCCGAATCCGACGTGCGACCGGCGCTATACTGCCTTCCATGCGCCCGCTCTGCGCCTTCGACCTCGACCACACCCTGGTGCGCTCCCCGCTCGACCTGGTCCGGCTGAAGGTCGAGATCCGCGCCCTCGTGGAGACGGAAGGGGTGCCCCTCGGCGAGGCCACCCGCGCGTGGACGATCGGCCAGATCATCGAGGCGGCCACCGCGCACCGGACGGCGCTCGGCGAGGCATGCTGGGCGCTCTGCACGACACACGAGGAGGTGGCGGTCCGCGACGCCCAGCCCGAGCCGGGCGCGCACGAGGCGCTCACCGCGCTCCGGGCGGCCGGCTACCCCCTCGCGGTGTGGACCAACAACACGGGCACGGTCGCGCGGCGGGCCCTCGCGAGCTGCGGTCTCGACGGGTTCTTCCCGGTCCTGATCACGCGCGACGAGGCGGCGCTCAAGCCCGACCCGTCGGGGCTCCGGCTGCTCGAGGCGGCGTTCCCCGAGCGGCGCATCTGGGTGGTCGGCGACTCGTGGGTGGACGGCGCGGCGGCGCAGGCCGGCGGTGCGGCCTTCATCGCCTACGGCGCCGATCCCGTCGAGCTCGCCCGCCGGGGCGTGGCGCCGCGCACGGTGCTGCGGGATCTGCGCCATCTGCCGGAGTGGCTCGGCACGGCCGCCTGGTAGCGATCCCTTCGCGGCCGCGTCGCCAAGTGCCGATCGCTTTGTCGCCCTCGGCGTCTGTGGCATCCTGACCCTGAGCGAGACGCGCGCGCGGCACGCGCTCCGCTCGACGGGCGGCCGTGCGGGATCCGCGCCGGCGGACGACGGGCCGGGAGGCCAGGGAGCGGGCGGCGTGGAGCTGTTCGAGCAGGCGGCGCGCGAGAGTCGGCGCGAAGCGGCACCGCTCGCCGAGCGGATGCGGCCGCGAAGCCTCGATGAGTTCGTCGGCCAGGCGCATCTCCTCGGGCCCGGGCGGCTCCTCCGGGCCGCCATCGAGTCGGGAGACCTCCACTCGATGATCCTGTGGGGGCCGCCGGGCACCGGGAAGACGACGCTCGCCTCCCTCCTCGCGGCGCACGCCAAGGCGCACTTCACCCCGTTCTCCGCCGTGCTCACCGGGGTCAAGGAGGTGCGGAGCCTCGTCGGCGAGGCCGAGGAGCGCCTCGCGCTCCGCGGCCAGCGCACGATCCTGTTCGTCGACGAGATCCACCGCTTCAACAAGGCGCAGCAGGACGCGTTCCTGCCGCACGTGGAGCGCGGCACCGTGACCCTGATCGGCGCGACGACCGAGAACCCGTCGTTCGAGGTCATCGCGGCGCTCCTCTCGCGCTGCCGCGTGTACGTGCTCGAGCGCCTGACCGAGACGGAGCTCGAGACGATCGTCCGCCGGGCGGTGGCGGATCCCGACCGCGGCCTGGGTGGCCTCGGCCTCGAGGTCGACCCGGAGGCCGTGGCGGCGATCGTGGGGCTCTCGGAGGGCGACGCCCGCACCGCGCTCAACATCCTCGAGGTCGCGGCGCGGCTCCTGACCGCGGACCGGCGCTCGCGCGGCGCGGCGCCGCACCTCACGGCCGAGTCGGTCCGCGAGGCCGCGCAGCGCAAGGCGCTCCTCTACGACAAGGACGGCGAGCAGCACTACAACCTCATCAGCGCGC
The DNA here is from genome assembly GCA_963749975.1 of uncultured Candidatus Rokubacteria bacterium. GTDB lineage: Bacteria > Methylomirabilota > Methylomirabilia > Rokubacteriales > DASRDR01 > DASRDR01. The sequence goes on along the minus strand of CAVVOZ010000009.1, from coordinate 92,978 downwards.
TCCACAAGTCGGTCCGCGACTCGGACCCCGACGCGACGCTCTACTGGCTGGCGCGGATGCTCGAGGCGGGCGAGGACCGGCTCTTCCTCGCGCGCCGCCTCGTGCGGATGGCGTCCGAGGACATCGGCCTGGCCGACCCGCAGGCCCTCCAGATCACGCTCGCGGCCAAGGCGGCGTACGACTTCCTCGGGACGCCGGAGGGAGAGCTGGCGCTCGCAGAGGCGGCCGTCTACCTCGCCTGCGCGCCGAAGTCGAACGCCGTCTACACGGCCTTCGACCAGGCGCGCGCGGACGTCCACGCCCGGCCCGCCGAGCCGGTCCCGCTCCATCTCCGCAACGCGCCGACCCGGCTCATGACGGGACTCGGATACGGCGCCGGCTACCGGTACGCGCATGACGATCCGGACGCCGTCGTCCTGCAGGAGCACCTGCCGGAGGCCCTCCGCGGGCGCACGTACTATCACCCCGTGCCGCGCGGGTTCGAGCAGGAGATCCGCGCGCGCCTCGAGCGCTGGCGCGCCGAGCTCCGCCGCCGGAAGGCCGAGGAGGCCCCGTGACGCGATCCTCCGAACCCACCCGCGACCCCGAGTCCCGGTCCGAGCCCCGACCAGAGTCCGGAAAAGTCCGGGTCGGCGTGATCTTCGGCGGCCGCTCCGGGGAGCACGAGGTCTCACTCGCCTCCGCCGCCTCGGTGCTGGCGGCGATCGACCCGGCGCGCTACGACGTGATCCCGATGGGCATCACCCGCGACGGCCAGTGGCTGGTCGGAGGCGACCCGCTCCGGGCGCTGGCGGAGGCGGCCGGCGTACCGCTCGTTCTGCCGCCGGGCGTCCCGTCGGCGAACCCGGGATCCGGCCAGGCGCTCGCCCGCGTGGCCACGGCCGGCGGGCTGCCCGCTGGAACGGCGGCGAGCCTGGACGTCGTGTTCCCCCTCGTCCACGGGCCTTACGGCGAGGACGGCACGCTCCAGGGTCTCCTCGAGCTGGCCGACGTCCCCTACGTGGGCGCCGGCGTCCTGGCCTCGGCCGTCGGGATGGACAAGGCGGCGATGAAAGCCGTGTTCCGGGCGCACGACCTCCCGATCGTGCCGTACCTCGTCCTGCGCGACCACGAGTGGAGCGGGGCGCCGGGCGCCTGGCGGCGGCGCGTCGCCGACGAGCTCGGCTATCCCTGCTTCGTCAAGCCCGCCAACCTCGGCTCGAGCGTGGGCATCTCGAAGGTGACGGCGGAGCGCGCGCTCGAGGCGGCCGTGGCGACCGCCTTCGCCCACGACCGGAAGATCCTGGTCGAGCGCGGCGTGCTGGGACGGGAGATCGAGGTGAGCGTGCTCGGCAACGACGAGCCGGAGGCCTCGGTCCCCGGAGAGGTCCTGCCCGGCCGCGAGTGGTACGACTACGAGGCCAAGTACACCGACGGGATCGCGAAGCTCCTCATCCCGGCCCCCTTGTCCCCGGGTCTTGCCGCGGAGTTCCGCCGCCTGGCGGTCGCGGCCTTCCGGGCGATCGACGCGGCGGGGCTCTCGCGCGTGGACTTCTTCCTCGACACCGACGACCGCATCTGGGTGAACGAGATCAACACGATCCCGGGGTTCACCCGCTTCTCGGCCTACCCGCGGCTCTGGGAGGCGAGCGGCCTCCCCTACCCCGCGCTCGTCGACCGCCTGATCGCGCTCGCCCTCGAGCGCCACGCCCGCAAGCGGCGGCTTGCCACCCCAGCGCCATCGGGGACCGAGCCGGGTGCCAAGCCGGATGGAGGACCCTAGCGCTCCCGGCGGTGGCGACGGGGCGCGCCTCTCGCGGCGGCCCGTGACGGTCGTCCTCGCCGGCGGCGGGACCGGAGGTCACACGGCCGCAGGCCTGGCCCTCGCCAAGGCGCTCCGGGCCCGACTGGGCGACGGCGTCCAGCTCGCCTGGATCGGAAGCCAATCCGGCATCGAGGCGACGTGGGTGCCGGCGGCCGGCATTCCGTATCACGCGATCCCGACCGGCAAGCTCCGCCGTCAGCTCGCGTGGCGCAACGTCACGGACCTGACGCTCCGAGTGCCGGCGGGCTTCGGCCGCGCGCTCGCGCTCCTCGGGCGGCTCCGCCCCGACGTGGTCGTCGCGACCGGCGGGTTCGTCGCGGTCCCCACCGCGGTGGCGGCCGCCGCGCGACGCCGGCCACTCCTCGTCCACGAGCAGGTCGTCGTGCCCGGGCTGGCGAACCGGCTGATCGGCCGGCTCGCGGACCGCGTCGCGGTGACCTTCGCCGCGTCGGCCTCCGCCTTTCCAAGGGGAAAGGTCGTCGTCACCGGCAACCCCATCCGCCCCGAGCTCCACACGGGCCAGCGGGACCGCGCGTTCGCGCGCTTTGGCCTCGATCCCGCCCTCCCGCTCACGTACGTCACGGGCGGCGCGCTCGGCGCCCACCGCGTGAACCGGATCGTCGGGGCGGCGCTCCCGCCGCTGCTCGAGCTCACTCAGCTCGTCCACCAAGCGGGCGACAACGTGTACGGAGACCTCGCGTGGCTGCGGGGCGAGGCCGCGCGGCTGCCGCCGCCGCTCGCCGCGCGATACCAGGTGCTGGCGCTCGTCGGCGCGGAGCTCGCAGATCTCTACGCCGCCGCGAGCCTCGTCGTGGGCCGCGCCGGCGCCGGCACCGTGACCGAGCTCGCGGCGCTGGGGCTGCCCGCGATCCTCGTTCCCCTCCCCGGCGCCCGTGGTGACGAGCAGACGGCGAACGCGCGGGTCCTCGCCGACGCGGGCGCCGCGGTCCTCCTGCCGGAGACGGAGCTCACGCCGGAGCGCCTCGTCCGCGAGGTCAGCCATCTGCTCGCCGATCCGGGGCGGCTCCGGACGATGGCCGCGCACGCGCGCGCCCTCGCCATGCCCGACGCGGCGGAGCGGCTGGTCGACCTCGTGCTGGAGCTGGCTCGCCCCGCCTGACCCGTGGTCGGGCGCCGGACCCCTTGCGGCGCCCCTGCCCACGCGGGAGACTGTGATCCTGTCAGGTCGTGCGCCACGCGCACGACCTGGCCGGCCTCACACATGACACCGGAGACGCGGTACGCGCGAAGCGGCGACGTCAACATCGCCTACCAGGTCGTGGGCGACGCGCCGCGCGACCTCGTCCTCGTGCCGGGCTGGGTGTCGAATATCGAAGTCCTTTGGGAGAACCCGCCGGTCGCTCGCTTCCTCCAGCGTCTGGCGTCGTTTGCGCGCCTAATCCTCTTCGACAAGCGGGGCACTGGACTCTCAGATCGCGTCAGCGATCTGCCCAACCTCGAGACTCGGATGGACGACGTCCGGGCGGTCATGGACACCGTCGGCTCGGAGCGGGCAGCCCTGTTCGGCTACTCCGAGGGGGGGCCGATGTGCGCGCTCTTTGCGGCAACGTACCCGGCGCGAACGACCGCGCTGATCACTGCCGGGAGCTACGCACGCCGGACGTGGGCCCCCGACTACCCCTGGGCAGTCAGGCCCGAGCAGCACCGGCAGTTCATGGAGCGATGCCGGAATGAGTGGGGCAGCCCCGTGGGCCTCGACGAGCGCTGGCCGAGCGCCGCCAATGAGGAGCGCGTCCGCCAGTGGTGGGCGAAGCTCCTCCGGATGGGCGCGAGCCCGGCAGCCAACCTGGCGCTCCTCCAGATGAACGCGGAGATGGACGTCCGGCACGTGCTGCCCGCCATCCGCGTACCCGCGCTCATCCTCCACAGCGCTGGCGATCGGGCCCTCCCCGTCGACGGCAGTCGCTTCATGGCGGAGCAGATCCCCGGAGCCCGGTTCGTGGAGCTGCCGGGCGTCGATCACGTGCCGTGGGGCGAGGACGGGGACGCGATCCTCGACGAGATCGAGGAGTTCCTCACGGGCGTCCGGCACGGCCCCGAGCCCGACCGGGTGCTCGCGACCGTCCTCTTCACCGACATCGTCGGCTCCACGGAGAAGGCCGCCGCCCTCGGGGATCGCCGATGGCGAGACCTCCTCGAGGGGCATCATGACCTCGTCCGCCGCGAGCTCGGGCGCTTCCGGGGCCGCGAGATCGACACCACGGGCGACGGGTTCCTCGCCACCTTCGACGGCCCGGCCCGGGCGGTCCGGTGCGCGAGCGCGATCGTCAGCGGCGTGCCCGTACTCGGGCTCGCGGTCCGGGCCGGCCTGCACACCGGCGAGGTCGAGCTCCGGCACGACAAGGTCTCCGGGCTCGCCGTCCACATCGGCGCCCGCGTCGCCGCCGCTGCCGGGCCGGGCGAGGTCCTCGTGTCCAGCACCGTCAAGGACCTGGTCGCGGGCTCCGGTCTTCGCTTCCAGGACCGCGGGCTCGCAAACCCTCAAGGGCGTGCCGGGCGAGTGGCACCTCTTCGCGCTCGACGCAGAAGGCCGCCACGCGTGAAGCGCCTCTGCGTCTTCTGCGGGTCGGCGATCGGCCGGCAGACCGCGTACGCCGACGCGGCGCGCGCGCTGGCCGCGGCGCTCCTCGACCGGGGGCTCGGCCTCGTCTACGGCGGCGGGTCGGTCGGGCTGATGGGAACCATCGCGGACGCCGTCCTCGCCGGGGGCGGCGAGGTGATCGGCGTGCTGCCGAAGGGCCTCGCGCGGAAGGAGCTCGCCCACGACGGCCTCACCGAGCTCCACATCGTGGGCTCGATGCACGAGCGCAAGGCGCTGATGGCCTCGCTGGCGGACGGCTTCGTGGCCCTGCCGGGCGGCCTCGGCACGCTCGAGGAGATCCTCGAGATCCTCACGTGGGCCCAGCTCGGCATCCACCGGAAGCCCGTGGGCCTGGTCGACGTCGGGGGCTACTGGACGGGGCTCCTCGCGCTCCTCCGGCACGCCGTCGGGGAAGGCTTCGTCCGGCCCGAGTACGCGGCCCTCCTCCTGGTCGAGCCCGCCCCCGTCGCGCTCCTGGATCGCTTCGCGGCGTGGCGGCCGCCGGTCGCGCCGCCCGTCTGGCTCGACGCGACCGAGACCTGATCGCGCGTGAGCCAGCGTTCCGCGATCGACCCCGCGGCCGCCGCGCTGCTGGTCGTCCTGTGCGCGGTCTGGGGCGCCGGCCAGGTGGCGATCAAGGTGGGCAACCAGGGCATCTCGCCCCTCTATCACGCGACGATCCGGTCCGCCGGCGCCGCCCTCCTCGTGTGGGGCTGGTCGGCGTGGCGCGGGATCCCGCTGGGCCGCCGCGACGGGACGGGCGTCTACGGCGCGACGATCGCGATCCTCTTCGCGCTCGAGTTCGTCTGCATCTACTGGGGCTTCATGTTCACGACCGCCGCCCGCGGGGTGCTGTTCATCTACGCGACGCCGTTCTTCGTCGCCCTCGGCGCCCACTGGCTCTTCCCCGCGGAGCGCCTGCACGGGACGAAGATCGCCGGGCTGATCGCGGCGTTCGCCGGGCTCTCGCTCGCGTTCGCCGATGGACTGCGGCTGCCGACGCACCGCGAGATCCTGGGGGACGTCCTCGAGCTCGCGGGCGCCGTCCTCTGGGCGGCGACGACCCTCATCATCAAGGCGCGAGGCCAGGCCACCAGCCCGCACCAGACGCTGTTCTACCAGCTCGGAGGCTCGGCGCGTGCTCCTCGCCGCGCTCGCGGTGGTGAGCGGCGAGGCGGGCGTCACCGGGCTCACCGGGCCGGTCGTGGTCGCGGTGCTCTACCAGATCGTCGCGGTCGCCTTCGTGAGCTACCTCGTCTGGTTCTGGATGCTCACCCGCTACCCGGCCTCGGCTCTCCACGCGTACACGTTCTGGACGCCCCTCTTCGGGCTCGTTGCCGGCTGGCTCCTGCTGAGCGAGCCGGTGACGCCGGCGCTCGTCCTCGCCATGGCGTGCGTGGCGCTGGGGATCTACCTCGTCAACCGGCAGCCGGCCGCCGCCGGCGCGACGCGAGTGGGAGCCGGCGGCGCCTAGACCCGGGGCCGCCGGCCCCGGAGGTCGAACCGGAGGGGGCAACCCTCGCAGCGCGGCCGCGTCCGGCAGTGCTCCTTGCCGGCGCGGACCAGGAGCGCGTGGAATTCGTTGAAGAGCGCGGGGTCGTGCGGCAAGTGCGCCATGAAGAGCGTCTGCACGGTCGCGTAGTCCGCGTCGGGGGGGACCAGCCGGTGCCGCGCCAGGATCCGCCGCGTGTAGGCGTCGACGACGAAGATCGGACGGCCGGCGGCATAGAGCGCGATGGCGTCGGCGGTCTCCGGCCCGATGCCGGCAATCCCGCGAAGCTCGGCGCGGAGCGCGGGGAGCGGGAGGGCGAGAAGCCGGCCGAGGCGTCCCCGGTGGCGCCGCGCGACGTGCCGGGCGAAGGCGCGGAGCCGGCGGGCCTTCACGCGAAACGTCCCGGAGGGACGGATGAGCAGGGGGAGCCGGGCCGCGGGCAGCGCGAGGACGCCGCGGAGGTCGAGGACCCCGGCGGCCCGGAGCCGCGCGATCGCCCGCTCGGCGTTGCGCCAGGCGGCGTTCTGCGTGAGGATCGCTCCGACCACGACCTCGAAGCGGGAGCGGGCCGGCCACCAGCGCTGCGGGCCGTACCGCCGATGGAGGCGGTCGTAGAGCCGGAGCAGGCGGCGACGATCGGGGTCGGGCCGTGGCAGGAGCGGCGGAGGCGCCAGCATGGGGGTCTCATTATAAGGACGACGGACGCCAGGCGGCGCAAGCAGGCGCTCGCGCGGGGCCTCGTGCTCGGCGGGCTCCTGCTCGCCCGGGCCGCCGCGGCGGAGCCGCTCTCGCTGACGGTGGCCGTGGGCGCGCCCGCGGAGGACCCCGCCTACCTCCCGGTCCACGCCGCGGTGGCGCTCGGGACGTTCGAGGCCGAGGGCGTCAAGGTGACGCTCAAGCGCGCGAAGCATCCCACCGGAGCCGTGGCGGCGCTCCGGGACCGGGAGACCGGGATCGCGGTGACGACGCTCGACGAGGCGATCCGGGGCGCCTGGGCGCGGAAGATCCCGGTGCAGGTGCTGGCCGCGCACGTGCGAGCGCCAGCGGTCGCCCTCCTGGTCGCCCCGGCCGCCCGGGATACGGTGCGCCGGGTCGAGGATCTCCGGGGCAAGCCGGTGGGAATCCCCGGGCCCGGGACCACGGGGCATCTCCTGCTGGCCGCGCTCCTGCGCGGAGCCCGCATCCAGCCCTGGCAGGTCGACACGCGGAGCGTCGGGAGCACGGCGCTCCTGGCGCAGCTGGGCACCGGCGACCTGGCGGCCGCGATGGTCGAGGAGCCCTGGGCGAGCCGGCTTCTCGCCGCCGGACGCGCCGGCGTCCTGATCGACTTCCGGCAGCCGTCGGAGGTCGAGCGCGTCCTCGGCGGCCCGTTCTACGAGGTGGTGAGCGTCGCGGTCACCCCGTCCAAGGACGACAAGGACAAGAAGGACACGTCGAAGGCCGGAGCGGATGCCAAGAAGGGGACGCCGGCCCGCATCGAGCCGCCGCCCGAGGCCGCCCTCGCCGCCTACGCGCGCGCGGTGGCCCGAGTCCAGGCGTGGCTCGCGACCACCCCGCCGGCGGCCGTCGCCGAGCGGCTGCCGCCCGCGCTCGTCGGGGACCGCGCGCGCTTCGAGGCGCGGCTCGGCGCGCTGCAGGCGGCCTACGCCGGAACCGGTGAGGTGACCCGGGAAGGGTTCGAGGCGACCATTCGCGTGCTGCGCGGGGGCGGCAGTCCCTGGCCGGTCTCGCTCACCGTGGGCCCGGACGACCTCGCACCGCCGCCCGGCGTCGCCGAGGCTCGGCGGCAGCTCGGGGCGTCCCCGCCGCCGCCCTAGCGGACTCCCCGGCCACGCTCAGGCGTCGGTCGGCGCAAGCCCGAACGCACGGAGGAGGCGGGCCGTCGTCCCGAGCGGCAGGCCCACGACGTTCGTGTAGCAGCCCTCGACCCGGGTGACGAGGTGCCCGCCGACGCCCTGCACGGCGTAGGCGCCGGCCTTGTCGTCGCACTCGCCCGTGGCGACGTAGGCGTCGATCTCGAGGTCGGTGTAGGACCGCATGAGAACCTGGCTGGTGACGGCCGCCGCCGCCTCGCGCCCGCCCGGGTCGTCGAGCCGCACCACCACGGCCGTGACGACCTCGTGCGTCCGGCCGCGGAGCGCGCGAAGCATGGCGCGCGCTTCGTCCCGCGTGGCGGGCTTGCCCAGCGGCTGGCCGTCGAGCACGACGAGCGTGTCCGCCCCCAGGATCAGGGCCGGTGATTCCCCCGCCGCGCGGAGGCGCTCGGCGATGTCCCGGGCCTTGGCCCGGGCGAGGGCCGTGGCCAGCGCCGACGGCGGGATCCCCGGGATGAGCCTTTCCTCGATCCCGCTCGGGCGCACCTCGAAGGGGACGCCGAGTCGCGCGAGAAGCTCGCGCCGGCGGGGGGACGCCGAGGCCAGGATCAGGCGCACGCGAGCCGCACGACTGGAGAGGACCGCCGCCGGCGCCGCGCGGGCGGAGCCCGCCCTATCCGACGATCAGCGGCTCGGCGTCCGTGATGACGCGAGTGCAGTCGGCCACGACCTTCCGCAGGAACACGGGCAGGCTCAGCATGTGCTGGTGCGCGAGCCCGTCGTAGAAGCGGAGCGGCCCCGTCACACGCTCGGCCACCCGCCGGTCGATGACGGCGGGCGTCAACGCCGCGGGGTCGTCGCGCTTGCCGCACACGGCGAAGCCCCACGGCGTCCCGAAGCAGGGAATGAACGACTGGTAGGGTCCGACGAACGGGAAGACGGCCTGGAGGGTGTGATTCATGGCCGCGTAGAAATCCAGCTCCCCGAGCTTCGTCATGCCGGCCTGGAGCGCCAGCGTGCCGTGGGGTGTCAGGCGGTCGCTCAGGAGCTGGTAGAACTCCCGGGTGAACAGGAGGCAGGCGGGGCCGGCCTCCAGGGGCTCCGTGAGGTCGACGATGGCCACGTCGAACCGCTCGGGCGTGCGCTCGAGCCAGCCGCGGGCGTCCTCGTGCCGGAGCTCGGTGCGAGGGTCCTCGAAGGCGCCCTGATGCATCTCGGGGAGATGGGTCCGGCAGGCGTCGACGACGCGGCCGTCGATGTCCACCATGACGGCGCGCCGGATCGACGGATAGCGGAGGATCTCGCGGAGCGTCGCTCCCTCCCCGCCCCCGATGACGAGCGCGGTCTCGGGATGGGGGTGGAGGACCATGGCCGGGTGGACCAGGGTCTCGTGGTAGATGAAGTCGTCGGCGACGCTCGACTGGATGCGCCCGTCCAGGACGAGGCACTTGCCGTAGCTCGCCGTCTCGAGGATCTCCATCTGCTGGAACTCGGTGCGAAGGGCAAAGATCGTCCGGAGGATCGCGTGCGCGTGCCCCTCGACCGACGTCGTGGTCTCAAAAAACCATTTGTAGGGACTCTGTTGCGCCATTCGCGGCGACGCCCTCCTTGACCTTGTTCGCGAGTCCAGCCATGCCGGGAAAGACGCCCCGCTTGACCTCCACGCAGGACGCCCGGCTCGCGCCGAACTGCTCCACAAGGTAGCTGGCGGCCTCCGCCGGCTTGAGCGTCTCGCCGCACGAGAAGATGTCCACGGCGGCGTACCGGTGCTCGGGCCACGTGTGGATCGAGAGATGGGACTCGGCGATCACCACCACGCCGGAGATCCCGAACGGGTTGAACTCGTGAAAGACGACGTCGATGATCGTGGCCTCCGCCCGCTTGGCGGCCTCGACCATCGCGCGCTTCACGGACTCAAGGCTGTTGAGGACCTCGGAGCTGCAGTCGTACAGCTCGAGCAGCAGGTGACGTCCCAGACTCTCCAATTACCGACCCCCTCTCCTTGCCCGCGACGGGCGCCGATCATCGAACTGCGACACCGTCTCGTTGGCGTCGCGCTCGCTGTCGCCGCGGCATCGTCTTCGCCGACGCGACACAGGGCGAAAGTCGGCTGAATTATAGAGCACGAACGAGACAGCGCAAGGAAAAAATGCTTGCGTTTTACTTTCGCGCCAGTGATGATGACGACCGGCCGCGGGCGAAGACGACGTTCGGGCACGCCGCTCGCGTGACGAGAGCGGCGCGGAGGGAGGTGGCGATGTTCTGGAAGCAGGTGACCAAGGCGTCGGTGACGGCGGGCACGGCCGAGGGCGGAACGCCGCTGAACGCGTTCGACAACGCGCTGCTGGCGGCGGGCATCGGCAACGTCAACCTGATCAAGGTCTCCAGCATCGTCCCGCCGGAGGTCGACATCGTCGATCTGCCCCAGATCAAGCCCGGGGCGCTGGTGCCGACCGCGTACGCGGCCATGACCAGCTCGACGCCCGGTCAGATCATCGCCGCCGCCGTCGGCTACGCCTTGCCCGTCGACCGCACGAAGGCCGGGGTGATCATGGAGTTCCACGACGTCACCGACCGCGGCACGGCCGAGGAAGCGATCCGCGGGATGCTGGCCGAGGCCTTCCGCGTGCGCGGCGAGGCCATCCGTGAGGTGAAGGTCGTTGCGGTGGACCACCGGGTCGAGCGGGCCGGCTGCGCTCTGGCCGCCGTCGCGCTCCTCTCGGAGGACGATCTGCTGTAGGGCGCCGCGCCGCCGCCCGGGCGCGGCCGCGAGACCCGGCCACCCTCCGCCACCGACCATGCCCCTGACCCCTGCCCGCCCGCGCTTCCTGTCCGCGCGCCCGGATGTCGCGGGCGCCGACGTCGTCCTCTACGGCATCCCCTTCGAGGGCCGGGTCAACCAGCGCAAGGGCGCGTTCCAGGGGCCCGGGGAGATCCGCCGGGCGTCGGACCTCATCGAGACCTACGCCCCCCATCTCGCCGCCGACCTCGCCGATCTGGCCCTCGCGGATGCGGGGGACGTCCAGGTTCCCGACGTCTCGCCCCGCGAGGCCCTCCAGGCCGCGGCGGCCGAGCTTCGGCAGGTGCTCGTGCCCTCCCAGCGGTGGGCGCTCCTCGGGGGCGACCACACCACGACGGCGGCCGTCGTCGAGGTGGCGCTCGAGCACTACCCGGACCTTCGCGTGGTCCAGTTCGACGCCCACCCGGATCTCCGCGGCGAGTACCTCGGCGAGCCGTGGAACTACGCCTCCGCGATGACGCGGGTGCTCGACCATCTCGGGGCCGACCGTCTCTACCAGATCGGTCTCCGGACCGGGGACCGGGAGGAGTGGGAGCCGCCGCGCGGGACGCACATCTTCCCGGGGTGGGCGGGGCCGGCGGCGAGACGCGGCGGCCTCGATCGCCCCCGCGCTGGCGGGGCAGCCGCTCTACGTGACGATCGACATCGACGTCCTGGACCCGTCGATCGCTCCCGGGACGGGCGCGCCCGAGCCGGGCGGCATCAGCGTGCCGGATCTCCTCGCGGCGCTCCGGCACCTCGGCGCCGCGCGGGTGATCGGCTTCGACCTGGTGGAGGTCTCCCCGCGCTGGGATCCCTCGGGGCGCACCGGGATCACGGCCGCCGCGATCGTTCGCGACGCGATCCTCACCTGGTGGGGGCGGCGATGACGGCGCGCCGGCGGACCCGCCGGCGGGCGGCCCCCTACGCCGCGCCCGCTCTACTACCACATCGCCTTCGAGCTCAACCGGAAGGCGGAGACCGACTTCCTGGCCGCGTGCTTCCGGAAGTACGCGCGCGGATCGGTCCGCGCCGTCCTCGACGTGGCGTGCGGGACGGGCCATCACAGCCTCCGCCTGGCCCGGCGCGGCTATCGCATGACCGCGCTGGATCTCTCGGCGCCCTCGATCGCGTTCCTCGACGCGGAGGCGGCGCGCCTCGGGCTCGACGTGGCGACCGTCGTCGGCGACATGACGGACTTCCGCCTGCCCAAGCCCGTCGACGCGGCGATCTGCATGCAGGACTCCCAGGGGCACCTGCTCGAGACGGCGGCGCTCCTGGCTCACCTCCGGGCGGTCCGGCGGAACGTCCGCCCGGGCGGCCTGTTCATCTTCGACCGGCTGGTGCCGAACGGCTGGAGCCCCGGAGCTCGCTGGACCTGGACGCGGCAACGGCGGGGCATCACCGTCCGCACGACCTTCCAGACGCTGCTCGACTACGACGTGGCCCGCCAGGTCTGCCGGGAGGTCATGCGGTTCGACATCAGCGAGAAGGGCCGCACCCGCACCGTGGTTCAGCGGCACCCGACCCGCATCGTGTTCCCGCAGGAGCTGCGGGCGCTCGTCGAGCTGGCCGGCGGCTGGGAGTTCTGCGGGTGGTTCTCGAACTTCAGCCTGAGGCGCCCCCTCGAGAAGAGCGCCGCCGCGCTCGTGATGATCGCCGTACTCCGCGCCCGCTAGGGCTCGGAGCATGACCTCCGGACACGCGCGGGCCGTGTTGCGCGAACTGTTCGGAGGTGAAAGTCTGGCCCCGTGACGCGGCTCGTCCTTCGTCCCCAGCGCGAGGCGCGGATCCGCGGCGGTCACCCCTGGATCTACCGGGCCGACGTCGCGCGGCTCGACGGCGCCTGGAAGGACGACGAGGCGGTCACGGTCTGCGCCGCGGACGGCCGCGTCCTCGGGCGGGGCTTCTACAATCCCCGCCCCCAGATCGTGTGCCGGCTGGTGACGCGGCACGACGAGCCCGTCGACGACGGCTTCCTCCGCCGGCGTCTTCACGCCGCCTGGGCCTTCCGGGGAACCCTGGGCTACGACGGGGACGCCGCGCGCGTCGTGTTCGGCGAGGGCGACCACCTGCCGGGGCTCGTCGTCGACCGCTACGGCGACGTCCTCGCCCTCCAGGCGCTGACGCGGGGAATCGCGGCGCGGGCCGGCCGGCTGGCCGAGCTGGCGGCCGAGGTCACCGGCGCGCGGGCGGTCTACCGCCGCGGTGACCCCACGGCCGCGGCCATCGAGGGGTTCGACGACCTGAGCGGCTGGCTCGTGGGCCAGGCGGAGAGCGTGATCGAGATCCGCGAGGGGCCGTGCCGCTTCCGCGTCGACCTCGAGGGCGGTCAGAAGACCGGCTTCTACCTCGACCAGCGGGAGAATCGGGCCCAGATCGGGGCCCGGGCGGCCGGGCGGGCCGTGCTGGACGCCTTCGCCTACACGGGCGCCTTCGCCGCCTGGGCGCTCCGGAGCGGTGCCACGTCCGTGCTCGCGCTCGACAGCTCCGGCGCCGCCTGCGCGCGGGCCGCGGCGCATCTGGCCGCGAACGCGCCGCCCGGCAGCGCGGCGCGCCACGAGGTGCTCGAGGCCAACGCCTTCGACACGCTCCGCGCCTTCGAGCGAGACGGCCGCCGCTTCGACCTGGTCGTCCTCGACCCGCCGCCCTTCACCCGGCGGCGGTCGGCGGTCGACGCGGCGCTGCGCGGCTACAAGGAGATCAACCTGCGCGCGTTCCGCTGCCTCCGGCCGGGCGGGCTCCTCGCCACCTTTTCCTGCTCCCACCACGTGAGCCCGGCCCTCTTCGAGGAGGTCTGCCGCGCGGCGGCCGAGGACGTCGGGCGCCCGGTGCGCGTCGCAGCCCGGGTGAGCCAGGCCCGGGACCACCCGGTGCTGCTCGCGGTGCCCGAGACCCGCTACCTGACGGGACTCGTCCTGGAGATGCTCGAGTAGCCGGACTCGCCGCTCACGGACTCGTCGAGCGCCGGGCACGGGCGCGGTAGAAGAGGGCAAGGCCGGCCGCGACGAGCCCGACCGCCACGATCCCGAACGCGAAGGTGTTGTAGCCCACCAGCACCTGCCTGGCCCACTCGAGATGCGTGCCGGTCAGCACGCCGAGCCACACCACGAGCGAATTCCAGACGACGACCGAGAGCCCCGCCCACCACAGGACCTTCCAGGCCGAGAAGCGGGCCAGGCCGGCGGTCGGCATCACCAGCGCGCGAATGCCCGGGAAGAAGCGGGAGATCGCCACGGCCGGCACCCCGTAGCGGGCGAACCAGCGCTCGAGCTGCGCCAGCCGGTCCGCACGGAACAGTCGCCCGAGAGCGGCCCGCGAGGAGCGCCGGACCCCAGCGCCGGGCCAGCCAGAAGGTGGCCATCACGCCCACCTGGGTGCCCGCGATCGCGACGGCCACGACGATGCCAGGCTCGAGCTGGCCTCGCCCGGCGAGGAATCCGGCGTAGAGCACGAGCACGTCCGTGGGCCACGGAGGGAAGAAACTCTCGAGAATGCAGCTCAGGAAGACGACGGTGTAGATCACGAGGGGCGGGATGCCGGGATCGAGCACGAGCCCGGCGAGCCCCTCGAGGTTCATGACGACTGGACGCGCCCCTACCCGCCGGGCGCGCCGGCCCCGTCCCGCTCGACCTCGAAGCGGAGCGTCAGGACGCGGGGGAGCTCGCCCAGCCGATGGTGGAACTCGAGCGTCAAGCCGCGGGCGTCGGCCCGGAGGCGGGGGAAGTAGACGAAGCCCTCGAGCCGCGCGCCGGGCTGGAGCGCGTCCATCGGCAGGGCGCGGAGGTAGACGTCGCCGACGAACGGGAGCCCGGGATAGTACCAGGGCCAGCCATACCATCCGTACCGGTCCCACCACCAGTCGAAGGGATCGGGAACGATCCGCCGGCGGATGACGGGAGGCGGCGAGCCGATGGCGGCCAGGCGCACCTCGCCCCCGGCGCGCCAGCGAAGGATGCGCTCGACCTCGGTGGGGGGGAGCGCCGTGTACTGGAATCGAGCGTCGTCGAAGAGCCGGAAATCCGGGTAGTCGTACTCGACCGGGGCGCCGGCGCCGTTCGAGAGAGTGACGAGGAACGGCGTCACGTAATCGCGAAGGTCCCAGGGGCTCCCGCGCCAGGCCGACGGCTGCACGGCCAGCTCCACCCCGTCCGCGGCGACCCTGGCGAGGCCCTGTGCCGCGTCGATCTGGACGCCCGCGGCCGGGACCGGCACGATCCGCGGCGCCGCGCACCCGGCGCCGAGCATCAGGGCGAGCCCGACGACGGCGCGGGGCAGGGACGCGGCGGCGCCCCGCAAGCGCTTCACGACCCGTCAGCCGCCCGCGGCGCGTGCGACGAGGTCGTACACACCCGCCAGCGCCCGGTCGAGCTCGGCGGGATTCTTCCCGCCCGCCTGGGCGAGGTCGGGCCGGCCGCCCCCGCCGCCGCCGACGCCTTGGCGACCTCCTGGACCAGCTTGCCGGCGTGGACGCGGCCGGTCAGGTCCTTCGTGACGGCGCTGACCAGGTTGACCTTGCCGTCGCTGACCGCCCCGAGGAAGGTCACGCCCGAGGGCAGCCGCTCCCGGACCGAGTCGACGACGGCGCGAAGGCCTTCCGCGTCGAGTCCGTCAAGCCGCGCCACGACGACGGGAATCCCGGCCACCGCGCGGGCGCCGCCCACGAGGTCCTGGGCGCGGCTCTTCGCGAGGCGCGTCTCCAGCTCGGCGAGCTGCTTCTCCAGGCCCTTCTGGTCGTCGAGGAGCTTCTGGAGGCGGCGCGGCAGCTCGAGCGGCGGGATCCGCAGGAGGTCGGCCGACTGGCGGAGCGCCTGCTCCTCCTGCCCGACGTGCGCGAGGGCCGCGGTCCCGGTGACCGCCTCGAGGCGGCGGACGCCGGAGGCCACGGCGCCCTCGGCCGTGACCTTGAACAGCCCGATCTGGCCGGTGGCGTCCAGGTGCGTCCCGCCGCAGAGCTCGGTCGAGAAGTCGCCGATCCGGATGACGCGGACGTGGTTGCCGTACTTCTCCCCGAAGAGGGCCATCGCGCCCATGCGAAGGGCGGCGTCGAGATCGGTCCAGAACGGGTCGACCGTGATGTTCTCCCGGACCGCCTCGTTGACCAGGTCCTCCACCCGCTCCAGATCCCGATCCTTGACCGGCTTGGCGTGGGTGAAGTCGAAGCGCAGGCGGTCGGGCGCCACGAGAGAGCCCGCCTGCGTCACGTGGGTCCCGAGGACCTTGCGGAGCGCCGCGTGGAGGAGATGCGTGCCCGTGTGGTGGAGCCGGAGCCCCTGACGGCGAGGCGACTCGACCGAGACCGCCACGTCCTCGCCCTCGCGGAAGCCTCCGTCCACCACGCGGAGCCGGTGAGCGATCAGGCCCGCCCCCCGGTACTGCGTGTCGACGACCTCGCCGCGCCCCTGCCGGCCGGTGATGACGCCCGCGTCGCCGATCTGGCCGCCCGATTCCGCGTAGAACGGGGTGCGATCGAGGATCAGCTCGACCTCGTCGCCCGCGACCGCCTCGCGGCGGCGGCGCCCGCCGGCGACCATCGCGAGGATCCGGGCCGGCGCGGTCAGCGCCTCGTAGCCGAGGAACTCCGCCTTCGGGATCTCGGCCGAGAGCGTCTGGTAGACCGCCGCGCTCTCATCCCCCGCCGCGTCGCCCACGCCGCCCGCGCCGAAGGTCGCGCTCGCGCGGGCCCGCTCCCGCTGGGTCTCCATCTCCTGCTCGTACTCGGCCTGGGTCTCGGGGGTCACCGTGAAGCCGCGCTCCTGGAGCACCTCCTGGGCGAGGTCGACCGGGAAGCCGTACGTGTCATAGAGGGTGAAGAGCACCTTGCCCGGAACGCGCCGCGCGCCCTGGTCGGCGCCTGGCCAGCTCCCGGCGCCCTGCGCCTCCTCGGCGATGCGCTCCAGCCCGCGGTCGAGCGTCTCGGCGAAGCGCTCCTCCTCGAGACGCGTGAGCTCGGCGACGCGGGTCCGCTGCTCCACGAGCTCCGGGTAGACGCCGCCCATCAGCTCCGTGACGGCCCCCGTCACCTGCCAGAGGAAGGGCTCCACGAGACCGAGAAGCCGCCCGTGCCGCATCGCCCGGCGCATGATCCGCCGGAGCACGTAGCCCCGCCACTCGTTCGAGGGCGAGACCTGGTCCGCCATCAGGAACGCCGTCGCGCGCGCGTGGTCGGCGATCACGCGCATGGACACGTCGTCGTCCTCGCGGGCGCCGTACGCCTTCCCGCAGCGGCGCTCGACGTCGGCGATGAGCGGCCGGAGGAGATCCGTGTCGAAGTTCGAGGACTTTCCCTGGACGACGGTGGCGATCCGCTCGAGGCCCATGCCGGTGTCGATCGAGGGCTTGGGGAGCGGCGTGAGCCGGCCCGAGGCGTCGCGGTCGAACTGCATGAACACGAGGTTCCAGATCTCGAGCCACCGGTCGCACTCGCACGCGGGCCCGAGGCACCGGCGCCCGGCCGCCTCCTCGGCGCACGGGAGATGGTCGCCCTGGTGGAAGTGGACCTCCGAGCAGGGCCCGCAGGGTCCCGTGTCCCCCATCG
The DNA here is from genome assembly GCA_963749975.1 of uncultured Candidatus Rokubacteria bacterium. Taxonomy (GTDB): domain Bacteria; phylum Methylomirabilota; class Methylomirabilia; order Rokubacteriales; family DASRDR01; genus DASRDR01. The sequence continues at coordinate 75,949 of CAVVOZ010000009.1, read as the reverse complement.
CCCAGAAGTTGTCCTTCTCCCCCAGGCGCAGGATCCGGTCCTGCGGCACGTGCGCCTTCCAGAGCTCGAATGCCTCGTCGTCGTCGGTGAAGACGGTGGCGCAGAGCCGTCCGGCCGGAATGGCCAGGTCGCGGGTCAGGAATTCCCAGGCGTAGGCGACGGCCTCGGCCTTGAAGTAGTCGCCGAAGGAGAAGTTCCCCAGCATCTCGAAGAACGTGTGGTGGCGGGCCGTGCGCCCCACGTTCTCCAGATCGTTGTGCTTGCCGCCCGCCCGCACGCACTTCTGGCAGGTCGTGGCCCGGACGTACTCGCGACGCTCGTCCCCGAGGAAGACCGCCTTGAACTGGACCATCCCGGCGTTCGTGAACAGGAGCGTCGGATCGTTGGCGGGAACGAGAGATGACGAGCGGACGATGGTGTGGCCGTTCCGCTCGAAGTAGCGGAGAAACTTGTCCCTGAGCTCGTGTCCGGTCATAGGACCCTCATGATACCATCGGCGCCCTGCGGTCCCGGGCGCCCGGCGGGCCCGGGCGTACGCGCCGGTTCGATCCCCGATCCGCGCGAAAGGGAGGCTCGTTCATGAGCAAGTCTGGGGGCAAGGTCGGCGACCTCGCCCGGCCCTTCCGGGTCGCGGACGGGCGCCACTTCCGCTTGTCGTCCATCGACCCCGGGGACACGCGGCGATTCGACTCCAAGAAGCGCGCGCGCGACCGTCTCGAGCGAGACATCGAGCGCCTCGCGGAGCTGCAGGAGAAGCTCTACGCGCAGGACCGGTGGGCTCTCCTCCTGATCTTCCAGGCGATGGACGCCGCCGGGAAGGACAGCACGATCAAGCACGTCATGTCCGGGGTGAACCCGCAGGGGTGCCAGGTCTACTCGTTCAAGGCGCCCTCCGACGAGGAGCTCGACCACGACTTCATGTGGCGCACCACGTGCCGCGTCCCCGAGCGGGGCCGGATCGGCATCTTCAACCGGTCCTACTACGAGGAGGTGCTGGTCGTCCGGGTCCACCCCGAGCTGCTCGCCCGGCAGCGTCTGCCGGCGAGGCTCATGACCGGCGACATCTGGCGGGAGCGCTACGAGGACATCAACGCGTTCGAGCGCTACCTGACCCGGAACGGCGTCGTCGTGCGGAAGTTCTTTCTCCACGTGTCCCGCGAGGAGCAGCGACAGCGCTTCCTCGAGCGGCTCGACGAGCCCGAGAAGAACTGGAAGTTCTCCCTCACCGACGTCCGCGAGCGCCGCCACTGGGACGAGTACATGGCGGCCTACGAGGACGTGATCCGTCGCACCAGCTCGCCCCACGCGCCCTGGTATGTCGTGCCCGCCGACCACAAGTGGTTCACGCGCCTGGTGGTCGTCTCGGCGATCCTCGACGCCCTGTCTTCCCTCGATCTCGCGTTTCCGGGGGTCGAGCCCGACCGCATGAAGGAGCTCGACGCCGCGCGGGTGACGCTCGCCAACGAAGCGGCGCCGGGAACCCCTCAGCCGGCCGGCCGGCGGCGAGGATCGGCGTAGACGTTGCCGGCACGGGTCTCGCGAAGGAAGAGCGAGACCAGGAACGCGCAGAGGATCAGGATCGCGGACGCGGTGAAGCTCGCCCGGTACGCCTCGACCGGGTAGACGCGCGCGCCCCCGACCATCTCCCCGGCCCAGCGGGCGTCGAGCAGGGAGCCGAGGAGACCCTGCGTCAGCGCGGCCCCGACGAACCCGCCGAGGTTCACGGCCGCGACGGCGATGCCGGCGAGCTCGGGGGGGTTGACCTCGCGGCCGAGCGGCCAGGTCAGCACGAACGCCGCCCCCACCAGGCCCATCCCGAACAGGAGCGCGTAGAGCCCCCACAGCGGCAGGCGGCCGAGCGTGAGGACGAACACGAGCCAGCCGACGACCTGCGCGGCCGTCAGGACCGTGTAGGGAAGCCGCCGGCGGCGAAGCACGCGGTCGGACACGAAGCCGGTCAGCGGCCCGGCGACGAGGAGCGCCAGGGACGTCGCGGTGGCGTAGAGCGCCGCGTCCGTCATGCCGAGGCCGTAGAGGTCGCGGAGGCAGGGGACGATCCAGAAGAAGAGGTTGTTCGTCGCCGCGTAGAGGAAGAAGAACGCGAGGAAGGGCGGCCAGGTGTGGGGATTGCCCAGTACCCGCCCCAGCCCCGCGAGGACCGCGGCCCACCCGGGCCCGGGGGCCGCGGCGCCTCGATGCCCGGGAGGCTCGTCCTGAACGAGCGCCAGACAGAGGCCGGCGCCGCCCAGCGTGACGATCCCGACGGCCGCCAGCGCCCCGCGCCAGCCGAGACGGGTCGCGAGCCAGGCGACCGGCGCCGTGCCCACCAGCCCGCCCAGCACCCCCGTTGCGGCCGTCGCGGCGGAGAGCGTGGCGAAGTACGAGGGCGGAAACCACGCCACCGCGATCTTGAGCGCCCCGACGAACATGACGGAGGCGCCGGCGCCGACGAGGAACCGGCCGGCGAACAAGAGGGCCGAGCCCGGCGCGAGCGCCATGAGAAAGGTCCCCGCCCCCATCACCAGGCCGCCGGCGGCCACCACCCACCGGACGCCCAGCCGGTCCAGGAGGACGCCCGCCGGGATCATCAGCCCGGCGTAGGCGTAGAAGTAGGTGGCCGAGAGGAAGCCGATGAGCGCGCCCGTCGCGCCGAAGTCCTGCATCAGCTCCTTGGCGAACACCCCCGGCGCGGCGCGGTGGAAGAACGCGAAGAGAAACAGGAAGGCGGGGATGCCCCACATGAGCCACGCTCGCGGAGCGGGGCGGGCCGGGCTCGTCACGCGCGGCTTCCGAGGGGAGCGGCCCGCCGGGGGCGGGCGCCCGAGACGCTCAGCGCGCCGCGGCCCCGGCGCCGTGGGCCCCGGACGGCGCGGCCGGCGGGGGCGCGACACCGGCCCGGGCGAGCCGCAGCTGGCGGATCTGCGCGGCGTGCTCGTGCGTGTGGGCCGCGTGGAAGGCGAGCCAGCGCGCGAGCGGGTACGGGCCTTCCTCGCTGTGGGTTCCTGCCCGCGCCCAGTCGTCCGCGGTGAGCCGGTCGAGCAGCTCGGCCGTCGTCCCGTGGGCCGCGCGGATGGCGTCGAGGGCAGGCTCGATGGGCCGCGCCGCGTACGCGAGACGCTGGCGGTAGACCTCCTCGTCGAAGGCCGGAAGGAAGGGCGCGTCCTCCGTGAGAAGGCGCCGCAGCCGGACCGCCCCCGTCAGCTCCGCGTCCTCCAGGTGGTGGACCACGTCTCGCACGCTCCACGCCTCCGGGCTCGGCCGCCAGTCGAGCTCGTCGGGCGTGAGCCCGTCCAGCGCCGCGAGAAGCACCCCGTAGCCCGCCCGGTACCGCGCCACCAGCTCGGTCCGCCCACCGTCCGACACGGCGTCCGCCCGCGACACGGTCAGCGCGGCCGAGCCGCCCAGCCCGCCCGGTTCTTCCGGATCTGGTCGGCGTGGACGTTGCCGTGGTCGGCGTAGATGCGGAGCCACTTCTCGGTGGAGTACGCACCGCTCTCCGAGTGCGTCCCCGCGCGGCGCCAGTCCGCGTCCGTCATGGACTCGAGGAGCTGCGCCGTCGTCGCCCGGGCGGCCTCGAACGCGCGGAGGGCGGGCTCCCACGGGCGCTCCTGGTAACGGAAGCGGCGCGCGTAGTCGGCCTCGTCGTAGCCCTGGATGACCGGGTTGTCCTCGATCAGGAGCCGCCGGAGCCGGATGCCGGAGATCGTCTCGCTGTCCGCGAGGTGATGCACGACCTCGCGCGCGCTCCACTCGCCCGGCGCGGGGCGCCAGTCCCGCTCGTCGGGGGCGATCCCCGCCAGCGCGCGCACCACCTCGTCGTAGCCCGCCTTGTACGTCGCGATCAGGCTCTGCCGTTCCGCGGGGGTCATGAGCGCCTCCTGAGTGGGTGGGGATGCGCGCGTCCCGGTCGTCTCGCGCCCGGGTGGCGCCGTCACGCAGGCGCGCCAGATCGAGGATCCAGCCCTGTCCCTCCCTCGCTACGCCTCGACGGCCGCCTCCGGGACGGTGTCGCGACAGAGCGCCCGGAGCACCTGCCGCACGACGTCCCCAGGATACCCTCGGCGCCGGAGATAGTCATGGAGCCGGCGCGCGACCTGGTCGGGAGCCTGGCGCCGGAGGATCGCCAGGCGCCGCACCGCGGCGACCTGCGCCCGGGCCAGCTCACTCGTGTCCTCGAACGCGCGGTCGATCGCGGCCTCCACGAGGGGGCGCGCCACGCCGCGCGCCCGAAGCTCCTCGCGCAGGCGCTGGCGCCCGAGCGATCGGCCCCGCGCCCGGGACTCGGCCCAGGCGGCGGCGAAGGCGCGATCGTCCACGTAGCCGCGCGCCTCGAGCTCGGCCACCACGACCTCGGCCACGTCCGCGGGCGCGCCGCGGCGGCGGAGACGGCCCGTGAGCTCCTGCCGCGTCCAGGGCTTCCGGGCGAGCAGATCGAGGGCCACGGTCCGCGCGCGACGCGCGTCGAGCGCGGGCCGGGCCCCCGCCGGCGAAGCTCGCCGGAACGCGGTCACCGGAGTGATCCCGAGCGGTAACTCCGCGCCGACCGTCAGGCCTCGCTCGCGACGGGCTTGAGACCGACGGCGTGGCGGACCGCCGTCTCCATCTCGGCCAGCATCTTCGGGTTCTCCTTGAGGAACTTCCGGGCGTTGTCCCGGCCCTGGCCGATCCGCTGGTCGCGGTACGAGAACCACGTGCCGCTCTTCTCGACGATCCCCTGCACCACCGCGAGGTCGAGCACGTTGGCTTCGCGGGAGATGCCCTCGCCGTACATCACGTCGAACTCGGCCTCCCGGAACGGCGACGCGAGCTTGTTCTTCACCACCTTGACCTTCGTGTGGACGCCGACCGATTCCGTCCCCTGCTTGAGGGCGTCCATCCGCCGGATGTCCAGGCGAATCGAGGCGTAGAACTTCAGCGCGCGGCCCCCCGACGTCGTCTCGGGGCTGCCGAACATGACGCCGATCTTCTCGCGGATCTGATTGATGAAGATCACGGCGGTGCCGGAGCGCGCGATCGCGGCGGTGAGCTTCCGGAGGGCCTGCGACATGAGCCGCGCCTGGAGCCCCGGCAGCGACTCGCCCATCTCGCCCTCGAGCTCGGCCTTCGGCACGAGCGCCGCGACGGAGTCGATCACGATGACGTCGATCGCGCCCGAGCGGACCAGGTGCTCGGTGATCTCGAGCGCCTGCTCGCCCGTGTCGGGCTGCGAGATCAGGAGCTCGTCGATGTTCACGCCGAGCCGCTTGGCGTAGGCCGCGTCGAGGGCGTGCTCGGCGTCGACGAACGCCGCGTAGCCGCCCGAGCGCTGGGCCTCCGCGATCACGTGGAGGGCGAGCGTGGTCTTCCCGGAGGACTCCGGCCCGTAGATCTCCGTCACCCGCCCGCGGGGGATCCCGCCGATGCCGAGCGCCACGTCGATGGTGAGCGCGCCGGTCGGGATGACGGCCGTCTCCTCGAGCGCGCCCGACGCGCCGAGCTTCATCACGGCGCCCTTGCCGAACTGGCGCTCGATCTGGGAGAGCGCCAGCTCGAGCGCTTGCCGCCGGTCCTTGTCGGCCTTCGATTCGGACTTCGACTCCGCCCTGGATTCAGCCTTGGACTCTGCCATCACGTCCCTCCGTTCGTCTCCGCGCGACTTCCGGGTCGCCGCGGGTTTCGCTCCATGTCGGCGCCATTCTAGAGGGGGCGTGCTCGACATGTCAACAGAAGATGAGTACGCTACCGGTTGCGGTCATCGGTCAGTTGACCCCCGATGGATCGCCCAAGGGGGGCCTCGGCCAGGACGCTGTATCGCGACCCGCCCGGCCCGAGGTCCGACCGCATCAGGTGGAGCGCCCCGACCCGGACCTCGCCGAATGCGGGCCCCGCTCCCAGCACGTTCGCCAGGTCGCCAGCCCCGCGTGGATCCCGGGCCCGGGCGAGCGTGACGTGGGGATGGAAAGGCCGGCTCTCCCCCGGCATGCCCCGCGCAACCAGCGCCGCCTCGAGCGCGGCGTAGAGCATCTCGAGCTCCTTGCCCCCGGCAGCGACGCTGGCCCACAGCACCCGCGGCGCGCGCCCCGACGGAAAGCCTCCGAGCCCCCCGAGACTGACCGTGAACGGCGGGATGGCCGCCGCGGCGGCCGCCACCGCTTCCCGGACCGGCTCGAGCATCGTCGGCTCGATCTCGCCCAGGAACCGGAGCGTGAGATGGAGATTGTCCGCCCGCACCCACGCAAGCCCCCGCGCCTGTCCGCGAAGCTCCGCACTCACCGCAGCCAGACCAGCTCGCACGCGATCCGGCAGCAGCACCGCGACGAAACTTCGGACCGCCCCCTCGCTCATCGAGGCATCCCCAGTTCGCGCGCTCGCTGGCTCCCATTCGCCTCAGGATCGGAGCAACCGTGGTGCCACCTGTCGCGGATCGCCCTGTGAGCCACGGAGACGCGGTGTGCCGGCACGTTCAGGCGGCCACGACAGCGACACGGCACCCCGAGCCGGCACCGCGCGCATACGGGATGACCCCGGAGAGAGACACGCCGGACGGCAGGCCTAGGCGCGATCAGCTCAGGTCGCCTCGAGACAGCGGCGACGGAGGAGATCCAGGGCCCGCACCGCGGAGAGCGCCTTGTTGCCTTCCCGGTCCCGGTCGAAGCGGTGGCGCTCGACGACGGCGCCCTGCCGGTCCGCGAGGCCGACGAACACGGTGCCGACCGGCTTCGTCGGCGTGCCGCCGTCGGGGCCGGCGATGCCGGTGACGGAAACCCCGATGTCGGTGCCCGCGCGCTCGCGCGCGCCACGCGCCATCGCCTCGGCACAGGCCGCCGAGACCGCACCGTGCTCCCGCAGCACGGCCGCCGGCACGCCCAGGAGCGCCTGCTTCGCCTCGTTCGAGTAGACGACGAACCCCCGCTCGAAGTAGGCCGAGCTGCCGGCAACCTGGGTCAGCCGGTGGCCCACGAGGCCGCCGGTACAGGACTCGGCGAGAGCGACGGTCAAGCCCCGCGCGCGGAGGAGGCGGCCGACCACGACCTCGAGCGCCTCGTCGTCGACACCGTACCAGGCAGCGCCGAAGGCCCCGCGGAGGGCAGGCTCGAGCGCGCCGAACGCCGCATCGGCCCGGACCGGCGAGTCCGCGCGAAGCCTGACGCGCGCCCAGCACTCCTCCCCGGTGTCGACCACGTGGCCGCTCACGCCCTCCGTCCCGCGAAGCGCCGCCTGGAGCTGGGCCTCCGCAGTGCCCACGTCGAGCCCGACGAGCCGGAGCGTGCGGACCTGAACGACCGGCCCCGCGCCCGCCTGCGTGAGTCGCGGGAGGAGGTGCGTCCGTGCCAGCGCCACCGCGGCCGCCGGGGCGGCGGGTAGCACGAGAATCACCGTGCTCCCCATCTCCGCGAGGAGCCCGGGCTCACCGGCCTCAGCCGGGACAACGACCGTCGCCCCCTGAGGCACGAGCGCCAGCTGCTCCGCCCGCCCGGGCACGGCCTGCCCGCGCGCCGCGTAGGCGCTCGTGAGGGCCTCGAGGGCGCGGCCGCTCAGGACGAGGCGGCTCCCGAGGCACCGCGCGAGGGCCTGCCGGAGTGTCCCGGCGCCGTCGCCCTCGCCCACCGCCACGACGAGACCGCCCTCGGCCACGGCCTGGCGGAGCGCGCGCTCGACCGCCTCTTCCTCGGCAGGCACGGCGCGGCGGGCACGGACCGGGCACCCCGCGCGCTCGAGGACGCGGCCCACCGCCTGCGCCGCGTCAGCGCCCGTCCCCGCGGGATCGGCGGACACGGTCACCAGCTCGGCGGTCAGCACGGGTCAGACGAGATGGCGCAGCTGACCGAGGAGGCTCACATAGATGCCGGCGAGCAGATCGTCCGCCACCACGCCGAGCCCACCGGGCAGATCCTGCAGCTTGGCGATGCCGAGCGGCTTCACGACGTCGAACACCCGGAAGGCCAGAAACAGCCCGAGGACCCAGGGCAGGGTGCGCGGGTGCCCGTAGCAGGCGATCAGCATCCCGGCGACCTCGTCGATGACGATGGCCCGCGGATCCTTCGACCCGACGCGTGCCTCCTCCCGGCCGGCCGCCCAGATCCCGATCGCCGACACCACCGCCGTCGCCCCGAGCAGGGCCACATCGCCGGGCCGGAACCACCAGACAGCGAGGGCGACGGGAAGGCTGGTGACGGTGCCGGGAGCGAAGGGCGCGTAACCGAGCCCTCCGACGGTCGCGATCCAGCGGGCCAGCTGCGAACCGAGGCCCGCCGGCGCGGGCTTCTCAGCGGCGGGCGAGGGTCCCGACAAGATCGTAGCCGTCGACCTCGACGATCTCCACGGGGACGCGACGGCCGGGGGCGAGGTCCCGATCCCGGAGATACACGACCCCGTCGATCTCCGGCGCCTGCGCGGCCGTCCGGCCCTCCCACGCAAAGGCCGGATCCTCGCTCGGGCCGTCGATCAGCACCTCGTGGACCGAGCCCAGCAGCGCGGCCTGGCGCTCCCAGGCCAGGCGGTCCTGGGTCTCCTGGACCAGCCGCGCCCGCTCCTCGGCAACCTCCACCGGCACCGGAGCCGGCAGCGCGGCCGCCGGCGTGCCCTCCTCGGCGGAATAGACGAAGCTCCCGACGCGATCGAAGCGCGTGTCGTCCAGGAACGCGAGGAGCGTCTCGAAGGCCGCCTCGGTCTCGCCGGGGAAGCCGACGAGGACGGTCGTCCGGAGCGTCGCGTCCGGGATGGCGTCCCGGAGCGTCGCGACGATCTCCGCCATGCGCCGCTGCGTCACCCCGCGCCGCATGGCGCGGAGCACGCCGTCGTCGGCGTGCTGGATCGGCATGTCCACGTACGGGAGCGCCCGGGCCCGGCCGAGCTTCCGGACGAGCCCGTCCGTCACGTGCGCCGGGTGGAGATAGAGATAGCGGAGCCACGGGACCGCCGTCTCGGAGAGCGCGAGGAGCAGGTCGCCGAAGTCCGATCGCCCCGGCCCGCCGGGCAGGTCCTTCCCCCACGCGAGGGTGTCCTGGGAGACCAGCACCACCTCCTGGACGCCGTCCCGCGCGAGCGCCTCCACCTCGGCCACGACGTCGGCGAGCGGACGGCTCCGGTGACGGCCGCGCATGAGGGGGATCGCGCAGAAGGTGCAGCCCATGTTGCAGCCCTCGGCGATCTTCACGTAGGCGTACGGCACCTGACCGAGACGCACCCGCGGGGCGTCGGCGCGGTACACGTATCCCGGCGGGGCTCCCGCGACCCAGGCGTCGCGCGTGTCCAGCCGGCGGACCACGTCCACGATGCGCGGCAGCTCCCCGGTCCCGACGAGCGCGTCGATCTCCGGCATCTCGGACAGGAGCTCGGCGCCGTAACGCTGGGGCAGGCAGCCGGTGACGACCAGGCGCCGGCCCGGGACCCGGGCCTTCCACGCCGCCAGCTCGAGGATCGTCTCGATCGACTCCTGCTTGGCCCGGTCGATGAACGCACAGGTGTTCACGACGACGCAGTCGGCGGCCTCGGCCTCGGCCACCGGGGCCACCCCGTCCCTGGCGAGCAGCCCGAGCATCAGCTCGCCGTCGACCTGGTTCTTGGGGCAGCCGAGGCTCACGAGGTGGACGTTCATGGCAGGAATCGAGTATAGCATCGGGCCCCGCGCGGCCGGCCGCGCGGGCCCGCGATCACGCCGCGCGAGCGCGCCGCCGGGTCCCGAGGTGCGTCAGTCCGGGCGCTCCGCCACGCAGACGGTCAGGTACCCGTGGCGCCGGACGGCGGGGAACCGCCGGTACAGCCAGGCGAACAGGCGGACGGGCCGGAGGTGATGACGCCGGTGAGCCGGGACGCGCCGCGTGTAGAGCCACAGCTCCAGCATCCGGAGCCAGCCGGGGATGAAGAGGATGCCCGTCCGCGCGGTGACCCGGAAGCCGGCCGACTCCAGCAGGCGCTGGAGGGCGCCGGGCGTGAACGACTTCTCCATCCCGTAGCCGTACAGACCCGTCGGCGTTCAGCACGTGGACCATGAGCGGCCTGAGGAACGGGTCGAGCTTGTTGGGCACGCCGACGATCGCCGTGCCGCCGGGCTTGAGGATCCGGAAGATCTCCCGGACCGCCTGGGCGTATTCCTCGAAGTGCTCGATCGTTCCCATCGAGTAGACCGCGTCAACCGCGCCGTCCCGGAACGGGATCGCCCGCACGTCGCCGACCACGAAGCCCGGGCGATGGGCGTCGAGCACCTTGCCCGCTTCCCGCACGACGTCGATCGACACGTCGACACCCATCGGACGGGCGCCGCGATCGGCCGCCCAGCGCAGGATCTCGGTGTTCTTCGCCTCGTCCCAGAGGTCGGTCTTGAAGACGACGAGGTCTCGAAGCTTGGGGAGGTACGTCTCGAAGAGCCAGCGCTCGCAGTCGAAGTAGTAGGCGGTGGACACCGCCCCCTTGAGCGACGGGAAGTTCGCCCCGACATCATCCCAGAAGGACGGCGGGGCCTCCGCGGGCGGCTGCATGACGCCATACCATGCCACAGTCGGGGAAAGCCCGCGAGCCCCCGTTAGCGTCGCCTAAGAGGCCAGGGTTGGGGACCCGAAGTCTCCACCCCCCGTGGCCGGCGGACCGGACAGGCGTCCCGCGAAGAGCTGCGTGGGCTGGGCCGTCGAGCGCCCGTGGGCGTCGCACTGTCCGACCGGTCCGGGGTAACCTCGTCAGCAGGTGAAGAATCGACCTGTCCTTGGAATGGTCACGATCCGGACCCCGTCGCTCTCACGATGTGCTTCCCCTGCCGGACGATTCGTTAGCCTGCCGTCTCCAGGGCTCGCACTGCGTCCTGATGGTTGACTCCCGGCATCTCGGCACGTTCTACGAGGCGAGCTCGACCTCGCGGACCACGGCCCCCCCAGAAGCTCGCCGTGGCGCGAGCGCTCCGGACGGGCGCTCGCACGCCAAGGGCACCGGGCCGGTCCCACGATCCGGAAGACCCTACGACCGCAGTCGCAGCACGCTGAAGACGGGGACGGGCGGAGGAAGCCCTTGAGGGCGACCTCCCCCAGCGGCTCCACGTCCACCAGCTCGTCCAGCGCCGCCAGGACACGGTGGGCGACGAGGATCTGGCCCGGTCGGGCCTCGCCGCAGAGCCGCGCCGCCAGGTTGGTCACCGTCCCGAGCGCCGCGTAGTCCCAGCGTCCCTCGAAGCCGATCGCGCCGAGCGTCGCGTAGCCCCGGGCGATGCCGAGGCCGAGGTCGAGCTCGTACCCCTCGCGGCGCCACTTCGCGGCGAGCTCGGCGACGCGATCCCGCATGGCGACCGCCATGCGCACCGCGCGCTCCGGGGCGTCGGGCACGGGAATCGGATCGTTGAAGAACACCATGAGCCCGTCGCCCGTGAACCGCTCGAGCGTGCCCTCGTGAGCCAGGATGAGCCGGCCCATCTCGCCGTGGTACTCGCGGAGGACCGCCATGACCTCCTCGGGCTCGGCCGCCTCGGCGAAGGCCGTGAACCCCCGCAAGTCGGCGAAGACCACCGTCACCTCGCGCCGGTGCGACCGGAGAGGATCCTCGGCGCCGCCCTGGACGATCGCGTCGGCGAGCTGCGGCGAGAAGAAGCGCTTCAGCCGCCCCAGCCGCTCGAGCTCCTCGACCTGCTGGCGCACGCGGCTCTCGAGGGTGCGGTTCCACTCGCCGAGGGCCGACGCCTGCTCCTCGACCGTGTCGTGGAGCGCCTTGATCCGGAGCATGGACTTCACCCGCGAGACCAGCGCCGCCTGGTCCACCGGCTTCGTCAGGTACTCGTCCGCGCCCGCGTCGAGGCCGGCCACGACGTCCCGCGAGTCGGCCTTGGCGGTGACGAGAATGACCGGCATGAACGGGAGCGTGGGGTCGCCCTTCAGGCGGCGGCACACCTCGAGCCCATCGAGCCCCGGCATCATGATGTCGAGGAGGAGGAGATCGGGCTGCTGCGCGCGCGCGAGTGCCAGCGCCGCTTCGCCATCGCTCGCCGTGAGCACCTCGTAGCCCTGGGTGGCGAGTCGGGTCCGGAGGATGTCGACGTTGAGCGGGTTGTCGTCCGCGATCAGGAGGCGCGGCGGCGTCCTCACCGCGTCATCCGAGGTACCCGCGGATCTTTCCCAGCAGGGCACGCGGGCTGAAGGGCTTCGTCACGTACGCGTCGCAGCCGGCGGCGAGGGCTTTCTGGTCGTCGCCGGAGAGCGCGTAGGACGTGACGGCGATGATCGGGATCGCGCGGAGCGCTGGGTCCGCCTTGATTCGCCGGGTCGTCTCGTAGCCGTCGATTCCCGGCAGCTGGATGTCCATGAGGATGAGATCCGGGCGCTCGCGGCCGGCGGCGATCACGCCGTCCTCCCCGGTGTGGGCCTCGACCATCTCGTAGCCCGCGTGCGTCAGGAGATCGCGCATGATCTGGCGATTCTCCTCGTGATCCTCGACGACCAGGATGCGCTTGGCCACGCTCCGCTCCTCGCCGCGCGCGGTGGCTCCGCGCGGCTCCCTCGATCAGCTCCGTGCGGCCTGGCGGTCGACGCGCACGGGCACCCGGAAGCTGAAGGTCGACCCCCGACCGACGGCCGAGTCCACCCAGAGCTGCCCGCCGTGGAGCTCGACGATCCGCTTGGCGATGGAGAGCCCGAGCCCCGTGCCGCCCTTCTTGCGCGTCGTCGAGCTGTCCGCCTGCTGGAACTCCTCGAAGATCCGCTGCCGGTCCGCCTCGGCGATCCCCGGCCCCGTGTCGGCGACCGACACGACGAACGCGTCGCCCTCCCGGTAGGCGGCGATGCGCACCGAGCCGACCTCCGTGAACTTGATGGCGTTGCCGACGAGGTTCAGCAGCACCTGGGCCAGCCGCCGCTCGTCCCCCCGGCCTGCCGGCAGGTCCGGTGCGACGGCCACCTGGAGGATGAGGCCCTTCTCGGCCGCCAGCGCCTCGACCTGGGTGACCACGGCGTGCACGACCTCCGTCAGCGAGTAGTCGGCGAGCGCGAGCTCCAGCTGGCCCGCCTCGATCTTCGAGAGGTCAAGGACGTCGTTGATCAGACCGAGGAGGTGCTTGCCGCTCCGGTCGATCCGCGTCATGACGTCGCCGGCCTTCGGAGACAGATCCCCGTAGATGCCGTCGACCAGGAGCTCCGTGTAGCCGAGGATCGCGTTGAGCGGCGTGCGCAGCTCGTGGCTCATGTTCGCGAGGAACTGGCTCTTGTGCCGGCTCGCCACCTCGAGCTCCCGGCTCTTGGTCTCGATCTCGCGGAACAGGCGCGCGTTCTGGATGGCGAGGGCGGACTGGGTCGCGAAGGTCCTCAGGAGCTCGATGACTTCCGGCGGGAACTCCCCGGGTGCCTTGCGGTTGACGGTCAGGGCACCGATTACCTGATCCTCCCGCACCAGCGGGACTGCCAGCAGGGCGCGGTACCCCACCCGGAGGAGGACGTCGCGGAATCGGCTCTGATAGGCGCCCTCCCGGGCGATGTCCGCCACCTGCATCGGGTTCCCGCCGAGCCGCCGCGCTCCCGATCACGCCCTCGCCCATGCGCGGCGGCATCGCCTGGAGCACCGCGGCGAGCTCCGGGACATACGCGTGAGTGGCCCGCAGCTGGAACTCCTGGGTCGCCTCGTCGTACTCGAAGATGGAGCCGCCGTCCGCGGCGGCCAGCCGGCTGGCGTGCGAGACCACCGTCTGGAGCACCGTGTCGACGTCGAGCGTTGCGCTCACTGCGCGGCTGACCTCCCCGAGTGCCGTCAGCTCCTGGACCGAGCGCGCGAGCTCTTGCGTCCGCGCCTCGAGCTCGCGGAACAGACGCACGTTCTCCACCGCAATCACGCCCTGATCGGCGAACGTCTTGAGGAGCGCAATCTCCTTCTATCGAGGATCACTTCGAAGACACGGGCGGAGTCAGTGGGAGAGATCGCGATCGCTTGGAGGATACGGCCGCTCGCCGTTTCGCGTTCCAGAGCCTCGGTCAAGTCACGGTTTCGCGCCTCAAGCTCCCGGAACAGCCGCACGTTCTCGATCGCGATCACCGCCTGGTCCAGGAAGGTCCGGAGCAGCGCGAGCTCGACGTCCGCGAAGGCACCCACTGTCGGCCGAGCGGCGAGGATGCCCCCGATGCTCTGGCCGTCCTTCAGCATCGGCATCATCGCGACGCCGCGGAAGGGCATGAGCCTGATCACCTCGAGGACTGCGGCGGTGTCAGGCTCAGTCTGGGCATCCGCCACGTTGATCATCTCTCCAGTGCGGACGACGGAGACATACTGGCTTTCGTCGTCGAGCGGGCGCGGCCAGGTCCGCAGCCATCTCTGGATCGTCTCCGCTGGGAATTCCGGAAAATCATACGCGGCGATGTGAAGCGCACCGTCCCGGACGTGCGTGAGCGCGGTCCACGCGCCGCCGAGGAGCCGCGAGGCGCTCTTCACGATGGCTTCGAAGACCGGCTCGGTATCGGTCGGCGAGCGGCTGATCACCTGCAGGATCTCGCTCGTCGCGGTCTGTCGCTCCAACGCATCCGTCAGCTCGCGGTTCCGCGCCTCCAGCTCCTGGAACAGTCGCACGTTCTCGATCGCGATCATCGCCTCGGCGGCGAAGGTGCGGAGGAGCTGAATCTGGCGCTCCGTGAAGCCGCCCTCAGGGCGGGACACGTTGAGGGTGCCGAGAGCGCGGCCTTCCCGCAGCATCGGCACGACGACCAGGCTCCGGAAACCCTGGACGCGCGCGAGATCGCGGAGCCATCCCGGGACGCTCGGGTCGCTCAGGATATCTGGGCAGTGAACCGCCGACGCTTCGCGAATTGCGCGCGCCGTGAGAGAGGTTTCATCATCGAGACCATGTGGGTACCGTCGCCCAAGAGCCTCCACTCGCGCGGAGGACAGGCCGTGATGCGCCGCCAGTCGGATCTCAATGCCGTCGAAGCAGAAGACGACTCCGAAGAGACCCTCGCAGACGCGCGCGGCGTTCCGGGCAATCGTGTCCAGCACACGCTGGAGGTCCGGCGGCGAGGCCGCGATGACGCTGAGGATCTCCGCCGTGGCCGCCTGCTGGTCTCGGGCCCGCCGGAGCGACCGCTCCAGGGCACTCTCCTCTCGGCCTCTTCGCGCGCCTGCTCGGCCGAGTGCCAGACCCGCGCTGGCGGCGACTGCCAGACCGAGCGCGACCAGAATGAGGAGACGGGAGGCGACATTGATCGAGCGGCCCTCCGTCAGGAGGGCGACCGCGAGCGGCCCGCAGGCGACGGCGACGCACGCCGCGAGGTGGACCCAGGACGGAGACCTCGGGAGTCGGGAGGACGGCGTCGCTCGCCTCCACAACGGACCGACTGCGACCCGTCGTCGCGCCGATCCGCTGCGCTCGCTCGTTCCGGCGGGCCCTCGCTCGGCGCGCCTGGTCCGCCGCAGTCTCGGACGGGTCTGAAGGCGGCGCCATTATAGCGCCGGGGCAAACCGCGGAATCGGTGCTCTCAGGAGTCCCCTGGACTATAATCCCGGCATGCCGGAAGGCGAGGCTGCGGGGACGGTGTCCAGGGCGGCGTCCCGCCGCACGTGGCCTGTGCGGCTCGTCGCCCTCGGGGCCGAGCCCCAGGATCACGTCGACCGATTGGCCACGCCCGAAGAGCGCCTGGCGATGGTCTGGTCCCTCACGGTGGAGGCCTGGGCGCTGAGCGGTCGGCCGATGCCCAATTACCCGCGGACCGCGACTCCCCTCCGGCTCTGCCGGCTCGATCGTCGGAGGCCCGCGAGCCCCGCGTGAACCAAGACTTCCAGGACATGCTCGCGGCCCTCCTGGCGAGCGGCGCGCGCTTCCTGGTCGTCGGCGCCCACGCCCTGGCGGTCCACGGGGTGGTCCGCGCCACGGGGGATCTCGACATTTGGGTCCTCGCGGATGCGGTCAACGCCGAGCGGATCTGGGAGGCGCTGCGACGCTTCGGTGCCCCGATGGAGACGCTCGGCGCGGTGCCCGGCGATCTGACCCGGCCCGGCATCGTCCTGCAGATCGGGCTGCCTCCCCGTCGCATCGACATCCTCACGGGGTTGACCGGGGTCGACTTTGAGAGCGCCTGGGGCGCGCGTGTACTGCATCGGGTCGGGTCACTCGATATCCCCTTCCTCGATCGCGAGACACTCATCCGGAACAAGCGCGCGACCGGGCGACTCCGGGACCTGGCGGACTTGGAGCGGTTGGAGGAGGAGCAGGGGTGAGGCGTCGCCGCCTTGGAACGGCGCCCTTGACACGGTGCGCCGTGCCCACTATCGTGGCCGGCACGATGCTACGAGGCATGCGGGGATCCCCTCGAGCCACCGGTCAGCACTGGTGGGTTTGGCGCTGGTGGCGTCCGTACGCCCAGGAGGGACCCGGACCCGCGTAGCAATCACCGAACGTAGCGAGAGCAGGACAGTCAGAGCCGAGGTGAGCGGGACGGTCCCCGCGAGCCCCGGCTTTTTTGGTTTCTGTGACGCGAAAGGAGCTCTCGATGTCGACCCGTGCCGAGCTGCCGTCGGCCTCCGCCCCGGGCGCGCGCGCCGTGGGGGCGGGCGCTCCCAACGTGGTGCCCGTCTCGCGCGAGCTGCTCGCCGACCTGGAGACCCCCATCTCCGCCTACCTGCGCCTCCGCGACCTCCCCTCGAGCTTCCTCCTCGAGAGCGTGGAAGGGCCAGAGCAGGTCGCGCGCTTCTCGGTCCTCGGCGGGGATCCCCGCCTCGTGCTGGAGTGTGACGGCGCGGAGGTGCGGGTCCTCCGGCCCGACGGCACCCTGCTCGAGCGGGGGCGCCCCCTCGAGACGCTCGAGCGGTATCTCGGGCGCTACCGCGCGGCGCGGGATCCGGAGCTCCCGCCCTTCACCGGCGGCTTCCTCGGCTACCTCGCGTACGACGCGGTGCGCCTGTGGGAGCGACTGCCCGGCCGGCCGCCCGACGACCTCGGCCTTCCGGTCTTCCGCCTGGCGCTCATGGACACCATCGTGGCGTTCGACCACCGGCGCCACACGATGCGCATCGTCGCGAACGCCTTCCTCGACGAGGACGGGGGCGCCGAGGCGGCCGAGGCGCGAGCGCGCGAGCGGATCGAGCAGGTCCTCGATCGGCTCCGGAGTCCCCGGCCGCCCGAGCCGGCGGCGGTGGCGACGACACTGGCGCCCCGGTCGAACTGGGCCCCCGACGCCTACTGCGCGGCCGTGGAGCGCGCCCAGGAGCACATCCGCGCCGGCGACATCTACCAGGTGATCCTCTCGCAGCGCTTCGCGACGCCGGTCCCCGGGCTCGATCCCCTCGCCATCTACCGCGCCCTCCGCGTGGTGAATCCCTCGCCCTACATGTTCCTCCTCGACGCCGGGGACGGGGCGACGCTCGTGGGCTCGTCCCCCGAGCGCCTCGTCCGGCTCGAGGACGGCCGGATCGAGATGCGGCCGCTCGCGGGCACGCGCCCGCGCGGCCGCGACCGCGAGGAGGACGAGGCGCACGCCCGCGCGCTCCTCGCCGACCCGAAGGAGCGCGCCGAGCACGTGATGCTCGTCGACCTCACCCGGAACGACGTGGGCCGCGTCGCGCGGTACGGCTCGGTCCGGGTGAGCGAGCTCCTGTCGATCGAGCGCTACTCCCACGTGATGCACCTGGTCTCCCACGTCGAGGGCACCCTCGCCCCGGGCCGGTCACCGTGGGAGGTGCTCCAGGCGGTGTTCCCGCACGGCACCGTGAGCGGGGCGCCGAAGGTGCGGGCGATGGAGATCATCGACGCCCTGGAGCCCGTGGCCCGGGGGCCCTACGCCGGGTGCGTCGGCTACTTCGGCTTCGACGGGTCGCTCAACACGGCGATCACGATCCGTACCGTGCTCGTGCGGCGGGGCACCGCCTACGTCCAGGCCGGCGCCGGCGTCGTCTACGACTCGGTGCCGGAGCGGGAGCAGGAGGAATGCGTCGCCAAGGCGCGGGCCCTCATGGCGGCGATCGAGCGGGCCGGCCGGACCGGCGGGAGGCCGTGATGCTGCTCATGATCGACAACTACGACTCCTTCACCTACAACCTCGTCCAGTACCTCGGCGAGCTGGGCGCCGAGCTCGAGGTCTACCGGAACGACGCGATCACGGTGGACGAGGTCGAGCGGCTCGCGCCGGCGGGCATCGTCGTGTCGCCGGGGCCGGGCGCCCCGCGCGACGCGGGCGTGTCGGTCGAGGTCATCCGCCGGTGCGCGGCGCGCGTCCCGATCCTCGGCGTCTGTCTCGGGCATCAGGCCATCGGCGAGGTCTTCGGCGGCATCGTCGAGCGCGGGCCGGTGCCCGTCCACGGCAAGACGGCCTGGATCCACCACGACGGACGCGGGGTCTTCGCGGGGCTGCCGAGCCCCTTCGAGGCGACGCGCTACCACTCGCTCGTGGTGCGTCGGGCGGGACTGCCCGCCTGCCTCGAGGTGTCGGCGGAGAGCGAGGACGGGCTGGTCATGGGGCTTCGCCACCGCACGCTCCCGGTCGAGGGCGTCCAGTTTCATCCGGAGTCGATCCTGACCGTGTCGGGGAAGGCGCTCCTCGGGAACTTCCTCGCCCGGCTCGGGCCGACGGCCGCCACCGCGGGCGGCGCGGTCCCGGGCCGCGACCCCCGCTGGCTCGAGTAGGCGGTGGAACGTGCTTGAACTACGCTCCTCGTAAGACGATGGAGACGGTGACCCTGTCCAGGAAGTACCGGCTCGTGCTGCCACGAAGCCGTCCGCGAACAACTCCGGCTCCAGCCCGGGATGAAGCTCATCGTGCTCGCCAAAGAGAGGGTCATCTTCCTCGTTCCCGACCGGCCGATGCGGGCGTTCCGCGGCGTGGCCCGCGGGGCGACCGACCGCGACCTCCGCGAAAAGAAAGACCGCCTTCTGATCCTAATCGCACTCGGAGCCGTGGTCTCTCGCCCGGGCACGCGCCGTCCCACGGCTGTCACCTCCACGGCGTCCTGGCGAGGTCTCGGCCAGCCGGGCTCAGGACCCCGACGGTTCGCGCAAGCGGCCGAGGAGGGTCGCCAGCAACCGGGCGTGGCCCGGCAGGGCGACGTAGATCGCACGCGCGCTGGCCTCATCGTAGGTGTGCGTGGTGCGATTTCGATCCTCCACCATCGCCATCCACGCGGGGTCGTCCTCCACGAGGCCGAGCCGAAAGGCCGTGCGAAGGCAATCCCGAGGGGACACGCACGGAATACCCTGGACCCGAGCGTGCGCCTGGATGGCCTTCCAGGCCATCTCGAACGTGAACTCGAAGCGCTGAATGCAGGCGTCCCGGACGATGGCGATCCTCGGGGATGCTCAAGGCCTGCTCCAACCGAGCCAGGGCCTGGGAGAAGATGGCGATTCGACGCGCGGTGCTCCCCTCGGTCACGACGGCTCGGACTCCACCAACCGCGCGACAAGGCCCCCCCGGAAGTCCGCAGCGACCCGAGCGAGATCGACCAGATCCACGGTGCGCAGCGTGGGCAAGGCCTCACAGGCGTCGCGGATGGTCACCATCGCCGCCGGCGGTACGGGCGCAGGGCCCTCGATGCCGATGTCGATGTCAGAGCGGGGAGCGGCTCCTCCCGCCACCCAGGAGCCGAAGAGGTACACGCGGTACGCGGGGTCGCCCAGCACTCGTCGCACGATCCCGGCGACCTGTCGGGCGATCGCCAGCACCTCGGGGTCCACCGCGGGCGCGACGGCTCGCTCTGCCACGACGGCATTATAGCCGGTCGATCCGCCGAGCCCGGCCGAGCGGAGTCGCCTGCGGAGCGACCACACGGCCGGGAGGGCGTCGCGGGCGGCTACTCCGAGCGGTAGTTCGTGAACTGCATCTCGATGCCCAGATCCTGCTCCCGGAGCAGCTTGATCACCGCCTGGAGGTCGTCCCGGTTCTTGCCGAACACCCGGACCTGGTCCTCCTGGATCTGGGCCTGCACCTTGAGCTTCGTGTCCTTGATCAGGCGGACGATCTCCTTCGCCTTCTCCATCGGGATGCCCTGCTGGACGTCGATCCGCTGGCGCACGGTGCCGCTCGCGGCGGGCTCGACCTTCCCGTAGGTGAGCGCCTTCAGCGGCACGCCCCGGCGGTGGAGCTTCGACTGGAGCACGTCGAGGACCTGCTTCAGGACGTAGTCGTTGTCCGTGTGGACGGTGATCGCGTCCTTCTCCAGCCCGAGCTCGGTCTTGGTCTGCTTGAGGTCGTAGCGCGTCTGGATCTCGCGGGTCGCCTGGTGGACCGCGTCGGTGACTGCCTGCGGGTCGACCTTGCACGCGACGTCGAAGGAGTTCTCAGCCTTGGCCATCATCCTCTCCCGGCGTCAGTGCTGGACGACCGCGACGCCCGGCGGGGGCACGAAGACGAACAGCGCGTCGGAGAGCCCCGAGTTCACCGCCGTGTCCCCGAAGCGCACGGTCACGGTGTTCCCGAGCTCGTCGTGGACGATCGCCTGCCGCACGAGCCAGCTCCGGGGGTCGACCGAGACGATCAGGCGCGCCAGGAGCGGCTGGGGGCGCTTCGGCGCGAGGTCGAGGACGACGAGCCCGTCGGCGTCGGTCGGCTGGGCGGGGTTGAGGAAGCGCGCGTCGAAGTGCTCCCGCACCTGCCCGAGCCCCTGGAGGAAGCTCCCGGCGGGCCCGGCGAGGGCCGCCGGGGCGGCGCTCACGTTCACCTGCTTGAGCTCGGGCGTGTAGATCCAGAGCCGCGTGCCGTCGGAGACGATCTCCTGGGGCGTCGGGGTCTGGTATTCCCAGCGCAGGCGCCCGGGCTTCTTCAGATAGAGCGTGCCGCGGGCGTCGATGGTCTGGTTGAGCGCCTTGTTGTGCGCCGCCTGCCGGAACGGCGCCTTGAGGTCGGTCACCCGCCGCTGGGCCTGCTCGAGGGCGCTCACGGCCTCGTCGAGCGTCGGCGCGGCGGTCGCGCCCGCGGCGAGCGCCAGGACGCCGGCGAGGACCAGGATCAGGCAGAGCGCAGAAGGTCGCGTACGCATCGCAGCAGCGGGGCGACGCCGGCCGGGGCCGGCGTCCGGCCTAGAGTCCGAGCTCCTCGAGGGCCTCCACGATGACGCCCTTCGACGCGAGGTGGACATCGTTCAGGTGGATGAGGTAGCCGGACAGCCCGTCGGGGAGCTGGAAGGGGATCTCGCACTTCCGGCACCACTCCTGACGGGTCGGGATCTCGATGCGATAGGTCTGGATCACCCACCGCAGGAGCTGGCTCTCCCGGCGGACCCCCACGCGCTGGGTCGGCACGCCGAAGGCCTCCTCGAACATCTGGGCGACGGCGCACGCGCGATCACCGTCCGTCAACGTGCCGAACGCCTGCGGGCGCGTGCTCTGTCGCAGAAACTCGCTGAGCTTCATCGCGTTCCATACGATGCCCGAGCGGCCCGGGCACTGTCAACCACTTGAGGAAGAACTGGGCGTGTCACTCTGGCATTCGTCCGGCTACACCACCCGTCGTGGCTCTGCGGAAGGAGGGCCCCTGTCGCGTGGGTCCGCGGGCGCGGGTCAGTGGGAGCCGGAGCGGCGCAGCAGGTACTCGGGACCGACGAGGATCTGGCGCGGCTTGGCGCCGTCGCCGGGACCGATGATGCGATCCTGCTCCATGAGGTCGATGAAGCGCGCCGCCTTCGGGTAGCCGAGCCCCATGCGGCGCTGGATGAAGCTGATCGACGCCTGCTTCTGGCTCACGATCAGCTCGACCGCGCGCCAGTAGGTGTCGTCGCGGTCGTCCTCGCCGCCGCCCCCGTTGCCGCCCCGCTCGTCGCGGATGGGCTTGACCAGGCCCTCCTCGAAGACCGCCTGGCCCTGCTCCTTGAGGAAGCGGACCACCTCGCGGACCTCCGGCTCCGAGACCCACGCCCCGTGGATCCGGACCGGGCGGGAGGTGGCCGGCGGCACGAAGAGCATGTCGCCGCGGCCGATGAGCTGCTCGGCGCCGTTCTGGTCGAGGATCGTGCGCGAGTCCACCTTCGACGCCGCCTGGAAGGCGATCCGCGCCGGGAAGTTCGCCTTGATGAGACCCGTGATCACGTCGACCGAGGGGCGCTGCGTCGCGATGATCAGGTGGATCCCCACCGCGCGGGCGATCTGTGCCAGCCGCGCGAGCGAGGTCTCCACCTCCCCGGCCGAGACCATCATCAGGTCGGCCAGCTCGTCCACGATGATGATCCAGTAGGGCAGGCGCTCGGCCGGCTCGACCGCCTGGTTGTAGCCTTCGATGTTCCGGACCGACTTCTCCGCGAGGAGCTTGTAGCGATCGTCCATCCGGCCGACGATCCACCGGAGGCGGGAGGCGGCTTCCTTGGCATCGGTCACGACCGGCGCCAGGAGGTGCGGGATCCCCTCGTACATCCCGAGCTCCAGGCGCTTCGGATCGATCATGAGGAGGCGCGCCTCGGCGGGGGTGCGGCGGAAGAGGATCGAGCAGATCATCGCGTTGAGCCCGGCCGACTTGCCCGCCCCCGTCGCCCCGGCGACGAGGAGGTGCGGCATCGACGCGAGGTCCGCGACGGCCGGCTGGCCGATCGCGTCGCGCCCGAGCGCGAGGGCCAGCGGGGCCTTCGACTCCTTGAACTCCTTCGAGAGGAGGATCTCGCGGAGGGACACGGTGGAGGGCTCGGCATTCGGCACCTCGATGGCGACGCTCCCCCGCCCGGGCACCGGCCCGAAGACGCGGACCGCGCCGGCCTTCATCGCGAGCGCGAGGTCGTCCGCCAGGTTCACCACCTGGTTCACCTTGATCCCGGGCCCCGGCTCGAACTCGTACCCCGTGATGACCGGCCCCGGGTTGATCCGCGCGATGTGCCCCTTGACCCCGAAGTCCTCGAGCCGCTTCCGGAGGTGCTCGGCGTTCTGGCGGAGCTCCTCCTCGCTCTCGGTGCGCCGACGCTCTCCTGCCACCGGCGCCTTGAGGAGCGACACGGGCGGCAGCTGGAACGTGGCGCCGGGGCGGGCGAACCCGAAGATCTCCTGCTTCGCGCGGCGGGCCTCCGCCGAGCGGGGCCGCTCCTCGCCCGCCGCCGCCCGGTCCGCCGATGGCCGCGGCCGCTCCTCGCTCCGGGCGCGCGCGCGGTCCGGCAGGCGCTCCGCGGCCACCGGCGGCGGCAGCTCGGGGGGCAGCGCGATGGCGGGCGGCGGCGGCGCCGGACGCGGCTCGACGACGACCGGGGCCGGCGCGGCGGGGGCCGCGGCGCGAGCCGCCGGCCGGCGCCCCCGGCCGAGACGCGCGAGCCCGGACAGGCGGGTGATCAATGCCCGCGAGAGGCCCGCGTAGGATGCCTGGGTGATGCACAGGCCCGCGACCGCCATGAGCGTGAGGAGCAACACCAGCGCGCCCACGTCACCCAGGGTGCGGCGGAGCGTCCCCGCCACGGCCCAGCCGAGCCACCCGCCCCGGTGGAGCCAGACGCCGCGCACCGGCCCCGAGAGCTGGGCCAGGAGTCCCGTGACGGCCAGGAGCCCGAGCGCGGCCCCGACGCGAGATCGAGAGCGTCCCCACGGCGAGCGGCCGCGTGAACGCCGCGAACGCCCACACCATCAGCATCACCGGAACGAGGTAGGCGGCGTAGCCGACGGTCGTGAAGAGCGCCCATCCCACCCAGAGCCCCACGACACCGACGCGGGCCTCCTGGTCCACCCAGCGGAGCGCCGGGTCGTAGGACAGGAGCGCGACGCCCAGGTACGCGGCGAGCCCGAGGGCGACGACGCCCTGGGCCTCGCGGAGCCACCGCGCGGCGATCTTGGGCTTGGGGGGCCGGGCCTTCGCCATCAGGCGTCCAGGACCACCGGCAGCACGATCGGCTTCCGGTCGTACCGCTGGGTGATGAAGCGGCGGAGCGTGCCGCGGAGGAGAGCGACCAGGGCCTCGCGCCCGAGCGGCGACTCGCTCCGCTCCGCGGCGAGGGCCTCCCGGACCGCCGTCTTCGCCTCCTCCAGCACGGCCTCGGCCTCGCGCTCGTAGACCCAGCCCCGCGAGACGATCTCCGGCCCCGCGACGAGCGCGCCGGTGCGCGCGATCCACGGTCACGGCGACGACGACCATCCCGTCCTCGGCGAGGAGCTGGCGGTCACGGAGCACCACCGGCCCCACGTCGCCGACCCCTTTCCCGTCGACCAGCACGCGGGCGAGGGGAACGCGCTCGAGCGCGCGCGCGCCGGTCTTGGTGAGCTCGAGCCCCTGCCCGTCCTCGACGACGAAGACGTGCTCGGCCGGGAGCCCCACCTCCTGCGCCAGGCGGCCGTGGGCCAGGAGGTGCCGGTACTCGCCGTGGACCGGGATGAAGAACTGCGGCCGGACGAGGCTCAGCATGAGCCGGAGCTCGTCCTGCGACGCGTGGCCCGAGACGTGGACGAACGCCACCTCCTCCCACAGGACCTCGGCGCCCTGGCGGAGGAGCTGGTTGACCACGCGCGTGACCGTGCGCTCGTGGCCCGGAATGACGCGGGCGGAGAGGATCACGAGGTCACCCTCGCCCACGCGCAGGTACTTGTGCTCCGCGGCCGCCATGAGGGCCAAGGCCGAGTTCGGCTCGCCCTGGCTCCCCGTGGAGATGATCACCTGTCGGTAGGGCGGCAGCGCCGACAGGTCCTCGAGGGACAGGAGCGTCCCGTCGGGCACGCGGAGGTAGCCCAGCTCCGCGGCCAGGCGCACGTTGGTCTCCATGCTCCGCCCGAGGAGCGCGACCTTGCGCCCGAAGGTGGCGGCGAGGTCGAGGACCTGCTGGATGCGGTGGACGTGCGAGGCGAAGGTCGCGACGATGACGCGCCCGGGGGCGCGGCGAAACCGGTCGCCCAGCGCGCGCCCGACCTCGTGCTCGGACGGCGTGGTGCCCGGCCGGTCGACGTTCGTGGAGTCGGCCATCAGGCAGAGGACGCCGCGCTCGCCGAGCTCGGCGAGGCGATGATAGTCCGAGCGCTCGCCGTCGATCGGGTTCGAATCGAACTTGAAGTCTCCCGTGTGGACGAGGGTGCCGACCGGCGTCTCGATGCCGTAGCCGAGGCCGTCGACGACCGAGTGGGTCACCCGGATCGGCTCCACCCGGAAGCCGCCGACGTCGAACGCGCGCCGGGGCTCGACCGGAACGAGCCGGGCGCGGTCCAGGAGGCCGTGCTCGCGCAGGCGCTCGCCGGCCAGGGCGAGCGCCATCCGGGGCCCGTACACCGGGACGTCGAGCTCGCGCAGGAGGTACGGGAGCGCCCCGATGTGGTCCTCGTGGGCGTGGGTGAGGATGACCCCGCGCACCTGCTCGCGCCTCGCCAGGAGGTACGAGAAGTCCGGGATGACGTAGTCCACCCCGGGCATCTCGTCGTCCGGGAACATGAGCCCGCAGTCGACGGCCAGGAGATCCTCGCCCGACTCGAGCAGCATCATGTTGAGACCGATCTCCCCGAGGCCGCCGAGCGGGAGGATGCGAACGCTGGGCTCGATCGCAGGGTCGCCCGGAGCCCCGGCCGGAGCGCTGGCCGGGATGACGCGGTCGGTCATACTTGGGCGTAGCGTATCACGCGGCCCCGGAGGCCCCTAAAAACCGGGCCACGGCGGAAAACGACCGGAGCGGGCGACGTCAGCCAGCCGGGGCGCGGCCGAGCGCGTCGGCCAGCCGGGCGAACTCCTCGAGCGAGAGGGTCTCGGCGCGGCGCCCGCCGTCGATCGCCGCCTCGGCCAGGGCGGCCGTGACACGCTCGGGGCCTCCGAGGCCCCCCCCGCGAAGGGCGTTCCCCAGGGTCTTCCGGCGCTGGCCGAAGGCGGCCCGGACCACGCGCGTGAACGAGGCCTCGTCGCCGGACCTCGACCCGCGGCGTGGACCGGAACCCGACCCGGATCACGGCGGACTCGACGGCCGGCGGCGGCCGGAAGGCGACGGGGGGGACGACCTCGAGCTGGGTCACGTCGGCCCAGCGCTGCCAGAAGATCGAGAGCGCCCCGTAGTCGCGCCCTCCCGGGGACGCGGTGATCCGCTCCGCCACCTCGCGCTGGAGCATGAGGACCGCGGCGTCGAGCGTCGCGCGAGCGTCGAGGAGGCGTCCCAGGATGGGCTTGGACACGCTGTACGGGAGGTTGCCGACGACGAGCACCCGGCCGGCCGGGGCGGGGCGGAGCGCGCCGAGCTCCTCGTAGGCGAACGCGCGCGCATCGGCCAGCAGGATCTCGACGCGCGCGGCATCCGGCCAGGTCCGCGCGGCCTCGGACAGCCGGGCCTGGAGCGCCGGATCGATCTCGAGCGCGACCAGACGTCCGACCCGCGCCGCGAGGGCCCACGTCAAGGTGCCCGGGCCGGCGCCGATCTCGCAGACGACGTCGGCGCGGGTCGCACCGACGGCGTCCACGATCCGCGCCGCGACGCCCGGATCGACCAGGAAGTGCTGGCCGAGCGCCCGCCGCCGGTGGCCCGTGATCCGGGGCACGCGCCCGCGCGGGCCGCCCGGGCCGCCGGTCACGAGGCCGGGCCGCCCGCGGTCCGCCGGGCGCGATGCTCCGCGAGAAGGGCGGCGTGCACCGCTCGCACCTGGGCGGCCGTTTCCTCCCGCATGCCGGAGCTGTCGATCACGTAGTGAGCGTGTCGCACCTTCTCGGCGAGCGGCATCTGGCTCGCGACGCGCCGCTCGGCCTCGGCGCGGTCGAAGCCGTCCCGCGCCATGAGCCGTTCCAGCTGGACGTCGCGCTCGGCGTAGACCAGGACCACGCGGTCCACGTGCGCCGCGGCGCCGATCTCGATGAGGAGCGGGATGTCGAGCACGACGATCCCGTTGAAGCCCTCGGCCGCCCAGGCGTCGAGGATCGCCTGCCGCCGGGCCATGATCGCGGGATGGGTGATCGCCTCGAGGACCTTCCGGCGCGCGGGATCGGCGAAGACGAGAGCCCCGAGACGCTTTCGGTCGAGCTGGCCGTCGGGCATCGTGACGTCAGAGCCAAATGTCTCGACGATGGCCCGCCAGGCCGGCTCACCCGGCGCGACGACCTCGCGGGCCAGCACGTCGGCGTCGACCAGGCGACAGCCCAGCTCCACCAGCTGCCGGCCCACGGTGGACTTCCCCGACGCGATCCCGCCGGTGAGCCCCACGAGAAGGAAGGGGCGCGTCGACGGGGGGCCGGTCATCTCCACCGCATGGCTGACGACCACCCTCAGCCGGGAAGCCGGAACTCGCCGCGGGCGACGGTCACGGCGGAGCCGCCCACCTCCACGCGCTCGATTGCGGCGGCGGTGCCGTCGGCGCGCGCGAAGAGGACGCTCGGGCGGTGGATCTCGGCGCCCTGGCGAATCTCGATCTCCTCGCCGAAGGGGATGCGGCCGTGGCGCGCCAGGTGGCAGGCGAGCGGCCCGGCGGCGGAGCCGGTGGCCGGGTCCTCCAGCACGCCGGCGCCGGGGGCGAAGGCGCGCGTCTTCCAGCGACGCCCCTCCCCCGCGAAGCAGTTCGTCGTCCCGCGCGGGAGCAGACGCGCGAGCGCCTGGAAATCCGGCTGGAGCGCGGCCACCTGAGCCTCGCTGTCGAGGGCCACGAAGACGTGGCGCGGGCCGTTGTCGTAGAGCTCCACGGGAAGCGCGGCCCGCGCGACCCCGAGCGCGCGGAGGAGGGCGGCCGGGTCCGCGACCGCCTCGACTCGCGGCACGGGCTGCACCATCCGGCCGAAGACGATCCGCGGGCCGTCCCGCTCGATCCGGACGGGCACGGGCCCGACGCCCGTCTCGAGGACGATCTCCGGGAGCTGGAGCGGCGCCGCCAGGACGAAGGCGGCCCCCAGGACCGGATGCCCTGCGAACGGCAGCTCGTGCCCAGGAGTGAAGATCCGGATGCGCACGTGGCCGCCCGCACGCGCCGGATAGCAGAAGACCGTTTCCGACAGGTGCATCTCGCGGGCGAGGGGCTGGAGGAGCGCGTCCGGGATCGCGCGCGCGTCCGTGAAGACGGCGAGCGGGTTCCCCTCGAGCGGGCGATCCGTGAAGACGTCGCAGATCACGTAGCGGAACTCAGGCATCCCATTCCCCCCAAGAACCCTCGACCCGCCAAATCGACCCGTCACCTTGGGCGTGGCCGAGGACCAAGCAGCCCAAGGACGCAGGCCCGCGCGCACCGGAGACGTACTCCTGTACGTCGAGGATGGGCGCGGGCCGAGGACGCCGGGCTGCGCCGGTCATCGGCCGCGCCCTAGACCTCGGCCCAGTCGCGGCCCTCCTTGACGTCGACCCGCAGGGGCACGGTCAGCGCCACGACGGCCTCCATGATCTCGGGCAGGAGCTCCCGCACGGCCGCCGTCTCGGCGTCCGGCACCTCGAGGAGGAGCTCGTCGTGGACCTGGAGCAGCATCCGGCTGCGGAGCCCCCGCGCGGCGAGCGCCGCCGCGAGGCGCACCATCGCGAGCTTGATGATGTCGGACGCGGTGCCCTGGATCGGCGCGTTGGCGGCCATCCGCTCGGCGGCGTTCCGGGCCACCGGATTCCGCGCGCCCAGCTCCGGCAGGTAGCGGCGCCGCCCGAGAAGGGTCGTGACGTACCCCTGCACCCGGCCCTCGGCCACCACGCGGTCGATGTAGGCCCGCACGCGCGGGTGAGTCGCGAAGTAGTCGTCGATGAAGCGCTGGGCCTCGGCCCGGCCGATCGACACGGCCTGGGAGAGCCCGAATCCGGAGAGACCGTAGAGGATGCCGAAGTTGACCACCTTGGCCAGGCGCCGCATCTCCGACGTGACCGCCTCGGGCGCCGCGCCCATGATCTGCGCGGCGGTGCGCGTGTGGATGTCCTCTCCCCGCTGGAACGCCTCGACCAGGGCCGGCTCCTCCGAGAAGTGCGCGAGGATCCGCAGCTCGATCTGCGAGTAGTCGGCGGCCACGAAGCGCCACCCGTCCTCCGGGACGAACGCCTGGCGGATGCGCCGGCCGAGCTCGGTGCGGATCGGGATGTTCTGGAGATTCGGGTTCGACGACGACAGCCGCCCCGTCGCGGCGACCAGCTGGTTGAACGAGGTGTGGATGCGCCCCGTCCGCGGATGGATGAGCGCCGGGAGCGCGTCCGCGTACGTGCCCTTGAGCTTGGCGAGCTGGCGGTACTCCAGGACCTTCCCCGGGAGCGCGTGCCCGAGCGCCAGCTCCTCCAGCACGTCCACGTCGGTGGAGTAGCCGGTCTTCGTGCGCTTGAGCGGCGGCAGCTTCAGCTTCTCGAAGAGCACGACCGCCAGCTGCTTCGGCGAGTTCGGGTTGACCGCCTCGCCGGCGAGCTGATGGATCTCCCGCAGGAGCGCGTCGAGCTGCGTGTCGAGCTCCTTCGCCAGCTGACCCAGGCGCTCGGGATCGGCCCGGATCCCGAGCCGCTCCATGTCGGCGAGGATGGGGACGAGCGGCACCTCGAGCGTCTCGTAGAGGTGCCTGAGCCCGTGCTCGCGGAGCAACGGCGCCTGGGACTCGGCGAGCCGCCACACGCCCTCCGCCCGGGCGCCGGTCCACGCGGCGAGCCGCGCCGGATCCGCGTCGCTCACCGGCGCGCCGGCGAGGAGCGTCTCGAGCGCGCCGGGCACGGCGGGTCCCCCCGCCTCGGCCGCCAGCTGGTCGAGCGGGTACCCGCTCCGGCCGGAGTTGAGGAGATACGCTGCCACGGCCGTGTCGTCGACACCCCCCGCGCCCAGGGCGACCTCCGCGCCCCGCGCCCAGCCGACGAGGGCCTTGGTGTCGTGCCCCACCAGCTTCACCTCGGCGGGGATCTCCGGCCAGCCCACGTGGTAGCACGCGCCGGCCGCCGGCGCGTACGCCGCCACCCCGTGGAGGGTGAACTCGGGCGCGCTCCCCCCGAGGACGGGCTCGACGGCCAGGCGCCCGCCGGCGCGGGCGAGGAAGTCGCGCCACCCCGCCCCGTCGACCACCGGCACGGTCTCGGCGGGCAGGGCCACGGCACGCGCCGGGATCTGACGGAGAAGCGCGGAGAACTCGAGCTCGGTCCAGAGCGCGCGCAGACGCTCCCACTCGGGCTCCCGGACCCGGAAGCTCTCCAGGTCGAGCTCGATGGGGAGCGCACCCTCCAGGACCGCCAGCTGGCGCGAGAGGAAGGCCTGGTCGCGGTGACGCGCCAGCGCCTCGCGGAGCTTCGGTCCGGTGACGACCGCGAGGTTCGCGTAGAGCGCCTCGAGGCTCCCGAACTCCCGCAGGAGCTTCTGCGCCGTCACCTCCCCCACCCCGGGCACCCCCGGGATGTTGTCGATCGAGTCGCCCATCAGCGCGAGGATGTCGGGGATGCGCGCCGGCGGGACGCCCCAGCGCTCCTCGACCTTCGCGGCGTCGTAGAGGACGCGCTCCCCGGTGCGGCCGAGGACCGAGAGCACCGTGACGCGCGGGTCGACGAGCTGAAGGGCGTCCTTGTCGGCCGTGACCAGCACCAGGTCGATCGCCGTGTCGCGGAGACGGCGGGCGGCGGTCGCCAGGATGTCGTCCGCCTCGTACCCCGGCACCTCGAGCAGCGGGAGACCCATCGCCTCCAGCGACCGGCGGACCCACGGGATCTGCTCGACCAGGTCCTTCGGCATCCCGGGGCGCTGGAGCTTGTAGGCCTCGAACTGCTGGTGCCGGAAGGTGGGGCCCGGCGCGTCCCAGGCGATCCCCATGTAGGTCGGCCGGTCCTCGCGGAGAAGCTTCCAGAGCATCATGGTCATCCCGAGCGTCGCGTTGGTCGGCAGGCCGCGCGACGTCGAGAGATGGCCGATGGCGTGGTAGGCGCGATAGAGGTACGACGGGCCGTCCACGAGATAGAAGCGCTCCGGCCCCGACTCGCTCACTGGGCTCGAGCCTTCGCTTGCGGACGGCCTTCGGCCTGCGGGCTCACGCGTCCCCTCCCACGACCCGAAAATACTCCGCCCGTACGAACTCCGCCACCTCGCGGTGGCGCGCGAGGAGCGCCCGGCCGCCATCGAGGCCGGCCTCCCGCGCGAGCCGCGCGAGCACGTGGCCCGTCGTCGGGAGACAGTCGGCCGGCCGCGCCTGGCCGAGGCGCAGCGACCGGAGGAGCCGGCGAAGGAACTCGTAGGCTTCCAGGAGCCCGCGGGCGGTGGCATCCGGCAGGAGTCCGAGCGCGCCGAGACGCGCGAGGGCGAGGCGCGTCGACGGCGTCCGGAGCGTCCCGTGGCGCGCGCCGTGGGTCAGCTGGAGGACCTGGACCAGGAACTCGACGTCCACGAGCCCGCCGGCGCCGAACTTGAGGTGGATGCGCCCGGGCCCCTCCCGCCCGAGCTCCCGCTCCATGCGCATCCGGACGTGGTGGATCTCCGCGCGCTCGTCCTCCGAGAGCCCGGGGCCGAAGACCCGCGTGCGGCGGAGCGCCATGAAGCGCCGGGCGAGCGTCGGGTCGCCGAGGATCGGCCGGGCGCGCACGAGCGCCTGGCGCTCCCAGAGGGCCGCCTCCTCCCGGAGGTAGCGGTCGAGCGTCTCCAGGGAGTGAGCGAGCGCCGTGGCCTTGCCGCCCTGGCGGAGGCGGAGGTCCACGCGGAACACCTGGCCCGTCCGCGTGATCGCGGTCAGGATGGTGTAGAGGCGGTCGACCACCCGGTCGAAGTAGACGTGCGCCTCCGGGTCGGTCTCACGCGGCCCGTCGTAGAGGACGACCAGGTCGAGGTCGGACCCGTAGTCGAGCTCACGGCCCCCGAGCTTGCCCATGCCGACGACCAGCGCCGGCACGGGTCGCCCGTCGACCAGGGGCTCGCCCCGGGCGGCTCGAGCCTCGGCGACGGCAAGCTCCCAGGCGATGCCGACGCTCGCCTCGGCCAGCTCGCCGAGCGCCCACGCGACCCGGGTCGGCCGCTCGCCGAGGACGAGGTCGCGCCAGGCGATCTCGAGCTCCTCCCGCTGCTTGAAGAGCCGGAGCCGGTCGGCGGCGTCCGCCCCCGGGGCGGCGAACTCGCGGAACGCCGCCCGGAGAAGGCGCGCGGACCGGGGCCGGGTCCCGGCCGCCGGGCCCAGCGCGTCGAGCAGCTCCGGCCGCGAGATCAGCGTCTGCGCGAGCCGCTCCGACCGCGTGAAGAACGTGAGCATCCCGCCGAGCAGCGCCGGGGTCGAGGCCAGCCGGGCGAGGTAGGCCGTCCGCGGCCCCGCGGTGGCGACGAAGCGCTCGAGCGCATCGAGGGCCGCGTCCGGATCCGGCACCGTCCCGAGCGCGGCGAGCGTGGCGGGGAGCAGCGTGCGGAGCGCGGTCCGGACAGCCGCAGGGACCGCCACCAGCGCCGGACCTTCCCAGAGGAGCCGGAGGTTCTGACGCGCGCGCTCGGGATCGGCGAAGCCGACCGCGGCGACGGCCGCCGCGTCCCACGGCGGCGCCTCCGGCACCTCCCGCCC
Source organism: uncultured Candidatus Rokubacteria bacterium (assembly GCA_963749975.1). GTDB lineage: Bacteria > Methylomirabilota > Methylomirabilia > Rokubacteriales > DASRDR01 > DASRDR01. The sequence goes on along the minus strand of CAVVOZ010000009.1, from coordinate 43,742 downwards.
AGGAGCGTCGAAGAACCCCTCGAACGCGGTGCGGACCGTCCGGCGCGTCCGGTCGTAGTCGAGGAGGAACGTGCGCGCGACGGCCTCCCGGTCCCCCGTGTAGCCGAGGCGCCGCGCCAGCTTCGCGAGCTCGTTCGGATCGGCAGGCAGCGTGTGTGTCTGGAGCGCGTGGAGGATCTGGAGGCGGTGCTCGATCGTCCGCAGGAAGACGTAGCCGTGCGCGAGCCGCCCCGACTCCTCCCAGGACAGGTAGCCGCGCTCGGCGAGCCGGTGGAGGGCCCGCAAGCTGTTCCGCTCGCGGAGCCAGGGATCCTGCCCGCCGTAGAGGAGCTGGAGGGCCTGGATGTGGAACTCGATGTCGCGGATCCCGCCCACGCCGAGCTTGACGTGGCGCTCCTGCTGTCCCCGCGCGCGCAGACGCCGGTCGATCCGGTTCTTCATCGCCCGGATCTCTCCGAGCGCCTCGCGCTCGAGCCCGGGTCGGTAGACGATCTCGCGCGCCAGATCGAGAAACGCCTGCCCCACCCGCTCGTCCCCGGTGGCCATCCGTGCCTTGATCAGCGCCTGGCGCTCCCAGAGGGCCCCGCGCGTCGCATGGTAGGCGCGGTAGGCGGCGAGCGGGAGCGCCAGCGGGCCGCCGGTCCCCTCGGGCCGGAGCCGGAGGTCGACCCGGTAGACCGTGCCCTCCTCCGTCATCGCGGTCAGCGCCCCCACCAGATGCTCGGCCAGGCGCGCGAAGTACGCCCGGCTCGACACGACCTCCGGCCCGTCCGTCTCGCCCTCGTCCTCGTAGACGAAGCAGAGGTCGATGTCGGACGAGTAGTTGAGCTCGGCGCCCCCGTGCTTGCCGAGCGCGATCACCGCGAACCCGGTGGGCATCCGCTGGCCGTCCGGGGCGACGTGCGCCGGCCGCCCGTAGCGCGCGTGGAGAGCCGGCTCCACCATCGCCCGGGCCTGCGCCAGACACGCGTCGGCCAGCTCCGACAGCTCCTGGGTGGTCGTCACGAGATCCGCGTCCCCGAGCAGGTCCCGGAGGCCGATCCGGCACAGCTCGCGGCGCTTCACCCGCCGGAGCGCGTTGAGCCGTGCCTCGTCGGTCCGGAACGGACGGCAGGCGCCGGCCACCTCCGCGTGCATCGCCTCGCGAGAGCGCGTCCGCATCACGCCAGGATCGAGGAGCCAGGGAACCGTCTGCGGGGAGCGGATCAGCGCGTCGGCCAGGAACTGGCTCGTCGCGACGAGCGTCGTCAGGATCGGGATGGCCTCCGGGTGGGCGGCGAGCAGGGCATAGAAGCCGCGCCGGTCGAGCGCGGCCGCGGCGAGGCGCTCGAGGTTGTTGAGCGCCATGTCGGGATCGGCCGAGGCGCCCAGGTGGTGGAGGAGCCGCGGCAGGAGTGCCGCCACCTGGTCGCGCAGGTCGGGCGTCTCGGCGAGCCGGCGGAGGTTCGCGAGCGCGCCGGCGGGGTCGACGAAGCCCAGATGCCCGAGTGCCGCGAGGCAGGCCGGCGGCGGCACCGCCGGATCGAGAAAGTCGGCGGCCGGCGGGAGCCCCGCGCGGGCCGGGTGTTCCGTCAGCACATCGCCCCCCCGTGCGCGCGGGCCCCGCCGGGAGGCCGGAGCCGCGCGGCCGTCGCCTCCACCCAGCGCGTGACGCCGGGGGCGAGGGGCGGGCTAGATCGCGTCTTCGCCCCGCTCGCCCGTCCGGATGCGCACGGCCTCCTCCACGGGCAGGACGAAGACCTTGCCGTCTCCGATCGAGCCCGTCTTGGCGGCCGCAATGATCGTCTCCACGACCTTGGGCACGAGCGAGTCGGCGACCACGAGCTCCACCTTGACCTTGGGGAGGAAGTCGATCGTGTACTCCGAGCCGCGATAGAGCTCGGTGTGCCCCTTCTGGCGCCCGAACCCCCGGACCTCCATGACCGTCATGCCGATGACGCCGATCTCGGTCAGCGCTTCCTTCACGTCATCGAGCTTGAACGGCTTGATGATGGCCTCGATCTTCTTCATGCATGCCTCCGGGCCTTGCGGATGGCCCTCCGGTAGCAGGTGACGTACGACTCGGCCGAGGCGTCCCACGAGAAGTCGGCCGCCATGGCGTTCGCGACGAGGCGACGCCAGGCCGCCGGGTCCGCGTGCGCGGTGAACGCGCGCGCGAGCGCCGTGCCGCAGGCGTCAGCCGACAGCCCGTCGAAGAGGAATCCGGTGCCCTCACCGGTCGCGGCGTCCCACGCGCGCACCGTGTCGGCGAGCCCTCCGGTCCGCCGCACGACGGGCACGGTCCCGTAGCGGAGCGCGATGAGCTGGCCGAGCCCGCAGGGCTCGTAGCGCGAGGGCATGAGAAACAGGTCGGCGCCGGCGTAGATCCGCCGGGCGAGGCGGTCGTCGAAGCCGAGGCGCACGGCGACCGACTCGGGATGAGCCGCGGCCAGCTCGCCGAGCAGTCGCTCGAGGGGCTCCTCGCCGGAGCCGAGCACGACGAGCTGGCCCCCCGCGGCCCGGATGGCGGGGACCGCCCCCGCGACCAGATCGAGCCCCTTCTGCGCCGCCAGGCGGCTCACCACGCCGACGAGGGGCGCCCGGCCCCCGGGGTCGGGCAGCCCCATCTCGTCCCGGAGCGCCGCCGTGCACGCGGCCTTGCCGCCCAGGTCGTCCCGGTCGAACCGCTTCGGGATGTCCGGGTCCGTGGCCGGGTTCCAGGCCAGGACGTCGAGACCGTTCAGGATACCCACCAGGTCCGCGCTCCGCTCGCGCAGCACGCCGTCCATCCGCTCGCCGAACTCGGGGGTCTGGATCTCACGCGCGTAGGTCGGGCTGACCGTGGTCAAGAGGTCGGCGAAGATCAGGCCGCCCTTGAGAAGCGACAGGTGCCCGTAGAACTCGATCCCGGCCGGGGTGAAGAGGTCCCAGCCCAGCCCCGTCATCGGCAGGTCGTAGTGCCAGAACACGCCCTGATAGGCGAGGTTGTGGACCGTGAAGACCGTCGCCACGTCCGCGTACGCGGGCATGTCTCGATAGAGCGTCTCGAGGTAGACGGGGATCAGCCCCGCTTGCCAGTCGTTCGCGTGGACGACCTGCGGCGTCCACCCGAGATCCGCGAGCCCCGCGAGAACGCTCCGGCAGAAGAAGACGAAGCGCTCGCAGTCGTCGCTGGCTCCGTAGAGCGCGGGGCGGTCGTAGTACCCGTCCTGGGCCACGAAATAGACGGGCACGCCCTCGCCGAGCCGGCCCTCGAGGAGCGCCCCCTCGACCGTGCGGTCGCCGATCGGGACCGTCACCCGGGGCACGGCGACCCGGAGCGGGCCGGCCACGGCCTCGACGCCCCGGTGGAGAGGCATCACCACGCGGACGTCGTGGCCGAGTCGCGCGAGCGCCTGCGGCAGCGCCCCCGCCACGTCGGCCAGGCCCCCGGTCTTGGCGAACGGCGCGACCTCGGCCGCGACATAGAGGATGCGCAGCCGCTCGCGCGCGCCCCGCCCCTCCTCCGACCGTCCAGCCCTCGCGCCCCCGGAGCTGGGAGTCTGTCGCGACACCGGCCTCACTGCTCGACGATCGGATACACCAGCGCCGTCACGTGGGAGCTGATGCGCTTGAGGTTCGTGAGGACGTCCAGGTGGATCTCCGAGGTCTCGACGGACTCGGCCAGCCCGGCCCGGAGACGGTCGATGTGGGACTGCCGGAGCTCCCGCTCCCGCTGGCGGACCACGGGCCGCTGGTCGAGGACCTCGTGGGCCAGCGTGCGGTCGCTGGCCGTGAACGCCACGACCGCGCGCTCGAAGTTCTTCGAGACGAGCGCGTGGAACTCCATGAGCTCCGCCTCGCCGGGCTCCGAGAAGCGGCGGCCCTGGTAGAGCTTCTTCCGGGCAAGCTCCATGAGGTTCTTGTCGATGATGTCGCCGATGTTCTCGAGGTTGCCGATGAACCCGAGGAGCGCGATCTCCCGGCGCGCGAGATCCTCGGTCATGATCTGGCGGTCCAGCCGCGTGAGGTACAGCTTGACCTCCCGCTCGAGGTAGTCCACCTGGTCGTCGCGCCGCACCACTTCCTCGAGGAGCTCCTGGCTTCCGGTGCGGAAGACGCCGGCGGCGTCTCGGAGCATCCCCTGGACGATGTCCGCCATCCGCGACGCCTCGCGGGAGGCCTGGCCGATCGCGAGGCTCGGCTGCTCCATGAACCGCGCGTCCAGGTAGCGCGTGCCGAAGCGCTGCTCCGCTTCCGGCCGGTCCGGCACGGCCGCGATGATCGCCCGGGCGGCCAGCGGCTGGAAGGGAAGGAACAGGAGCGAGATCGCCACGTTGAAGAAGGTGTGGGCGTTGGCGATCTGGCGCGCGGGATCCGCCGCGCTGGCGGCCACGAGCCCGACGAACGGATCGAGGAACGGGAGCACGATCGCCACCCCGAGGAGCTTGAAGCCCACGTGGGCCGCGGCGACCCGCCGCGCCTCCGTCGAGGAGCCGAGCGACGCGGTGAGCGCCGTCACGCAGGTGCCGATGTTGGCGCCCAGGACGAGCGGGAGCGCGCCGGGCAGGGTGAGGAGCCCGTGCGAGGCCAGCGCGATCACGAGCCCGATCGTGGCCGCCGAGGACGCGACCAGGGCCGCGAACGCCGCGGAGGCGGCGACGCCGAGGATCGGCGTCTCGGCGAAGGCGAGCAGCGCCTGGGCGAGGATGGCGTTGTCCTTGAGCGGCGCCATCCCCTCGATCATCAGCTTCAACCCGAGGAAGATCAGCCCGAACCCGAGGACGGCGTGCCCGAGATCCTTGAGGAGCCGCCGCTTGCCGAGGAAGGTCATCGCGAACCCGATCCCGACGAAGAGGAGCGCGTAGTCGTAGATGTGGAACGCCAGCAGCTGGACGGTGAACGTCGTCCCGATGTCCGCCCCCAGGATGATGCCCATCGCCTGGTAGAGGGTGAGAAGCCCCGCCTGGACGAACCCGATCACCATGATCGTGGTCGCGGTCGACGACTGGATCAGGGCGGTCGCCGCGGCGCCGGTCAGGAGGGCCACGAACCGGTTCGCGGTCAGATGGGTCAGCACCTGGCGGAGGCGGGCGCCCGCGAGCCGCTGGAGCCCGTCCCCGGTGTGCTGCATCCCGTAGAGGAGCAGCGCCATCCCGCCGAGGAGGACGATCAGGAGCCGCGAGGTCACGGGGCGACCGTCTCCCTGGCGACGTCGGCCAGGTGACCGGTCTCGTTCAGCGCGAGCAGCTGGCCCGCCGGCAGCACGACACGGGTGATGGATGCGTTGTCGAGCCTGAGCGACCAGATCGCGTTGAGCGGCCGGCCGAGCCACCCGCAGAGGGCGCTCGAGATCGCGCCTCCATGCGAGACCACGAGCACGCGCCCCTCGGGGTGCCGACGGCAGAGCCCGTCGAGCGCGGTCCGCACCCGCGTCGCGAGACCCGCCATGGGCTCACCGCCGGGGGGCGGGTGGTCGACGGGCGCCTCGAGCCAGCGCCGGTAGCGCTCCCCGTCCTGCGCCAGCACCGTCTCGAGCGTGAGGCCCTCCCAGGCGCCCAGCCCGACCTCCCGCAAGTCATCCATCGCGACCGGCTCGAGGCCGAGCGCGGGCCGGCACGCCCCGGCCGTGTCGCGCGCGCGGCGGAGCGGGCTCGTGTAGAGCGCGTCGAACCGGGTCTGGGTGAGTCCGGCGGCGAGGGCCGCGGCCTGCGCGTGGCCGCGGGGCGACAGCGGGGCGTCGAGCCCGCCCTGAAAGCGCCCGACCGAGTTCCAGGTGGACTCGCCGTGCCGCACCAGCCAGAGCTCCATCGTGGCGCCTACGCCCGCGGCACGCGAGCCCGGAACGCCCGGAGGCGGCGCAGCGCCGTCTCCCGATCCCAGGTCGGCCATGATCCCGAAGATGGGGGGGCTCGCGGTCTCGCCCGTCAGCGCGAGGCGGATCGGTTGCGCGAGATCGACCAGCTTCACACCGAGCTCACCGACGAGCTGCCGGCACGCGCCCTCGAGCTCGGTCTCCGTCCCAGGGCTCGAGGCTCGTCAGGCGAGCGAGGAGCCGGTCCAGGCGCGGCCCGAGCGTCGGCGTCACCAGCTTCCCGAACGCGGTCGGGTCGTAGTCCGTCGGGTCCTCGAAGTAGAACCGCGCCTTCGGGACCATGGCGGCGAGCGTCGTCGCCCGCGTCGTCAGATTGACGACTGCGCTCTCGACCAAGCGCATTGGCGGATTCTCAATCTCGGCCCCCTGCAGATGTATGAAGAAGTTCTCGGCCAGGCGCTTGCGACCGGACAGATCCTCGACGAGCCGCTTCATCCACACCTGATTGAGCCACTCGAGCTTCGTCCGGTCGAAGATCGCCGGCGTGGCGCCGACCTGCCGGAGGTCGAAGAGGCGGATCAGCTCGTCCCGGGTGAAGACCTCCTGGTCCCCGTGGGCCCACCCGAGCCGGGCGAAGTAGTTCACCATCGCCTCGGGCAGGAACCCCTCGTCCCGGAACGCGAGGACGGACGTCGCCCCGTGGCGCTTGGACAGGCGCTTCCGGTCCGGGCCGAGGATCATCGGGATGTGGGCGAACACCGGCTGCGCGTACCCGAGCGCCTCGTAGCAGAGGATCTGCTTCGGCGTGTTCGAGAGGTGGTCGTTGCCCCGGATCACGTGGGTGATCTTCGTGGTGACGTCGTCGACAACCACGCAGAAGTTGTAGGTCGGCGTCCCGTCCGACCGGACGAGGATCCAGTCGTCGAGGGTGGCGCGGTCGAACGTCACGTCCCCGTGGATCAGATCGGGCACGACCGTCGTGCCCGCGTCCGGGATCCGGAGCCGGAGCGCCGCGGGCACGCCGGGACGAGGCGGGAGGTCGCGGCAGCGGCCGTCGTAGCGGAAGGTCTCCCCGCGCGCCTGGGCCGCCTCCCGCCGCGCGTCAAGCTCCTCCGGCGTGCAGTAGCAGCGGTAGGCCCGGCCCTCGGCGAGGAGACGCTCGGCGTGGGCCCGGTAGATCTCGAACCGGCTGGTCTGCCGGAAGTACCCGCGGTACGCGCCGTCGTCCTCCGGGCCCTCCGGGTCCCAGTCGAGCCCGAGCCAGGTCATCGCGCCGAGGATCTGCTGGATCGCCTCGTCGGTCGACCGGTCGCGGTCGGTGTCCTCGATCCGGAGGAGGAAGACCCCGCCGTGATGGCGGGCGAACAGCCAGTTGAAGAGCGCCGTCCGCGCCCCTCCGACGTGAAGGTGCCCGGTCGGGCTCGGCGCGAAGCGGACGCGAACGGATTCTGCCATGGAGGACACGATTTTAGAGGAAGTCGGCCCCTGGTCTCAAGAAAGCGGAACCTGGACCCGCCGGCGGGCGACCGAGGCCGCCCGGACCCGCCCGCCCGGCCGGCGCGTCAGTACCGCGCGAAGAGCCGTCCCCAGCCGGTGTTCGCGAAGGCCCGGATGCGCCTCTGGCCCACGGTCGGGTACCACAGGAGGTCGTGGTAGACGTTCGAGGCGAACGGCGCCCAGACCACCAGGGGCGAGTGGAGCAGGAGGTGCTTGAGCGGTCGGAGCGGGCCCTTCCGGATCAGCTGGTCTCCCCAGATCACCAGGCTCCGGGACGTCTGGCATCGGAAGTTCACGTCGGCCACGTCGTCGCCGACCAGCTCGATCTCCCGCGGATCGGCCACCCCGAGTCCCCGCTCGTGGGCCATGCGGAGGTACGGGATGGCGAGCGGGTCGTAGCCCATGAGGCGCGCCGCGATCGCGTCGATCGCCACGGAGTCGGCCGAGGCGAGGATGAGGTTCCCCTCGCGCGGGAGCATGGTGCGCGGACCCGCCCCGTCCCCCACCACGGTGCCGTCCATGACGGCGAACACGCCCGGGTGGAGCTCCCGCTGCATGTAGAGCAGATCGACCAGGACCTCGTGGATGAACTCGTGCGCGTAGTGGCGGACCTCCTTCAGGAGCCCGCCGAACGCGTTCTTGACCGCGCCGGTCGTCGTGGAGTGCCCGTGCGTCTTCACCGTCGGCATGTGAAGCACGCTCGCGCCGACGTACATCTTGGGAATCTCGATCCCCTCCGGAAAGATGCGGTTCAGCTTCAGGAGCGGACTCTTGAAGGGGTAGACGATCCACTCCACCTCGGGCAGCGGGATGAAGGGCAGGCCGTGACGGTCCAGGATCGGCCCCCACTTGTTGGCGACGACCCCCTTGCGCGGGTTGGTGACCACGGTCTTGTTCTCGACCGGATGGATCCGCTCCGGCCGGTACCCGTCCTCGAGCAGCGTCCGGACCACGCCGTCGAGCTGCCACGGCTGCGTCGAGCACGCGGGAAAGTACTTGGTCCACGAGAGGTTGAGCTTGAGGAGGAGCTCTCCGTCCCGCGGCAGGACCGCCTGGTACCCGGCGAGCCGCATGAGACGCCCGTAGTCGCCGACGACGGTGTCGGGACTGGTACGCAGGACCGCGACCCGGGCGGGCATGAACGAAGTCTACCACCGCCCGCCCCGGCGCCGGGCCGGAGTGCCGGAGCCCGCCGCCGGCATCACGGGCGCGAGAATCGGCGGCCGGACCGCGCGCGATCCCGTTGACAGCGAATACCCCGTGTGGTCCGATCACTGTTGGACCTCGTTCGCCACTGCGGCGCGCGCGGCCCGCACTCATTCTCGGGATGGGCCGCATGTCGACCCAGGAGGACCTAGATGACCTGGAGTAGGAAACGGATCGGGGCTCTGGCGGTGATCGGACTTCTGGCGCTCGCCCTCTGGCCGAGCACCGGAAGCGCGCAGGCGCCAGCGGCGCAGGACACGCTGCAGTCGGTGATCAAGCGGGGCGAGCTGATCGTCGGGACGTTCGACTTCTTTCCTCCCTGGGGCTTCCGCGATGCTCAGAACAACATCGTCGGGATGGACGTCGACATCGCGAAGGATCTCGCCGAGCAGATGAAGGTGAAGCTCACCCTGGTGGCGGTGCCGACCGCCCCGGACCGGATCAACTTCCTGGTCGCCGGCAAGATCGACGTCGCCATCTCGAACTTCACGGCGACGGTCGAGCGCTCGAAGACCATCACGTTCACCGAGCCCTACGTGATCGACGGCTTCGGCGTCATCTACAACAAGGCGTCGAAGATCAAGGACTGGCGAGACCTGAACGGCAAGAAGGTCGCGGTCACGACCGGCTCCACCGGCGAGATCCTCCTGACGCAGAAGGCGCCGAAGGCCACAGATCCTTCGGTTCGACCAGGCCTCGGCGGCCCTCCTCGCCGTCCAGCAGGGCAAGGCGGACGCGCAGATCGAGGACTACACCTACACCGTCTACCACGCGGGCCGCGACCCAAGAAGAGCCTCGGGTTCATCGAGAAGCCGTTCGATCTGAACCCGTACTCCTTCGGGGTGCGCAAGGGCGACCAGGAGTGGCTCAACTTCCTGAACTTCTACATCTACAAGCTCCACCAGAGCGGCAAGATGAAGGAGCTCTACAAGAAGTGGTTCAACGCCGAGCCGGCCAGGGTCTCCCCTAGCTGGTAGTCGGTCCCCGGGCCCGCCGTCCGGAGCGGGATCCCGCTCCGGACGGCACCGCCCCGGCGGTCCCGCCCGATACCCTGACGTCCCGTGCCCGGCTACGTCTTCCAGTTCCGGCTCGTGTTCCAGGAGTTTCCCTCGCTCCTCGAGGGGGCGTTCACGACGCTCCACCTGTCGCTCTTCACGCTCGTCCTGAGCCTCGTCATCGGCACGCTCGGCGCCATGTGCCGGCTGTCGCGGATCGCGTGGCTCCGGCGCCCGGCCACCTGGTACGTGGAGGCGGTCCGCAACACCCCCCTCCTCGTCCAGCTCTTCTTCATCTACTTCGGCCTCGGCCAGCTCAGCATCGACGTCCCCAACTACCTGGCCGCCCTCATCGGCCTCGTGCTGAACAACGGCGCCTACCTGACCGAGATCGTGCGGGCGGGAATCGAGGCCATCCCCAAGAGTCAGCACGACGCGAGCGTGTCGCTCGGGATGAGCTACCCGCAGCGCATGCGCCACGTGATCTTCCCGCAGGCGTTCCGCGTGATCTATCCGCCCCTCGGCAACCAGTTCGTCGGCATCGTCCTCTTCTCCTCCCTGGTGTCGGTGATCGCGGTGGAGGACCTCGCGCTCCGCGGGAAGATGATCATCTCCCGCAACTTCCGGTCGTTCGAGACCTACATCGTGGTGACCGCGATGTACGTCGTGATGACGCTCACGATCTCCACCGCGCTCAAGCTCCTGGGTCGGCGCATGTTCCGGCAGGCCGCCTGAGATGGGCAACGTCCCGAACTTCGTCCAGGATCAGCTGAACCTCTGGGACGCCCTGCTCCTGGCCCAGGGGCTCTGGAACACGCTGCGGCTCTGCGCGCTCGGGCTCGTGATCGGATCCGTCATCGCCTTCGCCGTCGGGCTCGCCCGCGGGTCGAAGCGGCCCTGGCTCTGGGTGCCCGCGGCGGCGTACATCGAGGTGATCCGCGACTCGCCGATCCTCATGCAGCTCTACGTCATCTTCTTCGCGCTCCCGATTCTCCTGAAGGTGGAGGTGCCGATATTCTGGGCGGGGGTCGCCGCGCTGGTCATCAACGGCAGCGCCTTCATGGCGGAGATCGTCCGGGCGGGGATCCAGTCGGTGGGACGGGACCAGTGGGAGGCGGCGCGGAGCCTCGGGATGGGGTACGTCCAGATCATGCGGTGGATCGTCCTCCCGCAGGCCCTGCGGGTGATGATCCCGCCCGGTGTGGGGCTCTTCATCGGGCTCGTCAAGGACTCGTCCGTCGTCTCGGTGCTGAGCTACATCGAGCTCACCCGCGCGGGCCAGATCCTCATGGAGAAGACGTTCCTGTCCTTCCAGGTGTTCGGAATCGTGGCGGTGCTCTACTTCGCCATCTGCTACCCCCTGTCGCGTCTGGCGCTCTATTCGGAGCGGAGGCTCAAGCTCGGTGGTTAAGATCAGCCACGTCCACAAGTACTTCGGTCGTCTCCACGTCCTCGACGACGTGACCCTCGAGGTCGCGCGCGGCGAGGTGGTGGTGGTCATCGGGCCGAGCGGCTCCGGCAAGAGCACGCTGCTCCGGTGCCTCAACTATCTCGAGCCCGTGCAGTCGGGCGAGATCTGGATCGACGGCGTGCGGCTCGACCATCACCGGACCAACATCCGCCAGGTCCGCGCGGAGGTCGGGATCGTCTTCCAGTCCTACAACCTGTTCCCTCACCTCACCGCGCTCCGCAACGTGATGCTGGCGCCGATCGTCGTCCGCAAGCGGCCCGAGGCCGAGGTGCGCCAGGAGGCGCTCCGGCTGCTCGACAAGGTGGGCCTCACCGAGAAGGTGGACGCCTACCCGGGGCAGCTGTCCGGCGGCCAGCAGCAGCGCGTGGCCATCGCGCGGGCGCTCGCCATGCAGCCGAAGCTCATGCTGTTCGACGAGGTCACGTCGGCGCTGGACCCCGAGCTCGTCCGGGAGGTCCTGGACGCCATGAAGCAGCTCGTGCGCGAGGGAATGACGATGCTCGTCGTGACCCACGAGATGGGCTTCGCGCGCGAGGTCGCCCACCGCGTCGTCTTCATGGACGAGGGCCGGGTCGTCGAGGCGGGCTCGCCTGGGGAGATCTTCGACCGGCCCCAGAACCCGCGGACGCAGGCCTTCCTGAGCAAGATCCTCTGAGCACGGTCGGGCTCCTGAGCGGCGTATCGGCCGCGACCCAGAACCGGACGATCGTGCTCCTGACGGGCATCGCCGCGGCCATCACGGGCGGCGTCTCCATGGCGACGGGCTCGTACCTCGGGGCACGGACCGAGAAGGAGATCTTCGAGAAGGAGCTGCTCGACCAGGAACGGCTGGCGGCAGCCCAGCCGTATCTGGCGCAGGAGGCTCTTCTCGAGTCACTCGTCGGGGAAGGGCTCGACCGCCCCTCGGCGTATCGCGTCGTCCAGATCTTCTCCCGGCACCGGGAGCTCCTGGTCCGCACGGTCCAGGAGAAGGTGCTCGGACTCGGATCGGCCAACATCTCCCAGCCGGTGAAGGCTGGCGTCGTGATGTTTCTCTCCTTCGTCATCGGTGCCGCCATTCCCCTCGCCCCCCTCGTGCTGCTGGGGGGCTGGCTCGCCCTGCCCCTCTCCTGGGCGCTCTCGGTCGCGGTGCTCCTGGGCGTGGGTATTTTGAAGGGGATCCTCACCGGCCGCCCCCTCCTGCGGTCCGGCCTCGAGTTCGCCTCCGTCGCGCTGGGCTCCGCCCTGGTCGGGTGGCTCGTGGGGTCGCTCTTCGAGCGGGCGTTCGGCGTCGCCGTGCCTTAGACGCCGGGCGCTACGGCGCCACGTAGAGGACGACGATGACCGTCGCGCCCCAGAGGGCGACGTCGACCAAGAGCGCCCGGTCCGTCAGGAAGTGCTCGGACGGGTTGCCCCCCAGGTCGTGGCGGTAGAGGACATAGAGGTAGCGGAAGATCCCGTAGAGGACGAACGGGATCGTGAGCGGCAGGCGCGTCGTCCCCAGCCGCACGTGCGTCTCCGGCGCCATGGTGTAGAGCGCGTAGGCCATCAAGGTCGACGCGGTCACCACCGCGATCATCTGGTCCAGGAGCTGCGGCGTGTACTCCGACAGGATCGGGCGGTGGTCGGTCGCGCCGGCCTCCAGCGCGAGGAGCTCGTGGCGCCGCTTGCCGAAGGTCAGGAACAAGGCGAGCAGGATCGTGCACAGGAGGAGCCAGTAGGAGGGCTCGATCCCGAGCACGACCACCCCGGCCAGGGCGCGCAGCACGAACCCGCCCGCGATGATCAGGGTGTCCACGATGACCACGTGCTTGAGCCCTGCCGAGTACGCGGTGAGCAGGACCGCGTACGCGACGGCCACCATCCCGAAGGAGACCGACAGGAAGAAGGCGGCCGCCGCGGTCCCGATCAGGACGCCGACCCCACGCCACCAGCGCGATCCCCACGGGCAGGCGGCCCGAGGCGACGGGGCGGTGCCGCTTCTGCGGGTGCGCCCGGTCGCGCTCGGCGTCCACCACGTCGTTGATCAGGTACACGCCCCCCGAGAGGAGGCAGAAGAGGGCGAATGCCAGCCCCGAGCGGGCCACCAGCGCCGGCTCGTGGAGGCCCCGCGAGAAGATCAGGCCCGCGAAGACCAAGAGGTTCTTGGTCCACTGGCGCGGCCTGAGCGAGGCGACCAAGGCACCGAACACGCGGCGGCGCTCTCCTCCCTAGCTGCGGCCGGTGCTCGCGGAGATGGCCGATCACACGCTGGAGGGTCTCGTCGAGCGGCACGCGGGGCCGGTAGCCGACCACGCGCTCCGCCTTCCGGATGTCCGGCACGCGCCGGTGCAGGTCCTCGAACCCCGGCTGGTAAGCCTCGTCGTACGGCACGAGCACGATCGGTGAGTCACTGCCTGCCAGCGCGCGCACGCGCTCGGCGAGCGTCCGGATCGTCAGCTCGTGCGTGGTCCCCACGTTGAACACCTCGCCGACCGCCGCGGGGGCCAGCGAGAGCGCGATCGTCGCGCGCACGGTGTCCTCCACGTCCGTGAAGCACCGGGACTGGCAGCCGTCGCCGTAGACCGTGATCGGACCTCCGTCGAGCGCCTGGCGCACGAAGCGCGGGACCACCATGCCGTACCGGCCCGTCTGGCGGGGTCCGATCGTGTTGAAGAAGCGGACGATGGTGACGGGCAGCCCGTGCTCGCGGTGGTACGCCAGCCCTAGGAACTCATCGATCGCCTTCGAGCACGCGTAGCTCCAGCGGCTCTTCGTCGTGGGCCCGAGAAGCCGGTCGTCGTCCTCGGAGAGGGGCACGCGGTCGTTCTTGCCATAGACCTCGGACGTGGAAGCCAGGACCACGCGCGGCCGCCCCTCGAGCGCCGCCCGGAGGATGGTCTCGGTCCCCATGATGTTGGTCTCGATCGTCGCCACCGGCCGATCGAGGATCAGCCGCACGCCGACCGCGGCCGCCAGGTGGTAGACCAGGTCGGCTCCGGTCACGAGTTTCCGCACGAGGGTCTCGTCGGTGACCGACCCCGCGACCACCTCGAGACGGGGGTGACCCGCCACGCCCGCTAGGTTCCCGAGTTGCCCCGTCGAGAGGTCATCCAGGACGACCACCTCGCGGCCGGCCGCGAGCAGCGCCTCCGTGAGGTGCGACCCGATGAACCCGGCCCCGCCCGTCACCAGCGCTCGCACACGCGCCCTCGCGCCGGTCAGAGCCGGACGACCCTGGTCCGAGCCACTCTGACGTCGCGCGTGGCGTTCGGCGTGTCGAACACGAGCCGGGCGTGCGTCACGAGCCACTCGACGTGGTTCTCATCCCGGCCGGCGCTCCGGACGCGCTCCGTGTCCGGAGCGATGTCCGTGACCGAGAATCCTGCGCGCGCAAGCTCCACGGCCAAGGGCAGCCCCACGTAGCCGTGCCCGGCCACACCGATCGCCGCACGTCCGTCGGTTAAGCGCGCTCCCAACGCCCCCAGGGGCGCCGTGTTCGTCATCGCCGCGTCATTATTGACGGCCCCTTGCGGGGTGTCAAGGAAGCGCCGGCCTCGCCGTTAGCGGCCGGCTCCTCACTCGAGGCGCACGGAGGCGCGCACCATCAACACCCCCTCCGCGTGGCAGGTCGCCTCGAGACGGCGCAGCCGCTCGGTCGGGATCTTGCGCGAGGCGACGACGACCTCCTCGACCGGGGTGCGCCCCCAGCAGCGCCTCCAGTTCGTCGAGCGGGCCCAGCATGGGCACCCCGTGGATGCGCGTGCCCGCCTTCGTGCGGTCGTCGTCGATGAACCCCCGCACGTCCCGGGTCGCCCAGGGACGGTGCGGTGCGAGCCTCTGCGCCGCCGTTCGGGAGCGCCGCGTGGAGGAAAATCCACGATGGCGTCTTCGCCGCCTACCTCACCGAATTTCTGCTGGTCAACGCGGCCGGGGCCGGGGTCTTCCTGGTGCTCACCGTCACGAGTTTCCTCGACCTGATCGCCGGATTCACCGTGACGATCGGCCCGGCCCGGCGGGATCTCACCATCGACCGTCCGTAACGGCGTGGCGGGCAACGGATCTCCGGGTCCGTCCGACACCGGACGATGGACCGCTCGGTGGCGAGTTCGGGCAGCGGCTCGCGCCGGGGCTGGGTGGAGGCCGGCGCGAAGCGACGCCCCGCCGCGCGGGGCGGGCGGAACCGAGTGAGGTCCTGTCGGGGTACCATTCCCTGAAGGGGGGCGACCGGATGAGTGAGGCCAAGTCCCGCCTGGTCCGCGCGGGCTCCGTCGACGAACTGAAGGCGAAGGGGTGCTTGATCGTCAGCACCGGCGGTCACGGCGTGGCTGTATTCTGGCACGAGGGCCAAGCGTGGGGGGTGGACAACCGTTGCCCGCACATGGGCTTTCCGCTCAGCCGGGGAACGGTGCGTGACGGGTTGTTGACCTGCCACTGGCATCACGCCCGATTCGACCTGGCTTCGGGCGGGACCCTGGATCCCTTCGCGGGGGACGTGCGGCCCTATCCGACGGTCATCGAAGGCGGCGACGTGTTCGTCGAGGTGAGCCCGGACGGTAATCTGGCAGCGCAGTGGCGGCGCCGGCTCGAGCAGGGGCTGGAGGACCAGCTCGCCCTCGGGCTGGCCAAGGCCGCCCTCGCCCTCGTTGCCGGAGGCGCCGATCTCCGGGAGATCGTGCGCGCGGGGGCCCGCTTCGGTGCCCGCTACCGCGCCGCCGGCTGGGGCCCCGGCCTCAGCATCCTGACCGCGATGGCGAATGTCCTGCCAATGCTGGGCGCGGACGAGCGGCCGCTCGCGCTCTTCCACGGGCTCGTGCGAGTGGCCGAGGACTGCGCCGGACGGCCGCCGCGCTTCGGTGTCGACCCCCTGCCCACAACCCGCCTACCGCCGGCCCGGCTGAAAGCCTGGTTCCGGGACGCGGTGGAGGTACGCGATGCGGACGGCGCCGAGCGGGCGCTCCGCACGGCCATCGAGACGGCGTCGCCGGCCGCCGTGGCCGATCTTCTGTTCGCGGCCGTCACCGACCACTACTTCGTCGAGGCCGGCCACACGCTGGACTTCATCGTCAAGGCCTTCGAGCTCCTGGATCATCTCGACTGGACCGAGGCGCCGGCGATCTTGCCGAGCGTCGTGAGCGGCCTGTGTCGCGCTGAGCGAAGCGAAGAACGGAGCGCGTGGCGGCGGCCGATCGACTTGACCGCCCTCCTGGAGCCCGCCTTCGAGACGCTCGGGGCGCTCGCCGAGGACGAGGCGAGCCGCGGAGCACCGCTGCGCGCCGGTGAATTCGACGAACTCGTGGCGGTTCTGCTGGGAGACGAGCCCCAGTCCATCGTCGACGGGCTCCTCATGGCCGTGCGCCGGGGAGCCGCCCTCGCGGAGCTCGGCCAGGCCGTGGCGCATGCCAGCAGCCTCCGGATCGCCCGGTTCCCCACCAGCAACGAGTTCGGCGACTGGGACACCGTCCACAACACGTTCAGCTCGTGCAACGCCCTCCACCAGGCGCTGCTCCGAGCGCCCTCGCGCGAGCTGGCGCGCGGGCTGTTCCACGCCGCGATGAGGATCTACCTGGATCGGTTCCTGAACGTGCCGCCGACCCGCCTCCCCGACGAGGAGCCCGTCGACGCCGTCCCGCCGGGGGCGGCCGACGCGCCGGCGGCTCTGCTGGAGCTCCTCGATCGAGAGCAGCAGGTGACCTCCGCTGGCCGCCTCGTGGACGCCTACCTCCGGCCCGGCCGCGACGATCGGCCGATGATCGAGAGCCTCGGCCGTGCCGTCCTGCGGGAGGACGCGGGGTTCCACGACTACCAGGAGCTGGAGGGCGCGCTGCGCCAGTATGGGGCTCTCAAGGCCGCACGTCCGGCGTCCGCTCGCCGCGCGTTGGTCGCCCTGGCGCGCTTCCAGGCGGCGCACAGCCCGACCCCGCGGGCGCTGCGTCAGACGTACCAGATTGCGCTGCGTCTTCAGCGCGGCGAGGAGCTGTTTCGGGCCGCCGAGTGACGCCGGGCCGGTCCTTGAGCGCGCAGCCGGTCATGGAGGAGGACCTGGACGCGCTCCGTGTCCGGGGCGATCCCCGTGACCCGGACGCGCGCCCGCCGCGTGGGCGGCGGCTCCACGCTCACTCGAGTTCGATCGATGCGCGCCGCACCACCACCCCGTGCGCGGCGCAGGCTCGCCTCCAGGCGACGGAGCCGCTCGGTCGGGATCTTGCGCGAGGCGACGACGACCTCCTCGACCGGGTGCGCCCGCAGCAGCGCCTCGAGCTCGTCGAGCGGGCCCAGCACGGGCACCCCGTGGATGCGCGTGCCCGCCTTCGCCCGGTCGTCGTCGATGAACCCCACGCCGTCCCGAGCGAGCGCGGCGTTGTTGCGGAGCTCCCGGAGCGCCAGCTCCCCGCCGTCGCCCGCACCGTAGACGAGCACCGGCCGGGCCGCGCGCGGGGCGCCCGGAGCGCCTCGCCGAGCAGCCGGAACGACACCCGGCTCGCGCCGACCAGCATCGCGAGGAACACCCAGTCGAGCACGAACACGGCGCGCGACAGGCCGGCGAACCGCGTCGTGAACAGGAGGTAGAGGACGCTCGCCACGGTGCCCAGCGTGATCCCCCGCCCGAGCCGCAGGACGTCCCCCAGGCCCGTGTATCGCCACATCCCCCGGTACGCCCCCGAGAGGGCCAGCCCGGAGAGCTGGCACACGAGGACCGGCGCCAGCGTGCGGATCAGCATGGGCTTGTTGGCCGCGAATGTGTCCTCGAAGCGCAGGAGGTACGCCGCGTAGTAGGCGACCACGATGAGGACCGAATCGAGGGCCACCGATCCCACCTCGCGCTTGTACGGGAAGTCCTGCACGAGCCGGACGGCCGCCCGGCCCGGGGGCCGCCGGTCCCGCGCGCACGACCTCGACCTGGCTCAGGTGGATCCCGAGGAGCGTCAGCCCCACCAGGAGCAGCGGGAGGAGGACCACGGCCGTCCCGAGATCGGCCCGGTACGTGAGGAGCGCGACGCCCCCCCCGATGATCGACAGCCCGTAGAGCACGGCCAGGGCCCGCCCCTCGCTGCCCCCGAGCGCCACCAGCCGGTGCGAGGTGTGGTCGCGCCCGCCCTGCGAGACCGGCTGCCCGCGGAGGAGCCGCGTGACCGTCACGAAGGTGGTGTCGAAGATGGGGATCAGCACCAGCAGCACCGGCACCGCCAGCACCGCGGTGATCCCGCGTGAGTAGTACGCGGCGTCGACGACGAGGCAGAGACCGCTCAGGAAGAAGCCGAGGAAGAGGCTCCCCGCGTCGCCCATGAAGATCCGGGCCGGCGGGGCGTTCCGCACGAGGAAGCCCACCACCGCCCCGACGAACCCTGCGGTCATCGTCGCCGCGGCCAGGTCCCCGTCGAAGAGGAAGAGGGCCAGCCGGAATCCTCCCGCGATGACCGCCATGCCGGCAGCCAGGCCGTCCATGTTGTCGAGCAGGTTGAACGCGTTCGTGATGCCGACCACCCAGATCAGGGTCAGCACCACGTCGAGGACGGCCACCCCGGTGAGCCGCAGCACGAAGTCGCGCTCCACCAGGAGGCCCGCGAGGACGATCTGGGCCACCAGCTTGACCGGCGGACGCAGCGGCCGGACGTCGTCCACGAGGCCCACCGTCCCCATCGCGAGGGCGACGAGCGTCAGCTCGGCGAGGCGACCCCGGAGACCGCCGCCGGCCCAGACCAGCGCCGGCAGGACCCCGAGCATGATCGCCACGCCGCCGAGGAGCGCCACGGGCCGGCGGTGCCAGCGGTCCGCCCGGGGCGCGACGACGAGCCCGAGCCGGGGGGCAACTCGCTCGCAGGCGAGCGTGGCGACGAGCGCGACAGCCAGCGAGACGACGAACGCGACGCCGACGGGACCCACCGGGCGTCAGGGCACCGCGGTCGCGGCCCCGCGGACGACGGCCGAGGCGTGAGGGGGGCCCGCCGCGGGGCGCCGGTCCACGAACATCCGGTGCCAGAGCTCCAGCACGAGGAGGCTCCACAGCTGGGAGTGCCATCCCCGCACGCCGCGCCCGTGCTCGTCGAGGAGGCGGCGCACGACGGGCTCGCGAAAGTAGCCGCGCCGGAGCGTCCGGGCGTCCAGCAACACGTCGTGGATCATGGTGCGGAGCTCCCCGCGGAACCAGCGATCGATCGGCACGCCGAAGCCCTGCTTGGGCCGGTCGACCACCGGGGCCGGCAGGAGCTCGCGCACCGCTCGCTTCAAGAGGTACTTCGTCGTGTGCCCCCGGAGCTTCAGATCGGACGGCAGGCTGGCGCAGAACTCCATGACGTCGTGGTCGAGAAAGGGCGAGCGCCCCTCGAGCCCGTGCGCCATGGTCGCGATGTCGACCTTGACGAGCAGGTCGTCGGGCAGATAGGTCTCGACGTCGCCCGCGAGCGTGGCATCGAGCAGGTCGGCGCCCTCGGCCTGGCGGAACGCCTCCGTCAGATGCTCGAGGGAGTCGCGGTCACCCGCCGCCCGGCGGAAGTCCTCGGTCGTGAGCTCCCGCTTCAATGCCGGATCGAGGTGGCTCGCCCAGCGCGCGTAGCGACGGGCGGGCGGCTCGCCGAGCCCTGCGAGGAACCGGCGCGCGTAGGTCATCCCGCGTCCCGGCGCGGGAATGGCCGCGAGCAGCGCCGCGAGCGACCGCTGGAGGGGGCGGGCGAGGCCCGCGTAGCGCTCGGCGAGCCGGCCCGCCAGGTGGCGCCGGTACCCGGCGAGGTTCTCGTCTCCGCCGTCGCCGTTCAGCGCGACGGTCACGTGACGCCGGGTGAGCTCGGCCAGGTAGAAGGTCGGGATCGCCGACGAGTCGGCATAGGGCTCGTTGTAGTGCCAGACCAGCCGGGGAAGGACGTCGACCGCCTCCGGCCGGACGACGAACTCGTGGTGGTCCGTGCCGTATCGGCGCGCCACCAGCCGCGCGTACGGCAGCTCGTCGTACTCCCGCTCCTCGAAGCCGATCGAGAAGGTCCGGACCGGGGCCGCGCCGGCCTCGGCCATGAGCGCCACGACGGTGCTCGAGTCGATCCCTCCGCTCAGGAACGCCCCGAGCGGGACGTCGGCGACGAGCCGGCAGCGCACGGCGTCCCGGAGGCGCGCCAGGAGCTCCGCCACCGCGTCCGTCTCCGACAGCTGGCGCTTCGGCTGGTAGTGGAGGCGCCAGTAACGCTCGAGACGCACTTGGCCGTCCTCCACCACCAGGTAGTGGGCCGGCGGGACCCGCCGGACGCCGGCGAACGCCGACCCGGGAGCCGGTACGTAGTGGCACGTGAGGTAGTCGGACAGCGCCGCCACGTCCGGCCGTACCTCGAAGGAGGGGTCCGCCAGGAAGGCCTTGGGCTCGGAGGCGAAGGCGATCCCGTCGCCGTCGAGCCGGTAGTAGAGCGGCTTCTTGCCCGCTCGGTCCCGCGCGAGCAGGAGACGGCGCCGGCCGCCGTCCCAGAGCGCGAACGCGAACATGCCGCGGAGACGCGACAGGCAGTCGATGCCGTAGGCGGCGTAGGCCGCGAGCAGCACCTCGGTGTCGGACCGCGTGCGGAACCGGTGTCCGCGCGATTCCAGCTCGATCCGCAGCTCCCGGAAGTTGTAGATCTCCCCGTTGCAGACGACCCTGACGCGCGGATCCTCGGCCGTCATCGGCTGGCGCGCGGCGTCGCTGAGATCGACGATGGCCAGCCGGCGGTGGGCGAGGCCGACGGCCTCCTGGTGCCAGAACCCCTCGCCGTCGGGGCCCCGGTGGGCGAGGAGGTCGCCCATGCCGTGCAGGATGCCGGGGTCCACCGGCGCCCCGGTGCGGAAGTTCAGGCGGCCCGCGATCCCGCACACGCCCGGCTCCTCCGGCGGACGGCGCCCGTCAGCGGCGCGCCATCCGCTCGGCCAGGTACCAGCGCACCGTGCGCTCGAGCCCGTCCGCGAAGGTCGTTCGCGCCCGGAAGCCGAACTCCCGCTCGGCGCGCGACGTGTCGAGGCACCGGCGGGGCTGCCCGTCTGGCTTCGAGTCATCCCACACGACCCGCCCCTCGAAGCCGGTGAGCGCGACGATCCGCTCCACGAGCTCGGCGATCGAGATCTCGAAGCCCGCTCCCACGTTGACGGGCTCGGCGCGATCATAGCGTGCGGTGGCGAGCACCACCGCCTCCGCCGCGTCCTCGACGTAGAGGAACTCCCGCGTGGCCTTGCCCGTGCCCCACACCACGATCTCGTCCCGGCCCGCCTCCTTCGCCTCCACGCACTTCCGGATGAGGGCGGGGATCACGTGCGCCGTCGCCGGGTCGAACCGGTCGGCGGGCCCGTAGAGGTTCACGGGCAGGAGGAAGATGGCGTTGAATCCGTACTCCGCCCGGTAAGCCTGCCCTTGCACGAGCAGCATCTTCTTGGCCAGCCCGTAGGGGGCGTTGGTCTCCTCGGGGTAGCCGTCCCAGAGGGCGTCCTCGCGGAAGGGCACGGGCGTGTGCTTCGGATAGCAGCACGCCGAGCCGATGGCGACGAACTTCTCGACACCGTGCCGGCGCGCGTGATCCATGAGGAGCGCGCCCATCATGAGGTTGTCGTAGAAGAACCGGCCGGGGCTCGCGCGATTGGCGCCGATTCCCCCGACGCGCGCCGCCAGGTGGATCACGATCTCCGGCCGCGCCGTCTCGTAGAGCCGCTGGACCGCCGCCTCCTGCACGAGATCCGAGTCGCGGCGCCGGGGGACCGTGATGGCGCGGCACCCCGCGTCCTGGAGCCGCCGCACCACCCAGGAGCCGAGGAACCCGGCGCCGCCCGTCACCAGCACCCGCTTCTGGGCAAGGTCCCGCATGACCCGGCTATCTTCGCACAGCGCCCCGACAGGAAGGCTCAGCCGCCGAGGGCCTGGAGCGCCCGCCACCGCTCGCGGAAGGTCCCGGGCAGATCCGGCTCGATCTGCACGCGGTCGACCGCGAAGCTCCCGCGCCCCGTCGCCTCGACCTGGACGGCCATCGGCGTCGGCGGTCCATCGTGGACGAAGGGCACCGGGATCGTCCACGACGCGCCGGCCGTCGCCGAGCTCCTCCGCCGTGACCGGCCGCGTCACCAACAGCCGGCGCTCGGCGAAGACGCGAAGCACCGCGCTCTCCTGGCCCGCGCTGCCCGCCCCGCCGCGAAGCGTGAACCGCGCCCGGTACGCGCCCGGGGCGAGGTACACGAGAGGCCGTGGCCCCCGTGGTCCGTTGAGGACCACGCCCGGACGGTCGATCCCGCGCTCGAACACCGCGGCAACCCCGCCGGGCGTCATCGGGTCGCCGCCCAGCCGGCCCTGCGCGAGGATCGCGTCGACGCGCACCTCCCGGGTGAGCGCCGGCGTGAGCAGCGCGGCGTCGAGTCCCGTCGCGCGCTCGAACGCCGGGGTCCACGTCTCGGGACGCGCCGCGCCCTGCCCGAGCTGGCGGACGGCGGCGGTGTAGCCGGGCGCCTCCGCCTCGAGCCGCGCCCCGACGCGCCGCGCGTCCTCCGCCCGGCCGAGCTGACGGTACGCCGTGCCGAGCAGGAGCAGGAGCTCGCCGTCGCCGGGGCGCGCCGCCAGGGCTCGCTCGAGGTAGGGAACGGCGGCGTCCCAGCGTCTCCACGCGGCATACGCCTCGCCGATCTCCCGGGCCCCGGCCCGGATCTGGACCAGCGCGCTCCGCCCCTCGGGCAGGAGCGCCACCGTCACCCGGTAGAGGACGGGGCGGGCCGGCCACCACCAGCGCGGCCGGAAGTGGACGGCGCGCCACTCCCCCGGCTCGAGCGGACGCCGCCGGCTCGCCCATCCCACCTCGATGCGGACCTGGCTCGGCTCGGGCCCGTTGGCGACGAACACGGCGATCTCGTCGACGGCCGCCGGCCCCGCGAGGATCACATCGTGGACCTGCGCGCCACCGAGGAAGAGCGTGCGGTCATCCCGGTCGTAGGGGCCGGGGTCGAGAAACGCCACGCCGCCGTTCCAGGTGTGGTCGTAGGGCCGGGGCAGGAACAGAGCCGGGGCCCCCGCCACGCGCGGCGGGCGCGTGGCGTAGACAGCGATGCTCGGATGAGCGAAGCCGAGCGGCGCGAGGGCGAGCGTCCGCATGAGCGAGGCCTCCTGCGGCAGGGCTCGAAAGAAGGCCCCGAGGGCCGGGCCGGACCTCGTCCGGGGGTCGAGGTACCGATCGTGCTCGAGGGAGCTCGTGACGAGGACGTCCGCGGCCGCCAGCGCCTCCGGCAGCGGACGCCGCGGCTCGAAGAAGCGTGCCTGGGGCCATTCGTTGACCCCGAGCGGAAAGTACCCCTCCATCGCCACCCGCGTCGATCGTGGAACGTGGGCCTCGAACCAGCGGCCGGCCAGAGCCCGCGTGTCGGGAAGGCTGAGGAGAACGCCCTGCCAGGCCGAGCGCCCGAGGTCCCCGGCCAGGAGCGCCAGCGTCACCGCGAGGACGGCGACCCGCGCGAGCGGCCGGCTCCGGGCGCGCTCCGCCGCGCCGAGGAGGGCGCGCGCGAGCAGGACCGCAGCCGGTGGAACCAGGTAGACGAAGAACCGCTCGTCCATCCACGGAATGGCGGCGGCCGCAAAGAAGGCCGGCACGAGGAATGCCGCCAGCACGAGGTCCGCGGGCTGCCGCCGCCAGACCGCCACCCCGAGCCCGACGCCAAAGGCAAGGAGCACGGGCCACCCCAGCCAGTCCCCGAGAAGCACGAGGGCGCGCACCGTGCCGTGGGTGACTGTCGGTCCGTGTCGCGTGATGAAGTTCCAGGCGAAGTGCCACCTGTCGCGCACTCCCGCGAGCGGCGAGAGCGAGTGACCCGTCAGGAACACGCTCATTCCCACCAGGGCCACGAGCAGGAGGGCGAGCGTCGCGATCAGCACCCACGGCGCCCGCCGCCGGCGCCAGGCCAGAGCGAGCGCCGTGGCCAGCGGCGCCGCGACGACCATACCAGCCGGCTTGAGCGCGACCGTGAGGCCCGCGCCGACGGCGGCGTCGATGTAGGCGACGGCGCCGGGACGCGCGGCCAGGCTCACGCACGCCGCCAGGGTGAGCGTGAGCGCCAGCACCATGGGGACGTCGCGGTACGGGTAGTGGGAGTGAAAGCTGTGAAGCGGCGAGACCGCCAGGAACGCCGCCGCCAGGAGCCCGACCCGCGGGCCGAAGGCGCGCGCGCCCAGGACGTACACGGCCGGGATGGTCAGCGTGCCCATCACGGCCGTGAGAAGCGCGAGCACGCTCCCGATCAGCGCGAAGGTCCACTGCGGCGGGTAGCCCACTCCCCGCCCCACGAGGTCGGTCGCTTCCAGCGCGAGCCAGCTGAGGGCCCCGTGCGCCCCGCCGAACCGGGCGGCCCGGAGCGGCCCCCCGAGGTGGAGGTGCCAGGCGCTCCAGACCGCGAGGTGGGCGTCGGCGTGATAGATGAGGCCGTCGGCCAGGCCGTGGAGGATGCCCCAGAGGCGGAGCACCGCCCCCACGAGGACGATCAGCGCGAGGTGAACGGGGCGGGATCGCACCAGGCGGCCCACGGTCGCGTCGGACCGCAGCATCGAGCGCCCGCTGGCGTGGTCCGGCGACCCGCGGTCAGCCGCGGCCGACGACCCCGAGCGCCCGCTCGGCGGCGACCGCGATCTCCTCGACCTCGCGGTCGCCCATCGGGGTCGAGAGGCAGCCGAGCCCCGTCGTGTGGATCAGCACGCCCGCCTCGAGGAGCGCGAGGAAGAGCCGCTCCATGCGCGCCTCGGCCGCCTGGTCGAGGTCGCGGTAGCTGCGGAGCGGCCGGTCGGTGAAGAGGAGCCGGAAGAGAGAGCCCTCGCCGGTCACCTGGCCGGGCACGCCGGCGTCCCGGAAGACCTCACCGAGACGCGCGCGCAGCCGGGCCCCGAGCGCCTCCAGGCGATCGAACGCCGCCGGCGTCATCGCGCGCATCGTCGCGAGCCCGCCCGTCATGCTGACCGGGTTGGCGCTGAACGTCCCCCCGGAGGCGATTCGCGGCCCCCGCGTTCCGGGGTCGAACACCTCCATCACCTCGGCGCGGCCGCCCGTGGCGCCGACGGGGAACCCGCCCCCGATGATCTTGCCGAAGGCGGTCAGATCCGGATCCCCGCCGTAGCGGCCCTGGGCGCCGTGGTAGCCGACGCGGAACGAGATGATCTCGTCGAAGACGAGGAGGACCCCGTGCTGCCGGGTGAGCTGCCGGAGGAACGCGAGGAACCCGTCCGCGGGCGGGATGAACCCCATGCGGTTCGCCAGGGGATCCACGAGCACCGCCGCCAGCTCGGAAGCGTGGCGCGTCACGAGCCGCTCGCAGGCGTCGGGGTCGTTCCAGGGCAGGACCAGCGTCTCGAGCACGCGGTGCTTGGGCACGCCGCCCGAGGAGGGCACGCTCGCCGGCGCGTCGTCCGGCCCCCAGTCGTCGGGCCGCGAGCTGTAGCTCACCTGGACGTCGTCGTAGTAGCCGTGATACGCCCCCTCGAACTTGGCGATGCGGTCGCGGCCCGTGTAGGCCCGCGCCGCCTTGATGGCCATCATCACCGCCTCGGTGCCGGAGTTGCCGAAGCGGACCCGCTCGATGACTCGCCACCCGCTCGACGAGGAGCTCGGCGAGGCGACCTCCTCGGGCGTGGACGCAGCGAAGGCCGTGCCGCGCGAGAGCTGTCGGCTGACTCGCGTCGACGAGCGGGGGGAAGGCGTGACCGTGATCAGCCCGTAAGTTTTATTATTATATTATATAGGCTCGATCTGCACGCGGTCGACCGCGAAGCTCCCGCGCCCCGTCGCCTCGACCTGGACGGCCATCGGCGTCGGCGGTCCATCGTGGACGAAGGGCACCGGGATCTCCACGACGCGCCGGCCGTCGCCGAGCTCCTCCGCCGTGACCGGCCGCGTCACCAACAGCCGGCGCTCGGCGAAGACGCGAAGCACCGCGCTCTCCTGGCCCGCGCTGCCCGCCCCGCCGCGAAGCGTGAACCGCGCCCGGTACGCGCCCGGGGCGAGGTACACGAGAGGCCGGGGCCCCCGTGGTCCGTTGAGGACCACGCCCGGACGGTCGATCCCGCGCTCGAACACCGCGGCAACCCCGCCGGGCGTCATCGGGTCGCCGCCCAGCCGGCCCTGCGCGAGGATCGCGTCGACGCGCACCTCCCGGGTGAGCGCCGGCGTGAGCAGCGCGGCGTCGAGTCCCGTCGCGCGCTCGAACGCCGGGGTCCAGGTCTCGGGACGCGCCGCGCCCTGCCCCAGCTGGCGGACGGCGGCGGTGTAGCCGGGCGCCTCCGCCTCGAGCCGCGCCCCGACGCGCCGCGCGTCCTCCGCCCGGCCGAGCTGACGGTACGCCGTGCCGAGCAGGAGCAGGAGCTCGCCGTCGCCGGGGCGCGCCGCCAGGGTTCGCTCGAGGTAGGGAACGGCAGCGTCCCAGCGTCTCCACGCCGCATACGCCTCGCCGATCTCCCGGGCCCCGGCCCGGATCTGGACCAGCGCGCTCCGCCCCTCGGGCAGGAGCGCCACCGTCACCCGGTAGAGGACGGGGCGGGCCGGCCACCACCAGCGCGGCCGGAAGTGGACGGCGCGCCACTCCCCCGGCTCGAGCGGACGCCGCCGGCTCGCCCATCCCACCTCGATGCGGACCTGGCTCGGCTCGGGCCCGTTGGCGACGAACACGGCGATCTCGTCGACGGCCGCCGGCCCCGCGAGGATCACATCGTGGACCTGCGCGCCACCGAGGAAGAGCGTGCGGTCATCCCGGTCGTAGGGGCCGGGGTCGAGAAACGCCACGCCGCCGTTCCAGGTGTGGTCGTAGGGCCGGGGCAGGAACAGAGCCGGGGCCCCCGCCACGCGCGGCGGACGCGTGGCGTAGACAGCGATGCTCGGATGAGCGAAGCCGAGCGGCGCGAGGGCGAGCGTCCGCATGAGCGAGGCCTCCTGCGGCAGGGCTCGAAAGAAGGCCCCGAGGGCCGGGCCGGACCTCGTCCGGGGGTCGAGGTACCGATCGTGCTCGAGGGAGCTCGTGACGAGGACGTCCGCGGCCGCCAGCGCCTCCGGCAGCGGACGCCGCGGCTCGAAGAAGCGTGCCTGGGGCCATTCGTTGACCCCGAGCGGAAAGTACCCCTCCATCGCCACCCGCGTCGATCGTGGAACGTGGGCCTCGAACCAGCGGCCGGCCAGAGCCCGCGTGTCGGGAAGGCTGAGGAGAACGCCTTGCCAGGCCGAGCGCCCGAGGTCCCCGGCCAGGAGCGCCAGCGTCACCGCGAGGACGGCGACCCGCGCGAGCGGCCGGCTCCTGGCGCGCTCCGCCGCGCCGAGGAGGGCGCGCGCGAGCAGGACCGCAGCCGGTGGAACCAGGTAGACGAAGAACCGCTCGTCCATCCACGGAATGGCGGCGGCCGCAAAGAAGGCCGGCACGAGGAATGCCGCCAGCACGAGGTCCGCGGGCTGCCGCCGCCAGACCGCCACACCGAGCCCGACACCAAAGGCAAGGAACGCGGGCCACCCCAGCCAGTCCCCGAGAAGCACGAGGGCGCGCACCGTGCCGTGGGTGACTGTCGGTCCGTGTCGCGTGATGAAGTTCCGGGCGAAGTGCCACCTGTCGCGCACTCCCACGAGCGGCGAGAACGAGTGACCCGTCAGGAACACGCTCATTCCCACCAGGACCACGAGCAGGAGGGCGAGCGTCGCGATCAGCACCCACGGCGCCCGCCGACGGCGCCAGGCCAGAGCGAGCGCCGTGGCCAGCGGCGCCGCGACGACCATACCAGCCGGCTTGAGCGCGACCGTGAGGCCCGCGCCGACGGCGGCGCCGATGTAGGCGACGGCGCCGGGACGCGCGGCCAGGCTCACGCACGCCGCCAGGGTGAGCGTGAGCGCCAGCACCATGGGGACGTCGCGGTACGGGTAGTGGGAGTGAAAGCTGTGAAGCGGCGAGACCGCCAGGAACGCCGCCGCCAGGAGCCCGACCCGCGGGCCGAAGGCGCGCGCGCCCAGGACGTACACGGCCGGGATGGTCAGCGTGCCCATCACGGCGGTGAGAAGCGCGAGCACGCTCCCGATCAGCGCGAAGCTCCACTGCGGCGGGTAGCCCACTCCCCGCCCCACGAGGTCGGTCGCTTCCAGCGCGAGCCAGCTGAGGGCCCCGTGCGCCCCGCCGAACCGGGCGGCCCGGAGCGGCCCCCCGAGGTGGAGGTGCCAGGCGCTCCAGACCGCGAGGTGGGCGTCGGCGTGATAGATGAGGCCGTCGGCCAGGCCGTGGAGGATGCCCCAAAGGCGGAGCACCGCCC
Source organism: uncultured Candidatus Rokubacteria bacterium (assembly GCA_963749975.1). GTDB lineage: Bacteria > Methylomirabilota > Methylomirabilia > Rokubacteriales > DASRDR01 > DASRDR01. The sequence goes on along the minus strand of CAVVOZ010000009.1, from coordinate 15,606 downwards.
CCACGAGGACGATCAGCGCGAGGTGAACGGGGCGGGATCGCACCAGGCGGCCCACGGTCGCGTCGGACCGCAGCATCGAGCGCCCGCTGGAGTGGTCCGGCGACCCGCGGTCAGCCGCGGCCGACGACCCCGAGCGCCCGCTCGGCGGCGACCGCGATCTCCTCGATCTCGCGGTCGCCCATCGGGGTCGAGAGGCAGCCGAGCCCCGTCGTGTGGATCAGCACGCCCGCATCGAGGAGCGCGAGGAAGAGCCGCTCCATGCGCGCCTCGGCCGCCTGGTCGAGGTCGCGGTAGCTGCGGAGCGGCCGGTCGGTGAAGAGGAGCCGGAAGAGAGAGCCCTCGCCGGTCACCTGGCCGGGCACGCCGGCGTCCCGGAAGACCTCACCGAGACGCGCGCGCAGCCGGGCCCCGAGCGCCTCCAGGCGATCGAACGCCGCCGGCGTCATCGCGCGCATCGTCGCGAGCCCGCCCGTCATGCTGACCGGGTTGGCGCTGAACGTCCCTCCGGAGGCGATTCGCGGTCCCCGCGTTCCGGGGTCGAACACCTCCATCACCTCGGCGCGGCCGCCGGTGGCGCCGACGGGGAACCCGCCCCCGATGATCTTGCCGAAGGCGGTCAGATCCGGATCCCCGCCGTAGCGGCCCTGGGCGCCATGGTAGCCGACGCGGAACGAGATGATCTCGTCGAAGACCAGGAGGACCCCGTGCTGCCGGGTGAGCTGCCGGAGGAACGCGAGGAACCCGTCCGCGGGCGGGATGAACCCCATGCGGTTCGCCAGGGGATCCACGAGCACCGCCGCCAGCTCGGAAGCGTGGCGCGTCACGAGCCGCTCGCAGGCGTCGGGGTCGTTCCAGGGCAGGACCAGCGTCTCGAGCACGCGGTGCTTGGGCACGCCGCCCGAGGAGGGCACGCTCGCCGGCGCGTCGTCCGGCCCCCAGTCGTCGGGCCGCGAGCTGTAGCTCACCTGGACGTCGTCGTAGTAGCCGTGATACGCCCCCTCGAACTTGGCGATGCGGTCGCGGCCCGTGTAGGCCCGCGCCGCCTTGATGGCCATCATCACCGCCTCGGTGCCGGAGTTGCCGAAGCGGACCCGCTCGAGACCCGCCACCCGCTCGACGAGGAGCTCGGCGAGGGCGACCTCCTCGGGCGTGGACGCAGCGAAGGCCGTGCCGCGCGAGAGCTGTCGGCTGACCGCGTCGACGAGCGGGGGGAAGGCGTGACCGTGGATCAGCGCCGTGAAGTTGTTGATCGCGTCGATCCGCTCGACCCCGTCGACGTCGGTCGCGCGGCAGCCGCGCCCCTCGGCGAGGTAGAACGGGTGCGGGTGGACGTGGAAGTTCGCCTTGGAGGTCCCGCCCGGGATGACCTGCCGCGCCCGCTCGAACAAGGCGCGGGACTGGGACCCGGGATCGTCGAACTTCGTGCCCATCCTAGCCTCCGTTCATCGGGCGCCCACCGCATGGAGCTGGGCCGGGCGACAGGACCCGCGGTGGAGTCACGACGCGACGCGGATGTCGAGCCAGCCGAGGGGCGTCACGGTCGCTCGCTCGCCCGCGCGCAGGAGCGCCGTCGTCGTCGCCGCCTCGACGATCGCGGGCCCCGCGATCACCTGCCCCGGAGCCACCGCGTCGAGATCGTAGACCGGCACCTCGCGCCACTCATCGAGGTAGACGCGCCGCCGGCTGCGGGGCGCCGCGGGCGGCCGCGCGGGAAGCGCGGGCTCCTCGGGCAACGCCGGCAGCTCTCCCACCACCGCCAGGCGCGCGTTGACGAGGACGACTTCCTGGTCCGGCGCCGCGTAGGTGTACAGCTCCTCGTGGCGCTTGTGGAAGCGCGCGACGATCTCCGCCATCGCGTCGGGCGCCTCGAGGTCGACGTCCCCCAGCGAGACGTTGACCTCGAAGATCTGCTCGCCGTAGCGCATGTCCACGGCGCGCTGGATGCGCACCGGCCCCGAGAAGGCCTCGGCCAGGCGCCGCCGCCCCTCGGTCTCCATCGCGGCGAACACCTGGCGGAGCTGCGCCGCGCCGACCCGTCGCGCGTCCCCGATGTGGGTCCGCACCGCCTCGTACCGGAGATCGGTGGCCAGCATCCCCCAGGCCGAGAGCACGGCCGCGACCCGCGGCACGACGACGCGCCCGATCTCGAGACGCCGGGCCACGTCGGTCACGTGGAGGGCGGCGGCCCCGCCGAAGGCGAGCAGCGCGAACCGCCGGGGATCGACGCCCCGCCGCACCGACACGACACGGATGCCCTCGGCCATCACCGTGTTGATGACCCGGTGGATGCCCTCGGCCGCGACCATCCGCTCGGTGCCGAGCCGCTCCGCGATCGCGTCCACGGCCCGCTGCGCGGCACCGAGGTCGAGCTGTGTCCGGCCGCCCAGGAAGTTCCCGGGATCGAGATAGCCCAGGACCAGGTTCGCGTCCGTCACGGTGGCGGCCGTGCCGCCCTTGCCGTAGCACGCTGGGCCCGGCTCGGCGCCCGCGCTCTCCGGCCCGACCCGGAGCGTGCCGCCGGCGTCCACGCGGGCGATCGACCCGCCGCCCGCGCCGATCGACACGATGTCGAGGCTGGGGAGCGCCACCTTCTGGCCCGCGACCGCCCGGTCCGGCGAGAGGTGCGCCTCGCCGTGCTCGACGAGCGAGATGTCGGTGCTCGTCCCGCCCATGTCGAAGGGGATCAGATTGCCCTCGCCGAGGAGGCGCGCGCAGTAGCGGCTCCCCGCGACGCCACCCGCGGGTCCGGACAGGACCGCCCCGGCGGCGAGGCGCACGGCGTCGGCAACCGGGGCCACGCCGCCGTGGGACTGGATGATGAGCACGGGCCCCGCGTACCCGGTCTGGACGAGGCGCTCGGCCAGGCGCGAGAGGTAGCGCGCGAGGGCGGGTCCGACGTAGGCGTTCACGACGGTCGTGCAGACCCGCTCGTACTCCTTGATCTGGGGCAGGACCTCCGAGGAGAGCGAGATGTAGGCGCCCGGCAGCGCCCGGCGGAGGGCGCGCTCGGTCGCCCGCTCGTGCCGCGCGTCCCGGTAGGCGTGCAGGTAGCAGACGGCCACCGCCTCGACGCCGGCGCGCCGGAGGTCGGCGATGGCCCGGTCGAGGGCGCGGGGATCGAGCGGCGTCTCCACTCGACCGTCGGCGCGCATGCGCTCGCGGATGCCGAGCCGCCGCGCGCGCGGCACGAGCGGCTCCGGCGGCGCCATGCGGAGGTTGTACCGGTCGTCCTTGAGCCCCTCCCGCATCTCGATCACGTCGCGGTGGCCGGCGGTCGTGAGGAGCCCGACCCGCGCCCCCTTGCGCTCGAGGAGGGCGTTGGTCGCGACCGTCGTCCCGTGGACGATGCGCTCGGTGTCGCGGAGGAGGGCCGCCCGGTCGCAGCCGAGCGCCGCGGCCAGGAGGCTCGAGCCCCTCCATGACGCCGAGGGACTGATCCTGCGGGGTCGAGGCCGCCTTCGCGAGGGTCACGCGCCCGCGCTCGTCCACGGCGACCAGGTCCGTGAAGGTACCGCCGACGTCGATCCCGATCCGGTACACGTCAGCGCGCCTTCCGCTTGGCGACTCGTCGACTGCGACGCGCGGGTCCCGTCGCCGGCCCAGCCCTGCGGGACGCCTTCGAGATCGCGGCCGATCGGCGCGTGACGAAGCCGTTCTCTCGGTCGTAGGCGCGGGCCTCGGGCGCCCGCTGGCGCGGGTCGCCGTAGCCGCCGCCCCCACCCGACTCGACGAGGAAGACGTCGCCCGGCCGGACGACGACGCCGACCTCCTTGGTCCGGAGCACCCGGTCTCGGCGCCCGCGGGAGCGCAGCCGGTAGCGATGCGGCAGGCCGTCCCGCCCGCCGAGGATCCCGTACGGCGCGTGGCGCGTGCCGTCGCCGGCGGTGTTCGCGCGGGCGGGCTCCGCGATCTCCACATGGAGCTCGAGGATCGAACCGGGGCCGCCACGGTACCGCCCGTCCCCGCCCGAGTCCGGCCGGAACTCGTGTCGTGCGAAGAACAGAGGGAAACGCACCTCCGTCACCTCGACGCTCCCGAACTTGATGCCGCCGGCCGCCTGGCCCTCCCCTGCGGTCGGCCAGCCGTCGCCCGCCGGTGACGCCCCGCCGCCCGGCCGCGCGTGAAACATGTGCCAGATGAACGGCCGCCCGCTCCGCGGGTCCATGCCCTGGATCGCGATGCGGAAGCGCCGGCCCCAGCCCGCCAGGACGCGCGTCGGGCAGGCGGGCGCCAGGGCCTTGATCACCGACTCGGCGATCTCCTGCGCGCAATGGTTCGTGCAGAGGGTCAGCGGCGCCGGGGGATTCGCCCACACGACCGTGCCGGCCTTGGCGATGACCGTGAGCGGGCGGAACGTCCCGTCGTTCTTCGGCGTCTCGGGGTCGATCAGGTATGCGAGGGCCATGGCGACGGCCGACCGCATGTTCGGGTAGGACGAGTTCACGAAGCCGATCACCTGGCGATGGGAATCGCTGAGATCGACCGTGAGGTCGCTCCCGCGCTTGGTCACCTTCGCCCGGATGTAGATGTCCCGGAACCCGTGGCCGTCGTCGTCGAGCACCGCCTCGCCCCGGTACACGCCGTCCTTCCACGCCGCGATGCAGGCGCGCGCCTGGCGCTCGGCGCCGTCGAGGATCGCGTCGATCGCCGGCCCGACGGTCGGGGCGCCGTACTCCTCGAGCAGGGCGAGGAGCCGACGCTCCCCCACCCGGGCGGACCCGATCATCGCGGCGAGGTCCCCCTGGAAGTCCCGCGGATGGCGGACGTTGGTCGCGATCATCTTCAGCACGTCGTCCCGCACCACCCCCGCCTCGTACAGGCGAAGCGGCGTGATGCGGAGGCCCTCCTGCCAGATCTCGGTCGCGCCGGGATTGTAGGCGCCGTGGGTCGCGCCGCCGATGTCGCTCTGGTGAGAGCGGTTGATCGACCAGAAGACGAGCCGCTGCTGGGCGAAGACGGGCACGAAGGCGGTGAGGTCGGGCAGGTGGTTGTTGCCGTGATACGGGTCGTTCAGGAGATAGACGTCTCCGGGCCGGACCCGGTCTCCGAAAAACTCCTGCACGGACCGGACGGCCCAGGGAATCGCGCCGACGTGGATCGGCACGTGCTCGGCCTGGGCCACGAGCCGGCCCTCGGCGTCACAGAGGGCCGTGGAGAAATCCCGGCTCGAGTTGAGGATCTGGGAGTACGAGGTGCGGAGCATCGCCTCGCCCATCTCCTGGACGATGGCCTCGAGCCGGTGCTGGATGACCGAGACGGTGATCGGATCGACGCGCTCGCCCACAGAGATTGGCCTCCTTCGCGGCGTTCCACACGCGGCTCGCGGCCGCGGGCACCATCTTACTCGACCGGCCTGGACGCGCCCAGGGGGCGCCCGTCCGAAAACGCGGTCTCGGGAACCCCCTTTGCTACAATTCGCCTTGGTCGTCGCTTTGGCCGCCTTGGCCGTCTTGGACGCCCGTTCCCGCTTCGCAGTTCCAGGAACTGGAGGGATTCCGTCGTGCAGCTCACCCCCGGCGCGCTTGGCGCGTCGCTCATGCTCGTCGGCCTCGGGCTCGCCTGCGCCCCCCTCGCCCCCGCCCCGGGCGGGCGCGCGCCGGCGACGGCGCCGGATGCCGCGATCTGGGTGTACGGCGCGAACCGCTGGACCCCCGACGAGCAGGAGGCGCAGCTCGCGCGCTTCGCCGCGATTGCCGGGCGGCTCTACCTGAGCGTCGAGGACGGGCCGCGCCTCCTCGTCGACGACCCCGACGGCGCCCGGCGCCTCGGCGATCTCCTCGATCGCGCGGTCGGGCGCTTCGGGCTCGCGGTCGAGGCGATGCTGCTCCAGGACCCCTCGTGGATCGCCGACCCCGCGGGAGCGGTGGAGCGCGTGACGCGCGTCGTCGCCTTCCACGCCGCCCGGCGGGCGGCCGGCCGGCCCGGGTTCGCGGGCCTGCACTTCGACATCGAGCCCCATTCGGAGGAAGCCTGGCCGTGCGCCTCGGCCGAGGAGCGGACCGCGACGACCCGGAGCCTCCAGGAGGTCTTCCGCCAGGCAAGGGTGGCCACGCGAGCGGGATCCCCGGCCTCGCCGCTGACTCTGAGCGCGGCGTTGCCGTGGTGGCTCGGACACCTCTCGGCCGAGGTGCCGAGCGCCGCACCGGCCGAGTTCCTCGTCGAGCTGGACGAGGTCGTTCTCATGGTCTACGGCGATCCGGGCGGCCCGCTGGTCGGCGAATCGGCGGCCTCGGTCCTGCGCCGCATCGACGACGCGCGCCTCTGGCGCAACCTGCCGCCGGGCCGCGGGCTCCGCATCGGCCTGGCGACGTTCGAGCAGAAGGATGTCGCCGCGCTCCGCGCCACCATGGCCGAGGTCGCCGCCGGTCTCCGCGCGCGAGCCGGGTTCCGCGGGGTCGCGATCTTTGCCAACGACCAGGTGTACGACGCGCCCCTCGTCGCCTTCGTCGAGGGCCGGGTGGTCGATGCGAGCGGGAACCCGGTGCCCGGGGCACGCCTCCGGGCGGCCGGACACGAGGTCGACTCGAACCGGTGCGGTGGCTTCGGGTTCAAGGGCCTGCCCGTCGAGGGCGTCGACCTGGAGGTCACCGCCCGCGGCTACGCGCCGGCTCGCGTCACGGTGGGCCGCCTGGTTCCCGGACGCGTGCGGGAGCTGCCACCCGTCCGGCTCGAGCGGACCCCGTGACGACCCCGGCCAGAGGCCGGGATTGCCGGGCCCGCCTGGTGGCGATCCTGCTTCTCGGGCTCGCCCTCGCGGCGGGGCGCCCCGCCGCCGGGGAAACCGCCGCGCTCGACGAGGCCCGCGCCCTCGTGCGGGCCGGACGTCTGGACGAGGCGGTCACCGCCTACTCGGCCCTCCTCGAGGCCCATCCCGAGGATCTCGAGGCGCGCATGGAACGCGCCCGGGTCCTCGGGTGGCTCCATCGCCCCGCGGAGGCCCTCGAGGACTACGATCGGGTCCTCGCGGTGACGCCGCGGGACCTCGAGGCCGCGCTGGCCCGGGCCCGGGTTCTGGTCCGTCTGGACCGGGCCGACGAGGCGGAGCGCGCCCTGCGGGACATGGTCGCCGGCCATCCGGACTTCACCGACGCCCACCTGGCGCTCGGCACCGTCCTGCTGCAACGCGGGCAGGCCGACGAGGCCATGGCCGCCTTCACCCGGGCCCGATCGCTCGCGCCCAACGATCCCGCGCCGCTCGTCGGCCTGGCCCGCGCCCGCGCGGCCACGGGCGATGCCGCCGGCGCCCTCGCGGCGCGGGAGGAGGCGCTGGCCGCCTTCGATCGACAGCTCGCGCGAGACCCGTCGGACCGGGACGCGCGCGTCGGCCGGGCCCAGCTCCTCGCGGGCCTCGGGCGCGACGCCGAGGCGCTGGCGGAGTACGACCGCGTGCTCGGAGCGTCCCCGCGCGACGTGGAGGCGATACTCGGCCGGGTCCCGCTCCTCGTGCGGCAGGACCGGCTCGACGAGGCGACGGCGGCAGCGCGCGGCGCCGTCGCCCTCGACCCCAAGTCGGCCGACGCCTGGGTCGCGCTCGGTGACGTGTTGACCCGGCAGCGGCAGTTCGAGGAGGCGGCCCGCGCGTACGAGGAGGCGCGGACGCTCGCCCCCCGCGCCGTCGAGCCCGTGCTCGGGCTCGCGCGGCTCCGGCTCTGGCAGGAGGATTCGGCCGGCGCGCGCGCCGCCTACGAGGAGGCGCTCCTCCTCGACTCGCGGAACCAGGACGCCGTCGATGCCCTCGCGCGGATCGCCCGCGCCGGGCAGGAGCCCGGGGCGCGCCGGTTCCGCCTGTACCTCACGGGTCGCTACGAGGCCCTCGACGGGCGGAGCGACTGGATGCAGGAAACGGTGGTGCTGGGGGTGCGGCCCCGCCGGGGCACGTCCTTCTTCGTCGGGCTCGACCAGTACCATCGCAACGACCGCGACGACACCCAGATCTCGATCGGCGCCGGCCAGGCGCTGCCGGGGGACTTCGCCGTCGCCGGCAGCTTCGCCTACGGCATCGACGCCGAGGTCATCGCGCAAGAGATCTACGAGCTCGAGGTCACCCGGCCGCTCGCCCCCTGGATCACGCCCTCGGTGCGGTTCCGCTGGTCCGACTTCGTCGGGGACGTCTACGCGGCGTCCCTGTCGCCGGGGATCGAGCTCACCTGGAAGACCTACCTCGCCGTCCTGGTCCGATACTATTTCACCCACTCCTCGGATGCGGGGGACGGGCATGCCGGCTCGGTCCGGGTCTCCCTCTTTCCGGAGGATCAGTGGACCCTCTACGGGTCGCTGGCGTACGGTCGCGAGACCTACCTCGCGGACTCGGTCGAGGACGTCGTGCGCGGTCTGGACGTCCTGACGCTGGCCGCCGGAGTGGTCTGGCGCATCCGTGACAACCTCGGAGTCCGGGTCGACTACGAGTACGAGGACCGGCACGGCTCGTACACGAAGCATGGCGTCGGAGTCGGCGTCATCATCGACTTCTAGCCGCGCATGCTGCCGGCGCCGGCCTACTCGCTCGTCCTGCTCATCGTGGCCGCGATGGCGACGCTCGTCGTCCTTCTTTTCGTCCTGCTGATCGTCCAGCGAGCCCTCGCCTCGCTGGTCCACGCTCACATCCGTAGGCGGGAATCGGCCCTGCGCCCGCTGCTCTTCGAGGCCCTCGAGAACCCCGAGGCGATCGCCGCCCTGCGCCGCGCACTTCGGCCATTCGACCGCCCGGTGCTTCGCATGATGCTGCTCCACCTGGCGCTCGATCTCCGCGGGGAGGAATCGCTCGCCATCGCCGACGCTCTTCCGGGCCCTCGGCCTCCTCGAGATCGAGCTCCAGGCGCTCTCAGCCTGGCGCGCCCGCCGGCGCGCCGCGGCGGCGTCCAATCTCGCCACTCTTCGGATGCCGGGGATCCAGCGGGCGCTCCTCCGGGCGCTCAACGACCCCGACCGCTCCGTGCGGGTCGCCCTCATCCGGGCCATCGGCGAGATCGGGGACCGGCCCGCGCTCATCGCGCTGGTCCACCGGCTGGGCGAGCGAAGCCCCGCCGTGGTGCGGCAGGTGGAGCACGTCCTGATCGAACGCGGGCGCGAGGTCGTCCCCGAGATCGTCGCGTACGCGGAGACCAGCCCGAAGCTGCGCGGCCGCCGGGCCGCCGTCGAGGTCCTCGGCCTCCTCCATGCTCCGCTGGCCGCGGACCTCCTCCTCGAGCTCGTCCGCCATCCCGACCGCGAGCTTCGCATCCGGGCCGTCAAGGCGGCCGCCGCGATCGGCGATCCGCGGTTCCTCGACGCGTTCCACGAGCTCCTGGCCGATCCGGTCTGGGCGGTTCGCTGTCAGGCGGCCAAGGGGCTGGGCTCCCTCGGGAGCCCGGCCTCGGTCCCGCTTCTCCGAGCCGCCCTGGGGGACGGCCACTGGTGGGTGCGCTTCTACGCGGCGGTGGCCCTGGCCGAGCTCGGTGAGGCGGGTCACGCCGCCCTCCAGGCGGCCGTGACGGATCCCGAGCCGACGGTCCGCGACATGGCCCGGTACCTGGTGGAGCGGGGGCCGCTGCTCCCGGCCCTGCCGTGACCTGGCACGGCATCGGCGTCGGAATCGTGCTCGTCTTCAACGACGCCGTCCTCCTCTACTTCCTCGCGATCAGCCTGCACTACCTCGCCCTGATGGTGATCGGCTTCTGGGAGACCCTCCGCGTGGTGCACGACGTCCAGTGGCAGGATCAGCGCCGGCTGATGCAGTCGCCCTTCACGCCGCCGGTCTCCATCATCGCCACCGCCTACAACGAGCAGGCGAACATCGTCGAGAGCGTCCGCTCCCTCCTGACGCTCCACTACCCGCGGTTCGAGGTCATCGTGGTCAACGACGGGTCGACCGACCGGACGCTCGAGATCCTGACCGAGAGCTTCGCGTTGCGCCACGTTTCCCGGAGCTTCGAGTACCTCGTGCCCTGCCGGCCGATCCGCGGAGCGTACGAGTCGACGGAGTTCCCGAACCTCGTCGTCGTGGACAAGGAGAACGGCGGCTGCAAGGCCGACGCGACGAACGGCGGGCTCAACTTCGCCATGTACCCCCTGGTGTGCGTGCTCGATGCCGACTCCGTCCTGGACAACGACGCGCTGCTCCGGACCGTCCACCCCTTCGTCCAGGACCCGACGCGCACGGTGGGAACCGGGGGCAGCGTCCGCATCGTCAACGGCTGCGAGGTCCGGGCCGGCCGCGTGACCCAGGTGCGGCTCCCCTGGCGCCTCCTGCCGCTCGTCCAGATCGTCGAGTACCTCCGAGGGCTTCCTGTTCGCCCGGATGGGCTGGAGCCGGCTGAACGCGCTCCCGATCATCTCGGGGGCGTTCGGCGTCTTCGACAAGCGTCTGATCCTGCGCGCCGGCGGGCTACGCGCAAGGACAGCCTCGGCGAGGACTTCGAGATGGTGATCCGGCTGCACCGGTACATCGGGGACCACCGGCTGCCCTACCGGCTCCGGTTCGTCCCGGACCCGGTCTGCTGGACCGAGGTGCCCGAGACGCTCCGCGTGCTGCGGCGCCAGCGGAGCCGCTGGCATCGGGGCCTCCTCGACACGCTCCTCCGCCATCGCGCGATGATCGGGCGCCCGCGCTACGGCAATGTCGGTCTGCTCTCCCTGCCGGCCTTCGTCGTCTTCGAGCTCTTCGGCCCGGTGGTCGAGCTCCTCGGGTACGTGGTCGTCCCGATCGCGTACCTGGTGGGTGTACTGAACACACGCTACATGGCGGTGTTCCTGGCCCTGGCGTTCCTCCTCAGCATCCTGGTCTCGATGTTCGCCGTCCTTCTCGACGACGTCGCGTTCCGGCGCCACACGCGCGTGCGTGACCTGACCCTCTTGATCCTGGTCAGCATCGTCGAGAACCTCGGCTACCGTCAGATCACCGTCTGGTGGCGAGTCTGCGCCTTCTGGGAGTACTGGCGCGGTTACTCGGGTTGGGGCCAAATGGAGCGACGAGGCCTCAGCAACGCTTGAGGATGGAACCGATGCCGCCCACCCAGCCGGAAACGGAGCTGCTCGCCCGAGCCCGCCGGGAGCTCGAGGCGCTGACGGCCGCGACTCGGGCGCTCGGAGCCGCCAGCGACGTCGGACCGGCCCTCGGCCGGATCGCCGCCGCGGCCCGGGAGCTGGCCGGGGCGGACCTCGCGTATGTGACCGCGCACGATCCGGGCAGCGGCGTTCCGCGGGTCGTCGCGCGAGCCGGACCCGAGAGCGCCATCCCGGGGAGTGGCAGCGTCCCCTCGGCCGCGGGGGGGAGGTCAGTCTTCCCGTGGTCGTCGAGGAGGAGGTCGCGGGTCAGCTCGTGGTCGCTCTGGCCGGGCGGACGACCGACCGGCGCGGTCGACATGGAGGGACTCGGCCGGCTCGCCAGCCTCGCGGCGCTCGCCATCCGGCACCGACGCCTGGCGACGGCGCTGGCGGGCGGACGCGACTCCAGCAGCCTCCGCGGCGAGGATCTCATCCGCGTGGCCGGGCAGCTCCGGCGCATCGTCGACGCCGCCAAGGACGGCATCCTGACGACCGACGGGGGCGGGCTGATCACCTCGGTCAACCCCGCCGCGGAGACACTGTTCGGCCACCCGGCCGGCGCGCTGTTCGGGCGACCCGTCGGGGTCATCCTGCCCGGGCTACAGCTCGGGGGCAGCGCGGGGGCCCGGAGCGGCCCGGGGGCCGAGATCGAGGGCGTCCGCCAGGACGGCTCGCGGTTCCCCGCCGAGCTGTCGGTCAGCGCCGTGGCGTCCGACGGCGGGCGCGCGTTCGTGGTGATCGCGCGGGACGTGACCGAGCGCAGGGCCGTGGAGCGGATGAAGGACGAATTCGTGGCGACGGTCTCGCACGAGCTCCGGACCCCCTTGACCGCGCTGCGGGGCCACGTGGAGCTGGTCCTCGACGGCGACGGGGGCCCGGTGACCGAGCTCCAGCAGCGCTTCCTCCAGGTGGCGACCCAGAGCGCGGACCGGCTGGGGGCCCTGATCAACGACCTCCTCGACGTCGCCAAGATCGAGGCGGGCCGGGTCCAGCTCCGCAAGGAGCTGGTCGACCTCGCGGCCGTGCTGCGCGAGGTGTCGGCCACGTTCCGGGTCGAGGCCGACCGCCGGGGGCTCGCCTTCCGGGAGGACCTGGCGGAGCTGCCGCCGGTCGTGGGCGACCGGGACCGCCTGATCCAGGTCTTCGGCAACCTGGTCTCGAACGCGATCAAGTACACGCCGGCGGGCGAGGTCGGCATGAGCGCGCGGGCGACGTACGGGGCCGTGGAGGTCGTGGTCCACGACACCGGCGTCGGCATGACCGCCGACGAGCAGCGCCAGCTGTTCACGAAGTTCTTCCGGAGCCGTGACCGGGCGGGCCACGACCCGGGCGGCACGGGCCTCGGTCTCGTGATCGCGAAGGGGATCGTGGAGGGGCACGGCGGGACCCTGTCGGTGGAGAGCGAGCCCGGCGTGGGCACCCGCTTCCGCGTGGCGCTCCCCGCCGTCGGTGGCCAGCCTGGAGAGAGCGCGGAGCAGGGGCGCGAGGCCGCGACCGTGCTCGTGGTCGACGACGAGGTCACGATCCGGGATCTGCTTCTCGAGTATCTTCAGATGTGGAACTACGGCGCGGTGCCGGCCGCGAACGGCGCGGAGGCTCTCGAGCTCGCGCAGCGCATCCAGCCGGACCTCATCATCCTCGACGTCGGGATGCTGCCGATGAGCGGCCTCGACGTGCTCCGCCAGCTCAAGCAGAACCCCGCCACTCGGGCCATCCCGGTGCTGCTCCACTCCGTGGCGGACGAGCCCGAGCAGTTGCTCGCGCTCGGGGCCGCCGATTTCCTGCGGAAGCCGGTCAGCGGCGCACGGCTCCGCGAGGCCGTCCTCCGCGCGCTGGATCGGACGCCGGTCCCCCTGTTCATCCTGGACGGTGACGACGCGCGACGGGAGCGCGTGCGGCGGGCGCTCGAGGAGACGGGCCTCGACGTGAGTCCGGCCCGGACCCTGAGCGAGGCCGTGGCGATTCCCCCGGTGCCGGCGCCGGTCATCCTGCTCGGCCCGCGGCTCGCGGACGGGGACGCGGCGCCGCTCCTTGCGCGATGGAGCGCCGATCCCGCGTTCCGCGACGCGGCGGTGGTCCTGATGGGTCCGTGGCCGGCCGACAGCGCGCAGGCCGGGCCGGGCTGCCACGTCGAGATCCTCCGCGGCCAGCGCGCCGCCGACGCGGCGGGGCGCGTGCGCGCGCTGATCGCGGCGCGCCGGGGGCCGAAGCGGGGCAGCGCGGATGGCTAAGATCCTGCTGGCGGAGGACGAGCAGCAGATCGGCGGCATGGTCGCGTTCAAGCTCGCCAACTCCGGCCACGACGTCGTCCGCGTCGCGGACGGCGAGGCCGCGCTGGCGGCCGCCGCGCGGGAGCGCCCCGACGTCATCATCCTCGACGTGATGATGCCGCTCCTCGACGGGTTCGCGGTCCTCGGACGCCTCAAGGCCGACCCCGACCTCCGCGCGATCCCGGTGATCATGCTCACGGCGCGCGGCCAGGAGCGGGACATCCTGTCGGGTCTGCAGGGCGGCGCCGCCGACTACATCGTGAAGCCCTTCAGCCTGAAGGAGCTCCTCGCGCGCGTGGACGTCGCGCTCCGGCGCCGCTGACGGCAGGCCCGCCGCAGCGCCGCGCCACCCGGCGGCGCGAGGCCTCCGCCGTGAGGCCGCCCTTGCTGGACACTGGCCGGACCGTCTGGTAACGTTACGGGCGCTTCAGGCGGTCCTCACGCCCGGTGGACAGGTAGCTCAGTTGGTAGAGCACGGGACTGAAAATCCCGGTGTCGGGAGTTCAATTCTCCCCCTGTCCACCATTTCCTATACTTACGGCCGACCGCACGATCCCGGTGTCGCGTCATGGCGCGAGAAGGCCAGCCATTCCATTTGTAGGGTCTGACGGTAGCGAGATTCGACGCGTGCTTCAGCCTTGAGAGGGCCGATACCGACCACAAGCCTCTCTGGCGTATGGACTCGTGGAGGATTCAGCGTGGGCACCTCGCCCCGACCTTCGTCCATGGGCTCCAGCCTCGGGCATCCACCTGAAAAGCCGACGCAGGCTCCAAGGGGTGACCCCTCTAGCAGGATGCGGAAATTTCTGGGCTGACGGATGAACACACGCCGCCCAAGACACTCGGACGCGATCGCGGAGGGCCCGGGGGCCTGCTCGACTGGGCCCGCCCCGGCGTTCCGGTGGCCGCTGGCGCCCTCATGGCGTCGCCTCGGCCTCGATCAGGTTCCGGATGCGCACCAGGTTGTACAGCGCGGCCCCCAGGGTGAACAGCCACCCGACGCGGCGCACCCCTCGGTGGCGCGTCTTCCGGAAGAGGGCCACCGTCTTGAGCCAGCCGAACACCTCTTCGACGAGCTTCCGCTTCTGCTGACTGACGGCATAGCCGGGATGGCGGGTCGTCCGGGCGTCGATCGCACTGCGCCGGTTCGTGCAGTTCTGCGCGACGTGCGGCGTCAGCCCGAGACTCCGCAGCGCGGCCACGAAGCCCCGCGTGTCGTAGCCCTTGTCGGCCCCGACGGTGGCGCCGCGGCGGCAGGTTCGTGGCCATCGCGGCGGCCGCCTCCCGCTCCGCGGTCCCGATCGCCTGCGTCACGCAGGTGTCGACCACCAGGCCGTGCCGGTTCTCCATCAGGGCGTGGCCCTGATACGCGAGCTTGGCTTCTTTGCCGGACCCCTTCCGGGCCAGCCGGGCCTCCGGATCGGTCGTCGAGGCATGGGTCGCGTTCGACCGCCGTTCGCCGTGGAAGTCCACCGTGGGATTCCCGGGATCGTCGGGCGGCGGCGCCCTCCGTGCCCTTCTGCTTGAAGCTCTTCAGCCCGGCCCACGCCTCGATCAGCGTCCCGTCGACCGTGAAGTGCTCGGCCGACAGGAGCTGGTGCCCCTGGGCCTGCGCCAGCACCCGCTCGAAGAAGGCCCGGGCGATGTCGCCGCGGAGCAGCCGCTCCCGGTTCTTGGTGAACACGGTCGGGTCCCAGACCCGGTCATCCATGCTGAGGCCCACGAACCAGCGGAAGAGCAGGTTGTAGTCCAGCTGCTCCATGAGCTGGCGCTCGCTCCGGACCGAGTACAGCATCTGCACCAGCAGGGCGCGGAGCAGCTGCTCGGGCGGGATCGACGGGCGCCCGGTCTTCGGGTACAGCCGCGCGAACTCGGGCGACAGCTCCCGGAGCGCCGTGTCGACCATCGTGCGGATCGCCCGCAGGGGGTGGTCCGCCGGGACCCGCTGCTCGGGGGCCACGTAGCTGAACATCGTGTCCGGACGTCGATCGTCGCCGCGCATGCGCCCCTCCTGGTTGCTCTTGAGAGTGGCATGCGCGGCCGATCGCTTCCGCGTTTTTCAGCATCCTGCTAGGGCCCCATTTGACCCCCCGAATGTGTAAGCCCGCGCCACGCCGGGCGAGTTCCCGGGACTGAAAATCCTGACGTCGGGGGGGTCAAACTCCTCCCTGTCCACCATTTCCTATACTTAGAGCCAACCGCGCGATCCCGGTGTCGCGTCATGGCGCGAGAAGGTCAGCGATTACTCTGCAAGGTCTGACGGTAACGGGATTACCCGTGTATCAGCCTTGTGAGAGGGCGGTGACCAGTACTG
>CAVVOZ010000008.1:0-71274 GCA_963749975.1 uncultured Candidatus Rokubacteria bacterium | reverse complement strand
CATCGTCGACCTCGTCGCCAGCCCGAACGTCGTGCGCGGGCAGACGGCGGGCAGCGGCGAGGAGGCAGGTGGCTGCGCGCTAGTCCAGGCCAAGGTGTACGACACCAAGGGGCAGCTCATCGACGGCACCCCAGTCGCGTTCACGACCACGCTCTGCTGCTTCGCCGGCCCGGACGAGGTCAACATCGTGTCGCAGGTCGTAACCACGTTCCGCGGCACGGCCACCGTGACCTTCTGCGCCAAGCGCGAGCGAGGGACGGCCACCATCACCGCCGCTGTCGAAGACGCCTTCGACACCGTGCTCATCACGGTCTTCTAGGGGGCCAGGATCATGGACGCGAAACTGTCACCTCCCAGCGCAAGACGCCGCGGCCCGAGAGGTATCCGCCCGCCGACCCTCGTGGTCTTCGGGCTCCTCCTCCTGGCCGCCACGCTGATCCAGGCCTGCTCGGACAACAACGGCAGCACCGGGCCGACGTTCGAGTGCCGCGAGCAGAAGGGCGGGGTCAAGGTTCTCGCCCAGTGCACCGGGAGCCCGGCGAGGGTCGTGGGGGACGCGGTCGGCGGGCCCAACGGCACCCTCAACATCCAGGCGACGGTCACCCCTGGGATAGTCGATCGCGGCCGCCGGGCGGGAGTCACGATCCTCCTGACGAGCGCGAACGGCGCGCCGATCCAGGGCGGGACGGTCTCCGTCTCGTCGCCCGGTGGCAAGTTCGACTCTTCGGGCGGCACGACGGACCCGAACGGCACCTTCTCGACTACGATGCTGGTGCCCTGCGAGGTGGCCGACGGCGCCTACGCGATCAATGTCGTCGCGAACGGCAAGGGAGTGTCCCTCCCAGCCGCCTTCAGCGCCGCGACCTCGATCACGAACGATCCGTGCGCGGGCATCACCCCGCCGCCAGCCGGCGGCGGTGGCGGCGGTACCGTCACCTTGCCGGCCGTGAGCATCACATCGTCCGGGCTCGCGGCCGAGGACGGCCTCGTGGCTGCGACATTCACCGTCTCCCGGAACGGTGGCACTTCTTCCGCCTTGACGGTGAGCTTGGGCATCAGCGGAACTGCGACGATCGGAGCGGACTACAACTTGAGCGGGAGCGGTGTGCTGGTCGTGAACAGCTCCAGTGTCAACGTAACGATCTCGGCAGGCGCTAGCTCCGCGACGGTGACGGTTTCGCCCCTGGCCGACGGGGCCGACGCCGACGATCCGTTGGGGTCCGCAAGCGACGCCGAGCGTGTGGTTCTTGCCGTGAACGCCAGTGCGTCCTACAGCGTGGGATCGCCGAACATCGCCGCCGTCGAGATCTGCGACGCCGGGTCATCCTGCCCGTAACACGCCGGGCGACGTCTACCCATCACCCCCTCCCGCGAGGGGGTGATGCTTTTCAGCGGGACTGGGCGGCGATCTCCTGGAACAGGTCGAGGTAGCGGATGTTCCGCGACTCGGCGCGGGGGTGGGCGAGGCCGACCCGGATCAGCTCGGCGTTCAGCATCCGCCCGTTCGGGAGGTAGAGGTAGGCCAGCCAGTCCCCGTCCGGTCCGGACCGCTCGCGATCGAACTCGAGGTGGACCAGGAGCCCACGGTCGAGCCCGGCCCACGGGTCCTCGAGCGGGCGGTCCTCTGACGCTGGCGTGCCTGGCGATGGCGACACCGGCTCGACGCCGATCAGCCGGACCCGCTTGAGCCCCTGGCCGCAGCCGGACCTCGAGGCGGTCGGGTCCGAGCCGGCGGACGAACCGGACCGCCAGGCGGCCGCGGACCGGCTCCGCCTCCTGCGGGAGGAGGCGGGCGATCTCGCCGAGCGCGAACCCGACGACGCCGCCGAGGCGCCGGAACCGGATTTCCCCCGCCTCCAGCCAGAAGCTGTCCACCTGGATCACGACGCCGCTGGCGAGCTGGAGGAGATGCGGGCGATCGCTGAGCGTAGGCGGTGGCGCCTGCGGACGGGCTCCCGGCCCGGCCGCGGACCGACCTTCGCCATCGCTGCCGTCATCGCCGCCCCAGAGGGTGATCCAGGCCTCCGGCGAGGCGGGGGCGGCGGGGACGCGCAGCACCCCGACCAGGTCCGCCCGGTGGAAGGTGAGCGAGCCCTCCGGGGTGCTGACGCGAACGTCCGCGCCCGCTGCGCCGACGTTGGTGGCGCGGACGGTCGCCCCGCTCCGCGTGGCGACGTAGAGCGGCGCAGCCTGGGCCCTCGGCCGGGACCGGCGGTGGCAAGGTTCCAGCCTCGTCGTCCGAGTCGTCGGGGACGATGCGAAGGACCTCGTAGCTGGGGATCGCCACCCACCCGCCATACTTCTCGAACCGGATCTGGCCGTCCTGCTCGGTGTACTTCTGGACCACGATCGGGTCGCCGCCGTCGATCAGGTGGATGAGGTAGGCGCGCGGCTCGGCGGGGCGCCCCCGCCCGGGAGGCGTGACGGGAGCGGCGAGGGCCGGGCCGCCGAGCGTCGTGACGAGCGCGATGCCCGTCCCGATCGCCGCCAGCCGGTGCCCGGCCCGGAACATGGCCCCACTATACCGGGGGCCGTCACACGCGCCAACGACGGTGAGCAGGTCCGGAACCGACGGCGCGACGCGCGTTTGCGCCTCACCGACGTTGACAAGCTCGGAGCGGGGCCCGTATAGTGAGGGCCGGCTCGGGCCAGGTCGAGACATCGCTTGCCGACCACCGACGAGATCCGACAGTTCGAGGCGCGGCTGGCCCGGGAGCCCACCTCCCAGGCCTACGCGGCGCTCGCCGAGGCGTACCGCCGGGCCGGTCGGGCTGATGAAGCGGTGACGCTCTGCCGTGAGGGGCTCGCGCGCCACCCCGGGTACGCCACGACCCGGCTCGTGCTCGCCAAGTCGCTCCTCGAGAGCGGGGATGTCCGGACGGCCCGGGCGGAGATCCAGCGCTTCCTGGGGGGCGAGCCAGACCACGAGCCGGCGCTCAGGATCGCGGTGGAATGCGCCCTCAGGGGAGGCGATCCCGCGGAGGCCCTGGGATACGTCCGGCGTCTGGCGGCGCTGGATCCTCACGACCGAGGGGTGCAGGGACTGTCCCGGGCCCTCGACGTGGGAGTCACCGGGCGGGTGGCGCCCGACGGGGGTGGGCTCTGGCCCCTCTTCGTCGACGACACGTACGCGACGGTCGCGTTCGGCGACCTCTGCCTCGCGCAGGGGCTCACGGACGAGGCCACGGCGGTGTTCAGCCGGATCGTCGTCCGGCAGCCCGATCATGAGACGGCCCGCGCGCGCCTCGGCGACCTTGGACGGCCGAAGGGCGCGGCGCGGCGGCCACGAGGATAGGCAATGCAGGTGTCGACCGCGGAGTTCCGGAAGGGTCTGAAGATCGAGCTGGACGGGCAGCCGTACAACATCGTCGAGTTCCAGCACGTCAAGCCCGGCAAGGGCGGAGCGTTCGTGCGCACCAAGCTGAAGCACCTCCGGCTCGGGAGAGTGGTGGATCGCACCTTCCGGGCGGGGGAAAAGGTCGGCCTGGTCGACTACGAGCAGCGCTCGATGCAGTACCTCTACAAGGACGAGCAGTTCCACTTCATGAACCTCGAGACCTTCGAGCAGATCGCGCTGGACGCCGATGTGGTCGCCGAGGCCGCGAACTGGCTGAAGGAGACGATGGAGGTCGACGTCCTCATCATCAACGGCGTGCCCGCCGGCGTCGAGGTGCCGAACTTCGTCGAGCTCCAGGTCGTGAAGACGGACCCGGGTCTCCGGGGGGACACGGCGTCGGGCGGCTCCAAGCCCGCCACCCTCGAGACGGGCGCGGTGGTCCAGGTCCCGCTCTTCATCAACGAGGGGGAAGTCCTTCGGATCGACACGCGCACCGGGGCCTACATCGAGCGGGCCTGAGGGAGTCGTGAACCAGCGAGAGATCCGGCGGCTTGCCGACCTCCTCCGCGACTACGGTCTCACCGAGGTCGAGGTGGAGCGCGAGGGCGTTCGCGTGCGGCTGCGCCGGGAGCCCGCGGCGCCGGCCGCGCCCTCGGCCGGATCCGCCGTCGTCGCGCCCGCCGCGGCGTCTCCGGCGGTCTCCGCCGAGCCGGCCGCGAGCGAGGCGCATCTCCTCACGATCGAGGCGCCCATGGTCGGCACCTTCTACCGGGCGCCGTCCCCGGACGCGCAGCCGTTCGTCCGGGATGGGGACCGCGTGAAGAAGGGGCAGGTCGTCTGCATCATCGAGGCGATGAAGCTGATGAACGAGATCGAGTCCAAGGTCGCCGGGCGCGTGGTCAAGGTGCTCGTCGAGAACGCGCAACCGGTCGAGTACGGCCAGCCGCTGTTCCTCGTGGAGCCCTAGCGCAGGCCGGCCCGGCGCAGCGGCCGATGTTCTGCCGATCCTGCTGGGCCAATCTCCCTGACGGCACCGAACGGTGCCCGAAGTGCCAGCACGACCCGCGGGTGGTCGCATCGCCGCCCGAGTCCGCGCCTCCGGCCGCGCTCGCTTCCCCTGTGCCGCCCGCCCCGGCTCCGCCCGCCCGGCCCGCGCCCCCGCCGCCCCGCGGCGCGAGCCTGGCCCGGTTGAACGCGGCCCTGGCCGCGGTCCTCGTGCTCGGCGTGGCCGGCCCGGTCCTGGTGCGCTGGTGGGAGACGCGGCGTGCCGCCGACCCGGCGCCCGGCGGGGACTCGGCGGCCGTCGCGCCCGCGGACGCCCTGCCGGAGCCGAGCCTGCCGACCGCCGTCGAGCCCGTGGCGGCGCCGACCGGCGATGACGCCAACGCCCGCGCGGCGCGGGAGGCGTACGCCCTCTACCAGCGGGGCGAGATCGCGGCGGCGTGCGAGCGGTACCGCGACCTGGTGGCCCGGAGCGGACGCGACGACGTCCGGCGCGCGCTGGGCAGCTGCTACGCGCGGCTCGGCCGGGACGCCTACCAGGCCGGCCGGCCCGCCGAGGCGGTCGAGTACTACCGGCAAGCGGTGGATGCCTCGCCCGACCGTGCTCACTGGACGGGCCTGGCGATCGCTCACGGGGGCGCGGGTGAGCTCGCGCGGGGTCAGGCGGTGCTCGAGCAGGGCCTGCGCGCCTTCCCGGACGACTCGGAGCTCCTCTACCTGCTGGCCGACTTCCAGGAGCGCCAGGGCCGGACCCGCGAGGCCGTGGAGACCCTGCGGCGACTCCTCGCCCGGGAGTCCGGGCATGCCCGTGGCCGGACGCTCCTCGCCCGCCTGGAGCGGGAGCAGGGGGTGGAGGGCGGCTACTGGAGCCAGGAGAGCCCGCACTTCCTCGTGCGCTACGAGGGGGGGGGTGGCATCGACGTGGGCCGGTCGGTGGTCGACAATCTCGAGCAGGCCTACGAGTCCCTCGGTCGTGACTATGGTGTCTTCCCGAAGGAGCGGGTCCAGGTGGGCATCTACGTGACGAAGACGTTCGCGGAGCTGGGAGGCATCCCGCCGGAGTTCGCCGAGCACGTTCTCGGGTTCTACGACTTCCAGAAGCTGCGTCTCCGGCTCTCGGCCTCCCAGGCGGGGTCGATCGGGCTCGAGCGCCTCGTGCGTCACGAGTACACGCACCTCCTGATCCACCAGGCCACGAACGGCCATGCGCCCCGGTGGCTCCACGAAGGCCTCGCCCAGGTCGCCGAGTCCCGCTCGGCGCCGCGGCTCGTCGAGACGGACGTCGTCCTGGACCGCCAGCAGTACACGCTCGCCGGGCTGGAGCGTCTGTTCCGGTCGAACGCGGTCGGCGCGGCGTATCAGCTGTCCCACGTGGTCTGCGAGTTCCTGGTGGATCGGCGCGGCATGGCCGGCATCCGCGCGCTCCTCGGCCGCCTGGGCCAGGGGGAACCCATGGACCAGGCCCTCAAGGAGGGCGTCGGGGTCAGCGTCGAGGACGTCGAGGCCCGCCTCCTGGCCGCCGGCGGCCGGAGCTGACGCACTGATGTTCACCAAGATCCTGATCGCCAACCGCGGGGAGATCGCGCTCCGGATCCTTCGCACGTGTCGGGAGATGGGGATCCGGTCCGTCGTGGCTCACTCGACGGCCGACGCCGGATCGCTCCCCGTCCGCCTCGCCGACGAGAGCATCTGCATCGGGCCCGAGGACAGCTCCCAGAGCTACCTGAACATCCCGCGGCTGATCGCGGCCGCCGAGGTCACCGACGCCGAGGCGATCCACCCCGGCTACGGCTTCCTCGCCGAGAACGCGACGTTCGCCGAGATCTGCCGGGCGTGCAACATCCGCTTCATCGGGCCGAGCCCGGAGGTGATCCGGCTCCTCGGGGACAAGGTCCGCGCGCGCGAGCTCGCGCGCAAGGCGGACGTGCCCCTGCTGCCCGGCAGCGACGGGGCCGTGCGCGACGAGACGGACGCGGCCGTCGTTGCCGAAACCCTCGGGTATCCGGTGCTCCTCAAGGCCTCGCTGGGGGGCGGCGGGCGCGGAATCCGGATCGTGTGGGATGCCGACAGCCTGGCGGCGGCCGTGCGGACCTGCCAGAGCGAGGCGGCCGCGGCGTTCGGGTCCTCGGAGATCTATCTCGAGAAGTACGTGGAAGGCGCCCGCCACGTCGAGGTGCAGGTCCTGGCCGACGGCCGCGGCCACACGATCCACCTGGGCGAGCGAGACTGCTCCATCCAGCGTCGCCACCAGAAGCTCCTGGAGGAGTCGCCGTGCCCGGTCCTGACTCCCGCGGTGCGCGGGGAGCTCACGGGCGCGGCGCTCCGGCTCTGCCGCGCGGCCGGCTTCGAGAGCGCGGGCACGGTGGAGTTCCTGGTCGACCGGAGCGGACGCTTCTATTTCCTCGAGGTCAACACGCGCATCCAGGTCGAGCATCCCGTGACCGAGATGGTGACCGGCGTCGATCTCGTCCGCGCGCAGATCCTGGTCGCGGCCGGGGAGCCGCTCGGCCTCCGGCAGGAGGACGTGCGCTTCCAGGGACACGCGATCGAGTGCCGGGTCACGGCGGAGGATCCGGTCACGCTTCACGCCGAGCCCGGGCCGCGTCACGGCCTACATCGCGCCGGGCGGCCCCGGCGTGCGCGTGGACAGTCACTGCTTCACGGGATACACCGTCCCCCCGCACTACGACTCGCTGGTGGCCAAAGTGATCGCCCACGGCGCGGATCGCGCGGAGGCGCTGGCCCGCATGCGGCGGGCGGTGGCCGAGTTCGTCGTGGAGGGGATCAAGACGAGCCTTCCCCTCCACGCGCGTCTCCTCGCCGACCCCCGGTTCACGGCCGGAGACTACTCGACGACCTTCCTCGAATCGGGACTCTGATCGGCCGAGCGGGCGGCGATGCCGCTGCCGGTCCGGATCGCCGTTCTCCTGGCCGTCCTGGCCTGCTCGACGCCGTGGATCGCCCCCGCCCAGGGCAAGGCCACCATCAGGATCGCCACACAGAGCCCGCTCTCCGAGCCGGCCCCCCGCGGGGAAGGGATCAGGCTCGGCGCTCAGCTCGCGATCGAGCAGCTCGAGCGGCCCCTCGAGCAGATGGGCTTTCGGGTGGAGCTGGTCTCGTTCGATGACCAGGGGAAGCCGGACGTCGGTGTGACCCAGTCTTCGCGCGACTCGCTGGCGGGGCCGCCGCCGGCGTGTACTACACGTCGGCGGTGGGACCGCCCGCGACCCTGCCGCGGGCCAGACCGTTTCTCGAGGACTTCCAGAGGCGGTTCGGGCGGGATGCGGGCGCCCATGCCGCCGAGGCCTATGACGCCACGGTGATCGCGCTCAGAGCGATCGAGGGCGCCGCCCGCGGCGACGTCCCGAGCCGCGAGGCCGTCGCCGCCGCCGTCCGCAGGACGAAGGTGCAGGGCGTCACCGGGGAGATCGAGTTCGACGGCAGGGGGGATCGGAAGAAGGCGGTCTACTTCGTGTTCCAGGTCGCCAGCGAGGACCCCGACAGGTGGGGCCAGAACAAGGTGGTCAAGCAGGTGACCGCCGCCCCGCCCCGGAACTGATCACCGGCGCCGTCAGGCGCCCGCTGGACGGCGCTGGTCGGAAGGGCCGGCGCCCCGCCGCGTGTCGCCTTGACACCCCCGGAGGCCCATAGTAGCGTACGGTCCCACTCGATGTCCGGGCAGCGTTGCCCGCGTACAGACAGGTCCATAGACAGGTTAGGGACGCCGAGGTCCGAGGCGAGCCGGGCCGCGTTCGCCCGACTCACAAGAATCCAGCTGTGATCCACGTCCTGTAAGAGGAGGTCGGCTATGCGAGGGTGGAAGTGGATGGGAATGGCCGGTATGGCGGCGCTCGTCGTGGCGCTCGCTGCCCCCGCCGATGCGCAACAGTGCCCGAAGGGCAAGCTCCGCATCTACACGTCGTGGCCCATGCAGGGTGCGATGCTCGCCGAGGGCACCGGCATGAAGAACGGCGTGGACATGGCCGTTGCCGAGGTCGGCGGGGTGGTCGCGGGGTATTGCCTCGAGGTCGTGAACCTCGACGACGCCTCCCCCCAGACCGGCAAGTGGGACGGGGCGGTCGAGGCGGAGAACGCGAACAAGGCCGTCGCTGACCCGCTCGCGATCGTGTACATCGGCACCTACAACTCCGGCGCGGCGAAGGTGTCGATCCCGATCAACAACCGTGCCCACCTGGCCCAGATCACGCCGGCCAACACGTATCCCGGTCTCACCCGGAAGAACGGCGCTGCCCCCGGCGAGCCGGAGATCTACCGGCCCATGGGCTTCGTCAACTACTTCCGAGTCCCGCCGCCGGATGACGTCCAGGGCACGGTGGGCGCCAAGTGGGCCAAGCTCTTGGGCGCCAAGAAGGTCTACATCCTGAACGACCAGGAGCTCTACGGCAAGGGCATCGCCGACGTCTTCGAGGCCGCGGCCAAGAAGATCGGTCTCCAGGTGGCGGCGAACGAGGGCCTGGACTACAAGCAGCCGGACCAGAAGCCGCTCCTGACGAAGGTGCGCGCCTCGGGCGCCGACATGGTGTACATGGCCGGAGTCGTCGACACGGGCGCGCCGATCATCCTGCGCCAGATGAAGGACCTCGGTCTCGTGGCCGCGCGCGGTGTCCGGCTGCTCGGCCCCGACGGTCTCTACGAGGAAGAGGTGCTGAAGGCAGGAACCTGCGACGCCGCGATCGGGACGGAGTTCCGGGTCACGTTCGCGAGCCTCCCCTGGGAGAAGATGAAGGGCGTGGGCGCGATGACCTACGAGAACTACAAGAAGAAGTACGGCAAGGAGCCGACCGCCTACGCGCTCTACTCGACGGAATCGGCCCGGATCGCCATCGACGGCATCAAGCGCGCCGCCGCCGACATCGAGAAGGGCGCGAACCCGATGGCGAAGCGCGAGGCCGTCCGGAAGGCCATCGCCGGGCTCAAGAACTTACGACGGGCTGAACGGCAAGTTCAGCTTCGACGAGAACGGCGACACCACCTCGGAGACCATGTCCGGCTTCAAGGTCGTGAAGAGCGACAAGGAGCCCGGCTGCACGTTCCAGTTCGAGTCCGTCCTGGAATAGGCGCGACAGGGAGGAGGGGTCGGCGGGAGCCGGCCCTCCTCCCTGATCCTTCAAATCGTCTTCAGCGATGAACTGGTGGGAAGTGCTCGTCCAGCAGAGCATCAACGGGCTGACGCGCGGGTCCGTCTTCGCCCTGGTCGCGATGGGCTACACGATGGTCTACGGTATCCTCCAGTTGATCAACTTCGCCCATGGCGACGTGTTCATGCTCGGGCTCGTCATCTCGATGAGCTACTTCACCCTGCTGGGCATGATGCGGACGCTCCACGGCTGGGAGCTGGTCACCGTCCTGCCGCTCGTGTTCCTCGCCACGATGCTCACGACGGCGGCCATCAACGTGACCATCGACCGGCTCGCCTATCGGCCGTTGCGCCGGTCCACCCGCCTGGCGCCGCTGATCACGGCCATCGGCGTGTCGTTCATGCTGGAGAACATCGCCCTGGTCTGGAAAGGGCCCGCGCCGTTCTCGTATCCGGACATCTTCCCGTCGGTCGACATCCTCTACGACTGGCTGGGCTGGAACTCGAAGATCTTCCTCACGACCAAGGATCTGCTCGTCTTCGGGGCGACGATCCCCTTGATGCTCGCGCTCCAGTACTTCGTGACGCGCACGACGTGGGGGAAGGCGATGCGGGCGACCGCCCAGGATCGGGAGACCGCCCAGGCGATGGGGATCAACGTCGAGAAGACGATCATCCTGACCTTCTTCATCGGCGGGGCGCTGGCCGGGGCCGCCGGAATGATCCAGGGCATGTACTACAACATCGGCCAGTGGTACGTAGGCTACCAGGCCGGGCTCCGCGCGTTCACCGCGGCGGTCCTTGGCGGGATCGGCAACATGCCCGGCGCGGCGCTGGGGGGCCTCCTCATCGGCTTCCTCTCCGCGTGGAGCGATCAGTACATCTCCGCGCGCTGGACCAACGCCGTCGTCTTCACGATCCTGATCCTCGTCCTGGTGTTCCGTCCCCACGGCCTTCTCGGCGAGCGCACGCTGGACAAGGTGTGAGCGGGATCGCATGAGCGGGCGACAGGCCGCGTCGGCCGGACTGCTGGTGGCGGTCCTGCTCGCCTATCCCTTCGTGGATCACGCCCTCCAGGCGCAGACCGTGTACGCGGTCACGGACGGGATGATCTACGTCCTGCTCGCCCTCGGACTCAACATCGTCGTGGGCTACGCGGGACTGCTCGACCTCGGGTACGCCGCGTTCTTCGCGATCGGCGCCTACACGATGGGTCTCCTCAATTCCCCGCTGCTCGGGTCGCCTCTGTACGGGCACCGCGTGGAGCTTCTGGATCGTCATCTGGATCTCGGCCCTCGTCTCCGCCACGCTGGGGCTGCTCATCGGAGCGCCGACCCTCCGGGTCCGCGGCGACTACCTGGCGATCATCACGCTCGGCTTCGGGGAGATCATCCCCGTGTTCATCCGCAACCTGGGGGACGTGAACCTCGAGATCGGGAGCTGGAAGCCCATTCAGCGCCTGAACCTGACGGGCGGCGAGAACGGGGTCAATCCGGTCGGCCGCCCCTACCTGCCGGGCGTGGACTTCGACAACAGCGCGATCCCCTGGTACTTCCTGATCCTGATCATCGGGGCCGTGTCCCTGTGGGCCATGAACCGGATGCGCGATTCGCGGCTCGGGCGGGCGTGGATGGCCATCCGGGAGGACGAGACGGCGGCGGATTGCATGGGGGTCGACCCCATCAAGACCAAGCTCCTGGCCTTCGCGCTCGGCGCGTCCTTCTCGGGATTCGCCGGCTCCTTCTATGCCGCGAAGCTCCAGGCCATCACGCCCGGAGCCTTCGAGTTCAACGTGTCCATCATGCTGCTCTGCATGGTGGTGCTCGGTGGCATGGGGAGCCTCAAGGGCGTCATCGTGGGCGGGATGCTGATCACGCTGTTCGACCGCCTCCTGCTCGCGCAGATGACGCACCTCGTCCGGTGGGTCGGAGCCCAGACCGGCATCGCGATGCTGACGACGGTGGACCTGACGCTCTGGCGCTGGTTCTTCTTCGGGCTGGGGCTGGCGCTCGTCATGCTCTTCAAGCCCGAGGGCCTCGTCGGGCGGCGCGTCCGGCCGGTGGCGGTGGACGTGGACGAGAAGGAGGAGGCGGGCCTCCTGGCCACCGCCCCGTCGATCCCGCGTGCCGAGAGCATTCCCGCCTGGCTCCGCTCCGCCGCGGCGCCGCGGAACGTCGGCAGTCGGCCCCTGCTCGAAGCCCGCGGCGTGACCAAGGCCTTCGGAGGCCTCGTCGCCGTCAACCAGGTCGACTTCGTCATTCCCCCGCGCTCGATCGTGGGGCTGATCGGCCCGAACGGGGCCGGGAAGACGACGTTCTTCAACGTGATCACGGGACTGCTGACGCCCGGACCAGGGCGACGATCGTCTTCGAGGGCCAGAGCATCGTCGGCCTTCGCCCCAACGCGATCGTCGGGCGCGGCATCGCCCGGACGTTCCAGTCCATCCGGCTCTTCCAGAACATGACCATCCTCGACAACATCCTGGTCGGCGAGCACTCACGGCTCTCGGCCTCGGTGGCGGGCGCGATCTTCCGGCCGCCCCGCGTGCAGGCGGAAGAGCATCGGGCCCGGGCCCGGGCGCTCGAGCTGATCCAGTTCGTCGGCCTGGGAGGCAAGGATCAGGAGCTGGCGAAGAACCTTCCGTACGGAGACCAGCGGCGGCTCGAGATCGCGCGCGCCCTCGCCACCGAGCCCAAGCTCCTCCTCCTCGACGAGCCGACGGCCGGGATGAATCCGCGGGAAACCGAGGTCCTGACCCAGTTCATCGACCTCCTGCGCCGCGAGCTGGGTCTCTCGGTGCTGCTGATCGAGCATCACATGGAAGTCGTGATGGGAATCTCGGACCGCATCACGGTGCTCGACTACGGGACGCGGATCGCTGAGGGGACCCCGGCCGAGGTCCAGCGGAACTCCAAGGTCATCGAGGCGTACCTGGGCAAGGGCTACGAGCAGGAGCTCGTGCCGGCATGAGCTCGCAGGTCCAAGGCCGCCCGATCAGCGCTCATGCCAGGGAAGGGGTAGTCCGGTGAGCCAGAGCCCCCTGCTCGACGTCGCCGATATCCACACCTACTACGGGAGCATCCGCGCGCTGAAGGGGGTCTCGCTGACCGTGAGCCGGGGGGAGATCGTCACCCTCATCGGGTCCAACGGAGCGGGGAAGACCACCACCCTGAAGACGGTGATCGGCAACGTCCGCCCGTTGCGCGGCAGCGTCACCTTCGACGGCCAGCGGATCGACGGGATCTCGACGGACCGGATCGTGCGGCTCGGGATCGCGCAGTCGCCGGAGGGCCGCCGGATCTTCCCGCGGATGTCCGTCTTCGAGAACCTGGAGCTCGGCGCCTTCTCCCGGCGGGACCGGGCCCAGATCCCCGAGGATCTGGAGCGAGTGCTCGGCCTGTTCCCGCGCCTGCGGGAGCGCCTCCAGCAGAAAGGCGGGACGCTGTCCGGCGGTGAGCAGCAGATGCTGGCGATCGGGCGGGCCCTCATGGCGCGCCCGAGCGTGCTCCTGCTCGATGAGCCTTCGATGGGCCTGTCGCCGATCCTCGTCGAAACGATCTTCGGGATCATCCGGGACATCAACGCGCAGGGGACGACCATCCTCCTCGTCGAGCAGAACGCGCGCATGGCGCTCCGCGTGGCGCACCGCGGCTACGTGATCCAGACGGGCCGGATCGTCCTCTCGGACACGGGCGCGGAGCTGCTGCGCTCCGACGTGGTGCGCAAGGCCTACCTCGGAGAGAAGTAGCCCCGCGTGGCGGCCTCCGCCGTCCACTTCGAGGAGTTCGTGGTCGGTGCCCGCTACCGTACGCTCGGGCGGACGGTGTCCGACTTCGAGATTCTCCAGTTCGTCACGCTGACCGGCTTCACGGAGCCGCTCTTCATGGACATGGAGTACGTCCGCCGGGAGAGCGTGTTCGGCACGCGGGTGGCGCCGGGCGTGCTCACGTTCGGGCTGGCCGAGGGACTGACGCTCCAGACCGGGATCCTCCACGGAACCGGTCTCGCGCTCCTGTCCTACGACGTCCGGGTGCTCGCCCCGGTGCTGGCCGGCGACACCATCTCGGTGGAGATCGAGGTGCTCGACCGGCGGGAGACCCGGAAGCCCGACCGCGGCGTCGTGACCTTCCGCCACCGGATCACGAACCAGCGGGGGGAGCCGGTCATGGAGGCCACGATCGTCCGGATGATCAAGCGGCGGTCCCCGTGACGCCGGTAGGCGCCCGTCCGGCGCGCACCGCCGACGTGGTGATCGTCGGGGGTGGGGTCACCGGCTGCTCGATCGCGTTCCACCTCGCCGAGCAGGGGGTGCGCGACGTCCTCGTCCTCGAGCGACGGTTCCTGGCGGCCGGCGGCACGGGCCGCTCCGTGGGGGTCATGCGGCAGCTCTATCCCACCGACGCGAGCTCGCGCATGGTGCTGCACTCGCTCCGCGTGTTCCAGGGCTTCCGCGAGATCACCGGCGGCGGCGACGCGGGGTACGTCCAGTGTGGCGCGCTCCTCGCAGTGGGCCCTGGCCAGCGCGACGCGCTCGCGCGAACCGTGGAGGCCCAGCGCGGGCTGGGCATCGACACGCGGCTGATCGGCCCCGACGACATCCGCGAGCTCGATTCGCGGATCGACCCCTTCGCCGTGGGGGCGGCGGTCTGGGAACCCGAGTCGGGCTACGGCGACCCGACCGGCGTGACGGCCGGCTTCGCGCGAGCCGCCGCGCGGGCCGGTGTCGTCATCGAGCAGGGGGCCGAGGTCGTTGCCCTCGAGGTCGCGAGTGACGCGATCGAGGCGGTCCGTCTGGCGAGCGGCGAGCGCGTCGCCGCGCGAGTCGTCGTGAACGCCGCCGGCCTGTGGTCGCCGGCGGTCGCATCGCTCGCCGGGGTGACCCTGCCCATCATCGTGGGCCGTCATCCCGTCTTCGTCGTCCAGCGGGCGCCCGAGTTCGGGCGCCCCCATCCGGTCTACCTCGACCTGGCGAGCGGGACGTTCCTCCGCCCCGAGACCGGCGGGCTCACGCTCACCGGATTCCTCGACGCGGACGAGCCGAATCATCCGCTGGATCCCGAGGCGCTCGGAGGCGACGTGGGCTTCGACGAGGTCGCCCGGATCATGGAGCGCGCCAGCCGTTGCATGCCGGCGCTCGGGGAGGCCCGCTATCAGCGGGGGTACGCGGGCGCCTTCGACATCACCCCGGACTGGATGCCGGTCCTTGACCAGACCCCGGTCCGCGGCCTGTACGTCGCGGCCGGCATGTCGGGCCACGGCTTCAAGCTCTCGCCGGCCGTGGGCCGGATGATGGCGGACCTGATCACCCGGGGACGCTCGGACCTGGCCGATCTCCGGGCCTTCCGGCTCGACCGCTTCGCCGCCGCGCCGCACGACGACGGGGGCGCCTTCTCGCACTCCTATCTGCGCTGATCGGCCGCGCGCCCGGCGGGGGCGGGAGCTCCGGCTCCCACGAGGTTTCCGGCGCGCAGGCTGTCGGGGGTAGAGTGGGCGCGCATGCAGAGGGGCGTGGTTCCGTGTCTCGCGATCGCGCGCCCCGGGATCCGGGGGGTCAAGCACTACTTCGTGGCCGTGCCGCGCCATCGGCGGGAGACACCGGTGGCGCGGCTCGGGCTCGCTCAAGCCTCGCACGCCCCCGAAGGGGAGCGGGCGCGCGCCGAGGTCGAAGTGCTACGCCGGCGCCACCCGGGTCTCGCGGGCCTGGCCGTCGCGGGGGGTGGGCCGTCGTGAACCCAGTCGTCGGGCCCCGGGCCGCGTGGGGCGCCTGGGCGCCCGGGCTCGCCGTCGCCGGCGTCACGGCGCTGGTCTTCTCGCGATCGGTCGGGCTCGGCTTCGTCGCCTGGGATGACGAGATCCTCCTGGTCCTGAACCCGGCGTTCCGGGGCTTCGGCTGGGAGCAGCTGCGCTGGATGGTCGAGACCACGCTGCTCGGGCACTGGGTGCCGATCACCTGGCTCTCCTTCGCGCTCGACCATGCGCTCTGGGGACTCCGCCCCGGCGGCTACCACGCGACGAACGTGCTCCTCCACGCGGCGAACGCCGGACTGGTCGCCGTCCTGACGGCACGGCTCCTGGTCAGGGCGACCGCCTGGCCGGAGCGGGTCTGTCGGCGCGGGGCGGTTGCGGCCGCGCTCCTCTGGGGTCTCCACCCGCTGCGCGTCGAGGCCGTTTCGTGGGTGGCCGGGCGACGCGACGTGCTGTCCGGCTTCCTCTTCCTGCTGGCGCTGGCCGCATACGTGGAAGCCGCCTCTGCTCAGGGCACGCGGCGTCTCGGATGGCTGGTCACCACCACAGCGGCATACGGTCTCGCGCTCGGGAGCAAAGCGATCGTCATGATGGCGCCCCTGGCGCTGGTCGCGCTGGACGTCTATCCGCTCCGCCGGTTGCCCGCGGACGTCCGCGACTGGGGAGCCCGGGCGCTGAGAAGCGTGTGGCTCGAGAAGATCCCGCTCGTCGTCCTCGCCAGCCTGGCTGCAGCCGGATCGGCGATCGCGGTCCCGCGAGGTGCTGGCTATGTCGTCCTGGGAACGACCGCCTGGCTCGGGAAGGTGGCGGTGTCCCTGGCCACCCCGCTGTGGAAGACCGTATGGCCGCTCTCCCTGTCGCCCCTCTACGAGCTGCCTCCACGAATCGACCTGGGCGCCGTGGAGTACTGGGGGGGCGGTCTCCTAGCAGGCGGCGTGTTTTTCATCGTCGTCGCGCTCCGACGGCGCTGGCCAGCCGGGGTCACGGCGGGGGTCTGGTACCTCTCGTTCCTGGCACCGGTCACCGCGATGGCCCACGCTGGCCCGCAGCTGACCGCCGACCGCTACAGCTACCTACCCGCGCTGAGCCTCTCGGTTCTCGCGGGCGCGCTCGTGGCGGCCGCCGCCCGCGCTGACCGGTCCGGCTGGACGCCAGCCGGTCGGGGTGCCGGCCTCGCGCTGATCGTGATCGCCGTGCTCGCCGGACTGGCCGGCCTCAGCTGGCAGCAGCAGGGCGTCTGGCGGGACAAGGGGACCCTGTGGGCGCACGCCGTGCGCGTGACGCCCGACTGTGTGCGGTGCCACGTGAACCTGGGTGTGTGGCTCGCGGAGCAGGGTCAGCTGACGGAGGCGATCGCGCACTACGACCGCGCGCTCGAGCTCGACCCTCGCCGGGTCGAGCTCCACACCAACGCGGGGCTGGCGCTGGTGCGGCTGGGCCGTCCCGGGGAGGCGGTGACTCGATACGACAGAGTGCTGGCCCGCTATCCCGACCGGGCGCCTGTCCGGGTGAGTCTGGTGGCAGCCCTCGTGGCTGCCGATCGCCTGCCGGAGGCGGTCGGGCGTCTCGAAGAGGCGGCTCAATTCGGCTCGCCGGCCGGGCTGGTCGAGTACTTCCAGCGTCTGACGGATGCGCAGCCCAGCTCACCGGTCGCCCGTCTCGGTCTCCTCCAGGCCTATGCGCGCGTCGGGGATTCGGTCAGGGCGCGCGAGGCTCATGAGGTCCTCGCGCGGCTCCACCCCGCGCTCGCCCTCGCGAGCCAGGCGGGAGCGACGGGTTCCGGCGCCTCCTTCCGGCCGTGAGACGGCGCATCCTGGAGCCGGCCCTCCTCGCCGTCTTGCTGCTGGTCGGCGGCGCGGTCGGCGCCGACGAGGCCGACCGGCCCGAGATCCTGAACGTCGCGATCCCAGGCCGCGCGGTCGCCGGCCGGGCGGTGGCGGCGCGCATCACGTACCGTGCGCGCCGGGCCAACGTCGTCGCGGTGATCCAGGTCGTCGAGGACCTGGACGGCGCTCGGCGGATCACCTCCCAGCGGGAGATCGGCGTCGTCGCCGCCGCGTTCGGCCGCGAGGAGGGCGATCTCGTGCTGGCGCTCGGGTTCGCGACGCCGGGCCGGAAGCGGGTGGTGTTCACCCTCGTGACCGACGAGCGCGAGGAAAGCGATCCGGCGCGCGTCGAAGTCGACGTCGCCCCGTGATCTCGGACGGAGGCCGCCGCGGTTGAAAATCGGAGGGGGCGAGGGGATAATAGCGACCGCTTTGCGCACCGCCCGAGGACGAGAGGACCAACCCCGATGACCCAGTCCGAGACCGCGCTGAAACGCACTCCGCTCCACGCGGCCCACGTCCGCCTGGGCGCCCGGATGATCCCGTTCGGCGGCTGGGACATGCCCGTCCAGTACTCGGGCATCGTGGAGGAGCATCGCGCGGTGCGGAGCGCCGTGGGCTGCTTCGACGTGAGCCACATGGGGGAGTTCGAGTTCCGCGGGCCGGATGCGCTCCGGGTGCTCCAGCGGCTCACGACGAACGACGTCTCGACGCTCGACGTGGGGCAGGTCCAGTACTCGCTCCTCTGCTACGAGGACGGCGGGATCGTGGACGACCTGACGCTGTACCGGCTCGCCGACGACCACTACATGATGACGGTGAACGCCTCCAACATCGACAAGGACTGGGCGTGGGTCAGCCGCCACCTTAACGATTGGGCCGGTCGGGTGGACGCGCGGAACGTGAGCGAGGAGACGGGGCTGATCGCCGTCCAGGGGCCGCACGCCGAGCGGCTCCTGGGACGTCTGTCCGACGTGGACGTTCCGGCGATCGGCTACTACCACTTCCGCCGTGGCCGGGTGGCAGGTGTGCCGGGCATCGTCTCCCGCACGGGCTACACGGGGGAGGACGGGTTCGAGCTGTATCTGCCGGCCGCCGGCACCGAGGCGGTGTGGGAGCGGCTCCTCGCCGAGGGCAAGCGGGACGGCGCGGCGCCCATCGGGCTCGGCGCCCGGGACACCCTCCGGCTCGAGATGAAGTACGCGCTCTACGGCAACGACATCGACGAGACCACGAATCCTCTCGAGGCCGGGCTCGGCTGGGTGGTCAAGCCTGCCAAGGGGGAGTTCATCGGCCGGGCCGCCATCGAGAGCGTCCGCGCGGCGGGGCTCCGGCGCCGCCTCGCCGGCTTCGAGATGGTCGAGCGGGCGGTGGCCCGCCACGGCTACCCCATCCTCCACGAGGGCGCGGCCGTCGGCGTGGTGACCTCGGGCTCCTACGGCCCCTCGGTCGACAAGTACATCGGCATCGGCTACGTACCGGCGGCACTGGCCGCCGTGGGCTCCGCGATCGCGGTCGAGGTCCGGGGCCGCGGCCAGGCGGCCCGTGTCGTCAAGACCCCGTTCCATCCGCCGCGCGTCAAGCGCTAGGAGAGACTGATGGCGACGTATCCGGCCGAGCTGCGCTACACGCGCGAGCACGAGTGGGCGAAGATCGAGGGGAAGCGCGCCCGTGTGGGCATCACCCATTACGCCCAGGACCAGCTGGGCGATGTCGTCTTCGTCGAGCTGCCGAAGGTCGGCGCCAAGGTCACGCAGCTCCAGACCTTCGGGGTCGTCGAGTCCGTGAAGGCCGTGTCGGACCTGTTCGCGCCGCTCTCGGGGATCGTGGTCGAGGTGAATCAGGAGCTCACGCAGCAGCCGGAGCGGGTCAACCGGGATCCCTACGGGGCCGGCTGGCTCGTCGTCGTCGAGCTGTCGCAGCCCGCCGAGGCGGAGAAGCTGATGAGCGCGCAGCAGTACGAGGAGTTCCTCAAGACGGCGGGAGGGCACTGAGTCGTGCGGCACGGCGAGACGATGCGCTACCTTTCGACGACCGACGCGCAGCGGGCGGAAATGCTGCGCACCATCGGTGTCGGCGACGTCGAGGCGCTGATCGAGCGCATCCCCTCGAAGGCGCGGCTCGGCCGGGACCTGGCCATCCCCGCCGCGCTCGCCGAGGGTGACCTGATCGCCCACCTCCGAGGCCTCGCCGAGCGGAACGCCGACGCCGATCACTACGTGACGTTCCTCGGGGGCGGCGTCTACGACCACTACATCCCGAGCGTGATCAACCACATGCTCCTCCGCGGCGAGTTCTTCACCGCGTACACGCCCTATCAGCCCGAGGCGAGCCAGGGGACGCTGCGGTCGATCTACGAGTACCAGACGATGATCTGCGAGCTGACCGGCATGGACGTCACGAACGCCTCGCTCTACGACGGCGGGTCCGCGCTGGCGGAGGCCGCGCTCATGGCGCACGGCGTGACGGAGCGGGACCAGATCGTCGTCTCCGGGGCGCTGTCGCCTCTGGCCCGGCGGGTCGTGGACACGTACTGCGCGGGGCCGCGCCTCCCGGTGAAGACCGTGGCGTGGGCGGACGGCGTGACGGATCTCGATGCCCTCCGCAAGGCGGTGACGGGCAAGACCGCGTGCGTCATGGTCCAGTACCCGAACTTCTTCGGGTGCCTGGAGGACCTCGACCAGGCGGCGGCGATCGCCCACGAGCGCGGCGCGCTGTTGGTCGTGAGCGTGGATCCGGTCGCTCTCGCGCTTCTCCGGCCACCGGGCGAGGCCGGCGCCGACATCGTGGTCGGCGAGGGGCAGGGGCTGGGGAACCACCTCAACTTCGGGGGTCCCTACCTCGGCCTGTTCTCCTGCCGGAAGGAGCTCGTGCGGCGGATGCCCGGCCGCCTGGTCGGGGCCACCGTGGACCGTGACGGCAAGCGCGGGTTCGTCCTGACGCTCCAGACGCGGGAGCAGCACATCCGCCGCGAGAAGGCCACCTCGAACATCTGCACGAACGTGGCGCTCGTCGCCCTGGCCGCGACGATCCACATGGCGCTCCTCGGCAAGGAGGGGCTCCGGCGGGCGGCCACCCTGTCCACGGCGAAGGCGCACTACGCCGCGGAGGCGCTCGGACGGGTGCCCGGGGTGAGCCCGCGGTTCCCCGCGCCCTTCTTCAAGGAGTTCGCGCTCCGGCTGCCGAAGAACCCCGGGACGGTGCTACGCGCCCTCCGGCGGCGCCGCATCCTGGGCGGCGTCGCGCTCGCCCAGTTCGACCGGAAGCTCAAGGATTCCATCCTCGTCGCGGTGACGGAGCGCCGGACCCGGGCCGAGATCGACGCCTACGCCGAGGCCCTCGCCTCGGCGGTCGCGTGAAGGGATCGACGATGAACGAGTACGACGGGCTGGTCTTCGAGCAGTCGGTGCCGGGTCGCGTCGGCTATTCGCTGCCCGAGGCGGACGTCCCGGAGGCCGATCCCGCGCGCCTCCTGCCGGCGGCGCACCTCCGGCGCCGGCCCGCGGCTCTGCCCGAGGTCAGCGAGTTCGACGCCGTGCGCCACTACACGCGCCTGAGCCGCATGAACTACGGCGTGGACACGCATTTCTACCCGCTCGGCTCCTGCACCATGAAGTACAACCCCAAGATCAACGAGGACATGGCCCGCTTGCCGGGCTTCGCGCGGCTCCACCCCCTCACGCCCGAGGACGCCTCACAGGGGGCGCTCCAGCTCATGGGCGAGCTCGGCGAGATCCTGGCCGAGATCGTCGGGATGGACGCCGTCTCGCTCCAGCCGGCGGCCGGCGCGCAGGGCGAGCTGACGGGGGTCCTGATGATCCGGGCCTTTCACCTGGACCGGGAGGGGAGCCCGCGGAAGAAGGTTCTCGTCCCGGACTCGGCTCACGGCACGAATCCCGCGTCCACCGCGATCGCCGGCTACCAGACGGTGCAGATCAAGTCCGACGAGAACGGCGAGGTGGACCTCCTCGACCTCGAGCGGAACCTCGACGAGGACGTCGCCGCGCTGATGATCACCGTGCCCAACACGCTCGGGCTGTTCGAGTCCCGCATCCTCGAGGCGACGGGACTGTGTCACGCCAAGGGTGCCCAGGTCTACATGGACGGGGCGAACCTGAACGCGCTGCTCGGCCTCACGCGGTCGGGCGACCTCGGGTTCGACGTGGTCCACATGAACCTCCACAAGACGTTCACCACCCCGCACGGCGGCGGGGGGCCCGGAGCCGGGCCGGTCGCGTTCAAGGCCCACCTGGCGCCCTTCATGCCGACCCCCGTGGTGACCCGCGACGCCGACGCGTGGCGACTGGACTGGAAGCGGCCGAAATCCATCGGCAAGCTGCAGTCGTTCTGGGGCAACTTCGGGATGCACGTCCGGGCGTACACGTACATCCGCACGATGGGGCCGGACGGGCTCCGGGCGGTCTCGGAGAACGCGATCCTCAACGCCAACTACATCCGGGCTCGTCTCCTGCCGCACTACGACCTTCCCTACGAGGGCGCCTCGATGCACGAGGTCGTCTTCTCCGCCCGCCGCCAGAAGGCGCAAGGTATCTCGGCCACGGACATCGCCAAGCGGCTGCTCGATCTCGGCTTCTACGCTCCCTCGATCTATTTCCCGCTGATCGTCGAGGAGGCGATGATGATCGAGCCCACCGAGACGGAGTCCAAGGAGACGCTCGACCAGTTCTGCGACGCGATGATCCGGATCGCCGGGGAGGCCGCGTCGAGTCCGGGCACGCTCCTGGAGGCGCCGGTGACGACGCCGGTGCGGCGGCTCGACCAGACCCAGGCGGCGCGGCAGCCGAACCTCCGGTGGACGCCGCGGGAGCCGGCTCCCTGAGCAGGGCGGCCACGCGTCGCGTCGACGCGCTCAGGCCTCCGCCCGCCGGCGCCTGAGCGCGATGCCCAGAGGCCTCGGCTGGCGCCTCCTGGTCACGGAGCCCCTCGACGGGGCGACGAACATGGCGCTGGACGAGGCCCTCCTCCGCGGCAGGATCCGGGCGTCGGGCGCGCCCACGGTGCGCTTCTACGGCTGGCGCCCCGCCACCGTGTCCCTGGGCTACGCGCAGCCGCTCGACGACACGGTGGACCGGGCGCGGTGCCGCGCGATGGGCGTCGGCCTCGTGCGCCGCCCCACCGGCGGCAGTGCGATTCTCCACGAGCCGCCGGAGCGCGAGGTCACGTACAGCGTCGTGGCCCGGGAAGGCGACTTTCCGGGCGCGGACGACGTGCTCGAGACCTACCGCGTGCTCGGCCAGGGGCTCGCCGCCGGGCTCGGGCGACTGGGCGTGGCGGCCGACCTGGTGCCGCTCGTCCGGGGCCGACCGGACGGGTCGCCGGCGTTCTGCTTCCGTCGTGCGGGGGCATACGAGATCGCCGTCGGAGGCCGGAAGCTCGTCGGCAGTGCCCAGCGCCGGCAGCGCGGCTCGTTCCTCCAGCACGGATCCGTCCTCCTCGGCGCGGACCCGGCTCGGATCCGCGCGGTCTTCCCGCGCGAGGCCGATCCCACGGCGGGGATGACCACCCTGGCCGACGAGCTGGGGCGCTCCCCGAGCTTCGACGCGGTCGTGGAGGCCCTCGCCGCGGGACTCGCGGAGGCGCTTGGCGCCCCGCTCGCGCCGGCGGGGCTGTCGCCGGACGAGATCGCGCTGGCGGAATCGCTCGTCGCGGGCAAGTACGGCACCGAAGCCTGGACGGTAGAGGGGCGGCTGCCGGAAGGTGTCGGGGCTGCCGGGGCGCCGGCGGGCGCGATCTCCTGAAAGGCGCGGCCCCGATCACGTGCGGGAGTACCCGGCTTCGCCGCTGGTGGGGGTTGGCGCCGTCGTCGTCGACGGTGACCGCGTGCTCCTCGTCCGGCGCGGTCGGCCGCCGGCGCTCGGGCGCTGGAGCCTTCCGGGCGGTCTCGTCGACGTGGGCGAGCCGCTCGAGGCGGCGGTTCGTCGCGAGGTCGCCGAGGAGTGCGGCCTCGCCGTGGACGTTCACGGCCTGGTGGGGGTGGTCGACCGGATCATCCGGGATCCCGGCGGCCGGGTCCGTTACCACTACGTGCTGCTGGACTATCTCGCCACCCCGACGGCCGGGTGCGCCGAGGCGGGCTCGGATGCGCTCGCGGTCCAGTGGTGCGAGCCGGCCGCGCTCGGCGCGCTGGACGTGACGGAGGGGGTCGAATCCATGGTGCGCCGGGCCTTCGCCCTCGAGGCGGAGCGTCGGCGGGAGGAGCAAGAAGGATGAAGCTCGAGGTCAGCGCGAAGTCCCCGGTCGAGACTCCCGGGGACGCCCTCGTCCTGGAGTGCTATTCCGGGGCAGACCGGTTCGGACCCGAGATGCGCCGCGTCGATCTCGCCCTGGGAGGCCTCCTCGCGCTGGCCCT
The DNA here is from genome assembly GCA_963749975.1 of uncultured Candidatus Rokubacteria bacterium. Classification (GTDB taxonomy): domain Bacteria; phylum Methylomirabilota; class Methylomirabilia; order Rokubacteriales; family DASRDR01; genus DASRDR01. The sequence goes on along the minus strand of CAVVOZ010000008.1, from coordinate 47,896 downwards.
TCGCGACCAGCGGTTCGAGGGCCGCGCCGCCGAGGTCGCGGACCTCCACACGGGAGGACGGCTTCCCGCCAAGCGAGTCCTGGTCGTCGGGCTCGGACCGCGCGCGGAGTGCACGGCCGAGGTGCTGCGGCGCGCGGCCGCCACCGGGGCGCGCCGGGCCCGCGATCTCGGGGCCGCGAGCCTCGTGATCCCGGTGCTCGGCACCCGGGCGCCGGCGCTGGGGTTGGCTCTCCGGGCCCAAGCGACCGGCGAGGGGGTGCTGCTGGGCCTCTACCGCTTCGACCGCTACAAGGAGAAGCGGAACGGCGACCGGGCGGTCGCGGGTGTGACCCTCCTCGTGCCGGCGGCGCGGGACCGGGCGCCGGCGCGCGAGGGACTCCGCCGTGCCGAGCTGTCCGCCGAGGCGACCTGCTTCGCCCGCGACCTGATCAACGAGCCGGCGAACAGCGTGACGGCCTCGGCGCTCGCGGAAACCGCGCGGGTCATCGCGCGGGAAGCCGGGCTGCGCCTCCGCGTGCTCGACCGAGCGGCGTGCGAGAAGATGGGCATGGGCGCGTTCCTGGGCGTGAACCGCGGGAGCGTGGAGCCGCCCCAGTTCATCCACCTCGCGTACGTGCCACGGCGGCCGGCTCGCCGTCGGCTCGCCCTGATCGGCAAGGGCATCACCTTCGACTCGGGGGGTCTCGATCTCAAGACGGCCGAGGGCATGGAGCGCATGAAGGGCGACATGTCGGGGGCGGCGGCGGTCCTCGGCGTGCTCAAGGTGCTGCCGCGGCTCAGACCTTCCATCGAGGTGCACGGTCTCGTCGCGGCGACCGACAACATGCCGTCCGGCTCCGCCACCAAGCCGGGTGACGTGCTGCGCGCGATGAACGGCAAGACGATCGAGGTCAACAACACCGACGCCGAGGGGCGCCTGACGCTGGCGGACGCGATCGCATACGCCCGGAAGGAGATCAAGCCGCACGAGATCGTCGACATCGCCACGCTGACCGGGGCGTGTTCCATCGCGCTGGGCAGTCTCTGCGCCGGTGCCATGTCGAACGACACCGCGCTCCAGTCGCGGGTGCTGGCGGCGGGCGCGCGGGTCGGGGAGCGCCTGTGGCCCCTCCCGCTCATCGACGAGTATCGCGAAGGCCTGCGAAGCGAGGTGGCGGACCTCCGGAACACCGGGCCCCGCCCGGGCGGCGCGATCACGGCCGGGCTCTTCATCCGCGAGTTCGCCGGCGACACGCCGTGGGTGCACCTCGACATCGCCGGCGTCGCCTTCACCGACAAGGACCTCCCGTACGCGTCGAAGGGCGGCGTCGGGTTTGGCGCGCGCACCCTCATCGAGTACGTGCTCACCGCCGCCGGGCGGGGATGAGACGGCGGTCCGGTGAGCGGCGTCGATCTCCACACGCACACGACCGCCTCGGATGGCACGTACGCGCCCGCCGAGCTGGTCCGCGAGGCCGTCCGGCGCGGCGTGAGAGTCCTCGCGGTGACGGACCACGACTCGGTCGATGCCGTGGTGCCCGCTCTCCTGACCGCCCGGGACCATCCGCCGCTCGAGATCGTGCCGGGCATCGAGATCAACACGGACGACCCTGGGGGCGAGATCCACATCCTCGGCTACTTCCTCGACCACGAAGCCCTCTGGCTGCACGACCTCCTGCGGGAGTTCAGGGCCGAGCGGGCGGCGCGGGTGCACCGCATCGCGGACCGGCTGGCGGAGCTGGGTCACCCGATCGACGCCGAGGAAGTGTTCGCGCTGGTCCAGCGAGGGCTCGGCGGGCCGGCCGCACGTCGCGCAGGTCATGGTCCGGCGCGGCTACGTCGGCACCGTCCGCGAGGCCTTCGACCGCTTCCTGGCGGCGGGGAAGCCGGCGTACGTCCCCCACCGGAAGGTCGCTCCCCGCGAGGCGTGCGAGATCATCCGCCGGGCGGGCGGGCTGGCCGTCGTGGCGCACCCGGGGTTCCACGAGGACCCCGAGCAGATGATCCGGGAGCTCGCCGGCACGGGCCTCCTCGACGGCGTCGAGTGCTACTACGCCGAGCACTCCCCGGAGCAGACGGCGCGGTTCCTGGGTCTCTGCCGGGAGCTGGGCCTGTCGCCCACGGGCGGATCCGACTTCCACGGGCCTCGCGTCCGGGCCGCGACGCTGGGCCTGCCTCCCGTTCCCTGGGAGGCCTGGGAGGCGCTTCGCCGCCGCGCGGGGCGCTGACGCCATCCTGGCCGCAGGGCGTGCTTCGAGCTGCCGGGTCCCGGTCGCCGCTGCCGCCGTTCGCCCTGGAGCTGGGAGGCGACGAGGCGTCTGGTAGGTGAGCGTGCCAGCGTGGCTGTGTCGACCCACGCGGACCCGGTGCGGCGTGATCGCCGTCGTCGCAACCCTCGCGGGGGCGATGACGTGCTTGCTCCCCACGGAGGCGGCCCCGCCTCCACGGCCCGCGCTGAAGATCGGGGTGTCGCTGGCCCTGACCGGGCCCGACGCGCGGTGGGGCCTCCCCATGCTCCGGGGCGTCGAGCTGGCCGTCGAGGAGGTGAACCGCGGCGGGGGCGCCGGCGGCCACCCGCTCGAGACCGTCGCCCTGGACAGCGCAGGCCCGGGCCTCGAGGGCATCTCGCGCTGGCGCGGGATGAACAACTACGAGCGCCTCATCGCTGATCCGGGGGTGCTTGCCGTCGTCGGCCCCCAGACGAGCGGCGAAGGGCGCGGGATCGCGGCGCTCCTGAGCCGGGCCGATCTGGCCACGATCACCCCGAGCGCGACGACCTTCGACGTCACCGACCCCGGGATGCGGGACCGCTTCCGCCCCGGCGGGCGGGCCGTCTATTTCCGGACCGTGGGGACGGACCTGGCGCAGGGCCGAGCCATGGCGCGCTTCGCGCACGACCACCTCGGAGTGTGGCGGATCGTCCTGATCGACGACGGAACCGATTTCGGCGCGCGAACGGTCCTGACGCTCGCGCGCCAGGCCGGCGAGCTCGGCATGACGGTGCTCGCCCGGAAGCAGATTCCCTGGACCGAAGGCGACTACCGGCCCCAGCTCCGCGAGCTGCGAGCGCTCGATCCGGAGGCGCTCTACTTCGCCGGCAATCAGCCCGTGGGCGTGAAGGTCGCACGGCAGGTCGCCGAGATCCTCCCCTCCGTCCACCGGCTCGGCGCGGAGACCCTGTATGACCGCGCGTTTCCGATCCAGGCGGGTCCCGCCGCCGACGGGTGGTACGTGTCGAACGTGGCGCCGGACCTCGCCGCGGGCCCCGCGGCCCAGGCCTGGGCCGCGCGATTCCGGCAGCGGTTCGGCGAGGCGCCGACCAGCTACTCCCTCACCGCGTACACGGCCGTCGCGGTCGTCGCGAACGCCGTGGGACACGTGGTCGCGCGCGGCCTGCCCCCCACGCGCTCGCGGCTCCGGGCGGCGATCCAGGCCGCGCGGCTGCCGGACACGCCGCAGGGGATGGTGTCGTTCGACGCGAACGGCGACCTGGAGCGTCCGGTCGTGTCGATCTACCAGGTCAGGAGCGGCGCCTTCCAGTACGCGGGAGACCGTCGCCGACGCGGCGCCCCGCGGGCTCCCGCCGGAGGCGCTCGGCCGTGACCTCGACGTTCAGCCGGCCGACGTCCGGGCCGACATCCCTGAAGGAAGGCCTCTGCGCCGGCGCTCTCCTGCTGGTCTTCGCGATCCTCGCGATCGGCAGCCTCCAGCGGATGAGCCTCACGGCCGACGAGGAGGTCCACTACGGCTACGGCTGGAAGCTCCTGCACTTCGACGCGTCACGGGGCCAAGACAACAGCAAGATGGCCTTCTCGACGCTCAACGCGCTGCCGCGGCGGATCGCTGCAGCTGCTGGCGCCGGGGATCCTCGGCGGCCGTCTCGAGACGGTCGAGTTCGGCCGGTACGTGACGGTCGTCTGCGCGCTGCTCCTGGCATGGCTGGTCTACCGCTGGGCGAGGGCGCCTCTACGGCGCGGCGGCGGGCCTGCTGGCCCTGACCCTGTACGTCTTCGAGCCGAACATCCTCGCGCATGCGGGGCTCGTCACGACGGATCTCTATGCGGCCTGGATGACGGCGCTCGCCGTCTGGTCGTTCTGGAGATTCCTCAACCACGAGGGGCCCGGTGCGTGGCGCGTCGCGACCGTCGGTGCGATCCTATTCGCGCTCGCCCAGCTCGCGAAGTACACGTGCGTCTTCCTGGTGCCGATCCTGGCCCTGATCGCGCTCGGACATGCGGCCCCTGAGCTGTGGGCGCTCGTGCGCGCAGGGGCGGTTCCGGGCGGTGGGCGGCGCGGTGTCGTGGCGGCGAGCAAGATCGCCGCGCTGTACGGCGCGGCGTTCCTGATCGTCGTGAACGCGGGGTACTGGGGCCAGGGACACCCTGAAGCCCCTCCGGGACCACGAGTTCGTGTCGCGCCAATTCCGTGCGGTGCAGGCGGGGCTCGGGCCGGTGGCCAGCGTCCGGGTGCCGGTTCCCGAAGCCGTACCTCCAGGGCCTGGATCGTGTCCTCGCCGACGAGCGGGCGGGGGCGAACGTGTACCTGCTGGGCCAGCTCGGGGCACACGGCGTCTTCGGCCAGCGCTTTCCCGAGTACTTCGCCATCGCGTGGCTCTACAAGGAGCCCATCGCCACGCAAGTCCTCCTGCTCCTGGCGCTCGTCGCCTACGGGCTCCGCTTCCGGCGGTTTGACTTCCGCCGGAACGAATGGCCCCTGTTCTGCGCGATCGGGCTCTTCTCGTGGTACTTCACCTTCGCGTATAATTTTCAGGTCGGCTTCCGGCATGCGCTAGTCGTCCATCCGCTCCTGTTCGTCTTCGGTGGAAGCTTGTTGCGTGACCCTGGGAGCTCTCCCGGGGTGGGCGCGTGGTGCTGGGAGGGCTCCTGGTGTGGCTGGGCGTCTCCACCCTGTCCTACTCGCCTCACTTCCTTCCGTACTTCAACGAGTTCGTGCGGGACCGGAAGCAGGCGTACCGGATCCTCGTCGACTCGAACCTCGACTGGGGCCAGAGCGAGCGGTACCTGGAGCGGTACCTCCGGGCACACCCGGACGCGTCCTTCGAGCCTGACCGCCCGCAGGCGGGCACGCTGCTGGTGTCCGCCAACAAGTTCTCGGGACTGCTGCTGGGCGAGCAGTTTCGCTGGCTCCGGGAGAACTTCGAGCCCGTCGGCCACGTCGCGTACTCGCACCTGCTCTTCCGGGTCACACCGGAGGCCCTCCGGCGGGTGATCGATCCGCTTCCCCCCGATCACGGGGACAAGGTGAACTGATTCCCCCGGGCGTGGCGAGCGGCCTGGAATCCCGACGTCCATCGGCCGGGCACGCCCGGCGCGGGAAGGTCTCCTCACTGGCCGCGGCCTTCGCGGTGGCGCTCGGATGGCTGTCTCTGGCGGAAGGGGCGCCCGCTCCCCGACCCGCGTTCAGGCTCGGGGTGTCGGTGGCGACGACGGGCAGCGACGCTCGGTGGGGAGGCCCGATCCTCCAGGGCGTCCAGCTGGCCGTCGAGGACGTGAACCGTCGGGGGGGCGCCGGGGGCCACCCGCTCGAGACGCTCCTGCTGGACAGCTCGGCGCCCGGCGCGGACACCCTCTCGCGGCAGCGCGCCACGGTCGCCAGCTACGAGCGGTTCGTCGCGGACCCGGCGGTGATCGCCGCCATCGGTCCCCAGACGAGCGAGGAGAGCCGGGCGGTGGCGCCGTTCCTGAGCCGGGCCGACCTGGCGACGATCACGCCCAGCGCGACGACCTTTGACATCACGGACCCGGCGCTCCGGGCGACCTTCCGTCCCGGGGCTCGGACCGTCTACTTCAGAACCGTCGGCACCGACATGGCGCAGGGCGACGCCATGGCGCGCTTCGCTCGGGCACACATCGGGGTCCGCCGGGTCGTGGTGATAGACGATGGGTTGGCGTTCGGCGAGCGGACGATCGAGACGTTCGTGCGGCGCGCCGCCCAAGTGGTACGTCGATGGGTACCTCCGCCGTCACCCTGACGCTCTCTTCGAGCCGGAGGGACCGCAGGCGGGCACGATCGTCGTCTCGGTCAACAAGCACGTCGGGCTGTGGTCCTCGGAGCGGTACCGCTGGCTCCGAGAGAACTTCGAGCCCGTCGGGCACATTGCCCATGGGCACCTGCTCTTCCGCGTCACCCCGGAGGCGCTCCTGAGGGTGACCGACCCTCTGCCGGCCGACTCGGAGGACAAGGGGAACTGACTCGGAGGCCGCGCGAGTGGGCACTGGACCCGCTAGATGCCGGCAAAGTGCCCCTCTGCCTGCGACGAGCAGCCCTTGACAGGATCGCGGTCAGCCCCTATCGTGCGGGGCACCATGCAGGTGAGGGACGCGGGCCAGACGGGCTTCTTCGGCTACTACTTTAGCTACCGTCTGCCCGGCGGCCCCATGCCGTAGCGCGAACCGAACAACACAGGGGCCACGGGCGGACGGACCCGCCACCCGTGGCCCCTTTTGCTTTTTCGGGCACGCGCCGGGTTCGGACCGCCGGGAGGGAATCGAGATGATCATCGTACTGAAGCCGGGGATCGGGGACGCGGACATCGAGGACGTCTGTCGGCGCATCGAGGCGCTCGGGCTCCGGGCGCACGTGAGCCGCGGCGAGCAGCGCACCGTGATCGGGGCGATCGGCGACGACCGCTTCAAGACGCGGCTCCAGGCGCTCGAGGCGCTGGAGTGCGTGGAGAGCATGGTGCCGATCCTCCAGCCGTTCAAGCTCGCGAGCCGGGAGGTGCGCGCGGCCGACACCGTCGTCCGCGTCGACGGCGTCGCCATCGGCGGCGGGCGGATCGGCGTGATGGCCGGGCCCTGCTCGGTCGAGTCGTGGGAGCAGCTGCGGACGGTGGCCGAGGACGTCAAGGGGGCCGGCGCCCACCTCCTGCGCGGAGGGGCGTTCAAGCCGCGGACCTCGCCCTACGCCTTCCAGGGTCTCGAGGAGGAGGGGCTCCGGCTCCTCGCCGAGGCGCGCAAGGAGACCGGGCTCCCCGTCATCACCGAGGTCCTCGAGCCGGACAAGGTGGGGGTCGTGGCGGAGTACGCGGACGTGCTCCAGATCGGGGCGCGCAACTGCCAGAACTTCTCCCTCCTCAAGGAAGTCGGGCAGTGCGGGAAGCCCGTGCTCCTCAAGCGGGGCATGGCGACGACGATCAAGGAGTTCCTCCTGTCGGCCGAGTACGTCCTGGCGGGGGGCAACCCGAACGTGATCCTGTGCGAGCGGGGGATCCGGACCTTCGAGACGACCACGCGCTACACGCTCGACCTCAACGCGGTTCCGGTGATCAAGAAGCTCTCGCACCTGCCGGTCGTCGTCGACCCGAGCCACGGGACGGGGCACTGGGAGTACGTGGCGCCCATGGCCAAGGCCGGGATCGCGTGCGGGGCCGACGGCCTCCTGATCGAGGTGCACCATCGGCCGGAGGAGGCGCTCTCGGACGGGCCCCAGTCGCTGAAGCCCGACAAGTTCGCGAAGCTGATGCGCGAGCTGCGCGCCCTCGCCGAGGTGCTTGGCCGGACGCTCTGACACGGTCTGCCGATCTCTCGGCCGCCCTCGAGCCGGGCCTGCCCGGTCCCGTCCTGGACGGGCGGACCGCGAGACGATCTACGCCGCGATCGCGGGAGTGCAGCCGGCCGGCTGCACTCCCGCGGAGGATCGCGACGGTATCAGTCCTGGAAGCAGATGCTCCGCGTGGCCAGGTCGTTGGTCTGTCCCGAGACCACCTGAACGCCCGGGAGGACGTCCGACAGGTTCGGCGTCACGAGGACGAGGTCGTACGTCCCGGGCGGCACGTGATGCAGCTCGAACGATCCGGTCACGGTGTCCGAGGCGTCAGCCCCGATGAACGCGACGTACGAGTGGCCGTTCAGGTACGCCATCGATCCGGCCCGCGCGACGCCGCACTCCGTGAGGACGCCCTTGATCCCGCCCCCTTCGTAGGCTTCGCCGTCGCCGCTCGCAGACCGCAGGACCGGGAGGACCGGGAGGACCGGCGGGGCCGGGCGAGCCCGTCGAGCCCTTCGGTCCCGTGAGTCCGGTCAGCCCCTGAAGGCCTCGGGGGCCCTGTGGTCCCGCGGGGCCCACGGGACCTCGCAGGCCCTGGGGTCCCTGCGGTCCCGGCGGGCCGGGGATGCCACCCGTCCCGAGGGGCAGCATGACGTGAGCTTCGCCGCGCCCGCAGCGCTGGCCTGGCTCGACGATCCGGAGCCGACCATTGAGATCCCCCTGCCGGTCGACGTGGATGCACGCATTGAGATAACCGCCATTCTGGGCATCGGCCGGCGCCGCGGATCCGAACAGGATCCCGACCACTAGCGCCGCCGCCGACGGGACGAGGCCCCCGCGGATCGACGGGCGTAGCTCTCTCATCGTTTCCTCCTTGCTCGACCCGACCGATGCGGGCCGGCGGGAGGGAAAGAGCAAGCCTCATACCCGGGTCGACAGAGTCGAGGTCCCCTGACCGAACGGCCGAGAAACCGCCTCCACGTGACCCTCCGAGGGGTAGATGGGCCCGGAAGGGCCCATTCTCGTCGCTCCGCCGCTGACGAGAAAGGTCAGGGGATGCGCGGGGATCGTCAGTGACGGAGCCCGTCAAGCAGGCTGTCCGGGCTCGGACACGAGCGCGGAACTGACCTCCATCCGACGGACGTTCGGTCGGTCCGTCGGCGGTGGCATAATGATCTTGAGTCTCATGAGTGTCCGGCGTTCGGTCATCCGTTCCTGGCGGCGCCTTCGCCGTCCAACCCTCGGCCGCCTGCTCTGGGCGTCTGTTGCCCTGCACGTGGTCGTGGGATTGGGAATCCTTGCCTGGCTCGCGCGGGAGTCTTCGCAGGTCCATCCGGCCGTCCCTGGCGCCCCTGATCGTGGAGCTGCCTCCCGCCGAGCCGGGGCCGCCGCTCGTCCGGCCCGAGACGCCGCCGGCCCGCAGTGCCACCCGACCCACGCCACCGGCCGCGCGCCCCGCTCCTGCGCCGCGCCCGCCCGCGCCGCCGCCGAGCGTGGCCAAGCTGCCCGAGCCCCCGCCACCCACGCCGGCGCCGCCCGCGCCCGTGACTCCACCGCCAGCGGCCCCGGCCCCTCCCACGCCGCCGGTGGTGGCCCGGGCGCCCGAGCCTCGCCTCCGAGCCTGCAGCCTCGCCGACTCCGGCGACCCCACCGTCTCCGTCCCCCGCGCCTCCTGCGGCCTCCGTCGAGCCGCCGTCACCGGCGGTCGGGACTCGCCCTGCCCCTCCCGGAGCCAAGGGCGGGGTGCCCGCCCCTCCCGGGCCCTCGGAGCCGTTCGAGTTCCCGATCGCCGGCCGGCAATACTCGCTTCTCGGGCCTCGCCTTGACCTGCCGCCAGCCGTCGAGACGCCGCCGCCGTCCGGGAGTGGAGGGACGCGCCCGGAGGGATCGGGGTCCGGGAGCTTTGGATACGAGCGAGACGGCCAGGCCGGCGTGCCGCTGACCACGTCCGACCCACGGTATGCCGAGTACTTCGCGGAGCTCAAGCGGCGGATCGAGGCCAACTGGACCTATCCCCAGGAAGCCTCGCGCCGGGGCCAGTCCGGGCAGGGACTCGTCGGCTTCGTGCTCCGAAAGAACGGATCCGTTCGCGAGGTGGACATCGTCCAATCGTCCGGCGTAGAGATCCTCGACCGGTATCTGGTCAACGCCATCCGGCTGGCGAGTCCCATGCCACCCATCCCCGATCGAATCAGCGACAGCACTCTGCCCGTCGTCTTCGCCTTCACCTACACCCTCTACCAAGGTGTCCGCGTGTTCGGGTTCCAGTGAACCGGCTGCTCGGCTGCGTCCTGCCGCTCTTGATCGCCGGGCTGCTCTCGGCCTGCGTCGCGCGCGAGCCCGACCGCCCGCCGGTTCGTCTGACGTTCCTCCAGTTCAACGACCACTACATCCTGGAGCCCGTCGATCGCGAGCGCCAGAAGGGCGGCATGGCGCGGATCGCGACGCTGGTCGCGCGGACGCGGGCGGAGTCGCCGCACACGATGCTCGCGCTGGCGGGGGACACGATCTCCCCGTCCATCATGTCGGCGGTGCTCCGGGGTGAGCAGATGATCGCCGCGTGGAATCAGCTCGGGCTCGACGTCGCCACGTTCGGGAACCACGAGTTCGATTTCGGCGCGCCGACCCTGCTCGCGCGGATGCGCGAGTCGCGCTTCGCGTGGGTGTCGGCGAACGTGCTGGATCGCGCCACCGGCCGGCCGTTCGGAGGCGCGCGCCCGACGCACGTGGTCGAGCAGGACGGGGTGCAGGTGGGCTTCTTCGGCCTCACCGTCGCCGATACCCCGCAGACGTCGAGCCCGGGTCCGGGAGTCGAGTTCCGCGATCCCATCGCCGCCGCCAGAGTGGCCGTGGCCGAGCTTCGGACCGGCCGCCGCCCGATCGTGGTGGCGGTCACGCACCAGGACATGCCGGCCGACGAGCAGATGGCGCGCGCGGTGCCGGGCATCCACCTCGTCATCGGCGGCCACGAGCACGATCCGCTGGAGAACGTCGTCGGTGACACGCTGATCACCAAGGCGGGGGCGGACGGCGTCTTCGTCGTGCGCATCGACCTCCAGGCGACCCGCGACGGCAAGGTCCTGGCTCGCCAGCACCGCTTCATCCCGATCACGCCCGAGCTGCCGGAGGACCCGGCGATGGCCGCGCTGGTCGCCCGCTACCAGGCTCGGCTCAGCGACGCGCTGGACGTGCGGATCGGCGAGACCCGGGTGCCGCTGGACGCGCGCAATGCCGCGCTCCGGACGGGCGAGACGAACATCGGCAACCTCGTCACCGACGTCATGCGGGCGCGGCTCCGGGCCGACGTGGCGATCATGAACGGGGGCGGGATCCGGGGGAACCAGCTCGTCCCGGCTGGGTCCCTGACCAAGCGGGACGTCAACGCGCTCCTGCCCTTCCTGAACGTCCTGGTCATGCTGGAGGTGCCGGGCAAGGTCCTCGTGGACGTGCTCGAGCGCTCGGTCGGCGTCTTTCCGAGGGAGTTCGGCGGGTTTCTCCAGGTCTCGGGTCTCAACCTCGTCTTCGACCCCGCCCGTCCGGCCGGCCAGCGTGTCGTGCGGGTGCTCGTGGGCGGCCAGCCGCTGGACCCCGAGCGGCGCTACACGGTGGCGACCAACAGCTATACGGCCGAGGGCGGTGACGGCTACGCGATGCTGGCCACGGCGAAGCCCCTCGTGTTCCCCCAGGACGGGCCTGGACTGGCGGAGACCCTCCTCGAGGCCATCGAGCGCGCCGGCGTGATCGCCCCGGGCACCGAGGGGCGGATCACCCGGTCGAGCCCCTGAGACGGTATGGCGCTTGACAGCCCAAAGGTGCCGTTGGTACGCTGTTTTGCGCTCCAGGCCAGGGACGTAGCTCAGTGGGAGAGCGCCTGTCTGACGCACAGGAGGTCGGCGGTTCGAAACCGCCCGTCCCTACCACGTACGACATCGCGCGAGGGGTGTCCTGACGTACGGTGTGAGTGACCCGAGTGAGGCGGCTCGCAGAGCATCACGAAGGGTGACCTTCGTGATGTTTTTGTCTTGAGGACCAGGGCGGTCCGGGGAGAGATTCGGCGGACGGGATGGCGGACGAGACACACGCGCATCTGACAGGGGCGGGCGAGTACGACTGCGCGCCCGAGCCCCTCCCCACGCTCCGGCACTCCACGGCTCACCTGTTGGCCCAGGCGGTGACGCAGCTGTTCCCGGGGGTCAAGCTCGCCATCGGACCTCCCATCGAGAACGGCTTCTACTACGACTTCCACCGCGACGTGCCCTTCACCGAGGAGGACCTCGCCCGCCTCGAGGAGCGCATGCGCGATCTCGCGAAGGCGGACTACCCGATCGTGCGCGAGGAGCGGTCGCGGGCGGACGCCATCCGCTACTACCGCGAGCGCGGTGAGCCGTTCAAGGTCGAGATCCTCGAGGCGCTGCCGGCCGACGTGACGCAGGTGTCCTTCTACCGGCAGGGGGATTTCGTCGACCTCTGCCGCGGTCCCCACGTGCCGGGGACCGGCCACATCCAGGCGTTCAAGCTCCTGTCCTCCTCGGGGGCCTACTGGCGGGGCGACGAGCACCGGCCCATGCTCCAGCGCATCTACGGGACGGCCTGGTTCACCCAGGAGGAGCTCGACCACTACGTCTGGAGCCTGGAGGAGGCGAAGCGGCGCGATCACCGGAAGATCGGCCGCGAGCTCGACCTCTTCATGTTCCACGACGTGTGCCCGGGGGCGCCCTTCTGGCTTCCCAAGGGCATGGTCGTGTTCCGGGAGCTCGAGCGGTACGCGCGGGAGCTCCAGGACGCGCGGGGCTACCAGGAGATCTCGACGCCGATCCTCGTGAACAAGCGCCTCTGGGAGCAATCGGGTCACTGGGAGCACTACTCGGAGAACATGTTCAAGGTGGAGGCCGAGGAGCAGATCTTCAGCCTCAAGCCCATGAACTGCCCCGAGTCGACGTTCGCCTACCGGCACGCGCTCCGCTCGTACCGTGACCTGCCGCTCCGCTTCTCGGAGATGGGGCGGCTCCACCGGAACGAGCGCTCGGGCACGCTGACGGGCCTGTTCCGCGTCCGGCAGATCACCATGGACGACGCCCACATCTATTGCCGGCCGGATCAGCTCCAGGCGGAGATCACCGCCGTGCTCGAGCTGGTGCAGGTGTTCTACCGGACGTTTGGGCTCGAGCCACGCTTCCGCCTGGCCACGCGGCCGGAGAAGTACCTCGGCCAGGCGGAGCAGTGGGATCAGGCCGAGCGGGCTCTCGAGGAGGCGCTTCGGGCGAACGGGCTGCCGTTCACCCTCAAGCCCGGGGACGGCGCCTTCTACGGGCCGAAGATCGACATCCACATCGAGGACATCCTCGGGCGGGACTGGCAGATGGCCACCGTCCAGGCCGACCTGACGATGCTGCCGGAGCGCTTCCAGCTGGAGTACGTCGACTCGGACGGGCAGCCCAAGCGTCCCGTGGCGATCCACCGCGCGATCCTCGGCTCCTTCGAGCGTTTCATCGGGATCCTGATCGAGCACTTCGCGGGCGCCTTCCCGGCGTGGCTCGCGCCGGTCCAGGCGCGGGTCCTCCCGGTCTCGGCCAAGCACGCGGAGTACGCGGGGGTGGTTCACCGGCGCCTGCTCGAGGCCGGCGCGCGGGCCGAGCTCGACGACCGCTCGGAGAAGCTCGGCTACAAGGTGCGCGAGGCGCAGGTCCAGAAGGTGCCGTACGTGCTGGTCGTGGGTGAGCGCGAGGCCCGCGATGGCACCGCGAGCGTTCGCAAGAGGGGCGGCGAGGACGTCGGGGCGATGCCCGTCGACCGGTTCCTCGCCGAGGTCACGGCCGAGATCCGGACCCGGGCCGCGACTTCACGCATCGGGCCGGAACGGGGGTAAGGCGCATCTCCACACTGCAGCGGGACCTCAGGATCAACGAAGGAATTCGGGCTCGGGAAGTCAGGGTCGTCAGCGCGGAGGGCGAGCAGCTCGGAATCCTGCCTATCGGCGAGGCGATTCGGATCGCGCAGGAGCGGGAGCTCGACCTGGTCGAGGTCGCGCCCGAGGCGGCGCCGCCGGTCTGCCGGATCATGGACTTCGGGAAGTTCAAGTATCAGCAGAGCCGGCGCGCGAAGGATGCCCGCAAGAAGCAGACGGTCATCCAGGTCAAGGAAGTCAAGATGGGGCCGAAGACGGACGAGCACGATTTCCAGTTCAAGGCGCGGCACGTCCGCCGGTTCATCGAGGACGGGAACAAGGCCAAGGTCACGATCCGATTCCGTGGCCGCGAGATGGTCCACACGGAGCTCGGCCGCCGGTTGCTGGACCGGATGACCCAGGACCTGCTGGACATCGCCACGATCGAGAGCCACGCGCGGCTGGAGGGGCGGAACATGGTCATGATCCTGACCCCGAAGCAGCGCTAGGCTCGGCCGCAGGGAGAGACGGGGACGCCATGCCGAAGATCAAGACGAAGCGGAGCGCTGCCAAGCGGATCCGGGCCACCGGCACCGGGAAGCTGGTGCGCGCCAAGGGCTGGAAGAAGCACCTCCTCGAGTGGAAGCCCTCCAAGCGGAGGCGCCAGCTTCGCAAGGACACGCTGATCGCGCCCGCAGACGAGAAGCGTATCCGGCGTCTCGTTCCGTACCTGTAGATCGCAGGCGCCGCGCGAGATCGGACCGCGCGCCGATCCCGGCCAGTCTGCGTGGTACACTTTGCCGGCCGGGAGGCTCGTCCGCGAGCCGTGCCCGGTCCCTGGCGGTCTTCGCACCGCCCAGCCGCCCCGTGGAGGGGGGCTGATGCTCACCGGTTGCCCCGGCGGGTCACAACCGCCGGAGTCCTGCGACCCAGCCGCCTGCCTGAGCCGGCGCGCCTGGGTCGGGTGACAGATGGGTTGCCTCCCCCCGGGCTCAAGTGAGGCGAGAAGGAGCGACAAGCCATGCCGCGTGCCAAGGGCGGGCCGAAGACCCGCCAGCGACGGAAGAAGGTCCTCAAGCAGGCCAAGGGCTACTGGGGCGGTCGACGCCGGCTGTACAAGACCGCCTCCGAGACGGTGCTCCGGGCCCTGGCCTTTGCCCACCGAGACCGCCGAGCGAAGAAGCGGGACTTCCGGTCGCTCTGGATCCTGCGCATCAACGCCGCCTGCCGGGCACTGGGCCTGCCCTACTCGAGCTTCGTGAGCGGGCTCAAGAAGGCCGGGGTCAACCTGGACCGGAAGGTGCTGGCGGATCTGGCCATCAGCGATCCCGCGGCCTTCGCCCGCCTCGTCGAGACGGCCCGCGCCCAGTCCGGGCGCTAGCTCTTCCGGCCAGCACTGCCGGGAGGGCTCCTGGGTGGAGGGAAAAAATCCCCTCGGCCGAGGCAAGGGTGTCAGACCCGAAACATCGGGCCGGATTCTCGACCTGGTCGAGGGGCCTCCCCGTGGAGATCAGGCCTTCCCGGAATTGTCAGCGGCCTTCCGGCCTTTGTCAGTTTGAGGGGGCTTTCGGGGCTTTTCGGGAGTGCCTAGCCCGTTGTGTGCTGCATCGGAAACCTCGCTACGGCTGGTGTCCACGGGCTAACATGACTTCCGCGCCCCGTGAATCTCTCTCGGCACGAGGATTGCTGGAAAGCCTCCTGATAGTGTCGACCTGACCAGGGAGGGTACTGATGAGCGAGCGCGATTCCGAGGAGAGAGGGGCTACGGACCACCCCAGGTCCAGGGGCCTCCGGGGGATGATCCGGCGGCGGCGCCGGTCCCGGAAGCGTGACCAGCGTGGCCTCACGCTCGTCGAGCTGATGATCGTCGTGACGATCATCGCGATCATCGCGGCCGTCGCCATCGCGATCTACCAAGACATCGTGAAGAAGTCCAAGCTTGCCGCGGATCAGGGGATCGTCTCGAGCCTTCGGTCGGCTGTGGCCATCTACTACGGCCGCAGCAATGGCCTGTTTCCCGCGAACATGGCCTCGGTGGAAGGGCTCGTACAGCCGGCGCCCGTGTACAACTGCACCGTGCCGCCGGTCTACGACTCCGCCAACGGCAAGATCACCTTCACGGCGTCGCTGAGCGACTGCCCGTAGAGCGCTCGCCGGGCGCGCCTCGGGCGCCCCGATTCTGAGCTCCGGAAGGGGCCGGCCGAAACTGGGCCGGCCCTTCCGCTTTGTAGGCTTCCTTTGGAGGAGTTTTGCCCTCCGGGGAATTTCTCGGCCGGTGTATACCAGAGGCCCGGCGCTCCGGCTCACCCACCGCCACCGAGACGTCTTCCAATAGCCGCCCGAATCGGGTAGCAGCCACACATCGAGGCCCGCCACGAAGAGTGCACCCCTCCATGGCACGTGGCTTGCTCATCCGAGCTCTCACCGGCTTCACGGCCGGTGCCATCCACGACGCATGGCCCGAGGTAGCGACCCGATGACACGCCGAGGCGCCCAATTTCGGTTGGGCGGCCGTCGGCGACTGGACGGGAGGCTCCGATGAGGTACCGCGCGTGGGCCGTTCTGGGTTTGCTCCTCCTGGGCCTCTCGGGCTCGGTTGGCGAGGCCGCCCCGCCTGACCGTGTCCCTCCTGGCGTCCGGCACCGGGTCCAGACCGAAGGGAGTGCCCGGGTCCTCGTGCGCCTGCATCTGCCCGGCGGGGCCTACGTCACCGAGGGCCAGCTGTCCGCGGCCGGCGTTTCCCGCCAGCGGCGGGACGTGGCGACCACGCAGTCCCAGCTGGTGTCGCGTCTCCGGGGCAAGCGGTACGCGGTCCTCGGCCGG
Organism: uncultured Candidatus Rokubacteria bacterium; assembly: GCA_963749975.1. Taxonomy (GTDB): domain Bacteria; phylum Methylomirabilota; class Methylomirabilia; order Rokubacteriales; family DASRDR01; genus DASRDR01. Next base: position 31,701 of record CAVVOZ010000008.1, on the reverse strand, counting down.
TTCGAGACCGTGCCCCTGCTCGCGCTGGAGGTGGGTCCAGACGCCCTGGCCGAGCTCGAGGCCGCGTTCTCGGTCGACGTCATCGCCGAGGATCGCCTCCGGGTGCCGCAGCTCAGCGACAGCGTGCCCCTGATCGGAGGCGATCTCGCGTGGGCCAACGGCTTCACCGGGGCCGGCACCGTGGTCGCCGTCCTCGACACCGGCGTGGAGCGCCAGCACGCGTTCCTGACCGGCAAGGTCGTGGAGGAGGCCTGCTACTCGAGCAACATCACAGGTCAGAGCCGCACCGTCTGCCCGAACGGCAAGACGTCGCAGACCGGGACCAACTCCGCGCGGCCGTGCTCGCTCGACGGGTGCTTTCACGGGACGCACGTCGCCGGGGTCGTAGCCGGCAACGGTGCGGGGGCGGGTGTGGCCTTCTCCGGCGTGGCGAAGGACGCCCAGCTGATGGCCATCCAGGTCTTCTCGCGGATCACGAGCGCCGCCCTCTGCGGCGGCGTCGCGCCGTGTCTCGGCGCCTGGGAGTCGGACATCATCAAGGGCCTCGAGCGCGTGTACCAGCGGCGCACGGCCCGGAATTTCGTCGCCGCCAACCTGAGCCTGGGCGGGGACCTGTTCACGGCGCCCTGCGCCACCGACGTCCACAAGCCGATCATCGACAACCTGCGGGCGGCGGGGATCGCGACCATCGTGGCCTCCGGGAACGACGGCGCGACGGACGCCATCGCGGCCCCGGCTTGCGTGCCCACCGCGATCAGCGTGGGGTCCACCGGACAGAACGACGAGGTTTCGTGGTTCTCGAACGTCGCGCCGTTCCTGACCCTGTTCGCCCCCGGGGAATCGATCACCTCGGCGCTCGTAGGCGGCGGTTTCATCACGGCCGACGGCACCTCGGCGGCGACGCCTCACGTCGCCGGCGCGTGGGCCGTCCTGAAGCAGGCGGCGCCTACCGCGACCGTCGACCAGATCCTGGAGGCCCTGGTCTCCACCGGGCTCCCGGTGACCGAGCCCATCAGCGGCGTGACCAAGCCCAGGATCCGCGTGTTCGAGGCGCTCGCCGCCCTACCACGAGCCCCTTGATCGGGACGATCACGCCGTCCAAGGGCGGCCAGACCGACACCCTGGACGTGACCATCGAGGGCGCGAACTTCCAGAGCGGGGCGACGATGAGCTTCGGCGCGGACGTCAGCGTGGCTACGGTCACGTTCGTGTCGGACGCGGAGCTCGTCGCGACGGTCAGCATCGCGGCGAACGCCACCCTGGGCGCGCGAACGGTCACGGTCAACAACCCCGACGGCAGCTCCGTCTCGCGGACCGGTGGCTTCACGGTCACTCTGCCGTCCTCCCACATCGCCCTGGTCTGGAACGGCAAGATCCAGGACCGGGTGGGCCAGGGTGAGACGGCGCTCACGCCAGACCTGGCGCTGGACGGGACGCTGACGGCGACGCTGACCGGGCCGGGGCGGACGGTGAAGCAGCTCGTCCTCGTGGCGGGCGGAGCCGCGTCGGGACAGTGGGACACGGTGCCGGACAACCTCTACTGGGTCCTGGGAGCCGCGGACACGCCCACCGGGGCGCTCAAGAACGCGGCGAACGGGTCCGTGAACTTCCCGGTGGCGACCGGGGCGAGCTTCTCGGTGTTCGCCACCGACTACTTCAACGCGAAGTTCGTGGCGGGGACGACGCTGACCCTGACGGTGACGTTCACGGACGACACGGTGGCGACGGCCACGGCGGTCGTGCCCGTAGTGCCGACGCTGGCCGGGGTGTCGCCGACCGGGGGTGAGCAGGGCGCGACGGTCCCCGTGACGGTGAGCGGGACGAACTTCCAGAGCGGGGCCACGCTGACCGTCGGGGCCGGCGTGACGGTGACGAGCGTGACGGTGTCCGCGGCGACGCAGCTCCTGGCGACCCTCAACATCGCGACGGACGCGGTGGTGGGGCCGCGCGACGTGACGGTGACGAATCCGGGCGGCGGGGGAGCGACCCTGACCGGCGGCTTCACGGTGACGGCGCCGGGGGTGCCGCCCCCGCCGCCGCCGGGCGTGACGCTGGCGTGGAACGGCAAGATCCGGGACCGGGTGGGGCAGGGCGAGGGGGCGCCGAGCCCCGACGGGGCGCTGGACGGTACCCTGACGGCCACGCTCGTCGGGCCGGAGCGGACGGTGAAGCAGCTCGTGCTGGCCGCGAGCGGGGCGGCCTCGGGGCGCTGGGACACGATCCCCGCCAACGGCTACTGGTTGCTGGGGGCGGCCCAGGGCTGGGACGCAGCCGCGTACAACACGGGGAACGGCTCGGTGAGCTTCACCGTGCCGGTCGGCGGGAGCTTCGCGGTGTTCGCGACGGACTACTTCAACGCGAAGTTCGTGGCGGGGACGACGCTGACCCTGACGGTGACGTTCACGGACGACACGGTGGCGACGGCGAGCGCGACGGTGCCGGTGACGCCGACGGTGGCGTCGGTGACGCCGGCCGGCGGGGAGCAGGGGGCGACGGTCTCGGTGACGGTGGGCGGGACGCTCTTCCTGAGCGGAGCAACGCTCACCGTGGGGTCCGGCGTGGCGGTGACGAACGTGACGGTCCCGTCGGCGACGCAGCTCCAGGCCACGCTGACCATCGCGGCGGACGCGACGGTGGGGCCGCGGGACGTGACGGTGACGAACCCGGGCGGCGGCAACGCCACGCTGGCTGGGGGATTCGGCGTGACGGCGCCGGGGTGCCGCCCCCGCCGCCGCCGGGCATCACGCTCGCGTGGAACGGCAAGATCCGGGACCGGGTGGGGCAGGGCGAGGGCGCCGTCGTGCCGGACGGGGCGCTGGACGGCACGCTGACGGCCACGCTGGTGGGACCGGCCCGGACGGTGCGGCAGCTCGTGCTGGACGCGAGCGGGGCGGCCTCGGGGCGGTGGGACACCGTCCCGGGTAACGGGTACTGGGTGGTCGGCGCGGCCGACACGTGGGACGGCGCGCTGAAGAACGCGCCGAACGATGCGGTGAACTTCCAGGTGTCGGCGGACGGGAGCTTCGCGGTCTTCGCGACGGACTACTTCAACGCGAAGTTCCTGGCGGGCACGACGCTCACGCTGACGGCGACCTTCACGGACGACACGGTGGCCACCGCGAGCGTGACGGTGCCGGTGGTGCCCACGGTGACGTCGGTGGCGCCGACCGGGGGCGCGCAAGGCGCGGCGGTCTCGGTGACGGTGAGCGGAACGAACATTCAGGCCGGGGCGACGCTGAGCCTGGGCGCGGGCGTGACGGTGACGAACGTGACCGTGCCGTCGGCGACGCAGCTCCTGGCGACGCTCAACATCGCGGTGGACGCAGCGGTGGGGCTGCGGGACGTGACGGTGACGAACCCGGGCGGCGGCGGGGCGACGCTGGCCGGTGGGTTCTCGGTGACGGCGCCGGGCGCGCCGCCCCCGCCGCCGCCGGGCGTGACGCTGGCGTGGAACGGCAAGATCCGGGACCGCGTGTATCAAGGGGAGGGACCGCCGGGCCCCGACGGGGCGCTGGACGGCACCCTGACGGCCTCGCTCGTCGGGCCGGAGCGGACGGTGAAGCAGCTCGTGCTGGCCGCGGGCGGGGCGGCCTCGGGGCGCTGGGACACGATCCCGGCCAACGGCTACTGGATGCTGGGGGCGGCCCAGGGCTGGGACGCAGCCACGTACAACACGGGGAACAGCTCGGTGAGCTTCACCGTGCCGGTGGGCGGGAGCTTCGCGGTGTTCGCGACGGACTACTTCAACGCGAAGTTCGTGCCGGGGACGACGCTGACCCTGACGGTGACGTTCACGGACGACACGGTGGCGACGGCGAGCGTGCTCGTGCCGTGACGCGGACGCCTCGGGGGTGGGGGCCTTCCCGCTGACCCGCCGTGGCGCCCTCGTGGCCGGGATCTCCCTGCTGCTCCTGGCTTCGGGCGGCCGGAGGGCACGCGCTGTCGCCGATGGGGGGCCGGTGATCGATCCGGAGGTCCGGACCGCCGTCGGACGCGGTCCGGCGCGCGTGCTCGTCGAGCTGAGGATGCCGGAGCCCGCCCCGGGCGCCGCGCCGGCGCGCGAGGCGGCGATCGCCGCCGCCCGACGCGCGGTGCTCGCGCGGCTGTCGGGAACGACCTACCGGCTCGTTCGGGACTACACGAGCGTTCCGCTGCTCGCCCTCGAGATCGGTCCCGACGCGCTCCAGGCTCTCGAGGCGATGGGCGATCTCGTCGCCCGCGTGCGCGCCGAGGCCATCCGCCAGCCGATCGCGCCGCGCTAGCTGTGCCCGGCGGCGGGCGCCCGAGAGCGGCCCCCCGCCTCGGCCGCCCGCGGAGCGTTTCGTCGCTCGCTGGAAGTGTGCGCCCTTCTGCGCCGAATGGTCTTCCGGTAGAATGGCCGAACGAGTTCCGGCATGGCAGACCAGCGCGTCCGCACGATCGTCGAGGGCGCCCGCGAGGAGATCGAGCGGGCCGCCACCCGTCGGGATCTCGACGAGGTCCGGGTCAAGTACCTCGGCAAGCGCGGCACGCTCACCCAGCTCCTGCGCGCCCTGCCGGGCTTGCCGCCCGCCGAGCGGCCCATCGTGGGGCGTGAGGCGAACGAGGCGAAGGCGGGGATCGAGTCGGAGCTCGAGGCCCGGCAGGCCGTCCTGGAGCGTGTCGAGCGGCGAGCCCGGCTGGCGGCCGATCGGCCCGACCTGACGCTCCCCGGCCGCCGCGTCGTCCCGGGCGGGCTCCATCCGCTCACCCAGGTGCACGACGAGATCGTGGACGTGTTCACGGGCATGGGCTTCGCCGTCGCCGAAGGGCCCGAGGTCGAGCTCGACCACTACAACTTCGAGGCCCTCAACATCCCGAAGGACCACCCCGCGCGCGACATGCAGGACACGTTCTACGTCGCGGGGGACACCCTCCTGCCGACGCACACTTCGCTCAGCCCGGGGTTTGCGGTCGGGCCGCACGCGATCGTGGCGGGGGAGATCCTCCTGCGGACGCATACCTCCCCGGTCCAGATCCGGACCATGGAGCGGCAGAAGCCGCCGGTGCGGATCATCTGCCCCGGGCGCGTGTATCGCCGGGACGCCGACATCACGCACTCGCCGGTGTTCCACCAGGTCGAGGGCCTTGCAGTCGACCGCGGCATCTCGATGGGCGACCTCAAGGGCACGCTCGAGCTGTTCGCGCGCGAGCTGTTCGGCCCGGACAGCCGGATCCGCTTCCGGCCGTCGTTCTTCCCGTTCACCGAGCCGTCGGCGGAGGTGGACGTCCTCTGCTTCCTCTGCAAGGGCGGCGGCTGCCGGGTCTGCAAGGCATCGGGGTGGCTCGAGATCCTGGGCTCGGGCATGGTCCACCCGCGCATCCTCCGGGCCATGGGCTACGACACGGAGGAAGTGACCGGCTGGGCGTTCGGCATGGGCGTCGAGCGCGTCGCGATGCTCCGCTACGGCATCGATGACATCCGCCTCTTCTTCGAGAATGATCTCCGATTCCTGTCGCAGTTCTAGCGAGCGGCGCCGGTGAGGATCCCGTACCGCTGGCTCCGGGAGTTCGTCGACACGGGGGCCGAGCCGCGCGCCGTCGCCGAGCGGCTGACGATGGCCGGCATCGAGACCGGCCTGGTCGCCGAGGGCGCCTCGGAGCTCGGCGGCCTGGTCGTGGCCGAGGTGCTCGACGTGGCCCCGCACGCCTCGGGTGGAACGCTCCGGGTCTGCGAGGTGTCGACCGGGGCGGAGCGCTACCGCGTGGTGTGCGGCGCGCCGAACGTCCGGGCGGGAGTGCGAGCGGCCTTCGCCCCTCCGGGGGCGGCGCTCCCCGGCGGCCGGCGGGTCGCCGTCGCCACCATCCGGGGCATCGCGTCCGAGGGGATGCTCTGCTCGGAGGCGGAGCTGGGCGTCGGGCCGGACGCGAGCGGCATCCTGCTCCTGGGCGCCGACGCGCCCGTGGGTGCCGACCTGGTCGGCCACCTGGGTCTCGACGACGCGATCCTCGAGGTCGAGGTGACGCCGAATCGGCCCGACTGCCTGGCCATCGTCGGGATCGCCCGCGAGGTGGCCGCCCTGACCGGCGGCCGCCTCCGGCCCCCGGACTGCGCGGTCCGCGAGGACCCGGCCGTGACGACGGCGGGCTGGCGGGTCACCATCGAGGACCCGGATCTCTGCCCGCGCTACGCGGCGCGGCTCGTCACCGGCGTCACGGTCGGCCCGTCCCCGGCCTGGCTCGCCCAGCGCCTTCGCGCGGCCGGGCTTCGCCCGATCAACAACGTCGTCGACGTGACGAACTACGTGCTCTGGGAGCTGGGACACCCGCTCCACGCGTTCGATGGCGACCTCCTGACGGACCGCCACGTCGTGGTCCGCCGGGCCCGCCCCGGCGAGACCGTCGTGACCCTGGACGGGCAGAGCCGGGCGCTCGGCGATCAGATGCTCGTCATCGCCGACGCGGCGCGGGCCGTGGCGGTGGCCGGGGTCATGGGCGGCGCCAACACCGAGGTGCGAGACACGACCCGCACGGTGCTGCTCGAGAGCGCGTACTTCGCGCCCGGCTCGATCCGCCGCACCGCGAAGGCGCTCGGCCTTTCCACCGAGGCCTCCTATCGCTTCGAGCGGGGCGCGGACATCGAGGGGCTCAGGGACGCGCTGGACCGCGCCGCGCAGCTGATCGCCGAGCTGGGCGGGGGCCGGGTCGCGACCGGCGTGCTCGACGCCTACCCCGCGCCTCGCCGGCCGCGGGCGGTGCCGCTTCGCCTGGAGCGCATCCGGCGGGTCGTCGGCGCGTGCCCGCCCGGGGCCGCCGTCGCCGACATCCTGCGGGGCCTGGGGTTCCCGGCGACGGAGCGCGAGGGCGGCTTCGAGGTCGTGGTCCCCGCCTTCCGGCGCGACGTCGCCATCGAGGACGACCTCGTGGAGGAGATCGCGCGCGTCTGGGGCTACGAGAAGATCCCCTCGACGCTCCCGTCCGGGGCCCTGGCGCTGACGCGCCGGCCACGCCACATGGTCGCGCGCGACACCGTGCGCCGCGTCCTCACCGGCGCGGGCTGCCACGAGACCGTCTCGCTGTCGCTGACCGACCCCGCGCACCTTCGCCATCTCGAGCTCTCGCCGGACGACCCCCGCGTCGTCCGGCTCCAGAACCCGCTGGCGACGGACCGGTCCGTGATGCGCCCGACCCTGCTCTTCGGCCTTCTGGAGGCGCTCGCGACCAACGTGCGCCGCCAGACGCCCGACGTGCGGCTCTTCGAGATCGGGCGCGTGTTCGAGGGGCGCGGGGCGGGGACCCTGCCCCGAGAGGACACCCGCGTCGGCGTCGTGCTGACGGGGCTCCGCGCCCCGCGCGCCTGGCACACGCCCCGCGCGCGGGTCGACGTCTTCGACGCGAAGGGTGCCGTGGAGGGCCTGGTCGAAGCGCTGGGGCGGGGCGAGGTCAGCGCCGAGCCCGCGATGGCGCCCTACCTCGAGGACGGGCGCGCTGCCACGGTCGTGGTTCAGGGCGCGCCCGTCGGGGTCATGGGCGAGCTCCATCCGGACGTCCAGAAGGCGTTCGACCTGTCGATGCCGGTCTTCGTCGTGGAGCTGTCGCTCGACGCGATCGAGGCCCTGCCCGGCCGCGTGATCCAGTACCGGCCGCTGGCCCGGCATCCGGGAGTCCAGCGGGACCTGGCGGTGGTCGTGCCCGTCGGTGTGCCGGCGGCCGAGGTGGGCCGTGCGATCGAGGCGATCCGGCCACCGTGGCTCAGGCGGGTGGCCCTCTTCGACGTCTACGAGGGCGCCCAGGTCGGGCCCGGCCGGAAGAGCCTCGCCTATGGCCTCCTCTACCAGGCCGACGACCGGACGCTCACCGACGCCGAGGTCAACCGGGCGCATGGCGAGGTGGTGGAGCGGCTCCGGGTCGAGCTTGGCGCCGAGGTGCGGGGTGCGGACGGGCCCGGCGGGGGAGATGCCGAATGACCCCACAGGCCGCCACAGGCCGAAGGCCGTCCAATCAAGGCCGTCGAACAGACTCCCGCTCAGCGAGGACTATACGGTGAGCGAAGACGCCCAGGCGCGACTGGCCCTCCTCGAGCAGCACGTTCAGCGGGCGATCGAGCTGATCGGCACCCTCCGTGCGGAGAACACTCGGCTCGCCACGGAGCGTCGAGGCCTCGACGCCCGCGTGGCCGATCTCACGGCCGAGGCGGAGGGGCTCCGCACCCGGCTCGAGGTCATTGGTCGGCTCGAGGCGGAGCAGCGACGCCTCCTCGAGGAGCGCCGGCAGCTGCTCGGCCAGGTGGAGGGGATCCTGAAGGACCTCGCCCGGATCGAGGGACTCTGACGGGTCCCGACGCGGCGATCGCTGGATGATCAAAGGAGGCGGCGCATGACCGAGGGGCGCGCGGATGTCGAGATCCTGGGTCAGCGGCTGTCCGTCCGCGGGCGGGGAACGCCCGAGTACATCCACGAGCTGGCCGAGTATCTGAACGGACGGATCCAGAGCGTGCGGGACCAGGCCCGGGTGTTCGACCCGCTGCGGCTCTCGCTCCTGGCCGGTCTTCACGTCGTGGACGAGCTGTACCGGTGTCGCGAGACGGAGGGCGGGCGCGGGACGGACGCCCAGTGGCTGGTGCGGGTGGACCGGTTGACGGAGCGGCTGGGAGCCGTCCTGGACGGCCGCGCCGGGACTTGACGGGGCCCGGCGCCCGCGGGCCTAATGATGGTCGGGCAAGCGCTTCCCTGCGCTGTGCGTGATGTGAGGCGACGGTTGCGAGCCTAGTATCGTGAACGGGAGTCCTCCCGCGCGAGCGGTGAGCATGCCCCTCGCGAGAGGGGAAGCCTAAAGCCGCGCATTGGGCTCCCACCTGGTAGAGCCAGGTTCGAACCAGCCAAGCACACGGCAGAGGCGGGGAACTTTCCGGATGGGCGGGACCTGAGCGTCCCGCCCGTCGTGTTTTGGCCCCGATGGTCGTGGCGGATCCGGCGCCCCCCGACGCCTGACGCGCCGATCGGCGGCGTCGCGATGTGGCATCGTCGCAACGACCGTGTTGCGCATCGCGACAGGTCCGTACCCGCCCCGGGACGTCCCGCCCGACTGCGCCATGTTGACCAGGGCCAGCCGGGAACCGACTCGCCTTGACACCGAGTGGCAAACAGCCTAATGTTGAGCGGATTTAGAGCGGATTCCTCACGATTGAGAGGGTATTCCGCGTCGGCTCGGACCCCGGCCACCAGCCGGTGGGCTGAGGGGAGGTGACGATCCTGGAACCCACCACGCTCATCGTCCTGATCGTCGCCGCCGTGGTCCTGCTGCCTCTCGCAGGACTCGTTGGCATGCTGCTCCAGCGGCAAATCACCACGCGTCGGCTGGGAGATGTTGCGCAACACGGCCGGCGTGTCCTGGAGGAGGCCGAGCGGAACGCGGAGACCCGCCTGAAGGACGCCGCCATCGAGGCCAAGGAGGTCGTCTACCGCGCCCGGACCGAGCTCGAGCAGGAGATCCGTGAGCGCCAGAAGGAGGTCCAGAGTCTCGAGCGGCGGTTGAGCCAGAAGGAGGAGCAGGTCTCGCGGCGGCTCGACCAGTTCGACCGCCGGGACCGTGACTACCACGCGCGCGAGGAGAGCCTGCGCGGGCGGGAGCAGGCGCTGAAGGACGTCGAGGCGCGACAGCAGGCGCTGGTCGACGAGCAGCGCCGGCAGCTCGAGCGGATCGCGGGCCTGACGGCCGAGGAAGCCAAGCAGCGGCTCCTCGCCCAGATGGAGGAGGAGGCCCGGCGCGAGGCCATCCTGATCGCGATGCGACTGGATGAGGAGGCGCGCGAGGGCGCCGAGCGCAAGGCGCGCGAGGTGCTCGCGACGACCATCCAGCGGCTCGCCCCGGACTACACGGTGGAGACCGCCGTCTCCATCGTGGACCTGCCGTCGGACGACATGAAGGGCCGCATCATCGGCCGCGAGGGGCGCAACATCCGGGCGCTCGAGCTGGCCACCGGCGTGGACCTCATCGTGGACGACACGCCGGAGGCGGTCATCATCTCCGGCTACGATCCGCTCCGGCGGGAGATCGCCAAGATCGCGCTCCAGCGCCTCATCGCCGACGGCCGGATCCATCCGGCCCGGATCGAGGAGGTCGTCGAGAAGGTCAAGAAGGAAATGGAACAGCACCTGAAGGAGGAGGGCGAGCGGGCGTGCTTCGAGGTCGGCGTGCACGGCCTGCACGCGGAGCTGGTCCGGATGGTGGGGCGGCTCCGGTACCGCACCTCCTACGGCCAGAACTGCCTCCAGCACTCCAAGGAGGTCGCGTGGCTGGCCGGCATGATGGCGGCCGAGGTGGGGGCCGACGTCAAGCTGGCCAAGCGCTGCGGCCTCCTCCACGACATCGGCAAGGCCTTGACCCACGAGCAGGAGGGCAGCCACGTCGACCTGTCCGTGGAGCTCCTGTCCAAGTACAACGAGCCGCGGGCGGTGCTGAACACGATTCTCTCGGGCCACGACCAGGAGGAGCCGGAGACGGTCGAGGCGGTGCTGGTCGAGGCCGCCGACGGCGTCTCGGCGGCGCGGCCGGGCGCCCGCCGCGACGTGCTCGAGAGCTACATCAAGCGGGTCAAGGCCATGGAGGACATCGCCTGCTCGTTCAAGGGCGTGGACGCGGCCTATGCCATCCAGGCGGGCCGCGAGCTCCGGATCATCACCAAGTCGGATCAGATCTCGGACCTCGACACCTACCAGCTCGCCAAGGACATCGCCAAGCGGATCGAGGCCGAGATGCAGTACCCCGGTCACATCAAGGTGACCGTGATCCGGGAGCACCGCGCGACCGAGTTCGCGCGCTGAGCCCGGTCCGCCCGGCTGTTCGGGTACACTGAGGGAGATGCCCGTGAAGACGCTGACCATCCTGTGCATCGGGGACGTGTTCGGGGAGCCGGGGCGCCGGGCCCTCGTGACGTTCCTCCCTCAGGTCAAGAGCGAGCTCCAGGTCGACCTGGTGGTGGCCAACGTGGAGAACGCCGCCGCCGGGTTCGGCGTGACGCCGGCGCTGGCGAAGGGGTTCCTCGAGGCCGGCGTGGACGTGATGACGAGCGGGAACCACATCTGGGACCGGAAGGAGATCTTCGGCTACATCGTCAAGGAGAACCTCCTCCTTCGCCCCGCCAACTACCCGGCGGGGACCCCGGGCGTGGGGTCGGTCGTGGTGAAGGCGGGGGCGCACCAGGTGGGCGTGCTGAACCTCCAGGGCCGCACCTTCATGGCCTCGATCGACTGTCCGTTCGCGAAGGCCGACGAGGAGCTCCTGCGGCTCCGGACCGAGACCTCGGTGATCGTGGTCGACATGCACGCCGAGGCGACCTCGGAGAAGCAGGCCATGGGCTGGTACCTCGACGGGCGCGTCTCGGCCGTGGTCGGCACCCACTCGCACGTCCAGACGGCCGACGAGCGCATCCTGACGCAGGGGACGGCCTATCTCACCGACCTCGGCCTGACCGGTCCCATCGACTCCGTGATCGGCGTCGAGCCCGAGCTGGCGATCCAGCGGTTCCGGACCGGGATGCCGAGCCGGTTCGAGCCGGCCCGGGGCCGGGCCCGGTTCCAGGGGGCCGTGATCCGGATCGATCCGGAATCGGGGCGCGCGCTCTCGATCGAGCGCGTCCAGCGGGACCTCCCCGCCTGATCCGGGCCTCCGCCGTGGCGCAGATCCTCGACGGCAAGGTCGTGGCCGCGAAGGTCCAGGCGGCCGTGGCCGAGGGTGTCGGCGCGCTTCACGCGCGGGGCGTGCGCCCCGCGCTCGCGGTCGTGCTGGTGGGCGAGGACCCGGCCTCGAAGGTCTACGTCGGCGGCAAGCGACGGGCCTGCCAGGCGCTCGGCATCGAGGCGCGCGACCATCTCTTTCCAGAGGGGCTGGCCCAGGCCGATCTCCTGGCCCTGATCCGCGAGCTGAACGCCGACCGGACGATCCACGGGATCCTCGTCCAGCTGCCCTTGCCCTCCGGGATCGACGAGGATCGGGTGATCGCCGCCGTCGACCCCGTGAAGGACGTGGACGGCTTCCACCCCGAGAATCTCGGCCGTCTGCTCGCGGGCATGCCCGGAGTCCTCCCGTGCACGCCGGCGGGGGTGATCGAGATCCTCGACCACTACGGCGTCGACCTCAAGGGTGCGGAGGCCGTGGTGGTGGGCCGCTCGCGCATCGTGGGGAAGCCGCTGGCGCAGCTCCTCCTCGGCCGCCACGCGACCGTCACGATGTGTCACACGCGGACGCGCGACCTCGCCGCTCACACGCAGCGCGCCGAGATTCTCGCGGTCGCCGCCGGCCGCCCGGCGGTCGTGACCGGGGACATGGTCCGGCCCGACGCCGTCGTGGTGGACGTGGGCGTGAACCGGCTCGCGAACGGGAAGCTCGCCGGGGACGTGGACTTCGCCAGCGTGAGCCCGCGGGTGCGCGCGATCACGCCCGTGCCCGGCGGTGTGGGGCCGATGACGATCGCAATGCTGATGCGGAACACGCTCGACGCCGCCCGCCGCCAGGCGGGGCTTGGCTGAGCCGATGGCCGTCCTGCCTCTTCCGATGCCGGACGCCGGCCGCCGGGTCCTCACGGTCTCGGAGCTGACCCGCGCGGTCAAGGACACCCTCGAGGGGCGGTTCGGCGGGCTCTGGGTCGAGGGAGAGATCTCGAATCTCCGGGTGCACAGCTCGGGGCACGTCTACTTCACGCTGAAGGACGAGGAGGCCCAGATGCGGGCCGTCCTCTTCCGGGGTCGCATGCGGCGGGTTCGCTTCGAGCCGGCCGACGGGCTCCACGTTCTCGCGTTCGGTCGACTCGACGTCTACGCGGTGCGGGGCGAGTACCAGCTCGTGTGCGAGGTGCTGGAGCCGAAGGGCCTCGGCGCGCTCCAGCTCGCCTTCGAGCAGCTGAAGGCCCGACTCGCCGCCGAGGGGCTCTTCGACCCCGCACGGAAACGCGCGCTGCCGACGCTTCCGCGGCGCGTCGGGCTCGTCACGTCGCCGACGGGTGCCGCGGTCCGGGACTTCCTGCGGGTCGTCACCCGGCGCTTCGCGGGCCTCCAGGTCCTCGTGTGCCCCGTCCGCGTCCAGGGCGACACCGCGGCCGGCGAGATCGCCGCGGCGCTCGGGACGCTCAACCGGCTGGGCGACCTCGACGTGATCGTGCTGGCCCGCGGCGGCGGGTCGCTCGAGGACCTCTGGGCGTTCAACGAGGAGGCCGTCGCGCGGGCGATCGCGGCGTCGAAGATCCCGGTGATCTCCGCGGTCGGGCACGAGACCGACGTGACGATCGCCGACTTCGTGGCCGACCTGAGAGCGCCGACGCCGTCCGCCGCGGCCGAGCTGGTCGTGCGGGAGAAGACCGAGCTCGTGCGCCAGGTGGCGGCGCTCCGCGCGCGGCTCGGGCAGGCGATCGGCCAGCGCACCGGGCGCCTCGCCGACCGGCTCGTCGACTTCCGCCGCCGGCGAGTCCTGACGGATCCCGGCCGCCCGCTGCGGGACTGGGCGCGGCGCGTGGACGACCTCGGCACCCGCCTCGGCCGCGCGATGGCCCGCCACGATGCGCGGGCGCGCGAGCGGCTCGCGCGGGCCGCGCGGGCGCTCCGGCCCGCCCTCCTCGGGGCGCCCGTGCGTCACCGGCGAGAGCTCGCCGGCCAGCTCGGGGGCCGGCTCGAGCGCGCGCTCCGCGGCGAGACCGCCCGCCGCCGGCGCGCCGTGGAGGCGCTGGCCGCGCGACTCGACGGCCTGAGCCCGCTGGCCTGTCTCGCCCGGGGCTACGCGATCGCCGTCTCGCCCGCCGGCGAGGTGCTGACGCGCGCGGACGGCGTGCGGATCGGCGAGCGCATCACCGTCCGGCTCCACGAGGGAAGCCTGGGCTGCCGGGTCGAGGACGTGGACCGCCCTGGCGCGCCGACGGGGCGCGGACGTGGAGAGAGCGATGCCCGCCACGCCTGAGCCGGCCCCGGCGCGCGAGGACGGCCCGAAGTTCGAGGCGGCGATGGCGCGCCTCGAGGAGATCGTCCACGCGCTGGAGGCCGGAAACCTGTCGCTCGACGACTCCCTGCGCGTCTTCGAGGAAGGGACCGGGCTCCTGCGCCTGTGCACCCGGCGCCTCGAGGAGGCGGAGCGGCGGATCGAGATCCTGATGCAGGATGAGGGAGGGGCGCGAGCCGAGCCGTTCCGCTGGGAGGAGGGGCAGGGGTGAGCCGACGGGCGAGGACGTCCGGTGACGGCGTTCGACCTCGAGGGCTACTTCGCGGAGCGCCGGCGCGCCGTCGACGAGGCGCTCGAGCGGTATCTGCCGCCGGCGACCGCCCCCCCGCCGGTCATCCACGAGGCGATGCGATACAGCGTCTTCGCGGGCGGCAAGCGTCTCCGCCCCATCCTGGTGATCGCGGGCGCCGAGGCGGTGGGCGGCCAGATGGACGACGTCATGCCCACCGCCTGCTGCTTCGAGCTGATCCACACCTACTCCCTGGTCCACGACGATCTGCCCGCCATGGATGACGACGACTACCGCCGCGGGCGCCTCACGAACCACAAGGTCTTCGGCGAGGCGATCGCCGTTCTCGCCGGGGATGCGCTCCTCACCCACGCGCTCGGTCTCGTCGCCGTCAACTTCGGCCTGGGCAAGGCGGCGCCCGAGGTGTTCCCGCGGGTCCTCGCCGAGATCACCGGAGCTGCCGGCACCGACGGGATGGTCGGGGGCCAGGTCGTGGACGTGCAGTCCGAGGGGAAGGCGGTTCCGGCCGAGACGCTCGAGTACATCCACACGCGGAAGACCGCGGCCCTCATCCGGGGCGCCCTCCGGTCGGGCGCGCTCCTGGCCGGCGGCTCGGAGCCCGCGCTGGCGGCGCTCACGGCGTACGGTGACCGGATCGGCCTCACGTTCCAGATCGTGGACGACATCCTCGACGTCGAGGGCTCGCTCGAGACGCTCGGCAAGACGGCGGGGAAAGACGAACGGCAGCAGAAGGTCACCTACCCGGGGCTGCACGGTCTCCCGGCGTCCAAGGCGCGGGCGGCCGCGCTCACCCGGGAGGCCCATGCCGCCCTCGCGCCCCTCGGGCCGGCGGCGGAGCCGCTTCGCGCCCTGGCCGACTTCATCCTGAACCGGAGGGCCTGAAGGACCGTGAGCCAGTTGCCTGATCGCCAGCCGCGCGGCGACGACTGACATGGCCGAGATCGTCGACGTCCACGCCCGCGAGATCCTCGACTCCCGCGGGAACCCCACCGTCGAGGTGGAGGTGCACCTGGACAGCGGCGCCGAGGGTCGCGCGGCGGTGCCGTCGGGCGCCTCGACCGGCAGCGCCGAGGCCCTCGAGCTGCGCGACGACGACCGGCGGCGCTTCGGTGGGAAGGGCGTGCTGCAGGCCGTGCGCAACGTGGAGCGCGTGATCGCCCCCGAGGTGAAGGGGATGGACGCGGCCGAGCAGGCCCTGATCGACCGCACGCTCTGCCAGCTCGACGGCACGCCCCAGAAGGAGACGCTGGGCGCCAACGCGATCCTCGGCGTCTCCCTCGCCTGCGCCCGCGCCGCCGCGGACGACCTCGGGATCCCGCTCTTCCGCTACCTGGGCGGCCCGAATGCACGAACGCTCCCGCTCCCCCTGATGAACGTGATCAACGGGGGCGCCCACGCCGACAACCGGCTCGACGTCCAGGAGTTCATGCTCGTGCCGGCCGGGCTGCCGTCGTTCTCGGAGGCGCTGCGAGCGGGGTCGGAGATCTTCCACGCGCTCAAGCGTCTCCTGCAGGAGCAGAAGCACGTGACCGGCGTCGGGGACGAGGGCGGGTTCGCGCCCGATCTGCCGGGGGCCGAGGCCGCGCTCGGCACGCTCGTCCGCGCCATCGAGGCGGCCGGCTACCGCCCGGGCGAGGACGTGTGGCTGGCTCTCGACGTCGCGGCGACCGAGCTCTGGCGCGAGGGCCGCTACCAGGCGCCCGGCGAGGGGGCGACCTGGGCGACGGACGAGCTCATCGGCTTCTACGAGCGGCTCGCCGACCGGTTCCCGCTGGTGTCGATCGAGGACGGCCTCCGCGAGGACGACTGGGACGGCTGGATCGCGCTGACCGAGCGCCTCGGCGGCCGGCTCCAGCTCGTCGGCGACGACCTCTTCGTGACGAGCGCGGAGCGCCTCGGGGAGGGCATCCGGCGCGGGGCCGCCAACGCGATCCTGATCAAGGTGAACCAGATCGGCACGCTGACCGAGACGCTCGACGCCGTCGAGCTGGCGAAGTCGGCGGGCTACGGGGTCGTCGTCTCCCACCGCTCGGGGGAGACCGAGGATACCTTCATCGCGGACCTCGCCGTCGCCGTCAACGCAGGCCAGATCAAGACGGGATCCCTCTCCCGGAGCGATCGCGTGGCCAAGTACAACCAGCTGCTCCGCATCGAGGAGTGGCTCGGGGACGCCGCCCGCTGGCCGGGGACGACGATCCTCCCGGGGCGTCCCTGATGGCGACGCGGCTCACGCGTCCCGGGTGGATCGTGGTCGGAGCGCTCCTCATCCTCGCGGTGATGGCGGTCTTCGGCGACAACGGCGTGCTTGCCCTGCGGCGGCTTCGTGGCGAGGTCGACACGCTCGTCCGCGAGGTGCGGACGCTCGAAGCCGAGAACGAGCGCCTGTCCCGGGCGATCTCCGAGCTGCAGGAGGACCCGGCCGTCATCGAGCGGATTGCCCGAG
Organism: uncultured Candidatus Rokubacteria bacterium; assembly: GCA_963749975.1. Taxonomy (GTDB): domain Bacteria; phylum Methylomirabilota; class Methylomirabilia; order Rokubacteriales; family DASRDR01; genus DASRDR01. The sequence continues at coordinate 15,067 of CAVVOZ010000008.1, read as the reverse complement.
AGGAGCTCGGACTGGTCCGGCCCGGCGAGCGGGTGCTGCGCTTCCCGCGCAGCGCCCGGCCCGGCGAGCCGGCCCCGGCGCTCCCGCCGTCTCCGCCGCGGTCCCCGTAACCACGCTTCGAGGGGACTGATGCGCTGGACGTGGCTCGAGCCGTACGCGGGCTGGCTCTTCCTGGCCACCCTGCTGTTCAATCTCCGGGCCGCCTGGAAGCTCGCGATCGACTGGGCCGGGATGCTGACGACCGTCCGGTTCGTCCGGGCCGGCTATGCGCGCCGCGGGGAGCTTCCGTCGGAGGAGACCCTCAGGGCGCGAGCCGGCGCCCCCGTGTTCCTGACGCTCGTCGCAGCCTACCAGGAGCCGGGGATCGCGGCGACGATGCGAGGGCTCCTCGCCCTCCGGTACCCGGGCGAGCGCGCGCGGTACGTCGTCGTCACGAAGGCGGGGGAGGACGCCGTGCCCCACCCGGCGATGCCGGAGAGCACCGGGACGCTCTGCCAGCAGTTCCTCGGAGACCTGCCGCCCTACGACGCCAAGCGGCTCGTGCATCTCGTCCTGCCCGGGCCCGGGCGCAAGGCCGAGCAGCTCAACTGGGCGCTCCGGTCCGAGGCGCTCGCCCAGGTTCTCGAGGCCGACGCCGCCGATCCGTCGCGGGTGTTCGTCGGGGTGTTCGACGCCGACTCGGTTCCCGATCCCGACACGCTCCGCTGGATCGCCGGGGAGGAGCTGGCGGGCCGGGGGGCGCTCGCCTACCAGGGCGTGACGCTGTCGCTCGCGAACTGGGGCGCGCTCGGGATCCGCGGCCGGATCTGCGCGATCCAGCAGTCATCCATCTTCACGCGCGTGTCGCTGGCGCGCCTCGTCAACGAGGTCCGGCGCATCCGCCTCATCGATCGCGCGACGGCCCGGATCTCGGGGCGGGCGGGCCGGTGGGCCCGGACGGCGCTCGAGTTCTGCTTCCGCCGCTCCCAGATCTGCCTCGGACACCATCAGTTCGTCCGGCTCGACGTGCTCCAGGGTCTCGGGGGATTCCCGACCGGCGGCGCGACGGAGGACTCGACGCTCGGGTACATGCTCGGCGCGCGGAGAATCCTGATTCGCCCGATGCCGATGATCGAGCTGACGGACTTGCCGGAGACGAAGGAGAAGATCGTCCGCCAGAACGCGCGCTGGTACCAGGGCGTGCTCGACGACATCGCCTACCTCTGGGCGACGTGGCGCGCCGCGCCGACGGCGTTCAACCTCGCTCAGCTGATCCGCCACGTCGTCAACAAGGTCGTGGAGTGGCCCATCGCCGCGTTCGTCTACCCGGCCATGGGATACCTCGGCTGGCATTTCGCCTACGCGTACCGGCAGGACCAGCCGCTGCTCTTCTTCGTCGCGGTGGCGGCGCCCACGCTGTCCCTCGGGCTCACCATCTGGGTCGGCGGGGTGGTGACGCAGCGCGAGGTGCAGGCCATGGAGCCGTACTTGCCCCGGCCCACCCCGCTCGGCTGGACGAGCTGGGGCGAGTGGCTGCTCGCGACGTTCCGCTGCCAGACCTACTGGCTCCTCGCCACGCGCGCCGCGTGGCGCGTCCTGTGGCAGACCGCGCGCGACGGCCGCTACGAGCCGAGCAAGACGGACCGCGTGACGCGGGTGGCGGGCGGGCAGGGCTGGCTCGATCGCGTGGTCGGGGACCGGCTGGGTCGCTGATGCGGACCCGGGCCTTCGCGCGTCGCGGGCGCGACGCCGGGGACTCCCGGACCGACTGAGCGCCCGGTTTCACCCCGGCCTGGCGCGGCCGGGACCCCGCTGATACCCGCGCGTCCTACCCTGGGTCCCGTCGGCGGAGTATCATGCAGGCCACGGACGAGACGCGCGGGCCATGACCATGACGTCGATGGGCGAGCTGGTGGGCGACAGCCCGGCGATCGTGGCGCTGCGGGAGGAGGTGCGACGCCTCCTCGCGTCTCTGGGCACCGGCCGGCTTCCGCCGGTCCTCATCGAAGGTGAGACGGGGACCGGCAAGGGGCTCCTGGCCCGGCTCCTCCACCGGGGCGGCCCCCGCGCGGCCGGGCCGTTCATCGCGATCAACTGCGCCGCGATTCCCGAGACGCTGCTCGAGTCGGAGATGTTCGGCTACGAGCGGGGCGCGTTCACGGACGCCCGTCAGCCGAAGTCGGGACTCCTCGAGGCGGCGCAGCGCGGCACCTTCTTCCTCGACGAGGTCGGGCTCCTGCCCGAGGGGGTCCAGGGGAAGCTCCTCAAGGCCATCGAGGACCGCGAGGTCCGTCGCCTCGGCGCAACCCGGAGCATCCCCCTCGACGTCTGGATCATCGCGGCCACCAGCGAGGACCTCGCGGCGGCGCGTCAGGCGGGCCGGTTCCAGGAGGCGCTCTACCACAGGCTGTCGGTCCTGACCTTCCGGTTGCCCGCCCTCCGGACTCGCGGGGACGACATCGTCCTCCTGGCCGAGCGGTTCCTCGCCCGCGCGTGCGCGGAGTACGGCCTCGGCGTCAAGCGGCTCGGCACCGACGCGCGCCGGCTGCTGCTCGAGTATCCCTGGCCCGGCAACGTGCGCGAGCTCGAGAACGTCATGGAGCGGGTCGCGTTGCTCGGGGAGGAGGCGATCGTGGGGGCCGAGCGGCTCGGGCTCGCGCTACCCACCGGCCGCCGGTCCCGCGCCACGGAGCCGCCGAGCGGGGCGGGGCCGGCGACGCCAGCGACGCCAGATGGGGACGACGTCGAGCCGCTCCTCCAGGCCCTCGAGCAAACGGGCTGGAACGTCTCCCTGGCCGCTCGCCGTCTCGGAATCTCCCGGAACGCGATCCGCTACCGCATCGAGAAGCACGGGCTGCGCCCCGGCCCGCCTCGGCCGGGTCCGGCTCGGCCGCTCGCCGATCAGCCGGCGACCGAGACGGCGCCGGTGGCGCCGGCGAGCCTGCCGTCCGCAGCCTCCTCGCGCGGCGTGACCCCGACCCCGGCCCCGGCGCCGGCGGAGCTGCGCGGGATCCCGACCGTGCGCTGGGAGCAGCGGCGGGTGACGCTGCTCCGTGCCGCCCTCGTGATGGGTCAGACCCCGACCCCCGTGCCCGACCGCTACGCCGGGCTCGACCTCGTGGTGGGGAAGATCACGACGTTCGGCGGGCGCCTCGAGGAGCTCGCCGCCACGGGGATCGTCGCGGCGTTCGGGCTCGACCCCGTGGAGGACGCGCCGCGCCGGGCCGCGCACGCGGCGATGGCGATCCTGAGGGCGACGCAGCGCGCCCGCGCCGAGGGCGAGGCGGTCGACATCCGGCTCGCCATCCACGTCGGCGAGGTGGTGGTCGGCCAGGCGAGCGGGACGGCCGAGATGGCGCTCGAGAGCAAGCAGGAGAGCTGGGCGCTGCTCGGCGCCCTCGTGGCCCAGGCCGAGCCCAACAGCATCGTCGTCAGCGAGGCCGCGGTGCCGTTCCTCGAGCCGCGCTTCGATCTGCTTCCCGGCGAGGCGGGACCGGCCCTGCCGGGGCGGACGTATCGTCTCGTCGGGCTCGAGCCGTCCGCCCTCGAGCCGCGACGGCGGCTGGCCCGCTTCGTCGGCCGGGGTCGCGAGCTGGAGCTGGTCCAGAGCCAGTTCGCCGCGGCCGAGCGCGGACACGGCCAGGTGGTGGGCATCGTCGGCGAGGCCGGCATCGGCAAGACGCGGCTCGTGACGGAGTTCCGGCAGCTGCTGGGGCCGGAAGGGATCTGCCTCGAGGCGCACTGCCTGTCGTACGGGACGGCGATCCCGTACCTGCCGCTCCTCGACATCGTGCGGTCGGCCTGCGGACTCCTCGACGGCGATTCCCCCGAGACCATGGCCGGGAAGGTGCGCGAGCGGCTCCGGGCGCTCGGGCTCGAGCCGGGCGACGGGGCGGCGTATCTGCTTCAGCTCCTGGGCGTGAAGACCGACGCCGACCGCCTCGATGCCCTGAGCCCCGAGGCCGTGCAGGCGCGCACCTTCGAGACGCTCCGGCAGCTGACGCTGCGGGCGAGCCGGCGGCAGCCCCTGGCGCTCGTCGTCGAGAACCTCCACTGGATCGACCGGGCATCCGAGGAGTACCTCGCGTCGCTGGTCGAGGTCGTGCCCGGCGCCAGCGTGCTCCTCCTCTTCACCTACCGGCCCGGCTACCGGCCGCCGTGGATCGACAAGTCGTACGCGACCCAGATCGCTCTCCAGCCGCTCGCGCCCCGGGACAGCCTCGCCCTCGTCCGCTCGGTGGTGCCGGCCGAGACCGTCCCGGACACGCTCGCCGAGGCAATCCTCGCTCGCGCCGAGGGGAACCCGTTCTTCCTGGAGGAGCTCGTCCTCGTGGTGGCCGAGCGAAGCGGCGACTCCGCGACCCCGGCGGTGCCCGCGACGGTCCAGGACGTCCTCCTGGCCCGGATCAGCCGTCTGTCGGAGGAAGCGAAGTGGGCGCTCCAGACGGCTGCGGTGCTGGGCCGCGAGGTGCCGCTCGATCTCCTGCGGGCGATCTGGACCGGCCCCGGCCCCCTCGAGCCCCAGCTCCGCGAGCTCACGCGGCTCGAGTTCCTCCACGGGCACGGCGGCCTCGATGAGCCCGTCTACTCCTTCAAGCACGCTCTCACCCGCGAGGTGGCGTACGAGAGCCTGATGCCGAGCCGCCGGCGGGAGCTTCATGCGGCGGCGGGGGAGGCGCTCGAGCGCCTGTACGCGGGGCGCCTCGAGGAGATCGCGGACCGGCTCGCGCACCACTTCGCGCGGGCGGAGCGGGCCTCGAAGGCCGTGGCCTATCTCGTGCGCGTCGCGGAGCGGGCGGCGAGGACGTACGCGCACGTGGAGGCCGCGGCCGTGCTGCGCGAGGCGCTCCACCAGGCGGAGCGGCTGCCCGAGGAGGAGCGCGAGGGGCAGCTGACCGCGCTCTCCCTCCGCCTCGCCCACTCGCTCTACTTCCTCGGCCAGTTCCCGGAGGCGCTCGCGCTGCTCCTCCGGCGCCGCGAGCAGGCCGCGCGACTCACCGACCCGGCCCAGGCCGCGGCCTGGCACTTCTGGCTCGGCTACATGCGGAGCCACCTGGGCGACCACGTCGGGGCCGACGAGGAGGCCCGCCAGGCGATTGCCGAGGCCGAGCGCGCGCACGACACGGTCGTCCTCGGCCAGGCGCACTACCTCCTGTCCCGCGGCGGGTTCTGGGCGGGGCGATTCGCGGAGGGCGTCGAGCACGGGCGGCGCGCGGTCGCGCTCCTCCAGCAGACCGAGGCGCGCTGGTGGCTCGGCGCCGCCCACTGGGGCGTGGCGTTCAACCACGGCTTCATGGGCGAGTTCGAGCGCGGGCTCGCGGCCGCGCGCGAGGCCCAGCGCGTCGGCGAGGCCATCGCGGACCCGCGGCTCCAGGCCTACGCCGCCTGGACGATCGGCTGGCTCGAGGCGGGTCGCGGTCACGGAGAGATCGGCGTCGAGGCGTGCCGGCGCAGCCTCGAGCACTCGCCGGATCCGGTGAACACCACCGATGCCCTGAGCTTCCTCGGCGGAGCGTACCTCGAGCTGGGCGACTCCCGCCAGGCGATCCCGCTCCTCGAGGACGCGGTGGAGCGCTGGACCCGCTTCCAGCACCGGCCGATGCTGGGCTGGTTCACGGCGGTGCTGGGCGAGGCGTGCCTCGTGGCGGGCAACGCCGCCCGGGCGCGCGAGCTGGCCGAGCGCGGCCGCGAGATCGCCGAGTCGGTCGGATTCAAGTACGCCGTGGGCTGGGCGTGCCGCGTGCTGGGCCGGATGGCGCGCCTCCACGGGAACGCGGAGGAGGCCGAGATCCAGCTCCGCGCCGGCCTCGCGGCCTTCCTCGAGATCGGCGCGCGCTTCGAGGCGGCCCGGACCGAGCTCGATCTGGCGGCCGGCGCGCTCGCCCGCCGCGACGGCGCCGGGGGCGCGCGCCTGGCGCGCGAGGCGCTCGCGCGCCTCGCCGGGCTCGGGGCCCCGATCTACGAGGAGCGGGCGCGCCAGCTGGCCGAGGCGCCGGAGTCGGGCCCCGGCGACTGAGCCGGCCTCGGTCTCTCCCTCGCCACTGGGCCGGTTCCGCCGGTCTCGCTCGACCGGCCCGGTAGCGAGGATCTCCGTCTCACCACCACCACCACCGGGCTGCCGGCCTATCGGCGCGGGCTAACTCCGCGTCGTATCAGGCGCGCCACATGGCGCATCGATTGCTCCTCTGCCAGGTCAGGGAGGGCGAGCCATGCGTGTGCCTGGAATCCGGCGTGGACGAGGGGCAGCCTGCCAGCTCGTCGGGTGGGATCGTGGTGGTTACTCTGCTGGGCCTGGCCGTTCCATCCTGGTCAGGCGACCTGGAGCCGCGGCGCTGGGCGTCGGCGCTGGCCGCGGTCGAGGAGGCCTGGGCGCGTGACGACGTGGGGGCCGCGGTGCGCGCGTGGCGGACGGCCGTCGGCGTGGCCCGCGGCGAGCGGCACTGGGAGGGGCTCGTCGCCGTCGGCGATGCGTCGCTCCGCCTCGGAGCCATCCCGGGGATCCACGAGTGGCCCGAGGCCGGGGCCCGGAGCATGTACGTGGAGGCCCTCTTCCGGGCGCGCCAGCAGCGCTCGCTTCGGGGGATCGTGCAGGTCGCCCAGCGGTTCGCGTGGCTGGGCGACATGGAGGTCGTCGAGCGGAGCCTCCGCATGACCGACTCGCTGGCCCCGACCGTGGCCGCGGACGCCGAGACGCTCGCCGCGCTCGAGATCCTGCGGGTCCGCTCGGTGCTGCGGCTGTCCCAGGCGAGGGAGGGAGTCGGCGTACAGCCGTAGGCAGCCCGGGTCGTCCGCCTGGCGCCCTCGCCCGGAGCACCCGCTCGGCCAGTTGTGCGACCGCATCCCTCGGAGTCCTCGTGCGGTCTGCTGAGCGCGTCGGCCTGACAGTCGAGCCCGGTGGGCTGCCCTGGTGCGTCGGCTTGACAGCGATGGGAGGCTGCAGTAACGTTCATGTCGGCATCGCGGGGTGGAGCAGTCCGGTAGCTCGTTGGGCTCATAACCCAAAGGTCGCTGGTTCAAATCCAGCCCCCGCAACCACTCCACCGCAAACAGCCTCCTGGCCCTCCAGGAGGCTGTTCAGTTTGGCCCGCCCGCGGATCTCGGCGCGGCGCTCGCGTCCCATCGAAGGCAGGGGTCGCACCGTCAGCTCCCCGTCGAGGTGCTTGGCGATCTCCGCCTTGGCCTGGGCCGGCTCCTGCCGCAGGAGCTCGTCGAGGCGCTCGAGCTTGCCCCGCATCCACGTCGGGTGCACCCGGGGTGGCACCGACGGCATCGCCTCGCGGCCGGCGAGCTCGAGCCGCAGCCCCTGGAGGGCGCTCTCGATCCCCTGAAGCTCGCTCCGGACCGAGGTCGATTCGCCGCCCTCCGCCAGGAATCGGACCAGGTTGCCCGCCTCACGCTCCAGCCGCAGGATCTCCGCCTTCAGGTGCTCCACGCCACGACTCCGCTCCCGGAAGGCGGCTTCGACGTGGGTGTTCACCATCTGCGTGAGCGTCGAGACCATGGGCGGGGTCATCGCGGCCCGGAAGGACGCCAGCACGGCGGCTTCCAGCCGTTGCCGGTGGTAGCCCCGGCCATGCGTGCAGATGGCCGCGCCCTTCGTCGTCGCGAAGCCACACCGGTACCAGCTGGATTCGTAGACGTGCGGCCCTTTCTGGCGCCGGAACGTCTGGCCCACCATGCGGGCGCCGCAGAGGGCACAGCGCAGGAGGCCCGACAGGAGATAGGGCGAATACGCTCGGGAGGCCCGCCCCCGCGGCGGCCGCCCCGGACGGCAGCCGAACGCCTCGGCGACGAACGCCAGGCGCCGCTGCACGGCGGACCAGAGCTCGGGGTCGACAATGCGCAGCTCGGGCCGTTCCTGTCGAATCCACTCGTCCGGTGGCCGCCGGACCGGCCGGCGTCGACCGGAGTCCGGGTCCTTGAGGAAGCGGGTCTTGTTCCACACCCAGACGCCGGCGTACTTCTCGTTGCGCAGGATCACGCGGACGGTCGAGACCGCCCACCCGAGCCGGGCCGGTCCCCGCTTCGTGTCCTTGGCCGGGAAGGGGATGCGGCGCTGGTTCAGGTCCTGGGCGATCGCCTTCATGCTCCGCCCCTGCGCGTACGCGCGGAAGATCTCGCCGACGATCTCCGCCTCGCCCGTCTCCACCTCGAAGCGGGCGGGCGTGCCACGGTCGCCTGGCTTCGCCTCGCGCGTCACCGGGACGGTCCGGTAGCCGTAGAGGCGGCCCCCGGCGCTCAGCCCACGGGCGACGGATCCCGAGAGCCCGCGATGGGTCTTGTCGCGGAGATCGTCGAGGTAGAGCTCGTTGACGAGGCCCTTGACGGCGACGTGCATCTTCGCGCCCTGCTGGCTCGTGGCGATCCCGTCGCTCACCCCGACCAGCTCGACCCCCTTCAGGCGGAGGCGCGTGGTGACGCGCAGGAGCTCGGCCATGTCGCGCGTGAGCCGCGACAGATCCTCGACCAGGACGACCTCGAAGGTCGCGGGTGAACTCAGCGCCGCCGCGAGCAGCTGCTGGTAGCCCGAACGGTGTTCGATCCCAAAGCCGGAGAGCGCCGCATCCTCGAACACGGAGACCACAGCCCAGCCCTGACGCTCGGCATAGGTCCGGCACAGGCGCTCCTGGTCCTCGATCGAAGTGGGGGACTGGAGGTCACTCGAATACCGGGCGTAGATGGCGCACCGCTTCACGGCTTGGGTCCTCTCGCCACGTCTCGCAGGAACTCGGCGGTCAGCCGCTCGGCCAGGAACACGAGCCAGTCGCTCACGAGTGGGCCGTATGGTAGGAAGCCGACGCGCTCGCTGTCAACCGCGCGCGAGGTTACCTCGGTGTTCTCTTGCCGGAGCCCGACAAATGGAAGGTCGAGCTGTTCTCGAGCGACTGGCGTTCCCGCGGTCCCCACACCGCGGGTTTGGCGACTCGGCGGCGTCGAACGTACGCGTCTGGGCACGGGCTGACAGTGGCGGACGGGACCCGGCAATGAGGCTCCCGAGCTCGGGTCATACCAATTCGCGTGCCAGTGGCGTTTCGCGACGACGATCGATCTCGCAAGTCGCCATGGAATCGAATGAATGAAGACGCGAAACGGAGTGGGGTCGTGCCGGCCCCCGAGACCGAGCATCGCTGCGAAACATGGCACCGCGCTGCAAAGTGCGGCGGCCGGCCCCCGACTGAGCTCCACGAGCGGAACCAGGCCTCTCGATCCGTCGCGGCGGATCCAGCCGCGTCTCCCGGCCCCATGGCCTGAGGACGCCCCAGTTCGGGGCACGGCGGGTGCCGCCCGCTGCCGTTGAGAGCCGCGCGAGCCGAGCTGGGTACGTCGATGGACAACAACCTGCCCGCGGATCCGGCATGCCCAATAGTATGGCGCGTCGGATGGACGCCACGGGCGCGGCGCGTCGACCGGTCGTTCCGTGTCACACTGCCGGCCGTGAGGACGCCGACCAAGTGGCCCTCGATCGGCGCCAAAGGCACGACCAGAGGGGCAAGAGCGATGACGGCGGCGAAGAGCCAGTTCCAGTCCTGCACCACGCCTGCCGCTCCGATCCCATCGGGGAGTGGCGCCAAGAGGATTCGAAGGCTTACGTCAACACGATTATGGCACTCGTGAGGACCAAAAACAGCGCGAGCAACTGAACACCCTTCATCCAGTGGCTCTGGCCATCAGTGATGAGCACGGCCATGAGAATGACGCACAGAAGGGTGGTCACGGCCATCGCTGGCCTGAACGCAAAATCCATTGGAGCCTTGCCTACAACCAGACTCAGGAACATCAGGACCGGAGCCACAAAGAGAGCCTGCTGAACGCTCGAACCAACACAAACGCTGAACGCCAGGTCCATCCGATCCTTCCCCGCCGCTTTGATCGCCGTGACCATCCCCGAGACGTTGCCAATCGTGCCCATGAGAATGATGCCCATGAAGACCTGACTGAGACCCAAGGCGCTTGCTGCCGGCGTCACCGTGTCGACCAGGATATCACTGAGCCACACGGCACAAAGCGATGAGGCCAGTAAGGCAGCTATGGCCGCCGACAGTGACCAACGAGGACTGTCGTCATGAACAGCTTCTACATCTTCGGGGGTGTCGATGACGTCTTTGTGAGTCCGCAGACTGAACATCAGGTACAGCACATATGTGACCAAAAGGACGAAAGCGACACAGACCGACAACATGACTAGCCGACGGGTGTCCGAATGTGACGACACAGCGAAGGCTGATGGGAAAAGAAGAGCACCGACCGCCAGAAACATCAGCGACGAGTATGACCGTGCGCTGGTCGTATTAAACACTTGCAGGTGATAGCGAAGTCCACCGAGGAGCATGGCCAGTCCAAGAACGAGGAGCAGGTTGACGATGATGCCGCCGACGATCTGCGCCTTCAGGAATTCCTGCAAACCGAGCCGGAGAGTGGCCACGCCGATGAAGATCTCCGGGAGGTTCCCGAACGTGGCATTGACCAGCCCCCCCGTACTCTGTCCAAGATACGTCGCGAGTGAGTCAGTAGACTTCTCAATGTATAGGGACGCCGGGATCAGGGCGACCATGCTGCAAAAGAACAGGAGCGTCGTGCGATCGCCTGCGAACCAGTGCACCAACAATGTGGCTGGGATGGCGAGCAACAAGACTCGTAGAACCATCTCAACGTCTCCCTGGTGGACATCCTGTCGCTTTCGGGTCGCTGCATTGTACACCGCTTGCATCGACAGGCGCCGGGCGTCTCAACCGAGCCAACGGGGAGCACCTCGCGGGCGCGCATGAGCGCGACGCCGCGATGGCTCACCGCGTTCTTCACCTCGGGCGCCGTCCGAGGCGCGGCCGGGGCCGCCAGGTGCCGTCTCCCTTGCGTCCGGTGCCGCAGCCCGGTGCCGCGCCCTTGACACTGCCCGGGCCGGTCGCGCAGCATCGGGGCGGAGCGAGCTTGGTCCGCCAGCCCCCGTGGGGGGGCGACCGAGAAGGGGCATTATGTTGCCGACTCCGATGCGAACCAATCGCTTGCTCATCGGCCTGCTGGCGATCGTGGCGCTGGCCGGCTGCGCCAGCCGGCCGATCAACGAGCGGATCACCCAGTTCGATCCCACGTCCGGGTACCGTCCGCAGCTCCTGATCCCCAAGCGTCAGAACAACGACCCGCACACGCTGTTCATCCTGGCGTTCTCGGGCGGCGGCACCCGCGCCGCGGCGTTCTCGTATGGCGTGCTGGAGGAACTCCGGCGCACCGAGATCGTCATCGAGGGCCAGCGCCGCCGGCTGATCGACGAGGTCGATCTCATCACGGGCGTATCGGGAGGGAGCTTTACGGCGCTCGCGTACGCCCTCTACGGTGAACGCCTGTTCGTCGAGTACGAGGCGCGGTTCCTCAAGCGCGACGTGCAGGGCACGCTGTTCTGGCGCACCGTGAACCCGTTCAACTGGTGGAAGTTCATCGGCGGCACCGCGGGGCGCTCGGAGCTCGCCGCGGCGTACTACGACGAGATCCTGTTCGAAGGCGCGACCTTCGGCGACCTGCTCGACACGCCGACGCCGGTCGCCGTCGCCACCGGGACCGATATCTCGACCGGATCGCGGCTCGCGTTCCACCAGCAGGACTTCGATCTCCTCTGCTCGGACCTGAACAAGGTGCGCCTGTCGCGCGCGGCGGCCACGTCCTCGGCCGTCCCGGTCGTGCTGTCGCCCGTGACGTTCGACAACTATGGCGGCACGTGCGGCTATCAGTATCCGGCCTGGGTCCGGGACGTCGCCAAGCCCGAGGGCCGTCCGCGGCCGTCGGGGCGTGCGGTGGAGCGCTACCGCGAGATGCAGGCCTTCCAGAACAGCCAGGACCGCCCGTACATCCACCTCGTCGATGGGGGGGTCGCCGACAACCTCGGGGTGCGCCCCGTGCTGGAGAGCCTCGAGGAGCTGATCCTGAGCCCGGCGTTCCGCGGCGAGGTGGGGTTCGGCGTCTTCCGCCGGATCGTGCTGATCGTCGTGAACGCCCGCTCGGCGCCGCGGACCGACTGGGACCGCAAGGAGGCGCCCCCCGGCACGGTGGTTCAGCTGCTGCAGGCCTCCGGGGTGCCGATCGACCGCTACTCGTTCGAGACCATCGAGACCATGAAGGACAAGCAGGAGATCTATGCCTGGCGGCGCGAGCTGCTGATTGCCCGGGCGCGCCTGGCGGGCGCGACCGAAGCGGAGGCCGAGGCGAGCGTCCCGCTCCCGAAGCTCGCCGTGCACGCGCTGGATGTCAGCTTCGAGAATCTTCCAGATCCGAAGGAGCGGGAATACCTCATGAACCTGCCCACGAGCTTCGCGCTGCCGCCCGAAGACGTCGACCGGCTGCGCCAGGCGGCCGGCCAATTGTTGCGCCAATCACAGGACTTCCAGTCGTTGTTGCGCGAGTTCGGCGACGCGCCGGCGAAGTAGTGCGGACCGACCGCGCGGTGTACGGGGTCGAGCCGATCTGCGCGGTGTGGCCGATCGCCGTCGGTGTCCGACGAGCGCACGGCGCGCGAACGAGATCCTCCCCGCCAGCTCGCGCGTGCTCAGCGGGCCGCCGACCGGGGGGCATTCGAGCAGGCCTATCATGACCGTCAGACGGCGTCGGCTGAGCTGGCGGTTCTCACGTAACGAGCTCTCCGGAGAACCCGGGGCGGTTCACCAACCGCGGGCGGTCGAGCGGTCGAGCCTCCGAGGCCGCGGCGGCTCCCGCCACCGCGCCGACCGCCACGCCCGCCTTCTCCTGCCCGGCGAGGTGGGCATCGATCGGCTACGCCCGGTGGCCGGCGACCACCTACTTGGCACCGAGGAGCGGTGAGGAGGCTAAGAAGTGTCCCTAGATCAGACCGATTTGAGGAACGTACCATGTGAGCCTGTCGGGTTGACACGGTGACCAGTCCAGTAGCGGAACGTAGAAGGAATCGCTAGTCACGTTTCTCGGTCCCGGTGCCCGCCTCCCGTCACCCCGGCCCCACCCCTTCGGCCGCCGCGGGAACCATCGCGCGGCACCGTCGGGAGCGGCAAGGGGCGATGACCCAGGATCTGGTCACGCAATGCCTCCCATGTCGGTCGATCGCTGGCGTTCATCGGAGCACGTGCCCGCCGTCCTACACGGACGCAATCAGATAGGCGCTCGAGATGGGCCGCAGCCCGTCTGTGCGGCCGGCGAAGTAGCGAGCGGCGAGATCGTCCCCGGTCGCGAGGCTCACCTCCGCGAAGCCAGCGTGTTCGGCGAGCCTGCGAATCTCGTCGGGCGAGAAGACGCTGCGCCACGGGTGACCGCGCGACGCGGCGCGCGCTTCGATTTCGGCACGCATCTCTCGCTCGTCGGGCTCGATACGAAGTGGACCGGAAGCACGAATCCACATACCAGCGCCGTCCCGCGTGCGAGCCGAGCGACATCGCGCAGCATCGCCTGAATCGCGTCAACACTGAGGTACTGTGTCACGCCGAGGGAGGACACGGTCGCTGGCCGCCTCGGGTCGAATCCGGCCTTGGTGATCTCCTCGACCCAGGACTGGCGCTCGAAGTCGACCGGGGCGAAGGACAGGGTCTCGGCGAGCTCATGCCGAGCTCATGGAGCCGACGCCGTTTCCAGGCCTGAGTGCCCGGCTCGTCCACCTCGAAGACGCGAAGCGTCCGGACGAGGCCGGTCCGTCTGAAGGCGAACGAATCGAGGCCCGCCCCGAGGATCACGTACTGGCCGAGCCCGCGATCGGCACGCTCCGCCACGAGGTCGTCAACGAGGCGCGCCCTGGCGGCAGCGCCGGCGCGCGCCCGCCGGAACTTCTCCCCATGTACGGGTGGGACAGCCACGCGTCCGGGCCCGCGGCGGCCTCGGGCCCCACGTAGCGGGCGAGGACGTCGGTGTCACGGAGAAGCCGCAAGCCGATGTCGTCCTCCACGACGTGGGGCGAGGGATCAAGCCGGAGATGCGCCGCACGCCACAAGGCCGTGGTGACCGCCGTCGAATCCGGCGTGTGCACGACACCGACAGGCCGTGTCCCCGACGAATGGTCAGCCACTCTCATCACCTCGCGTTGACGCGGCGCGTCTCCGTGCCGGCTCGACGGGCTCCGGCGAGCCACGCGAACCATCATCGACGGCCCCAACCGCCCCGCATTCAAGACGGCCTCGCCGGGGCTATGGAGTACTCGTCACTGCGGTGGAGGCGCGCCTCCTTCCCCGTCGGTGGGGCTCTTCCCTTCAGGCCGACCTGGCAGCGTGAACCTGAATGTCGACCCCTGGCCCACCTGGCTCTCGACCTCAGACCGTCCGCCCTGCAGCTCGACGAACTTCCTCGCCAGCGCCAGCCCGAGGCCAGTCCCCTCCTGCTTCCACGGACTCCTCGCCGCGCCACCTGGCTGAACTCTTCGAAGATGCGCTCCTGGTCTTCGGGCGCGATCCCGATCCCCGTGTCGTTCACGGCGACGCGATCACACCCTCGTTCCCCACGATCCTCGCGCAGACGTCCACCCGCCCCCCTGCCGGCGTGAACTTCACGGCGTTGGTCAGCCCAGGTTGCAAACACCTGCTTCACCTTGCGCTCATCGGCCTCGATGAAGTCGACGCCCGGGCCGGTCTCGGCGCTCACGCTTGACGCCGCGCCGTGCCGCCCGTTCTCGCACCAGGTCAGACGCCGTTCTCGACCGCCTGCACCAGCGAGAACTCGCCCAGCTCCAGGTCCATCCTGCCCGCCTCCACCTTCGAGAGGTCGAGGATGTCGTTGATCAACGAAAGCAAGATGCCTGCCCGAACTGACGATGTCCGGCCACGTACTCGTCCTGCTTCTCGTTCAGGAACTCGCCGACCATCCGCTCCGGCAGGACCTCCAGAAGCCGATGATCGCGTTCAGCGGCGTCCGCAGCTCGTGCGACATGTTGGCCAGGTATTCCGACTTGTGGCGGCTCGCGGCCTCGAGCTGCCGACCCTTGTCCGCGATCTCGCGGAAGAGGCGAGCGTTCTGGATGGCCAGGGCGGACTGGGTCGCGAAGGTCTTCAGGACGTCGATGACCTCGGGCGGAACGCGCCCGGCGCCTTCCGGCTGAGGGACAGACTCCCGATGATCTGATCCTCGCCACAGCGGCACGGAGAGGAGTGCG
>CAVVOZ010000007.1:0-96401 GCA_963749975.1 uncultured Candidatus Rokubacteria bacterium | reverse complement strand
AGCCGTTCTTCACGCGCGGGATCGTGGTCGACGTGGCGGGGCTCAAGGGGCGCATGCTGAACATGGGCGAGGAGATCAGCGTCGCCGACGTCCAGGCGGCGCTGCAGCGGCAGGGCGTTGCCGAATCGAGCATCCAGCCGGGCGACGGAGTGTTCTTCAACGCCAGGATGAGGCGACCTTCGGAAGAAGGACAACGCCAAGTTCGACGAGGGCGAGCCCGGGATGGGGTTGGAGGTCGCGCGCTGGTGCGTGGCCAAGCAGCTCGCCCTGGTCGGTGCGGACACCTGGGCCACCGAGGTCGTGCCGAATCCCAATCCGGATCTCGTGTTCGTCGTCCACAACGAGCTCATCACGAAGAACGGGATCTTCAACCACGAGAGACCTCGACTTCTCCGAGCTGATCAAGGACAAGGTTTCCGAGTTCGTCTACGTCTTCGCTCCCGCTCCCGCATCAAGGGCGCCACGGGGTCACCAGGGCCACCCCGATCGCGATCGTCTAACACCAGTTCGAGCAGGCTCCGGGGCCGGCCCTCGGCCCGGAGCTGGTCCCTAGGCTGCGGCAGCCACGCTCGGTCACCAGATCCGAGACCCGGTATCGGCGCCGTCCGAGGCCGCCCTGTCGAAGGCCGCGTTGCGGAACGGCTGGGATCGCGGCATATACATCCGGTGTGGCCACTCGCCCGTTGCCTCTTCATGGCTGATGGGAGACGTCCGCTGAGCGCTGGCGCGCCGGAAGTCCGCGGCCCGGCCGTCGCCGGCGGAGGCCTGGGCCGGCATGCAGGACACGCTGACCACCGTGGTTCCGAGCATCGTGGCCTACGGGGTCGTCTGGGGCGGCCTCGCCGCCAGGCTGGCCTGTCGCTGGGCGAGCTGGTGGCGATGTGCCTCCCTCGTTACCACCAGGGACCGCGAGTACATCACGCTGCCCATGCTGCAATCCGGCGCCCGGCGTGGCTTCTGGTGGTGACGACCTACATCATCAACCTCCGCCACTACCTGATGGCCGCGAGCCTCGCACCGTGCTTCACCACACCTGTCGCGGGGCCGCCCTGGCGCTCCTCGCCCACGGCATCACGGACAGATCATGCACTGACCACCGGCGCCACTCACGCGGCAGCCGGCCCACCCGGCCTGCTTTACCAGGCTCGGCGGCCGCGACCTGCATCACCTGGTACGTGGGCCGCCGCGGCAGGCAGCATCCTGGGCAGCCACGTCCCGACCCTGGCCGCTACGGCCTCGACTTCGTGTTCCCGGCCGTGTTCATCGCGATCCTCGCCCGGACGATCCAGGCGCCCTGGCAATGGGCAGTGGCGGGCGTCGCGGCTGTCCTGGCGCTGGCCGTGAAGGGCGGGGTCGGGGGCACCTGGCACATCGCGATCGCCGGACTCGGCGCCTCGGCCCTCGGCATCTGGCTGGCGCGCGCACCGTCGTCGAGCGCGGCCCCGATCCCGGATCCCCGCGACGGGAGGGTGCCGCGATGATCAAGACCGGGCTCCTGCTCACGTTCGCCGCCATGGGGGCGGCGACCTACCTGACGCGCGCCCCCGCTCCTCCTCGCGCTGGCGCGGCGGCGGCTGCCGGGCTGGGTCGAGCGGTACTTCGCGGCGCTCCCCATCGCCCTGCTGACGGCACTCGCGCTGCCCCTGGTCATCCTCGGCTCGGGGCCCGGCGCGCCACCATGGTGACCGATCTTCCGGCGGCCGTGGCTGTTGCCGTCCTCGCCCGGCGCACAGGACACCTCCTGGTGGCCGTCGCGGGCGGTGTGGTCCTCGCCACCACGCTGCGCGCCCTGCTAGGATAGGCGCGTGAGCCCGACCGGCCGTCACGGGCTGCCTCGGCCGCCGCAGAAGCCACGGGCTGAAGGCCGTCCACTCGATGGCCTTCAATCAGGACCGTCCGGTCCGGGCCACCCGGATCAATTCCGTGCGATCGAGCCCGTGAACGAGAAGTGAGGGTAGCCCCGCTGAGCGTCGGCACACCCGAGTCGTTTACAGAGGAGGAGCAGGGCTGGGCTGGCCCCCTGCTTCACCACCATCAACACGCCCGGTATTCGCGCTCGTCAACCTGCCCGAAGTCGTCAAGGGCGCTCTCTTCGCGCGCTGCTCGCCGCTATTGCCAGTCCCTCCGACGGCTCTTCCTGGACGAGTTCGCGGGCACGGCGGCGCTGGCGGGAGAAGGGGTCCGCCCCCGCCAGCGGCGTCGGCGCCGCGCGAGCGGAGAGCCTCTTCGAGCGTGTCTTCGTCGAGTACCAGGGGACGACTCGGTGGCGCAGCTGGGAGGCGTGCATCTCGCCTGCGAGGGCGTCTCCAACGTGCTCACGAAGCTCCTCGAGTGGGGCCGCCTCATGGCCTACCTGGAGCAGTCGACCCGCTACGTCCGGTGCACGACCGGCCCGGCGGGCACTGGCGCTACCACGTGCCGGCGGAGGTCCGCGGGACCGCGCTCGAGCGCGAGTTCGTGGCGACGCTCGACCTCATGTTCGAGACCTACACCCGGTGGCTCGAGCCGATGCAGGAGCACTTCCGCCGGCGCCACCCGCGTCAGCCCGAGGATGCCGAGACCATCTACCGGAACACCATTCGGGCGAAGGCACTCGACGCCCTTCCGCGGCTTCTTCCAGCCACGACGCGGTCGAGAACGTGGGGCTCTACAGCGCCGGGCCAGGCGTACGAGGCCCTGCTGCTGCATGCACGTCGCCGCTCGCCGAGGCGCGCGCGTGCGCGGACCTCATGCTGACCGAGCTGCGCAAGGTGATCCCCGCCTTCCTCCAGCGGGCGTGGACGCCCCCGACCGCGGCGGCGCCTGGTCGGCCTGCCTTGCCGCCACGAGCGCGGCCACGGGAGTCCGCGGCCACCACGTGCTGGGCCAGATCCTCCAGGACCGCGTCCAGAAATGGCCCTAGTGGACTTCGATCCCGAGGGCGGGGTGAAGGTCGTGGCCACCACGCTCTACGCGGCCTTCAGCCACCCGGACAACCAGCTCCTCGCGCTCGCCCGCCGGATGACCGCCGAGGAGCGGGCGGCGGTCCTGCGCGCATGCGTGGGCGAGCAGGAACCAGCAGCACAAGCCGGGGCGCGCGTTCGAGCGGACGAGCTACCGGTTCGACGTCCTCACGGACTACGGCGCGTTCCACCGCGACCTCCAGCGGCACCGGCTCCTGTCGCTCGGTGGGCGGCCCCGCTCGGCCCCGGCACGGCTACGCCATTCCCGAGGCGGTGGAGGCGAGCGGCGGCAGCGCCGACTGGCGACGCGTCATGGAGGCCTCGGGCGCGCTCCACGACGCGGTGTCCACCACCGGTATCGCCGGCGGCGTCCTACGCCGTGTGCATGGCCTACCGGATCCGCTTCTACATGGAGATGAACGCCCGCCAAGGCGATGCACGTGCTCGAGCTCCGGACCACACCCAGGGCCACCCCGCCTACCGGCGCGTCTGCCAGGCGATGCATCGCCTCATCGCCGATGAGGCCGGCCACCGCGGGTTGGCGGAGGCCATGCGCTTCATCGATCACTCGGCGGTCGAGCTGGAGCGGCTGGAGGCGGAGCGGCACCGACGCCCGGGCCTCCGCGCGCTCTCGGAGAGCGGGGCCGCCCGAGCACGGTGAGCTGCGCGAGCGCTCGGGCGGCTCGGGCTGCGAGCCTGAGCGCCGGAGCCGCGTCCGGCATCGGCCTCGATCCAAGCGGCAGCCAGCGCACCGAGCCTCGCGAGAGACCGCGGCCGCCGCAGGCGACGAACGGGCACTGCCGCCGCGAGCCGTGCGCACTGAGCGAGGAAGCTGGGCGAGCCTAGCCGCTCAAGCGCTGGCGCGACATCGGAGTGCTGGAGCAGCTCGAAGACCGCCGCGTGGCCGGCGAGCGGCTCGAGATCCAGCGCCTCGGCGTCGGTCAGGACGTAGACCCTCCGCAGCGGCCGTGGGGAGGTCGCCCAGGTGTCCGCGACTCGCGCCCGTTTCTCCTCGCTCGCGTGGATGCGAGGCAGATCCTCGGGGCTCTCGCCAAGCGCGGTCACCACATGGGCCAGAGCTTGAGCTGGGAGAGCCCCGGCCGCGGCCGGTCCAGCCAGGGGCCCCCAGGTCCACGGCCACCACGTCGTCCGCGACGACCGCACAGCCCCGCGCGTGCAGCGTCGCGGCTGTGATGATTTCCACGACCAGAATGGCCAAGGAACGCCACCACGCCGCCGTCGAGACTCACCGGCGCTCACGTGGAGGACGAGGAGCCCGCGCTGGTGGAGGAGGAGCGCGAGCACCGGTCCCGGCAGATAGAGGCGCATCAGGTCGAGAGCCGACTCGGGCCGCCGGGGTCGAGCGTGATCGCGCGCCCGTGACGCAGGCGGACCGCGCCGACGTCCGGCCAGTAGAGCCGGGCCTCGCCGGCGGTCATGCTGAGGAGGTTGCCGCCGGTCGGCGGGTCGCTGGGCACCTCCGGGACGGGCCCGAGTCGAACCACCACGTCGGCCGGCGCGAATCCCGGAGTGAGCTCCAGGGCGGCTCCAGCGCGGAATGGACGCCCAAGCCGTAGGCCACGTAGGTGAAGCACCGGTCGGGCGGCTCGGGCGCCTCGGCTTGTCGAAAACGGGCTGTCAGGCCACGGGCGCGCCTTCGCGCAGGGCGAGTTCGAGCCGGAGCGCGGCAGTCTCCGCGCGGAGCGCGGTCACCTCGCTCTCGAGGGCCGCGAGCGGCTGCCCTGCGCCTGCACCAGGCCGTGGAGACCCTGGAGAGCCGCGAGGGCGACGCCGCCGGCGTCGAGCGGGAAGATGTGACGATCGTCCGCCCCGAGGCCGAAGGCGGCCGCGAAGTCCTGAGCCATCGGGCCGAGGTGGCGGGCGGCTTCACCCTTGTAAGACCACCGCTCGATCGGCAGCGTCATGACCGCGGCCAGGACCGCGCGCGGATAAACCGACTCGAACGCTTCCTTGACGTTCCGGTCGCTTGGTGGCGGTGGGCTTCCGAAGGTGAGCGCAGACACTCGGCCGTGCTCGGTGGAGCTGCCGGACGCCGGTACGGCTTCCGTGCGCTCCCGGAAGGTCCTCCGGGCCGCGGCCCGGCCGCTGGCTTGGAATCCACGGCCTCCGGCCGCTGTGTCGAGGCCTGGTTTGGGATGCTCAGGTCCATGGCGCTTCTCCCGAGTGGTGGTGGGTCAGGCTGACCACACCGCGCACCGTCAGCGTGGGGTGAGGAATGCGGATGCGACGGCGCTCGATCATCCGGTCGAGCGTCGCCTGGTGAAGCGGCGCGCCGTCGAGGCGCCAGACCGCGGCGATGCCGCTCACCGCCGAGGATCCAGCGCCGGCAAGGGAACGTAGCGCGCTTCGACAGGGCCGCCGATCAGGATCCGTCCGTCCCGCTCGAGCCACGCGTGTGCCTCGAAGGCCCGGCCGAGGCCGCCGGCGACGCCGAGCCGCAGCTGACTCGCGTGCCCGCGCCGCGCGAGCAGTGCCTGCGCCGCGAGCGCCCGGACGAGGCACGTCGTCCGCGGCACGAGCCGGCCGGCCGCTCCCACCGCCCAGACGATGCGCTCGACCGATGGTCCGCCGCCTCGAGGCCGGCGGCGATGCGCGAGGGCGCCGCTCGCTCGGTGAACCCACCGGAAGGGCAGCATCCACAGCCCGACGCGGGTCGCCGCCAGGAGCGCGGTCGCGGCCACGATGAGGCGCCGCTCGGCTGGCGGCAGGGCGATGAACCTAGCGAGGCTCCCCATCGGAGACCTCGACGAGCCCAGCCTCGGCCATCGTTTGGAGCAGCGTGACGAGGTCGCTCTCGCAGCGCGCCGCATCCACCTCGTATTCCGCGAGGAGCGCGTCCCGGACGGCCCGGACGCTCCGGGGTGTCTTGAGCAGCTCCCAGATGCGGGCGCCGACCGGGTCCAGACCGTAGTAGACGCCGGCCTTCAGATGGACGATCGCGACCTCGTCCTCCAGGCTGCAGGACGCCTGGTCCTTCGAGGCCACGACGACCGTGTCCAGCGAGATGGCAGCATCCATGGTGTCACGCGCCCTCCGGCGCGACGAGAGCGCGGCTCGCCCGCCGGCCAGCGCCGGTCCGGGTCCGATCCTACTCGACACGCCCGCCCGCGACAATCATCCGCGCATCCGCGCGCCGGGAAGCGGGCAGGGACGCCCCGAGGGCTCAGGCCGTGCGGTGAAACTCTTCCTTTGCCGCCCGGAGCGCGGCCGGCTCGGCGAGGAGGTCGAGGGCGGTCAGGGCCAGCGCCTTGGCGCCGGCCACCATGCCCGCGCGCGCCAGCGGCGTGGCATTGTGCTCCGCGAACTCGCGCGAGTGGCCCGGAACGCCGTCGGGCGCCGTGCGGATGTAGGGATGGATCGTGGGGATCGCGTGACTCACGTTGCCGGCGTCGGTCGAGCCGTAGCCCGCCTGCCCGTCGTCGGGGTCCTCGGGGAAGTCGATGCGCCCGAGGTTCTGCTCGAAGAGCGCCGCCATCGCGGCGTTCGGCTTGAGCGGATCGTGAATGCGCGGATCGATGGTCACCTGGACGCGGCACCCCGTGGCCGTGGCGACGCCCTCCGCGGCCGCCTCGAAGCGGCGCCGCACCTCCTGGAGGTAGACCTTGTCGAGCGAGCGCAGGTAGAAGTCCGCCGCGGTGTACTCGGGAATGATGTTGGGCTGCTGGCCGCCGACCGTGATCACGCCGTGGATCCGGGCGTCCGGGCGGAGCTGCTGGCGCATCGCGTCGAGCGCGTTGAAGAGCCCGATGACGGCGTTCAGGGCGTTGACGCCCCGCCACGGCCAGGACGACGCGTGCGCGGCCTTGCCGAAGTACTCGACCTTGGCCTTCATGAGACCGAGCGTCGGCCGCCAGACCTGCGTCCCGCAGCGCGGGTGGATCATCATCGCGGCGTCGACGTCGCGGAACACGCCGGCGTCCAGGAGCTTGACCTTGCCCGCGCCGCCTTCCTCCGCGGGCGTCCCCACCACGGCGATCCGGCCCTTGAAGGGGAGCCGTGCGCCGGCGAGGCTCCCGGCGACGACGGCGAGCGCGGCGCCCGCCCCCGCCCCCGCCGTCGCGATGACGTTGTGGCCGCACGCGTGGCCGATGCCGGGGAGCGCGTCGTACTCCGCCATCACCGCGATCGTCGGGCCGTCCCCCGCCCCGGGCACCTCGGCGCGAAACGCGGTCGGCAGACCGCCCACGCCGCGCTCGACGCGGCATCCCCGGCGCTCGAGGAACTCGGTCAGCCAGGCCGCCGCCTGCTCCTCCTTGAAGGCCAGCTCCGGGTGGGCGTGGATCCGGAGCGCGAGGCTCCACAGATCCTCGGCCATCCGATCGACGGCCTCGGTCACCTGAGTCTTGAGGCGGTCCAGGTCACTCATCGCGAGCCTCCAGGGGAAACGGTCGGGCGACCGGCGCGATCAAGGGCCACCGCGGGGGGCAGGCTCCCACGCCCATCGCGGAGGTGTCAAGGCAGCCGGCGGCGCGCGACGCTCGTCACGGAGCGGCGGCGAGCCGCGCCCCCGCAGCGCGCCCGGCGGCGATCCGCGCCTCGAGGGAGGGATGCGTCGCGAAGAGGAGCTCCCGCAGCCGGCCCGGGCGCCGTTCGGCGAGGTTGAGCCGGCCGAGCCGCTCCATGGCGGCGACGAAGGCGTCGGGCGCGCCGCTGACGTCGAGGGCGACGCGATCGGCCTCGCGCTCGAGCCGGCGCGACCACGCGGCGACGATGGGCGTGGTGAGAAGCCCGACGGCGGTCAGGACCATGGCGAGAAGCGGGAGGCCGGCAGGATCCGCGAGCCCGGAGAGACCGAGCACGCCCGCCCCGGCGCGGAGCGTCCGATCGGCGGCCCACAGCGCGCCCACGATGAGGAGGCTCTGGAGGAGGAGCCCCTTCGCCACGTGGCTCCTGGCGTGGTGCCCGAGCTCGTGCGCGAGGACCACCTCGATCTCCTCGACCGGGAACTCGCGGAGGAGCGTATCGCTCACGAGGATCCGCCGGGTGCGCCCGAGGCCGACGACGGCCGCGTTCGCGACGCGCCCCTTGCGCGAGAAGTCCGCGACGACGACCTCGGCCGCGCGCACCCCCATGCGGGCGGCGAGGGCGAGGATCCGGGCGCGCAGCGCCGGGTCCTCGAGCGGCGTCAACCGGTAGAAGAGCGGGACGAGCCAGATCGGGACCACGGCGGCCAGGAGCACGATCCCCGCCGTCAGGACACCGCTCGCCCAGAGCCACCACCGGTCCGGACTCCACCGGAGGAGGCCGTAGACGATCTCGACCGAGAGCAGCGCGAGGAGGCTCCCGATGGCGAGCGCCTTCGCGCGATCGCCGAGCCAGCTCCCGAGGCTCTGGGTGAGCAAGCCCGCCCGGCGGGGGAGGACGAAGCCGGCCACGACGTCGAGCGGACCGGTCAGGAGGGTCTGCGAGGCGCCGATCGCCAGGGTGATCGGCCGCGACGACCGCCGCGGGAGAGTGAAGCCGCGCTTCGAGGAACGCGGCCAGGCCCGCCGCGGCGCCGCTCCAGCTCCACCACGCCAGGAGGACGGCGCCGAGAGCGAGGTCGACGAGCGTCAGCGCGAACTGGCGTCGGTGGTACCGCCGGGCTCGATCCTCGTCCGCGTCGGCCGCGTGCATCGCTTCCAGCGTATCGCGGGCCATCGAGCGCGGCCACCGCGGCCTCCCGCGCCCGGGCGTGCGGGCTGCCGATCCGCTCCCGATCCGCGCAAGGTTCCGAAGCCCGGTGGTACGATGGCTCGCGTGACGCGACCGCCTCCCGCCGAGCCCCGGGCGCCCGACGTGGTCGACACGCTCCCGGCCAGCGGAGCGGTCGCCGCGCGGGTGCTCCCCAACACCCGCGTGCTCGGCCTCCTGGCGCTGGGGCACCTCGTCGTCGACATGAATCAGGGGTCGCTGGCGCCCCTGCTCCCGTTCCTCAAGGCTGTCTTCGGTCTGTCGTACGCCGCGTCCGGGGCGATCCTGCTCGTCGCCAACATGACGTCGTCGGTCGTCCAGCCGGTGTTCGGCTACCTGGCGGACCGGGCGACGCGGCGGTGGCTCTTGCCGTGGGCGGTGCTGCTGTCGGCCTCGGGGGTGGCCCTGGCCGGACTCGCGTCCTCGTACTGGGGACTGCTCGCGCTGGTCGTCGTGTCGGGCCTTGGCGTCGCCGCCTACCACCCGGAAGGCTACCGGACCGCGAATCAGGTTGCCGGGGATCGCAAGGCGACGGGCCTCTCGCTGTTCTCGATCGGCGGGAACATCGGGATCGCCCTCGGGCCGCCGGCCGTGACCTTTCTCGTGCCCCGCTTCGGCCTCCCGGGAACCCTGGGCCTCCTGGGCCCCGGTCTGCTCGTGGCCGCGCTGCTCGCGATCGTCCTGCCGACGCTCATCGCGACGCCGGCCAAGGGCGTGACGGCGCGCGCGGCGCGAGAGGGCGGCCGCGACATGCGCGGGGCGATGGCGCTCCTGATCGGGGTCGTGACCGTGCGGTCGTGGACGCAGCTCGGCCTCGTCACCTACGTGCCCTTCCTGTACGTCGACCTCCTGGGGAAGGATCCGCGCCTCGTCGGACCGCTCCTGTTCCTCTTCCTCGGGGCCGGGGCCGTGGGCACGCTCGCAGGTGGTCCGATCGCCGATCGCTGGGGGTCTCGCCGCTACATCGTCGCGAGCCTCCTCCTCTCCACCCCGCTCATCGCGATCTTTCTCTGGCGCCCGGGGGGCTGGCTCGCCGCGGCGGCGCTGGCCGCGACCGGCTTCGTGCTGGTCTCGTCGTTCTCGATCACCGTCGCTCTCGGCCAGGCGTACCTCCCGCGAAGCCTGGGCATGGCCGCCGGGCTGATCGTGGGCCTGGCCATTGGCACGGGGGGCATCGGCGTGACGATTCTCGGCTGGGTCGCGGACCACTGGGGCCTGTACGCCGCCCTCCACCTGATCGCGGTCCTGCCGATCGCCGGGCTCGCCGTCGCGCTCTGCCTGCCCGAGCCGCGCGCGTGAGGTATCATGTGGGCTCGTGCCGGAGGCCGCGGGTCGCGTGCGGGCGACCCTGTCGGGGACGCCGCCGGCCAGGCGGGCCCCGGGGCCACAGCCCCAATAGCTGAGGAGAAGGGCATGTTCGCGTCCGTCGAGGAGGTCCAGGAGCGGTTCCGCGCGAGTCGGTACATCGCGAGCCGCCGCATCGCCACCGTTTTCTATCTCGCGAGCCGCATGAACCGGCCGGTCCTCGTGGAAGGCCCGGCGGGAGTCGGGAAGACCGAGCTCGCCAAGGTGCTGGCCGAGACCACGGGGCGCCCGCTGGTGCGGCTCCAGTGCTACGAGGGGCTGGACGAGGCCAAGGCGCTCTACGAGTGGAAGTACGCGAAGCAGCTCCTGTACACGCAGATGCTCCGGGAGCGGATCGGTGAGCTGATCTCCGACGCGCCCACCCTGCCCGAGGCCGTCGACCGCATCGCCCGGCAGGAGGACGCCTTCTTCTCGCGCCGGTTCCTCTCGCCGCGCCCCCTCCTCGGAGCGATCCTGGCCGACGAGCCCGTCGTGCTCCTGGTCGACGAGATCGACAAGGCGGAGGTCGAGTTCGAGGCGTTCCTGCTGGAGGTGCTGTCCGACTGGCAGGTCTCGGTGCCGGAGCTCGGCACGATCAAGGCGCGCCACATCCCGCTCGTCGTGCTGACCTCCAACAACGCGCGCGAGCTGACCGACGGGCTCAAGCGGCGGTGCCTGCATCTGTTCATCGACTTCCCGAGCGTCGGCGAGGAGCTGGCGATCATCCGGCTGAAGGTGCCCGAGGCGTCGGAGCAGCTCGCCCGGCAGGTCGTGAGCGCGGTCCAGAAGATCCGGGCGCTCGAGCTCCGGAAGGCGCCGTCGATCTCGGAGAGCCTCGACTGGGCGCGGGCGCTCGTGATCCTGAACGCCGACCGGCTCGATGCCGCCCTCGTCGAGTCGACCCTCACGCTCGTCGTCAAGCACGAGCGCGACCTCGAGCGGGTGAAGGCGAGCCTCGACAAGGTCCTGGCCGACTCGTAGCCCCCGGTCGGGCTCTCTGTCGTGGACGACCGGATCCTCGAGTTCATCGGCGACCTGAGACGCGCGGAGGTGCGCGTCTCGACCACCGAGGCGCTCGACGCGCTCCAGGCCGCCCAGGCGGTCGGGCTCCATGACCGCGACGACTTCCGCCACGCGCTGGCCGCGACCCTCGTCAAGGAGACCCGCGACCTCGCCACGTTCGAGCGGATCTTCGACCTCTACTTCTTCGACCTGAAGGGGCTCGGGGCGGAGGCCGCCAAGGCCCTCGGCCGCGAGGATCCGTGGGCGCGGGCGCTCCTCGAGCGTCTGCTCGAGCAGAACGGCGACCTCGACGTGGACCCCCTGGCGGAGATGCTGCTCCTGTCCGATGCGTCCTCGCTCGAGCTGGCGGTGCGGCAGGGCGGGCGGGGGATCGGGCTCGAGCGCCTCTTCTACTTCCTCCAGGTCGGCTACTTCACCCGCAAGATCTGGGACCAGTTCCCGTGGCAGGAGATCGAGGCGGATCTCGAGGCCCTGCTGCGCGCCGCGGAGGAGCAGGGGATGGACCCGGGCGCGCTCGCCCGGCTCCGCACCTACATGGAGCTCCGGCTCGAGGCGTTCCGGCGGCTCGTCCGGCAGCACGTCGAGCGGGAGCTGGCGCGCCGGGGGCACGGCCAGGCCGACCGCCTCCGGCGGGACCTCTTGGCCGAGAAGCCGCTCTTCACGCTGTCGGCCGACGAGGTCGCCCAGATGCAGGCGGTCGTCGCCCGGCTCGCCCGGCGGATCAAGGATGCGCTCGCCCTCCGGCAGCGACGGGAGCAGCAGGGCAAGCTCCACATGCAGCGCACCCTGCGCGCGAGCCTCCCGTACGGCGGGGTGCCGATCGAGCTCCGGTGGCGCCACCGGCGCCGGGAGAAGCCGCGCCTGGTCACGCTCTGCGACGTGTCCGACTCCGTGCGGAACGCCTCGCGCTTCATGCTCCAGCTCGTCTGGAACCTGCAGGAGTGCTTCTCCAAGGTGCAGAGCTTCGCCTTCGTCTCGGAGATCGCCGAGGTGTCCGAGTCGTTCCGGACGCTGCCCGTGGAGCGCGCCGTCGAGTACGCGCTCGGGCACGCGCCGGTCGACTACCACAGCCGCTCGGACTTCGGCTACGCGTTCGCGCGGTTCTGCCGGGAGTCGCTCGATCGGCTCGACCGGAAGACGACGCTCCTGATCCTGGGGGACGCGCGGAACAACTACAACGACCCGCAGGCCTGGGCGCTCCGGCTCATGCGCGAGCGCGTGAAGGGGATCATCTGGCTGAACCCCGAGGGGCAGTGGGGGTGGGGGGTGGGCGACTCCGTGATGCCGCTCTACGCGCCTCACTGCGACCTGGTGCGCGAGTGCCGCACGCTCACCCAGCTGGCGGAGGTCGTCGACGGCCTCGTCCAGGGGTGGTGGCGCCGTCGCGGCGCCGTGCGGTAGCCGCCTCCGCCGCTCCCGGCCGCCGTTCCCGCGCTCAGCGCAGGACGGCGACCTTGCGACGCTCGCAAGACGTGTGAGGGTTCGACTCCCTCCCCCGGCACCATTCATCATCTCGGCCGTGCTCAGCGGCGGCCTCCCCCCAGCCGCAGCCGCTCGGTGGAAGACCGCTCCGTTTGCGGCGCTGGGTACCGTGATGCGGGCGCACTTTCGAGGGCTCGGTTCTTGACCCCACACGTCGGACTTGATAGGGTCATCTGTCGGGTAAGGTGCTTGCGGGAGCCAGGGGGCTCGCTTTCCGCGAAGGGCTTGTTGATCGGGAGAGGGAGGCGCGATGGAGCCGAGACGAGTGGACGATCTGGTGTGTGAACGCGTCGAGAAGGAGTTGCTGGTCTACCGCCACCCGACCGGCGAGACCCATGCGCTGAACGAGGCCGCCGCCATCGTCTTCGAGCTGTGCGACGGCACGAATTCGCGCGCGGCGATGGCCCCAGAGGTCGCCCGGCGCTGCGGGCTCCCTCCGGATGAGGCGATCGTGGATCTCGCCCTGGCGGATCTGAAGGAGGCGGGATTGATCGTGGCCGGCGATGATGACCGCCCGACCGTCACCCGGCGGGCGCTGGTCCGTCGGCTCGGGCTGACGGCCATCGCCGTCGCGATGCTCCCCGTCGTCGAGACCATCCTGATGACGTCCGCGGAGGCGCAAGGGCCCGTTTGCGCGGTGGCCTGACGGACCGGGTTCTGCCTCTCGCCTGCTACGGCGCCCGCGCACTGGTCGTCGATGGCGCCGGCTTGGACATTCTCTCTCGCCTCCTGGCGCTTCTGCCGCCCCAGGCTCACGTGGGCGACGCAGCGGAGCCGGACGTCCGTTACGAGCTGCGTGCCGGGACGCCCGAGGGCCCCGCCGGGGCGGCCTGCTGGGAAGTGACCCGTGACGGCCAGCCCCGCTTCCGGGCGACGACGGCCGAGGCCATCGCTCGCTGGCTTCGGGCCGATATCGATCAGCAGGTGGCGATGCACGCCCGTGAGGTCCTGTTCGTGCACGCCGGCGTGGTCGGCTGGCGGGGCCGCGCGATCCTCGTCCCGGGACGCAGCATGACGGGCAAGTCCACGCTGGTCGCGGAGCTGGTGCGGCGTGGTGCCGTTTACTATTCCGACGAGTACGCGGTGATCGACGACCAGGGCCGGGTACACCCCTACGCGCGGCCGCTGTTGCTGAGGGACGGCACGCGACCCGCCCCCGCGGTGCCCGGTGAGGCCCTGAGGGCGACGACCAGTCTGGAACCGCTGACGGCGGCGCTGGTCGTGTCGACGGCGTACCGGGAAGGGGTTCCGTGGCGTCCGGTCACCATCACTGGGGCCCGCGCCGCGCTTCCGCTCGTCGACAACACCGTCCTCGCGGTGACGGAACCGGCCCGGACCGTACGGCTGGCCGCGATGCTGGCGCCGAGCGTGGTGATGCTCCAGGGGCCCCGCCCCGACGCCGAGCTCGTGGCTCCGAGGATCCTCCAGTTCGTCGACGATCTCCTCGATGGCCGGCCGGCAGCCCAGCCAGGGAGTGCTGTCATCGCGAGCCGTCCGTGGGGTAGCGCCTACGACGCGCCGCCGAGCCGACTGCGGACCCGCAGCGCCGGCGAAGCCGGGCAGTCGGAGGCGCCCCGTTACCGAGCCCGGTACCTGCGGATCGAGAACGTCCTGGAGCCGCCCGCGCACGCGCGTCTCCTCGAGTACGCCGGAAGGCACGAGGGGGAGTTCCAGCCTGGAAAGGTGTTCCCCGTTGGCCCCAGCCCGGTCGGTGTCGTCGACCCGGAGGTGCGCCGCGCGCGTGACAAGAAGATGCTCGACCCGGTCTGGGATCTATTCGAGCCTCGACTGCGGGAGCTTCTTCTGCGCGTAAGGCAGACCCTGGGGATCCCGTGGTTTCCGCTCGCGGGAATCGAACGGCGTCTCGTGGCTCATGCCGATGGGGACTTCTTCGGCATGCACGTCGACAACGGGCGGCCGTCGGTCGCGACCCGGCGGATCACCGGCGTCTACTACTTCCACGCGAAGCCGAAACGCTTTTCGGGGGGTGAGCTGCGGCTCTACGACGGGGTGTTGCGGGACGGGCGGATCGGGCCGGCGAGCACCTACACCGAGCTGGAGCCTCTCGACAACAGCCTGGTGTTCTTCCCGAGCGAGCTCTTTCACGAAGTGTGTCCGGTCCGGGCCGACGGGACCGACTTTCTCGAGAGTCGGTTCACCGTGAACATCTGGTACCGGGCGGAGGAGCTTCCGGCCATCCAGCGCAGCACGCCCGCCGACACGTCGGAGTCGCCGCCGACTACCGGGGAGCACGGTCCTAGCGGATGATTGCCGGCGCGCTCCACGAGCGTGCGGAACCTGTTCCTCTTCGGCGTGCTTCCTGGCTCGCCGCGGCGTTCGCGTTACCGTGTTGGTCTGATCGGAGCCAGGCCCGGCCTCAGGCCGGGCCGCTCAGGTCGTAGACCTCGCGGAACCTCAGCGCAGGACGCCGAGCTTCCGGCGCTCGATCAGCTCGAAGTCGATCCGGGCCCCGAGCCCCGGGCCTCTCGGGGCGTGGACGAGCCCCTGGCCGTCCACCTCGACGTCCTCGATCAGTCCGTACTTCTGGGCGCCGGTGGGCAGCAGCACCTCGAAGAACTCGCAGTTCCGGATCGCCATGATGACGTGGAGGTTCGCCACGTTGTTGAGCGAGTTGCCGCCGTGGTGCACCTCGTAGTTCATGTGGAAGGCCTCGGCGAGGTGGGCGGCCTTGACGCACGCCGTGATCCCGCCCTTGACCGCCACGTCGCCCCGGAGGAAGTCCGTCGCACGCGCGAGGAGCCACGGGGCGTATGCGGTGAAGCCGCCCGGCGAGTACTCGGTGGCGAGGATGGGGATGCGGAGGTGCTGCTTGAGCTTGACGTAGCTGTAGAGATCGTCGTCGGCGAGCGGGTCCTCGTACCAGTGGTACCCGAGCGCCTCGATGGCCTCGCCGACCCTGAGCGCCGTCGGGTAGTCGTAGGCCCAGCTCCCGTCCAGCATCACCGTGAACCCGTCCCCGACCGCGCGGCGGACAGCGCGGCAGACCGCGATGTCCGCCGCCGGATCGGTCGGCGGGTGGATCTTGTACGCGGTCCAGCCGTCGGCCTTGAAGCGCGCGGCCTCGTCGCCGTAGGCCTCGGGTGAGCTGAGCACGGCCGAGCTGGCGTACGCGCGGACGCGGTCGCGGTACGAGCCGAGCAGGCGGTGGACCGGCAGCCCCGCGATCTTGCCAGCAAGGTCCCAGAGCGCCACGTCCACGGCGCCGATGGCCCGCGCCGTGGTCGAGCGGCTCCGCTGCCACAAGGCGTGGTAGAGCCGCTCGCGCTCGAGCGGATCCTGGCCCAGGACGACGGGCTTCAGCACCTCGACCAGCGAGACCGCGTCGAGGTGCGCGCCCCGCATCGCGGAGCCCAGGAAGGCCTGTCCGTCGACACCCTCGTCCGTCGCGAGCGTGAGAAGGCCGAGCTGGCTCTCGCCGCCGAACCGGCCGGTGTGACGGCCGTAGGTCGTCGCGGGGATGCCCGGCCAGGCGAACAGCGTGAGCGTGACGTCGGTGATCTTCATGGCTCGCCTCGGGCTCGGGGTATCGGCGGGCCGGGCACCCGACACACCGCGGGAACGCCCGGCGGTGCCCGGGGAGATCCTACACCGCTCCGGCCCCACCCGCCGCCGTCCGCTACAATGAAGACGTTGGGACGATGTTGGGACGCCGTTGGTGGCGACGCTCGCGGCGCGCGAGTGTAGCGGGGAGGATGATGGACGGGTCGTCCACGAACGCATCCGGGCGGCGGCGCAGCGTCCGGAGTCGCAGGATCCTCGCGCTCGTGGCTGGCGGGGCGCTCCTCGCGCTCGCGGTCCTGCTCCAGGGCTCGTGGCACTTGTCTCCGCCTGTCGATCGGCTGACGGCACGCTCGGCGTCGAGGGGCGCGAGTCCCGACTCCGGTCGAGCCCACGCGCGAGCGCTCCCGCGCGGGACGGTTCCCGGATCCTCGCCCGTCCTCATCACCGAGGTCTCGACGGTCAACCGCGACGTGATCCTGGACGACGATCTCGCGCCGTCGGACTGGATCGAGCTCTACAACCGGTCCGACCGACCGGTCTCGCTCGCCGGCTGGCGACTGGTCGAGAGCGGCCGGCCGCGCCGGGGCTGGGTCTTCCCCGAGATCACGCTCGCTCCACGGTCGTACCTGATCGTCTGGGCCTCGGGCAAGGATCGCGTCAGCAGCGCGGCGGGCCGCCGGGTCAGCGCCCAGCTCACGCGCCAGTCCCGGAGCTATCACGTGGTGGACGACCTCCACATTCCGTTGCCGCCCGGCAGCCGCGGGCTTCAGCGGGTGCGGCGCGTGCAGGTGGACGTCTTCGTGCCGGAGACCGGGAGCTACACGCTGTGGATGAAGGCGAGGGCCGCGGGTCTTGCGGGCACCCTGCGCGTCCGGCCCCAGGGCTCGGCCTCGCGGAGGGTCACCGTGCCGGGCGGGCGCGATCGCAACCTCGTGGTCGGCGCCGAAGGCAGCGTGTGGCTCGAAGGCCCGGGGACCCGGAGCGTGACCATCGCCGCGCAGGCCGGGGCGGTCGACGTCAGCTACCTCGCTCTCGTCCGGGCGGCACCGGTCGACGCGCCGCCGGGCGATGACCGCTTCGGGCGGCAGGTTCATGCGAGCTTTCGCCTCGGGCGCGGCCGCGAGGGCGTGATGCTCGTCGATCCCACCGGCGCGGTCCAGGACGAGGCTCCGCCCGTGGACCATCCGCCCACGCTGACGATGCAGCGGGAGCCGGAGACCCTCGCCTGGCGGGTAGGGCTCCCCACGCCGGCCGGCCGGGTGTTTCGCCCCGCGCCGGATCTGGCCAAGTACCCGAGCCTGTCCCCCGGGCCGTTCCGCATCGAGCTCGATCCCCCGTCCGGAGTGGAGGAGCTCCGCTACACGCTCGATGGAACGGTTCCCACGGCGGAGGCCCCGCGTCTCGACGGGCCGCTCCCGCTGACCAGGCCGACGGCCCTCCGGCTCCGCGGCTACTCGGGCGGGGTGCCCGTCACGGCCGTCGTGAGCCGGCAGTTCTGGGTCGGCCCCCTGCCGCCGGCGCCGACCCTCATGCTCGCGCTCGATCCCCGTCTGATCACCGATCCCGAGATCGGGATCGAGCTGAACGACCGGTGGCGCCGCCAGCAGGAGCTGCCTGACGATCCGGCGCTGGGCCCCCTCCGGGTCACCCGTCGCCGTGGCTGGGCGCGCGAGCGGCGCCAGTGGATCAAGGCGGCCGATCTCCTCGCGCTCGATCAGGACGGACTGCTCTTCGACGGCCGGGCTCGCGTGAGGCGGTTCACGATGGCGGTGGGCCCCGGGTTCGGTCTTCACGTGCGAACGCGGGATCCGTTCCGGCCCGCGCGGGACGTCTTCGGGCGGACGCTCGCGGAGCCCGGCCGGTCGATCATCGTCGACGAGGACGACCTGAACATCCCGGCCTATGACGTGGTGCGCGCGGCGGGGGGGATCGCCCCGCTGACGCGGTGGGGCCTCCTGGCCGTGAACGGGGAGCCTCCGAGCTGGCGGGTCCTTCTCGAGCCGGTCGACGATGACTTGCTGCGGAGTCGCTGGGGGCACGCGCGCTTCGACGTGCTCAAGGGCAAGGCCTTCGCCGCCAAGCGGGGCACGACCGCGGCATACGAGGCGCTCGCCCATCGCCTGGAGCGCGGCGGCTCGACGGCGGCCGATCTCGCGCCGCTGATCGACCTCCCCCACCTCACCGCGCTCCACTTCGCGGCCCTGTTCCTCGCGACCGGGGAGAGCGACGAGGTCTGGCAGACGTACTTCGTCGCCGACCAAGACCGGGTGCCGCCGCTGATCCACGCGGTCGGCTGGGACCTCGACCACGCCATCCAGGAGGGGCCCGAGCACGACACGCTCGCCGCGCAGCGGCAGTTCGCACGCGGCATCGTGGAACGGGATACCTACCTCGGCGTGATGGTGATGCTGAGGCTGCTCGACACCGACCCTGCCTTTCGCCAGGGCTACCTGCGGTATGCGGAGCGGATGATGAATCACGTGCTGACGCCTGGCTGGTGGGAAGCGAGTCGCCGGGAGGCAGGGGGGCCGGCCGATCCGAAGCGCGCAGAGCAGGTGGCGCGATTCTTTCGCGAGCGGCCGGCGTTTCTCGGCCGCTCGCTTGCCCGCGGCCTCGGTCTTCCTCCGCCGCACGTCGCCCGCGTCGGCATTCAGGGGCATGGGGGCGTCACGATCGACGGGTACGCGCATCGTGGCCCGTACCTGGGCCGTTACTTCGAGGGTGGCACGCTCGAGGTCGGCGTTCCTCCGGAGGAGCGCGGCACGTTCCAGCACTTCACGGTGAACGGGCGAAGCGCGCCCGGGCCCGTGCTCCGGGTACCAGTCACCGAGGATCTCGAGATCGTCGCCCGCTTCGGGGACTGATCCCGGGGGGGCTGCGGCTCGGAAGGGCCTACACGCCGCCCTGAGGCGTCCGGAGCACCGACAGCGCGTTCAGGGGCGTGAGCGCTTCCAGATCGCTCCGGATCGCGCTCCAGTCGGTTCCCTCGCGGGCGCGAAACGTGTAGTTCAGCGTCGTCATGCCGTCCCGGCCGTTGAGGTGCTCGAACCGGATCCGGTTCAGACGCCCCGACAGGACCGCCTCGATCGCGCGGGCATGCTGCTTGTACGCGGCGTCAGCGATGGTCAGCATGAGCAGCCCGCCGCTCCGGCGGAGACCCGGGATCCGGCCCCCGAGGTAGTGCTGCAGGAGGAGCGCGACGACGACGAGCAGGAGCAGCATGGCCAGCACGAGGTAGCTGTACGTCGCGCACGCGATGGCCGACGCGATGACGACCATGAGGAAGCCGACCTCTTCCGGCTCCCGGATCGGCACGCGGAAGCGGACGATGGACAGCGCGCCGAGGAGACCCAGCGAGAGGGGCAGGGAGAACTGGATCGTGATGAACAGCGTCGTGATCGCGGGGCTGATGAGGAGGAAGGAACGGTCGATCTGAGAGCCGGTCTCGCTCTCCTCGTAGAACAGGCGATAGAGGAGGCGGACGATGAACGCCACCACCGTGGACACGACCAGCGCGAGCAGGATTCCCACGAAGGGATCCTGGCCGCTGTCCGGCCGAGCCTGCCTGAGCAGACGTTCGAGGATCTGGGGCATCAAATCGCGCCTCCTCGCGCGTACTCGAGGCAGAGGGCGTATTTCGACACCGAGCGCTTCCGCGCGTGCCGCACGATGAGAGTCGACAGCGCCGGGTGCACCGCGGCGGTCGGGCCTTTGACCTCGACCACGAAGACCTGCGGTCCCGCGCCGGACGGGCGCGTCGGCACCCAGCTGGCGACCCACTCCACCCGCAGATCCCGGTCGACCGAGACCCGGGTCAATCCGTCCGGCCCGCGCAGCCGGGTCCGGGAGTACGACAGCCAGCAGGTGGGGCGCCGCGAGCTGCCGAGATGCCGCTGGACGATCGCGCCCAGCGCCTCCGGGTCGAGCCCCTCGAGGGGCGACGGCCCGGGCAAGTGGAGCACCTTGCGTCGCTTCATCCCGCGCGCGCCCTGCCGGATCTTGACCTCGAGCCAGGCAGTCCACGCCCCACCGTCGGCTTGCCGCCGTTGAGCCGATCGGGCATACCAGCGAAGCCGGAGCTTCGTCTTGAGGTAGTCGCCGTTCGCCTTCTCCGCGTAGGAGGCGAGATCCGGGGTGTCGAAGTAGACGGTGTGCACGATGTTGCCCGGGAACTCGTCGTCCGGCGCGCACACGGCTTCGAGCGACGCGGCGGCGAAGGGAGCCTCGCGTGCGGACCCGATGAACTTGACCTCATGGCGGGGGAGAGACACCTGCCACGCGTCGGCCGGGTCGGACAGCGGTTCGAGCAGCGCCAGTCGCAGCATCACGTCTCTCGTGGGGCACCAAACGGTTGGCCAGTGGGCTCGCTCGTGCTGTTTGCCACCGAGACTCTAGAGTATCGGGGGAGGGCTGTCAAACCACCGCATCGCCTCAAAATTATGGTTACCGGCGGCAGGGGGTGAGCCGCAGAAGTACGGTTACCCGCAGGAGGACGGGAACCGTGACGCGTCGAAGCGTGCAGGAGTACCTCGCCGCGCAGCGGGAGCGATACGGGCGCGCGCCGCGCGCGGTCCGCACCCGGTTGCTGGACGAGATGGTCACCGTGACGGGCTATCACCGGAAGGCCCTCATTCGGCAGTTGCGCCAGACGCGGGCCGGACCGTGGCGGCGCCGCCGCGTGGGCCGGCCCCGGCAGTACGACGGGGCGGTGGCGACCGCGGCCCAGGTCCTGTGGGAGGCCGCGGGGCAGATCGGGGCCAAACGACTGCAGCCGTTCGTGCCCGAGTTGCTGGAGCGCCTCACGGCGTGCGGCGAGCTCCGGGTGGTCCCGCGGACCGCGCGCTTGCTCCGGCAGGTCAGCATCAGCACTTTGGAGCGCCTTCTGGCGCCCGCCCGGCGGACCGTGCCTCGCCGCGGGCCCAGCCTCACGCGCCCCGGCGCCTGGCTGAAGGCGCAGATCCCGATCCGCACGTTCGCCGAGTGGGATGACGCGCGACCGGGCTTCCTCGAGGTCGATCGCGTCGCCCACTGCGGGCAGAGTACAGCGGGCTTCTTCCTCCACACGCTCTGTGCGGTCGATATCGCCACCGGCTGGGTCGAGCTCCAACCCGTCTGGGGCAAAGGGCATCGCCGGGTGACCGCGGCGATCCATGAGGTCCGCGGGCGCTTGCCCGTCCCCCTCCGTGGCCTGGATACCGACAACGGCAGTGAGTTCATCAATCGGCCCTTGTACTACTATTGCGGGCGCGAGGCGATCACGTTCACTCGCAGCCGCCCCTATCGCAAGAACGACAGCGCCCATGTGGAGCAGAAGAACGGGGCGATCGTCCGGGCCTTGGTCGGGTATGACCGCTACAGCTCGCGGGCCGCGTACGCCCAGCTCGCCCGCGTCTACCGACTCCTCCGGCTGCACGCCAACTTCTTCCAGCCCGTGCAACGCCTCGTCCACAAGTCCCGCCACGGCGCCCGGGTCCATCGCGTCTATGACCGGGCGCAGACGCCGTTTCAACGGCTGTGCGCCCGCGAAACCCTCCCGCCGGATCGCGCCCAGGCCCTCGCCGCGGGCTACCGTGCCCTCAACCCGTTACAGCTGCGGAGGCAGATCGATGTCGCGCTCACCTCGCTCTGGCGTCTCGCCGCGCGCGACCCCGCGCCGCTCACCGCCCGTCAACGGCTCCTGGCCGCCGCCGCGTTTCGGTAACCCTGAGTTATGAGGTCCCGCGACCACGGCGGCCCCGCGGGCGCCGGGTGCCCGCTCGGGAGCGTCCCCCCGGCGTGGCCGACTCAGACCGCCAGCAGCGTCCCGGTCACGTCCGCGGCGGCATCGCTCGCCAGGAACAGGATCGCCCGCGCCACCGACTCCGGCGTCACCCAGCCGCGGCGGTCCGCGGCCGGCATGGCGCGCCGGTTCGCCTCGGTGTCCATCGTGCTGGGCAAGACGGCGTTGACGGTGACCCCGCGTCCCCGGACCTCCTGGGCGAGCGCCTGGGTCAGCGCGATCACCCCGGTCTTCGCCACGGTGTAGGCGAGAAAGCCCCCGGCGGGCGGAACGACGGAGCGGGACGCGACGTTGACGATGCGGCCACGGCCGGCGGTCAGCATCGAGGGGAGTGCCGCGCGGCAGCAGAGGTAGGCGCTGCGGAGGTTCACGGTGAGCATGACGTCCCAGGCGCGCTCGTCGGTGGCCAGGAGATCGCCCGCGGCGAACGCGCCGACGGCGTTCACGAGGGCGTCGAGCCGCCGGTGGCGCGCCGTCACCTCGTCGACGAGCCGGCGGACGCTCTCCCCATCGGTCACGTCGGCCTGGACTCCGTGGAGGCGTTCGCGAGCCGGCAGGGGAGCGCGCCCGACCAGGGCGTCCCGGTCGCGCGCGTCGCGGTAGGTCACGACGGTCGTCGCGCCAGCCTCGAGGGCGCCGAGCGCGACGGCGGCGCCCAGCGCGCCCGTCCCCCCCGTCACGAGCACCACGCGGTCTCGCATCGCGTACCTCCGGGCCGCGCTCAGGCCGGGAGCCGCCAGAGCGGCGCCGCCGATGGCTCCCCCGTGAGGCGGAACTGCGGAAGGGCTCTGTCGGGGCCGAGGCGCTGGAAGCAGACCTCGACCCGCGCGCCGATCGCCACGCGCTCCTCCCGCTCGGGCTGGAAGTCGGGGGTCACGAGGTTCGTGACGAGCCGGACCCCGTCGTCGGGTCGTCGGCGCCCCGCGCTGCTCGTCGAGCTCGACCACGACGACCGGATAGGGGGCCCAGTCCCGGAAGCCGGGCTGGATCGCCTGAACGACGATCACGTAGGAGTGGATCACGCCGCGCCCGCTCACCGCGGTCCACGTCCAGGCCAGCGAGGCGCACCACGGGCAGCCCGCACCGGGCGGGTAGCGGAATCGCCGGCAGTCCGCGCACCTGCGGATCACGAGCCGCCCTTCCTGCGCGGCCTGGAAGTAGCCGTGCCATTCCGAGTCGGTCTCCGGCACGTTCAGCGCCATGCCGCGGTAGACGACGGGCTCAGGCACGGTGGGACCCGAGGATGAGGGCGCTTCCGGTGGCGGGAGAGGCCCAGCCCATGTTCATGGCGATCCGGGCGTCGCGCACCTGGCGGCAGCCCCCCGGCCGGTACTCGTACGTGTGGACGCCCTCGCTCCCGCGCGGGCAGTAGTCGTCGACCGTCCCCCGGAGCTGGCGCACGTTCTCGATCACCATGCTCATGCCGTGGGTATAGCCCTCGCACAGATGGCCGCCGCTGGTGTTGTTCGGCCGCCGGCCGCCGAGCTCGATGGCGCCGCTCGACACGTAGTGGCCGCCCGCCCCTTGCTCGCAGAACCCGAAGGCCTCGAGCTGGAGCATCGCGGTGAAGGTGAAGGCATCGTACGCGCCGGTCACGTCGACGTCCTCGGGCCCGATCCCGGCGGCCGGGAAGACGAGCTCCCGGGCGTGGACGCCCGCGACGGTCGTGTAGCGCCCCTGGTAGAAATAGTCGGGGCGCTCCCGGTTCACGCGCCCGGCGGCGGCCAGGATGCGGACCGGAGGATGGCGACCATCCCGGGCCCGGTCGGCCGAGGTGACGACGAGCGCCGTGGCGTTGTCCGTCTCGAGGCAGCAGTCGAGGAGGTGGAGGGGCTTGACCACCCAGCGTGACGCGAGGACCTCCTCCACGCTCACGGGCGTCCTGACGAGGGCCTTGGGATTCGCCGCCGCATGACGGGAGTGCGCGGCCTTGACGTGGGCCACCTGGGCCGAGGTCGTCCCGTACTCGAACATGTGGCGCATGAAGACCGGGGCGAAGCGCTGCCCGGCGCTCAGCATGCCGTAGGGCCGGTCGGCCAGCTCGAGGCCCCGCACCGGCGTCGCCGCGCGGGCGCCGGTGCCGCCGATCCGGAACTCGCTGTACCCGTTCATCGCCCGGAAGATCACGACGGCGCGGCAGAGCCCGATCTCGAGGAGGCCCATGGCGTAGGCCACGAGCCCCTCCGTGCTGCTCCCGCCGCCGATGACGTCGGCGTACGTGTTGAGGCGGATCCCGAGGTCGGCGGCGATGGCGACGGACGGCGTGGAGTCGTTCGAGTGATACGAGAGCATGCCGTCGATGTCGCGGGGGGCGAGCCCGGCGTCCATGATGGCGAGACGCACCGCCTCGACACCCAGCGCCCGGGTCGACCGGCCGGAGGCGCGGCTGTACTCCGTCTCGCCGACGCCCACGATCGCGTGACGTCCGCGGAGGTCGCGCACGTCAGTCCGCGCCGGAGGCCCGCTCGCGCACGGTCAGCGCCGGAAGAGGTCGAACGCCTGGACCCGCCGGGCGCGAGCCAGGGCGTTGGGCGAGCGATCGGCCAGGATGCTCGCGAGGTGCTCGGCGCTCAGCACCGACGGCACCATCACGTAGTCGGCGCCGGCGACGTAGAGCTCCTGCGCGCCCTCGGCAGTGTCGCCGGTCACGATGATGCGAGCGGTGGGCGCGAGCGAGCGCACCAGGCGCAGGATCTGCAGGTTGCTCGTGCCCTTGAGGAACCAGTCGGAGATCCCGGAGATCACGATGGCGGCCCGCCCGATGCCCGCGTGCTCGAGCGTCGCCATGTTGGCGATGTCGCCGTAGTGATGATCGACGCCCTCGGCGCGGAGACGCTCCAGCATCTCCGGGTTGAAGTCGACCGCCACGATCCGGTCCTTCAGGGCGGGCGCCGTGCGGGCGACGTGCTGCACGAACGCGAGCCCTTCGCGCGACACGCCCAGCAGGAAGACGTCGCGGCCCGACTCCTCGTCCTTCTCCGCGCCCGCCTCGGCCGCGCCGCCGGCGGGCGCCGCCGGCGCGCTCCCGGACCACCGGCGGAGGCCCAGCGCGTTCAGCAGGCCCGCCAGCCAGGTCGCGATCGCGTGGTTGTAGAGGATGCCGTAGGTCGAGATGACCGCGGTCAGGAGCACCGTGTACAGGATCATCGAGTTCGCCGCCGGGCTGATGTGCTTGTAGGTCACCCCGAGCGAGAAGATGACGAGCGCGAACTCGCTGATCTGCGCCAGGTTGATCGCCACCACGCCGGCCGTCCGCGTGTCGAGCCGCAGGAACGCGAAGAGCGGGTACATGGCGAGGAACCGGCTCAGGACGACGAACACGACCCCGCCGAGCGCCGCGAGCACGGCGGGCACCGAGGGCTCCGGGATCTTGAGGCCGAGCGCCACGAAGAAGAGGGTGAGGAAGAAGTCCCGGACGCCGCCCACCCGCGAGATGACCTCGGTGCCGTACGGATAGGACGCGATGACGACCCCCGCGATGAGGGCGCCCATCTCCTTCGAGAGACCCGCCCATCCCGCGACCCCGGCCACCAGGAAGCACCACGCCATCGCGCTGACCACCACGAGCTCGGAGGACTTCGCGATGACGCGAAAGTAGGCGGGCAGGACGAAGCGCGCCATGAGCCAGGCCCCGCCCACGAGGCCCACGCCGGCCACCAGCGAGCGCAGCAGGAGCAGCGCCTGCAGGTTCTGCAGGTTGGGCTGGATGGCCAGGAAGGCGATGGCGTAGAGATCCTGGAAGATCAGCACTCCCAGCGTGACCCGCCCGCCGAAGGTGCTCAGCTCGAACTTGTCGGACAGGAGCTTGACGACGATGAGCGTCGACGACATGGCGCTCGCGACCGCGAGGTAGAGCCGGTCGAACTGGCCGCCGGTCGACGCCACGACGGGGCCGAGTACCAGCCAGGCCAGCCCGGCGCAGATCGGCACCTGGAGGAGACCGGTGACCGTGATCGCGCGCCCGGCCTGGAGGAGCCGGGGGAGGCTGATCTCGAGGCCGATGAGGAACAGGAGCAGGATCAGCCCGATCTCGGCGATCAGCTCGATGCTCGCCTCGTCCGAGACCACGTGGAAGCCGACGTGCGGGCCGAGGACGGCGCCCGCCAAGATGTAGCCGAGGATCAGCGGCTGGTTCAGGCGGCGGGCGAGGAAGGCAAGGATGGCGGCGACGATGATGCTGAAGCCGATCGAGGTCAGCAGGTCCATGAGGCTCCGTCAGTATAGCATCGCGCCTCTCGCGGATTCGGCGGCGCGACGGTTCGCATCACACGTGTGGGAGGGGCTGAGCCTGTCCGCGCATCGACAAGAGGCGTCGCGCAGAACACCGAGGCCTACGGCTCCATCCCGAACACGCGATCCACGTCGATGACGAAGCCGATGCCGGTCTTCGGCGTGAGCGGATCGCCCAGGACCGCCCGCGTCGCCTGGGCGAGGGCATCGACGAGGCGGTCGTCCACGACCGAGAACAGCATCTGCGTCGTGTCGTCGACCTGCTTGAGGATGGTCGACAGGTTCACGAAGTGCGGCAGCTCGAGCTTCCGGGTCCGTTCCTTCTCCAGCTTGCGAGTCGCTGTCAGAGCATCGTGAGGCATGCCTCCGTTCATCGAGGATCGTCCTCCGCGGCGCCGCTGGCCGCGACCAGCGCGTCGATCTGGGCGGGGAGCCCGAACACCCGCAGGCGGTCGCCCGCTCGCAGGATGGTGTTGGCCGGCGGGTTGACGACGAGGAAGCCGTCGAGGCGCGTGATCGCCACGACGGTCACGCCGAAGCGCTCCCGGATGTGAGTGTCCCGCAGCGTGACGCCATCGAGGAGCCCTGCGGGGAGCTGCACCTCGCGCACCTCCGGGAGACCGGGCTCGGACCCCGGGTGCGGCGGGTTGCCGGCACTCATCGCCTCGCGGAATCGCTCGAGGTACACGGTGAGCCGCTCGTCCGGCAGCGCGAGATGGTGGAGGGCGTGCCGGATGAACGTGGCCGCCGCCTCCAGCTCGGGCTCGACGACGACCGTGGCGCCGGCCACGCGCAGCGAGTCTCCGATGTCGCGCCGGTGCGCGCGGGCGAGGATCGGCACGCGCGGGTTGATCGCCCGGATGCGGGCCACGGCCAGCCGTGCATGGTCGGCGTCCGGGACGCGTCATCGACGACCAGCGCGGCATGGGCGACACCGGCCGCCTCCAGGAGGTGCGGGTGCGCGGCGTCGCCGTAGAGGCACGGCACCCCGCGGGCGCGCAGCGCGCGCACGACGTCCGGATCGGTCTCCACGGCCACGTAGCGAACGCCGAACGTCTCCAGGGCCTCGCCGACCGCGCTGCCGATCCGCCCGAACCCGCACAGGACCACGCGGGCCTCCTCGCCGCCCCGAGGGCCGTCGATCGGCCCAGCGCGCGGTCCGGTGGCCACGCGGCCCAGCCAGCGCGGCGCGAACCGGACCAGGGCGGCGTTGGCGAGGATCGTCACGAGCGCGGTCGCCAGGGTGGCGTTGTAGACGTCGGCGCCGACCAGACCGGCGTCGCGGGCGGCCTGGACGAGGATGAACGAGAACTCGCCGATCTGCGTGAGGCCGACGCCGACCAGCAGCGCCGTCCACAGGGAATAGCCGAAGAGCGTGACGACCCCCGTCCAGAGGACCAGCTTGCCCACGAGCACGAGCCCGATCATGACGGCCAGCAACGGCAGGTTGGACAGCGCGACGCGCGGATCGATGAGGGCGCCGAGAGTGACGAAGAAGAGGGCGACGAAGGCGTCCCGGAGGGACAGCACCCGGGCGAGCGTCTCGTGCGCGTAGTCCGATTCGCTCACGAGCAGCCCGGCCAGAAACGCGCCGAGCGCCAGCGACAGCCCGGCCGCCTGGGTGAGCGCGGCGGTCCCGATCGCGATCGCCAGCACCACGAGGAGGAACAGCTCGGGGCTCCGCGTGCGCGCCACCCAGGTGAGCACGCGCGGCATCACGCGCGACGCGAGCAGCCAGAACGGCACCAGGATGGCACCGGCCCGGAGCAGGGCGAGGCCGACCGCGCCCAGGCCCTCCGTCCCCGGCGCGGCCAGCGCGGGCATCAGCACGATCAGGATCACGACGGCGAGGTCCTCGACGAGGGTGATCCCGATCATCACGCGGCCGTGGCGCGTGTGCAGCTCGCCCCGGTCGATCAGGAGCCGGGCCATGACCATCGTGCTCGCGACGGAGATCAGGATGCCGACGACCAGCCCCTGGCTCGGCGGCCATCCCGAGGGCCAGCCCGCGGCCAGGCCGAGGCCGATCGACACGAGAATGCCGAGCGGCGCGCCCAGCAGGGCGACACGCCGGACCTGGAGCAGGTCGCGGAGGGAGAACTCGAGCCCGATCGAGAACATCAGGAGGACGACCCCGATCTCGGCGAACAGCTCGAACGTGTGAAGGTCGGACACCGAGGGGCCGGGCGTGAGGGGGCTGACCAGGATGCCCCCGAGGACGTAGCCGAGGATCAGGGGCTGGCGCGCGAGCCAGGCCAGACCGCCGCCGAGGACGGCGGCGGCGAACACGTAGGCCAGGTCACGGAATACCAGCGGCTCGGTCACCACGTTCGAGCTCCCTCATCGGAAGGTGCCGGCTCCGGGCGGGAGCCCTGCCCCCGTCGGATGCCGATGCGAGACTTGACGGACGCGCGACCCGGTGGGTCGCGTGGAGGGACGCGGGCTAGTGGTCCTCGGCGGCGGTCGTCGCGCCCCGGAGCGTGTCGATCGAACCGCGCGGGCGACCCGCGGCCGACTGGGGGGATGGGCGGTCGAAGCTCTCCGTCGTCGGGCGCGGCGGCGTCATGGCGACGTCGGCGAAGCGCGCCGGCTCGGGCGGGCGGGGCAGGGTGCGCGTGGGCCGCTCGTCGATCCGGGACCGCTCGGCCCTCAGCGCGTGAACTGACTCCTCCTCACCGAAGCGGACGACGCCCGGCAAGAGGGGATTGGAGAAGTCGATGCCGAGACACGTCAGGAGAGCCAGGGTCAGCGCCCACACGAGAATACTGTATCCCGGGTCGTCGTCGACGGGAAGCGTCCTTCATCTGCTGGCATCTGCTGGCGATCTGCCGGCGATCGATCTGCTGGCGATCCGCTGCCGGGCCGGGGCCGGTTGCCGGACCACGGCCCGGTCAGCCCGGCCGGGACGCCGGGGGGCGGGCGAGGACCGCGAAAACCAGCGCCAGGAGATTCAGGCCCGCGCCGAGCCCGAACGCGGCCACGTAGGAGCCGGTCGTGTCGAAGAGCCACCCGGCGAGGACCGGGCCGAGACCTCCGGCCGGGCCCGCGAGGCCGAAGATCAGCCCCACCAGGCTGCCCGCGTGCGCGGGGCCGTAGAAGTCCGTGACGACCGCCGGCATGAGGGCCGAGATCGCGCCATAGGCGAAGCCGAACGCGGCCGCCGCGCCGAAGAGGGTCGCGGCTCCGGAGGCCCCGGCCAGGCCGACGAAGGAGAGCGTCTGGAGGCCGAGCGCGATCACCAGCGTGGGCCGGCGACCGATCGCGTCCGAGACCGCGCCCATGCCGAGGCGGCCCACGAGCGATCCGGCGCCGAGCGCCGAGAGCGCCGTCGCGCCCACCACGGGGGAGAGACCCAGGTCGCGGGCGAGCGGCACCAGGTGCACGGGCGGCATGAAGACCGGGATCCACGTCGTCGTGTAGACCGCGACCAGGAGCGCGAACGAGGGGTGGCGCACGACCTGCCGGATCGGCCATCCGTCCGCGGCCGCCGTCGCCGACACGGGGCGTGAGGCGGCGCCGTACGGGCTGAGGCCGCGGTCCCGGGGATCGCG
The DNA here is from genome assembly GCA_963749975.1 of uncultured Candidatus Rokubacteria bacterium. Lineage (GTDB taxonomy): Bacteria > Methylomirabilota > Methylomirabilia > Rokubacteriales > DASRDR01 > DASRDR01. The sequence continues at coordinate 66,834 of CAVVOZ010000007.1, read as the reverse complement.
CACGAAGAGGCCCGCGAGGAGGCCGAGCGAGAGGGCGAGGCCCACGCCCAGGAGCGCGTACGCGCGCCGCCAGCCGACCTCCGCGATCAGCAGGGCGACGAGGGGCGGCCCGGCGAACGTTCCGGCGCTCGCGCCGCTGAGCCCGAGGCCGACGGCGAGGCCGCGGCGGGCCTCGAACCAGCGGGCCACCGTCGCGTTGCACGGCACGTACGCCGAGCTCATGCCGACGGCCGCCAGGAGATACGTCGCGTAGAGGGGCGGGAGAGCCTGGATGCCGCCCGACAGCGCGAGTCCGAGGCCGAGGAAGGCGCCGCCGAGCGCGATGACCGCCCGCGGTCCCCAGCGGTCGGTGAGCCGGCCGGCAAAGAGACCGAGGAAGGAGTAGGCCGCGGCGTAGAGGGAGAAGACGCCGGACAGGCTGGCCCGGCTCCAGCCGAACTCCTCCGTCAGCGCGGTGAAGAAGAGCCCGAAGGAGTACTGGACGCCGTAGGCGAGGAAGAGGACGGTGAACGCCGCCCCGACCACGATCCAGCCGTAGTGCAAGGGCGATCCGTCGCTCTCGGCGGAGCTGGCGCCGGGCTCGGAGGTCGCGGCCGCCGGCGGCGCGTCAGCCCCGGGCCCGCCGCGGGGCGGGCCGCTCGCTCGCGCGACCGTCCTTGAGGAAGTCCTGGAGGTACTTGCCGGTGTACGAGGCCGCGACCTGCGCGACGGCCTCGGGCGGCCCCTCGGCCACGAGCTCCCCGCCGGCGTCTCCGCCCTCGGGCCCGAGGTCCAGGATCCAGTCCGCGCACTTGATCACGTCGAGGTGATGCTCGACCACGAGCACGGTGTTGCCGGCGTCGACCAGGCGCTGGAGCACGCCGAGGAGCCGCCGCACGTCGTCCAGATGGAGCCCGGTGGTGGGCTCGTCGAGGATGTAGAGGACGTCGTGGCCCAGGCGGGCGCCCAGCTCCGCGGCGATCTTGAGGCGCTGGGCCTCGCCGCCGGAGAGGGTGGTCGCGGGCTGGCCGAGGCGGAGGTAGCCGAGTCCCACGTCCTGGAGCACCTGGAGCCGCCGCGTCAACCCCGCCGTGGCCGCGAAGAACGGGATGGCCTCGTCGACCGTCATCTGGAGCACCTGGCTGATGTCGCGCCCCTGGTAGACGACCTGCCGGACGTCCGGACGATAGCGGCGCCCCTCGCACTCGCGGCACGTGACGTAGACGTCCTCGAAGAAGTACATCTCGAGCTTCTCGAAGCCGTCCCCCTGGCAGGTCTCGCAGCGGCCCCCGGGGACGTTGAACGAGAAGTGGCCCGGCCCGAGCCCGAGGGTCTTGGCCTTCGGCAGGCCCGCGAACAGGCGCCGGACGTCGTCGAACGCCTTGATGTACGTGACCGGGTTCGACCGCGGCGTCCGGCCGATCGGCTCCTGGTCGATGAGCCGCACCCCGCGCAGATGCTCGAGCCCGAGGAGCGCATCGTGGGCGCCCGGCACCTCGAAGGCGGTCTTGAACGCGCGCGCCACGGCCCGGTAGAGCGTGTCGTGAACCAGCGTCGACTTTCCCGAGCCGGAGACGCCCGTGACGCAGGTGAGCGTCCCGAGCGGGATCCGCGCCCGGACGTGGCGGAGGTTGTGCTCGCGCGCCCCGACCACGGTGAGCCACCGCCCGTCGCCCTCGCGCCGCCCGGCCGGCAGGGGAATGCTGTCGCGGCCCGAGAGGTAGCGCGCGGTGAGCGTGCGCATGTCCCGGAGGAACTCGTCGCGCGGCGCCGCGAGCACGATCTCGCCCCCGCGCTCGCCCGAGCCGGGTCCGAGCTCCACGCAGTGATCGGCGGCCTCGATGAAGGTCCGATCGTGCTCCACCACCACGACCGTGTTGCCCGCGTGGGCCAGCTCCCGGCACAGCTCGGCCAGCCGCGTGACGTCGCGCGCGTGGAGCCCGATCGATGGCTCGTCCAGGACGTAGAGGGTGCCGACCAGCTGAGCGCCGAGCTGGGTCGCGAGCGCGATGCGCTGGGCCTCGCCGCCGGAGAGCGTCCGCATCTGCCGCTCGACCGTGAGGTAGCCGAGGCCCACGCGGCGGAGGAACGAGACCTTCGCGGAGAGACGGTCCACGACCTCGCGCCCGACTTCGGCCTCCCACGCCGTGAGCGGAAGCTCCGCGAGCCAGCCGGCGAGGTCCTCGATGGCCAGGCGGGCGACCTCCGCGATGCTCTGCCCGGCCACCGTGACGGCGAGCGCCTCGGGCTTGAGGCGGGCGCCGCCGCAGGTGGGGCAGGGGACCTGGCTGCGGTAGCGCGAGAGGAAGACCCGCACGTGGAGCTTGTAACGGTACCCCTCGACCTCCTCGAAGAAGCCCCGGATGCCGCAGAAGTCCTTGTCTCCGTCGTACACCCAGCGCCGTACGGTTTCGGGCAGCTCCGCGTAGGGCCGGTGCACGTCGATCTTGCGGCGGCGGGCGACCCGGAGCAGCTCCTTCTGGTACCACTCGCCGGACGGGTGCCGCCAGGGCTCGACGGCGCCGCCGGCGAGCGAGACCCCGGGATCCGGGATCACGCGCCCCTCGTCGTAGCGCAGGAGGTTTCCGAACCCCTTGCACTCGGGGCACGCGCCGAGCGGGTGGTTGAAGGAGAAGAGCAGGGGCTGGGGTCGCTCCAGCGCCGTCCCGCAGGCCTGGCAGCCGAACTGCTCGCCGTAGCGGCGCACCTCGGGCGGCCGGCCGTCCCGCTGGATCTCCACCACGGCCCGGCCGCCGCCCTCGCGCAAGGCCTGCTCGAAGGAGCCGGCCAGGCGCGTCTGGGCATCGGGGCGCAGCAGGAGGCGGTCGAGGATCACGTCGATCGTCTCGCGCCCGGCCAGGTCCAGGTCCGGGAGCGGGGACAGCGGGAGCACGTCGTCCCCCACCTTGATCCGCGCGAAGCCGCGGGCGACCAGCCGGGCGAGCAGGTCCCCGACCCGGTCGGCGGCGGGCACCGGCAGCGGGAACCCGACCAGCACGCGGGCGCCGGCCGCCTCGGCGAGCAGGGCCTCGGCCACGCGATCCGGCGCCGCGGAGCCGGCCGGCCGGCCGCAGCGCGGACAATGGACGCGGCCGATCTTCGCGTAGAGCAGCCGCAGGTAGTCGGCCAGCTCGGTGGCGGTGCCGACCGTCGAGCGGGCCGTCCGCACGGGGTTCTTCTGCTCGAGCGCGATCGCGGGCCGGATGTGCTCGACGAGATCGACGTCGGGCCGGTCGATCCGCTCGAGGAACATCCGCGCGTAGCTCGACAGCGACTCGATGAAACGCCACTGGCCCTCGGCGAAGATCGTGTCGAACGCGAGGGAGGACTTCCCGGAGCCCGACACGCCCGTGACGACCGTGACGCGGTCGTGAGGGATGGCGACCGAGACGTTCTTGAGGTTGTTCTGCCGGGCTCCGTGGATGCGGAGCCAGTCAGGGCGCGGCACGGGACGAGGCTTCACAATCGACCATTCTACCGCGGGGATTGCGGGTCGTGCTTGACAGCCTCCCGGCCGTCGGGAACGATGGCCCCGCAACCTCGCGCGGCTGCGCGCGGCGATCGTGCCCGCGGACCGTCGGCCCGCGGCGGCCGGCCGGGAGGCCCCATGCTCGACCACCGTAGTCTCGCCGTGATCGCGCTCGCCGCCGCCCTGACCGGCTGCTCCGGTCAGGGGAGCGCCTTGAGCCCCGAGGCCGAGCGCGGCCGCCAGGTGTACGTCGCCCAGTGCACGTCGTGCCACTCGAGCGATCCGACGCAGAACGGCCCGCTCGGTCCTGCGGTGAAGGGCGCGTCCCGGCAGCTCCTCGAGGCCCGGCTGCTCCGGGGCGCGTATCCCCCTGGCTACACGCCCAAGCGCCCGAGCGCGATCATGCAGCCGATGCCGCACCTCGCGGGGAGTCTGGACGACCTCGCGGCCTACCTCCGGTAGGCCGGTCCGGGCGCCGGAGGCTGGTCGCGGCGCTCCGGCGATGGGTCCGCGGGACTGACCTCGGCTCGACGCGCGTCGGGCCCGGGAAGGCCCGGGCCCGACGGCGAACGGTGTGCGAGTCGATTCCGGCCGGCTAGCGCATCCCCTCGAACCACGCGTAGTAGACGACGGCGAGGACGAAGCCTGCCCAGAGCGTGCCCTTCACCGTCGCGAGCGGCTTCGCCGCGCCCTGGCCGGGCGTGCCCTTGAGGGCGTTGATCTCGACGACCAGCATGATCGCCAGCGCCACGACCCAGAACGCGAGTCCATTGCGCGGCACGGGCAGGGTGAGGTGGCTCGCCGCGCCCATGAAGAACAGCATCGGGATCGACAGCAGCGTGTTCGTGCGGGACGCGAGGCCCGCCGCGCGCGCCGGCGCCGGCCGCGGCCGGGTTCGCGGGGCGCCCGGCGGCCGTATCGATCGCGTTCTGGATGACCACCTTCTGGTTGGGCCAGATCACGAACCAGACGTTGGCCCACATGATGGTCCCGAGCAGGCCGCCCAGCAGGATCGCCCAGCCGTACGAGCCGGCGAAGAACCCGCCCTGGCCCCACCGGTGGAGGATGATCAGTAGCCCGGAGAGGAAGGTGAACATCGCGCCCCAGCGGAACCACCAGAGCGCCCGGGGCACGAGCTTCTGGATCGCGCCGCTTCGCACCGGGGCCTCGGTCTCGGCGAAGAACGGGGTCTGGACGAAGTTGAAGTAGTAGAGCAGGCCGATCCAGGTGATCCCGGCCAGGAAGTGAATCCACCGCAAGAGGAACAGCCAGCCTTCACTACTCGCCAGCGCCATACCGTGCCTCCCTGTAGGTGTGGGTCAGACGCGCGAAGCAGACGGACCCCGGCGGCCACCCCCACGGGCCACGGGCGGCCGCGCCCCGAGAAACGACCGAACTGTCCGAAGCCCGCATGCCCTGCTCCCGCGGGACGGTGCGATTGCCTTGCCGGCCAGGTCGATTAGATCCGGCCCCTCTGGGCAGTGTCAAGCCCGGCCCGGGACGGCGCTACGAATGCGGGCAGGGCCGTGAGCGATCGGGAGGTCCGCGGTGAGCGGATCGAGCAGCTTTCACGCTCGGACTGAGCGGCGGGCTGCGCGACCTTCGTGAGGCCTTCTCACCCAAGCTCTCGCCAGCAGCACACCTCGATTCGTGTCACGGGATGAACCTCCCATGGGGTGCTTCGGCCCACGTCATCCTGGTGGGGTGAGTCGTAGAACAACCAGCCAGTCAGGCGGATCTGCGTCGCCGCCCCACAGAGGGGGACCAACGCCTCCCACGTGTAGTTGGGCCTGCGAGATCGAACACCGGGGGTCAGCTCCGTAATGAGCTGGTCGGGGGTATCGCTTCCGAGGCACCGCCCCGGCGCGACGGCGGTGATCTGGATGTGGTAGTCGCCGTCGCCCATCTGAAGAAGGCGCGCCACGTAGCCGACGACGACCGCCCCCCGCGACTCGATGGCCGTGATCTCGTCGAGCTGGGCTCGCGTGTAGGCCTGTGGGAACCGTGGCAAGGCGATGATTTCCGCGATTCTCATGGGGCTTGGCTGCTGCGGCTCTGTGAGCCGCCCCTTCTGGATGGCTCGGTGCTCTTTCCGCTCCGCGTTGGGAACGATGTCGGGGCCGGTGGGTTCCGAGCCGTGGCCACACCCGAGAGTGCCCGCAAGGACGGATGCAAGCCAGGCCGCGCGCCGCCATCCCGGGGTTTTTCGAGCCCTGACGGCGCCCAGTCCCGCAATCGGGGGGTCGCTTCTTGGCGACCCGTCCTGCCCAGCTGACGCCAGTCGCGGCGCCTGGACGCCGTGGACCGAATCGAGCCACTCCGGGTCCTTCCACTCGGCGGACGTCTCGTCTTTGGGACGGGACAGACCCCGGGGGTATCTTCGCCTGACGATGAGTTCCATGACTTCCCTCTCCCTTGAACTCCAGGCGCGGGCGGTCTGCACCGTTCCGCCGCGTCAGAGGGTCTCCATGACCGCGTCGGACATCCTGACGGAGAACGGCACCATGCATCGTCCTCGCCGTGGCCCGCGAAGCGAGGAAGCCCCGGTGGGCACACGGTTGGGCCGTTGTGGACTCGTGAGGACTGTGGGGCAGCGGATCGCCCGAGACCGGCTAGGCCGAACAGGTCCTGCGGGCTAGTGCGCCGCGACTGACGAGCTAGACGGGCTAGGCGGCAGGCGGCGAGCGGAGGGCGGGAGGTTCGTCCCGGCCAGGAAGCGGCGGACTCACGCGCGCCGCTGAGCCTCCAAGCGCGTGTGAAGTCCGAGTCAGCTGGGTCGTCGGTGCTGCGGTCAGCGCGAGATCAACTACGAGTGCGAACCGTTCGGGAGCCACGGCGGCATCGTCGCCGTCCCCGTCGTAGTACCCGGCCTGCTCGGTCTCCCCGGGGAGGATGGCGGACACAAAGCCAACCCCGAGGAGCAGAAGAAGAAGCACCGCGACGTCGCCGCGCCAGAAGCGAGGCTCGTGCATGAGTCGAATACTACGCTGGCTCCCGTGCGTGTCAACCGAGACTCACTCCGCGCATTCAGGCGCTCCGCGAGGCGTTCCTGCCGGATGTGTGCGACGCGGCTGGACCACGTGTCCGGGTCCGCGAGACGTGCTGATGTGCGCGCACATTGTGGTCGTCTGGATCGACTGCCCGAGGATCTCCTGGATCAACTGGAGCCGTGAAGCTAGATTGGATTGTCGACGGTGATCAATCCCGGCCCAGAGTACATGACCTCACGAGCCAGGTCCTCTGGGGTCATGACGCGCTCGATGCGGGGCGGCTCGTAGGATGGGGCGATCGGAGGGGTCTCCTCCATGAGAGTGATCCTCCTTGGGAGCGGTCGGTGCGGTAGCAGGGTATCACGGCGTCGCGGTTCAGGCGGTCAGGGAGGGGGGAGTGATGATTGACACAGCGGAGAAGCCGGCCCACCGGCCCCGCCAGCGCGGGCAGGGGTCGCTCTACCAGCGCGGCTCTGTGTGACTCAAGGCCGCGGGCGCGCGCATGACGGCGCGGGACAGCCGCAAAGTCAGCCACACTCCGCGCGGCGGGCGGAGAATGGCGACCCGTAAGTCCGGATGAGAAATGGTGGCGGTGGGAGGAATTGAACCTCCGACACGGGGCTTATGAGACCCCTGCTCTGCCGCTGAGCTACACCGCCCGAGCATCCGCCATGGTAGGGCCTGCCTCCACGAGCGTCAAGCAACGGACCCGCCGGCCACGCCCCCCGTGACAGCGGAAGACTCGGCGACGTTGGCCGCATGACCCGATCTTGCGCGTCCGACCCCTCTGCTATAATCGCCACCGTTCGAGCATCATCCGTCAGGGAGGTCGTATGGATCTGGAGCCGCGCTCGAAGATCGACGACGAAGAGAATCCGCACTACGCCGACGACGACGAAGAGGACGAGGACGAGCTCGAGGACGCCGACGACGAAGACGAGGTCATCGAGGCCGACGTCGAGGAGGATGACCTCGACGACGACGATGACGACGACCTCGACGACGACGACCTCGACGAGGACGACGACGACGACTGAGACCCCGGTCTCGGTCCCCCCGTTCTCGGACGTCACCGCGCTCCGTTCACCTCCGCGGGCTGGGCGCCGCCGGGGACGGGATCGGCCGGCTGTAGGCGGGATGGTCACCGGATGGGACTCGACTCGCGGACCGGGGGCGATCCAGCCACGGGCCGAACGCCGTCCACAGGACGGGCCGGAGGACGGAAAGGTGGCCCGGTGAGCGACGAGATCCTGGTCGAGCGGCACGGCCACATCGCAACGGTCGTGTTCAACCGCCCGCAGGTGCGGAACGCCTTCAACCTCGCGATGTGGAGTGCGCTGCCCGGGGTGGTGGAGGGACTGGTCCGCGACCCGGGAGTCCGCGCGATCGTGTTCCGCGGGGCGGGCGAAGAGGCATTCGCGTCGGGGGCCGACATCTCCGAGTTCCGGGAGAACCGGAAGGACCGTGCCTCGGCGGAGGCCTACAACGCTCGCACGGCAGCGGCGGCCCACGCGATGGAGACCTGCCCCAAGCCGACGGTCGCGATGATCTACGGCTACTGCATGGGCGGGGCGGTCGCGACCGCAATGGCGTGTGACCTCAGGTTCTCGGCGGATACCGGCAAGTTCGGGATCCCGGCGGGTCGACTCGGCATCATCTACGGTCTCCACGCCGTCAAGCGGCTGGTGAGCCTGGTCGGCCCGGCGACCGCCAAGGACATCCTGTTCTCCGCGCGGCTCCTGGACGCCCAGGAGGCGCTTCGCGTGGGATTCGTCCAGCGGGTGGTGCCGGCCGCCGAGCTTTCGGCCTACACCTACGACTACCTCGGCCGCGTCGCCGACAACGCGCCGCTGACCGTTCAGGGCGCGAAGATGATCGTCGAGGCCATCGTGGAGGACGGGGGCGTCGCGAAGCAGGACGACATCGCGCAGCTCCAGCTCCGGGCCTTCGAGAGCGAGGACTACAAGGAAGGTACGGCCGCGTTCCTCGAGAAGCGGCGGCCCCGGTTCGTCGGCCGGTAATCCCGCGCGTGGTCGCGGGGCTCGCTCTCCCCGCCGCGCTCTTCCTCGCTCCCGCGCTGTGGCGTCTCGGGCGTGTGGTGGCGGTCCTCCGCGGGCGTGCCCGCCTTCCCCGCGCGAGCGACGCACCGGCGTCCCGCGGGCCGGCCCTCGTCAGCGTGCTCGTTCCCGCCCGCAACGAGGAGCGCAACGTCGGCGCCTGCCTCGCCTCCCTGTCGGCGCAGACCTGCGCCAGCCTCGAGATCATCGTCGTGGACGACGGCTCGACGGACGGGACGCCGGCGATCCTCGCCGACGCCGCCCGGCGGGACCCGCGGGTGCGGATGCTCCGCGTGGATGGTCCGCCGGCGGGGTGGACCGGCAAGAGCTTCGCCCTCGACGCCGGCGTGTCCGTCGCACGCGGAAGCTGGCTCTGCTTCACGGACGCCGACACGGTTCACGCCCCCGAGTCGATCGCGCGCGCGGTGGGATTCGCAGAGACGCATGGCATCGCGCTCCTGTCGCTGACGAGCCGGCAGCTCACGCGCTCGTTCTGGGAGCGCGTGGTCCAGCCGGTCGTCTTCGGCCTCCTCGATCAGTGGTTCCCGCTGGCGACGGTGAACGACCCCGCGTCTCCGCTCGCCGCCGCCAACGGGATCTTCATCCTGGTCGCGCGTGACGCCTACCAGGTCGCGGGCGGTCACCGCGCGGTGGCCGGCGAGATTCTCGAGGACGTCGCGCTCGCGCGGCGGGTGAAGGCGGGCGGTGGGCGGATTGCGTTCGTCGACGGGGCCGACCTCGTCGCCGCCCGGATGTACACGGACCTCGCGGCGATCCGACGCGGCTGGACGAAGAACCTCTACCGGCTCCGCGGCCGGCGGCCGCTCGCCGCGCTGGCCTCGCTCCTCGAGCTCGGGGTGACCCTGGTCTGGCCGGCGGTGGGCTGCGTCGTGGCGCCGCTCGGGGGCGCGGCCGGGTCCGGCTGGCTCGCCGCCCTTGGCCTCGGGCTGGTCCTCGGGGCGGAGGTCCCGTTCCGGGCCTGGCGCGGGGAGGACCCCCGCTGGAGCCCCACCGCGCCGCTCGGCGCCGCGCTGGTGGCCCTTTTCCTTCTGGAATCGGCCGTTCGCGACTGGCTGGGGCTGGGCGTCCGCTGGAAGGACCGCCGGTATACTTGAGGCTGCGACCCTGCCGGGCCGCGACCCCTCTAAAGATGAGATGCCCGAGGCCATGAAGACGCCAGGCCCCCCCGCGGTTGCCGTCACGCGGCGGTTCACCTTCTCGGCGGCGCACCGCTACGCGCGTCCCGAGTGGTCCGACGCCGAGAACCGCGCGCACTTCGGCCCGCTCGCGTCGATCCACGGGCACACCTATACCCTGGAGGTGACCGTCCGCGGGCCGGTCGACCCCCGGACGGGCATGGTCGTCGATCTCGAGGAGCTCAAGCGGGTCGTCGGCGAGACCGTGCTCGCGCGCTTCGACCACACCTTCGTCAACGACGATCCCGCATTCCCGCCCGGCGTCCTGCCGACCACGGAGAATCTCGTGCGCGTCGCGTGGGACCTTCTGGTCGCGAAGCTCGGATCCGAGCGGCTCGCGAGCCTCCGCCTCTGGGAGGACCCGACGCTCTACGTCGACTACCGGGGCGAGGCCTGAGGGCCGGCCGTGGCGACGATGGAGCTGACCAAGGTCCTCCGTTTTTCGGCGGCCCACCGCCTGACGAGCCCGGCGCTCTCCCGGGCGGAGAATCGCCGGCTCTACGGCGCGTGCGTCCGCGGCCACGGCCACAACTACGCGCTCGAGGCGACCGTGCGGGGAGTGGTGGATCGGGACGGGATGGTGATGGACGCCGCCGTGCTCGAGCAGGCGATGCGGACGGTCGTCGACCTCGTGGACCACCGGGATCTCACCCGGGACGTCCCCGCGCTCGCCGGCACGGTCACGACGGGCGAGAACCTGGCCGCGACGTTCTACCGGATGATCGACCGAGCGCTGCCCCCGGGGCGCCTCGTCCGGGTGGCCGTCGTCGAGACGGAGAACAACCGCTTCGAGTACGAAGCGACGGGGGAGGCGCCATGAAGGAGCTGATCGAGGGCATCCTGCGCGAGCTCGGGGAGGATCCGAAACGCGAGGGGCTCGAGAAGACCCCGGCGCGCGTGGAGTCGATGCTGCAGTTCCTCACGTCCGGATACCAGCAGGACGTCGAGGAGGTCCTGAACGGGGCGGTCTTCGCCGAAGACCACTACGACCAGATGGTGCTGGTGAAGGACATCGACTTCTATTCGCTGTGCGAGCACCACCTGCTGCCGTTCTTCGGCAAGGCGCACGTTGCGTACGTCCCGGATCGGAAGATCCTGGGGCTGTCGAAGCTCGCGCGTCTCGTCGAGATGTTCAGCCGCCGGCTCCAGGTCCAGGAGCGGCTCACGACCCAGGTCGCGCAGGCGCTCCACGACGCGCTCCTGCCGAAGGGCGTCGGCGTGGTGATGGAGGCGACCCACCTCTGCATGCTGATGCGGGGGGTCGAGAAGCAGAACTCGAAGGCCGTGACCTCCGCGATGCTCGGAAGCTTCCGGGACTGTCCGATGACGCGCAGCGAGTTCGTGGAGCTGCTCAAGGGCCGGAGCTCCCTCATTTGAGGCTCGCCGGCCAGGTCGCGCTCGTCAGCGGGGCGAGCCGCGGCATCGGGCGGGCGGTCGCGCTCGCCTTCGCCCGGGAGGGCGCCCGGGTGGCCCTCCTGGCGCGCGGCCGCGGAGATCTCGAGCTGGTGGCCCGGGCGATCGAGAGCGACGGAGGCTCGGCACTGGTGGTGCCGGGCGATGCCGCGGAGGAGGCCACCGCGGCGCCGGGCGGTCGAGGCCACCCTCGCGCGGTTCGGACGCCTCGACTGCCTCGTCACGGCGCAGGGCGCGGGCGCGTTCGGGCCCCTCGAGGCGTCTCGCGTCCAGGACTGGGACGCGATGCTGCGGGCCAACCTGACCGCGACGTATCTGCTGTGCCGGGCGGCGCTCCCGGCGATGCTGGCGGCGGGTCAGGGGACCATCGTCGCCCTGGTGTCGCTGGCGGCCGTGCGGGCGATCCCGGGGTGCGCGGCGTACACCGCGTCCAAGGCGGGTGTCCTCGGGCTGGTGCGGGCCCTTGCCGCCGAGGTGCGAGGCCGGGGGGTGCGCGTGGCCGCGCTGTCCCCGGGGGCCGTGGACACCCCCTTTTGGGACGAGATCCCGAGCCCGCCGGACCGCAGCCGGATGCTCAGGCCCGAGGCGGTCGCCGAGGCCGCCCTCCTGATCGCCGCCCAGCCCCCGGGGGCGTTCGTCGAGGAGATCGTCCTCGCTCCCACGCCGGGGGTGCTGTGATTCTTGGCCGGGGGGGACGCGGGCCGGCAGGCGCCCGTCCATTTGCTATAATGCAGCCTGATCACCGCGATTCCGTGTGGCGCGGGTTCGCCGTAACGACTAGAGGAGGCCTGGAATGGTCACGTTGACGGAAACAGCCGCCAAGAAGGTCGAGACGCTCCGACTCGAGGAGGGCAAGCCCGAGTGGGGCTTGCGGCTTCGCGTAGTGGGGGGCGGCTGCTCGGGCTTCTCGTACGAGCTCGGGTGGGAGGATGCCGCGCAGGAGGGCGACCAGGTCGTCGAGGCCAGCGGCGTCAAGGTCTACGTCGATCCCAACAGCGTGCAGTACGTGGGCGGGGCCCAGATCGACTACGTCGACAGCCTGTACGGCTCCGGCTTCTCGATCAACAACCCCAACTCGAAGGGCAGCTGCGGCTGCGGCCACTCCTTCCAGGCCTGATCGCCCTCCGGCGGGCATTGGCGGAAGTAGGCGGGAGGCGACGTGCGGGTCCCGGTCGCGCTCTTCGCGCGATACCGTGAGGCGGTCGGCCGCGGGCGGATCGAGGTGGAGGTGGCCGACGGCGCGACCGTCGAGGACGTCTGGACCGCCCTCGCCGCCGCGCATCCCGCGCTGACCCGCTACCGGCCGCACACCCTCTTCGCGGTCGGCACCGACTACGTCGAGGCGAACCACCCCGTGCACGCCGGGGAAGAGGTCGCGTGCTTTCCCCCCGTCAGCGGCGGGGCGGCCTGATGTACCGGGTCGTCGAGGAGCCGCTCTCGGCCGACGCGGTCGCCCGCGCGGTCACCGTTCCCGAGGCGGGCGGCGTCGCTGTCTTCCTCGGCGTCGTGCGGAACCAGACCGCCGGCCGCCGGGTGGTGGCGCTCGAGTACGAGGCGCACGTCCCGATGGCCGAGGCCAAGCTCAAGGAGATCGGCGAGGCGGTCTACGGGCGGTGGCCCGGGGTGCGGCAGGTGGTGATCCTGCACCGGATCGGGCGCCTCCTCGTCGGCGAGGCGAGCGTGGCGATCGGCGTCTCCGCCGCGCACCGCCAGGACGCCTTCGAGGCCTGCCAGTACGCGATCGACACGGTCAAGCGGATCGTCCCCATCTGGAAGCGGGAGCTGTTCGAGGATGGATCCGCCTGGGTCGGGCTCCAGGGCGAATCGCCGCCGCCGGGGTGGAACGCCGGCGATGGTCGATGACGGGCGAGAACCGGGACCCCCGCCGTCGCTCCTGGTCACCGCCGTGCGAGAGGCGGTGGCCGGCCGGCGGCTCCTCGATCCGGGAGACCACGTCCTCGTAGGCGTCTCGGGCGGCCCTGACTCGGTCGCCCTCCTGCACGCGCTCGTCCTCCTCCGCACCGAGCACGCGCTCCGGCTCACGGTCTGCCACGTCCATCACGGGCTCCGGCCGGAGGCGGATCGCGATGCCGTCTTCGTCGAGGCGCTGGCCGCCCGGCTGGGCTGCGCCGCGCGCGTCGTCCGGGTCGAGGTGCCGCGGGGCGGCGGCCGCTCCCCCGAAGAGGCTGCCCGCCTCGCCCGTCACGCGGCGCTGGCGCGCGTCGCGCGGGCGACCGGGGCGAGCCGCATCGCGCTCGGCCACACCGCGGATGACCAGGTCGAGACCGTCTTCATGCGGATCCTCGAGGGCGCCGGGCCCCGTGGTCTCGCGGGCATCCCGGTGCGCCGGGGCCGGATCGTCCGGCCTCTTCTCGACGTCGACCGCGCGACGGTCCGGGCGCACCTCGTCGCCCACGGGCTCGAGTCCGTCGATGACGCGACGAACCGCGATACGAAGTTCCTCCGGAACCGGGTGCGCCACGAGCTCCTGCCGCTCCTCGCCGCGCAGGCGGGCTTGCGCGTGCCCGCCGCCCTCCGCCGCGTGGCCCGGGCCTCGCGTGAAGCCGCGGAGGCGCTCGATGCGCTCGTGAGACCCCGGCTGGCCGGGCACCTCACGCGGACGCCCGTGGGCTGGCGGCTCGCTCTCGCCGCGCTCGCCGGTCTCCCCGTCGGCGCGGTCAAGGCGGCGCTGCGCCTCGCCCTGGTGGAGGTCGCGTCGGCTGACCGGCTCGGAAGCGGGCTGCGCGCGACGCACCTCGACGCGCTGGCCGCGCTGCTGGCCGCGCGGACGGGGGCGCGGGTGCGGCTGCCCAGGGGTGTCGTCGTCGAGCGCGGTCGGGACGCGCTCTGGGTACTCCGACCGGAGGTGCCCCTCGAACGGGCCGCGCTCACGGTCCCGGGGCACCTGCAGGTGGGGGACATGGTCGGCGTGACGGCGGCGATCGAAGCGCCGCGGCCGGGTCGGCCGGAGGATCCGGCCTGGGAAGCCTGGTTCGACGCCGAAGCGCTCGGCCTCGACCCGGTCGCCCTCGGGCCGCCCGTGGCGACCCTCCTGGTCCGGCCGCGCCGGCCCGGGGAGCGCATGGTGCCCTTCGGCGGCGCCGACCCCGTGCGACTCACGAAGCTCCTGGGCGCGGCCGGCGTGCCCCGGCAGGCGCGCGCCCGGTGGCCGGTTCTCGCCCGCGAGGACGAGGTCCTGTGGCTCCTGGGCGTGCGACGGGGCGCCACCGCGCCCCTCACGGCGACGACGCGGACGATGCTTCGCCTCCAGGCGGCGCCGGAGCGGCCCCCTGGTCATCCGGACACCGACGCCGTATGATACGGCCCCGCTCCCCCGGGGAGCTCCAGGCGTTCGAGTCCACCCACTCGCCGCAGGAGGGGCCTGGCGTGCGCGCTTCCGTCGTGCTCGGCACCCGCTAGCGCCCGCCGGCCGTCCGCGTCCCTTGCCCCCCCGTTCCGATCCTCGCCCCGTTGTGCTCGTCGTCGACGACGAGCCTGGGGTCCGCGCGTCCGTGAAGATGGTGCTCGACGGCGTCTGTGACGTGGTGGAGGCCCCCGACGGGCCCGCCGCGATCGAGAGCGTCAGGAGCGGCGACGTGGACGTGTGCCTCCTCGACGTGCGGCTGCCCGGGATGGAAGGGATCGAGGTCCTGGAGCGGATCAAGCGCCTCGACCCCGGCCTGGAAGTGGTGCTCGTCACTGCGGTCCGCACCGTCCGGACGGCGGTGGAGGCGATGAAGCTCGGCGCCTACGACTACCTGACCAAGCCGTTCGCGGCGGACGACCTGCGGGGCGTGGTCAATCGTGCCCTGGAGCGCCGCGCGCTCCAGCGGGAGGTACGGTATCTCCGGGACGAGCTCGCCCGGCACGAGGGCTTCGATCAGCTGGTCGGCCGATCTCCCGCGATGCGCCGCGTCTACGAGCTCGTGCGTCAGATCGCCGACACCACGGCCACCGTCCTCATCACCGGGGAGTCCGGCACCGGCAAGGAGCTGATCGCGCGCGCGATCCACCGGCAGGGCATCCGCCGTGACCGCCCCTTCGTGGCCGTGAACTGCGCCGCGTTGCCGGCCGAGCTACTCGAGTCGGAGCTGTTCGGGCACGAGCGGGGCGCGTTCACGGGCGCCCACGCGCGGAAGCTCGGGAAGTTCGAGGTGGCGCACACCGGGACGCTGCTCCTGGACGAGGTCGGGACGCTCCGGCTCGACCTCCAGCCCAAGCTCCTGCGAGCCCTCCAGGAGCGCGAGATCGAGCGGGTAGGTGGAGGTCGCGCGATCCGGGTCGACGTCCGCATCGTCGCCGCCAGCAACACGGACCTGCGGCAGGCGGTGGCCGCGGGCCGGTTCCGGGAGGACCTGTTCTATCGGCTCCACGTGGTGCCGATCGCCGTGCCGCCCCTCCGCGAGCGACGCGAGGATGTGGCGCCGCTCGCGCGACACTTCCTGGCGAAGTACGCGCGCCAGTTCGGGAAGGCGGTGACGGACCTCTCGCCGGGCGCGCTCGACGCGCTCGAGCGCTACCATTGGCCCGGCAACGTTCGCGAGCTCGAGAACATCATGGCCCGCTCCGTCGCGCTCACGAGCGAGCCGGTGGTGCAGCTCGACCAGATCCCCCTCGACGTGGCCCTGGCCCCCGCCGAGGCCACGGCCGAGGACCAGCTCAACCTCAGAGAGGCCCGGCACGAGGTCGAGCGGCTCCTCATCCTGCGCGCCCTCGACCGCGCCGGCGGCAACCAGACGGTCGCCGCGCGCCTCCTGGGGATGCATCGGAACACGCTGCTCGTGAAGCTCGCCCAGCTCGGGCTCCGCGCTCCCGAGTCGGGCGGCGCTCAGCCGGCCAGCAACTCGTAGCAGACGCTCCAGAGCCGCATCAGGTCGACCAGCCGATGCCAGGCCGGCGCCTGGCCCTCCACGTGGCCGATCAGGTCCACGAGCACCAGCCGGGATCGGTCCGGGGCCGCGGCGGCGAGCCGCAGGCTCTCCGTGAACGGAATCGCGAGGTCCTCCTTGCCGTGGACGACGAGGAGCCGGGCTCGCGTGCGCCCGAGATGCCGCGCGGGTGAGAGCGTCTCGAGGAGGGCCAGCGTCTCCGGGGGGAGGGCGTCGAGCAGGGCATCCACGCGCGCGGGGTCGCGGTTCTGGAGGAGGGCCAGCACCGCGCGGGCCCCGGGGCCGGCGTCGGGGCCGGCCGGGCGACCCTCGAGCACGCCCCCGACGGCGGTGCGGTCCCGTGGGTCGGGCACGAGGTCGAGGTTCCGGGCGAGGAAGCTCCCGGCGAGAGCCGGATCCACGACCGCCCGTCCCGCGGTCCCGTCGAAGGCGTACGTGCCGGTCGTGAAGTACCGGATCAGCTCCCGCGCATCCGCGTAGCCACCGAGCGCCAGCACGACGCGGACCCGCTCCGCCAGCGCGGGCTCGTCGAGAGCCAGCGCGACCGGCGCGAGTCCCACGCTCACCGCGATGACCGCGACCGGCCCGGGCTGCACGGACGGGTGCGCGGCGAGGCGCTCGAGTGCGTCGCGGACCACCAGGGCGTCGTCCGGTCGGAGGCGCTGAGCCCGGAGGGCCGGAAGCTCGGGGACGGCCACCGCGAACCCGGCGCGGGCGAGGCGGTCCGCGGTCCAGGCGAGCCGGGCGTCGCGCTTCCCGTCGGGCGTGAGGCCGTGGATCAGGACGAGCCCGGGCCATGGGGCGTGCATCCTGCCCCCGGGGCGCCAGAGGTCCGGCGGCATGGCGTCGGGCACGCCCGGACCCACGAGGGGCTCGACGACGGGCGGCGGCGTCGCGCGAGACAGCCAGGGGTGACGGCCCTCGGTCAGGAACTCGACGAGGAAGCAGAGCCCGGTCACGCCCGCCCCGACGCGGATCCCCACCGGGACTGCCAGGAGGATGACGAGCGTCGCCAGCGCCCAGGCGGTGAGGAGCCGGCCGACCGGCCGTCGGAGCGTCATCACGCGAAGGGGCGGGCAGGATGCAGGCCCGCGCCGCGCGTCAGGCGGGATGGCCTCGTCGGGGGAAGTCGGCGTCCGGCGCGCTTATCGCGCCGGGTTGACGCACTTGACGAGGTGCCATCCGCGCAGCATGTTGACGCGGCGAACCACCTCGGGCGTGAGGCCGACGGTCTTCAGGAGCGGGGCCAGGGCGAGGTTGGTCTTCCAGCCGAGGTGTGCGCAGACCGGCGCGAGCGCATCCTCGATCCGGCGCATCATGGGGTTCTGGCTCCGGAAGTGGTTCAGGATGACGATCGTGCCTCCGGGCTTGGTGACGCGCCGCATCTCCCGGAGCACCGCCACGGGGTCGGGCACCGCGCTGATCACGTAGGTCGCGAGCGTGGCGTCGAACTCCCCGTCCCCGAAGTCGAGCGCCGAGGCGTCCATCACCTTCAGGGTGACGCTGCCCATCCGGAGCTCCTGGACCTTGTCCTCCGCCTTGCGGAGCATGCCCTCCGACAGGTCGATCCCGACGAGGTTGATGTCGCGCGGATAGAGCGGCAGATTGAGGCCCGTGCCGATCCCGACCTCGAGCACCCGCCCGCTGAGCTCCGGACCGATCATCCGCATCCCGGCGATCCGGCCCGGCTCGAAGATCTTCTTGAAGAGGAAGTCGTAGACGGGAGAGTAGAAGTCGTACGCTCGCCGGACTTGTCCTTCCTCTAGCGAAACGTCCACACTCCCCCCTTCCGCGCCGCTCCGGACGCAAGACAGGGCAGTTCTATCACGCCTGTCCCGACCTGCCAAGGGTGAATTTCGCTCGTGGACACGGATACATCCACGATGTTGCGGCCGGGCCTGGCTAGGACGGTCCGAGGAAGCGCAGGAACAGGGTGGCCAGACCCAGGAAGGAGAGGAAGCCCGAGCAGTCCGTGAAGGTGGTGACCACCACGCCGGTGGCCACCGCCGGGTCGACCCGAAGCGCCTTCAGCGCGACCGGTACCAGGGTGCCGGCCAGCCCGGCGACCAGCATGTTGGTGATCATGGCCACGCCCAGGATGAGCCCGAGCAGGGGATCGCCCTTCCAGAAGTAGGCGATCAAGCCGGCGACCGTCCCGGCCCCCACGCCGTTCGCGAGGCCGATCAGGGCCTCCCGCAGGAGGATCTTGCGGGTATTGGCCAGGGTGAGATCGCCGAGTGCCATGGCCCGGACGATCACCGTGAACGTCTGGATGCCGGCGTTCCCGCCCATGCCTGCCACGATGGGCATGAACACGGCCAGGGCGGCCAGGGCCTGGATCGACGGCTCGAAGAGCCCGACGACGGTCGCCGCCAGCACGGCCGTCGGCAAGTTCACGAGGAGCCAGAAGAGCCGTCGCCGGACGACCTTGCCCGCCGGGTCGAAGATCGTCTCGTCGGCCGAGACGCCGCCCAGACGATGGATGTCCTCGGTCGCCTCCTCGTGGATGACGTCGATGACGTCGTCGATGGTGACCGTGCCCAGCAGGCGCTGATTCCGGTCCACCACCGGCACCGCGAGGAGGTGGTGCTTGGTCACCAGGCGGGCGACCTCCTCCTGATCGGTGTCGGCGGTGACGCTCACGACGTCCGTCCGCCGGATGGCGTGCACCGTGGTCGCCGGGTCGGCGGTGATGAGCCGTCGCAGCGGGACGAGGCCGACCAGGTGGTCGTGGTTGTCGACGACGTAGACGTAGAAGACGCCCTCGCGCGTCACCGACTTCCGCACGTGGTCCAGCGCCTGGCCGACCGTCATCTCCTCGTGGACGGCGATGAACTCGGGCGTCATGATGCCGCCCGCCGTCGACTCGCCGTACTGGAGGAGCTCCTGGATCTCCTCCGCCTCGGCCGGCGGCATCTCGTGGAGGATGCGGGAGGCCTGCTCCTCGGGCAGGGTCTCGACCACGTCTGCCGCCTCGTCGGGCGGCATCTGGTCGAGGATGCGGGAGACCTCGCCCTGGTCGAGCGTCTCCATCAGAGCGAGGCGGCTTCCGTCGTCCATCTCGTAGAGGACGGTGCCCGCCGCCTCCCGCGGGAGCTGGCGAAGCACGGTGACCTGCTCGGGGAGGTCCAGCTCCCGGAGCGCCCCCGCGAGGTCCTCGGGGTGCGTCTCGACCAGGAGGGCCGCGAGCTCGTCCCGGTCGCCGTCCCGGAGCCGCCGGCGGATCTCGTCGAGGAGATGGCCGGAGTCCTGGACTTCCATCGACCGGGCCTACGGGCGGAACTGGGGTGGGGCGCTCGGGGGCGGCGCGACCGGGGGGCCGGTCCGTGCCGAGGGCTTGGGCCGCCGGCTCCACTTCACCAAGCGGGCGGCCAGGCTGGCCAGCGCCGCGGCGAGCGCCCCGGTTGCCGCCGACGCGATCGTGACGACGGCGACGGACGCGGAGAGCTCCCAGTGGAGGAAGCGGACCGTGACCGCGTCGGGATTCTGGAAGGCGAAGACCGCAACCGCGAACAGGAGGACCGCGACGACTGCGAGGAGAGCCTGCATCGACTAGGAGCGGAGGAGGTCCTGCGCGCCAGCGGTGCCCCTCTTGACCAGCTCGAGCTGACCGTCCGGGAAGGCGCCCTTGACGACGCCGAGCGCCGGCACCTGATCGGACACCCACACGGTGCCGTTCCGGTGAGGCGCCTTGACGGCGGTGAAGCGCCCCGCCGGCACCGTGACCTCCTCCGGGCGCGCCCTGGCACGCCCGCCTGGCGGAGCGGCCGGAGACCGCTCTCCGGGGTGGGGATCACGCCCTTCTTGTCCCGGATGACGCTCTTCAGGGTCTTGCCCGACGCGCGGTCCACCGTGATCTGGGTGACCGAGAGGGGCGTGCCGTCGGCCGTGGGCCGCGTCACGACCTGGAGCACGTAGCTCTTCGCGTCACCGCGGACGACCGAGTAGGTGACGAAGATGGGGCGGGGCGAGGATGCCTCACGGTCGACCGACCAGGTCGTGGCCCCGCTGGCGCCGGGCTGGCGCACGAGCACCGGGACATCGACCTTGGCCGCGGACCGCCATTCGTACGTCGCCCAGCCGCCGACCGCCGGGCCTTGCGCGGCCGCCTCGACAGCGACGCCGAGCGCGAGGAGGACCATGAGCGCCATGCCGCGCGGACCGACCCCTGTTCGTCGCATCAGCGTCCCCTCACGAGGAAGTGAGCGCGCCGGTTGATGGCCCAGGCCAGCTCGTCGTGGCCGGCATCGACCGGCTGCTGCTCACCGTAGGAAATGGTGTCCACGCGGCTCGCGTCCACGCCGAGCGCGACCAGGTACGCCTTGGCGGCCTGGGCCCGCTGCTCGCCGAGCGCGATGTTGTACTCGACGGTCCCGCGCTCGTCGGCGTGGCCTTCGATCGTGACGGCGAACTGCGGGTTCGCCTTGAGCGCCTGGCCCAGCTCGTCAAGGGTCGCCTTCGCGTCGTCGGTGAGGCTGTACTGGTCGAACTCGAAGTTGACGTCCCGGAGCGCCGAGCGGAGCGACGGCGGAAGTGCCGACGGCGGCAGACCCGCGACCGCGCCCGGCCTCCGGCGCCTGGTCCGCCCGCGCCGGCGCCACCCGCTCCCGGGCCACCCGCGCCGGCGCCACCCGCACCCGGCGCCCCCGCACCGCCTGCTCCGGGCCCGCCGGCCCCCGGGCCACCCGCGCCGGCGCCGCCCGCCCCCGGCGCCCCCGCACCGCCTGCTCCGGGCCCGCCCGCGCCCGGCGCGCCCGGCGCCCGGCGCCGCCCGGCCCCCGGCGCCCGCGCACCGCCTGCTCCGGGCCCGCCCGCGCCCGGCGCCTCCGGCGCCTGGCGCCACCCGCGCCCGGGCCGGCCGCCGCCTTCGCGCCGAACGGCGTCCCGACGTTCATCTGATAGCTGACGAGCGCGAACGGCGCCCCAGTCCGGCGCGTCGTTGGTGAAGCCCTTGCGGCCCGCCAGGCTGATGAGGAAGTCGCCGAACCGGAGGCGCACGCCCGCGTCCATCCCGGCGATCCAGTCGGAGTGTCGATCGTCTTCCGTGCGCCAGTTGGTGTTGGCCGTGCCTTCGGCGACGAGCGAGACGTGCGGCGTGATGACGTACTCGAGCCCGAGCCCCGAGACGAACTGGTCCTCGACCTTGGCGGCCCCGCGGCCGTTGTACTGGTAGCCTGCGCTGGCGAACGCGCTGAGCGGTCCGACGATCGTCTTGGTGGCGGCGAGGGCGACGCCTCCGCTCCACTCGTTGGTCCCGAGTCCTTCCTTGCGCTGGGCCGTCGGCGCCACCGCGTATCCGATCGCCGAGAGCGCCGGCCGCCACCCGCTCTCGTCGAGGAAGCGATAGCCCAGGCCGAAGCTCAGGTCGTCAGGACCGCTCCCGTTGAAGTCCGACTTGTCCGCCTCGTACCAGGTGTACGGGACCTGGAGCGAGAGCTGGAGCCGTTCCGTCAGCCCGTAGCCGATGGCGAGGAAAAGCGTGTTCTGGTCGAAGATCCCCTCTTCTTGCTGGCACACGGACCGCTGGCCGAGGTAGCCGAGCCCGAGCGACAGATCCCCGCCGGGGAGCGTGGTGGCGCCGGGCACGACGAATCCGGCGGTGCCGTTGATCGGGATGTGCGGGATGGGATCGGCCAGGGGTCGGCCCCCCGGGAGCTGGGCGAGCCCGCCGGCAGGGGAGGCCGAGCCGCACGGAGAGAACGCCAACGCTGGCGTCGCGAGAGGGATCAGGGCAAGGACCGCGATCCCGAGGAAAGCCACCCGCCTGCGGTGCGTTGTCACGCTCATCGTCCTCCGCTCGTGGACCACGGACCGTCTGCCTCGCACGCCGACCCGAGCCCCCGAGGCCATCGGAGGCCCCGCCGCCACTCCCGGCGCCAGCATATCACCGGACGCGCGGCGCGCGATAGCCTTCGCGCCGGCTCAGGGCGTTGCGACGCTGCCGTCGAGGGCGTGGACGAAGCGGTTGACGATCGCGCGCCGCATCGCGGCCGCCTCGAGCGGCCCGACGCGTGCGGCCCAGGCGCTCGCGGGGATCACCGCCTTCGCGGCCGACCGGTGGCCGCCCGCCGAGCCGAGCTCGCCGAAGGCGGCCTGCACGACGTCCCCCGCCGCGCGGACGTAGCCGACGTTGCGGACCGAGATGTGGACCTCGTCGCCCGTCAGACCGGAGACGACCGACCACTCGATACCCTTGACCTGCAGGCACAGGTCCGCGAACTGCGGGATGAGATCGGGCCGGCTCACCCGGCCCAGGTGGGCGAAGAGGGCGTTCTGGAGGATCGTGCGGTGGACCAGGGCGTCACCCAGCGCGTCGAGGGCGTCGAGCGGGAGCTCGGGGCGCTCGATCCGGCGCAGGATGTTGTGGTTGGCCAGCCCGTAGAGGTAGGCGAAGGCATCCATGTCCGCCCGGGTGCCGCCACGCTCGAGGTGGAGCGTGTCGGTCTTGATGCCGTAGAAGAGAGCTGTCGCGACCCGCTCCGTGATCTTCACGTCGGCCGCGCGCAGGTACTCGGTCATGATCGTCGACGTGGCGCCGTACGTCGGCCGCACGTCCCGGAATGGCGCGCGCCAGCCCTTCGCCTCCGGATGGTGGTCGATGACGACCGCGATCTGCGGGAGCGCCTCCTCGCAGAACGCGGGCTGGACGTCCACCATCGCCAGCGCGTCGTAGGCGCGGAGCCCCTCGGGGGTGACCTGGTCGACCTCGATCTCGAGCGCTTCCACCATCGCGAGGTTCTCCGGCCGCGTCACCCGGCCGAACGACAGGAGCGGGGCTGTCGCCCTCGTGCGGCCGATCAAGGATCGGAGCGCGAGGCCGGAGGCCATCGCATCCGGATCAGGATCGTCCTGGAGGAGGATGCCGACACGGTCCTTCCTGGCGAGGAGGTGCCGTATCTGCTCGATGCGAACGCGAAGAAGCGCGCGGTCCATCTCGGGACGCAGGACGTCCCGCATCGTGCGCCCGAGCATCACCGTGCTCACGTTCGGGTGGTGCGGCAGGGACGGCGGCCGGGCGCCTTGGTGGACGACGAGGACGGGCACCTCGGGTGCCACCTCGAGGATCGTCTCCAGGATCCGGACCAGGCTCGGGCCTCGCCGGGGTCGCTCCGGGGCCATCAGCATGACGAGATCACCCGCCGAGAGGTGAGCGCGCCGATAGAGGCCCGGGTCGTCCAGCGCGCCGGCCAGCGCGCTGGCGTCCTGGCGGGCCAGACCGGTGCGCGTTTTCCCGTCGCTCACGAGGAAGACCCAGGAGTCCGAGCTGCCCGAGGTTCCCTGGAAGAGACGGAACAGGAAGTCGGTGGGACACACAACGACACGCCGCATGGGCGGACCTTAGTCTACACCCCTCGCCCGGGCTGACCGATCAGGCGCCGTACTTGGTCAGGCGCAGGGCGTGGGCCAGGATGAGCGGCATGAGGTCGTGGGCCGGCAGGATCCCGAGGCTGCCCGCCCCGCAGGCCCGCTCGGAGAAGCGCTCCACGGCATCGGGCAAGGCGTACTGACCGGCCAGCGCGACGGGCACCGGGTGCCAGGAATGGGCCCGGAGGACCGCGGGGGTCGCGTGATCCCCGCTGACGACGAGGACGTCCGGCTTGAGCGCCTCGATCGCGGGGAGCGCGGCGTCGAGTCGCTCGAGCGCGGCCACCTTTCCCGGGAAGTCCCCGTCCTCCCCGGCCTTGTCGGTGTCCTTGTAGTGGAGAAACACGAAGTCGTAGGCGTCCCAGTGGTCCTTGAGCGTGCTCACCTCGTCCGCGAACGTGCTGCCGGTCTTGAGGACGTCCATGCCGACCAGGCGGGCGAGGCCGCGGTACATCGGATACGCGGCGATCGCCGCCGCCCGGAGGCCGTACACCTCCGGGAAGCGCGGGAGGGCGGGCCGCTGATCGAAGCCCCGGAGGAGCACCATGTTCGCCGGCGCGGCGTCGGCCAGGAGGGGCCGTGCCTCCGCCACGAACCGGTTGACGACGTCGGCCGTGCCCTGGGCCTCCGGGGCCTGCGCGTGCACGGGCAGTGGCGGCTGGCCGGTGGCCTGGGGGTCCGTCTCGGACAGGTGGCCTGAGAGCCCGGGCCCGCGCAGCACCAGCACGAAGCGGTGCTCCTTGACCGGCTCGACGAGGAGCTCGACCCCCGGGATGCGGATCCGGCGGAGACGATCCACCAGGGCGGCGCACCGCTCGGTCGGGATCCGGCCGGCCCGCCGGTCGGTGATGCGGCCGGCCGCATCGAGCGTGCAGAAGTTCCCCCGCGCGGCGACGTCGCCGGGCCGGAGGTCGAAGTCGATCCCCAGGGCTTCGAGGACGCCGCGCCCCACCGGGTAGCGGAGCGGCTCGTAGCCGAAGAGGCCGAGGTGCCCGGGGCCGCTCCCGGGTGTGATGCCGGGGCCGACGTGACGGAGCAGGCCGCAGGACCCCCGCCGTGCCAGGGCGTCGAGATGGGGAATCCGGGCGGTCTCCAGCTCGGACAGGCCCGTGGCCGGATCCGGGAAGCCGCCCAGCCCGTCCGCCGAGAGGAGGACGATCTTGGTGGTCCCGGGAACGGCCAAGCTCCGAATCAGATCCAACTCCATCGCGACCGGCCTCCTGCGGCTGCAGAGTCTAGCACGGCGGCCGGGGGCCGGCGCAGCGGCTCGACGGGGCCTTCCCGCCAGCTCGATCCCGCCGTCCCTGGCGGCTCGAGGATCGGGTAGAATCCTCCCGGGCCGGGCGGCTGCGGAAACCGGCCCCCGGGGACTCCCAACCTCTCGACGACGCGAGGAGCGCCATGCCGAAAGCCACGCGAGGCAGCGAGCCCATCGAGGCCCTCCTGAAGGAGGGGCGGAAGTTCCCGCCGCCGAAGTCCTTTACCAAGGCGGCGCGGGTCCGGAGCGCGGCGATCTACCGGGAGGCGCGCCGGAACCCGGTCCGGTTCTGGGAGCGCCAGGCCAGGGAGCTCCGGTGGCTCAAGCCGTGGCGGAAGGCTCTCGAGTGGAAGCTCCCCTACGCGAAGTGGTTCGTCGGCGGGAAGCTCAACGTGTCCGACAACTGCCTGGATCGCCACGTCGAGGGTCCGCGCCGCAACAAGGCCGCGATCATCTGGGAGGGCGAGCCCGGCGACAGTCGCGTGCTGACCTACCGGGACCTCTGGCGCGAGGTCAACCGCTTCGCCGCCGCGCTCCGGCGCCACGGCGTCAAGAAGGGTGACACCGTCACCATCTACATGCCGATGATCCCGGAGCTCCCGATCGCGATGCTCGCCTGCGCGCGCATCGGCGCGCCCCACAACGTGGTGTTCGGAGGGTTCGCGCCCGAGTCGCTCCGCGACCGGATCAACGACTGCAAGGCCAAGGTCGTGATCACGGCCGACGGCAGCTACCGGCGCGGCGGGATGGTCCCGCTGAAGAAGAACACGGATGCGGCCCTCAAGGAGTGCCCACAGGTCCACACGGTCATCGTCTACAAGCGTACGGGCCAGGAGATCGGCTGGGAGTCGGACCGCGACGTCTGGTGGGACGACTTCGTGAAGGGCGCGGACGCCTACGCGAAGCCCGAGCCGATGGACTCCGAGGACATGCTGTATCTGCTCTACACGTCCGGGTCCACCGGCAAGCCGAAGGGGATCATCCACACGACCGGCGGGTATCTGACCGGCGTGACGGCCACCCACCGCCTGATCTTCGACCTCCGCGAGGAGGACGTGTTCTGGTGCACCGCCGACATCGGGTGGGTCACGGGTCACTCCTACATCGTCTACGGGCCGCTCGCCAACGGCGCGACCACGGTCATGTACGAGGGCACGCCCGACTGGCCCGACAAGGACCGCTTCTGGCGGATCGTCGAGAAGTACGGCGTCACCATCCTCTACACGGCGCCGACGGCCATCCGCACTTTCGTCCGCTGGGGCGACGAGTACCCAAAGCGCTGCGATCTCTCGTCGCTTCGTCTGCTTGGCACCGTGGGCGAGCCGATCAACCCCGAGGCGTGGGTCTGGTACTGGAAAACCATCGGCGGCGGGCGCTGCCCGGTGGTGGATACCTGGTGGCAGACGGAGACCGGCCACATCCTCGTCTCGCCGTTGCCCGGGGTGACGGTGACCAAGCCGGGCTCGGCGACCGTGCCCTTCCCGGGGATCGAGGCCGAGGTCGTGAACGACAAGGGCGAGCCGGCCCAGGCCGGATACCTCGTGATCCGGCGGCCGTGGCCGGGCATGCTCCGCGGCATCTACGGGGATCCCGAGCGCTACCAGCGCCAGTACTGGAGCCAGATCCCCGGCGTGTACTTCACCGGGGACGGCTGCAAGCGCGACAAGGACGGCTATCTCTGGCTCCTGGGGCGGATCGACGACGTCATGAACATCTCCGGCCACCGCGTCTCCACCATGGAGGTGGAGTCGGCGCTCGTCGACCACCCGGCGGTCGCCGAGGCCGCGGTGATCGGGCGGCCACACGACATCAAGGGGCAGGCGATCGCGGCCTTCGTCACGATCAAGCACGGGGTCCCGACGTCGGACGCCCTCAAGGACGAGATCAAGCAGCACGTCGCCAAGAAGATCGGGGCCCTGGCGCGGCCGGACGACGTGATCTACGCCGCGGAGCTCCCCAAGACGCGGAGCGGCAAGATCATGCGGCGGCTCCTCCGCGACGTGGCCGAGGGGCGCGCCCTCGGCGACACGACCACGCTGGCCGATCCGGCCGTGGTCGCCACGCTCAAGCACCAGTACGAGGACCGCGAAGGGTCAGCTAACGCGGATCAGCGGCGGCCGCCGGCGAGCCGGGCGCTCTCGGGGAGCCGGCGGAGGCGCGCCATCGCGAGCGTGCCCAGGACGGGCCCGGGGGCCAGGAACGCGAAGGCCCACGGCCAGCCCCAGGCCTCCACCGCCCGAGGCACGAGCCAGGTCGAGACCAGCGTGAGCAGGAACCCCAGGCTCGTCTGGAGTGACAGCGCCGTTCCCACGTAGGCCGGCGGAGCGAGCTCGGTGACCGCGGCCGAGAACTGGGCCGAGTCGGCGACGACGGTGAAGCCCCAGACGAGGGCCACCAGAACGAGCCACCCGGGGCGGTCGAACGTGAACCCGATCACCGCGGCGCACGCGCCGCTTCCCACCATTGCCAGCATGGTCACGGCCGTGCGGCCGATGCGGTCGGCCGCGTAGCCCGCCAGGACGCAGCTCGCCGCGCCGACGCCGATCACGATCGCGGTGGCGATCGCCCCGAGGCGCGGGGCTGCGGAGAGGCCCGCCCGCGTGAAGGCCTCGAGCAGGTAGAGCCCGATCCAGGTCCACATGGCGTAGAGCTCCCACATGTGGCCGAAGTAGCCGAGGCTGGCCAGCACGACGCCGCGGGAGCGGACGAGCTCCTGAATGCAGCGGGGGTTGAAGGGGGCCCGGGCCTGGACGTGGGGGCCGTCGCGGACGAGCGTCCCCATGATGACGGCGGCCCCGAGCGCCGCGAGGGACGTCCCGGCGATCACCGGCGGCCACGCGAGCCCGCCCGCGACGTTGATCAGGTGAGGGACGGCGCCCCCCAGGGTGAGCGCGCCCACCAGGCTGCCGACGGCCAGGCCGCGGTCCGTCACGAACCAGCTCGCGGCGAGCTTCATGGCCGGCGGGTAGGTTCCCGCCATCGCGAGGCCGGTGAGGAACCGGCAGGCGAGGACGAGGGGCAGGGAGTCGATGACGCCCAGCAGGGCGAGGTTGACCAGGGCGCCGCCGATCGCCGTGAGGACGAAGAGCGGCCGGGCGCCCACGAAGTCGGTGAGGGTGAGGACGGCGCTGGCGACGGTCCCCGCGACGAAGCCGAGCGTCACGGCCATCGAGAGCCAGGCCTGCGCCCCGGGCGACATCCAGGCCGTGTGGAGGGCGGGAACGACGGCGGTGGCGGAGAACCAGAGCGAGAGCGCGCCCAACTCGGCGAGGCAGATCCACCCGAGCATCCGCCAGCGCATGCGCGGACTCTAGGGACGTCGCCGTCCGCCTGTCAAGGCGCGGCGTGCGCCCGGACCGGCCAGACCGGATAGAATCGGGACGCGGCCGCCCGGCGCCGGGCGCGACCGCCCTGAACCGCCGATCGGAGAGGTGACGATGGGCACGATCCCCTCGAGCTTTCTCCCGCCCCGGGCCCTCTGGCCCGAGCGGATCTACACGCTGCCCGAGCACGCGAGCTATCCGGCGCGTCTGAACTCGACCGAGGAGCTGATCGACCGTCACGTCGAGGCCGGCCACGGGGACCGCGTGGCGATCCTCTACGAGGACCAGCAGATCACCTACCGTCAGCTCCAGAGCTCCGTCAGCCGGCTCGGCTCGGCGCTGCGGACGCTGGGGATCGGGGAGGAGGATCGGGTGCTCCTGCGGGCTCCCTCGATCCCGCCGGCGCTCGTCGCCAACTTCGCGGTCATCCGGATCGGCGGCGTGATCGTGCCGACGTCGCCGCTCTTCTCGCGGGCCGAGCTGGCCCACGTCGCCGAGAACACCGAGGCGGTGGCGTTGATCGTCGCGGCGCCGCTCCTCGAGGACGTCGAGAAGGCGCGAGCCGACCTGGGCCGGATCCGCCACGTGGTGGTGATCGGCGGGGACACGGCGGAGATCAAGGCGAGGGGCTACATCCCGTTCGGCGAGCTGCTCGCGACGGGGACCGAGCCGTGCCCCCCGGTCCGACGCGACCGCCTGGCCGTGTCCGTGCTCCTGTACACCTCCGGCACCACCGGGCTGCCCAAGGGGACCGTCCACGTCATGGAGGAGGCGCTCACGGTGCCGGACGGCTTCGGGAAGTACGGCTGGCGGGTGGAGCCTGGCGACGTGGTCGGCGGCCCGGCGCCGCTGTCCGTGGCCGCCGGGTACTCGACGCAGGCCGTCATCCCGTTCCGGTTCGGGGCGACTGCCTCGCTCCTTCCGCGATTCACGCCGGAGGGGATGTTCGACCAGATCCAGAAGCACCGGGTCACGGTCGTCTCCATCCTGCCAACCGCCTACCGGAAGATGATGCAGGTCCCCGAAGCCTCCCGGCGCTACGACCTCTCGTCCGTCCGCATCTGCACGGGAGGCGGCGAGTCCCTGGGGGCCGAGACCTACCGGGACTGGAAGGAGATGTTCGGCCTCGAGATCTACGAGGGGCTCGGGACCACCGAGATGATGTACGTGTTCGTGTCGTCGGCCGTCACCCGCCGGGTCAAACCCGGGGCGATCGGGCCTGCGGTGCCGGGGTACGAGCTGCGGGTTCTCGGCGAGGACGGGGCGCCGGTCGGGCCGGGGGAGGTGGGGCTCCTCGTCGCCCGGGGACCCACGGGCACCGTGTACTGGCGGGACCCCGAGAAGCAGAGCGCGGCGGTGCGGGGCGGCTGGTCCCGGGCGGGCGACTTCGTCACGCTCGACGCGGACGGGTACGTCTGGTTCATGTCCCGCGAGGACGACCTGATCAAGTCCTCCGGGTACCGCATCGGTCCCGAGGAGGTCGAGGAGGCCCTGGCCCAGCATCCGTCCGTGGCGGACGTCGGTGTCATCGGGGTCGCCGATCCCGTCCGGGGTCAGAGCACGCGAGCCTACGTGGCGCTCCAGCCGGGGCAGGCGCCGTCCGATGCCCTCCGCCGGGAGCTCATCGAGTTCTGCCGGGACAGGATCGCCGTCTACAAGTGGCCGCGGGAGGTCGCGTTCGTGCCGCAGCTGCCGCGGGCGCCCGGGCCCGCGGGACCGGGGACCGGCAAGCTCCTGCGCCGGGTCCTCCGCGACCAGGCCGGGCGCGCCTGAGCGGGCCCCGGCGCGTGGACCGCTTCGCGGGCCGCGTCGTCCTCGTCACCGGCGCCTCGTCCGGCATCGGGGCAGCCGTGGCGCGGGAGTTCGCCCGCCAGGGCGCCGACCTCGTCCTGGCGGCGCGGCGTCTCCCTCGGCTCGTGGACCTGGCCGCCGAGGTCCGCGCGACCGGGCGTCGGGCTCTCGCCGTCTCGTGCGACGTGACGGTGGACGGGGCGGTCGAACAGGCAGTGCGCCAGGCGCTCGAGGCGTTCGGTCGCCTCGACGTCGCGGTGGCCAATGCGGGGTTTGGTGTCGTCGGCCCGTTCGAGCGCCTGACGCTCGACGACTACCGCCGGCAGTTCGAGACCAATGTCTTCGGCGTGCTGCGGACGGCATCCGCCGCGCTGCCCGCGCTGCGGCAGAGCCAGGGCACGCTCGTGATCGTCGGTAGCGTGAGCGCCCACGTCCCGACTGCGGGCGCGTCGGCCTACGCCATGAGCAAGGCGGCCGTGCGCGCGTTCGCCGCGTCGCTCAGGGGCGAGGTCCTGGCCGCCGGCGTGGGGGTGGTCCTGGTGAGCCCCGGCTTCGTCGAGAGCGAATTCCGTGGGGTCGACAACCAGGGGGTACATCATCCCGACGCCCGGGACGCCGTCCCGCGCTGGCTCGTCGTTCCGGCTTCCCGGGCCGCTCGTGCCATCGTGCGCGCCGCCGCCCGTCGCCGGCGCGAAGTGGTCGTCACGGGGCACGGCAAGGTGATCGTGTGGCTGGCGCGGCACCTGCCCTCGGTGCTGGCGGTGCGCTCTGGAGCGTGGGGGATACCGATCCCGCGCCGAGCCCACCGGGCCTCGCTCAGTCCGGGGGCCGAAGCCGACCCCGTGACCGATTGTCATGCGGTCGTCAGTGACAATTTCTGGCAGCGGCGGGGGCCTTTTCGCTCCAGCGGGGCGCGCCCGAACCGTCTCCAGTCCGACGATCCTAGGAATGACGGCACTTTAGACGAGGCAATCCCCGCCGGACCATCGTGGCACTGGCCTTGCTACCCCCTGCTACCAGAGCCATGCAACAGCACGAGATTCGATCGAGTGGAGGTCCGGTAAACGGTGTGGAGGAAGCTCCGCCGCCGCAGTTCCGGAGGCGCGCCGCGGCCTGCTCGGCGAGATCCTGATCCGCGAGGGCCTGATCAACGAGGGCCAGCTGTCGACGGCCCTGATGGTGCAGCGAGAGACCGAGCCCACGACTCCGCTGGGCCAGATCCTGGTGCGCCAGGGGGCGATCACCCAGCGCCAGCTCAACAACGTTCTCGACCGGTACCGCAAGAAGTACCGGCTGGGCGACATCCTCGTCGAGACCGAGACCATCACCGAGCACCAGCTCCAGATCGCGCTGGATCATCAGAAGAAGACCGGGCTCCGGCTCGGCGACTCCCTCCTCCAGCTCAACTTCGTGACGGAGGAGGAAGTCAACCAGGCGCTCTGCAAGCAGTTCGGGGTCACGTTCGTCGACCTGGACCGGCTGGTGCTCGACAACAGCCTCGCGCTGGTCATCAACCGCGAGTATGCGGAGCGGCACCGTGTGATCCCGATCTCGAAGACGGATCGGGTGCTGGTGGTCGCCATGGACGACCCGTCGGACCTGGGCGTCGTGGCGGAGCTGGCGGGCGCCACCGGCTCGCGCGTCAACGTCGTGACGTCGACGCACGCTGCGTTCCGGCGTGCCTTCGCCCGCACCTACGGGGAGAGCGCCGAGGTCGGCCTCGTCCGGCGCGCCGAGCAGCTCGGGCGCGAGTACGAGATCCTCCGCGCCGAGCACGAGGCGAACAAGGAGAAGTTCGCGGAGCTGCGGCGGGCGCACGAGGCCCTCCTGGCGGACCGCGAGGCGTCGACGCGGACGCTGGCCGAGCAGCGCACGCGAAACGAGTGGAACGACCAGGCCCTGGCCGGCCTCCGGGAGGCCCACGCGGCGCTCCGGGCGGAATACGAGTCGGCCCGGGCGACCCTCGAGAAGCTCCACCTCGAGCATGCGGAGAGCACCCGGATGCTCGGGGATCTGCGGGACGCCCACGAGGCGCTGACCACGGAGCAGGCGACGACCGCAGACCGGATGGCGGAGCGGGAGGCGCGAAACGAGTGGAACCTGCGGGTCCTCGAGGAGCTGCGGGCCGCCCAGCAGACGCTCCGAGCCGGGCACGAGAGTCTTCGGAGCGAGCTCGCGCTCGCCCAGGGCCGCGGGGCCGAGGCCGAGGCGCGCCTGGCGGAGCTTCGAGCGTCGCACGAGACGCTCCTGAAGGATCACGCGACGATCGTTCGAGAGATCGAGGCGGTCACGGACCGCCTGAAAGGCTGAGGAGGCAGGACATGGCGACGGCGCACCTCAACGGAAGCTACGGCAACGGCCACGAGGCGGTCGCGCTGCCGCCGCTGGTCCAGCCGCGTCGCGTCGCGTCGTCACCTCCCCGAACCCGTCTCCTGGGCGAGCTCCTCCTCCGGGAGGGACTGGTCACGGAGGGGCAGCTGACCAGCGCGCTCCGCGCGCAGGAGGCGAGCCCCGACGGCACCCCGGTCGGGCAGCTTCTCGTGGAGCAGGGCGCCCTCTCCCCGGCCGATCTGGAGGCGGTGCTGCGCCGCTACCACAAGAAGTACCGGCTGGGCGACATCCTCGTCGAGACCAACGTGATCAGCGAGACGCAGCTCCAGCTCGGTGTCGACCACCACCGACGCACCGGGCTCCGGCTCGGCGATGCGCTGCTCCAGCTGGGCTTCGTCAACGAGGAGATGCTCAAGCTGGCGCTGTGCACGCAGCTCGACGTCGCGTTCGTCGACCTCGACCGGTTCTCCATCGACCGCAGCCTCGCGTCCCTCGTTCCGAAGGCGTTCGCGCAGCAGCACCGGGTCCTCCCGGTCGCCCGGGTCGACGACGTCCTGACGGTTGCCCTGGCGGATCCGACGGACGGCTGGGTGGCGGAGAACCTCGAGGCGATGACGGCTTGCCAGGTGCGGCTGATCATGTCGACCGACACCGCGTTCCAGCGGGCCTTCACCCGCGTGTACGGCGAGAACCCCGGAGTCGGTCTCGCCCGGCAGCACGAGCGACTCGAGCAGGCTCACGCGGTCCTCACGCGCGAGTACGAGAAGGCGGCCCGGGCCCTGGGCGAGCTGCGTCAGTCACACGAGGAGTTCCTCCGGGAGCAGGCCGATCTGCTCCGGACGGCCGCCGAGCAGGCTGGCCAGCAGTCGGAGCAGGAGCGCCGGCTCGCCGAGCTCCAGGCCGCGCACGCGACGCTCCGCGAGGAGCACGAAGCCCGGGGGCGGGCGCATGCGGATCTGTCGCGCGCGCAGGCGGAGACGCTCGAGAGCCTCACCACGATCCGGCGCGAGCACGGACGGCTGCTCGGCGAGCACCACGACCTGGGGCGCCAGCTCGTCGAGGAGCGGGAGCGAGGCGGCGAGCTGGCTCGGCGCCTGGTCGAGCTGGAAGCCGCGCACATCGTCGGTCGGCGGGAGCTCGACGAGCGCCTGACGGCGCTCACGGCGCTGGACGCGGCCTACGCGGAGACCACTCACGCGCTGGCCGGCCTCCGCGCGGAGCACGAGACCCTGCGAGGCGAGTACGAGCGGGTCTCCCGCGAGCTTCGCGAGCGGTGCCACACCGCCGAGGGGCGCCAGCAGCTGGCGGTCCAGCAGCTCGAAACGCTGCTCACGCGCCTCCGGCAGTGACGGCGTCCCCCGGCGGCTGCCCGCCGCCGACCCTCAGCTGGCGCCGCTATCCAGCCGCCGGCCCAGGGTATAGATCCACCGTCCGGGGCTGACCTCGAGCGCGGCCACGTCCGCGAAGGCGTTGCGCGCGTAGAAGGGCCGCGGCGCCGCGCCGCAGTAGAGGTGGACCCCCGGGACGCCGGCGGCGACGAGGTCGCGCGCGTACCGCTCGATCAGCGCGGCCCCGATGCTCCGCCGCCGGTACTCCGCCTCGACGTTCATGTGCAGATGGGCGGGGTAGGTCTCCGTGAATCCCGCGGGCAGTCCGGGCGCGAGGCGCGATTCCACGCCGCGATGAAGCCGCAAGGCCAGGCGCACGGTCCGCCGGGCGTCGCTGTTCCACGCGTAGCGCCCGCAGGCGATCCTGATCAGCAGCGGGAGCGTGACCCGGAACCGTCGGGCGCGCCGGAACGCCGCGGTGTCCGGGCAGCCGGTGAGGTAGCCGACGACCCGGCCTTCCGTCTCCGCCACGTACGTCCACTCCGGCACCAGCCGCTGGTAGGCGCCGATCCAGAGCTCCGCGAACAGGGGCCAGCGGGCGCGGTCGATGGGGTCGCCGCCGTTGCCGCTGCGGCAGCAGAGGCTCCGGACGGCCTGCCAGTCCGCCGGCGTCTTCGCCACGCGGACGAGCACCGGCGCGCCGGGCTCCGTCATCCCCCGGCCTCCCGGTAGCAGCGCTCGGCCCAGGTCACCTCCTCCGCGCTGCCGATGTAGAGCGGCGTGCGCTGGTGATAGTCGGTGGCGACCACGTCGAGGATCCTCGCGTGGCCCGTGCTCGCGCGTCCGCCCGCCGCCTCCGCCACGAGCGCGAGCGGCGCCGCCTCGTACAGGAGCCGGATGCGCCCGTCGGGTCGTCGCGCGTCCTCAGGGTAGAGGTAGATCCCGCCCTCGACGAGCGTCCGGTGGAAGTCCGCGACCAGGGCGCCCGAGTACCGGAGGGCGTAGGGGAGGTCCTTGTTTCGGGCCAGCCGAAGCCGCTCGACGAGCGCGCGGGCAGCCGGCCGCCAGGTCGGCCAGTTCGCGTCGTTGACCGCGTAGGTGCGTCCGGCGGGCGGCGTGCGCGCGTCGGCCTGCGTGAGGCGGAATTGCCCGTCGACCGGGTCGAGGACGAAGGCGTGCACCCGAGCCCCCGCGGCGTAGACGAAGATGGTGGCGGGGCCGTAGAGGACGTAGCCGGCCGCGACCTGCCGCGTCCCGGCGCCCAGCACGGCCCGTGCGGGATCGGGCTCGCGCGGCCCGGGTCCCGGCCGGACGCCGAAGATCGTTCCGACCACCCCGGCCACGTCGGTGTTGAGGGAGCCGTCGAGTGGATCGAAGCACACCGACAGAGAGTCCGCTGCGGCGGCGTGCGGCCACACGACCGGCGCCGCCAGCTCCTCGGAGGCGGCGACCGACACGACGCCGGTGGCCTCGAGCGTCCTCAGCAGGAGGTCATTCGTCCAGACGTCGAGCCGGCGCACCCGGTCGCCGTGCGAGTTGACGTCGCCCGTCTCCCCCAGATGACCGCTGAGAGCCGCCCCGGCGATCTCGCGCGCCAGCCCGGCCCCCGCCTTCGCGAGCGCCTCGAGGACGGTGACGAGGTTCCGGGCGAGCGGCGGGCTTCCGGCCGCCGCGGCCCGGAGGTGCTCGGCGAGTGTCGGAGGCGAGCCCACCCGGCCGGCCGTCACTCCCGGGCCCGGACGGCGTGGCCGCCGAACTGGTTGCGAAGCGCGGCGAGCATGCGATCGGCGAACGAGTCCTCCTCGCGGGAGCGGAACCGGGTGAAGAGGGCGGCCGTGATCGTCCAGGCGGGCACGGACTGATCGATCGCATCCTGCACCGTCCAGCGGCCCTCGCCCGAGTCCTCCACCCACCCGCGGATCTTTCCGAGCGCCGGATCCTCCTCGAGCGCCCGGCCGGCCAGCTCGACGAGCCACGAGCGCACGACGCTCCCCTGCATCCAGAGGTTGGCGATCCGCGGAAGGTCCAGGCCATACGAGCTCTTGTGCATCAGCGCGAAGCCCTCGGCGATGGCCTGCATCATGCCGTACTCGATCCCGTTGTGGACCATCTTCACGTAGTGGCCGGCGCCGTGGGCGCCCATGTGCCCGTAGCCGTTCTCGGGGGCGAGCGTGCGGAAGAGAGGCTCGAGGTGGCGGAAGACCGCCTCCTCGCCGCCCACCATGAGGCAGTAGCCGACCTGGAGCCCCCAGATCCCCCCGCTGGTCCCGACGTCCATGTAGTGGAGGCCGAGCGGCTTGAGCGCCCCGGCGCGCCGCACGTCGTCGTGGAAGTTCGTGTTGCCGCCGTCGATGACGATGTCGTCCCGATCCAGGTGGCGCACCACGGTGTCGATCATCTCCTGCGTGACGGTTCCGGCGGGGACCATGACCCAGACGGCCCGCGGGGGCTTCAGACGGGCCACGAGGTCCGCGATCGACGTCGTCCCGACGGCGCCGTGCCCCTCCGCCTCCCGCACCTTCTCGGGGCTCCGGTTGTACACGACGACGCGATGGCCGCCCCGCACCAGGCGGACGACCATGTTCATGCCCATGCGGCCGAGGCCGATGAATCCGAGCTCCATCGAGGCGTCCTCCGTGGAACGAGTCGTGATGGTGGAACCGCTGGTGAACGTTGGCGGCCGTCAGCTGGCGGCCGGGCCTCCGGCGCGCCGCAGAACCCGGATGGTCCCTTCCTCCGCCACCAGGACGCGCTCCGCAGTGCCGAGGAAGAAGCCCGTGTCGACGACGCCGGGAATCCGGCGGATGTCGCGATCGAGCGCGGCCGCGTCGTCCTGGGCCGCGATCCCGCAGTCGAGGATCCAGTTGCCGTTGTCGGTGACGAACGGCGCCGCGCCCGCCTCCCGGAGGAGGGGCTGGCAGCCGAGCGCGCGGAGGCGGCGGTCGCAGAGGGGCCGCGCGAACGGCACGATCTCGACCGGCAGGCGGCCACGGGAGCCGAGACGCGGTACGAGCTTCTCCTGCGTGACGAGGATGACCTGGCGCCGCGAGGCGGCGGCGACGATCCGCTCCCGTGTGAGCGCCCCGCCGTAGCCCTTGATGAGGTCGAGCCGCGGGTCGACCTCGTCGGCGCCGTCGACCGTGATGTCGAGTGGGTCCGCAGTCAGCTCGGTGACGGCGAGGCCGAGCGACCCCGCGAGC
Organism: uncultured Candidatus Rokubacteria bacterium; assembly: GCA_963749975.1. Taxonomy (GTDB): domain Bacteria; phylum Methylomirabilota; class Methylomirabilia; order Rokubacteriales; family DASRDR01; genus DASRDR01. Next base: position 30,245 of record CAVVOZ010000007.1, on the reverse strand, counting down.
GTCGCGATCGCCCGCGAGGTGGGGACCCCCTGGACGCCGAGCCCCTGGGCCGCCTCGGCGGCCAGCGCCCGCACGAACGCCTCCGCGGCCCGGCCGGAGCCGAGACCGACGCGGACGGTCCGGCCCGCCTCGCGAACCAGCGCGACGGCCTGGACCGCCAGGCGGGCGAGATCGTCCGGATGTGGCGGACGCGGAGCGGGCAATGGGCTCGGGGACGCGCCGACCAGATCTGGCCTCCTCGGAGTTGGGGGAGGGCTCTAGTCAGACCTCACCCGCGGGCCTAGCATAGCAGGGAGAGTCGACATGCCGAACCCGCGGACCTGGACCCTGCCGGCGGATCTCGAGGCCGCGGTCTCGGCCACGCTCCGCGAGTGGAGCGAGCAGGGCAAGGTCGGGCGGCTCTGGGCGCGCGACGCCACCCTCTGGACGGGCGCCGACGAGGCGAGCTGGCTCGGGTGGCTCGGGATCGTCGACGAGCAGGTCGGGCGGGTGGGCGAGCTCCGGCGCATCGCCGAGGACGTCCGGCAGGCGGGCTTCACCCACGTCCTTCTTCTCGGGATGGGAGGCTCGAGCCTCTGCCCCGAGGTCCTCCGCATGACCTTCGGGACGCTCCCCGGATGGCCCGAGCTCTCCGTGCTGGACTCGACGGACCCGGCCCAGGTCCGGGCGTGCGAGGCGCGGGTGGATCTCGGGCGAACGCTGTTCGTCGTGTCGTCCAAGTCGGGCACGACCCTCGAGCCGAACATCTTCAAGCAGCACTTCTTCGAGCGGGTGAAGCAGGCCATCGGCCCCGGCCAGGCGGGCGACCGGTTCATCGCGATCACGGATCCCGGCTCGAAGCTCGAGCAGGTCGCCAGGGCGGACGGCTTCCGTCACGTGTGCTTCGGGCTCCCGTCGATCGGCGGGCGCTACTCGGCGCTCTCCGACTTCGGCATGGTCCCCGCGGCCCTCATGGGGCTCGACGTCGCGCGGCTGCTCGGCGCGGCGCAGGCGATGGCGCGCGCCTGCGGGGCCCGGGGGCGTGCCGAGGACAATCCCGGCGCGGCGCTCGGGGCCATCCTGGGCGTGCTCGGGCGCCGGGGACGCGACAAGGTCACGCTGGTGGCCTCTCCGGGGATCCACGATCTCGGGGCCTGGCTCGAGCAGCTCCTGGCCGAGTCGACCGGGAAGGCGGGCAAGGGCCTCATCCCGGTCGACCGCGAGCCCCTCGGCCCCTCGGATCTCTACGGCCGGGACCGCCTGTTCGTCTACCTGCGGCTCCACTCGGCGCCGGACGCCGCCCAGGACCGCGCGGTGGCGAGCCTCGAGGCGGCCGGGCAGCCCGTGGTCCGGATCGAGGTCCCCGCGCCTGACCAGATCGGGGCGGAGTTCTTCCGCTGGGAGTTCGCGACCGCCGTCGCCGGCGCGATCCTGGGGATCAATCCGTTCGACCAGCCCGACGTCGAGGCCAGCAAGGTCGCGACGCGGCGGCTCACGGACGCGTTCGAGAAGACGGGACGCCTGCCGGCCGAAACGCCGATCCTGGAGACCGAGGGGGTCCGGCTCTTCGCCGATCCGCGCAACGCGGGCGAGCTGGCGGCGGGAGGCCGGACGCTCGCGGGTCTCCTTCGAGCGCACTTCGGGCGGATCCGACCCGGCGACTACGCGGCGCTCCTCGCCTACGTCGAGATGACGGCGGCGCACGAGGCGGCGCTCCAGGGGATCCGCACGCGCCTCCGCGACCGGTACCGTGTCGCCACCTGCCTCGGCTTCGGGCCGCGGTTTCTCCACTCGACCGGCCAGGCCTACAAGGGCGGGCCCGGCACCGGTGTGTTTCTCCAGATCACGTCCGACGACGCCCTGGACCTGCCCGTGCCCGGCCAGCGCTACACCTTCGGCGTCGTGAAGGCCGCACAGGCCCGGGGGGACCTCGAGGTCCTCGCGGAGCGGGGCCGGCGCGCCCTGCGCGTGCACCTCGGCGCGGACGTCCCGGCAGGGCTCCGGACCCTCGGGAGGGCCGTCGAGCAGGCGGTCGGCTGACGCGACGGGCGCATCGGGACAGATCGATCGCCCCGGCCGGGGCGAGACGCGAGCACAGTGGGAGAGGAGCAGACGTGCAGATCGGCATGATCGGGCTCGGCCGCATGGGGGGCAACATGGCGCGCCGGCTCATGCGGGACGGCCATGGGGTCGTCGCCTATGCGACGGACTCCGGAGCCGTTCGGCAGATCGCGCACGAGGGCGCCCTCGGCGCGATGTCGCTGGACGAGCTCGTCGAGCGGCTGGCGGTGCCACGCGCCGTCTGGCTGATGGTCCCGGCCGGCGCGCCGACGGAGCAGGTCGTGGCTGACCTCGGCAAGAGGATGGCGGCGGGCGACGTGATCATCGACGGCGGGAACTCCTTCTACAAGGACGACGTCCGCCGGGCGGCGGCCCTCCGGAGCCAGGGGATCCATTACGTGGACGTGGGCACGAGCGGCGGCATCTGGGGGCTCGAGCGAGGGTACTGCCTCATGATCGGCGGCGAGCCGGACGTGGTGGCGCGCCTCGACCCCGTGTTCGGCACGCTCGCCCCCGGCCACGGCACCGTGCCGCGGACGCCCGGCCGGGAGGCGATCGGCGGGACGGCCGAGCTCGGCTATCTCCATTGCGGGCCGGTAGGGGCGGGGCACTTCGTGAAGATGATCCACAACGGGATCGAGTACGGGCTCATGCAGGCCTATGCCGAGGGCTTCGACATCCTGCTCAACGCGCGGTCGGCGGACCTGCCGGCCGAGCACCGCTACGATCTCCCGCTCCGCGACATCGCCGAGGTCTGGCGGCGGGGGAGCGTCGTCAGCTCCTGGCTGCTGGATCTCACGGCGGAGGCCCTCGTCGAGAGCCCGATGCTCGCCGGGTACACGGGCACCGTCCAGGATTCGGGTGAGGGACGGTGGACCGTCATGGCCGCGATCGAGGAGAACGTCCCCGCGGACGTGCTCGCGACCTCGCTCTTCGTCCGCTTCCGCTCGCGCCAGGACCACACCTTCGCCGAGCAGGTCCTGTCCGCGATGCGGCACAAGTTCGGCGGCCACGTCGAGCGGCCGTCGGGAGGGTAGGTCTCCATGGAGGTGTCTCTCGGTCAGGGGTCCCAGGCGCTGTCGGAGCCGGGCCGTCCCGCGCCCCCGTGCGCGATCGTCATCTTCGGCGCCGCCGGGGACCTGACGAAGCGGAAGCTCGTGCCGGCCCTCTACAACCTCAAGGCGCTCGGGCTCCTGCCCCGGGAGCTCGCGATCGTGGGAGTCGCCCGGAGGGAGAAGACGCACGAGCAGTTCCGGGAGGAGCAGACGCGGGACATCGGAGAGTTCGCGACGACCCGCGTGGACGGGGCGCTGTGGGCGGAGCTCCGGGACGCGATGTACTTCCAGGCCGGCGAGCTGTCCGACCCCGCCGTCTACACGCAGCTCGCGGACCTCCTGGCCCAGATCGCCAAGCGTCACGGCACGGGAGGAAACGCGCTCTTCTACCTCGCCACCCCGCCGAGCCTCTTCGGGGAGGTCGTGCGCCGCCTGGGCGAGGCCGGGCTCACGCGGGAGGAAGGCGACGCCTGGCGGCGCGTCATCGTCGAGAAGCCGTTCGGCCACGACCTCGACTCCGCCCGGACGCTCAGCGGCGAGCTGGCCGGGGTCCTCCGCGAGGAGCAGATCTACCGGATCGATCACTACCTCGGGAAGGAGACCGTCCAGAACATCCTGGTGTTCCGCTTCGTGAACAGCCTGCTCGAGCCGATCTGGAACCGGACGTACGTGGACCACGTCCAGCTGACCGTTGCGGAGGCGGTGGGCGTCGAGGAGCGAGGCAACTACTACGAGACGGCGGGCGTGTTGCGGGACATGATCCAGAACCACATGTTCCAGCTCCTCTCGCTGGTTGCGATGGAGCCGCCGATCTCGTTCGCGGCCGACGCGGTCCGGGACGAGAAGGTGAAGGTGCTCCAGGCCATCCGGCCGATGAGCCCGGAGGAGATCCTCGACCGGACGGTCCGCGGCCAGTACGGCGACGGCGAGACCGAGGGTCAGCTCGTCCGGGCGTATCGCCGCGAGCCCAAGGTGTCGCCGACCTCGACGACCGAGACGTACGCCGCGCTGAAGCTGTTCGTGGAGAACTGGCGCTGGGCCGGCGTGCCGTTCTATCTGCGGTCCGGAAAGCGGCTGGCCCGGCGCCGGACGGAGATCGTGTTCGAGTTCCGGCGACCGCCGCTGCTCCTCCTCGATCGGGCCGCGATGCGTCACATCGACCCGAATCGGCTCGTCCTCCACATCCAGCCCGACGAGGGGATCGAGGTTCAGGTCCAGGCCAAGCGGCCGGGCCCGACGGTGCGCATCGAGACGGTGAAGCTCGATTTCAGCTACAAGGACTTCGGCGACACGACCGCGGCGACCGGCTACGAACGGCTCCTGTACGACTGCATGGTGGGCGACAGCACCCTGTTTCACCGGACCGACATGGTCGAGGCCGCGTGGCACATCGCGACGCCGATCCTGGATGCGTGGCGCGCCCTCCCGGCGCCCGAGTTTCCCAACTACGCGGCGGGGTCCTGGGGGCCCGAGGCGGCGGACGAGCTCATCCACCAGGATGGCCGGCGCTGGTACACGGCCGAGTGACCGCGTCCCGATGAGTGCGCCGATGAGCGCGCCGGTCACCGGCGTGCCCTCCCCGGTGAGCGGTTGATCCTCGCGGGCGACGTCGGCGGCACGAACACCCGCCTGGCGTGGTTCGAGGTCTCCGGGGGCCGCCTGGTGCCGGGCGTCACCCGTACCTATCCCAGCCAGCGGCACACGAGCCTCGACGAGATCGTGGCGACGTTCCTGCGCGAGGCACCGGGGACGCTCGCGCACGCGTGCATCGGGATCGCGGGACCGGTGCGGGAGGGTCGCGTCGAGGCGACGAACCTCGCCTGGGGCGTGGACGCCCGCCCGCTCGCCGCGGGGCTCGGTCTGGACCGCGTGATCCTGATCAACGACCTCGAGGCGAATGCGTGGGGACTCGCGGCGCTGCCGGACAGCGACTTCACCGTGCTCCAGCCCGGCCGTCCGGCGCCGACGGGGAACGCGGCCGTGATCTCCGCGGGCACGGGCCTCGGCGAGGCCGGGCTCGTGTGGGACGGCCGGCACCACCGCCCGGTCGCCTCGGAGGCCGGTCACGCCGACTGGGCGCCCCAGGACGACCTGCAAGGCGCCCTGTGGCGGTTCCTCGCGGCCGAGGTGGGGCACGTCAGCGTGGAGCGCGTGCTGTCGGGCCCCGGCCTCCACAACATCTACCGGTTTCTCCGCGACGCGCAGGGCCTCGCCGAGCCGGACTGGCTCGCCGAGCTCCTGCGGAGCGAGGCGCCGGCGCCGGTGATCAGCCGCGTGGGACTCGAGGGGCGGGCCGAGATCTGCGTCCGGGCCCTCGGCCTATTCGTGGCCATCTACGGCGCCGAGGCGGGCAACCTCGGGCTCCGCGTGCTGGCGACTGCGGGAGTCTACCTGGGGGGCGGGATCGCGCCCCGGTTGCTCCCGGCGCTCCGGGGCCGGACGTTCCTCGACGCCTTCGCCGCCAAGGGACGACTGCGTCCGCTCCTCGAAGCGATCCCGGTGCGCGTGGTCCTGAACGATCAGGCGGCGCTCGTGGGCGCGGCCCGCCGGGCCGCGCTCGAGGCGGGACTCCTCCGGTGAGTCGCCGCTCGGACGACCGATGGGCGTGACCCCGACGATCCGCGTCCTGCCCGACGTCCCGGCCGCTCAGCGCGCCGCCGCCGAGGAGTTCACGGAGCGGACCGAGGCGGCCGTCCGGGCGCACGGCGTCGCATTCGTGGCCCTCTCCGGAGGCTCGACGCCGCGCGGGCTTCACACCTTGCTGGCCGATCCGGCGGAGCCGTTCCGGACGCGCGTGCCGTGGACGCGCCTCCACGTCTTCTGGGGGGACGAGCGGCCCGTGCCGCCGGATCACCCCGACAGCAACTACCGGATGGCCCACGACACGCTGCTCGGTCAGGTCCCGATCCCGCCGGCCCACGTCCACCGGGCCGCCGGCGAGGACCCGGACCCCACGCGGGTCGCGGCACGCTATGCACGCGACCTTCGGGAGACCTTCGCGACCCACGGGCGCCTCGAGGCCGGATGGCCGCGGTTCGACCTGGCGATCCTCGGCATGGGAGCCGACGGCCACACGGCATCGCTCTTCCCGGGCACCGACGCGGTGCACGAGGCGACCCGCCTGGTTGCGGCCCCGTGGGTGGCGAAGCTGGGCAGCCACCGGATCACGCTGACTCCGCCCGTCCTGAACCGGGCTGACACGATTCTGTTCCTCGTGACCGGGAGCGACAAGGCCGAAACCCTCGCCGCCGTCCTCGAGGGGCCGTTTCGGCCCGATGTCTATCCGAGCCAGGTCATCCGCCCCGAGACCGGCGCGCTGCTCTGGCTCATCGACCGTGCGGCGGCGGCCCGCCTGGGCGCTCCCACCGGTCGCTAGCATGGTCGCGCGACCGCCGGACGACCGGGGACCGGCGTGAGGCCGTCGGCCGCGGTGGTCCGAGGAGGATACGCGCCCGTCGCCTCGGCCCGGTACGTTCCGGCAACGCTCGCTGGCCGCGTCGCTCGCCGTGCCCTGGCCGCCGACCGCGCGTGGCGCGTCTTCGCGGTCTTCCGCCGGAGCTTCTACTGCCAGAGCGCGGGCGGGGCCTTGATCCTGGTCGGCCCCGCGAGTCTCGGCGCCGGGCCGCTCCACGTCCTCTGGGCGGGCTCGGGCGCGCTCGAGCACCGGCTGCCGGCGGTCGGGACGGGCGTCGGCGTCGACCTCGGCGGCACCGGGCCTGGCACGCACGCGGCGCTGACGCTCGGGCTGCGCGATGCGCGGGAGTGGCGGTCTCCGGCGCCGCCGTGCTGGAAGCCGTCGAGCCTTCGGCGAGGCCTCGCATGGCTCGCACACGCGGCCGAGCGGGCACCCGCCGAGGGACTGGGCCAGCTGATCGCGCCTCTCGCCACAGGCGCGGCGGATCCCGCCCGATTGGCCGGCGCGCCGAGTGTGGCGCGGCACGCGTGGCCCGCGCTCGCTGCGCTGTCCGGCTGGGCCCGCGACGCGCTCGTAGAGGGGCGCGCCGCCGGGGCGCCGCCGGTCTCGGTGGACGGCCTGGTGGGCCTCGGCCCGGGTCTCACGCCCTCCGGTGACGACGTGCTGGCGGGCGCGCTTCTCGCGCTCCACGCGTTCGCCCGCCCGGACCTGGCCGACCGCCTCGCCGCGTGGCTCCGGCCGCGGGCCGCGGGGCGCACCGGAGCCATCAGTCTCGCCCATCTCGAGTGTGCCGCCCACGGCGAGGGCGCGGCGGTCCTGCACGACGCCCTGTCGGCCCTGTCGTCTGGGGACCCGCTGACCCTCGCCGGGAGCACGGCTGCCGTCGGTACCCTCGGCCACAGCTCGGGGTGGGACGGGCTGGCCGGGATCGTGGCCGTGGGGGCGGCCTGGCTCGGCGTCGTGGCCGACGACGGGAGGCCCTCGACGCCATGCCGGTGAGGGCGTGCGTGCTGACGTCCTTCTACCGGGACTCCGTCGTGCTGATGCGCGTGGCCGACGAGGTGCGGCGCCGGTCCGGCGTGCGCGAAGCGGCCCTGTTCATGGGAACGCCGGCGAACCTGGATCTCCTGGAGCAGGCGGGGCTGCTCGAGGCCGAGGGCCGGAGAGCCCGCCCCGAGGACCTCGTGGTCGCGGTCGACGCCGACAGCGGAGAGACCCTGGCCACGGCGCTCGCGGCCGCGCAGGAGCTGCTCCTCGCCCGGCGCCATGCCGGAGACGGACCCCGCGGGGCGCGGCCGCGCACGCTCGACTCGGCCGTCCGCGTACTGCCCGGCGCCAACCTGGCGGCGATCTCCGTGCCCGGGGCCTTCGCGGGGCGCGAGGCGATGCGTGCGCTTCGCCGCGGCCTCCACGTCTTCCTCTTCAGCGACAACGTGCCGCTGGCCGACGAGGTCCTGCTGAAGCAGGAGGCGCGGCGCCGCGGTCTTCTCTGCATGGGGCCGGACTGCGGCACGGCCTACGTCGGGGGCGTGGGGCTCGGGTTCGCGAACGCGGTCGATCGTGGGCGGATCGGCTGCGTGGCGGCGTCGGGAACCGGGCTCCAGGCAGTGGCCTGCCACCTCGCGGCCCGCGGCGAAGGTATCTCGCAGGGGATCGGCGTCGGCGGCCGGGACCTCTCGGCGGAGGTGGGCGCCGAGATGACGTGCTTCGGGCTCGAGGCCCTGGCGGGGGACCCGGGGACGGCCGTGATCGTGCTCGTGTCCAAGCCGCCTCACCCCGACGTCCTCGCGCGGCTCGAAGCCGCGCTGGCGGCGGTGCGGAAGCCCGTAGTGGTGTGCGCCCTGGGATTGCCGGCGCGCCCGCGGGGCGATTCCGTGCGCTGGGTCTCGACGCTGGTCGACGCAGCCGAGGCCGCGGCGGCTCTGGCTCGGGGCCAGCCGTGGACAAGCCAGCCCTTCGCCGATCCTCGCGGCGCCAGGCAGCGGCTCGATCGGTGCCGGACCGTCGGGCTGCCCGTCGGCTCCCAGATCCTGGGTCTCTACACGGGCGGCACGCTCGCTCACGAAGCGCGGTTCGTGCTGGAGCCGCTCGTGGGGGCTGTCACGCTCGGCGACGGCGCGGGCGCGGGGCCGTCCTCACACCGGGTCCTCGACCTGGGCGACGACGCTCACACCGTCGGGCGTCCGCATCCCATGATCGATCCGACCGGCCGAGCCGAGCGGATCACCGCCGCCGGCGACGCCACGGAGGTGGGCGTGGTGCTCCTCGACGTCGTCCTCGGCGCGGGCGCGCACCCCGACCCGGCGGGCTCCGTCGCGGTGGCCGTGGAGAGAGCTCGTCAGCGCGCGGCCGCGCGGGGCCGTCGCCTCGCCGCGGTCGCCTCGGTCATCGGGACGCCGCGCGACCCGCAGGGGTTCGCAGGTCAGGTCGCGCGGCTCGAGGCCGTGGGCGTGGAGGTGCTGCCGAGCAACGCCGAGGCGGCCCGCTTCGCGGCCCTGCTCCTCCGGCCGGAGCTCGCCGTCACCCTCCTCGGGCCGGCGCCGTGACCGTTCCGGGCGTGTTCGGGGGACCGCTCCGGGTCGTCAACCTGGGGCTCGAGCTGTTCGCGGAGACGCTCGAGGCGGACGGCGTGGAGGTGATCCAGGTCGACTGGCGGCCGCCGGCGGGAGGAGACCTGCGGCTTGCGGCGCTGCTCGCCGCGCTCGACGACGAGGCGGAGTCGCCGGAGGAGCCCATCTCGCCGCCCTGACCCGCGCCGCCGCGGGCCGGGCGAGGCCCTCTCGAGCCGTGCGACAGTTCCCGACGAAGGGCTATTCCCACAGCTCCATGGCCGGCCGGAGCGGTGTGAACGCGCGGATCATCCCCGCCGCGTCCGCCAGGATCCCCTCGATCCGGGCGACGTCCGCATCGGACAGGGCCAGCTGCGTCGCCGCGAGGTTGGCGTCCACCTCGGCCGGGTTTCGGGCGCCGACCAGAGCGGTGCTGACCACGGGGTTCCGGAGCACCCAGGCGAGCGCGAGCTGACTCGCGGGCACGCCCAGGGGCTCCGCCACCTCGCGTCGCAGCCGGTCGACCACCTTCACGTTGCGGGCAAGGTTCTCCGGGGTGAAGATGGGCTGGCCGAAGGCGATGCCCTTCGCGCGCCAGTCCGGCTCGAGGAATCGCGTCCCCGCGGTGAACGTGCCGGTCAGGAGGCCGTGACCGAGGGGCCCGTAGCCCATGACGCCGATGCCGTGGCGCGCGCAGTACGGGAACACGTCGCGCTCCATCCGGCGGTCGAAGAGGTGGTAGCCGACCTGCACGACATCGATCCGTCGGACTCGCATGCAGGCTTCCATCTGCTCCACGGTGAAGTTCGACACCCCGACGAACCGCGCCTTCCCTGTCCGCACGATCTCGTCCATCGCCGCGAACGCCTCTTCGAAGGGGGTCTCGGCGTTCGGCCAGTGGATCAGGTAGACGTCGATCACGTCGGTCTGGAGCCGGCGGAGCGACAGGTCAACCTCGCGCTTGAGGTTGGCCGGCGTGGTGTCGCGCCGGATGGCGGGCCCCTCGGGGCCCCAGGCGAGCCCGCACTTGGTCACCAGGATCGCCTGCGAACGGCGCCCCCGCAGGGCCTGCCCGACGACCTCCTCGGCGTGCCCGAAGCCGTAGGCGGGGGCCGTGTCGACGCAGTTCACCCCGACGTCGAGCGCCCGATGAATGGCGCGGATCGCCTCCGCGTCCTCGATGGCGCCGTAGCGGTCGCCGCCGCTCATCGGCCAGCTGCCGAACCCGACGGCCGACACGGCGAGGCCGGTGCGGCCGAACGCGCGCTGTTGCATGACCGGCTCCTCGCGGCTCGAGGGGAGGGCCCCTCTAGCCCTTCAGCCCCGTGAGGGCGACCGACTCCATGATGCGCCGGCGCAGGATAATGAAGGCGATGAGCATGGGCACGGTGTTGAGCACCGAGGCGGCGCTCAGCAGGTGGTACTCCGTCGTGAAGCGGAACTGGAACGTCGAGAGCCCGATCTCCATCAGGAACATGTCCTTCTTCGATGCCATGAGGAGCGGCCAGATGAACGCCGACCAGGCCTGGATGAACGCCAGGATGCCGATCGCGCCGATGGCGGACGAGCAGAGCGGCACGATGATGCGCAGGAAGATGCGGAGCTCCGAGGCGCCGTCGACGCGCGCCGCGTCCAGCAGCTCGTCGGGGATGCCGTGGGCGATGTGCTGGCGCATGAGGAAGATGCCGAAGCTCATGATCAGGTACGGCGCCGCGATGCCCTGGTAGGTGTTGATCCAGCCGAACGATTTCATCGTGAGGTAGAGCGGGATCATGTACGTCTCGAACGGGAACATCGCGGAGGCGAGGATCACGAGGAAGAGGAGCTTCTTGCCCGGGAACTGATACTTCCCGAAGATGAACCCGGCGAGCAGCGACGTCCCGATGACCATCAGAGTGGCGCCCACCGAGACCAGGAGGCTGTTGAAGAAGAAGCGGACGAAGGGCGCCGCCTCCATGGCCGCCGGGTAATTGGCCCAGGTCCAGTGGATCGGGAGGATGCGGGGCGGCCAGAGCATCGTCTCGTCCGCCGGCTTGAACGACGTTCCGACCATCCAGAGGTACGGGAAGAGCATCACGACGCACCCGGTGATGAGCACGGCGTGCGTCAGGAGCGGCACGCCCACCCGCCGCCACCACGTCTCCCGGGCGCGTCGCACGGCCATCGCGCTCACGGTCCCTCGTCGACGCGGATGACGCGGAACTGCACCAGCGTGAGCACCAGGATGATCAGCGTCAGCACCACGGCCTCCGCCGAGGCGTAGCCCATCTTGAAGAACTGGAACCCGTTCTGGTAGATGTCGGAGACCAGCACGCGCAGCTGGGCGCCCGGCGCCGCCTGCGAGCCCTGCGTCATCACGTACACCTGGGTGAACACGTTGTAGGCGTTGATGGTGGACACCACGATCACGAAGAGGAGGATCGGCCGGAGGAGCGGCAGCGTGATCCGGCGGAACATCCGCCAGCCGAAGGCGCCGTCGATCGACGCCGCCTCGTAGAGCGACGCCGGGATGTTCTTCAGCCCGACCAGGAGCAGGACCATGTTGTAGCCCAGCGCCTTCCAGACGCTCATGATGATGATCGACCAGATGGCGACCCCGGGCGACGTCAGCCATCCGACCGGGGGGACGCCGAACCAGGACAGCATGTAATTCAGGATCCCGATGCGCGCGTCGAAGATCCACTTCCACGCGATCGCCATCGGCACCATCGGCGTGATGACCGGCAGGAAGTAGATGGCCTGGTACGCGGCCGTGAAGCGGAGCTTGCCGGCCAGCAGGACCGCGAGCGCGAGACCCACGACCACCGACAGCACCACCACCGCCACCGCGAACAGCGTGGTGTTGTAGAGCGCCATCAGGAAATTCGGGTCGTCGAGGAGGTCGCGGTAGTTCGCTAGCCCCACCCAGGGCTTCAGCGGCCGGATGAGGTGCCAGTCGTGGAAGGAGAGGTAGAACGTCTTGCCGATCGGCTCGAGCCGGAGGACCCAGTAGATCGCAAAGATCGGCAGGAGGCCGAGGTAGCAGAAGCGGTACTTCGCGAGCGTCAGACGGTTCAGGCGGAGCGTGGCCGTGGCCTCGACGCGAGCCCCGCCGCCCGGTTCGCAGGCGGCGGGGCGGTCCGCGTCACGAGGGAGCGACGGTCCTAGATTCTAGTCGGTGCCGTAGAGGCCGGCCTTCTTCAGAAGCTCATCGCTCTGCGCGGCCATGTCCTTCATGACCTTGGCGACGCCCGCCGGGTTGTCGAGGAGCGACTTGTCGGCGAAGGCGGTGACCAGGCGGTCCGCCATCCGGCTCTCGATCTCGTCCCAGAGCGGGAGGGCGGGCTCGGCGTAGATCTGACGGCCCTTGTCCCACTGGACGAACGGCTTGTACTGCGGCGTCTCCTTGAGGAGCGGCGCCCAGTCGACGTCCTGGCGCAGGGAGAGCCAGCCGACCTCCCTCGTCAGCTTGAGCGCCATGGGCGGGCTCACCAGGAACTGGGCGAAGTCCCAGGCCGCCTCCATGTTCTTCCCCTTGGACACGTAGATGCTCCACGGCTGGGTCATGCCGCCCCAGCGCTTCGGCCCTCGCGGAACGGGCGCCGTCATGTACTCGACCTTCGGCCCCTTCTCCTTCAGGGTGCCGATGACGTCCGCCTCGCGCATGTGCATCGCCGCCTGCTCACTGACGAAGGCGTTGGTGTCCCGCGGCAGCTTCTGGTCGTCGACCTTGTACTTGTGGACGGCGTCGATGTAGAATTTCATGGCCGCGCGCCCGGCGTCGTTGTCGTAGTTGTTGTGCCACTTGCCCGACTTGGTCTGGATCAGCGGGTCGCCGCCCATGGCGTAGAGCACGTACCAGAACTTCTCGGCGACGCCCGAGCCCTGGCCCACCAGGCGGAGCGTGATGCCCGCGCGCGTCGGGTTGCCGGCCGCGTCCCGCTTCGCGAGCTTCTGCGCGTAGGTCAGGAGCTCGTCGAAGGTCGCCGGCGGCTTGTTGGGGTCGAGCCCGGCCTCCTTGAACATCTTCGTGTTGTAGAAGAGCGCCGGCTTCGAGCCCTCCAGGAACGGGACTCCGTAGACCTGTCCCTTCCAGGTGATGTACTCGACGGTCACCGGGTGGAAGGCCTTGCTCTTCAGGAGCGACATCACCTTCGGGGGGTCCGGCGGCAGGAGGTTCGCGTCGATCAGTGTGAGCGCGATGTTGCGCGAGACGTCGAACAGATCGGGGCCCGTGTCCGTGGGGATCGCGGCGGCGATCTTCTGCTCCATGCCGCGGAGCTCGCTCGAGAGCGTCTCGAGCTTGAAGCCGGGATTCTTCTTCGCGTACTCCTCGCCGGCCTTCTTGTAGAACTGCTCGATCTCGGGGAAGCCCGTCCAGATGCTGAGGGTCACCGGCGCGGCGACGCTGATGCGCGGCCGCAGTGCGGCCACACACGACCTGTGTCACGAGTTCCCCGCGAGCGCGTGAATCGTATCGCTCGCGTCTCGATCGGAGCGTGTCGTCATCCCGCTTCCGAACCGATGCGACACGCGAGCTGTGCGCGAACGCGCGCTGCTGCATGACCTTTGCTCGAGGGGCCCTCTAGCCCTTCAGGCCCGTGAGGGCGACCGACTCCATGATGCGCCGGCGCAGGACGATGAAGGCGATCAGCATCGGCACGGTGTTGAGCACCGAGGCGGCGCTCAGCAGGTGGTAGTCCGTCGTGAACCGGAACTGGAACGTCGAGAGCCCGAGCTCCATCAGGAACATGTCCTTCTTCGAGGCCATGAGGAGCGGCCAGATGAACGCCGACCAGGCCTGGATGAACGCCAGGATGCCGATCGCGCCGATGGCGGACGAGCAGAGCGGGACGATGATCCGCAGGAAGATGCGCAGCTCCGAGGCGCCGTCCACGCGCGCCGCGTCCAGCAGCTCGTCGGGGATGCCGTGGGCGATGTGCTGGCGCATCAGGAAGATGCCGAAGCTCATGATCAGGTAGGGCGCCGCGATCCCCTGGTAGGTGTTGATCCAGCCGAACGACTTCATCGTGAGGTAGAGCGGGATCATGTAGGTCTCGAACGGGAACATCGCGGAGGCGAGGATCACGAGGAAGAGGAGCTTCTTGCCCGGGAACTGGTACTTCCCGAAGATGAACCCGGCGAGCAGCGACGTCGCGATGACCATCAGGGTCGCGCCCACCGAGACCAGGAGGCTGTTGAGGAAGAAGCGGACGAAGGGCGCCGCCTCCATGGCCGCCGGGTAGTTGGCCCAGGTCCAGTGGATCGGGAAGATGCGCGGCGGCCAGAGCATCGTCTCGTCCGCCGGCTTGAACGACGTCCCCACCATCCAGAGGTACGGGAAGAGCATCACGACGCAGCCGGTCATGAGCACGACGTGCGTCAGGAGCGGCACGCCGACCCGCCGCCACCACGTCTCCCGGGCGCGTCGCACGGCCATCGCGCTCACGCTCCCTCGTCGACGCGGATGACGCGGAACTGGACCAGCGTGAGCACGAGGATGATCAGCGTCAGCACCACGGCCTCCGCCGAGGCGTAGCCCATCTTGAAGAACTGGAAGCCGTTCTGGTAGATGTCGGAGACCAGCACGCGCAGCTGGGCGCCCGGCGCCGCCTGCGAGCCCTGCGTCATCACGTACACCTGGGTGAACACGTTGTAGGCGTTGATGGTGGACACCACGATCACGAAGAGCAGGATCGGCCGGAGGAGCGGCAGCGTGATCCGCCGGAACATCCGCCAGCCGAAGGCGCCGTCGATCGACGCCGCCTCGTAGAGCGACGCCGGGATGTTCTTGAGCCCGACGAGAAGCAGCACCATGTTGTAGCCGAGCACCTTCCAGACGCTCATGATGATGATCGACCAGATGGCGACCTCCGGCGACGTCAGCCATCCGATCGGCCCGATCCCGAACCAGGACAGCACGTAGTTCAGAATCCCGATGCGGGCGTCGAAGATCCACTTCCACGCGATCGCCATCGGCACCATCGGCGTGATCACGGGCAGGAAGTAGATCGCCTGGTACGCGCCCGTGAACCGGAGCTTCCCGGCCAGCAGGACCGCGAGCGCCAGTCCCACGACCACCGACAGCACCACCACCGCCACCGCGAACAGCGTCGTGTTCCAGAGCGCCATCAGGAAGTTCGGGTCGTCGAGGAGGTCCCGGTAGTTCGCCAGCCCGACCCAGGGCTTCAGCGGCCGGATGAGGTGCCAGTCGTGGAAGGAGAGGTAGAACGTCTTGCCGATCGGCTCGAGCCGCAGCACCCAGTAGATGGCGAACACCGGCAGGAGGCCGAGGTAGCAGAAGCGGTACTTCGCGAGGGTCAGACGGTCCAGGCGGAGCGTGGTCGTGGCCTCGACGCGCGCTCCGCCGCCCTGGTCCGCAGGCGGCGGGGCGGTCCGCGTCACGAGGGAGAGACGGTCCTAGATCCTAGTCGGTGCCGTAGACTCCGGCCTTCTTCAGGAGCTCGTCGCTCTGCGCGGCCATGTCCTTCATGATCTTGGCGACACCCGCCGGGTTGTCGAGGAGCGACTTGTCGGCGAATGCCGTGACTAGCCGGTCCGCCATCTCGGCTCTCGAGCTCGTCCCAGACCGGGAGGGCGGGCTCGGCGTAGATCTGGCGGGCCTTGTCCCACTGGACGAACGGCCTTGAACTGCGGCGTCTCCTTGAGGAGCGGCGCCCAGTCGACGTCCTCGCGCAGCGAGAGCCAGCCGACCTCCCTGGTCAGCTTGAACGCCATCGGCGGGCTCACCAGGAACTGGGCGAAGTCCCAGGCGGCCTCCATGTTCTTCCCCTTGGAGACGTAGATGCTCCACGGCTGGGTCATGCCGCCCCAGCGCTTGGGCCCTCGCGGGATGGGCGCCGTCATGTACTCGACCTTCGGCCCCTTCTCCTTCAGGGTCGCCGATGACGTCACGCCTCGCGCATGTGCATCGCCGCCTGCTCGCTGACGAAGGCGTTGGTGTCGCGGACAGCTTGACGTCGTCGACCTTGTACTTGTGGACGGCGTCGATGTAGAATTTCATGCGCCGCCCGCCCGGCGTCGTTGTCGTAGTTGTTGTGCCACTTGCCCGACTTGGTCTGGATGAGCGGATCGCCGCCCATGGCGTAGAGCACGTACCAGAACTTCTCGGCCACGCCCGCGCCCTGGCCCACCAGACGGAGCGTGATCCCGGCGCGCGTCGGGTTGCCTGACGCGTCCTGCTTCGCTAGCTTCTGCGCGTAGGTCATCAGCTCGTCGAACGTCGCCGGCGGCTTGTTCGGGTCGAGGCCGGCCTCCTTGAACATCGCCGTGTTGTAGAAGAGCGCCGGCTTCGAGCCCTCCAGGAACGGGACGCCGTAGACCTGCCCCTTCCAGGTGTTGTACTCGACGGTCACCGGGTGGAAGGCCTTGCTCTTCACCAGCGACATCACCTTTGGCGGGTTCGGCGGCAGCAGGTTCAGCGTCGATCAGAGCTGATCGCGATGTTGCGCGCAGACGTCGAAGAGGTCCGGGCCCGTGTCCGTCGGGATCGAGGCCGCGATCTTCTGCTCCATCCCGCGGAGCTCGCTCGAGAGCGTCTCGAGCTTGAAGCCGGGATTCTTCTTCGCGTACTCCTCCGCCGGCCTTCTTGTAGAACTGCTCGATCTCGGGGAAGCCCGTCCAGATGCTGAGGGTCACCGGCGCGGCGACGCTGATGCGCGGGCGCAGCGCGGCGACTCCGGCCGCTCCGGCCAGGCCGGCGCCGGTGCTCTTCAGGAACGTTCGTCGGGAGATGCCCGAGGTGGTCCGCTTGGGTTTCGTCGACCGGGTGCGCTGTTTCACGGCTGGCTCCTCCCGACTCGTCGCGTTGTGGACACGCGTCCCGTCCGCCCGTCCGGGCGACGCCGGTGTCCGCGACCGTGAGTCTCGCTCCGGAGGGAGGAGGACGCATCGCGAACTCTAGACCCGCCCGACAGAGGTGTCAACGTGCCCACGCCGTCGCTCGCGCGCGAAGCCGGCCTCGCGAAGCGGACGGCGAGCCGGTGCTAGAATGACGCCCGCCGTCATTCCATCACGCCGGCTCCGCGCCGGCGACCGCGGGAGGAGCCTCGGGATGCTGTTGCGCAACAAGGTCGCGGTCGTCACCGGGTCTGGCCGAGGGCATCGGACGTGGCATCGCCATGCGCTTCGCCCTCGAGGGCGCGCGGGTCGTCGTCAACGACCGCGACGACGACGTCGCCGCGCGGACGGCGAAGGAGATCCGGGAGGCGGGGGGGACCTGCCTCGAGGTGGCCGCCGACGTCAGCGTGGAGTCGGAGGTGACGCGCCTGTTCGACGAGACGCTGCGGGCCTTCGGCACGCTCGACATTCTCGTCAACAACGCCCAGATGTTCGTCAACAAGGGTGAGAGCGGCGCGTTCCTCACCATGACGAGCGCCGGATGGGACGCCTACGTGCGCGCCAACATGGGCATCCTCTTCTACTGCACGCACCAGGCGGCGCGGATCATGGCGCGGCGGGGCGTGCGCGGCAGCATCATCAACATCAGCAGCAACGGCGCCAACCGCGTGCATCGGAACCTGATCGCGTACGACTCGGTGAAGGGGGCCATCGACACGTTCACGCGCGCGGTCGCCGTCGACCTGGCCCCGTGGGGCATTCGCTGCAACGCGCTCCGGCCCGGGATGATCGCGGTCGACTACTGGGAGGGCCTCTCGCCCGACGAGAAGGCGCGGCGGATCGAGGCCATCCCGATCGGTCGGGAGGGCCGGCCGGCCGACATCGCCTGGGCCGCCGTCTTCCTGGCGGCGGACGACGCCGGATTCGTCACCGGCCAGAACTTCGAGGTCGACGGCGGGATGCTGGCGCCGGGGCGCTCGGCGCAGGCGGAGCTGGGCCAGGTCAACACCCCGAAGAACATCGGCGACTTCTGAGGACCGCCTCCGGCTGCCGCATCGCCGGGGGCCAGGGGTTGGCCGGGGAGGGAGCGGCGCGCGTTGACGCGAGCTGACCTGGAAGCGGTGATGCCGCTCGCGGCGAAGGTGCCCGATTCGGTCATCGACGCCCTCGACGCCGCGATGCGTCGCTTCGAGATCGACACGCCGTCGCGGATGGCCGCCTTCGCGGCCCAGCTCGCTCACGAGTCCGGCCAGCTCCAGCGGTGGACCGAGAACCTGAACTACCGCTGGGAGCGCCTGCGCCAGGTCTTTCCGAAGTACTTCGCGTCGGACGCGGAGGCCCGGGCGTTCGATCGGAAGCCCGAGCGGATCGCGAACCGCGTGTACGCCGGTCGCATGGGGAACGGGCCGGAAGCCAGCGGCGACGGCTGGCGCTACCGCGGCCGCGGGCCGATCCAGCTCACGGGCAGGGACAACTATCGCGCGTGCGGGTCGGCCATCGGCGTGGACCTCGTCGGGGACCCCGATCTCCTGGCGACGCCGGGGCCAGGGTGCCTGGCGGCCGCGTGGTTCTGGGCCCGGAACGGTCTCAACGCGCTGGCGGACGCCGGGGACTTCGTGACGATCACCCGGCGGATCAACGGCGGCCTGAACGGCCTCGCCGAGAGGCGGGCGTTCTGGGAGCAGGCGAAGACGGTCTTCGGGGTTCCGGTGGCCGCCACGGCCGAGGTCGGCGCCGGGAAGGCGGCGAAAGCCGCCCCGAAACCGCGACGGAAGGTCCGCCGGGCACCCAAGCGTCGGCGGCGAGCCGCTCGTTCCAAGGGCTCGCCAGTGTCCCGCCGGCCGCGGTCCGGTGGTGCGACGAGAGCCCCGCGAACCCGGCGCAAGGCCGCAGCCCGGCGGCGCCGCCCGGCGAAGAAGCGCTCGAGGCCTACCGGAGGCAAGAGAGCGAGTCGTCGGAAGAGCCGGCGAGTCGCGCCGAAGCGCCCCCGCCGCCGGCGCTCCTGACCCGCCTCCACGGCGTCCCCGGTACGCGCGCCTTTCTACGGGTCGAGTGGAGCGCGCGGCCGGCCCCTCGTCCCCAATCAAGGGTTTCTGGCCCGGCCCTAGAAGCCTCTGAGCGACTGGATTCGCACGGGCAGCTTGCCGGGCGACGACAGGCCGAGGATGCGCGCGAGCGTCCGCTCGATGCCTTCGATCCAGTTGTCGAAGCAGCCGTGCACCGACCGGATGCTGAACGCCGGGAGCTCCTCGACCACGCGTTCCTCCTCCAGCACCTGGGCGTCGTCCGAGAGCTTCAGCCAGGACTTTCGCCAGAAGGCGACGTCAGGGTTCGGCCTGCCGGGGGCCGGCGCCGCGAACACGCCTTCCTTGTCGAGCTTGGGCTCCCAGGTCGCTTCCATGCCGAGGATCGGCGTCTTGTGGGACGGCTCGAGCGCGCGCGAGACGAGGTAGAGGAGCGACTTGCCGTACGGTCCCACCGTGTCGTCCAGCTCGTTCGAGTTCGACAGGACGTCGCAGACGACGCGCTTGGGGTCGATGACCTTCTTCTCGGCTGCCGGCAGGTAGGTGCTGTTCGCGAATGCCACCGTGCAGGCGGGGGCATAGAGGGACACCGTGCGCGCCGTGAGCCGATTGCCGGCCAGCTGATCGAGAAAGGCGCCGAGCAGGATCGCCCCGGCGGAGTGCCCCACCAGGTGGATCTCGAGATTCGAGTAGTCCTCGCCGAGCCTGGCCAGACATCTCGCGAGCGCCACCATTCCACCGTCGCCGGATGAGGCCGCGACGGCGTTCTGCTTCATCTGGCTCCAGATGGGGCGCGCCGGCACGATCGCGGTCGCCTCGATCAGGTAGTCGCGAGCTTCCGAGACCGTGTCGACCAGCGACCGCGCCTTCCGGTCCTGCGCCCCGCTGACCAGGTCGTCGATGAGGTCCCCGATGATGTTCTCGATCGTGTCGGCGACTCCCGATTGCCAGGCGACGAAGACGGGGTAGATGCCGTTCTGCTCGAACCACGGCCCCATCACCTTGGCGCGCTCGAGACTGGCGGTGAGATCGTTCAGTCCGCCGTGAGCGTAGACGGCGATGCGGCGTCCGCCGTTCTTGGGGCTCTTGAGCCACGCCTTCGGGAGCTCGTAGCAGACGCGCTCGACGGCGGCGGCCGCGTCGGCATCCTCGAGCGTGACGTGATCCGGGAGCCCGTCGTTGCCGAGGATCACGGTGTGATTGACGGCGGTCTCGGTATTCCACGCGTTTGGCCGGGTCAGCTCGGCGACCACGTCCGCGGTCGCTCCGTTGGCCAGCCCCGCGCCGAGATGAGCGTCCGAGGCCGAAAGGGTCCGCAGGCTCGACAGCATGATCGCGGGCGCGCGCGCGGCGATGGGAGCGCCCATGACCGCGACCCAGGCGTCGTCACCGTTCGTCAGCCAGTCGTCGTACGTGACCCGGGCGAAGCCATGAAACCCCCAGTCCTCGCCCCACGAGTTCTGCACGAAGAAGCCAACCGCGTCGTAGCCGACGAGGGCGAAGGCGTGGCCACCGACTGGGGCCGTCCCGGTCTTCCACGGGATCGTCGGGATCGCCGACGTTGTGTGCACGATGGAATCCCAGCCCCTGTGCACGTCGGACGACACGTACACGGCGCCGACCTCGTTGATGGCGGCCTGGAGATCGGTGATCGAATCCTTCATGATCCGGTAGTAGGCGCCGAGCGGCCTCTGCGCGGCATCGGCGTCCCACTTGGGGTCGGGCGGGACGAACTTGGCGTCGCCGTTCTTGTCGCGGTACGGCCAGAGCGTGTCGGAGCACACGCCATGGTGGAACCAGCCCTTCATGGCGCCGCGGCAGCTCGATCCCTCGTAGTCCTCGCCGGGCCACTCGTCGTACTTGCGGGCGAGATGGTAGATCATGCGCGTGCTCACCGTCGGTGACGGCGGCGTCTTGCCGAGGACGAACTGCCGGAAGAGCAGGTAGTTGATGACGGCGGCCAGCCCGAATCCGGTGCAGGCTCCCTCCTCGCCCTGGTCGAGGATCAGTCCGGCCTTCGAGTACCTCGGCAGGTAGGTCTTGATCCACTCCGGTGGCGGGTACTGATGGGGCAGCGAGACGAGCGGCGGCTGATAGATGCGATCGCGGAGGTCCGGCCGATCCGGACGGGCATCGAGGGTGACCGTTCGCTTCGATGTCCGGAGGATCTTCGTCGCCATGGCTGCCTCCCATTCCCGCTCGGCCATGGTCGAGGCCGACTCGGCGGGGCGCTCCGTGAGGAACCGTCGTCAGGACGGAGCCCGGCGCATCCCCTTCGACCGGGCGCGCCGGGCCTCCTGGCGAGTGTAGTCCGCCGGGCTCGTCGTGTCTGGGTCCCGATCGATCGACGGCCAATCGACGCCCACGTCGGTCCGGATCCGCCGAGGTCGCATGGACGCGACCGTGCAGGCCGGTGGCGGAAGCCTGACCACCGGTGGCGGCCGGCGTGTCGTTGCTCGTCGGCCATGGGCGGCGCCCGGCACGAGCCAGCCGCCGCGTTCACGCCCCCGCCGATGGTCTGCCGTTCTCGGCCGGGCGGCCTGCTAGCATCGGACCATGGCGAGCCGAGCGGGCGTGATCGGCTGGGCGGCGGGCGTCCTGTCGGCGCTCCTCGGGGCGCTCGCCTTCGGAGCCGTGCTCTGCCTGTGGTTTCCGGCCGTTCTCACGACTCCCGCGCTGCGCGACGTCTATCCGATGGACCTGGTGCGCGCCACCATCAAGTGGACGCTCGGCGTGGCGTTCGTGCTGGGCGTCCTGAGCGTGCTGCTGAAGCGGCGGAAGGCCCTGGGCCTCACGGGGGCGGGCCTGGCCACGCTCGCCACCGTGATGGGCGGCTCCCAGGTCGCGGTGACCGGCCCGGTGGCGCGCTCGAATCACGTCGGCCTCGACTGGTTCCTCCTCGACCTGTTTCTCCTTTCGGCCATCTTCGTGCCGCTGGAGCTCCTCTTCGCCCGTCTGCGCGAGCAGCCCATCTTCCGGCCGGGCTGGCGGACCGATCTCTGGCACTTCAGCGTGAGCCACCTGCTCGTGCAGGTGACCGTGCTGCTCACCATGGCGCCGGCCGCGCTGTTCTTCCGCTGGGCGACGGCCCCCGAGATCCAGGACGCCGTCGCGCGCCTGCCGTTCGTGCTCCAGTTCGTCGGGATCCTTCTCGTCGCCGACCTGACCCAGTACACGGTGCATCGCCTCTTCCACCAGGTCCCCTGGCTCTGGCGATTCCACCAGATCCACCACTCGAGCCGCGAGCTCGACTGGCTGGCCGGCTCGCGCCTCCACCTCGTGGACATCGTCGTCACCCGCGGGCCTGACCTTCGTGCCGATCTACGTCCTGGGCTTCGCCGCCGGCCCCACCTACGCCTACCTGCTCTTCGTGTCGTTCCAGGCCGTGCTCATCCACGCGAACGTGGGCTGGCGCTTCGGGGCGCTGCGCTTCGTGCTGGCCACGCCCCAGTACCACCACTGGCACCACAGCGCCGATCGCGTGGACGTGAACTTCGCGGTGCACCTGCCGTTCATCGACGCGCTGTTCGGGACGTTCTATCTCCCCGGGTCCCGCTGGCCGGCGGTGTACGGGATCCGCGGCAACCCGGTGCCCGAGGGCTACTGGGCCCAGCTCGTCCTGCCGTTCCGCCGTCCGCTGCCCGCCACCCGGCAACGGCCGGAGCCCGCTGAGGCTCGTCGATCGCGCGCGGCGTCTCGGCCCGTGGCCGGCCCAGCGCGCTCGAAACGCGCTGATCGTCAGGAGTGTGCCCGTGCGCTGCAGCGGCGCGCAGAGCGCCGCGGACGTCCAGGTCAGCCCGGGTCCGCCGGATGCGACCGGACAGGCCGGCGTTGGAAGACTGACCGCTGATGGTGGTTAGAGGGCCACTTGGCTCAGCTAGTGCTGCCATTCCATCGGACGTCCGCCTGAGGGCCTTGCCGGCCCGCCGCTCGGCGCTGGAGGACCCCGGGCCGCCCGGCCCGTGATATAGATGCGCGGGGAGGATCCACCTGTGCCGACACCGCCGGTCACGCTCGCCACGCGCGACTACGACTTCGTGACCCCGCTCGCGACCGGCGACGTGGCCGCCGACGGGGTGGACCTGACCCTGATCCGCGCGTTCGACGCGCTCCAGCGGGTGGCGGCCGATCCCGCCGTGCAGGGCGGGGAGGCGTCGTTCAGCCGCTACGTCCAGCGGTACGCGGCGGGCGACCGGTCGCTGGTGGGGCTGCCCCTCTTCGTGATGCGCGAGTTCCGTCACCGGGCCTTCTACGTGCGCCGGGACAGCCCGCTCCGGACCATTGGGGACCTGGCCGGGCGGCGCGTCGCCATGGACGGCTGGCCCAACAGCGGGAACACGTGGAGCCGCGCCCTCATGCGCGAGGAGGGCGTCCCCCTGGACCGCGTCCAATGGATGGTCGGACGCGTGCACGCACAGGATGCGGCGCCGCCCGCGGACGCGCTGCCCCGGGGGGTGGAGCTCTCGGCGCGGCCGCTCCGCGACCTCCTGCGCGACGGCGAGCTCGACGTCCTCATCTGGGCGTGGGCCCCCGAGGGTCTCTACGAGCCGGGCGGGCCGTTCCGGCGTCTCTTCGAGGACTATCGCGCGGCCGAGCAGGCCCACTACCGTCGGACGCGGCTCTTCCCGGCGCACCACCTGGTCGTGCTCAAGCGCGACGTCGTGGACCGGCATCCGGGGGCAGTGCGTGCCGTCTATGCCGCCTTCGAGACGGCCCGGGCCCGGGCTGCCGACAACCGGTGGAAGCTCCACGAGTCGAGCCCGTGGCTCCTCGACGATCTGGAGGCGCAGGCGCGCCTCATGGGGCCGGGCTTCGAGCCGTACGGCCTCGGCGAGGAGAACCGCCGCATGGTCGCCCGCTTCTGCGAGGAGCAGCACGCGCAAGGATTGATCCCGCGCCCGCTCGACCCGGATTCGGTCTTCGCCGAGTTCCGGGCGCTCGCGGGCTGAGCGGCCTCGGGCGTCCCCGAAGCGCAGCAGCCTGGCTGAGCCTCCGCAGGGGCAAGGCGGCACCCCGGTGTCCCCGGACGTCACCGTTGAAGGAGATCGCTCATGAGCATGGCCACGGTCGCCTCAGCTCCGCTCCGCCTCTCGGTCGACGAGCAGGCGGCGTACGCGCGGGACGGGATCGTGATCCCCCAGGCGCGGCTGTCCGCGGCCACGGTCGCGCGGCTTCGCGACGCGCTGGACCGCCTGATCGCCGACAACCCCGATCGGCGCCCCGAGCAGTTGGTGAACGCCCATCTCCGGGAAGGGCCGGAGGGTATCCGCGGAAACGACGTCTTCCTGGACATGGCCCGGGACCCTGCGATCGTGGATCTCGTGGCGGGTCTCGTCGGCCCTGACGTGATCCTGTGGGGGTGCCAGGTGTTCTGCAAGCCGGGCGGCGACGGCATGGAGGTCCCGTGGCACCAGGACGGCCACTACTGGCCCATTCGCCCCCTGGCCACGACGACGGCGTGGATTGCCATCGACGACTCCACGGCCGAGAACGGCTGCATGCGCGTCATCCCCGGCTCGCACGCCCGCGGACTCCTTCCCCACGCCAAGGCCCCGCGGGACCGCGTCGTGCTGGACCTGGAGGTGGATGCTGCCGCCTACGACGCACGCGACTGCTCGCGACGTCGTCCTGGAGGCCGGCCAGCTCTCGCTGCACGACGTCCACTTGATTCACGGCTCGCGCCCAAACCGCTCGCCACGGCGCCTGGCGGGGCGCATCCGCTACATGCCGGCCACGTCGCAGCTTCGACCGCACCGATTCCGCCGATGACCAGCTACGGGACGGCCGTCATCGACTTCTCTCGGCGCCCCCTCTGGCTGGTCCGCGGCACCGACCGCGCCGGAAACGACTTCGCCGTCGGCCACCCACGCGACCGGGCGCGCCCGCCGGCCGCCTGTCCGGCCCTCGACTGGCCGTGGTAGTCTTGGGCACCCTGCATCGACGTCTCGTCGCCCCCGCGGGGATTCACCGCACCAAGGAGGTCACAGATGGCGAAAAGCGCCCGACTCGTCCTCGCACTCGCCCTGATCGCCGCCGTCGGGCTCGGACTCGCGGCAGCCCGGCCCGCGGACGCGCAGGGCCAGACGATCAAGGTCGGTCTCCTCTACGACCACACCGGCCCCTTCTCCGCCGCCGGCTCGCTCAACTGCTGGCGCGGCGCGAAGATGATGATCGAGCTGATCAACGAGAAGGGCGGCGTGCTCGGCAAGTACAAGATCGTCCAGGTCGACGGCGACAGCCAGTCGAAGACCGAGGCGGCGATCAACGAGACGGAGCGGCTGCTCAACGTCGAGAAGGTCGACATCCTCGCCGGGATCTACTCGAGCGCGCACGCGGTGCCGCTCGCCGAGAAGGTGGACAAGCAGAAGAAGTTCCTCTGGATCACCACGGCGATCTCCGACGCCGTGCTGAAGGACCGGAACCTCGAGTACACCTTCCGGCCGCAGACGAACAGCGGCCTCTTCGGCGTCGCCTCGGTGCAGTACAT
Organism: uncultured Candidatus Rokubacteria bacterium; assembly: GCA_963749975.1. Lineage (GTDB taxonomy): Bacteria > Methylomirabilota > Methylomirabilia > Rokubacteriales > DASRDR01 > DASRDR01. The sequence goes on along the minus strand of CAVVOZ010000007.1, from coordinate 4,836 downwards.
CGCCGGCAACGCCCAGGAGAAGTTCAAGAAGGCCGTCAAGGACCTGCGGATCGCCATCATCTACGAGGACGGGCCGTACGGGGTCGGTGTGGCCACCGCCAACGAGGCCGAGGCCAAGCGCCAGGGCATGCAGATCGTCCTCAAGGAGGGGTACTCGGCCAGCGCGCCGGACCTGTCCTCGCTCGTGACGAAGCTGCGCGCCGCCCGGCCGGACGTCCTCTATCACACGGGGTACAACCCGGACATCAATCTCCTCCTGCGGCAGAGCAAGGAGCAGGGCTTCCGGGTGCGCGCCTACATCGGGCACGGCGCCGGCCACAGCCAGCTCGACAAGCTCAAGGAGGCATTCGGGAACGAGGTCGAGGGCTTCCATTCGGTCGACCCGCCGGCCTCCCAGCTGATCGACGCCAAGCAGCTCGCGCCCGGCGTCGGCGACCTCACCCAGGAGATGGTGAAGCGCTACAAGGCCTTCGAGCCGAACATCCCGGTCGGCGGGATCGCGCCGCACGTCTCGATGGGCTTCAACAACATGTGGATCCTGTTCAATGACGTCCTGCCGCGCGCGATCCAGAAGCACGGCGGCTTCACCCCCGACGCCCTCGCCCAGGCCGCCCGCGAGACCGACATCCCCGAGGGCGGCACCATGCAGGGCTACGGAGTGAAGTTCCTCGGCGCAGGGGAACCCGATGCGAGGGCAGAACGAGCGGGCCATCGCGGCCGTGTACCAGATCGTCGAGGGCCGGTTCCAGCACGTCTGGCCCAAGGTGATCGCGATGAACAACCCGCCGGTGCTCCTGCCGGCGTCCTCGCCGTTTGCCGCGCGCTGACCGTTCCGGCGGGGGCCCCGAGGCCCCCGCCGCCGTCCTTTCGCGGACCCGGGGGCGAGGCCTGACCGGCTCGTCTCCGGCGCGCCCCGGCCTGCCGTGACACCCATGCTCCGGGTGTCCGGCGTCGTCAAGCGCTTCGGCGGCTTCACCGCGCTCAGCAACATCTCCTTCGAGGTCGCCGAGGGGGAGATCCTCGGGCTCATCGGGCCCAACGGCTCGGGCAAGACGACCATGTTCAACTGCATCTCCGGCGCCCTCGAGCCCACCTCGGGGTCCATCCGCTTCCGTGACCAGGAGATCGCCGGGCTCACGCCGGACGCGATCTGCCACCGGGGCGTGGCGCGCACGTTTCAGATCCCGCGTCCGTTCCGGAAGCTCTCGATCCTGGAGAACGTGGCGGTCGCCGCCCACTTCGGCGCCCAGCGGCGCACGACGGAGGCCGAGGCCCGGGCGCGGGCCCGCGAGGTCCTCGGACTCGTCGGCCTGCCCGCCGCCGATGAGGACGGGTCCACGGCGCTCCTCGGAGCGGGCGGACTCAAGAAGCTCGAGCTCGCGCGGGCGCTCGCGACAGGGCCGAAGCTCCTGCTCGCCGACGAGAGCCTCGGCGGGCTCGACCCCTCGGAGATGGCGAGCGCGGCGGAGATGCTCAAGCGGGTCCGCGGGGAGCTCGGCGTGACCATCGTGTGGGTCGAGCACATCATGGCCACGCTGATGCGCGTGGTCGACCGCGTCGTCATGCTCGATCACGGGGAGAAGATCGCAGAAGGGCGTCCCCTGGAGGTGGCTGCTGATCCTCGTGTCATCGAAGCGTACCTCGGCGAAAAGCTGGTCGTGAGCTAGGGCATGCTCGCGGCACGACCGGCCGCGGCCGCCTGACGATGCTGGAGCTGCGGAACGTCACCGCGGGCTACGGCGCCTTCACCGCGCTGTGGGACGTGAGCCTCTCGGTCCGCGCCGGCGAGGCGGTGGCCGTGGTGGGCCCGAACGGGGCGGGCAAGACCACGCTGCTCCGCGTCATCTCGGGGCTCGTGCCGCCCCGCTCGGGCGAGCTCGAGCTGGAGGGGGCGCGCCTCACGGGCCGGAAGGCGCACGAGATCGTGGCGCAGGGCATCGCCCACGTGCCCGAGGGGCGGCGGATCTTCCCGGCCCTGACCGTGGCCGACAACCTCAAGATGGGCGCGTTCCTGCCGGCGGCCCGGCGCCGCTTCGCCGAGAGCCTGGCGCGCGTGTACGACCTGTTTCCCGTCCTGGCGGAGCGGACGAGCCAGCGGGCGGGGAGCCTCTCGGGCGGTGAGCAGCAGATGCTGGCGATCGGCCGGGCGCTCATGTCCCGGCCCAAGCTGATCCTGCTCGACGAGCCGTCCATGGGGCTCGCCCCCGTCCTCGTCCTGCGCCTCTTCGACCTGATCCGGCGGGTGCGGGAGGAGGGGTACACGATCCTGGTCGTCGAGCAGAACGTGCGTCAGGTGCTCAAGATCGTGGACCGCGCGTACCTGCTCGAGGTCGGGCGGATCAAGATGGAAGGGCGGGCCGCGGAGCTCTCCGAGGAGGACTTCGTGCGGAAGGCGTACGTCGGCCTGTGATCGACCCGATCTTCCTCGCGGAAGCCGCCATCAACGGCATCCTGCTGGGCGGGATCCTCGCCCTCCTGGCGCTCGGTCTCAACCTCATCTTCGGCGTCATCGAGGTCGTGTGGATCGTCTACGTCGACCTGGTCATGCTGTGCATGTACGCGATGTACTTCCTCTACCAGGTGCAGGGGTGGCCTTTCTGGGCCGCGGCAGTCGTGTCGCTCGGCTGCGGCGCGCTCCTTGGCATCGCGGTCCACCTCCTCGTGATCTCGCCGATCCTGGCGAGTCCGCCGATCAACCAGCTTCTCGCCACCGGCGGGCTCCTCTTCTTCATCCAGTCGTTCGCGACGTTTCTGTGGACCACCGATCACCGGAGCCTGCGCTTCTCGCTTCCGAGCTTCGAGATCGGCGGGATCTTCCTGCCGGCCACACGGCTCATCCCGTTCGGGATCTCCATCCTGGCGATGCTCGCCCTCTACCTGTTCCTGACCCGCACCTACATGGGGACCGCGATCCGCGCCGTCGCCCAGGACCGGGACGCGATGTCGCTCATGGGCGCGAGCCCCCAGCGCGTCTACGTGGTGACCTCCGCCGTGGGCGGCATGATGGCGGGGCTCGCGGGGGCGCTCCTCGTGTTCCAGTACTCCGTCCATCCGTTCTTCGGCGGGCAGTTTGGGCCGCTCACCTTCATGATCTGCGTGCTGGGCGGGCTGGGGAACATGGTCGGGGCGTTCGTGGCCTCGTTTGTCATGAGCGAGATCATCTCGATCGCCGGGGTCATCTGGTCCACGGAGATGGGCTACGTCATCGCCTTCCTGGTCTTCATCGTGATGATGTTCCTCCGGCCCGGCGGTCTCCTGACGAGGCGGGAATGAAGGCGACGGGCTCCTTCGCCGGCCGCGGGGCCGCGGTCGCCGTCGGAATCTTGCTGCTGGCGGTCCCGCTCTTCCTGTCGGGCGGGTGGGGACAGTACGCGCTCCACGTCCTGATCCAGATCTTCATCTGGTCCTTCATCGGCCAGGCGTGGTCCCTGATGGGCCGATTCGGGCTGGTGTCGCTCGGGCACGGGGCTTTTCTCGGGCTCGGCGCCACACGGTCGCGCTCCTCTGGAACTTCTTCGGGCTGACGCCGTGGATCGGCGCCGTGATCGCGGTCGTCGGCACGGGGCTCTTCGCCGCCGTGATCGCGTACCCCTGCTCCCGCTTCCGGGTGGTGGGCCACTACTTCACTCTCATGACCCTGGCGGTCGGCGAGGTGATCCGGCTGCTCATCATCGCCGAGCGCGACTGGACTGGCGGCTCGCTCGGGCTCACGCTCAAGACCGCCGGCGCGCACGGCCTGCTGGCGATCCAGTTCGCCGACCGGCGGGTCTTCTACTACGGCGCGCTGGTCCTGTGGGCGGCGGGGCTCGGGGTGTGGAGGCGGCTCGATCGCTCCATGGCCCGCTCGGCGATGGAGGCGATCGGGGAGGACGAGACGGCGGCGGCCTCCGTCGGCATTCACGTGACGCGGTTCAAGATCGGGATCACGGTGCTCTCCGCCGCGCTGACCGCCCTCGGCGGCGTCGCCTACGCCCAGTACATCACGTACGTGAACCCGGAGACCCTGGCGGGGATCGGCGTGTCGCTCCGGATCGTCTTTGCCGTCGTGCTGGGTGGGATGTACGTGCTCCTCGGGCCGACCGTCGGCACCGCGCTGACGATCGCTCTGAGCGAGTCGCTCCGCATCGTCTTCGGGCTCAAGTTCATCGGGATGGCCGAGACGATCTACGGCCTCCTGCTCGTGCTCTTCATCATCTTCCTGCCGGCCGGGATCTACGGGTCCCTCGCACGGCTCGGTGCCCGTCGCGCCGCCGGGGCGGGGGTGTGAGCTCCGCGCGGGCGAGACGGCGACCGTGACGCGGCGGCAACAGCTCCGCGCGCTGGTGACCGGGCGGCGGGGGCTCGTCGTCCCGGGCGTCTACGACGCCGTGTCGGCCCGGCTCGTCGAGCAGGCGGGGTTTCCCGCGGCATACATGACCGGCTTCGGCGTCTCGGCGGCGCGCCTCGGGCTACCCGACCTCGGGTTCGCGGGGCTCGCCGAGATGGTGGATCAGGCGCGGAATCTGGCGAGCGCGGTGTCCATCCCGCTCATCGCGGACGCGGACACCGGCTACGGCAACGCGCTGCAGGTTCGCCGCACGGTCCAGCAGTACGAGCTGGCGGGCGTCGCCGCCCTCCACCTCGAGGATCAGGCCGCGCCCAAGCGCTGCGGTCACCTGGCGGGGAAGCACGTGGTGCCGGTGGAGGAGTTCGCGGGGCGCATCCGGGCGGCGGTCGAGGCGCGGACCGACCCGGATCTTCTGGATCATCGCGCGCACGGACGCGATCGCGGTCACCGGCTTCGAGGATGCGGTCGGCCGGGCGGCGGCGGCGGCCCGCGCGGGCGCGGACGTCCTC
>CAVVOZ010000006.1:0-106656 GCA_963749975.1 uncultured Candidatus Rokubacteria bacterium | reverse complement strand
CCGGGCCGTGGCGTCATGGGGATTCATCCCGACGGCCCGGTCGAGCTCGCGGATCGTCAGCCACCGGTCGATGGCGCGCGGGATCCGGAAGAGGCGAGCCGAGAGGTATCCGTACCCGGCGGCCCAGACCACGAGCACGGCCAGGAGCGCGAGGATCGGATTGCCCGTCATCCACGTGAGGACGCCGAAGAGGAACAGGTTCCTCATGAGCTCACGATAGAGGCGAGACCCGCGCGCGGGCAAGCGGACGGAGTGAGGCCGCCCGCGCCCCGACGGGACTGGCGCGACGCGAGCCGGCGGTCGGCGCGCTCTGGGAGGGCAGGACGCCGCTCACGGGCTAGTCGTCAGGAGCGCGAGCAGCACGGTCAGCGTGACCACGCTGACGACGGTCGAGAGCACCACCGCCGCCGCGACGAGCGCCGGGCGCGCGTCGAACTCCAGCGCCCAGAGCGCCGACGTGACCGCCGTCGGCGTGCTCGCCTGCACGACGGCCACCGCGAGCGCCATCCCCTCGAGTCCGACGAGTCTGCCCACGACCCAGGCGATGGGCGGCACGGCCACGAGCCGGATCGCCGTGGCCAGCGCCGCGCCCTTCGCCTCCTCCCGCACCGTCAACCGGGCCAGCTGGAGACCGACGAGCAGGAGCATCAGCGCCACGGCGCCGCCGGCGAGCAGCTGGCTCGCCTTGGCGACGGGCCCCGGCAGCGACCACCCGGAGAGATTCACCATGACTCCCGCGGCCACGGCGTAGATGATCGGCTGCCGTCCCACCCTGGCCAGAGCACCGCCGGCGCCCACGCTCGACCGCGCCGCCAGGTAGGGTCCGATCGTGCTGGACGCGATGGACATGATCGCGAACCAGCCGCCGGCGATGGCGAGCCCGCCCGTGCCGAACGCGAAGAGCGCCAGCGGGAGCCCGATGTTGCCGGAGTTGGCGAAGAGCGTCGCCAGGAGGAGCGCCCCCTGCGCCGGCCCGCGCCAGCCGACCAAACGCGCGGCGACGGCGGTGAGCGCCCAGACCCCCGCCATCTGCAGCGCGACGTGCAGGGCGAGGCGTGAGAGGAGATCCCGCGGGAGGGCGGCCCGCGCCAGCGAGTCGAAGACGATCGCCGGCACGAGCACCAGCACCGTCAAGCTGGTGATGGGCGTCAGATCGATGGCGCGGGCCCGACCGACCAGGTATCCGAGGCCGCCGATCAGCAGGACGGGGAGGACGCTCTGGAGGAAGGCGGCGCCGACCCCGGCGATCACCGGCACCCTCCGTCGTATCGATCCGTCACGAGCGGCCCACGGGCCTCTCCGCCTGGCCTGCGCGAGGCCAGGCGCAGCGCCATGCGTCTGAAGTCAACGAGACATTGGTGCCGGGGGAGGGAGTCGAACCCTCACACGTCTTGCGACGTAGCGGATTTTAAGTCCGCCGCGTCTCCCAGTTTCGCCACCCCGGCAGAGCTACGAAGCGAGAACGTACGATACACCGCGAGGCTCCCGCGGCGCCACTTTGCCCGGATCCTTTGCCCACACTGACGCACTGGGTGGGACCGGTCCGTGGCCTGCTGGTGAAACGCTGGCCTCTGTCAGGCGCCGTTACACGACCCTTGTGAGGACACCCGGGGACAGGTCCAGGTCGACCCCATGCTGGTCCGTCTCCGGGAGGCTCACGCTCCGATCAGGCGGAGGTCCCGGTGGCATTCGTCTGATCCACCAGCTGCCCGATGAGCCCGCGGTGCTCCGCGCAATCCGCCCGATCCGGGCACGCGAACACGAGGGTACAGTCCTCCACGTGCAGCATGAGTCTCGGCGCACCCGCCGTCGCAGCGGCGAGCTGACGCAGTCGCGCGATCCACGTTTGGTCAGGGTGCTCGGAGAGCATCAAGCGCATGTTCTCGGTGTTCGGAACGCGAATCGACTCACCCACGATACGAATCTGTTGCATCGCGCCCCTCCTGCCTCCGGCCGACGCGCCAGGCTGGTGGTTTGGGTGTCGATGACGGTGATCGGTCGAACGCTCCCCGGCCGTGAGACCCACGCGAACTGTTTGGCAGAACCCTCGATCGGGACGACGGGACACACACATATTGGTGATGTCCAGCGGAGCTCGCTTCACGCATCGAGTCGATGCCTCGACGAATGTCGTCAGGGACGATCTGTTGCCGCTCTCCTGGATCGCAGGACCACTCGCTCTACCACGTCCGAGCTGGCCCATGGCATTCAAGGTCTCGACGCGCTTCAGCGCAAGGACGAAGTTGCTCCCCCGCTTTCGCCTCGTCCCGCGGGCCAGTAGTCGACCGTTACCCGTGAGGGACACAGAATTGCCGAGAGGCGGCTATTCCTCAGCGGCGTCCGGCTATCGTGGAGCGGCTTCCTGGAGCGCGAGCAGGGCGGTCGACAGCTCGGCGGCCGTCCAGTCCAGGTCCTCGATAGGGACCCGCAGGGTCGCCCGTATCGGGATGGGCCCCGTGCGCGCGAGGCGCTCGAGCATCTCCTGGGCATCCCGGACCGCATTGAAGGCCCGGCGCAGACGGTCCACGGCCAGGGCGTTCGGAGAGAGCGGCAGCGGCACAGTTCCCGGGCGAACGAAGCGGGGCACGTCAGCGACCGCCGCGGCGGGTACGACCGGGGGTCAGGTCGGCGGGGGGCCTGTTTCTCGACGTCGTCTTCTTTGCCATGGCCGAGGATACCATGCGCGGAGTGTTCGTGCAGGCCCACTCGAGGACGCCACCGCATGTGTGGCGTGCGTGGGGCCGAGAGTGACGCGGGCCGACCCGTCGGGCGCTAGCGGTCCGCGCTCCGCGCCTTCTCGCGAGCTTCGTTGAGCCGGCGCTCCGCGAACTCGATCCGCGCGGCGGCGGCGTTCAGCTTCTCCTCGGCCGCGTCCAGGTCGGCCTCGGCGGCCTCGAAGTTCGTGTAGATCGGCGTGAGCTCGTGGTCTGGCTCGCCGGCTTTGGCGCGGCGGGCCAGGGTAGCCCGGCCTCGCTCGATCGCCACACGGCGTCTCGATACGCTGGCCCGCCCCTTGGCGAGATCATCGCGGGCCGCGATCTGCAGCGCCTCGGCGGCTTTCAGATCCTTGGCCGCCTGCCTTCGCGTTGCTGAGCTTTCCTTGACGTCTTCGGACATCACACTCCTCCTTCCCAGCAGCGCCATCGCCGGCGCGCCGAGTCGTTTGAGCGGTTCAGCCTCGCTCGTCTCCCACGGCTCCGACGCGCTAGCGCTCCTTCTGTGCGATGACCACGAAGAGGGCCAGAGTCGCCGTCTGACCCGCCGAGAGGACGTTGTGGATGGCATAGCCATCCTGGTCGAGCTGGTTGAGCGCATTCTCGAGCGTCTCGGTGTTGCACTTGATCACCTTCCACTGATGCGCCATCCGCACCCTCCCCTTCCCCTCTGATACAGGCCCTGGAGTGGAGCTCCCGCATCCTGCAGCGCCGGGACCTCACGCATCTCGGCGGCCAGTGGTGAGAGCGCGGAGGGATGTAGAAGGTTGGAGGCGGCGGGCGGATTCGAACCGCCGGATAACGGTTTTGCAGACCGTCGCCTTAACCACTTGGCTACGCCGCCTTTTCAATCAGTTAGCCGAGACAAACCTCACGCATTCTACCCTATGTGTCCATCTATGTGCCCACGGGCTGCGATTCGGGCGTGCCGGCAGGCGCCGGCGTGGGCGTTCCCTGCCCGAGTCCCGCGAGCCGCTCCACGGCCCCGCGCAGGTGCGCCGGGCTCAGGTGACGCGTACCGCAGGGTCATGCGGAGGTCGGCGTACTAAGCGTGGCCTCATAGACCGTGTGACCCGTCTGGAGCTGCATGGTATGGGCGGCCCCGGGAGGCGCCGGATCTTTGGTCCGGCGGTAGGTCGGGCTCTCACGCGGGCGGCTCCCGCCGGCGGTCGACGTAGACGAGCCCCGAGCGCTGGCGGAGCTCCATCGCGCGTCATTCCGCCAGCCGGGTCCAGAGTCGCGCACCGCTCTGTACGCGGGTCTACAGTTTGAGTGTGTTGGAGATGTGGTCGGCGTCATCGTAGAGGACAATCTGACGAATCTCCGAGCAGCGAAAGCCGGGGAACCTTACAGTGATCCGGCCCTCGGTGGTGCCCGTGATAGTCACGTCTGCGGACGGGACATCCAAGCACGTAAGAATGTTGCAGACGTGTCCGCCCCTGACATCCCCGTTGGGGTCGGCATAGTCGAACGCGAGCCGACAATTCGCGTCAATGGTGAGGTTCCCGATCATCGGAGAATTTGGGCCGGGAGAGGGGTTATTCACCTCAAAACAGCCGGTGAGGCTTGCCGCGAGGGCCAGAGAGAGCACGGAGATTCTTCGAGGAGGATTATTCATGGGATCCCTCCCTCCAAGGGTTCGGCGCCGGCGCCGTGCGCGCCTCATGCGGCTGGAGATCCTCGGCTCGGAACCGCATCGGGGCGACCTCGCGGCCGCAGGTCCAGCAGGCCCGCGTCGGGCGGGGACGGCCTGCCGCGTCGAGCCAGATGAGCGGAGTCATGGTTGGACGCGGCCGCGCAACGGATCCAGGAAGTATTCGAAGGCAAAGATAACAGGAATGGCCTCTTCCGTGATCTTGCAGGGGAAAGGTGGAAACGGCGCCGCGAGACGGATCGCGTTCGTCATGGAGCGATCAAGAACTGCGGTGCCTGTCGATCGAACGACAACGACATCGACGTTACTCATTCGTCCATCCTGCTTGACCATGAAGACAATGATGCCTGAGCCCGACTGATGATTGTCCGCTGCCTCCTTTGGGTAGACCCAGACAGAAAAGATTCGCCGCTTGATCTCATCAAAATAGGGCCGAATGCCATGATCCATGATGTCAAGCGGAAGGCTGCGGTCCGATCCAGCTACCGGAGGAAGTGGCGCTGGCGCGGCCACGAGTCGTGGACAATCAGACACGGCCACAATCTCTTGTGTTGCCGGCTCGCGTCGCGCCGGCGTGGTCGCGCACCCAACAGCGGCCACCCACACGAGCACGCCCGCGGTCATGCGCCGAGGAGACATGGCCTCCTTCGACGTTGGCCACTCAAGTCCCCGCCCCTCACTGGATGACCTCATCCGCCCGCGCCAGTACCGCCGGCGGTATGGTTAGACCCAGCGCCTTGGCGGTCTTCAGGTTGATGACCAGCTCGAACTTCGTGGGCAGCTCCACGGGGAGGTCGGCCGGCTTAGCACCCTTGAAGATCTTGTCGATGTACGCGACCGCGCGACGAAAGATGTCGGGAATGCTCACCCCATAGATCATCAGCCCGCCGGCCTCGGCAAACTCTCGCCACGCGCCGACCGACGGAAGACGGTGCTTGATTGCAAACTCCGCAATTCGGGTGCGGGCCTGCGGGCTGTGCACCACGGTTTCCGCCGGCAGGACAAGGCCGTCAGGCCGGGCCTGTAGGACGGAGGCGAGTGCCTGATCGATCCGGCTGGGGTCTCGCACGTCCACACTGTGAAAGGCAACGCCGAGCGTCTTTGCGGCCGCTTGCGTCTCCTGGACCACGAGCACAACCGACGGATTGTCCAGATTTGAGAGCATCGTGACCCGAGCGAGTGTTGGCAGCACTTCCTTGAGCAATTCGAGCCGCTTGGGACCCAGGTCACCCAGGCCGGACAATCCCGTGATGTTACTGCCAGGCCGGGCCAGGCTGGCGACGAAACCGGTGGCGACAGGATTGTTCGTCGCCGTCATCACGATCGGGATCGTCTTCGTCGCGTCCTTCGCCGCCTGAACCGCTCGGCTGTTCCCAGCAATGATGACATCGACGTTCAGTTGGACGAGGTGGGCCGCCATCGCCGGAAGCCGGTTGACCCCCCCGCCCCACTGGCGCTCGATGACGAGATCCGTTCCCTCGACGTAGCCGAATTCGCGGAGACCTTGGCGGAAGCCTTCCTCCCAATCCGGAGGAATCGGCAGCGGGTGCAGCCAGCCGACTCGGTACACCTTACCTGGGGGCAGCTGGGCTTCGGCGGCGAGCGGTGCGGCGAGGAGGGCCAGGGCAAGGGTGGCTGGGGCCGCGAGCCGAGCAAGCCTCATGGATCCTCCCGTCGTCTCGGAGGCTAGAGCAGCGCCGGACTCGCCGGGGCCCGGCTGGGGACCGTCCCGACCGTACCCTGAGCGCGGTCCCGGCGCCAGCCGGGAGTCTCGACGGGACGGCAGAAGGGCGATACATTTCGGACCTGGGGACACGCCCGACCGCGAGCGGTGAGACACCGCGCAGTATCCGCTCCGCGTATCGTTCACGTGAGGCAGGTCTCAGGACCCGTTGATCGCCATACTCCGCGTCCCAGAGGAGATGGACCAATGAGGAGAACCCCGTACACCACGGCGGCGCGGGCCGCAATGCTCGGGCTGTTCATCTGCGCGACGATAGCAGTCGCCGAAGGACCGCAGGATGATCTCCTGGGAACCTGGAAGGGATATCGGATGGCCCGGCGCTCCGGTGGCAAAGCGGAGGAGAAGGTTAACCACAGCTTTACTGTCAAGGCCCTCAAGGAGGCTACGGCGGGCAAATGGGACGCGGAGGCTGTGGATGGACAGAACCGGCCGCAGCCGATGACGGTGAGCGTGATCGACGGCGTTGTGCACGTCGAGTACTTGACCCCCGGTGGGGGCGAATCCATACATCTCACGCTCCAGGCAGGGACAGTCCTTGCGGGCCAAGCCCGCCCGCGTGGCTCCGGGGCCAATCTCGCCGTGCGTCTGGAGAAGCAGTGACCGTGCGCTTGGGCTCGGTCCCGTCCCGGACCCATCTTGGCCCCCGGCCAGCCTTCTCCGACGTGGCAGAACTCACGTCTACGCCGCAGTCCTGACAGCCACACGCCGTCCCGAGGCCTTGGTCCCCACCCACTTCGGCTCCCACCGGAACCGGGCAAGGGGAATCGTGTAGAACCGGCCCGCCTAGCCCGCGAAAGTCAGTCTATGCGATAGGACTCAGCCTCTCTACTGCGAAGGACCACCGCTATTCGGATCACTTTCCCGGGCCCGTCCTGGCGCGCAACGAAGAGCACTTCGTCAAAGACGTCGAGGGCCCGAGCGCTCAAGGCGGCTCGCGTGAGCAGCTCGACCGCCTTCCACGGACGCATGTAGAAGAGACCGCGCGGCAGATCGTGGGCAACGAGCATGGCGTGCTCAACACCACTCCAGCCGGATCCGGCCGACCGGGACTGTTGTCCCACTCGGGACGAGCTAAGTGCGCGTCACGGTGGGAGTGTCGCTGGAAGTCGCCGAAAGTGCGTGCGGCGCCTGACGCCTTTGCAGACCGTCGCCTTAACCACTTGGCTACGCCGCCCGACCTGGCTGACTGGACGCCCGCGCGAGCGCGGTACGTGAGGCGGGGGAGCCAGGCTCAGCGGACACGCCGCCTCGCCCATCTCCCCCGCCGGCACGCTAGGACTGGAGCGGGAAACGGGATTTGAACCCGCGACCCCAACCTTGGCAAGGTTGTGCTCTACCCCTGAGCTATTCCCGCTCGACGTCAGGGATTCTAACAGGGCGACTCCGGAGGGTCAACGCGAGCGGCCCCCGTCAGGCCGGCGCCGCACCCGGCGCCCTGCCCGCCTGGCGCAGGAAGCGCGCCGCATCCTCGGGAGGCGTCGGATTGATGAAGAAGCCGGTGCCGAGCTCGAAGCCGGCGACGCGCGTCAGCTTCGGCATGAGCTCGAGGTGCCAGTGGAAGTGCTCGGGATCCGTCTCCCGGAGCGGCGCCGTGTGGAGCGCGAAGTTGTACGGGGGATCCGCGAACAGCCGGCCGAGGCGGGCGACCAGCTCGCGGAGCAGGCGCGCCAGCGCGTCCACCTCGTCGGGCATGAGGCTCTCGAAGCTCGCGCGGTGGGCGGTCGGCAGGACGCACGTCTCGTACGGGAAGCGCGAGGCGTAGGGCGCAACGGCCACGAACCCCTCCTCCTCCAGGACGAGCCGGGTGCCGTCCCGCCGCTCCTGCCGGACGATGTCGCACCACACGCAGCGCTCCTTCATCCGGAAGTAGCGGATGGCGCCCTCGAGCTCCTCCGCCACCAGCTCCGGCAGGATCGGCGTCGCGATCAGCTGGGAGTGCGGGTGCTCGAGCGACGCGCCGGCCGCCACGCCGTGATTCTTGAAGATCAGGACGTACTCGAGGCGCGGGTCCTTGCGGAGAGCGAGGAGGCGCTCCCGATACGCCACCAGCACCTCTCCGACGTGCGCCGCCGGGAGCGTCCCCAGGCCCGCGAAGTGATCCGGGCTCTCGATGACGACCTCGTGTGCCCCCACCCCGTCGATCCGGTCGTAGATCCCCTCCCCGGTCGCGTGGACCTCTCCATCCGAGTGGAGGGCCGGGAACTTGTTCGGGACCACGCGGACCGTCCAGGGGCCGTCCTCCGACCCGCCGGAGCGGAACACCTCCGGGGGGGTGCGGTCCTCGTGGCCGGGACAGAAGGGACACCCCTCCGGCCCGCGGGGCGCGATGACCTCGGGGGCGAAGTCCGTCGGGCGCCGCGCGCGCTCGGTGGCGATGATCACCCACCGCTCCACGACGGGGTCCTTCCGGAGCTCAGGCATCGTCCCCCACCGCGAGCGTCGTACGGCTCCTCCTCGGGACGGGAGGAGCGCGAGAGGAGCGCGAGGAGCGCCTCCCGCGGCGCCTTTCGCTCGAAGAGCACCGCCGCGACCTCCTCGATCACCGGCGTCGCCACGCCGGCACGCCGGGCGAGGGCGAGCCCCGCGTGAGCGGTGCGCACCCCTTCGGCCACCGAGCGCGTGCTCGCTTGCCACTCGGACAGGGACTGCCCGCGCGCGAGGGCGAGACCGAGGCGGCGATTCCGAGACAGCTCGCCGGTGCAGGTCAGGATCAGGTCACCCAGGCCCGCGAGTCCCGCGAAGGTCCGGGCCCGCGCCCCCAGCGCGACGCCGAGCCGCGTCATCTCCGCGAGCCCCCTGGTCAGGAGGGCCGCGCGGGCGTTGTATCCGAGATCGAGGCCGTCCGCGATCCCGGTGGCGATGGCCATCACGTTCTTGAGGGCTCCGCCGAGCTCGACGCCGGTCACGTCGGCCTGCGTGTAGAGGCGGAAGGTCGGCGTGGCCAGCGCCGTCTGGAGCGCACGGGCGAGCCCGGGGTCGGATGAGGCGAGGACGGCCGCCGTCGGCCGCCCCTGGCCGACCTCCTGCGCGAAGGTCGGCCCGGACAGCACCGCCACGCGCTTCGAGTGTCCGGGCGGCAGCTCCTCGGCCAGGACCTCGGACATCCGCGCGAGGCGGTCCTCCTCGATTCCCTTCGCGGCGGAGAGGACTCGCGCGCCCGGCGCGAGGTGGGGTGCCATCGCCCGGACGACGCTCCGGAAGACGTGGGAGGGCACCGCGATCACGACCGTCTCCGCGCTCGCCACGACCGCGGCGAGGTCGCCGTGTGGCTCGATCGCCTCCGGCAGCCGTACCCCCGGCAGGAACCACGGATTCTCGGAGGACCCGCGGACGATCTCGAGGAGCTCGGGCTCGAACACCCAGAGGCGGGGCAGGAACCCCGCGCGAGCGGCCTGGACGGCGAGCGCCGTGCCCCAGGCGCCGGCGCCGACGACCGCCAACCCGCCCGCGGTCACCGAGGGCTGCTCGAGGCCGGCGGCGCGCCTGCTGCGGAGACCGGTGCCTCGCTCGCCGAAGCGCGCCTCGGTCCCCGCCAGGAGACGCTGGATGTTCGCGTGGTGCCGCGCGATGACGATGATCGCCACCGCCAGCCCGGCCAGCGCGAGCGCCGCCGGATAGCCGAGGGCCAGGATCGCCAGCGGGAGCCCGACCACGGCGCAGAGGGAGGCGAGCGACACGAACCGGAACGAGGCGATCAGGCTGGCGAAGACCACCGCCGCCGGGATCAGCGCCCAGGGCGTGACACGGAGGAACGCGCCGAGGGCGGTCGCGACGCCCTTCCCGCCCCGGAACCGGAGGAAGACGGGCCAGCAATTGCCGGCCACTGCGAGGACCGCCGCCGCGCCAGCCCACGCGGGCTCCGCCCCCGCGAGGCTCCCGATCCAGGTCGCGACGTACCCCTTGGCGATGTCACCGAAGAGCGTGGCGAGGGCCGGCGTCCAGCCCGCCGTTCTGAGAACGTTGGTCGCCCCGATGTTCCCGCTGCCCCGGCGGCGGATGTCGACGCCCAGGATGCGCGCGACCACGTAGCCCACCGGGATGGCGCCCACCAGATAGGCGCCGAGAAGCCACAGCGCGCTCAGCGCCAGCGCTCTTCTCCCCGGACCAGGGCGTCGACGTCGGAGGCGCGGTAGAAGCGGACGAAGTAGTCGATGCCGGAGAACACCGTCAGCGTGAGGGCCGCCCAGAGCATGCCGCGCGAGACGTAGATGAACTCGGAATCGAAACCGCTGGGAACGCTGCGCTCGAGGATCAGGAGCGTCACGGCCAGGTACTGGGAGAAGGTCTTGTACTTGCCCAGGTCGGACGCCTCGATCACGAGCCCCTGGGCCGCGGAGACGCTCCGGAGGCCGGTCACCGCGAACTCCCGCGCGATCACGATGACGACCATCCAGGCCTCGACCATGCCGATCTGGACGAGGGAGATGAGGGCCGCGGAGACGAGCACCTTGTCGGCGACCGGGTCGAGGAGCTTGCCGAGGGTGGTGACCTGGCCGCGCCGCCGGGCGATCAGCCCGTCGAGCCAGTCCGTCAGCGCCGCCCCGGCGAACAGCACCGCGGCCACCAGCGCGTGCGTGGACTCGTTCGAGATGAGGAAGGCGACGACGAGCGGAACGAGACAGATCCGTCCGACGGTCAGTTGTGTCGGTAGGTTCACGCCTCGCCTCCGGGCGCACCTCGCGCCGCTTCATTATGGCGGGGCGCCCCGAGGGGGGTCAAGTTACCGCCGCTCGCCACCAGGGCGCCCTCGCGGAGCACCGGGACCACCCCGTGAACGTCCAGGGCGACGCAGAGAGGGAGGTCGGCGCCCCGCCCCTGGCCCACCAGGGCCTGTGCCCACGTGGCGTCGGCGAGCATGGCGCCGAGGTCGTCCGCGTAGCGCTCCCAGAGAGCGCGCGCCGCTCGCGCCGCGTCGGTCTGCCGCCTGTCCGCGGTCGCGAGACGTGAGACGAGAAGCCCGGCGCAGACCGCGTCCTCCAGGCAGAAGCGCCCGCGCTCCCCCGCGCATACCAGGAGGACGTCGCCCGGCTCCGCCGACGCCCAGCGGGCCACGGCGGCGGCGTTGACGAAGCCGCCGACCGCGATCCGGCGCGCCCCCGCGAGAGCGAGGAGCGCCCGGGTGCCGTTCGTCGTCGTGAACACGACCGTGCGGCCGCGGACGCGATCGGGCGTGTACTCGGCCGGGGAGTTCCCGTGATCGAACCCCGGCGGGGGTGCCCCGCCCCGCTCGCCCCCGACGAGGACGGGACCCGCGTTCCCCTCGCGGCGGAGCGCCCGAGCCTCGTCCGGCGTGGCGACCGGAACGACGGCCCGCGCCCCGCCGGCGAGCGCGGCGACGATCGTCGTGGAGGCCCGCACCACGTCCAGGACGACCGCGGTCACGCCGGCGAGCGGTATCCCGCGCACCTCCTCGAGCGTGAGCGCGACGTCGATCACGAGGGGCCGGCGGCTCGATCCTGGTCGCGGAGGGCGCGGATGCGGAGACGCAGGGCATTCAGGCGGATGAAGCCCTCGGCGTCCTTCTGCCGGTACACGGAGTCGGCCTCGAAGGTCACCACGTCCTGGCGGTAGAGCGAGCGCGGCGAGCGCCGTCCCGCCACCGTGACGTTGCCCTTGTAGAGCTTGAGCCGCACGTGCCCGGTGACGTCCCGCTGCGCGTGGTCCATGAAGACCTGGAGGGCCTCGCGCTCGGGGGCGTACCAGAAGCCGTAGTAGATCATCTCGGCGTAGCGCGGCACCAGGGAGTCCCGCAGGTGGAGGAGCTCCCGGTCCATCGTGATGGACTCGAGCGCCCGGTGCGCCGCGTGGAGGATGGTCCCGCCCGGGGTCTCGTAGACGCCGCGGGACTTCATCCCCACGTAGCGGTTCTCCACGAGATCGATGCGGCCGACGCCGTTCTCGCCGCCGATGCGGTTCAGCCGCTCGAGGAGGGCGACCGGGCCGAGGCGCTTCCCGTCGACGGCGACGGGGTTCCCGGACTCGAACTCGATCTCGACCGGGGTCGCCACGTCGGGCGCTTCCTCGGGCGACCGGGTCAGGAGGAACATCTTCTCGGGCGGCTCGGCCCAGGGGTCCTCGAGGATCCCGCCCTCGTAGGAGATGTGGAAGAGGTTCCGGTCCATGGAGTACGGCCGCGCCGGGGTCGTCGGGACCGGGATCCCGTGGCGCTCGGCATAGGCCATGAGATCCGTGCGCGAGCGAAGATCCCAGTCCCGCCAGGGCGCGACGATGCGGAGGTCCGGGGCCAGGGCGGCGTAGGTGAGCTCGAAGCGCACCTGGTCGTTGCCCTTGCCGGTCGCCCCGTGGGCCACGGCGTCCGCACCCTCGGCGCGGGCCACCGCCACCTGCCCCTTCGCGATGAGCGGCCGCGCGAAGGACGTGCCCAGGAGATACCCGGCCTCGTAGGTGGCGTTGGCGCGCAGCACGGGGAACACGAAGTCGCGGACGAACTCCTCGCGGAGATCGACGATGTGGACCGAGCTCGCCCCGGTCCGGAGGGCCTTCTCCCGGACCGGGATCAGCTCCTCGGCCTGGCCGAGGTCGGCGGTGTAGGCGACGATCTCGGCGCCGTAGGTCTCCTTGAGCCAGGCCAGGATGACCGAGGTGTCGAGTCCGCCGGAGTATGCGAGGACGATCTTCTTCGGTCCGTTCATCCCTTCATCCGTTCGTCTTTGGGGGAGCTCCCGGCCTAGCCCTTCCCCAGGAGCCGGAGCAGGACGGCCTTCTGCACGTGCAGCCGGTTCTCGGACTGGTCGAGGACCACGCTCCGCGGCCCGTCGAGAACGGCGTCCGTGATCTCCTCGCCGCGGTGCGCCGGGAGGCAGTGCATCACGACCGCCCCGGGCTTCGCGAAGCCGACCACGCGGTCGTTCACCTGGTAGCGCGAGAACGCCTCCAGGCGGCGCTCCCGCTCGGCCTCCTGCCCCATGCTGATCCAGACGTCGGTGTAGATCGCGTCGGCGCCGCGCGCCGCCTCGGGGACGTCGTCGGTGACGGTCACGCGCCCGCCCCACGCCCGGGCGGTCTCGAGGACCCGCCCGTCGGGCTCGAATCCCGGGGGCACGGCGACGACCATCTCCGTCCCGAGAAGCCCGGCCAGGAGGATGAGGGAGTGGCACACGTTGTTGCCGTCGCCGATCCAGGCCAGACGCAGGCGCCGGAGGTCGAGGCCCCGCTCCCACAGCGTGAAGAAGTCGGCCAGCGCCTGGCACGGGTGCTCGAAGTCCGAGAGGGCGTTCACCACCGGAATCCCTGCGTGCTGCGCGAGCTCGTCGACGGTCGCCTGGGCGAAGGTCCGGGCGGCCACGACGTCGACCCATCGCCCGAGGTTCCGGGCCACGTCCGCGATCGATTCGCGCCGCCCGAGCCCGATGTCCTGCCCCGCCAGGTACACGGAGGCGCCTCCGAGCTGGGCCATGCCCACCTCGAAGGTGACGCGGGTCCGGAGCGACGGCTTCTCGAAGACGAGAGCCAGCGAGTAGCCGGCGAGCGGCGTCCTCGCCTCGCGCGCCTTGGTCCGCGCCTTCCACTCGGCGGCGAGGCGGAACAGCTCCTCGACGTCCTTCGCGGAGAGGTCCGCGATCGAGAGCAGGTGCTTCACGGCTTGGTCTGCCGGAGCGCGTCCCCGACGATCGCGACGGCCCGGTCGGCGTCGTGCTCGTCCACGATGAGCGGGGGCGTCATGCGGAGGATCTTCTCACCCGCCGTCAGCACCAGAAGGCCCCGGTCGCGGCAGGCGTCCACGACCGGCCCGGCGGGGCGATCGAGGTCCATGCCGATCAGGAGACCCTTGCCCCGGACTTCCCGGATCGCCGGGAGCCCGGCCGCCAGGGCCCGGAGCCGCCCGATGAGATGCGTCCCCACCCGGTCGGCGCGCTCGGGGAGCCGGTCCTCCATCATCGTCGTGAAGGTCGCCACCCCCACCGTCGTGGCGAAGGGGTTGCCGCCGAACGTCGTGCCGTGACTGCCCGCCACCATCACGCGGGCGCAGGCCTCCCGCGCGACCATCGCGCCGATCGGGATCCCGCTGGCGAGCGCCTTCGCGAGCGTCATCACGTCGGGCTCCACGCCCCAGTGCTGGTACCCCCAGAGGCGCCCGGTCCGTCCCATGCCCGTCTGGATCTCGTCGAACATGAGGAGCGCCCCGGTCTCGTCGCACAGCCGGCGGAGCACGGCCAGGTAGCCGTCGGGGGCGACGTTGACGCCGCCCTCCCCCTGGATCGGCTCGACCAGGATGGCCGCGGTCCGGTTGTCCATCGCGCGCTCGACCGCCTTGACGTCGCCGAAGGCGACGTACTTGAAGCCCGGCACGAGGGGCTCGAAGCCGTGCTGGTACTTCTCGGTGGGCGTCGCCGACAGGGCGCCGAGCGTCCGGCCGTGGAACGCGCCCCGCATGGTGATGATGTCGACCACGTCGGTGGCGCGGGTCTCCTTCGCGTACTTCCGCGCGAGCTTGATCGCCGCCTCGTTGGCCTCCGTGCCCGAGTTGCAGAAGAAGGCGCGGTCTCCGAACGAGTGGTCGACCAGGAGCTTCGCGAGGTGGATCTGGGACGGGATCTGGTAGAGGTTCGACACCTGGAGGAGGGCCGTGGCCTGCTCGCGGATCGCGCCGACGATCTTCGGGTGCGAGTGCCCCAGCGCGTCCACGGCGATCCCGCCGACGAAGTCGAGATACTCCTTGCCGTCGGTGTCCCAGACCCGCGCTCCCTCGCCGCGCACCAGGCAGAGCGGCGCCCGCGCGTAGTTCTGGAAGAGGTACTTGTTGCCCCACTCGAGAAGGGTCTTCGTATCCTGGCTCATCGAGGCCTCCGGAAGCGGCGTTTGCCGCGTGGGTTCGAAGGGAGACGCCAGCGGGGCCGCTTGGCCGGTCTAGCGGGCGGCGGCCCGGTCCACGTCAGGAGCCCCGGGATGTCGGCGGCGGGCAGCGCCCGGCCGCGACCCGGGGCCTGGCCTCATCCGGAGGAGGGTCGGAAACATGGCGCGGCTATTGTACCGCAAGGTCCGCGCGGGGCGGAGCCGTTCGCTGCCAGCCCGGAGCCCCCCCGATGCGAGGGGCGGGAAGGCGTCACGGCGGCGGCCATGCCCCGCTCCCCCGCCCTAGAGGACGATCTCGGTGCCGATCCCTTCCCGGGTGAAGATCTCCAGCAGGATCGCGTGGGGGATGCGGCCGTCCAGGATGTGGGCCTTGGCGGTCCCGGCCTCCAGCGCCCGGAGCGAGGACTCGACCTTCGGCAGCATGCCGCCGTCGATCACCCCGGCGGCCACCAGGCGCCGCGCCTCCGCCTGCGACAGGGTCGAGATCAGGTCGCCGCCGGGCCCCTTGATCCCCTCGACGTCGGTGAGGTGGATGAGCTTCTCGGCCTGGAGGGCGGCGGCGACCTCGCCGGCGACCAGATCGGCGTTGATGTTGTAGCTCTCTCCGCCGTCGCCGACGCCGACGGGGGCGATGACCGGGATGAACCCGTGCTCGTCGAGGAGACGGATCGGCTCCGGGTTCACGTGCGTCACGTCGCCCACCAGCCCGATGTCGAGCTCCTCTCCCGTCGGCGTGCGGTGCACCCGCCGGCGGGCCCGGATCAGCGTGCCGTCCTTGCCCGAGAGCCCCACCGCCTTGCCGCCGTGGTGGTTGATCAGGCCCACGATCTCCTTGTTGATCCGGCCGACGAGGACCATCTCGACGATCTCCATCGTCTCCTCGTCGGTGACGCGCATGCCGCCCACGAACCGCGGCTCCTTGCCGAGGCGCTTCATCATCGCCCCGATCTGGGGCCCGCCCCCGTGCACGATCACCGGGTTCATGCCGACGTACTTGAGGAGGACCACGTCGCGGGCGAACCCCTCGGCCAGCTGCGGGGACTCCATCGCGTGGCCGCCGTACTTGATGACGAGGGTCTTCCCCCAGAACGCCCGGATGTAGGGCAGGGCGTCCATGAGGGTGCCGGCCTTCTCGATCAGCTTCTCCATGCCGCTCGTCACGGTCTCTCGGTGACCTCCCGTCAGAGGATGTACCGGCTCACGTCGTCGTCCCCGATGATATCCGCCAGCCGCGCGTGCACGAAGCCCGCGTCGACCGTCACCGTCTTGCCGGCGAGATCGGGGGCCTGGAAGGAGACATCCTCCAGGACACGCTCGAGGATCGTGTAGAGGCGCCGGGCGCCGATGTTCTCGGCCCGCTCGTTCACCCGGGTGGCGATCTCCGCGACGGCCTCCACGGCGTCCGGGGTGAAGTCGAGGGTCACGCCCTCGGTCCGGAGGAGCGCCGTGTACTGCTTGATGAGGGCGCTCTCCGGCTCGGTCAGGATCCGCACGAAGTCGGCGCGCGAGAGCGGCTCGAGCTCCACCCGGATGGGGAACCGCCCCTGGAGCTCCGGGATGAGATCCGCCGGCTTCGCGACGTGGAACGCCCCGGCGGCGACGAAGAGCACGTGGTCGGTCCGCACCACGCCGTACTTGGTGGTCACGGCGGTCCCCTCGACGATCGGCAGGAGGTCCCGCTGGACGCCCTCCCGCGACACGTCCGGCCCCTGACCGCGCTCCCGTCCCGCGATCTTGTCGATCTCGTCCAGGAACACGATGCCCGAGTCCTGGACGCGCCGGATCGCCTGGCTGGCGACCTCGTCCACGTCGATGAGCTTCTGCGTCTCTTCCTGGATGAGGAGGCGCCGCGCCTCCGATACGCGGACCTTCCGGAGCTTCGTGCGCGCGGGCAGCATGTTCCCGAGCATGTCGCGCAGGTTCTGGTCCATCTCGCCCATGCCCGCCCCGGCGAACATCTCCATCACCGGCATGCCCTGGGTCCGCACCTCCAGCTCGATCTGACGGTCGTCGAGGCGGCCCGAGCGGAGCTGCTCGCGGAGCTTCTCCCGCGTGGCGGCGCCGCTGGCCTCCGCGGAGACCGGCTCCAGGGTGCCGAGCCCAACGGCGTCCCGGATGCGGGCGCGCGGCAGGAGGAGCTCGAGGAGCCGCTCCTCGGCCGCCTGGGCGGCCCGCTCGGCGACGCTCTCGGCCATCTCGCTCTTGACCATGTTGACGGCGAGCTCGGTCAGGTCGCGGATCATCGACTCCACGTCCCGGCCGACGTAGCCCACCTCGGTGTACTTCGAGGCCTCCACCTTGATGAACGGCGCCTGGGCGAGCCGGGCGAGCCGCCGCGCGATCTCCGTCTTCCCGACGCCCGTCGGCCCGATCATGATGATGTTCTTCGGCGCCACCTCGTCCCGGAGCTCCGGCGGGAGGTTCTGGCGACGCCAGCGATTCCGGAGCGCGATGGCGACCGCGCGCTTCGCCCGGCCCTGCCCGACCACGTAGCGGTCGAGCTCGACCACGATCTGGGCGGGTGTCAGCTGCCCCCCGTCGAGCCGGTCCGTCACAGCTCCTCCACCGTCACCTGGTCGTTCGTGTAGACGCAGATCCCGGCCGCAACCCGCATGGACTCGACCGCGATCGCCTTGGCGTCGAGCGCGGAGTGCGCGACGAGCGCGCGCGCCGCGGCCAGCGCGAACGGGCCGCCCGAGCCGATTCCGATCAGCCCGTCGTCCGGCTCGATCACCTCGCCCGTCCCCGACACGATGAACGAGGCGTCGGCGTCCGCGACGGCCAGGAGCGCCTCGAGCCGGCGCAGGACGCGGTCGCTCCGCCACTCCTTGGCCAGCTCGACCGCCGCGCGACGGAGGTTGCCGCGGTGCTCCTCGAGCCGCGCCTCGAACCGCTCGAACAGCGTGAAGGCGTCGGCGGCCGCGCCGGCGAACCCGGCGAGCACCCGGTCGTGGTAGACGCGCCGCACCTTGCGCGCGGTGTGCTTCACGATCGTCGCGCCGAGGCTCACCTGCCCGTCCCCGGCCATCGCGACCCGTCCAAGGTGCCGGACGGAGACGACCGTCGTCGCGTGAAACGTCGCGGCGTCCATCACGCCTTCGCGCGCGGATGGGCCGCGTCGTAGACCTTCGCCAGCCGGTCCGCGCTCACGTGCGTGTAGCGCTGGGTTGTCGCCAGCCGGGCGTGCCCGAGGAGCTCCTGGATCAGGCGGAGATCCGCGCCGGCGTCCAGGAGGTGGGTCGCGAAGGTGTGGCGGAGCGTGTGGGGCGTCACGCGCCCGGCGAGCCCCGCGGCCCGCGCGCGCGCCCGGACGATCCGGTGGAGGCTCCGCACCGTGAGGCGCCCGCCCCGCGGATTCCGGAAGAGCGCCCCCCGGGCGGCCTCGCGCGCGCCGAGGTACGTGCGGAGCGCCTCGACGGCCTTGGTGCCGAGCGGGACGATGCGCTCCTTGCGGCCCTTGCCGAGGACCCGCACGCTGCCCTCGCGGAGGTCCACGTCCTCCACGTCGAGCCCGGACAGCTCGGCGACACGCACCCCGCTGGCGTAGAGCACCTCCAGGACCGCCCGGTCCCGCCGGTCTGCCTCCTCGTCGCCGGGAGGCTGCCGGAAGAGCGCCTCGCTCTGGTCGATCGGAAGGTGCGCCGGCAGGCGGCCGGGAAGGCTCGGCGTCCGCACCTCGCGAGCCGGGTTCACCCGCGCGTGTCCGCGCCGGATCAGGAAGCGGAAGAAGCTCCGGAGGGTCGCGAGGCGGCGCGCGATCGACGTCCGCGCGAGTCCCCGGTCGTGGAGGTCCGCGAGGTACCCGCGGACCACGCGCGCGTCCGCGTCCGGGAGCGCGCCCAGCCCCCGGCGCTCGAGGAAGCCGAGACAGTCCAGGAGATCGGCCCGGTAGCTCCGGATCGTGTGCGGCGAGGCTCCCCGCTCGGCCGCGAGATACCGGAGGAACGCGGCCACCGCCGGGCCGCCCTGCGCGCTGCCGGCCGGCTTCACGCGCTCTCGGTCTCGCGCCGGTAGTCGCAGCCCTCGCGCCAGCACGCGACGAAGCGCTTGCCCCGCCCCCCGCGCTGCGTCAGGAACGGCGCGCCGCACTTCGGGCACGGGCGTGACGACCGGCCGCTGCCAGACGACGAAGCGGCAGGTCGGGAAGTTCGCGCAGCCGAAGTACGCGCGGCCCCGCTTCGAGCGCCGCTCGGTCAGCTCCCCGCCGCAGCCCTCCTGGGGGCACGGGATGCCCATCGTGATCGGCTTGAGGTTCTTGCACTCGGGATATCCCGAGCAGCCGATGAACCGGCCGTAGCGGCTCTGCTTGTAGACCATGGGACGGCCGCACTTGTCACAGGTGATGCCGGCCGGCTCGGGCTCCGCCTGGGCGCTCTCCCCCAGGTTGCGCGTGTACTTGCAGTCCGGGTAGCGCTCGCACGCCAGGAACCGGCCGAAGCGCCCCCACTTCTCGAGGAGCTTGCCCTCGCCGCACGTGGGGCAGGTCTCGTCGGTGGGCTTGCCCTTCTTGAGGTCTTCCATGTCGATGCCGGCCTGCTTGAGATCCGCGGCGAAGGGCTTGTAGAACTCCCGGACCGTCTCGACCCACTTGCGGTCCCCTTCCTCGATCTCGTCGAGCGACTCTTCCATCTGCGCCGTGAAGGCGACCTCGAAGATGTCGGGGAACGCCTTGAGAAGGAGGTCGTTCACCGTCTCGCCCAGCTCGGTGGGAGACAGGGCACCCCGGTCCTTCTGGACGTACTCGCGCTTCTGGATCGTCGTCAGGATCTGAGCGTAGGTCGACGGCCGTCCGATTCCCTTCTCCTCGAGCTCCTTGACCAGGGAGGCCTCGGTGTAGCGGGGCGGCGGCTGCGTGAAGTGCTGCTTCGGATCGAGGCGCACCAGGCCGAGACGCTGACCCACCTCGAGGGGCGGCATCCCCGACACCTCTGCCTCGACGTCCTCCGGCGCCACCGGCGTCACGGATTCGTCGGGCGCCTCGATGTAGACGGCCATGAACCCCGGCGAGCGAAGCTGGGAGCCGAGAGCCCGGAACAGGTACTGTCCGGCCGTGACGTCGACCGTCAGCGTGTCGTACAGCGCGGCGCGCATCTGGCTCGCCAGGAACCGCTCCCAGATCAGCCGGTAGAGCGCGAGCTGATCCCGGCTCAGATGGCGGGCCAGACGCTCGGGAGGCTGATCGAGGAGCGAGGGCCGGATCGCCTCGTGGGCCTCCTGGGCCGACTTGCGGGCGCGGTAGAACGGCGGCCGGTCGGGCAGGGTTTCCGCGCCGTACCGCGCTGCGATCACGTCGCGGGCCACCGCCTGCGCCTCGGCGGCCACCCGGGGCGAGTCGGTCCGCATGTACGTGATGAGGCCGACCGCCCCCCCTTCGCCGATGTCGACCCCCTCGTAGAGCTGCTGGGCGACCATCATGGTCTTGGAGGCCGAGAAGCGGAGCTTCCGCGCGGCGTCCTGCTGGAGCGTCGAGGTGATGAAGGGCGGTGACGGATTCTTCCGCCGCTCGCCCCGATCGACCGTCTTGACCACGAACGTCGCGTGCTCCAGCTCGGCGACGATGGCCTGGGTCTCGGCCCCGGTGGACGGGACGATCTTCTCGCCGGCCTTCTCCCGGAGCGTGGCGACGAACTCGGGCGGCAGGGCCGCGGCCAGGTAGGCGTGAAGGCTCCAGTACTCCTGGGGCACGAAGGCCCGGATCTCCCGCTCCCGCTCGCAGATCAGCCGGACCGCGACCGACTGGACGCGGCCGGCCGACAGGCCCCGACGGACGCGCTCCCAGAGGAGCGGGCTGATCTTGTAGCCCACGAGACGGTCGAGGACGCGTCGGGCCTGCTGGGCGTCCACCCTCTTCTGGTCGATCCGCCCCGGATCCTTGAAGGCGGCCTTGACGGCCTTCTCGGTGATCTCGTTGAAGAGCACGCGGAAGACCCGCTCCGGCGGGAGCCCGATCTCCTGCGCGATGTGCCAGCCGATCGCCTCGCCCTCGCGGTCGGGGTCCGTCGCGATGTAGAGCGCCTTGGCCTTCTTGCCGACGCGCTTGAGCTCGTCGAGCGTCTTCATCTTCGTCCGGACGGGGACGTACTGGGGCGCGAAGCTCTTCTTGACGTCGATGCCGAGCTTGCTCTTCGGCAGATCCTTCAGGTGGCCGAGCGAGGCCTTCACCACGTACCCCCGGTCGAGGTACTTCTGGATGGTCTTCACCTTGGTGGGTGACTCGACCACGACCAGGGACGTCCGTCCTGCCACGCTTCCTCCTCTAGCTCCGGACGTACCGCTGTCCGGCGATCCGGCGTACGAGCCCGCGCAGCTCGAGGGCCATGAGGCCCGCCGACACCTGCCCCGACGAGAGCCGGCTCCGCTCCACCACCGCGTCGACCGCGACCGGCTCGTCCCCCAGCAACGCGAGGATTGCCCGCTCCCCGGGCTCGCCCGCGGCGCCGGTCTCCGGCTCCCCTGACGGCCCGCGCGCGGAAAGCGGTCGCAGCGCCCCTCGCCACTCCCGGGGCCACTCCGCCACGACGTCCTCCCAGCCCTGGACGAGCTTCGCGCCGTCCTGGATCAGGCCGTTCGTGCCCTGGCTCCCGGTGGACGACACGTTCCCGGGCACCGCGTAGACCTCCCGGCCGAGCTCCCCCGCCAGCCGCGCGGTGATGAGCGCCCCGCTCCGCTCCGCGGCCTCGACGACCACGGTGCCCAGCGTGAGGCCTGCGATGATCCGGTTCCGCGCCGGGAAATGGTACGGCAGCGGCGCCGTGCCCATCGGGAACTGCGATACCACGGCGCCGGCCTTCACGACCTCAGCTGCCAGCCCTCGGTTCTCGGGTGGATACACCACGTCCACGCCAGAGCCCAGGACGGCCAGCGTCCGGCCCCCGGCGTCGAGGGCTCCCCGGTGGGCGGCCGTGTCCACCCCCCGCGCCAGGCCGCTCACGACGGTCACCCCGCGGCCGGCCAGGTCCGCGCCCAGCCGCTCGGCCATCCGAAGCCCGTAGGGCGTCCCCCGGCGCGAGCCGACGATGGCCACGGCCAGCCCGTCCTCGCGGAGGATCTCGCCTCGAACCAGCAGAAACGGCGGCGGCAGGTCGATCGGGCGGAGCGAGGCGGGATACTCGGGGTCTCCTAGGAGCACCAGGCGCGCGCCGCACCGGGCGGCGGCCGCCGCCTGCTGGCGAGCTGCCTGCCGCCAGTCGAAGCCGGTGACCCCCCTGGCCGTCTCCTCGCCCACGTCGCCGGCGAGAGCGCGGCGGGGCGTCTCGAAGAGATCGGCGGGCGGGCCGAAGGCGCAGGAGGTCGTGATAGCGCCGCGCATTCCCCGCGACCTCGGGGACCAGAGCTAGCGACACCCACGCCCACCGCTCGTCGGCCACCGTTACCGTCCCGAGCGTCGTCACACCCTGCTCAATAGCACTAAACACGTGCAAAGCAAGCGCCATGATATACACCCCGTCCGAGCGACGTCAAGAAAACGGACGGTCGAGGACCGGAGTGAGGCGAGAGAATTCGCCCGGTTTGACAGAGGGTTGAGCCAGATCCTCTGCTATCGAGGCTCCGCTGGCCGGACCGAGCGGCCCGGCTGGCGGAGCACGGCGCGTGCGCGGAGGGCGGCGTCGCTGTCCGGAAAGTCGTGCAGGAGCCGGGCCCATACCTCGCGCGCCCGGTCCTCGTGACGGAGCGAGCGGAGAGCCAGCCCGAGGCGGAGGAGAGCGTCCGGGGTCCGCTCTCCGGTCGGGGCGAGATCGATCGCCTTCTGGTACTTGCTGGCCGCCTGCTCGAAGTCGCGGCTTCGGAAGTAGGCCTCGCCGATCCAGAACTGGACGCTCGGCGCCAGGGGATGCCCCGAGTACTTGTCGGTGAACTCCTCGAAGTCCAGGACCGCCTGGCCGAGCTCGCCCGCCCGGAAGCTCTCCATCCCGCGGTCGAAGAGCTCCTCGGCCGAGATCGGGGGGCCCGGGTGCCGGGGTCCCGATGGGCGCGCCCGGGGAGGCGCCACCGCGCTTGGACTTCCCGCCTCGAGCCGCACGAACTGCTCCGCCAGGCTCCCGACGCTGACCTCCAGCCCCGTGACGCCGTCGGCCAGCTCCTCGACCCGGCGCTCCGCTGTGGCGAGACGCCCCTCGAGGGCCCCCTGCGTTTCCCGAGCGCGTGCCTCCGCCGTCTGCCGGTCCGCCGCTCCCTGACGGCTCGCGGCATCGACACCCGCGCGGAGCCCGGCGACCTCCTCGCGGAGTCCCCGGAGGTCCGTGCGGAGCCCGTCGACGGCCGTCCTCAGCTCCGCGAGGGTGGCGTCCTGTCGCGCGACCTGATCCTGGAGCGCGCCGCACCCGGCGAGCCCGGTCAAGAGGCCGAGGGCCAGCGAGAGGCAAGGGACGCTGACGCAGACCCGCGCCCGGGACCGGAGGCGGGAGGCGCACCCCGTCACGAGCCGGCCGCCGTCGCCAGGCGGCGTGAGCCCGCCGCCATCCGTCGCTCGAGGGCCCGGCTGCCGAGTGACATTCCGTACGTGAGGATCCAGTAAACGACCGCGATGAACAGGTAGAGCTCGAACGGCCGGATCTCGCGCTGATTGACCGTCTGGGCGGCCTTGGTGAGGTCCATGTACCCGATGATCGAGGCGAGCGACGTGTCCTTGACCAGGATGATGAACTGCGTGACGAGCGACGGCAGCATGTTCCGAACCGCCTGCGGCAGGACGACGTAGCGCATCGTGGCCGCGTACGGGAGTCCCGTGGCATCGGCCGCCTCCACCTGGCCGCGGGGAACGGACTGGATACCCGCGCGGATGATCTCCCCGAGGTACGCCGCCTCGAAGACGACGAACGCCACCAGAGCCACCCAGTACTGGGGCAGCGAGACGCCGGTCGCGATCGGGATGAAGAACCAGAACCAGAACACCACCATGACCAGCGGAACGCCCCGGATCACCTCGACGTAGAGCGACGCCGGATAGTGGAGCCAGCGCCGCGCCGAGAGGCGGCCCAGCGCGACCCCGATCCCGAGGATGAAGCCGAGCACGATCGTCGGGATCGCCAGCGCGATGGTCCCGCCGCCGAACGCTCCGATGCCGAGCAATCCCTGGACGAGGAGGAATCGCCAGTTGTCCGCGATGACGGAGAAGTCCAGGGTCACGAGCACACGCCGATCAATGCGCGGCTCCCCCGCCCCGGACGATGAGACCCGGGATCGCCACCCGGCGCTCGACGCGCGCCATCGCGGCCGAGACACAGAGGCAGAGGCCCAGGTAGATCAGCGTCCCCGCCGTGATCGCCTCGAAGCCCTTCGCGGTGTAGCTCTCGATCTGGCGGGTCACGAAGGTCGTCTCGGCCACGCTGATGGTGAGGGCGAGCGAGGAGTTCTTGAGGAGGTTGAGCGAATCGTTGGTGAGCGGGGGCACGATGAGCCGGAGCGCGATCGGCAGCAGCACCAGGCGGTACGCCTGGCCCAGCGTGAGGCCGGTGGACAGGGCCGCCTCCAGCTGGGTAGCCGGAACCGACTGGATGCCCGCTCGCACGATCTCGGCCATCCGCGCCCCGTGATAGACGCCAAGGGCCGCGACCGCGGCGAGGAACTCTCCGTGGTGCCGGTTCAGCCAGTCCTGGGTCGCGTCGGGAAGGAGCTGGGGGACGCCGAAGTACCACAGGAACATCCACACCAGGAGCGGGACGTTGCGGAAGAACTCGACGTAGGTGGCGCCGAGCCCGCGCAGGACGCGCGATGGCACGGTCCGGATCGCCCCGAAGACGGCGCCGAGCCCGGCCGCCAGCGCCCAGGCGAGCCCCGCCAGCGCGAGCGTCGTCAGGATGCCTTGCAGGAGCCAGCCGGCGTACGGGCTCGTCCAGAGGACGCTCCACTGGAACTGGTAGGCGAGCGCGAGAAACGGCCGCGGCATCTTTGATCTCCGCCGGGGACTTCGGGGAGGCCTTCGCGGGGCCCCGGCTGCCTGGCCGGGGCCCCGCGACGCGCGGGGTCAGCGCGGGATGACCTGCATCTGAAGGAAGATCCGGGCCGTCTCGGACAAGGGGTACGGCACCTCGCCCTGCGGACCGAACCACTTGTCGTAGAGCTTCTGGTACTCGCCGCTCTCGATGGCCTCCATGAGCGTGAAGTCCACCAGGTTCCGGAAGTCCGTCTCGTTCTTGCGCATCGCCATGCCGTACGGCTCGTAGGTGAAGAACTCGCCCACCACGTCCCACTCGCCCGGGTTCGGCGCCTTCGCCTTCAGGCCGGCCAGCTGCACGCCGTCGTTCGTGTAGGCGTCGATCTTGCCCTGGACGAGCGCGGTGAACGCCGCCGGCTGGTCGGGGAACACGACCAGCTGCGCCTGCGGGTACTTCTCGCGTAGCACCTTCTCGTTGGTCGAGCCCTGCTGGGCGCCGATGCGCTTGCCGCCGATGCTCTGGACGCCCCGGATGGGGCTGCCCTTCTTGACCAGGAACTGGGCGCCCGTCACGAAGAAGACCGCGCTGAAGTCGAGGCTGTCACGCCGAGCCCGGGTGATGGTCATCGTCCCCGCGATGAGGTCGACGGCGCCGCTGGTCAGCAGGGGGATGCGCGTCGCCGGGGTCGACTCCTTGAGCTCGAACTTCACCGGCTTGCCCAGCTTCTTCTCGACGTTCGCGTGCACGAACTTGGCGAGGTCCACGGAGAAGCCGCCCCAGTTGTTCTGCTTGTCGATGAAGCCGAACGGCGGCGAGCCGGTCCGCGTCCCGACCACCATCGTGCCCGTGCGCCCGATCTTCTCGAGCGTGGTCTCCGCCAGGACCGGCCCCGCGCCCACGAGGAGCACGGCCAGAACCAGTCCCGCCACCGCGATCCGCCTTGTCACTGTCGCCATCGGTGTCGCTCCTTTCCGCCGCCCCTGCGCCGTCCGTCAGTGAGCGAGGATCTTTGACAGGAAGTGCCGCGTCCGCTCGTGCCTCGGCCGGTCGAAGAAGGCGTCCGGCGCTCCCTGCTCGACGATCCGCCCCTCGTCCATGAAGATTACCCTGTGCGCCACCTTGCGCGCGAACCCCATCTCGTGGGTCACCACGAGCATCGTCATGCCCTCGCGGGCGAGAGCCACCATCACGTCCAGCACCTCGTTGATCATCTCCGGGTCCAGGGCGGACGTCGGCTCGTCGAACAGCATGATCTTCGGCTGCATCGCGAGCGCGCGCGCGATGGCGACACGCTGCTGCTGGCCGCCCGAGAGCTGCGCGGGGTACGCGCCTGCCTTGTCGGGGATGTCGACCTTGGCCAGGAGGTCCATCGCGGCCCGCTCGGCCTCCGCGCGGGCCCGTCCCCGCACGCGGATGGGCGCCAGGATGACGTTCTCCAGCACGGTCATGTGCGGGTAGAGGTTGAACTGCTGGAAGACCATGCCGATGTCGGCGCGGAGCCGCGGCAGGTCCACGCCCGGGCCCTGCACGTCGCGGCCGTCGACGGTCAGCCGGCCTGCCTGGATCGGCTCGAGCCGGTTCACGCAGCGGATCAGCGTGCTCTTGCCGGAGCCGCTCGGCCCGCACACCACGAGCACCTCGCCCCGCGCGACGTCCAGGTCGACGTCCTTGAGGACGTGGAGCTTCCCGAACCACTTGTTCACGCGCTCGTAGCGGATGATCGGGTCGGCCGCCGGGCTCGCCGCTCCGTCCCGCACTCCCGTCATCGCTCTCCTCGCTTCGCTACCTGCCCGCGGCTTCACTGTCGCCGCCGCCGGCTCGCGCGCGGACTGACGACGCCGACCGATGTGCCTCGAAGCGTCACCGCGAGGCGGGCGGGGCGGGCTCGGCCGCCCATGAGCTGCGGAGGCCCGGCTCCGCCGCGTGGTGGAACCGATCGCTCCGCGGTAGCCGCGGGCGACGACCTTGCCCGCTTCGGTGCGGACTATATAACCCTATCGGTAATGCGACTATACCAGCTAAATCGACGAACTCAACCGGTAACGCACTCAATCATCATGCTTTACAGACGTATCACTCATGAGCAGGATGACCTCGACCTCACCACCCTCGGGAACCTGGGTGTCCCCTGGAATGACGGCCAGCCCGTCAGCCAGAAGCATCGATCGGAGGATCCCGGACCCCTGCTCTCCCGTCGGCCTGGCACCCAGCCTTCCGTTCCGCGACTCGAGTCGCACGCGAAGGTAGCCGGGCCGGCTGCCGGGGTTGTCGATGGGCTCGAGGGCCCGCGCCCGGACCCGAGGCCGACCGAGGATGCGGTGTCCCCCGAGCCGGCGGAGGACCGGGCGGACGAACAGCTCGAACGTCACCATCGACGACACGGGATTTCCCGGGAGCCCGAAGAAGAGGCACTCGCCGATCCGCCCAAAGGTCAGGGGCTTTCCCGGGCGCATGTTCACCTTCCAGAAGTCCAGACGGGCGCCGAGCGTCTCCACGGCCTCGCGGACGAAGTCGCGGTCACCCACGG
The DNA here is from genome assembly GCA_963749975.1 of uncultured Candidatus Rokubacteria bacterium. Taxonomy (GTDB): domain Bacteria; phylum Methylomirabilota; class Methylomirabilia; order Rokubacteriales; family DASRDR01; genus DASRDR01. The sequence goes on along the minus strand of CAVVOZ010000006.1, from coordinate 79,328 downwards.
ACACGCCGGCCGACGACACCAGCACGTTCGCCTCGAGTCCTCGGCGAAAGCGCTCCACGAGCGCCTCGCGCCGATCCGGCGCGATCCCGAGGCTCAGGGGAACCGCCCCCGCCTCCACGGCGAGGCCGCAGAGAGTGTAGGTGTTCGAGTCCGGGATCTGGCCAGGTCCGAGCGGAGTCCCGGGGTCGACGAGCTCGTCGCCCGTGGAGAGAACGGCGACGGTCGGACGGCGGTAGACGTTCACTCGCGCATGGCCCAGCGCGGCCAGGACCCCGAGCGCGGCCGGTCGGAGGACCGAGCCGGCCTCGAGGATGCGCTCGCCGGACCGGATGTCCTCGCCGCGGGGGCGCACGTACGCCCCCCGCTGGACGGCGCGCCGGAGCGAGACGTGGCCGCCATCGCGCCTCACCTCCTCCTGCGGTACGACGGCATCGCTGCCGGGAGGCAGCGGAGCGCCCGTCAGGATGCGGTAGGCCTGCCCCGGCCCGACCTCTCGCGCAGCCACCCTCCCGGCAGCGACCTCGCCCACGACCGGGAGCGTCACCGGGTGCTCCTGGCTCGCCGTCTCGGTGTCGGCCGCCCGGAGTGCGTAGCCGTCCATCGAGGAGTTGTCCCAGGGGGGGATCTCGCGCCCCGCGACGACCGGCTCGGCGAGGACGCGCCCGAGGGCTTCTCCGAGCGGGACGCTCTCGGCGCCCAGCACGGCCACTCCGGTGAGCACACGCTCGAGGGCCTCGGCAACGGATAGCACGCTCTGCTCCTCTGGTCAGACGAAAAGGGCCGAACTCCGCCGTCAGTGTAGCGCGACCTCCGGACGGTCGGTCAGGCTAGCGGTAGGGTCGCTCCCACCGGAACCGATAGAGGCGCCGGATCGGCCGGGACTGCGCACCGCCCCGGATCCATGCGGACGTCGACCAGGAACAGATCCCGCCCTCGGTCATGGCCGACGGACGCCGCCCGCTCCATGTCGAAGCACTGGGCGAGCCAGCGGTCGCTGGAGAGGATCCAGCGGTCCGGAGCCTCCCGGAGCCACGTCAGAGCCTCCCCGACCTGTTCCGGGCCGCCGCGGTATCCGAAGTGGACGATCGGATTCTGGGCGAAGAGCCACTCGCCATCCCGCCACTGGACCAGCGCCACCTCCCGCTCCGGCCCGATCCGGCGCGCGACGGCGGCCATCACGGCTCGCCGTGGATAGTCCCTCGCTCCCACGAACGGTTCGGCGAATCCCCAGGCGATCAGCGCGATGAGCCAGGCGGCCGCTCCGGCCTGGACGAGACGGCGGCGGGCGCCCGTCGAGGCGAGCCGGCGCACGAGCGCGACGACCCCCGGTGCCGCCGCGAGGGCGAGCGCCGGGACCGCCGGATAGATGTAGAGGCTCCGCTTCCCGCTGCTCAGGCTGAAGAAGGTCACGACGAGGCCGACCCAGCCCAGCAGGAGCAGGATGCGCCCGTCGCCCCGTCTGAGCCGGCGTCGCCACACCGGGGCCAGCCACGGCAGGCCGGCGACGATGGGGAGCCAGACGACCGGAATGACCTCGACCAGGAAGTACCAGAACGGCTCGCGATGCTGCCACGCCGCGACCATTCGCCCTGCGGTCTGGGTGACCAGAAGGTTCCGCGCGTATGCGTGGAGCGTCGGGTCGCCGGAGCCCGCCACCCGGACGAGCAGCGGGCCCAGCCAGACCGCCACGGTGCCGAGCAAGAGCGCCGGCCCGATGAGCCACCGCCGGTCCGATGGCGCGATGGACGCGAGACGCCTGAACCCGCGCCACCGCCCGTAGAGGTAGGGTCCGATCAGGAGGAGGGGCAGGAAGCCCACTCCCTTCGTCATGACGCCCAGGCCCATGGCCACCGACGCCACCCCGTACCAGCCCCAGGCCGGGCCCACGGCCAGGTGACGGAGGAGCCCATACAGGCCGAGGGTGGTCCACAGGATGAGGAGGGCATCCGTCTGCCCCGCCTTCAGCACGAGCAGGCTCTGGATGACGGCGAGGAACAGGACGCCGGCCACGAGGCCGACACGTCGACTCCAGAGCCGCCGCCCGAGATCGTAGACGGCGAGCGTGCAGCCGATGGCGGCCAGGAGTCCGGGCAGCCGGAAGGCCACGCGAGGGGATCCCGTCACCAGGTGGGCCAGGGCCACGAGCCACACGAAGAGGGGGGGCTTGTCGGGGTACGGCTGGCCGGCCCGGTGGAGGACCAGCCAGGAGCCGTCCTGGAGCATCTCCAGGGCGACCCCGAGGAATCGCTCCTCGTCCACGCCCCACGGATCCCTGAGGCCGATCCCGGCGCCCACCAGGAGGAGGGCCAGGCCGGTCAGGAGCAGGCGATGGCGACGAGCTCCGGAGCGCACGGCTATGGGACCAGGACAAGGCTACTCACCGCCCCATCGGGCGGCAAGCGCCGGACGAGGACCGCTCTCCGGGCCCTACGCCTCCCCGCGGGGCGCGAGGCCGAACCGCGGCACGAAGATGCGGAACGAGAGGACGAAGAGCGCGCCGAACCCGAGGGTCATCAGGAGCGCGAGGAGGACGTCGGCCGCTCCGTAGGAGGCGATCCCCGGCTGGAGCGTCGACGGCAGCACCAGGACGATCCGCTCGAGGAAGACCGCGATCAGGGAGAGGCAGGAGATGGCCACGAGGACCCGGTGCCCCTCCGGCGGGCGCCCGGTGAGGCGCGCGAGAAGGTACGAGAACGGGATGACCCAGCCGATGAAGAAGGCGCCGATGGCCAGGCTCCGCCAGGGATCCGCGAAGAGCCGCGCCAGGACGTACCGGGTCTCGATCGGCACGTTGCCGTACCAGATGACCAGGTACTGCGACCAGAAGAAGTACATCCACAGGACCGACGTGGCGAAGACGAGCTTCGCGAGGTCCTGCATCTCCTTCGGGGGCATGACCCAGCCCGGCCGGCCGAAGCTGTAGAGCCCCGTGAGGAGCACGAGGAACGCGAAGCCCGAGTAGAGCATCCCCACCACCACGTAGCCCCCGAGGAGCCCGCTGAACCAGTGGGGATCGAGCGACATCACGAGGTCGTAGCCCAGCAGCGAGCCGACGATGACGAACAGGAAGAGGAGCCACACGGCCAGACGCGCCCGCTCCGCCCGCCCCGGCTCCTCGGAGGCCCCGGCCCGCGAGCCGTGGACGGCCTTCGCGAAGCGGACGCTCACCCAGTAGAGCGCGCCCACCCCGACGACCGTCCGGAGGACGAAGAACGGCACGTTGAGCCACGCCGCCTTCTTCGGAATCGGCACGGTCACCCACGGGTACAGGGCCCGGATGCCCACCATGAGCAGGAGGAACAGCACGAAGGACACCGGCATGAAGGCGACCGTCGTCGTCGCGATCCGCCGGAGACGCGCCGCCCATCGCGCCTCGGTGAGCTCGAGGATCCCCGCGATCGCCGGGCCGGCGGCCGACAGCCCCGACCAGAACAGGAGGTTCGCGAGGAAGACGGCCCAGGCGTGCGTCCCCGATCCCGCCGCCAGGGCGATCAGGAAGCTCAGCGCCCCGAGGGCGACGAGCCCCGCCAGCACGAGGCCCGTCTTCCCCTTCGGATCCTGCCCCGGGCTCACGGCGGGAGTGCTCATCACTTCTTCGCCAGCGCGCGGAGGTGGTTCACGATGTCCCACCGGTCCGTCACCGAGAGGGCCTCGCCGTAGGCCGGCATGATCGCGCCGCCGTAGCCGATGTAGTAGGAGAAGTGCCCGTCGGGCTTGGCCTGCACCGGCTGGCTGGTCAGGTCGGGCGGCGGGATGAACCGCGGAGTCACCAGACCGTCACCCTTGCCGGCCGGCCCGTGGCAGGGAGTGCAGTAGATGTCGAAGAGCTTCTTCCCGCGCGCGAGCGACTGGGCGTCCGGCGCCACCGGGTTCTTCCGCGTCGCGTACGTCTCGCGCGCCACCACCAGCTCGGATCCCTCACGCGGCACCGTCCCGGGCGGCTGGGCCATCGTCACCTGGCCGGGGACCAGCTTCACGTCGTTCTGCATGCTGGTCATCCAGCGGTACGCGACCAGCCCGCCCATCACGCCCGCCACGGCGCCGACGACCAGCAGGCACAGAAGGAACACCCACTTCATCCCCGGACCTCCTCGGCGCCCGCGCCGCGAAGGAGGTCCTCGACTGCCCGGCGCTCGGCGGCCTCGCAGGTCACCTCGATCCCGAAGCGGTCCGCGCTGAAGCGGGGATCGTATCGCGGCGACAGCTTGAAGCTCGGCAGCCGGGCCGTGACTAGGAGCCCGAGCAGCGTGCAGAGCCCGCCCAGCAGGATGGTCATCTCGAAGGCGATGACCACGAAGGGCGGGATCGAGACCACGGGCTTGCCCCCGGTGATCAGGTTCCACTTGAGCGCCGTCCAGATCGTGAGCGCGAACCCGCTGGCGGTGCCGGTCAGGGCGCCCACGAGCGTGAAGAGCCGCACGGGGCTCCGCGGCAGCCCGTGTCCGGTCAGCGCCTCCTCGAACTCGTCGAGAGGCACCGGGCTGTAGGTCGCGATCGACCGCATCCCCCTGGCCCGGAGCTCGCGGATCGCCCGGGTCGCCGTGTCGACGTGCGCGAAGACGCCGAGGACGGTCGCGGCTGCCATCAGTGCGCATGCCCATCCCGCACCGGATGCGGGATGGTCTCCTTCACCTCGACGATGGACATCGACGGCATCACCTTGATGAAGCCCAGGAACAGGATGAAGAACCAGGCGAAGCTTCCGATGATGATGCCGCTGTCGACGATCGTCGGGATGTAGTTGCCGAAAGTGTACGGGTAGAACCCGTGAGCGAGGCCCGGCACGATGATGTTGAAGCGCTCGAACCACATGCCGATCAGCACGAGGATCGACACCACGTAGAGCGTGGGCAGGTGCGTGCGCGCGCGCTTCCAGAAGAAGACCAGCGGCGCCACGCTGTTGCAGAAGATCTGGAGCCACCACCACGGCGCGTAGAACCCGACCCACTTGAAGAGGTACGAGGCCCGCTCCATCGGCTCGCCGCTGTACCAGGCGGTGAACCCCTCGCACGCGTAGAAGTACGTGAGCACCAGGCCCGTGACCAGGATCAGCTTCGCCATGTTGTCGAGGTGCCGGTCGGTGATGTACGCGTACAGATTGAAGAAGCGGCGCATGGGGATCAGGAGCACGAGGACCATGGCGAATCCGGAGAAGATGGCGCCGTCGACGAAGAAGGGGGCGAAGAGCGTCGAGTGCCAGCCCGGGACCAGCGCCATCGCGAAGTCCCAGGACACCACGCTGTGGACCGAGACGACCAGCGGGGTCGCGAGCGCCGCGAAGAGGCCGTAGGCCCGCCGGTAGTGGCGCCACTGGCGGTCGGTGCCCTGCCAGCCCAGCGACAGGAGCGCGTAGATCGACCGCTTCCAGCCGGTGGCGGCGTCCCGCAGCGCGGCGATGTCCGGCACGAGCCCGACGATGAAGAACACCGTGCTGATGGTGAGGTACGTCGAGATCGCGAACACGTCCCAGACGAGGGGCGAGCGGAAGTTCGGCCACAGGAACCGCTCGTTCGGATACGGGATGAGCCAGTACGCGAACCACATGCGGCCGGCGTGAATGACCGGGAACAGGCCGGCCGTCATGACGGCGAAGATGGTCATCGCCTCGGAGCCTCGGTAGATCGACGTGCGCCACTTGGCACGGAAGAGGTACAGGATCGCGGAGATCAGCGTCCCCGCGTGCCCGATACCGATCCAGAAGACGAACGTCGTGATGTACATCGCCCACATCTGGGGATTGCGCTTCCCGGCCATCCCCATGCCGAAGTAGACCTGGAGGAGCCAGCAGGTGATCCCGCCGGCCAGGATGAGCGCGACGAGGGACATCCAGCCGAAGTAGGCCGATCCGGGGAAATCCAGCGTCCGCAGGACGTCCCGGTTGACGTCGGCGAAGGTCGGGGCCGCCCCGCCGGAGATGGGGCGCGCGGGCTGCTCGGCGCCGTTCGGCGTGCCGCTCGGCGCGCTCACGCGTGCTCCTCCCGGAGGATCTTCTTCAGGTAGGTGACCGCCGGGCGCGTCCCCAGCTCGCCGAGGACGTGGTAGCCGCGCGGGGACGTCGAGAAGCGGGAGACGCGGCTCTGGCCGTCCTTGAGGTCCCCGAACGTGATCGCCTGCGTCGGGCACGTCTGCTGGCAGGCGGTCTGGATCTCCCCGTCTCGCGGGAGCCGACCCTCGTCACGGGCGCGGTCGCGACCGGCGATGATCCGCTGCACGCACATCGTGCACTTCTCCATGATGCCGCGATCGCGGACGGCGACGTCCGGGTTGAGCTGGAGGTTCATCGGCGCCGGCCACTCGTAGCGGTACCAGTTGAACCGCCGGACCATGTACGGGCAGTTGTTCCCGCAGTAGCGGGTGCCGACGCACCGGTTGTAGACCTGCGCGTTGAGCCCGTCCGCCGTGTGATAGGCGGCGAACACCGGGCACACCGGCTCGCACGGCGCCACCTCGCAGTGCTGGCAGAGCATCGGGAGGAACCGCGCCCCGGGCCGCCTGGCGGCGGGCGCCTCGGCCGCGTGCGCGACGCCGATCGCGCCGGTCAGAGTCGCCTGCCCCGTGGCCGCCGCCTCGCCGTGACCGCGCTCCCACCACCGCTCGACGCGGAGCCACTGGATGCTCCGGCCGTAGTCGATATCGCCCTTGCCCACCGAGGGGACGTTGTTCTCGGCCTGGCAGGCCACCACGCAGGCCTGGCAGCCGGTGCAGGCGTCGAGGTCGATCGCCATGCCCCAGCGGTTCTGCGGGTACTTGAGGTCGGGATACATCGAGGGCAGGTTTGCGTGCTCCGGCGCCTTGCCGCCCCGCTCGAGCTTGATCGCCTCGGCGAGCCCGACCGTCTCGAAGATCTCCCGCGAGTGGTCGATCTCCGTCACGCCCGCCGGCGAGGCGAGCTTGTCGCGCCGCCCGGTCTTCTGGAGCCGCACGCGGACACCCATCCAGCGGCGGCCGCCGGACCCCGCGGCCGGCTCGGCCGGCAGGAGGGCGTAGGGGCTCTGGCCGACGCCCCGGGCGAAGCGCCCGTACGCCGTGTGCCCGAGCCCGGTCGGAATCGCCACCGCGCCTGCGGCCAGGGTCTCCGAGACGTACGCCGGCGCCTCGAGGGAGCCGTGAGGCGACTCCACCCGCAGCACGTCACCGGACTGGACGCCGAGGCTTCGGGCCGTCTCCGCCGGGACCTCGACCCAGCTCCCGTAGACCACCTGGGTCATGGGGTCGGGCGCCTCGTGGAGCCACACCTTGTTCGCGCCCCGGCCGTCGTAGTAGCGCGAGGACGGGACGACCAGGAGGACGGGATCGGTCGCGCCTCCCTCGAGAGCCGGCGCCTGGGCGGACACCTTCACGCCCGCGCGGAGGGCGACCTTCGCGGCCGGCACGTCGGCCCAGTAGCCCCCTCGGCGGAGCGCGGCCTCCCAGAACTCGTCGAACACCGCCCTGGGCGCCACGGTCTTGGCCATGGCGCGCCAGGACTCGCGGAGGTAGTCGGCGAAGGTCTTCGCCTGGAAGACGGTCTTCTCGGAGCCCGGGACCAGGGCCCGCCCGGCGTCCAGCAGGAGGTCGCCGGTCGACTTCGTCTCGACGCCGGGGAACGTCTCGGGAGCCCGTCGACCCAGCGCGTCCCGGACCGCGTGGAGCTGAGGCAGGTCGAGGGCGTCGGGGTTCGTCGGGCCGACCTTCGGCACCGGCGCCATCGCCGGCTGGAGGAGTCCCCACACGCCGTCCCGCGGCGAGTAGTCGCCCCAGGACTCGAGCGGCGTGAGATCGGGAACCACGAGGTGCGCGCGGGCGGCGGTCTCGTCCATGTGGCTCGAGAGGCTCACCACGAACGGAACCTTGGCGAGCGCCTCGGCGAACGCGGCGCGCGCCGGGAGCGTGAAGGCGGGGTTCGCGTCCTTCACGATGAGGACGGCGATCTCACCCTGGGCCATCGCCTTCGTGAGGGCGAGCACGTCCGCGTACCGGCTCGCTCGCGAGAGGGCCGAGTTCGGACCGAAGCGGACGGTCCGTCCCACGTTCCCGAGGGCGTAGTTGAGGAGGTTCACGGCGATCGCGGCGTCGGCGCCGCCCGGTCCGCTCACCGCCACGCCGCCCGACACGACGAGGCTCGGCGCGCCCTTGACCAGGGCCTCGGCCAGGAGCTTCAGCTTGGCCGCCGGGACCCCGCTCTGCTTGGCGACCGTCTCGACGTCCACCGTCCGGGCGGCAGCCGTGAGGGCCTCGAGCTCCCTGGCCGGCAGGGCCGGGACCTGGCGCGCCTCGAGGACGAGGCGCAGCAGGGCGAGCGCGATCGCTCCCTCCGCGCCCGGCAGGCTCGCGATCCACTCGTCGGCGTTGGCCGCCGTCATCGAGTATCGCGGCTCGACGTGGATCACGCGGGCGAAGTGCTCCTCGCGAAGCGCGTGCGCCCGCCGGAACGCCGCCGTGTATCCCACCGGCGAGATCCACGTCTCGAGGAAGTCCGCGCCGAGGGACAGGATCGTCCGCGCGTCCTCGAACGCGTGATAGGGGATCGCGTCGATCCCGAACACGGCCTGGCTCGCCGCCCGCAGATCCTCGTGCGCGAACGTCTCGTACGAGACGCGCGGACGGCCGCCGACCGCCTTCAGCCACTCGTCCGCCAGGCGGCCGAGGCTGCCGGTCTCGAGCTGCGTCAGCATCGCGATCCGGCCGGCGCCCGCCTGGCGCGCGGCCGCGATCTTGTCGACGAGGAGCTTCTGCGCGTCGGCGACCGGCACCGGGCGCCAGGTCTCGCCCTCGCGGACGCGCGGGCCGGGGATGCGATCCGGGTCGTAGGTCGAGAGGAGACCCGCCTGGCCGCTCGCGCAGAGGGCCCCCCGGTTCACGGGGTGGTCGGGATTGCCCTCCAGCTTCACGATCCGGCCTTCCCGGCTCTTCGCCAGGACCCCGCAGCCCGCCGGGCACTCGCGGCACACGGTCGCGAACCAGGTCGCCACCCCCGGCACGATGTGCTCGGCCGGGATGACGTAGGGCAGGATCGCCTCGGTCGTCTTGCCGCAGCCGGCGGCCGCTGCCGCCGCGCCGCTCGCGCCGACGATCCGGAAGAAGCCCCGGCGATCCATCCCTGCTGTCCCCTGCTGTCCGTCTGGCATCCCGCGCTCCGTCAGTGGTGGCACATCACGCAGTCGAGCGGACCCTTCCGCTCGGCGTGACAGGACACGCACCAGCCCATGGTCAGGGGCGCTACCTGGGCGACCTCGGTCATCGTCTGCACTTCCCCGTGGCACTGCTGGCAGGCCAGGCCCGTCTGCACATGGCGCTTGTGGGGAAAGTACACGAAGCCGGCGAGCTTGTGGATACGCACCCATTCCACCGGCCGGCTGTCCTTGGAGAAGGCCCGGAGCTTCTCGACTTCCTTCTGGAGCTCCGCGTCCTTCGACGCGACGATCTGATGGCAGCCCATGCAGCGCTTGACGGACGGGATGCCCGCAAAGGTGGACCGGCGGGCGTCCGCGTGGCAGTACTGGCAGTCGATCTTGAAGTCGCCGGCGTGGATCTTGTGGCTGAACAGGATGGGCTGCTTCGGAGCCGGGGCGATCGGGGCCTGCGCGCTGGCCGGGGTGACGCCGATCCCGGGCCAAGCTGCGGGCCAAACTGCGGGCCAACCTGCGGGAAGGACCACCGCCGCGATCGAGACGATCAGGGCGGCGAGCACTTCCCTCATGCGGACCTGCATCCGCCCCGTCCTCGTCTGGCTCTCGTCAGCCGGTAACGCCCGCGCCCGGTCAGGGCGGGCCAAGGCAAGTACGCTCTTTCACAAGGCAGGGCGGATGATAGCAGCGGCCTCCAGACCCGTCAACGGTTTTCTGCCCGGACGGCTCCTTCGACCATCGTGAGCGGGACCTCGACGAACTCGCGGGTCTCGGCGCTGAATCGATGCGCGCGGGTGTCCGCCACGCGGCCTTCTGCGACCGCAACGACCACGTAGGTCGCCTGCGGATACGCGGGGACGCCGTCGAGCATCGCGTTCCGGCGGTCCGTCTCGGAGAAGTAGGCGCCGGCGTCGACGTGGGAGTGGTAGATCACCCGCACCTCGAACCCTTCCCCTTCCCGGCGGCCGATCTCGAGAAGATCCTCGTGGGCGATGTAGTAGGCCGTTCGCGCGGTCCGCGCGAAGCGCCCGGGGTCTCGCGCGTGGAGCTCGTCCTGGATGTTGCGGCAGGCGAGGAGCCGCCGCTCGTCGACGTCGCCTGGGGCGCCCGGCCGGACCAGCAGCACGCCGCAGCACTCCGCGGGATAGTCGGTCCGGGCGTGCCGCTGGATCGCCTCGAGCTCGGCCGTCGTGAGAAGGGGCTTCACGCGCCTCCCGCCAGCGCCGGGATGATGGACACCTCGTCTCCGTCCTTCAGCCGGGTCGCCGCTCCCTGGAGACTCCCGATCTCCTCCCCGTTCACGTACAGATTGACGTGATGGTGCATCTGCCCCGTCGCGTCACGCACCAGGCCCCGGAGGCCCTCGTAGCGCCCCTCGAGGGCGTCGAGGAGCTCCTTCACGTCGGCCGCGTCCACGTCGACGCGCGGCGCGTTCGCCGTCGCGCGCCGGAATGGCGTCGGGATGTACACGCTCACTGCCATGGCTCCGTCTCCTTCCCGTCCCCTCAGCGCTCGGAGGCTTCGAGCGGGACGCTCAGGTACCGCTCGCCGGTGTCGCAGAGGACCGTCACGACCGTCCGGCCGGCGCCGAGCTTCTCGGCCACGCCGAGCGCGGCCCACACGTTCGCCCCGGCCGAGATCCCCGCGAGGAGCCCCTCCTCGCGCGCCAGCCGGAGCGTCGTGGCCATCGCGTCCTCGTCCTTCACCTGCACGATCTCGTCGATCACGGTGCGATTGAGGATCCCGGGCACGAACGAGGCGCCGATGCCCTGGATCCCGTGCACCCGCGACTTTCCTCCCGACAGCACCGGCGAGCGGGCCGGCTCGACCGCGACGATGCGAACGCGGGGGATGCGCTCCCGCAGCACCTCGCCCACCCCGGTGATCGTCCCCCCGGTGCCCACCCCCGCCACGAAGCCGTCCACCTTGCCGCCGGTGGCCTCCAGGATCTCGAGGGCCGTCGTCCGCCGGTGGGCCTCCGGGTTGGCCGGGTTCTCGAACTGCTGCAGCATCACGTAGCCCGGATGCGCGCGACAGAGCTCCTGGGCCGCGAACACGGCGCCCGTCATCCCCTCGATCGCCGGCGTGAGGACCAGCTCCGCGCCGAGTCGCGCCAGGAGCCGGCGTCGCTCGAGGCTCATGTCGTCGGGCATCGTAAGGACGAGGCGGTAGCCCTTGACCGCCGCGACCACCGCCAGGCCGATCCCCGTATTTCCGCTGGTGGGCTCCACGAGGGTCGAGCCGGGCTGGAGCGTGCCGCGCCGCTCCGCGTCCTCGATCATGGACCGCGCGATCCGGTCCTTGACGCTCCCGCCCGGATTCTGCGACTCGACCTTGGCCAGGATGGTCGCGCTGCCCGCAGGCGCGATCCGCCCGAGCCGCACGAGCGGAGTGTTGCCGATCAGGTCGAGCACGCTGTCGGCGACGCGGGGACGCCCGGCCATCGGTTCCCCTCCTGGGCTCATCGATCAGATGTGGTAGATGGTGCGCTCGGGTGACCGCCGCGCCTTGACCCGCTCGGCCAGGTCCCCGAAGGTCGTGCGGTCGATCACCGCCGCCACCGCGCCCGAGATCTCGCGCCAGAGCGGCGCCAGATCGGACGCGGCCGCCTCGCTCACCTTGGTCGGATGACGGCCCGCGACCTCCAGCGCCGTGACGCGTCCCTCGACGGCCCGGAGCACCTCGCCCACCGAGATCCCTGCCGGCGCCCGGACCAGCTGGTAGCCCCCCGCCGATCCGCGCTTGGACTCGAGGATCCCCGCCCGCTTGAGGAGCAGGAGGACCTGCTCCAGGTAGCGCTGGGGTATCCCCTGGCGGCGTGCCACCTCCTGGATCGGGACGAGCCCCTCGCCGTGGTGAACGGCGAGGTCGAGGAGGGCACGGATCGCGTACTCACCCTTGGCTGAAATTCGCATATCCGGTCAAGAATGGAGTGTACCGACCGAATTGGAGAAGCGTCAAGGCGCGGTGCGAGCCTCCTAGGCGCCAGCCGCCTGTCGGGCCAGCCGCCCGGACGGCCGTAGACCAGGGGCGAGCCGTCCGCGGGGAGCGTCAGTCCTTCCGAAGACGAGGGTTCAGCCAGTCCTGGAGCCCGTCTCCCAGGAAGTTGAACCCGAGGACGACGGACAGGATCGCGAGGCCGGGGAAGGTGGCGACCCACCAGTACTCGAACTTGCTCTGCCCCGCGGCGATCATCGCGCCCCACTCCGGGGCGGGCGGGACCGCGCCGAGGCCGATGAAGGACAGCGAGGCGGTGAAGATGATGGCGTTGCCGACGTCGAGCGAGCCCTTGACGACGATCGGGGGAAACGCGTTCGGGAGGATGTGGGTCAGCACGACGCGGAAGCCGGGCGCCCCGAGCGCCCGCGCCGCGATCACGTAGTCGTTCTCCTTGATCGCCAGGACCTGTCCTCGCATGAGCCGGCTGAACTCCGGCCACGATACGAGGAGGATCGCGAACATGGCGTTGCGGAGCCCGGCCCCGAGGGCCGCGGTGATCGCCATGGCCAGGACGATGGGCGGGAACGCGAGCACGATGTCGACCACCCGCATGAGGACCTCGTCCACCCGTCCGCCCACGTACCCGGCCACCGCGCCTACGCCCGCCCCGAACAGGCTCGCCAGCAGGATCACGGTGAAGGCGACCGGAATCGTGATGCGCGCGCCGTAGAGCACGCGCGAGAAGTTGTCACGGCCCGCCTCGTCCGTGCCGAAGAAGTGGATCGGCCCCGGCGGCTCCAGACGGTTCATCACGTCCAGGTCCATCGGGCTGTGGGGCGCGATCCACGGGGCAAACGCCGCCACGAACACCCAGACGCCCACGACAATCGCGCCGACGATGAGCGCGGTGTTCGCGCGCCTGCGGCCCCGTGCGGCCTCCTCGCGGGGAACGGTCAGCGCGCTCGGTCGGGCGATCGGCTGGGCGGAGGGCACGTCGCGCCGATCACCGCACGCGGATGCGCGGGTCGAGGACGCCGTAGAGGAGATCGACGATGAGGTTCACGGTGATGTAGATGACCGCCGTCAGCATCGTGACGCCGAGGATGGCGGGATAGTCGAGCCGGGTCGAGGCCGTCACTGCGTAGCGCCCGATCCCCGGCCAGGCGAAGACGGTCTCGGTCAGCACCGCGCCGGACAGGAGGCTCGCGAAGGTCAAGCCGATGACGGTGACCACCGGGATCAAGGCGTTCCGGAGCGCGTGGAATCCCACGACGAGTCCCTCGCCGAGCCCCTTCGACCGGGCCGTGCGCACGTAGTCGGTGTTGAGCACTTCGAGCAGGGACGACCGCGTCGTGCGGGCGATGATGCCCATGATGAACCAGCCCAGGACGAGGGCGGGCAGGATCAGGTGCCGGACCGCCGCCGCGAAGAGCTCCCAGTTCCCGGCGGCGAGGCTGTCCACGAGGAGGAACCCGGTGACGCGAGGGGGCATGGTCTGGTGGCTGTCCAGGCGCCCGGGCCCCGGCGCCCACCCGAGGAGGTAGTAGAAGACGTAGAGCGCGATGAGCCCGGTCCAGAAGATCGGCGAGGCGGCGCCGACCAGCGACACGGCGCGAGCGGCGTGATCGGGCAGCCGGTTGTGATGGATCGCCGCCCAGACTCCCAGTGGCACGCCGAAGCACACGGCCACCGCGAGGGCGGCCAGCGAGAGCTCCACCGTGGCGGGCAGGAACTGCTTCAGGTCCTGCAGGACCGGCCGCCGCGTGGTGAAGGACTCGCCGAGATCTCCCCGCAGGACGTTCGCCAGGTAGGCGCCGAACTGCTCGGGCAGGGTGCGGTCGAGCCCCCAGCGTTTCACGTAGGCCGCGCGGATCGAGGGGTCCTTGGTCGCCTGCTCCGAGAGCACGGTGGCCAGCGGATCCGCCGGCACGCTGTGGGCGACCAGGAACGCGGTGAGGACGACGCCGAACAGCGCGACGACGGCCAGCACCAGCCGTCGTCCGAGATATGTCAGGAGCATGGGCGCGGCTCGCCGGGAGTGCGCCCCGGCGAGCAGGACTCCCGGCGAGCCGCGTCACGTGCTGCTTACCGGCTGAGGTTCGCCACGGTGACCCACCAGATCGGATGGATGGCGTAGCCCTTGATCGCGGGATTCAGTCCCACAAAATTCTTGGGCTGGATCAGCATGATCTCCGGCACGTCCTCCAGGGCGATCTTGTTCATCTCCATGTAGAGCGCCTCGCGCTTCTTGACGTCCTGCTCCTTCTTGGCCGTGGCGATGATGTCGCTGATCTTGGGATTGGAGTACTTCACCCGCTTCGGCACCGGGCCGGCGCCGTAGAAGGCGTCAGCGTAGGGATCGGGGTCGAGGTAGTCCGGCGACCAGGAGGCGAGCATCAGCTGGATCTTCCCGGCGCGATACTCGGCGATCGCCACCGAGCGCTCCTTCGGATCGAGCGTGACCTTGATGCCCGCCTGCGCCAGGTCGGCCTGGAGCTTGGCGGCCAGGGGCTCGGAGGCGACGCCCAAGAGCGGAGCCGTCCAGTACGATCAGCTTGAGCTCGATGCCGTTCGGGTACCCGGCCTCGGTGAGGAGCTGCTTGGCCTTGGCCACGTCGCGCTTGCGCGCCAGCGACTTGTCGCCGCCGAGGAGGCCCGAGCGGGATCATGGTCGAGGGTCGCTCGCCTGCGCCGCGCACGATCCCCTTCATGATCCCGTCGTAGTCGATCGCGTACGAGACGGCCTGCCGGACCCGCTTGTCGCTCAGCTCCTTGCTCATCTCGGCGCTGTTGGTGACGCCCATGTACACCTGGTTCATCGAGAGCCCCTCGACGATCTTGATCTTGGGGCCCTGTGTGATCTTGGCCACGATGTCGACGTCGAAGTCGTGGGCGACGTCGGCGTCGCCGCGCTCGACCATCTCGCGCTGGGTGGTTCCGTTCTGGCACGTGCTTGACGATGACCTTCGCGAAGTAGGGCTTCTTGCCCCAGTACCCCGCGTTTCGCTCGAGGACCGCCTCCACGTTCTTCGTGAACGACACTAGCTTGTACGGCCCCGAGCCCTCCGACTGGTTGTTGAGCCACTCGGTGGCCTTGTCCTTGTCCTTCGCGTCGTCCGCGTCGGTGCCGCCCTTCGCCATCACGACCTTCGAGTCGGCGATGCCGCAGGGTACGGCCGCCAGCGCGGCGAGGAAGGACGCGTCGGGGCCCGCGAGGACGATCCGGACGGTCAGGTCGTCCACGACCTGAATGTCCTTGACCGGGTCCATGAAGAAGGATGGGTTGTCCTTCAGGTTCTTGAGCCGCCTGAGCGAGAAGCGCACGTCGTTCGCAGTCAGAGGGTTGCCGGACGTGAACTTCACACCGGGCCGGAGCTTGAAGGTGTAGGTCGTCCCGTCCGGGGACACCGTCCACGAGGTGGCCAGGCGCGGCTGGATCTTGGTGAAGTCCGGCGCGTCCACCGTCACGAGGGTGTCGTAGGCGGCGGTGTCCAGGATGTTCGAGGTGTACTCGTAGGTCTTGTGGACGTCGTTGGTGACGTAGTCGTCGATGTTGCGGGCGATGATCAGGGTCTCCTGCCGGCTCTGCGCCTGGGCCGATCCGCCCACGGCGAGCAGGACGGCGGCGAGGCTGAGCGCCGTGATGGCCAGGAGCCTCATGACGTTTCGTTTGGCACGCATCTGTGCGATCTCCTCCCGGTGAAGGTTGACGGCCAGGACGACGCCCGCGCTCACGAGTTCGGGCGTACCACCAAGGTCTCGGTGACCGTCACGCCGTCGATGGCCCGGATGCGGCCCACCACTTCGGAGGCCGCGTGCAGGTCCAGGGAGCGGATGAGCGCCACCATGTCGTAGCGGCCGAACAGCTGGTACACGTAGGAAAGCCCCTCCAGCTTCCGGAGCGCGTCGAGCACCTCCGTCTCCTGCTGGGGCTGGCACCGGATCAGGACACCCGCGACCATCGGATCCCCCCTTCGCGGCCCGAAGGGCCGCTTACCGCTTCATCGCGTCTGCGCGCGCCGCGCCCGCCGGCTCGCTCCCCGCCACGGCGAGGATGGCCTTGACGCCCTGG
This sequence comes from uncultured Candidatus Rokubacteria bacterium, assembly GCA_963749975.1. Lineage (GTDB taxonomy): Bacteria > Methylomirabilota > Methylomirabilia > Rokubacteriales > DASRDR01 > DASRDR01. Next base: position 63,209 of record CAVVOZ010000006.1, on the reverse strand, counting down.
CGAGAGAGCACGAACTCGAATGCCTCCTGGGCCTGGTCGAGCGGGAACACGTGGCGCGTGAGCGCCTCGACGTCAACCCGGCCCTCGGCCAGGAGGGCCAGGGCTCGCTGGTACTCCCGGTACGAGTAGCAGATCGCCCCCACCAGGTGCAACTCGCCCCGGACGGCCGGCTCGAGGTCGACCTGGACCTGCTTGTGAACCGTCAGCATCACGACGGACCCGCCCTTGCGCGCCATCGCGATGCCCTGGCTGAGCGCCTCGGCGCTGCCCGCTGCCTCGTAGACGAAGTCCGCCCCCCCGTCCGTCAGCTCCCGGACCGCCGCCACCGCGTCTCGCTCGCGCACGTTCACGACCTCGTCGGCCCCCATCTCCGCGGGCGATCGCCAGGCGGTCGTCGCGGGTCCCGATCACCACCACGCGGGCCCGCAGGATACGCTTGATCACCTGGGTCGCGAACAGCCCCATCTGGCCCGGCCCCAGGACGGCGACCCACGAGCCCGACGTGACGGTGATCATCTCGAGGCCCCGGATCACGCACGCCAGCGGGTCCGCGAGCACGGCCGCCTCGAACGAGAGGCCCGCCGGCATGACGTGGATGTTCCGGGCAGGAACCGCGACGAACTCGGTCATGCCTCCGTCGACGGTGACGCCGAGCTCCTCCAGCTTCTCGCAGAGGTTGACGCGACCGACCTTGCAGTGCCGGCAGATGCCGCAGCCGATGCAGATCTCCACGGCGACGGATGCCCCCAGCGGCACCTCCGTCACGCGCTCGCCGACGGCGACGACCTCCCCCGCGATCTCGTGGCCGACGATGAACCGGCGGCGGCGCGCCGGATACACCTCGTTGTAGATCCGCTGATCGCTGCCGCAGATCCCCGCGACGCGCACGCGGACGAGGACCTCCCAGGGGCCCACCGTGGGGACCGGCACGTCCTCGAGGACGATGCCGCGCTTGGCTGGATCCTTGACGACGGCGAGCATGCGGGATCCGCTAGAGCGAGCTCGCGAACCGCTGGCGCTCCAGCAACCGCGCCGCCTCACGCGCGAAGTACGTGATGATCAGATCGGCGCCCGCGCGCCGGATCGCCGTGAGCGCCTCGAGCATGCAGCGCTCCTCGTCGAGCCAGCCCAGCCGCGCGGCGGCCTTGATCATCGCGTACTCCCCCGAGACCGAGTAGGCCGCCAGGGGCAGCCCGAACTCCTGGCGCACCCGGGCGATCACGTCCAGGTACGGGAGGGCCGGCTTCACCATCACGATGTCCGCGCCTTCGTCCACGTCCAGCCCGACCTCGCGGAGCGCCTCGGCGGCGTTCGCGGGATCCATCTGATAGGAGCGGCGGTCCCCGAACTGAGGCGCCGACTCCGCCGCCTCCCGGAACGGCCCGTAGAACGCCGACGCGTACTTCGCCGAGTACGCCATGATGGGCGTCTCGGTGTACCCCGCCTCGTCGAGCGCCTCCCGGATGGCTCCCACGCGGCCGTCCATCATGTCCGAAGGCGCGACGATGTCGGCCCCCGACTCCATGTGGGACAGCGCGACGCGGGCCAGGAGCTCCACGCTCGCGTCGTTCTTGACGCGTCCGTCCTCGACGAGTCCGCAGTGCCCGTGGCTCGTGTACTGGCAGAGGCACACGTCGGTGATCACCAGGAGATCCGGGATCGTCTCCTTCACTGCGCGGGCCGCCTGCTGCACGATCCCGTCCTCGGCGTACGCCTCCGACCCTCGCGGATCCTTCGACTGCGGCACGCCGAAGAGAAGGACCGCCGGGATGCCCATGCTGGCGGCATCCTTCGCCTCCTTCAGCAGCTCGTCGATGGAGAGCTTCGACACGCCCGGCATCGAGCCAACCGGGTCCCGCACGCCCCGGCCGTGGACCGCGAACAGCGGCAAGATGAGATTCTCGACACCCAACCGGGTCTCCCGCACCATCCGCCGGAGGAGCGGGGACTCACGAAGCCGGCGCGGTCGGTACAAGGGATGTGCCATCGAGGATCCTCCTGCCTGGTCTGGATCAGCCCCGCAGTACCGCCGGCGGGGACGTCTCGAAGTGAGCGGCGAGCGCGTCGGCGAGCGCCGGAACCGTGTATTCATCGGGCATCACGCTCACTCGAAGACCGTGCTCGGCGGCCGTCTCCGCCGTGATCGGTCCGATGGCGGCGACGACGACTCCATCGAGGAGCCGGCGCGCGTCGGACGGCGCCAGGAGCGCGATGAAGCCGCGGACCGTCGACGAGCTGGTGAACGTCACGGCGTCGATCCGCCGGGACTCGAGGAGCCCGAGGATGTCACCCGCTCCCTCCCCGGCGAGTACCGTTCGGTACGCGGGGGCAATCGTCACCCGGACCCCGCGCGCCGCGAGCTCGCGAGGCAGGACGTCCCGCGCCTCGGCGGCGCGCACCAGCAGCACCGCGTCTCCGCGGTCGAGCTTGGTCCCGAGCGCGTCGACGAGTCCTTCGGCCCGGTACTCGGCTGGCACGAGGTCGGGCTCGATCCCGCCCCGACGGAGGGCCTCGGCGGTCTCGGGGCCGATCGCGGCCACTCGACGGCCGGCGAGGCTCCGTGCATCGAGCCCCGCGCGTCCGAGCCGCTCGCGGAACGCGGCCACGCCGTTGACGCTGGTGAAGATGACCCACCGGAAGTCCGCCAGCGACCGGATCGCCTCGTCGAGGCGCGCCCAGTCCTCGGGAGGTCCGATCCGGATGGTGGGGAGCGTCACCGCCTCGGCTCCGTAGGCTTCGAGGAGCCCGGTCAGCCGGGCGGCCTGCGCGCGGGGTCGCGTCACGAGCACCCGCCGCCCGGACAGCGGCCGGCGCCCGAGCCACGTCTCGACGACGCCGGGTGCGACACCGGGAACCACCTGGAAGCCCACGCCACAGGCATCGAGCGTCGTCGCCTCGTCCCGAAAGGCCTCCCCGTCGCCCCTGACCAGCCGGACGACGCGGCGTCCGGCGGCCGCATGGGCCCGCAGGAGGGCCGGCACCGCGTTCCGCGACACCCCGCGGCCGTCTTCGCTCACGCGGACCCGCTCGGCCCCCTCGGGCGCGCCGTCGACCACCGCGGCTGCCACGTCCGCGTCGGCGACGACGACCTCGGCAGCGGCGAGCGCCTGCTGGGCCCGGACGGCCAGCAAGCCTGGATCTCCCGAGCCGGCGCCGATGAACGTGACGAGCGTTCTCACGCCACCCGCCCGATCTGGATGATGTCCGCGGCGCCCGCCGCGAGGAGTCGCGCCGCCAGGCGTCGGCCCAGCGATTCGGGGGCGTCCGGGCTCCCCACCTCTCCATCGCGGAGGGCGCGAGTCCCGTCGGGCGTCGCGACGAAGGCATCGAGCCTCAGGCCGGCCTCGACACGGCGGGCATACGCCGCCAGCGGCGTCGTGCAGGTTCCACCGACGGCCTCGAGGAACGCCCGCTCCGCGAGGGTCGCGGTCCGGGTCTCGACGTCGGTCAGCGCCTCGGCGAACGCAAGGACCCCCGCATCGTCCTCCCGCGCCTCCACGCCGAGGGTCCCCTGCCCGACTGCCGGCAGCATCTCCTCCGGGTCGAGCGCCGTGGCCGTACCGTCGAGGAGGCCGAGCCGCTTGAGACCCGCGGCGGCCAGGACGATCGCGTCGTACTCGCCCTGCCGGAGCTTCCGGAGACGCGTGTCGACGTTCCCCCGGATCGGCAGGGCCGCGACATCGGGGCGTCGCGCCAGGAGCTGGACGCTCCGGCGGAGGCTCGATGTGCCCACCCGCGCCCCCCGCGGAAGGGAGCCGATTCCGGTCGCGGTCGCCGCCACGAGCACGTCCCGCGGGTCCTCGCGCCGCGGGAAGGCGGCCAGGACCAGGCCCTTGGGGCGCTCGGCCGGAAGGTCCTTTAGGCTGTGGACGGCCAGATCCACTCGCCCCTCCCGGAGAGCGTCGTCGATCTCCTGCACGAAGAGCCCCTTGCCCCCCACCTCGGCGAGGTGAGCCGTGGCGAGCCGATCCCCGGAGGTCCGGATGGGGACGAGCTCGACCTCGAGGCGAGGCCACGCGCGCCTGAGACCTGCCGCGATCTCCTCGGCCTGCCGGAGCGCCAGCTGGCTTCCGCGCGTGCCGATGCGGACACGGTCGGTCACCCTGCCCCGTCCCCGGACCCGAGCGCCCCGGCGAGCGCCATGCCCGCCGCGGCGGCGAGAACAGGGAGCCGGTCGCCCGGACGTGCCCCGCGTCGGGCCGGAATCGGTAGCGAGCCGAGGTCCACCCGTCCCAGCGCGCCGAGAAGGCTCCGCTTGAGCCCGGGGTGAGCGCGCTCCAGCTCCCGAAGCAGGCGCTTCATCCGGTGGCGCTGGAGCGTGGGGTCCTTGCAGCCGGGGCAGGCGCAGCACACGACCGGGTATGCCCGCGCCCGCACGTACTCGGCGATGTCGTCCTCCCACGCGTAGACGAGGGGCCGGATGACCGTGTGGCGGCCGTTGGTCGCCCGGAGCCGGGGATGCATTCCCTTGATCTGGCCGTTGAAGAAGAGGTTCAGGAGCAGGGTCTCGATGAAGTCGTCCGCGTGATGGCCGAGCGCGATCTTGTTGCAGCCCAGCTCGTCCGCGTACTTGTAGAGCGCTCCGCGGCGAAGCCGCGCGCAGAGCGAGCAGAACGTCTCGCCGGGCTGGATCTTCTCCTTGACCGTGAGGTTGATGCGCGCGCTCCGCATCTCGTAGGTGTACCCCTCGCGCGCGAGGTGATCCTCGATGAGGTCGGCCCGGAATCCCGGGAAGCCCTGGTCGACGTTCAGCGCGAGCAGCTCGAATCGAACCGGGGCCCGGCGCTGGGTGAGCCGGAGCAGGTTGAGGAGCGCCCAGGAGTCCTTGCCGCCCGAGACCCCGACCAGGATCCGGTCCCCGGGCTCGATCAGGCCGAAGTCGCCGATCGCCTCGCCGAACCGGGCCAAGAGGCGCCGCTCGAGCCGCTGGTCTTCGCTCACGCTGGTCGTCGCCCTCCTGGCGGGATTCCTCGAATTGTAGCCCCCCCCGTGAGGCCACTTCAACCGACCCGGCCCGCCGTCCTCCCCGGCTCGGCTCGCGGGCATGCCGTGAGGGTTCTGCGCCGGATGCCTGGCGGGAGGGCGGTTCGGTTGACAGCGAGGTGCGCCTCCACCTAAATGGCTCGCATGGCTGACTCTCAGTTCCGGCTCGACGGCCGCGTCGCACTGGTCACGGGTGGCAGCCGGGGCATCGGCCGCGCGGTCGCCCTCGGCCTCGCCCAGGCGGGCGCCGATGTGGTGGTGGCGGCTCGCAAGGCGCAGGACCTCGACCCGGTCGCCGACGAGATCCGAGCGCTCGGCCGCCGGGCCCTCGCGGTCCCGGCCCATCTCGGGCGCCGCCCGGAGATCGATCGGCTCTTCGAGGCGACCCTCGACGCCTTCGGTCGCCTCGACGTGCTGGTGAACAATGCCGCCACCAATCCGGTCTTCGGGCCGCTCCTCGACATCGACGAGGACGCGTGGGACCGGATCATGGCGCTCAACGTGAAGGGGTACCTTCTCGCCGCCCAGCGAGCGGCCAGGGCCATGGCGCCTCTCGGGCGGGGGGCCATCGTCAACATCGCGTCGACGGCCGGGCTCCGCGCGAGCCCGGGCCTGGGTGCCTACTCGGTGTCGAAGGCTGCGGTGATCATGCTCACGCGAGTCCTCGGCCGTGAGCTCGCCCCGCTCGGGATCCGGGTCAACGGGGTCGCTCCGGCGCTGATCGAGACCCGCTTCAGCGAGGCTCTCTGGAAGAATCCGGAGATCCTGTCCGGGTACCTCAAGAGCACGCCGCTCGGCCGCGCCGGACGGCCCGAGGAGGTCGCCGGAGCGGTCGTCTACCTCTCCTCGGACGCCTCGAGCTACGTCACCGGGCAGACGCTCCTGCTCGATGGCGGGCATCTGGCCTGAGCGGCGGCTCCCGGGCCGCGGCTCACCTCGTGTCCAGCGCCAGGTGCTCGCCTCCCGCGTACACGTTGAACGCGTCGTGGCGCAGGTAGCCCACCACGGTCACGCCCAGCTGCTCGGCGAGGCTGACCGCCATCTCGGTGGGTGAGGTGCGAGAGACGACGATCGGAGCCCCCATCCGCGCGCCCTTGAGGAGCATCTCCGAGGACACCCGCCCCGTGCTGAGGAGCACCCGGTCTCGGGTGGCGACGCCGCGGAGCAGCGCCTCGCCGCAGACCTTGTCCACCGCGTTGTGCCGGCCCACGTCCTCGGCCATGAACAGGAGCCGATCGGGATCGGCGAGCGCGGCCCCGTGGATCCCCCGGGAGGTGCGGTAGGCCACCGCCAGCTGGTAGAGCTCCTTCATGCGCTCGAAGAGCCGGGCCGGCTCCACTCGAAGCGTGGACTCGACCCGCGGAATCACGCGCGGGTCGATGCGGAACGTGATGCCCCCTCCGCAGCCCGACGTGAGAATCCGCTCCGTGGGAAGCTCCACGTCCCGAACGAGGTCCACCTCCGCCCGGCCGTCGACCTCGGAGACCGCGAGCCGCTTGATCTCGTCGACCGAGCCGATGATCTTCTCCAGCCAGAGGTAGCCCACGACCAGGGCGTCCAGCTTCCGGGGCGTGCTGAGGAGCGTGATGAACTTCTGACCGTTGACGTAGACGGTCAAGGGCTGCTCACGAACGATCTCACCCTTGACCTCGCGGTACGCCCCGGCCTTCCAGCTGTAGTACGTTCGCATGGCTCCCCGCTGCTCCGAGGCTAGTCTCCGGCTCGTCCTGCCGTCAAGCTCGGCGGTCCCTTCAGGCGCCGCTCGTCCGTAGCGCCTGCCGCTCCGGGCAGGTGGCGACGGTGAGTCGGATCGTGCCGCCGGACCCGACCCAGGTGATCTCGTGCGGACCTGGGGGGAGAGCGAGCCACCCGGGCCGAGCCGGAGTCCCGTCGACCGACACTTCGATTCCAGGGCCGAAGGCCAGGAGATAGGGGCCCGACGCAAGGAGATTGACGACCGAGCGTCCCCCGCCCTCGTCGGCCGCGATCTCCGCGCCGGCGACGAGGAGCCCCTCCGGACCCGCCACGTAGTGCTGCCGCAGCAGATCCGCCACCGGCCCGATCATCCCGCGGATCCGAAAGTCGACGTGGGCCACCGGCGCCCGCGCCGCTCGCATGTCGTCGGCGATCGCCTCCTCCGGGATGACCCCCCGGGCCACCCACTCCCGGACCCCGCGGATCAGCGCCCCATGGCGATACGCCGCGGAGCGGAACACGTAGAGGGCCGTCCCGTCGAGAACCGCGTCCCCCGGGCACGCGAGCCGCAGCTCCCGGCGCATGAGCCGGAGGTCAGCCGCGTTCTGATTTCGAAGCGCGAAGATGACGGTCTCACCGGCGGGCACGACCACCACCCATGCGATCGCCGCGAGGGCGAGGCCCCTTCGCCAGCGTGTCGGGTCCTGACGTGCCCACTCCGCCAGGGTGGCGAGGGTCAGCCCCGCATAGATGGCGGCCACCGGAAGAAGCGGCAGCCAGGCGTGCTGGTACACGGCGGGAGTCCGAGGAAGGAACAGAGCCAGGACGCTGGTGACGGTCGGCAGGAGCAGGACCCCGTGCACGGGGTGTTCCAGGATGGCGAGGCCTCGCACGCGGAGGACGAGCGCGAGCCCGAGGGCTGCGGCCAGGAACACCCCCACCTCGCTCCCGAAGACCGGCCACGTCTTTCCGAAATCGACGAATCGCAGCGAGTCGAGCACCACCTCACGGTAGAGCCCCCTGAGCGTCGCCATGCCCGTGAAGGCGGCAAGTCCGGCGATGAGGGCGCCCATCACCAGCGCCACGCCGCCCAGGAGCCGCGCGAGCGATCCGGCGCGGCTCGTGCGCGGGATCCCGCCACGCTGCGGCAGGCCGGCGACGACCGTGACCACCCCGGCGAGGGCAAAGACCGCCTTGATCGACAGGGCCAGGGCCGCGCCCTGCCAGGCCCCGGCTATCCAGAGCCAGCCCGTCCGCCCGTTCTCGCGCCAGCGCACGAGCGCCAGAAGGCTGGCCAGATGGGCGACGAGCGCCGGCACGTCGGGGCGGGTCTCCGTCGACGTCTCGGCGAACTGGGGAAGGAAGAGGAGGACCACTACCGCCCAGACGGCGCCATCGGCCGAGAGACGCCGCGCGAGCCGCCAGGTCAGCACGACCGCCGCCCCGGCCAGGAGAACCATGATCGACCGGGCCGCGAAGTATACCTCCGGCCGCTCCGTGAGCCACGCCGTGAGGGGCGCCATGGCGTAGTGGAAGAACGGGAGGTGGTGCTCCCAGAAGTCGCGGTACGGCACCTGACCCTCCGTGATGAGCCAGGCCACGTGGAGATGCTGGCTTTCGTCCGGGTCGATGCGCCGGTTGAGGACGACTCCGATTCGCAGGACCACGGCCAGCGCGACGAGCGCGGCGAGAACTCCCGGCGCGAGCCGACGCATGCCGAGGCGCATCATACCCCGGCCCGGGCACCCTCAGTCGTCTCGGGTTTGACCCCCCAATGGCGCTCTGGCTATACTCCCGGGCACTGGGGCCGACGCCACGCCGTGCGGCCCGGACACGATGAGCAGCGAGCGCGCCTCCGACGAAGCGCCGGCCAACTCCCCCTGGGGGGGTCCCTCCCAGCGCGGCCTCAAGATGCGCAAGCGCCAGGACCAGGGGGCGGACCTCTTCCGCGCCGCCCTCCAGCAGATCGACGATCCTGGACGGCTTCGACACGCCCTGCTGGAGCTCAGCCGGACCTACAACCCGGTGACGAACGCCACCCTCTTGGCCCCCGAGGTGCGGCATCGGGTCCTCGAGCTCGCCGGCGAGGGGGCAGGCGACGAGGCTCGCCAGCTCCTGGAGGCCGCCCTTGCCCGCTACATCGAGTCCGGGCAGCCTCCCCAGCCTCCCGACGCGTCACAGGGCGCTTGACACGGGGCCCTCCGGCCTCTAGCATCCCCCGTAGCAATCCCGTAACACCCCCGTACCAGCGCCTTGGTGAATCGATCGAAGGCCCAGGCCAGCGGAGGTGGTTCATGTCCTTACCGTCTCGCCCGACCGCCTGGCTCCAGGAAAACCGTCTGGTGGTGGTCTCCGTCGATCCGGTTCGCCGCCAGCTCCGGCTCCGGGGCGCCCAGGATGCGTGCTCGGACATGAGCTGTGGCCGCGATACCGTCGTGGCCGCCGACGAGGAGACCACCGCGTCCCTGGATGCGCTCAGCCCCGGCGACATCGTCAAGATCGAGTCCCCCGCCGCCGGACCGACCCGCATCGTCGTCCTCCGGCGCGCCTGGGAGGAGTACGCCAGCCCGGAGCTCTAGCCATGGTGTTTCGCGGGCCTCGATCGCCCCGATGGCGAACCGCGGGCTCGGTGACGTCCCCTTCTGCTCGGTCCCCTCATCGGCCCGGGCACCTCGATTCGACGCCCGCCACGCGAGAGGAGAACGGCCATGAGCCTGTCTCGACGTGACTTCCTGAAGTGGTCCGGCACCGCCTCGGGCGGCGTCCTGGCGGGCACCCGGGGTATCGATCTTGCCCCCGTGGAGGCTGCGGCGACGGACCTCCGGATCAAGGAAGCCAAGACCTTCCCGGGCGTGTGTCCCTACTGTGCGGTCGGCTGCGCCCAGCTGATCTACGTGAAGGACGGCAAGATCGTCGACATCGAGGGCGACCCGGACACGCCCCACACCGAGGGCGCCCTCTGCCCGAAGGGCTCGTCGACGTACCAGCTCTCGGTCAACGCGCGCCGCTTGACCAAGCCCATGTACCGGGCGCCCGGCAGCGATCGGTGGGAGGAGAAGCCGCTCGACTGGATGATGGAGCAGATCGCCCAGCGGGTGAAGAAGACGCGCGACGCGAGCTTCGTGGAGACCGCGAAGGCCGGCGACAAGCCCGTCACGGTCAACCGCTGCGAGGGCATCGCCTGGCTGGGCTCCTCGGTGCTCGACAACGAGGAGAACTACCTCATCGCGAAGCTCTCCCGGGGCCTCGGCCTCGTGAACCTGGAGAACTCGGCTCGTCTCTGTCACTCGGCGACGGTGCCCGCGCTCGGCGCGACCTTCGGCCGGGGCGCCATGACGACCAACCTGATCGACGTCATCAACGCCGACGTGATCATGCCCACCTCGAACTGGGCCGAGTGCCACCCGGTCAGCTACAAGTGGGTGATGAAGGCCAAGGAGCGCGGGGCGAAGATCATCCACGTCGACCCCCGCTTCACCCGGACGTCCGCGACGGCCGACATCTGGGTGCCGATCCGCTCCGGCACCAACATCGTGTACTTCGGAGGCCTGATCCGCTACGCGATCGAGAGCAAGAAGTACTTCCACGACTACGTGGTCGCCTACACGAACGCCTCGCTCCTCCTGGACCCGGCGTTCAAGACCGCGGCCGATCTCGACGGCCTCTTCAGCGGCTTCGACGCCGGCAAGCGCGCCTACGACCAGTCGACCTGGAAGTTCCAGCTGGACGCGGACGGGTACCCGAAGCAGGACAAGACCCTCAAGGATCCGAACTGCGTCTTCCAGCACCTGCGCCGGCACTACGCGCGCTACACGCCGGAGATGATCGAGAAGGTCTGCGGGATCCCGAAGGACCTGTTCCTGCAGGTGGCCGACATCTTCTGCTCGGCGTCGGGTCCGGACAAGACGGCGACGATCTCCTACGCGCTCCAGCTGAACCAGTCGACCAACGGGGTGCAGCAGATCCGGTCGCTCTGCATGCTGCAGCTCATCCTCGGCAACGTCGGGCGTCCGGGCGGCGGCGTGGTCGCCCTCCGCGGCCACTCGAACGTCCAGGGAGCCACGGACTTCGGGACGCTCTACCACATGCTGCCGGGCTATCCGGCCGAGCCCCTCCAGGCGGCCCACCCCACCCTGACCGACTATCTCGAGAAGACGACGCCCAAGGGTGGCTACTGGGTCAACAATCCCAAGTTCGTGATCAGCCTGCTCAAGGCCTGGTGGGGCTCCGCCGCCACCAAGGACAACGACTACGCCTACGACTACCTCCCGAAGCGTGAGAAGGCCGACGCGTACTCTCACCAGCACTTCACCGTGGCGATGGTGCAGAAGAAGGTGACAGGGTTCATCTGCATGGGCCAGAACCCGGCGGTGGACAGCCCCAACTCGAGCATGGTCCGCACGGGGCTGCGAAACCTCGAGTGGCTGGTCGTCGTCGACCTGTTCGAGACGGAGACGGCCGCGGTGTGGAAGGCGCCGGGCGTCGACCCGAAGTCGAGCCAGACGGAGGTCTTCTTCATCCCCGGCGCGCCGGCGGCGGAGAAGGACGGATCGATCACCAACACCATGCGCCTCGCGCAGTGGCACGTGAAGGCGGTCGAGCCGCCCGGCGACTCGCGGTCCGATGCGGCGTTCATCGTGGACCTCGGGAACCGGCTGAAGGCGCTCTACACCGGCTCCCGCGCGACGAAGGACCGGCCCGTCCTCGACCTCGTCTGGGACTACCAGCCCGAGGGGTCGAAGAAGGAGCCGAAGATGGAGCTGGTCCTCAAGGAGTGCAACGGCTACGCCACCGAGGACATCCTGGACAAGGACAAGCCGGGAGAGTTCCTCTACAAGCGCAGCCAGCCGATGAAGACCTTCGCCCACCTGCGGGACGACGGGTCGACCGCCTGCGGCAACTGGATCTACACGGGGATCTATCCCGAGGAGGGAAAGAACCTCGCCCTCCGCCGCGAGAAGCCGAAGGGCGACGACTACATGGCCCACGGCTGGGGGTTCGTGTGGCCGGCGAACCGCCGGGTCCTCTACAACCGCGCGTCGGCCGACCCCGCCGGGAAGCCCTGGAGCGAGAAGAAGAAGCTCGTCTGGTGGGATCCCGAGGGGAAGAAGTGGACGGGCAACGATGTCCCTGACTTCCCCGGCACGATGGCGCCCGACGCGCCGCGCGCCAAGGACGGGCCGTTCAAGGGCATCTCGGGGACGGACGCGTTCATCATGAACCCGCACGGCCTCGGCCAGTTCTTCGCGTCGGTCCTCGACGGGCCCTTCCCCGAGCACTACGAGCCCTTCGAGTCGCCCACCCAGAACCTCCTGTCCAAGGTCCAGAACAACCCGGTCGCCAAGGTGTACGACATCGGCGACCTCAACAAGCTCGGGACCCCGGACAAGTACCCGTTCGTCCTCACGACCTATCGCCTCACCGAGCACCACGCCGCGGGCATGTCGCGCCACGTCCCATGGCTCTCCGAGCTCTTCTTCGGCCACTTCGCGGAGATCGGGCCGGAGATGGCCAAGGAGCTGGGAATCCAGAACGGCGACATGCTCAGCGTGGAGACGCCCCGGGCCAAGATCAAGGTGCGGGCCATGGTGACCGAGCGCATCAAGCCGTTCGTGATCAACGGCAAGAAGGTCTACCAGGTCGGAATCCCGTGGCACTGGGGGTACCAGGGCGTCATGAAGTCCGCACGGGGTGACGTCACGAACGACCTCGTCGCGAGCCTCGGCGACCCGACGACGTTCATCCAGGAATCCAAGGCGCTCCTCTGCAACGTGCGGAAGGAGGCGTAGCCATGGCCCGCACCCTCGCGATGTTCACGGACGTCTCGCTGTGCATCGGGTGCCGCGCCTGCCAGGTCGCCTGCAAGCAGTGGAACCAGCTGGCGCCCGAGGAGCCGGAGTGGACTGGCACCTATCAGAACCACCAGCACTTCACCGACAAGAGCTACCGGCTCGTGCGCTTCTTCGAGGAGCCGGACGACAAGGTCGGCGTCCGGTGGCACATGATGTCGGACGTCTGCAAGCACTGCACGCAGGCGGGGTGCCTCGAGGCGTGCCCGACCGGCGCCATCCACCGCACCGAGTTCGGAACGGTCAACATCAACCAGGACATCTGCAACGGGTGCCGCTATTGCGTGTCGGCCTGCCCGTTCGGCGTGGTCGCCTTCAATCACGACACGGGCACCGCCACCAAGTGCACCTTCTGCAACGATCGCATCCACAACGGGCTCGGGACGGCCTGTGCCAAGGCGTGCCCGACCCAGTCGATCCGGTTCGGCTACCGGGACGAGCTGGCCGCCATCGCCCGGAAGCGCGTGGAGGAGCTCCGGAAGCAGGGGTACAAGGACGCCCAGCTGTATGGCGAGGACCAGAGCGGTCCGCTCGGCGGCCTGAACGCCTTCTTCCTCATCACGGGGAAGCCGTCGATCTACGGGCTGCCGGAGAATCCCAAGCTTCCCCAGCGGAACGTGTTCGTCGACTCTCTCCTGTCGATCGGCTCGGCCATCGCCGTCGGGATCGGAGCCGTCGTGGCGTTTCGCTCCCGCGGCGAGAAGGAGGAGAGCTGAGATGGAGCCCGGACTCCTCAAGAGCGCCGATTGGCCGCTTCTCATCGACATCTACTTCTTCCTCGGCGGGATCGCCGGTGGCGCCTTCGTGATCGCGACCATCGCCCACGTCCTCGGCCCCGAGCGCTACCAGAGCGTCGTCCGCATCGGCTACTACGTCGCCATCCTGGCCGTCATTCCCGCACCGATCCTGCTGATCGCCGACCTCGGGCTCCCGGCGCGCTTCCTACACATGCTGATGGTCTCGAAGCCCTCCGCGGAGATCGGCATGAACGCCTTCACACTCGGGCCCTTCCACGTGAAGCCGGGCTCGCCGATGAGCGCGGGGGCCTGGGCGCTGCTCGCGTTCAGCGGGTGCGCCTTCCTCGCCGCGCTGGACGTCCTGCTCGAGCACCGAGGGGGCCGAGGATTCCCGGGGCTCCGGACCGTCGTGGGCCTCCTGGGGTCGATCTTCGGGTTCTTCCTTGCCGCCTACCCGGGCGTACTGCTCGGCGCCACCGCTCGGCCGCTCTTCGTCGACGGCCACTGGCTGGGAGCGCTGTTCCTGGCGGTCGGCGCCTCGACCGGCGGCGCGGCGATCGCGCTGATCCTGGCGGTATTCGGCGGAGACCGGCGGGACGCGCTCGCGCCGATCATGCGCGCCGTGGTGGCGGCCCTGGTCGTCCAGGCCGTGGCACTGGCCCTCTTCATCGTGACGGTCAAGATGAGCGGCTCGGTCGGCATCAGCCGGGCCCTCACGCCGCTCCTGTCCGGGCAGTACAGCGTCACGTTCTGGATCGGCGCCGTGATGGTCGGCCTGGTCGTGCCGCTGGCCTTCGGGTTCACCGGCGGGCTCCGCCGGGCGTCGGCGGGTCTCGCCGCGCTCGTCGCGATCCTGGTGCTGGTCGGCGGCTTCGTCATCAAATACGTCCTGATCGCCGCGGGCCAGGTCACCTGACGGAGTCGGCCCCGGGCGGCGGGCCGGTGGACGACGGCCTGCTCGAGGAGTGGCGCGCGCTTCTCGCGCGCCGCCCTAGCTTTCGCGAGCCCCTCGCCCCGTGCGAGCCCCTGCTCCGGGCGTGGACCGAGTGGCGCGAAGGCACTCCGCCACTGTCCTGGTCCGCGGAGGACTGCCGCCTGCCGTGGAGCAAGGGCGAGCCGCTCCTCTCGCGAGTCCAGCCCGAGCTCCGCAACGCCGACCTGGAGGCGGTCCTTGGCCCCGCGCTGGACGCCCTGGCAGCCACGGGCGTCGAGATCGACGCGCTCCGGAGCTTCGCCGAGCAATGGGACGCCGGCGGCATCACCCTCCGGGATCTCCTCCCCGCGCCGGGCCGCCTGGGCGCGGGTTGGCTGCCGGAGCGTACCCGCCTCTCGGTGGAGAGCCTCGGCTTCATCGCCGTCGCGGCCCTGCATCCCGCCCTGACCCGCTTCTTTGCCCGCGCCCGGGAGCACTTCGAGCCCGGGCTGTGGGGCCGAGGGGTGTGTCCCTTCTGCGGCGCCCCGCCGTCATTTGCCGACATCCCGGAGGACGGGCAGCGGCGCCTGACGTGTCACGCCTGCGGAGGGGCGTGGATCTTCTCGCGCACTCGCTGCCCCCTCTGCGGCACCCTCGAGATCGCCCAGCAGATCCGCCTCGTGCCCGAGGGCCTCGAGGAGGAGGGCTATGCGGTCACGGCCTGCAAGAGCTGCGGCGGTTACCTGAAGGAGCTCGACCGCCGGGTGCGCTGGAACGCCGGGAGCGCCCTGGTCGAGGATTGGGGCTCTCCCCATCTCGATCTCGTCGCCCGCCGTGAGGGTTACTGGCGCCCCGTTCCCGTCCTCCTGACCGTCGCCGACTGAGCGCCAGTGGCGCGCCTCTTCCTGGTCACGGACCGGTCGGAGATAGACCGCCGCCGCCGGTTGCTGAATCCGGGCGAGGTCGTGGAGGTCTGGGAGGCTCTGCACGCGCCGGACGTCACCTGGCTCGGTGATCCCGAGTTCCGGCGGATCGCTTACCAGCGCGCCGGCGCTGCCCCTACCCCGGGGCTCTTCTGGGTGGGCGAGTCCGCCAAAGCGGCGCTCGACCGGGTCGGGTCGCCCCTGCCTCACCTGCTCGCAGTGCCCGGCGAGGCCGTTCCCATCTACTACGGGCCGTGGCTCCGCGACGCCGAGGCCCTCCCGGACGAAGAGTCGCTCAAGGCACGCGTGCTGTCGGCGCGCGGCATCGGCGTAGCCTGGGCCACCTACGATCACGCCGGCGCCCGGCTGGAGTACCAGCCCGCCGACCCCCTCGACCCGCTGTTCTACCTGCGCCGAGCTCGCGCGAAGGCGGTCCACGCCTGGCGGCTGTTCCGCTCACGCCAGGAGGCGGTGCAGTACGCGATGGAGATGTTGAAGGGGGACGAGGACGCCGCCCGCTGGGCGGACGCCCTCCCCGCCCACGACTTCGACGACCTGGTGCGGCGATTCGGCCTCAGCCCCGGGGCCTGACCGCGCTTCCGCCTTTCCTATGCGTCTCGAGGCGGCCGAACTTCTGCCCGCCATCGTTCCGTCTGCTCCAGCATCTCCAGGAGACGTCGCACGTCACGAAGCCCCTCCTCGTCGAACACCGGGCCAGGCGCGCCAGGCAGATACTGCACGAACATCTCGCACTGGTCGCGTATCGAATCGAGCAGCGGATCATGGCGAAGGGAGATGCAGGTGAAGTAGTCCCAGGTATACGGGTCCATCCTGCCGTCGAGTATCTGTCTCAGCATGTCCGCAACATCTCGCCGAGACACGGGAACGAGCGCACGGTCAACCGCCAGAACCATCAGACCGAGAAGTCCCATGCCAATCACGAGGAGCATGATCAGCTGCCGCTCCCTCTCGTCCGGGCACCCCGTGGTCCTGGGACGAGTCCCGGGGTGGCCAGGTGGCCGGCCCGGACGCTCCGCTGGATCCCGACCCGTTCCGTCGGCCAAGCCCGCGATCCGGGGGCGTGCGCGGCTAGACCACGTGCCTCACGAGCGTTCGCCCGCGCTTCGGATGTCCGGGAACAGGTTCCACGGGTACCGCACCCGCAGGAGATAGAGGCCGTGTGGGGGGGCGGTCGGCCCGGCGGCGCGACGGTCCCGCCCGGCCAGCACCTCGATCACCCATCCTGGCGGGCGCCGGCCGAGCCCCACCTCGACCAGGGTTCCGACGACGTTCCGGACCATGTGGTGGAGAAAGGCATCGGCGGACACGAGCACGCCGATCTGGCCGCGGCGCGCGACGACGCGCACCGCCCGCACCGTGCACACGGGATCGCGCTCGCGGCCCGGTGCCGCGCAGAACGCAGAGAAGTCGTGCTTCCCCCGGAGCGGCGCCGCGGCGCGCGCCATCGCGTCCGCGTCGAGCGCGCGGCCCACGTGCCACGCGAACCCGCGGAGGAACGGTGACGGCACCCGGTCCGTGGACAGGAGATACCCGTAGCGCTTGAGCCGGGCCGCGCGGCGGGCGTCGAACCCTTCCGGCGCGGCCCGGGCGGCCAGCACCCGGATGTCCCGCGGGAGACGCGCATTGAGCGCGGCCATGGCGACGGCCGGCGCGAGCCGTTCCCGGGTCGAGACGCTCGCCACCTGGCCGAGCGCGTGGACCCCCGCATCGGTCCGGCTCGCCCCGATCACCCGCACCTCACCCTGGACCAGCGGGCGCAGAGCCTCGAGAACGTGCCCCTGGATTGTCGGCGCCCCGGGCTGGACCTGCCAGCCGTGGTAGGCGGCGCCGTCGTAGGCCAGCAGGAGGGCCAGCCGCGCGGAGGGCGCCTCGGGATCGATCGGGCCTACCGGCCGGGCGCCGCTCCGCCGATCAGCTCGGCGATCTGCACGGCGTTGGTCGCCGCCCCCTTGCGGAGCTGATCGCCCACGACCCAGAAGTTGAGCCCTCGCTCGTGGGAGAGGTCTTCCCGGATCCGTCCGACGACGCAGTCGTCCTGGCCCTCGACCGTCACCGGCATGGGGTAGCGCGCCTGGTCAGGGTCGTCCACGACGCGGAGACCGGGGAAGCGCCCGAAGAGCTCCCGGGCGCGCTCGACCGTGACCTTCTCCTCGGTCTCAGCCGTGACGGCGACGGAGTGCGCCGTGAACACGGGGACCCGGACGGTCGTCGGCGAGATGAGCATGGCCGGGGCCTCGAGGATCTTCCGGACCTCGTTCACGAGCTTCCACTCCTCGCCCGTGTACCCGCCCGCCCCGAACCTGTCGATGTGCGGAATCACGTTGAAGGCGATCTGGTGCGGGAAGAAGCTGGCGGTGATCGCCTCGCCGCGCGCCCACGCGAGGGTCTGCCGCCGGAGCTCCTCGACGCCCTGCACGCCGGCGCCCGAGACCGCCTGGTAGCTGGTCGCCACGACGCGGGTCACGCGCGCGGCCCGGTGGAGCGGCGCCAGCGCCATGACCGTGACCACGGTCGTGCAGTTCGGGCTCGCCACGATGCCCTGGTGTCCGCGGATGGCGTGAGCGTTGATCTCGGGCACGATCAGCGGGACCGACGGATCCATCCGGAACGCGTTCGACTTGTCCACGACCACAGCCCCCGCACGGACGGCCAGCGGGGCGTGCTCCTTCGACTGGGCGGTCCCGGCGGAGAAGAAGGCGATCTCGATACCCCGGAATGCCTCCGGCGTCACCTTCTCGACCCGGATCGACTCCCCCGCGAAGGTGACCGCCTTCCCCACGGAGCGCTCCGACGCGAACGCCCGCAGCTCGCGGACCGGGAACTTCCGCTCCTCCAGGATCCGGAGCGTCATCTCCCCTGCCGCGCCTGTCGCTCCCACGACCGCCACTCGATGCCCTGCCATCGCGCCCTCCGGTCAGGCCCCGCTCGTGCACCGGCGGACCGGACCCGTCGCCCTCCGCCTTCAGCGGTAGAGTGCTTCCAGCTCCCGGATCACCCGGTCGGCCATCGCCGTCGTCCCCACCAGGGTGGTCCCGGGCGTGTGAATGTCCTTCGTCCGGCACCCGGCGGCCAGGGTCCGCTCGACCGCCTGCTCCACCCGCTCGGCGTCGGCCGGGCGATCCAGCGAGTACCGGAGGAGCATGCCGGCCGACAGGATGGCCGCCAGCGGGTTGGCCACGCCCCGGCCCGCGATGTCCGGCGCCGTCCCGTGGATCGGCTCGTAGAGCCCTACCGGCCGGTCGCCCCGCTTCTCGCCGAGGCTCGCCGACGGGAGCATGCCCATCGATCCGGCGATGATCGCCGCCTCGTCCGAGAGGATGTCGCCGAAGGTGTTCTCGGTCACGATCGTGTCGAACCGCCGGGGCTCGGCCACGAGCGCCATGGCGCAGTTGTCCACGAGCAGGTGGTCGAGCTGGACGTCCGGATAGCGGCGGCCCACGTCCGTGACGACCTCGCGCCAGAGCTGTGACACGACGAGGACGTTCGACTTGTCCACGGAGGTCAGCCGGCGCCGCCGGCCCCGCGCGACGCGGAAGGCGAGGTCCGCGATCCGCTCGATCTCCCGCACCGTGTACACCATGGTGTTGAATCCGCGCCGAGCGTCCCCGCTGCCCTCGATGCCGCGCGGCTCGCCGAAGTAGAGGCCGCCCGTGAGCTCGCGGATCACCATGAGGTCCGCGCCCTCCACGACCGAGCGCTTGAGCGGCGAGCTGTCGACCAGCATCGGGTAGAGCCGCGCCGGCCGGAGGTTCGCGTAGAGATCGAGCTCCTTGCGGATGAGGAGGATGCCCCGCTCCGGGCGCTGCTCCGGCCGGAGGTGGTCCCAGCGCGGACCGCCCACCGCGCCGAACAGGATCGCGTCCGCGTCCCGGCAGATCCCCAGGGTGGCCGCCGGCAGCGGGGTGCCCTGCGCGTCGATGGCGGCGCCGCCGATCAGGCCCTGCTCGAACTCGAGTCCGAGGCCGCTCTCCTTGGCCACGACGCCGAGGGCACGCATCGCCTCGGCGGTGACCTCGGCGCCGATGCCATCGCCCGGCAGGACCGCAATGCGGTAGGTCGCCATCTACCGCCTCTCCTCGCCGGCTCGCCGCGCGACGGCGCGCGGCCCGAGCCTGGTCATCCCTCGCCCGGTCCGGGGCCTCGGAGGGCCTCTCGCAGCACGATGGGCGGCGCGGGCTCGCGCTGCCGGAGCAGGAGCCACCGCACGGGTCCCGACACCGCGTACGCGCTGAACAGAATGAAGACGGAGGTATCCGGGTGCGCGAACACGATCAGGATCCCCAGCGCCGCCACCAGCAGCACCCCGAACGGGTGCCGCTTGGCGAAGTTCAGATCCTTGAACGAATAGTACCGGATGTTCGAGATCATCAGGAAGGCGATCACATACGTGGCGCATGCGAGCGCGAACAACCCCGCGCGGCCGAAGTCCGGCTCGTCGAAGAACAGGATGGTCGACGCCACCACCCCGGCAGCGCCGGGGATCGGGAGGCCGATGAAGTAGCGCCGATCGGTGATGCCGGTCAGGACGTTGAACCGCGCCAGGCGGAGGGCTCCGCAGATCACGTAGAGAAAGGCCGCGCCCGCACCCACGCGCCCGAGCGGCTGGAGCGCCCACGAGTAGAGCAGGAGGCCGGGCGCCACTCCGAACGACACGACGTCGGCGAGCGAGTCGAACTCCACGCCGAACTGGGTGGTGGTTCGCGTCAGCCGCGCCACCTTCCCGTCGAGCATGTCGAGCACCATGCCGATGAAGAGCGCCAGCGCCGCCCACTGGTGCCGTCCGTCGAAGGTCAGCACGATCGCGTAGAACCCGCAGAGGAGATTCCCCGTCGTGAGTAGCCCGGGCAGGAGGAAGATCGTCTGCCGCCGCCGCTCGCGAAGCTCGGACCAGCGCCGCCGCCGAAGGGCCGATGGGCGGCGCCTCACGGGAGCACCCCCATCACGGTCTCGCCTCCGCGCACGCGATCGCCCGCCTTGACCCGAAGCCGCACCGACGCCGGCACGATCAGATCCGTGCGCGAGCCGAACTTGATCAGGCCGAAGCGCTCCCCCGAGGCGAGCTTGTCCCCGGGCTGGACCCGGCACACGATCCGGCGCGCGAGCACTCCGGCGATCTGCCGGACGACGACGCGCGCGGCCTCGCCCTGGATCGCGATGGTCGTGCGCTCGTTCTGCTCGGAGGCCTCGCGACGGTAGGCCGGCATCTTGGCCCCGGGGCGATACTCCACGCCGACCACCAGCCCGGCGAGGGGCGAACGGTTCACGTGGACGTCGAGCGGCGACAGGAAGATGGACACCGCCTGCGCGGCGCCCACGAACGGGTCGTCCACGGCCGTGCGCACGTCCACCACCCGGCCGTCCGCAGGGGCCAGGATCGCTCCCGGGATCGCGGGCGCGGCGCGGTCGGGGTCACGGAAGAAGAAGGCCATGAAGGCGGCGATCACGCCGAGCAGGAGAGCCGCCTTCGTCCATCCGGTCCAGGCCAAGAGGGCCGCGAGCGCGAGCGGGACGAGGATGAACCCCCAGCCCTCCGCGGCGATCGGCAGCATCCGGTCCGACATCCGCGGCGGCCGCTATCCCATCCGAGGCGGCTTGATCCAGCTCATCATCGAACGGAGACGCTTGCCGACCTCCTCGATCGGGTGGTCCGCCTCGGACCGCCGCGTGGCCAGGAAGCTCGCGCGGTTGGCCAGGTTCTCGAGCACCCACTCGCGGGCGAACTGCCCGCTCTGGATCTCGCCCAGGATCTTCTGCATCTCGGCCCGGACGTGGTCGTCGACGACGCGCGGCCCCCGGCTGTAGTCCCCGAACTCCGCGGTGTCGGACACCGAGTAGCGCATGTACGCCAGCCCGCCCTGGTAGAACAGGTCGACGATCAGCTTCAGCTCGTGCATGCACTCGAAGTAGGCGACCTCCGGCTGGTAACCCGCCTTGACCAGGGTCTCGAAGGCGGCCTTGATCAGAGCCGACACTCCCCCGCAGAGGACCGTCTGCTCGCCGAAGAGGTCGGTCTCCGTCTCTTCCTTGAAGGTCGTCTCGATGACCCCCGCCCGCGTGCAGCCCACGCCCTTGCCGTAAGCGAGCGCGACGTCCCGCGCCTTGCCCGAGACATCCTGCTGGACGGCGAGCAGGCCCGGCACGCCCGGACCCTGCACGAAGAGGTCGCGCATGATGTGGCCGGGGGCCTTCGGAGCGATCATCGAGACGTCCACGTCGGCGGGCGGCACGACCTGGTTGAAGTGAATCGAGAACCCGTGGGCCATCATGAGGGTCTTGCCCTTCGTGAGCGCCCCGCGGATCGATTCCTCGAACGTCTGCCGGTGCACCTGGTCCGGCAGGAGGACCATGACGATGTCCGCCATCTGGGCGGCTTCCGCCACGGTGGCCACCCGCAGCCCGTCCTTCTCGGCCTTCGGCCAGCTCTTCGAGCCCTTGTAGAGCCCGACGACGACGTCCAGCCCCGAGTCCTTGAGGTTCAGCGCGTGCGCGTGCCCCTGGCTCCCGTAGCCGACGATGGCGATCTTCTTGCCGCGGAGGAGCGAGAGGTCCGCGTCCTGGTCGTAGTAGATCTTCGCTGGCATCCGTATGGTCTCCTCGGACGTACCCCGTCCGGCTAGTCGGCGAACCCGGTCACCCGCGGGTCCTGGCTGTTCTCGGTGTCGCGGCGGCGTCGCTGGGCGTCGGCGGACTTGCCGAGCGGCTCCTCCGGCCGGCGACGCGCCGTCTTGGAGCCCCGCGCGATGGCCACCTTTCCCGTCCGAACCAGCTCCTGGATGCCCATGGGCCGCAGGAGCTCGACGATCGCGTTCAGCTTGGACTCCTCCCCCGTGGCTTCGAGGGTGATACGTGGTGGGTGTCACATCCACGACCTTGGCGCGGAAGATGTCGGCCACGCGGAGGATCTCCGCTCGATGCTGGGGCTCGGCGTTCACGCGCACCAGCACCAGCTCGCGCTCGACGTGGTTCTCCTGGGTCAGGTCGGTCACCTTGATGACGTCGATCAGCTTGTGGAGCTGCTTGACCACCTGCTCGAGGACGAACTCGTCGCCCCGCACGACCAGCGTCATGCGGGAGACCGTGGTGTCGAGGGTCTCGCCGACCGAGAGGGACTCGATGTTGTACCCCCGCGCGCTGAAGAGCCCGGCCACGCGCGAGAGGACGCCGAACTTGTTCTCGACGAGGACCGCGATGGTGTGCTTCCGGACGCCGTGACCGTTCTGCACGGCGCCTCCTAGAAGCCCGTCTGCGACTTGGCGGCCTTGGCCTTCACGTCCTTGCCCGGGCGCTCGAGCAGCATGTCCTTGTTCGCTCCGCCCGCCGGCACCATCGGGAAGCAGAACTCGTCCTTGTCGACCATCACGTCCACCAGGACCGGCCCGGGAATCGCGAACGCCTTCTCGAGCGCCGGCACCACCTCGTTCGGCTTCGACGCCCGGATGCCCACCGCCCCGTACGCCTCGGCGAGCTTCACGAAGTCGGGGCTCGCCGACAGGTCGATGGAGTGGAAGCGGCCGCCGTAGATGATGTCCTGCCACTGACGGACCATCCCGTGCCCGCCGTTGTTGATCACCACCATCTTGATCGGCAGCTGGTTCTCCACGATCGTCGCCAGCTCCTGGGAGCTCATCACGAAGCTCCCGTCGCCGTCGATGAGGACGACCAGGCGGTCCGGCCGGCCGACCTGGGCGCCGATGGCCGCCGGGAGGCCGTAGCCCATGGTGCCGAGCCCGCCCGAGGTCAGCCAGTGCCGCGGGTGGCGAAAGCGGTAGTGCTGGGCGGCCCACATCTGGTGCTGCCCCACGCCGGTCACGATGACCGCCTCACCCTTCGTGAGGTTCGAGACCTCCTCCACCACGTACTGGGGCTTGATCAGCTCGTCGTCCCAGTCGTACCGGAAGGGGTGCTTCTGCTGCCACTGGGCGAGCTGGCGGAGCCACTGCTCCCGCGCCTCCCGGACCAGCGAGGTCGCCTGGCCGGCGCCCTCCTGGCGCACCGCCTCGACCAGCTGCCCCAGGACGCGCCGCGCATCGCCCACGATGGGGACGTGCACCTTGATGTTCTTCGAGATCGAGGACGGATCGACGTCGATGTGGATGATCTCCGCCTGCGGCGCGAACTGGTCCACCTTCCCCGTGACGCGATCGTCGAATCGGGCGCCCACCGCGATGAGGCAGTCGGAGTTGTAGACCGCCATGTTGGGGGCGTACCCCCCGTGCATGCCGAGCATGCCCAGCGACAGGGCATGGTCCGAGGGGAAGGCGCCCAGGCCCATGAGGGTCGTCGTCACCGGGATACGCGTCAGCTCGGCAAGCGCCAGGAGCTCCTTCGACGCGTCCGCCCCGATGACCCCGCCGCCCACGTACAGCACCGCGCGGCGGGCGCGCATCATGGCCTTCGCCGCCTTCTTCACCTGGCCGGGATGCCCCTCGTACGTCGGGTTGTACGACCGGAGGTGGACGCTCTCGGGGTACTCGAAATCGGCCTGCTTCATGAGGACGTCCTTCGGCAGGTCGATGTGCACCGGGCCCGGACGTCCGGTCGCCGCGATGTGGAAAGCCTCGCGGATCACCGGCGCGATGTCCTTGATGTCCTTCACGAGATAGTTGTGCTTCGTGCAGGGTCGGGTGATTCCGACGTTGTCCGCCTCCTGGAACGCGTCGTTGCCGATGAGGTGCGTCGGCACCTGCCCCGTGAGGGCGACGATCGGCATCGAGTCCATGTACGCGTCCTGGAGCGCCGTGACGAGATTCGTGGCAGCCGGGCCCGAGGTGACCAGGCACACCCCGACCTTGCCGGTCACCCGCGCGTACCCCTCGGCCGCGTGACCGGCCGCCGCCTCCTGGCGGACGAGGACGTGGCGCAGCGGCCCCGGGAAGTCGTAGAGCGCGTCGTAGAGGGGCAGGACGGCGCCGCCGGGCAACCCGAAGACCACGTCCACGCCCTCACGCTTGAGCGACTCCAGCACGATGCGCGCCCCTGACATCTTCATCGCCGGTCTCCTACGCCCCTGATACCCGGGTGATCAACTGCGTGCGTACCTGGCCGTCACAGCAGCCCCGCCGTCGCCAGGATCTCGCCTTCGGCGAGGAGCGGAAACTCCCCGACAAGAGGTGCGCGTTCAGCCCGGCGAGGTTGGACGCCAGCCGAACGGGAGCCGCTACCGTGCCCCGGAAGGGAGTCCGCACGGGCGGATACACGCCGTGGAATACCGTCATGCCGCCCCCGCGAGGTCGCCCGCGAAGGACCGGGCCACGCTCGCCATCCTCATCCCGCCACCGCCACCATCACCGATCAGACTGCAAAGTCTAAACAGACTAGCACCTAAACCCTGATCGGGTCAACCGAAACGGGCCTGCCGAACGTCCGATGTCCCGACGCTCAGCGTGACGGTTTGCGCGGAGCGCGCTCCGGGCGGTCGTCGTCGCGCCCCACGACGAGGCGTTCGACTCCCACCAGATGGGCCAGCATGGCCTTCTCAGCCCCCCGGGCGTCCTGGGCGATCACGGCCGCCAGGATGTGCCGGTGGTCGCCGTGCGAGCGGACAGGCCGGCCTGGCTGCGACAGGGACTCCTCGCGGCTCTGGGCGAGAAGGTCCATCAGGGTGGTGACGATCCGCGTGATCGCCCGGTTGTGGGTCGAGTGCACGAGCGCCGTGTGGAACGCCGCGTCCTGGGCGAGGCCCGTCCGCCCGGCCGCCACCTCGGCGCTCTGCTCGTCGAGGATCCGCGTCATGTCCGCCACCTCCTCCTGACTGGCCCGACGGGCGGCCAGTCCGGCGATGGGCGGCTCCAGGAGGCGGCGGGCCTCGTAGAGGTCCGCGATCGTCTCGCGCTGCGCCAGGATCACCAGCGCGAGCGGCTCGACCAGGGCCTCGACCGAGACCTCCCGGACGAAGGCACCCTCCCCGGGGCGGATCCCGATCAGGCCCCGGCTCTCGAGGGCCCGCATCGCTTCCCGGACGGACGTCCGGCTCACCCGGAACCGCTCCGCGAGGTCCCGCTCCGGGGGCAGCCGGTCCCCCGATTTCAGGTGCCCGTCCGCGATCAGCAGCCGGATCTGCCGGACGATCTCCTCGTAGATGCGGGTGCTCCGCACCGGCTCCAGGCTCGGCCACTCGACGTCGGAGCGGCGGCGTGCCACTCGGTTCCCCCGCGGCTCAGTGGCCAGATCCGGCGCGGGCGCCGACGACGGCACGCCCGCGGCGGCGCGCCCACGCGCGGCCGATGACGATGACGATGACAGCGAGCGACACCTGGACGGCGCGCTGCACCACCGGGCTCGGATGGCCTCCGAGCCACCCCTGCATGACACGATCCCCGAGGATCATCTCGCCAGCGACCCACCCGAGGATGGCCGCGCCGACGTCGACGATCCACCAGAACCGGGCCATCAGCCGGGCCAGAAGGCCGCTCCCCCAGATCACGAGCGGGATGGACAGTCCCACGCCGAAGACGACCAGCACCATGTCGCCGTGGGCCGCTCCCGAGATCGCCAGGACGTTGTCGAGGCTCATGATCACGTCGGCCAGGACGATGATCCAGATCGCCTCGAGGAGCGTCGTGCCCTGTCGGACCGTCTCGTGCTCCTCCGCCCCGTGGCCCTCCTGCGACAGGAGCTTGACGGCGATCCACAGCAGGATCGCCCCGCCGGACGCCTGGAGGAGAGGGACTCGCAGCAGGACGCTGATGATCGCGATGAAGACGATGCGCAGGCCGACGGCGCCGACCGTTCCCCATAGCCGCCCCTGCCACTGCTGCTTCGCGGGCAGCTTCCGCACGGCCAAGGCGATGACGAGCGCGTTGTCCCCGGCCAGGGTGAGGTCGAGGATGACGATCTGGATCCACCGGAACCAGAATTCGGCGGTCGCCACCTCCGCCCAGTTCACCGGACCGGCCTCCGGAACACCTTGACCTCGCTCGACACCTGGGTCACGCCCGACGCCTCGCGGGCGACGGCGAGCGCCCCCTCGCGCTCGGCCTCCGATCCGACCACACCCGCCAGCCGCACGTGCCCCTCCGCCGCCTGGATGTCCACGTCCACCCGGGCCGTCGACGGCGTCGCCTTCAGGATCGCCCGGACGCGCGCCGCGAGGGCTCGGTCGGCCAGCATCTGCCGCGAGACCCGCGTGGGCTGGAGCTCCGCCGAGGCCACCAGCCCGAGGACCTGCTCGACGGCCGTCATCACCCCGATGGTCTCCGTGTTGATGACGAGATCGTACAGGAGGGGGTCGGTCCAGTCGACATCGAACATCTGCCGCATGCGCGCCCGGACGCCATCGTCGTACGCCGCGATCCGGTGCGTCGCCTCGGCGGCGTCGATCCCGTGCCGCTCCATCACGCGGCGCGCCCGGACGGCCGGCGGCGCGCAGACGCGCACGCGTGCCGCGTGGGAGATGCCGCGCAGGAAGAGCGTCGACCAGCGGCCGACGAGGACGACGCGATCCTGGAGGGCCGCCTCGAGCACGGCCGCCTCCAGGTAGGCACGGTACCGGACCCGCGGCCGGCGCAGGCGCTCGACCAGACCCGGAGCCTGCTCCACCATGCCGACGAGGCGCGACTCCCGCACCCGGTACTCCCTGGCCGCGTCCCGCAGGATGTCGTTCCGCAGGAACTGGTAGCCGAGGCGACGGGCGACCTCGTGCGCGATGAGAGACCCGAGGCTCCCCATCTCCCGCGTCATCGCGACCACCGGCATCGCCGAGGCTCCGCCGGTCAGGTGCGGGTGGCCTCGGACGGTCTCAGCCGAGGACGCCGCATCAGCGGCCCGAGAACGGGCAGCAGGAACAGC
Organism: uncultured Candidatus Rokubacteria bacterium; assembly: GCA_963749975.1. Taxonomy (GTDB): domain Bacteria; phylum Methylomirabilota; class Methylomirabilia; order Rokubacteriales; family DASRDR01; genus DASRDR01. The sequence continues at coordinate 36,301 of CAVVOZ010000006.1, read as the reverse complement.
ACGAGCGCCGCGGCGGTGATGACGGCCGCAATGGGGCGCGTCGCGAAGATGAGCACGGAGCCCTGCGACATGATCAGGCTCTGTCGGAGCGCGTTCTCCGCGATGTCGCCCAGCACCAAGGCGAGCACCAGGGGCGCCAGCGGATAGTCGAGCTTCTTGAAGACGTACCCCAGGACCCCGAATCCCAGCATGTACCAGACGTCGAGCATGCTGTTGCTCACCGTGTAGGCGCCGATCGCGCAGACGAACACGATCAGCGGGACCAGGATGGCGAAGGGGATCCGGAGGATCGCCGCGAACGCCGGCACGAAGAAGAGCACCATGAGCACGCCGATGACGTTCCCCGTGTACATGCTCGCGATCAGCCCCCACACGAACTCGGGCTTCTCGACGAACAGCATGGGCCCGGGCTGGAGGCCCCAGATGAGGAGCCCGCCGAGCATCACGGCCGCGGTCGGGGATCCGGGGATTCCCAGCGTGATCATGGGCAGCATCGCGGCGACCCCGGCCGCGTGGGCCGCGGTCTCCGGGGCCACGACGCCTTCGAGTACCCCCGTGCCGAACTTCTCCGGGTGCCGCGAGAACCGGCGGGCGAAGCCGTAGCTCATGAACGAGGCGGGGGTGGCGCCGCCCGGCTTGAACCCCATCCAGAACCCGATCATCGCGCTCCGGAGGAAGGTCCGCCAGTACCCGGCCAGCTCGCGCCACGTCGCCACCATGTCCCGGAAGCGCACCCGGGGCGTCACCCCCCGGAACCGGAGCCCTTCCTCGACGGTGAGGAAGATCTCTCCCAGCCCGAACAGGCCGATCACCGCGACGATGAACGACATTCCACGCATGAGCTCGATCGAGCCGAAGGTGAGCCGGAGCCGTCCGGTGACGACGTCGAGGCCGATGGCCCCCAGGATGAAGCCGAGCACGATCGACGCGAACGACTTGACCGGGCTGCCGCCTCCCAGCCCGATGAAGCTCGAGAAGGTCAGGAGCTGGATGGCGAAGAATTCCGGCGGTCCGAACTTGAGCGCGAGCTCTGCCAGGGGCTGGGCGAAGAATGAGACCAGCAGGATGGCGAACAGCGCGCCGACGAAGGACGACGTGAATGCCGCGGTCAGAGCCTGGGCGCCCTTCCCCTGCTTCGCGAGCGGGTACCCGTCGAGCGTCGTCGCCACCGACCAGGGCTCGCCGGGAATGTTGAAGAGGATCGATGTGATCGCCCCGCCGAAGAGCGCGCCCCAGTAGATGGAGGTGAGCAGGATGATCGCGGACGTCGGCGACATCGTGAACGTCAGCGGCAGCAGGATGGCCACGCCGTTCGCCCCGCCGAGTCCCGGCAGCACCCCGATGATGGTTCCCAGCACGATGCCGATGACCGACATGACGAGGTTGAACGGAGTGATCGCGATCTGAAACCCGAGAAACAGGTTCTCGATTCCCGACATCGCAGCGCGTCCTCAGTACCCGAGTCGCGTCTCGAGCGGGCCCTTCGGCAGGGGAACCAGGAACCACACCTCGAAGACCAGGAAGGCCGCCACGGGGATCCCGACCGCCACGAGCACGATCGTCACCCAGCGGTGCCGGCCGATCCACCGCATGTAGGTCGCGAGATAGAGCGCGCCGCTGACGTACAGCCCGACCACGTGCGTGAGGATCACCATCGCGACCGCCGGGAAGAAGACCGTCGCCACGGAACGCAACTGGCCGGGCCTGACGAACGGCGCGGTGTCCCGAGACCGCCGGATGGCCCCAGCCACGACGACCGCGGCCGACGCGAGAAGCGCCGCCCCCAGGTAGAACACGAAGAAGCCGGGGAGCGGCCCGTCGCTGCTCCAGCCGATGCCGAGCCGCAGGCCCTCGACGAGGACGACGATCGCGACGACCGCCAGGAGGACCCCACAGCCGATGTCAGCCGTGCGCACGCAGTCTCTCTCCTCGATGGGCCATCCGGGCGTTTCGAGCGGCTCGCCGGCGCGCTGGCCGTCGCGCGGCGCCTCCCGGATGAGAGGCGCCGCGCGGCGAGGTTACTTCAGCAGACCGCCCTTGGCCATGAGGTCCTTGTGCAGGATCTCCGCGCCCTCCAGCCACTTGACGAACTCGGGTCCCGTCTGCCAGGCGGCGTTGAGGGCGCCCTTCTCGATGTACTCCTTGAACTCCGGCGTCTCGTACACCTTCTGGAGCATCCCCTGATAGAATGCGACCGCCTCGGCGGGCATTCCAGGCGCCCCGAAGATGCCGCGGAGCATCACGTAGCTGATGTCCACCCCCAGCGCCTCCTTCACGGTCGGGATGTCCCCCCAGCCGGCCGCCGCCAGGCGCTTCGTGTCGAACACGGCGAGCGGGCGCACCCGGCCCGCCTTCCAGTGGCCCGCGCACTCGATCGGGTTGTTGACCGTCGAGTCCACGTGGTTCCCCACGAGATTCGCGCAGACCTCGCCACCGCCCTTGAACGGAACGTAGGTCAACTTCGCCCCGAGCGCCTGTTCGAGGAGGATCGTGATGATCTGGTCTTCCTGGGCCGCTCCGGTACCGCCCATGATGAACGGCTTGCCGTCCTTCCCTTTCTTGACCGCCTCGACGTACTCCTTGGCCGTCTTGTAGGGAGTCTCGGCGTTCACCCACAGGACGAACTCATCCAGCGCGAGCCGCGCGAGCGGCGTGAGATCCCTCCAGTTGAAGGGCACTCCGGTGTGGAGCGGGGTCGTGAAGAGGTTGGACAGGGTGATGATGATCGTGTGGGCGTCGCCGGACTTGGCCTTCACGTACGTGAAGCCCTCGGCGCCGGCCCCGCCGGCCTTGTTCACCACGACGAGCGGCCGCGGCGATAGCTTGTACTTCTCCACGAGCGGGGCGATCAGGCGCGCCATCTGGTCGGCGCCGCCGCCCGTCCCTGCGGGAACGATGAACTCCACCGGCTTGGTCGGCTCCCACGCCTCCACGGAGCCGGCAAGGCCTCCCAGCAGGGTGAGTCCCAAGAGCGCGACGGCGGCTGTCATCACTCGATGAGCCATGGAGCCTCCTTCAGTCGGAGGGATGGAAGGAACTCGAGCGGTGGGGCGCAGGACTCGAGACGAAAAAGGGGCCGCCAGCGGCCTGGCAGCCCCCCGTTCCCCGACGACGACGGTAAGGTCATCGTCTCGGTGTCACGTCCTCAGGTCGGTAGCGGAATGTCGGATGGCGCCTTGCGGAACGACACGACGCCCGGGATCTCCCAGTTGACCCACATCTCGTCGACCTTCGCCTGGAAGTACGCGAGGTCGTCCTCGGTGAAGTGCGCGAAGCGGCCTTGCTTGAGCAGGTACTCCCGGACCGGCTTCCGCTTCCGCCCCTCCACGATGGCCTTGGTCTTGCCGTAGTACTTCACCACGCCCTCTTCGACCTCGTACAAGGGGAAGATGCCGGTCTCCACCGCCAGCTCGCCGAGCTCGTGGGAGAGCATCGGGTCGTAGTCCCAGCCCTTCGGGCACGGGTCGAGCGAGTGGATGAACGTCGGCCCGCCGATGGTCAGCGCCCGCCGGACCTTGTTCATCATCTCCACGGCGTACGACGCGCACACGGTGGCCACGTAGCGGCACTCCGGATGGCCGGCGGCGAGCATCCCGGCCATGTTCTTCTTCCAGCGGGTGTGGATGATCCGCTTGACCGCGCCGGGCGGGCTGAACGTCGTGTGGGCGCCGTACGGCGTCATCCCCGACAGCTGGATGTCGGTGTTGGCGTAGGATTCGTTGTCGTAGAGCAGGATCAGGGAGTTGTACTCCTTGTGGGTCAAGGTGGCCGAGATGGCGCCGAGTCCCATGTCCGCCCCGCCCCCGTCGCCGCAGAAGGCGATGACGTTGATCGGCTCGGACTTCATCTTCCCCTTCTTCATGAGCGACTTGAGACCCGCCGCCGTCCCGAGCGCCGCCGATCCCGACGAGCCGAGCTGCGTGTGCATCCACGGCACCACCCACGGCGTGGTGTAGTAGGTCGTGTTCGCGACGTACATGCACCCGGTCGAGCCCAGCACGATCGTGCGCGGCCCGGACGCCTTCACCATCAGCTTCATGACCAGGGCCGACTCGCACCCCTGGCAGGTCCGGTGCCCCGACGTGAAGTACTCCTCGATGGTGACCTTCTTGACGCCCTTGAAGGGCGACAGCACCTGCGTGTCGTTCGTGAACGTCGTGGTGTCGGCCATGGTCTCCCTCCCCGTCACTCGCGCACACCGAGCCAGTAGGTCGCCCGCTCCGTCCGGCCGGCGTTCGCCGCGGCGTAGCAGATGTCCACCGCCTTGTTCACGTCCTCGAGCGTGACCTCGCGCCCGCCGAGGCCGCAGATGAAGCCGATCAGCGGGGGTCGATGCTCCGCGTTGTATAGCGCCGCCCGCACCTCGTTGGCGACGACGCCCGAGCCGAACGGCGACCCGAACGAGTAGTCCCGGTCGATGACACCGATCGCCTTCGCGTGCCGGAGGGCTCGCGCCAGCTGCTCGTACGGGAACGGCCGGAACCACCGCAGCCGGATCAGGCCAACCTTCTTCCCTTGCTTGCGCAGGTTCCGGATCGCCACCTTGACCGGCAGCGACAGGGTCCCCATCCCCATCAGGATGATCTCGGCGTCCTCCGTCATGTACTCCTCGAACCAGGGGTTCTCCGGCCCGCGCCCGAACGTGTGACGGAAGTCGGCGTAGACCTCCTCGATGACGGTGTACGCGCGCTTTATCGCCTCGTCGTTCTGGCGCCGGATCTCGATGACCCAGTCCTCGTTCACCTGCGGCGCCACCGTGATCGGGTTGTCCGGGTGAAGCAACAGGTCCCCCCGGTTGTACGCCGGCAGGAACCGCTGCACGCGCTCTTGCGGAGGCACCCGCGTGATCGTCTGCGAGTGCGTCAGGAAGGCGCCGTCGGCCGAGATCGCGATCGGCAGGAAGATCCGCCGATCCTCCGCCACGCGATATGCGATGAGCGTCGTGTCGAGGGCCTCCTGCGCCGTGTCGATCCACACGAGAAGCCACCCGAGATCACGCACGGACAGGGCGTCGTTGTGCTCCACCCCGAACGCGCCCGGATCGTCCAGCGCGCGGTTCCCCACGAGCGCCACCAAGGGAACGCGGAGGGCGGGGGTGACAGTGATCGCCTCCATCGCGTACATCCAGCCCACGCCCGAGGACCCGCAGAAGACGCGCGCGCCCACGGTGGACGCGTGCTTCACGATCTCGAACTGGCTGTGCTCGCCCTCGGCGACGATGTACTCGGCGACGAGCTTGCCGTTGGCGATCTTCTTCGCGATCGCCTGCATCACCGTGTCGTAGGGCCGGATCGGATACGCGGTGACGACGTCGATGTCGGCCAGCGTGAGGGCCTCGGCAACGGCCTCGCTGCCCGAGATCAGCATCTCCGTCTCGTCGAGGACCGCCGCACCCCCGGCGGGCTTGGTCGCGACTGCCATGGACATCCTCCTCGTCTGTTGGCGTCCCTGGGGGTTAGGCGCCCGGCGCTTCGGGCACGCCGGTCACGATCGACGCCTTGTCGTGCATGTGCCGCTTCGGCTGGGCACCCTTGGCCTTGGCGTTCTCGCCGGGGATCCCCTCGCTCACGGGCGTCCCGCCCAGCTCGAGCGGGCCCTGGGAGAGCTCCTCCTCGTACTGGCCCCGGTAGCGGAAGCCGTGCGAGCGCACCGTCGTGACCTTGTCGCGGATCTTCTCCGTGGACCAGACGCGGTAGGCGTCCTTGTCCTGGCGCCACATCTCCCACTGGCTCTGGTTGTCGTCGAAGGCGGCCTCGTTCACCATCGTGATGCAGTCCTTCACGGGGCAGACCGCCTCGCACACCCCGCACCCGCAGCAGGCGTCCATGTTGGCGTCGTACAGCCCGTCCGGCGTCACGTCGAACACGCTGTCCGGGCACTGGATCCAGCAGAGCGTGCACTTGACGCAGGTGTCGAAGTTCACGACCGGCCGCATGGTGCGGGTGGTGAACTTCTTGAAGTAGGGATTCCGCTCCGGCCGGTACCCCTTCCCGCCCTCGACCGGCTTGCCGACGGGGATGGCCGGGATGCTCACCCCTTCGCGCATCTCCCACCACTTCGGCATCTCGAACGAGAACGGCACCTCGTCATTGCCTTCGTTCATCTGGATGCGCCGCCCGTCCGCTCGCTCGTAGGCCTTGCGCGCGGACTCGGCCTTCAGCTCCGAGCCCCATTCGGCCTCCCGGATGGCCGCGCACACCGCCTCGATGTCGAGGAACTCCGACGCGATCTTGGCCAGGGCTCCGAGGGCACGCGCCTCCGTGTGGTCTTCCTTGAAGACCCAGAGACCCGAGAACGAGGCCTTCGCAGGCAGGATCCAGAGGTGGTACGGCGAGTCCTTCTTGTGGATGTCCCGCAGGAGCTCGCTCGGCGACCGCGTGGACGTCACGAGCAGATGCCCGCCCGGGAGGATGAGGCGGTTGATCGGCTGGAGCCCGTACCACGCCCACGACTCCACGCCCTTGCAGAGGGTGTCATCCACGCAAATCGTGACGTGGAGCTCCTTCGGCTCGTAGCGAGCCATGTGCTGCTCGAGCTCCTCCTTGGTGTCCGCCACGATCGCGAAGTCCTTGGCCGGGATCCCGTTTCGCTGCGGGCTGTCGCCGTACCGTCCGAACGCGATCCCCCACCGCCCGGCCTTCCGGGACGAGAGCACGATCCCGCGGGTGATCCGCGCGGCGAGGTTCTTCTGGAAGATGCCCCGGTAGACCACCTCGACGGTGAGATGCGCCATGCACGGCCTCCTGCGGCCCCGAGGAGCGCGGGGCCCCGCTAGCGGTATGGTGGTCCGACCTCTCAGCCAGAACGTACGGGAGAAGCACCATACCTGTCAACAGGCCTGGAACAGGGCCCCGCCGCCCGCTCCCAGACGCTCGAAGTCCCGGAAGCCCGAGAGCAGCGGCAGGGGCCCGTGACGCCGGTCCGTCTAGCCCATGCCGCTGGCGCGGGCCGGCGCGATCTTGTAGATCACGCGGACCTCGCCCGGACGCCGGTAGGGGTACCGGTCCTGGCCCAGGTACTTCTTGGCCAGGCTGTCGATGTGCGCGTCGCCTCCCTGCTCGGTGATCTCGACGACGCGGCCGAGCACACCGAGATAGCGGTAGGGATTCCCGGGGTCGACGATCGACAGGGCCACGGCGGCGTTCCGCCGCATGTTGCGGTCCTTCACCCGCCCCTTGGCCGAGTTCACGCGGAAGAACTTCCCGTCGTAGTCGAACCAGACCGGGGTCACCTGGGGCGCCCCGCTCGACATCACCGTCCCGAGATGAGCCAGCGCCTTGCTGTCGCCGCCCAGCAGGTCTCCGTACTTCTTCAGGGCCTCGCTCATGTCACGCTCCTTTCACCGCAGGCAGGTCATCGACGCTCAGGTCCCGGCCGCCCGCAGCGCCAGGTCCAGCGCTTCCTTGAGATCCTCGACATCCTCGATCCCGACGGACAGCCGCACGAGACCGGGGCCGATGCCGAGCTTCGCCCGCTCGTCCTGGGACAGCGGCCGGTGCGACGTCCGCGCCGGGTAGGTCCACGTCGTCGTGACGTCGCCGAAGCTCGGCGCAAAGGCGATCAGCGCCTCGCGCCCGGCTGCCGGCCCTCCGGCCAGCCCCCCGAAGAGCCGGCCGACCGCAGGGGCGCCCCCGACGAGATCGAAGGACAGCATGCCACCAAAGCCGTCCGGAAGCAGCGTTCGCGCGAGCGCGTGCTGCGGATGGTCCGGCAATCCCGGATAGTGCACGCGCGCCACCTCGGATCGCTTCTGGAGGAAGCGTGCCAGCTCGAGCGCGTTGGCGGAATGGCGCTCCATCCGCAGGGCGAGCGTTCGCACGCCGCGCAGCGTGAGCCACGCGTCGAAAGGCCCGAGGTTGAGCCCGATTCGCACGGCCTGGGTCCGCGCGGCGTCCACGAGCGAGCGGGAGCCGACCAGGATTCCGGCGGTGACGTCGCCGTGGCCCGAGAGGTACTTGGTCGCACTGTGGTGCACAGCCGTGGCTCCGTGCTCCAGGGGCCGGAGGAGAGCGGGAGATGCGAAGGTGCTGTCCACCAGGAGGGCAAGACCCCGCCGCCGCGCGATCGCCGCCAGACCCGGCAGGTCGGCCAGCCGCAGCAGCGGGTTCGAGACCGCCTCGACGAAGATCGCCCGCGTCCTGTCCGTGAGAGCCGCCTCCACGGAGGCCGGCTCCGCGGCGTCCGCGAAGCTCACGCCGATCCCCCAGCGCGCGGCCTGCTCCCGGAGGAGCGCGGTCGTCGCGCCGTAGAGATCCTGTCCCACCACGAGATGCTCACCGGCCCGGAGACCGCCCAGCAGGAACGCGCTCAGCGCGGCCATCCCAGAGGCGACGACGAGCCCGGCCTCGCCGCCCTCGAGGGCCGCCAGCGTGTCCTCCAGGATGGTGTGGTTCGGCGTCCCGAAGCGCCCGTACACGTACCCCGCCTCGCGCCCCTCCCAGACGGCGTCGACCTGCGCGAGGTCCTCGAAGACGTATACGTTCGCCAGGTGGATCGCGGGAACGAGCGGCTTCGAGGCAGATTCCGGTGGCGGCGCCGCCCGAGCGGTCCTCGTCGCGAAGCGCAGCCGGGCGCTCATGGACGCCCTCGCAGCATGCCGACGCCACCGTGGCGGCCTTCGACGGGACGCCGGTGCGCAACAAGTGGTTTCCGTCGGGACAGTCGATACTTGGCGCGCATCATTGGAGACTCCCTCTCATTGCTCTGCGCCGATCGCGCGACGCGCACGTTGTCTCGCTCCGATGTCACCGGACCGATGAAAAACTTGGGCCCCTCCCGACACTAGCGTAGAGTAAGCCCGCTTCAGGGAACTTGCCCTCCGCTGGGGGTAATGTTCACCGACGCGAGCGGTTCCCCGACCGACGAATCTGAGGCCCTGGCTCGATGAGCATGATCGACGCGATTCTCTTCGACATGGACGGCGTCCTCATGGACTCCGAGCCGCTCCACCTCCGGGCGACCCAGTTCGCCCTCGGAGAGCGAGCCCGGTACACGGAGCGCGACAACCAGTCGTTCTTCGGCGCAACCGACCCGGAGATGTTCCGGATCCTCCGGATCCTCTTCGACCTCGACGCGTCAACTGACGAGCTGGTGCGCCGCAAGCGCGAGCACCTGGTGTCCCTGATCCGGACCGAGGGTCGCGGGCTTCCCGGGGTGCCGGAGATCCCTCTCCGGTTCCGCGAAGCGGGACTCCGCCTCGGGCTGGTGTCCGCCTCGGCGCGGCCCGTGATCGACGCCATCCTCGAGGCCGTCGGGCTCACTGGAGCCTTCGAGACGGTGGTCTCGGGCGACGAGGTCGCCCGCGGCAAGCCGGCTCCCGACGGGTACCTCATGGCCGCTCGCCGCCTCGCCGTCGAGCCGGAGCGCTGCTTCGTCGTCGAGGACACGCGCAACGGAGTCCTCGCGGCCAAGGCGGCAGGGATGACGGTCGCCGCGGTGCCCGGGCCGGCGACGACCCACGAGGACTTCTCCCCTGCCGATCTCGTCCTCCCGAGCCTCGAGGCGCTCCCGAAGGTGCTGAACGGAAACGGAAACGGGCACCAGCCACGAGGCACCACCCCGACACCGGAGCGACACGCATGAGTCTCGGAGAGCCGAACGTCAAGCGCGCCCTGGACTGGATCCTCGATCGCCTCACCGACGACCCGCACGCCAAGCGAGGCGAGCTGATCGACGAGGCTTCCCGTCAGTTCGACCTCACGCCCCTCGAGGCGGACTTCCTGTACCGGCAGCTCAGCGAGACGCTGAAGCACAAACCGTCGGCCCAGCCGCCTTCCTAGCCGGACGCTCTGGAGGTCGGGCTCCCGGGAGCGGCCCGGGCCCCACCGAGAGCCTCCTTCCCCTACGAGACCCGGTAGCGCTCCTTGAGCTCCCGCGGCGCGATGGCGATTCGCTTTCCCGAGACGTCGTCCAGGACGTAGACCTCGTCGGTCAGCGCGCCGCTCCCGAAGACCTCGAAGACGTCCAGCATCGCCTCCAGCGTCGTCCCGTCGGGCTTGCCCGCCATCATCGCCTCTACCTCGGTGACCGCGAGTCGCATCCGGCCAGCCTCCTCTCATCCACCTTCGGCCCCGGTCGGGCGCGAGCGGCGCACCAGGACGAGCGCGAGCGCCGCCAGCCCGGTAGCCACCACAACGGTACCCGGGTTCGGCCGGTAGAGGTACCCGCACACCCAGGCGAAGGCCGGGTTCCGCAGGAGCAGGGTCCTCGGTACCAGCTCGAGCCGGAGCGGCCCGGCTTCCTCGCCGGCTGGCTCCCAGCTCTCGCCCTCCGGATCGGGTGTGACCGTTCCGGGTTGGCTCGCGAAGTAGAGCGCGTAGCGCGGCACCACGACCCGGACCAAGCGAGGCGGCCGGAGCTGCACGGCGAGCGGTATCTCGATCCCCGCCCGTCCGTCGAGAGCGACCGTGATCAGGACGTCGTCTGCCCGTCGCGGCGGCTCCGACCTCGAGCTGCTCGAACGCGAGCGCGCGGAAGGTCGCGTGCACCGGGCGCGGAGCCGCGGGCTCGGCCCACGCCCGGAGGATCGCCACGCCGCGCGGAGCCGGCTCGAGATCGAGCGATGCGCCGGGCGGAACCGGGCGGGCCGCCTCGCCCCCCGCCGCGTAGGCGAGGCTCACGGGCGCCCCGGATGGCGCCGCGCCGCGGAAGGCGCGCAGCTCGACGCGGAGCAGACGGACGCCGGGCGCGCCGGTCACCGCGTAGCGCACCTCCCGCCGAAGCTCCTTCCGGCTGTCGTCGTAGCGCGCGGTGGCGGTCGTGGCCGCCGTCGGCACCCCGCCCCCCAGTACGCGTACCAGCGCTTCCACGGCGGCGCCGGCAGCCGCGAGATCCTCCCGCACGGGACGGAGGGACACGTGAGCCATGGCGGCGGGATCGGCCGCCCGCAGGACGGTAGCCGCCTCGCTCCCGTCTCTCGCGGTCTCGAGCCGCCGGTCCAGCTCGGCCAGATAGGCGGAAACGGCCGCGCGCCGAGCCTCGAGGTCGCGGAATTCCGCGGCGGCCAGGGTGCGGGCCAGCCGCCGCGCGGCCGCCTCCACGGCCGCCGCCTCGCGCGGCGCGTCGCCACGCAGCGGGTCGAGCCGCCGCGAGAGCGCGATCACGGCCCCGGCGCGCTGCTCGAGCTCCGATCCCGTCAGACGGAGCTCGTCCCGCGTGAGCTCGGCGAGCCGGGCTCGAGCGGCCAGAAGCTGTGGATCGCCGGCGACGGTCGAGAACGCCGGGCGCGGCTCGCCCCACACCGGAACCCAGCCCCTCTCGTACGAGACGGGCATCGGGGACGCGAACCACCCGAGCCGGCCGCCCCAGACGAGCAGAGCCGCGCTCGCCAGGAGCACGAGCACCGCGGCCATGCGCAGCCGGCGCCGCAGGAGCAGCACGGCCACGAGCGCCACCACCCAGAGCACCCCGAGGGCCAGATCCAGGGCGCTCGCGGTCAGCACGAGGCCCAGGAGCGCCACGACCGCGACCGTCCTCACGCCGACGGCGTGTCCTCCCCTCGGCGGAGGCGAACGACGGTCGCCCCCCACCCGCCCCGCGTCGGTGGTGCGTCGGCGAACCCGGCCACGCCCGGGGCCTCGGCGAGGAGACGCCGGATGATCGCCCGCTGAACGCCCCGGCCCCGGCCGTGAACGATGCGCACCTCGCCGACGCCGGCGCGCCGGGCCGCGTCGAGATACTCGCTCACCACCCTCGACGTCTCTTCCGGCCGGAAGCTGTGGAGATCGAGGACGTCCGTCAGCGGAAGAGCGACCGCTTCGAGAGCGACGCCGTCGCCGGGCTCGACGGAGCCGGGCTCGAGCACATCGGCCGGGACGGTGTCGCTCGCGCTGGCTTCCAGCAGCCCACCAGGCGTGCCCTCCGGAGAGGCGCCTGGCTCACCCGCTGCGTCTGATGCCAGCAGCTCGACGATCGCACCCTCGCCAATTCGCAGCCGCGCTCCGACGGGCAGGTCCGCGATGGGCAGCCCGTCGACCACGATGGAGACCGTCAGCCGGCCGCGCTCGAGCCGATGGGCCCCCGTGTCCTCGAGGCCGCGCGCCCCGATGCTCACGGCAACGACGCGGCCGGTCGGCGGGCTGAGGTCTTGCACGGCCCTACTATACCGTCCGCCCCGGAGGGCCTCAGCCGGCGCTGCGTCGCGAGGTTCCCAGCCTCCCATGGTCTAGAATGACCACGTGTCCGCCGTCTCCGTGACGTTTCTGCCGGATCGCCGGACGGTCGCCGTCGAGCCCGGCACCGCTTTGCTCCGCGCGGCGCACGCCCAGGGAGTGGACGTCACGGCCACCTGCGGCGGGCGCGGCCGCTGCACGTCCTGCCGGGTCAAGGTCGTCGAGGGCGTGGCCCCGCCCGGCACGATCAGCGACCAGCTTCAGCTCGGCAACGACCTGGTGCGCGAGGGATACCGCCTCTCCTGCCAGCTGGTGCCGATGGAGCCGCTCGTCGTCCAGGTCGCGCCGCCCCTCGACGAGCGCGCGTTCCAGATCCTGGGCGTCGAGCCGGGCGCGGTTGTCCGGGCGCAGGTGGCCATGGACGCCGGGATCCGCAAGAAGGTCGTCCGGGTCGAGCTGCCGCAGGAGGAGCACCACCAGACCTCGGATCTCGAGCAGCTCGCGCTGGCGGCCGGCCTCGCGCCCGGGGACGTCCCCCTCGACGTGATCCGCACGCTTCCGGCCACGCTCCGCGAGGGCAAGGGCGAGGTGACGGTCGTCACGTTCCAGGGCGCGCCCCTCGGCGTCGAGCGCGGCGACACCACCGCGATGGCGTTCGGGGTCGCGATCGACGTCGGCACGACGAGCGTGGTCACCACGCTGCTCGAGCTCGCCTCGGGCGAGGTGATGGCGTCGGTCTCGAGCCTGAACCCCCAGGCGACGTTCGGCGGCGACCTGATGTCGCGGATCGCCTTCGCTCAGTGGAATCCGTCGAATCTGCGGAAGCTCCAGAGCCGCATCATCGGCCTCCTGAACCAGCAGGTCGACGAGCTGCTGGGGCGCACCGGCGTGCTCCCCCAGTGGATCTACAAGGTGACCGTCGTCGGCAACACGTGCATGCACCACGTGCTGCTGGGCATCGATCCCACGTACGTGGGCCTTTCGCCCTACTCGGCCGTCGTCCGGCACCCGCTCGTGCTGCCGGCGCGAACCCTCCATCTCAAGGTCAACCCCGAGGCGCGCGTCTGCTTCCTGCCCATCGTGGCCGGCTTCGTCGGCGCCGACGCCGTGGGCGCGGCCCTCGCCACCCGCCTCGACGAGAGCGTCAGCGTGCGGGCCGTCGTCGACATCGGCACCAACGGCGAGGTGGTGATGGGGACGCGGGAGCGGCTGATGGCGTGCTCCGCCCCGGCCGGCCCGGCGCTCGAGGGCGCGCAGATCCGTCACGGCATGCGGGGAGCCGTCGGGGCCATCGACCGCGTCTGGGTCGAGGACGGGGACCTGCGCTTCCACGTGATCGGCGATGGCGCGCCCCAGGGTATCTGCGGCTCGGGCCTCATCGACGCGGTCGCGGCGGCGCTCGACGTCGGTCTCGTCGACTGGACCGGGCTCATCCAGATCGAGCGGCGCGACCGCTTCCCCGCCGCGCTGGCCGCACGGCTCGCCGAGCGCGGCGAGGAGCGCCTTCTGGTCCTCGCGCCCCGCGGGGAGGCTGCCGGCGGCGGGGAGATCGTCCTGACCCAGGACGACGTCCGGCAGCTCCAGCTCGCCAAGGGCGCGATCGGCGGCGGGATCCGGATGCTCCAGCACGTCCTCGGGGTCCCGGACGAGGCCCTCACCGACCTGATGCTGGCAGGCGGGTTCGGCAACTACCTCTCGATACGGAGCGCCGTGCGGATCGGGCTGATCCCCCCGCTGGCGCTCGATCGCATCCGCTACGTGGGCAACGCCGCCGCGCTGGGGGCGCAGCTCGCGCTCGTCTCCGAGGCGGAGCGCGCCCGCGCGGAGCGGCTCGCCCGCTCGATCGAGCACCTGTCGCTCGCGACCCACCCCGACTTCCAGGATCTGTTCGTCGACGCCATGAACTTCCCGAAGGTGTGAGACCGCGCCGGCGCGCCAGCGGCGCGCGGGTCAGCGGCCCACGTTGAAGCGGAAGTGGCAGACCTCGCCGTCCTGGACGGGGTAGTCCTTGCCCTCGAGCCGGAGGAGGGCGCGCTTCCGCGCCTCGGCCAGTGAGCCGACCTCGAGCAGCTCCGCCCACCCGATCACCTCCGCCCGGATGAAGCCGCGCGCGATGTCGGAGTGGATCGCCCCCGCGGCCTCGACGGCCGCCGCGCCGGCCGGAATCGTCCAGGCGCGGACCTCGTCCTCTCCCACCGTGAAGAAGCTGGCCAGTCCGAGGAGCGTGTAGGCGTCACGAATCACGCGGTGAAGCGCCGGCTCGGGCAGCCCCAGCGCGTCGAGGAAGCTCCGCTGCTCCTCGGGTGCGAGCGCGGCGACCTCGCCCTCGACCGCCGCCGAGACCCAGCCGACGAGCGTTCCGGGACGCTTGCCCACCTCGTCCAGCTCGGACAGCGCCTTCGCGCGCCCGGCCACGGCGTCCTCGGCGAGGTTCAGGCAGTGGAGGATCGGCTTGAGCGACAGGAACTGAAAGCCCCGGAGGAGCCGCCCCTCCTCCGCCGTCAGCTCCTGTGCCCGAAGCGACACGCCCTCCTCGAGCGGTCGCTGCACCCGCACGAGGAGCGCGTGCTCGCGCTGCTCGGCATCGGTCGCCTTTCGCTTGAGCCCCGGCCCGAGCTTCTGGATCCGGCGCTCGACGACCTCCAGGTCGGCGAGGATCAGCTCTTCCTCGAGCGCCTGGACCTCGCGCGCGGGCGATGGCGCCGCGCCGAGTGCGGGCGACGGGAACGCTCTGACCACGTGCAGGAGGGCGTCGGCCTGCCGCAGCTCGCCCACGTCCAGGCTCGCGCGCTCCCCGCGGTCGAAGCCCGCGAGATCCACCACCTCGACGCTCGCGTAGACCGTCTTTCGCGGCTGAAACAGCACCGCGAGCCGCGTCACGCGGTCGTCGGGCACGCGCACGACACCGACGTTGAGCCGCCCGCGACCCGGCGGCTGGGCGACACCCGCCTCCGCGCCGGTGAGGAGGTTGAACAGCGTGGTCTTTCCGCTGCCAGGGAATCCGATGATGCCGAGTCTCACGACGACCGAGTGTACACTGCCTTGGCTCATGGCGCCCCCGACCCAGGCCCCTCGGGATCTCGACGCCGGCGCCATCGCCCTGGTGCTCCTGCTCTCCGCGCTGTGGGGCGGGAACACCGTGGCGGTCAAGGTCGGCGTGGCGGACTCGCCGCCCCTCATGCTGGCGGCGCTCCGGTTCGCGATCGGCGGAGCGTGCGTCGTCGGCTGGGGTCTCTGGACGCGCGCGCCGTTCCGGCTCCAGCCCGGCGAAGGCTGGCCGCTCCTCGGGCTGGGCCTCCTGTTCGCCATCCAGCTCGGCCTCCTGAACGTGGGCGTCTGGCTGTCGACGGCGGGGCACGCCTCCGTCCTCCTGAACGCGTACCCGGTCTACATCGTCCTCCTGGCCCACTTCCTCGTTCCCGGCGACCGGCTGACGGTCGCGACGCTCGGAGGCGTCGTGCTCGGCTTCGCCGGAATCCTCGTGCTCTTCGCCGGCCAGCTCCTGGCGCCGCCGGAGCCCGGCTCCACGGTCCTCGCCGGGGACGTGGTCCTGTCGGTGAGCGCGGTCCTCCTCGCGCTCCGCCAGGTGATCCTCAATCGACAGCTCCAGCGCATCCACCCGGTCAAGCCGCTCCTCGCGCAGGTCGTCGTGGGGACGCCGCTGTTCCTTCTCCTCTCGTGGGGGCTCGAATCCGCGCCCACGGTCCTGACCTGGCGCCTCGGCGCCTCGCTCTTCTATCAGGGTGTCGTGATCGCGGGATTCAACTTCATCGCCAACATGTCGCTCCTCAAGACGTACCGGCCCAGCGGACTGGCGGCGTTCAACCTGACGACCCCGCTCTTCGGCGTCCTCGCCACGGCTCTGGTCATCGGCGAGCCCATCGGCTGGCGGCTCGCCGGCTCGGCGCTCCTCGTGGCCGGCGGGATTGCGGTGGCCACGCTCTTCCGGGACCGCGCGTTCGCCGCGCGCGGCGGCGCCCCTCGCCCCGTCCCGGGCGGAGTCCGGTGAGGGACGCGGGCGGACCCGTGTCGCCCTCACGGCGGTCGTCCCGGCCGGCGGCGCGGCTCGTTCTCCTCGGAATCCTCGCCGCCGCGTCCGTTGTCTCCGTCGCCTTCGGGCAGGCCCTCGTGCCGCCGGAGCTCAGGACGGAGGCCGCGCGTTTCCTGAGGGACCTCGCGGCCCTCCGCGGACTGCCGTCCCCCGGCAGCCCGCCTCCGCTCGTGATCCAGACCAGCGAGCAGCGCCGCCGCTTCGTCGCCGCCGAGCTGGCCCGGAAGTACTCCCCTGCGCGCCTGGACGCCGAGCGGCGCGCCCTTGTCGCGTGGGGGCTCGTCCCTGCCGACTTCGACCTGCCCGCCTTCCTGGCGGACCTCCTCGCCGAGCAGGCCGCCGCGTACTACGATCCCGTGGCGAAGCGGATGGTCCTCGCGAACTGGCTGACGCCCGAGCTGCGGCGCGACGCGCTCACCCACGAGCTGGTTCACGTGCTCCAGGACCGGCTCTTCGATCTCGATCGGTTCCTGGGTGCCTCGCCCGGACGGAGCGACGAAAGCCGTCGCCCGTCACGCGCTGGTCGAGGGCGAGGCCGTCGCCCTCTCGCACGACCTGAGCCTCCGCCGGGACGGGCGCGACTTCGCCGCCCTGCCAGACGTCTCCGACCTCCAGCGCGCCATCCGGACGTCGGCCACCGGCCCGGTCGTCGCGCGGGCGCCCGCTTACATCCGGACGATGCTCACGTTTCCGTACGCGGGGGGCGTCGGCTTCCTTCACGCCTTCCGGCAGCGCCACCCGTGGGCGCAGCTGTCGGCGCTCTATCAGGATCCACCCCGGTCCTCCTCGCAGATCCTCCACCCGGAGCGCTATCTCGACCGCCGAGAGGACCCGGTCCCGCTCCCCCTGCCCGACCTCGCCAGCGTCCTCCCGGCCGGCTCACGGTTGGCGGTCGAGGACGAGCTCGGCGAGATCGGCGTCGCGGAAGTCCTTCGCCGATTCCTGGGTGAGTCGGCCGACGCCGTGGGCTGGCGAGGCGACCGCCATGCCCTGTGGGACCTCCCGGCGGGCGCTTCCGTCCTCGTCGCGCTCACGGCGTGGGACACGGAGGACCTCGCTCTGGCCTTCGCGCGGGACTACGCGCGCGTGATGACCCTCAAGCACGGCCTCGCGCCGCTCTCCCCGGACGCGCCGCTCCTCGCGTGGTCCAGCGGGGCCGCGGCCTTCGCGATCGAGCGCCGCCATCGCACCGTCGTTCTCCTCGAATGGGCGCCGGCGTCCGCGCTCGACGCCCTGCGCGCGGCCGTCTGGGCGAAGCCGGTGCTATACTGACGGCCGCGCGATGCCGAGCGCTCCGTCGAAGGCTCTCCAGCGGGTTCCCAATCCCCACGTCGACCGGGACTACGAGGTCGACCACGTGGTTCCCGAGTTCACGTGCATGTGCCCGATGACCGGCCAGCCCGATTTCGCCACCATCCGGATCCGGTACGTCCCCGACCGCTGGCTGGTCGAGCTCAAGTCCCTGAAGCTCTACATGTGGGCCTACCGGAACGAGGGCGCGTTCCACGAGGACGTCACCAACCGCATCCTCGCCGACCTCGTGCGGGCGCTCGCGCCCCGCCGGATGGAGGTCGTCGGCGACTGGAACGTCCGGGGCGGGATCAAGACCGTCGTCACGGTGCGCTACGAGAGTCCACCGCGGCCCGGAGCCAGCCACGCCGATCGGGCCAACCGGGCAGATCAGGAAGGACCGCCGTCAACGCCGCGGCGCCGGCGGACCGAGCGAGCACCTCTCCGAAGAGCGCGCTGACGCCAGGCGGGCGGCAGCGCCCGCCTGGCCTCTACGACTCGACCACGGTCACCCGGAGGCCGATCTCCGCGAGGATCCGGCCGACCCGCTCGCACTCGGTCTTCGCGCCCACCCGCACGACCGCCTTGCCGTCGTTGTGCACCCGACCGGCGATCGCCATCCCATCGTCGTAGGAGCAGGCGATCGCCTTCATGAGCTGCCGCGCGACCTGCTCGAACGTGTGACAGTCGCAGTTCCAGAGGATGGTGATCCACGGCGGCTCGACGGTCGTGGCATTCTCCGTCTCCTCCTCGACGGCCGGACGGCTCTCCGGGACCGCCGCGAAGCGCGCGGAAGATTCCGGGGCCGAGGCCGGTCCCCGAGAGCTCATCCGGCCGAGCCGTCCGGGAAGACCGCGACCTTGATGGACGCCGGATCCCGGTGCGCCACCAGAGCCGCGTCGATCGCCGCCAGCGGGAAGCGGTGGGTCAGGAGCGCATCCACGCGGATCTGATCCGCGGCGAGGAGCGCGACCGCCTCCCCGAACTCCTCGCGATAGATCATGGAACCGCGAACGTCGATCTCGCGTCGCACGATCCAGAAGAACTCGACCCGCGAAGCGCCGTGCGGGAGTCCCGTCAGGACCACGCGGCCTCCCGGCCGGACGAAGCCGACCTGACCCACCGACAGCTCGACGGCATCGACGGTCCCCGCCGTCTCGACGACGAGGTCGACGCCGTCTCGGCCGGCGAGGCGCCGCGCCGCGTCCGCGACCCTCTCCCCCGCCCCGACGACGGTGGAGTCCGCGCCCAGATCGCGAGCGAGACCCAGCCGCCGATCCGTGCGCCCGACGACCAGGACCCGGCAGCCTCGCGCCCGCAGGAGCTGGAGGGCAAGCAGCCCGAGCGTTCCCGCCCCGACGACGGCCGCGGTCTCGCCCGGCCGCGGCGCCGCCCGGGCCACCGCTCGCGTCACCACCGCGAGCGGCTCGGCGAAGAGGAGCACGTCCGAGGCCAGTCCCGCCGGCGCCGGCCAGCACGCCCCTTCCGGCAGGACCGCCAGCTCGGCGAAGCCGCCGTCCCGGTCGATGCCGACCGCCGTCCGCGCCAGGCAGAGGTTCCCGCTGCCCTCGCGGCAGAGGTCGCACGTGCCGCATCCCCAGTTCGGCTCCACCGCCACCCGGTCCCCGGGCGCGACGCGGGTGACGCCCGGCCCCACGGCCACGACGTCGCCGATGAACTCGTGTCCGGGGATCAGCGGGTACCGGACGTGTCGCTCTCCCGTCCAGATCCGGTAGTCGGTGCCGCAGATCCCCGCCGCTCCGACCCGGACGAGCGCCTCACCCGCGCCGACGGTCGGGTCCTGCACCGTCTCGAGACGGAACGCGCGAGGCCCCGTGAGAACTGCGGCCTTCACGACGTCCTCAACCCGCGCTGAAGCCGCCGTCCACGAAGACGACCTCCCCCGTCACGTAGTCCGACGCCGCCGACGCGAGATAGACGACCAGAGGACCGAGCTCTTCCGGACGCCCCGTCCGGCGCGCCGGCACGTCTCGCAGCAGGCGCTCGCGGATCCGCGCGTCCGCGAAGGCTTCCTCGTTCATCGAGGTCACGAACCAGCCGGGGGCGACGGCGTTGACCTGGACGTTGTGACGGGCCCACTCGACGGCGAGCGCCCGCGTCAACGCCAGGAGCCCGCCCTTCGACGCGCTGTAGGCTGCGTAGCCCGCGAGCCCCCGCGCGCCGAGCACCGAGGCCACGTTCACGACCTTGCCCCGCCGCCGGGCGATCATCCCCGGGCCGACGGCGCGGCAGCAGTTGAACGCGCCGGTGAGGTTCGTCTCGAGGATCCGGTGCCATTCGGCCGGCGTCGTCTCCACGAGCGGCTTCACGATGGCGACGCCCGAGTTGTTCACCAGGACGTCGACGGCGCCGTACGCCTCGATCGCGCGCTCCACCGCCGCCTGGACCTCGGCCTCCACGACCACGTCCGCCGGCAGGGCCAGCGCGCGCCGGCCGAGGGCGGTCACCGCCGCCGCGGTGTCACGAAGGCCGTCCCGGGAGCGCGCCACCAGCGCGACGTCCGCCCCGGCCTCGGCGAGCGCGACCGCCATCGCCCGGCCGAGACCACGGCTCGCGCCGGTGACGAGGGCGACGCGCCCATCCAGACGGAGCTGGTCCAGCACTGCCACCAGACCTAGCCCCGGTACAGCGACTCGAGGAGATCGGCGTACTTCGCGCGCACGTCGCGACGCTTGACCTTCAGCGTCGGGGTCAGCTCGCCGCCGTCCTGCGTGAAGTCGTCAGGGAGCACGGCGAACCGCTTGACCTGCGCGTAGGAGGCGAGGTGTGCGTTGACGCCGTCCACGGTGCGCCGCACGCGCTCCATGACCGCAGGGTGGCGCACCAGCTCGGCCGGCGGCGTGTCGCCGAGGCCTCGCTCCCGGGCGAGCTTGGCAAGCTCGTCCGGGTTGAGCGTGATCAGGGCCACCGGGTACGGCCGGCGGTCGCCCTCGACCAGCGCCTGGCTCACGAACGGATCACCCTTGAGCAGGTTCTCGATGTGCTGAGGGGCGACGTAGCTCCCGCCCGAGGTCTTGATCAGATCCTTCTTCCGGTCGGTGATCCGGAGGAACCCCTCGCGGTCGATCTCCCCGACATCTCCCGTGCGGAACCAGCCTTCCGGACCGAAGACCGCGGCCGTCTCCTCCCGCTTCCGGTAGTACCCCTGCGCGATGTTGGGCCCCCGGACGACGATCTCGCCGTCCTCGGCGATCTTGAGCTCTATTCCCGGGAACGGCCGCCCCACGGTGCCGAACTTGAACGCGCCCGGATGGTTGCTGGCCAGGATGGGGCACGTCTCGGTCAACCCGTATCCCTCCAGGATGAGGATGCCGGCCGCGTGGAAGAACTCCGCGATCTCCGGCGCGAGCGGCGCGCTCCCCGACACGCAGAAACGCAGTCGGCCGCCGAGAGCCGTCCGGAGCTTCGCGAACACCAGCCGATCCGCGAGCGCCTTCTGCGCGCGGAGGCCGGCCGGGAGCGGCCCGCCCTTCCTGCTCGAGACGGCTGGCGCGACGTCCCACCCGAGGGCCCAGTGGAAGATGCGCTGGCGGAGCGGCGGCGCGGCCGAGACCCCGGAGAGGATCTTCGCGTACACCTTCTCGAACACGCGCGGCACGCTGCAGAGGAAATCCGGCGAGACCTCCCGCAGGTTCTCGGGAAGCCGCTCGATGCTCTCGGCGAACGCGGTGGTCAGGCCGAGGCGGATCCCGAGGAAGCTCTCCATCCGGGCGAACGAGTGCGCGAGCGGGAGGAAGAGGAGATGGAGGTCGCCCTCGCGCACCCCGGAGGCGTGCGCGATCATGTCGAGCGCCGCCAGGTGGTTCGCGTGCGTCTGCACGACGCCCTTCGGGGAGCCCGTGGTCCCGGAGGTGTACACGATCGTCGCGATGTCCTCGGGTTTCACGCCCTCGAGGCGCGACTCCAGCGCACCGGAGAGATGCGCCCCGCGGCCCAGCGCCCGGAGCGCCTCCCAGTCGAGCACACGAAGACGGGAGTCATGCCCCGCAGCCCCACCCGCCCCCTTGGAGGATCCGTGGATCAGGACGACGTTCTCGAGGCCCGGCATCTCCGCCGCGGCAGCAAGGGCCTTCCGGAGCTGCTGCTCGTCTTCGACGAACAAGGTGCGCGTCTCCGAGTCCCGGGCGATGTAGGCAAGCGTCTCCGGTGGGTAGGTGGGATACACCGGGATCGTGACGCCGCCCATCGAGAGGATCGCGAAATCCGCTCGGACCCATTCGCCCCGTGTCTGGGAGAGGACCCCTACCGACTCCCCCGGCTGGCGCCCTAGAGCGACCAGGCCGAGCGCGACCTCCCGCACCTCTTCGCCAAGCGCCCGCCACGACACGTCGCGCCAGGCTCCGTCGACCTTGACACGCTGCGCTGTCCGATCCCCAGACCGCGATACCCTGTCCCAGAACAGCCGTCCCAGGGACTCTGGGCTCATGGCCGGCTACCTCCCTCGTCTGCGATGCCATCCATGCATCGATAACACGTGGATTTACCGAGCGTAACTGGTCGAAAGACCCTCCGACTCGGCCACCCTGGAAGGACCAGACCGGCATGATTCGTCTTGACGCGTTGCGTGATGAGCTGCTATAAATATTGCGCGTCGCGTTATCGCGAGCCATTCTTTCGTGTCCGTCGGGCCCGCGTGGCCGACGTGAGGAGGCAGGAACGATGAACGTCCAGCAGCCGCAGCTCTCCCCCGAGTTCTTCGCCGAGATGCAGGGCAAGGCCCTCGAGGCCTTCTCCGTCCTGGCCGACATGAATCACCGCGTCCTCCAGGGTCTGGTGGGCCTCTCGGCGTCCACCGCCAAGGAAGGCCTCCGCACCTACGCCGAGCTCCAGTCGGCGACCGTGGAGGCGGTTCGGACTCCCCAGGCGCCCGTGGGGCCGGAAGCCTTCGAAGCGCTCCGCCACAACCCGTTCGCCTGGTACCAGAAGGGTCTGCTGGGCCTCGTCGAGGGCACCCAGAAGTCCTTCCGCCTCGTGGAGGCCAACGCCCAGGTCGTCACCCGCACTGCCGAGCGCGTCCAGGCCTCGGCCGAGCAGACCGGCCAGGAGATCCAGGAGACGCTGACGACGTCCGTGAACCGGCTCAAGGAGATCTACGCGCACGCCTGATCCGATGACCCGGGCCTGACGCTCGCGCCGACGGCCCGGACGAGCCGGAGGCAGATGAGCCAGGGAGAGGTCTCACCCTCCCCTGGCTCATCCGCCGAGCCGCGACTCGAGATCCTTGAGCTTCTCCTTCAACGCGGCGACCTCCGCCTTGAGCCCGGCGGCATCCGACGCGTCGGCGCTCGGGGCCGGTCGCGCGCCCTCGTGATCCGACGGCCACCATCCTGCCCGTGCCCCCCAGTCCCGGAGAGCCCGCTCGGTCTCCCGCTGGCTGGCAGCGATTCCCGCCAGGCTCGACTGGAGCGATTCCTGGACGAAAGTCTGCCAGGCCGTACCGTGCTGGATCAGCTGGTGCAGGAACGCGACCGGTAGCGCCGAGCGGCGACCCCGGGCCGTATCCAGGATGATCTGGGCCAGGGTCTGGCTTGTCAGATCCTCCCCCGAGACCGCGTCGACGACCCGGATCTCGCGCCCTTGCCGGATGAACTCCTCCAGCTCCTCGAGCGTGACGTAGCGGCTCCGGCTCTGGTCGTAGAGCTTGCGGTTGGCGTAGCGCTTGATCAGGATGGGCTCGTCGCTGGCCATGCCCGGTCCCTCGGCCCAGGCATTCTAACACCGCGCGTCAACGTGACAAGGGTGGCCTGCCTCGGACGGCGATGGTGTCCCGCGGCCCGATTGATCCGCCGGAACCGGCGTGCTACCCCTGGAAGGGCGCCGAGCCTCTTCGGCGCACGATCCGACGAGGAGGAGCCGGCATGAAGCTCGAGGGGCGGAAGGCGGTCGTGACGGGGGCTTCCCGCGGCATCGGCCGCGCGATCGCGATCGGGCTGGCCGAGGAGGGCGCCGACGTCGCCGTCAACTACGTGTCGAGCGAGGCGGCGGCCCAGGCAGTCGTGCGCGAGATCGAGAAACGGGGCCGCCGCGGCCTGGCCGTGCGGGCGGACGTGAGCGACTTCCCCGACACCTTCCGCATGGCCCAGGACGTCCTCGCCGCCTTCGGGCACGTCGACATCCTCGTCAACAACGCGGGGATCAACAGCGACAAGACCTTCGTCAAGATGGACCACGCGGCCTGGAGAAAAGTCCTCGCCATCAACCTGGACGGAGTCTTCAACTGCACCAAGGTCTTCATCGACGACATGCTGAAGCGAGGCTTCGGCCGGATCGTCAACATCACGTCCGTCATCGGCCAGATCGGCAACTTCGGCCAGGCCAACTACGCGGCGTCGAAGGCCGGCGTGACCGCGATGACCAAGTCCCTCGCCAGGGAGTTCGCATCCAAGGGGATCACGGTGAACGCGCTCGCGCCCGGGTTCGTCGAGACGGAGATGGTGGACTCGATTCCCGAGAAGGTCCGCCAGCGGCTGCTCGACCAGATCCCGCTCAAGCGGTTCGGGAAGGCCGAGGAGGTGGCCCGAGCGGTGATCTACCTCGTCTCGTCCGACGGCAACTACATCACCGGCGAGGAGCTCTCCCTCAACGGCGGACTCCTGATGCGCTAGGTCCCGGGGCGCGCGCGGTCAGGGGCGGACGGGGTCGGGCTCCGGCGCCGCCGATCTCTCGGCGCCACCGGCGAGGACGGGAGCTGGAGGCACGAGCCGGAGGGCCTGGGTCGCCAGCGCCAGGCCGCTCGACATCCAGATCGACATCATCTCGACCGCCAGCGCCGCCGGCAGGAACGCGACCGCCGTCGGACGGCGGACCGGGCTCGGCACCGCGTACTCGATGCGCGTCGGCGACGGCAGCACCCAGGCCTCGCCCTCCAGGAGGAGCTCCCCATCCTGGTTGACGCAGGTCGTGCCCAGCCGAAGCCGGTTCCGCTCCGCAACGCGCTCCGCCACTTCAACCCGCGCCGTCACCCGGTCTCCGATGTACACCGGGCGCATGAAGCGGAAGCTCTGCGAGAGGTAGATCGTGCCCGGACCCGGCAGGCGGGTCCCGATCACGCTCGAGACGAAGCTCCCCGTCAGCATGCCCGGCGCGATGATGCGGCCGAACCGGGTCCCGGCCGCGAACGCCGCGTCCGAATGGATGGGGTTGTCGTCGCCGCTCGCCGTCACGAACTCGCGGATGGTCTCCCTGGTGACCGTGTAGGTGACCTCTGCCGCGTCGCCGACAGCCACGTCGTTCATCGTGAGTCCGGTCATCGGGCCTCCTAGGAGCGGCTTGGCGGCCGGGTTGGCGCGCCAGCCGAGGGTCGGGTTCCCGAGCCCCCTGCCGATCGTGCCGGCCGGCGGGTCCCAGGGGCGGGGCGCTCACCCGCCTCCGCAGGTCGATCGACTCTCGAGGTTCCCTCGCGCAGGAGCCGCCTGATCTCGTCCAGCCGATCCTCCAGACCCTCGATCCGCTCTTCCAGGGCGACCAGCTGGGAAGCGACGCCAACGACCTGGCTGCGGGACGGCAACCCCAGGGTGCGGAGAGCCTGGTCCGTGTACTGCTCCATGCCCTTCTTGAGCGGCCCCTGCGCGGTGAGGGTCTGATCGAGGTACCGGCCGAGCGCCTGGGCGAACCCTTCGGTTCCCATCGCCTGGCCGAGAGCCTTCGACCAGACCTCGATCCACTGCTCCAGGAACGCCTTCCACTGCTGGGCGAACTCGGGGCTCACTCCACCCTGCGCGGCCGCCTTCTGCCAGATCTCCATTCCCTGGCCGAGGATAGGACGCCAGAACTGGCTGAAATCGGGAGCCCCGGCGGGCGCCTGGGGTGTGGGAGTCTGGCCGAGAGCCCGCACCCACGCCTGGGTGCCGTCCTCCAGGGCCTTCTTCCAGATCTCGAACGCGTCCTGGGCCGGGTTCTGCGTGGTCATGTCGGCGTCCCCAGTATGCCACGTTGCGTCATGGCCTGGAAGCGTTGCGTCGTCCGCCCCCTGTGGCTATCCCAGCCGAGCGGCGAGCCAGTCGGACACCCGCGGCCAGCAGTGGAGGGACGCGGAGCGCCCGGCGATCAGCGAGATGTGCCCCCCGGGCAGCTCGAAGTAGGTCTTGTCCGTGCTTCCGGCGTGGTCGATCAGCGCCCGGACGCATCCAGGGGGGGCGATGTAGTCCTCCTTCGCGCCGACCACGAGGAGCGGGCAGCGCACCTGCCCGAGATCGACGGCTTCCCCCCCGAGCCGGAGCGTCCCCTGGACGAGACGATTGTCCTGGTAGAAGTCCTTGACCCACTGGCGGAAGAACTCCGCCGGGAACGGCACGTAGTCGTTCGCCCACCGCGAGAGCGCCCGATAGCCCTCGACGTAGCGAGGGTTGTCCAGGTTCCACCAGAGGTTCAGCGCCGTCGTCACGTCCATCGTCGGGCGGAGAAGCTTGAAGCCGACCTTGACCCAGTCAGCAGGGATCGCCCCCACGGTGTCGACGACCCGGTCCACGTCGTAGAAGCGCTTGTCGAGCCACTGCGCGAAGAGCCCGGCCTTGGCGAAATCGATGGGTCCGGCCATGTTGACGTACGCCAGAACCGGCACGTCGGGGTGCTGGGCGACGAACGACACCGAGAGCGGCGCGCCCATGCAGTAGCCGATCACCGCGAGCCCGTCCGCGCCGGACGTCTCCAGCACCTTGCGGACGACGCGCGGGAGGAGCCGGGTCACGCACTCGTCCACCGTCAGCCCGTTGTCCTCCTCGCCGTAGACGCCCCAGTCGAGGAGGTAGAAGTCGTACCCGAGCCGGCACATGTGCTCGACGAAGGAGGAGCCCGGCTGGAGGTCGAAGATCGAGGGCCGGCTGATGCCGAGATTCGGCACGAACAGCACCGGGACCGGCCGCGTGCGCGGGGACTCGTAGCGGTACAGCCGGGCCTTGTTCCGGCGATAGACCACCTGCTTCGGCGTGAGCCCGATCGCGGGCTCCGGCGCGGTGGCCAGATCGAGCGCCCGCACGGCCCGTGTCAGCGTTCGCGACCACTCGGCGGCGAGGCTCTGCGCCAAGTCCCCCGCCTGCTTCGTCTCCGGCATGCGTGGCTCCTCCCGGCTAGATGATACCGCGAGCTCTCAGCTCGGCCAGCCGAGTCGGCCCGAGCCCGAGGTGTCGCGCGTAGACGTGTCCGGTGTGAAATCCGACCGGCCGGCCCGGGACCTTCAGGCGTGGCGGAGTCCGCGTCATCCGCCAGGCCGGCGCCGCGAGCGTGAGCGGCCCGTAGACGGGATCGTCGAGACGGGCGAAGCACCCTCGGTCCCACCAGTGGTCCTCGGCCAGGGTCTGGGTCGGCTGGTTCACCGGCCCGAAGACGACCGTGCCCGGACCCGGATCCGCCAGCACTTTGGCCAGGATCTCGCTGGCCGTGTAGTTGACCGACCACCGCGCGATCTCGTCCCTCAGCGCCGCCCGTCTATCGGGCCGCGTCCGGTCGAGCGTCGTCCGGAACCGGGGATCCTGCGCGAGCTCCGGGCGCCCCATGATCCGGCAGATCGCCCCGAAGTTCGGGTCGGTGTACCCGGCGATGAAGGCCCAGCCGTCCCTCACCGGGATGAACGTGTACACCGACACCGCGATGTCCATTCCCCCGAGCCGCTCCCGCACCTCCCGGCTGCCGTGGTAGAGGAGCAGCGTGTACTCGAGGTAACGCATCAGGGCCTCGGCGCCGGAGACGTCGATCATCTGGCCCCGCCCGGAACTCTCCCGCCAGTGGAGCGCAGCCAGCGTGGCCACCCCGCCCCACGCGGCCTGAGCGTACGCGCTGATCCAGCTTCCGACGCGTGTCGGACCGGCCTCCGGGCCGCCCTCGCCGGGCTCGCCGGTGATGTAGGCGAGCCCCGACAGCGCCTGGTCGATCAGGTCGTACTCGGGGCCGCTCCCCTCCGCGCGCGGACCGAACTGGCCGTGGGTCGAGAGCGCGACGTAGACCAGTCGCGGGTTCAGGGGCTCGAGCTGCCGATATCCGATCCCCCACGCGTCCATCTGCCCGGGCGGAAAGCCCTCGATGACGACGTCCGCCCGGGTCGCGAGCTGGCGGAAGAGCGCCTGGCCGTCCGTCGTCGTGAGATCCAGCGTCGCGTAGTAGCGGTTCCGTCCCTCCGCCAGGTACGCGAGCCCCTCGCCCCGGAGCCCCGCGTCCGCGGGGCCCCAGGCCCGGGCGGGATCCCCCCCGGGCGGCTCGAGCTTCACGACCTCGGCCCCGAGCTCGCCGAGGAACCCGCCGAGGACGTGGCCGCCGTAGTGCGCGACGGCGCAGTCCAGCACGAGAAGCCCGTCGAGGGCCTCCGGCTTCTCGGCCGCGCGCCGCGGGTCTTCCGCCGCTCGCGCCCAGTCGGCCCACCTCGCCTCGCGCCGCCCGGCGGTCTCGCTCACAGGAGATCGCCCTCGCCTGACCAGTCGTCGGGAGGCCCGGAACCCCGCCGACCACCCCAGCGTCCGACGATCCCGCGCCGCTCGAGGTCGGCGATCTCCTCGTCCGGCAGCCCCAGGATCCCCTTCAAGACGTGGCGGTTGTGCCACCCCACGGGCCGCCCGGCCCACTTGTGGCGCGCGGGCGTCGCCGAGAGCTGCGGCGCCGGCCCGTAGTCCACCACGCGGCCGTACACCTGGTCGTCTAGCTCCTCGACGCTTCCCCGGGCCCGGAAGTGCGGATCCTCGTACTGGTCCCGGGCGCTCATCACCGGGGCGGCCGCGAACCCGTGGCGCCGCGCCGCCGCCTCGACGTCGGAGCGCGACCGCTGCGCGCACCAGTCCCGTATGAGGGCGTCAAGCGCGTCCGCGTGGGCGGGGCGGCGGCGGGATTCAGCCGCAGCGAAGCGCGCGTCGTCGGCGACGTCGGCGCGCCCCAGCGCCTCCGCGAGGCCGCGGAACTCCGTGTCCTTCCCCGCGACGATGGCAACGTGGCCGTCGAGACACGCGTAGATGCCCGACGGCACGAACACCGGGTCGCGGTTGCCCGTCTTGGGCCGGTCGCGCCCCGTCAGGCCGGCATAGAGCCACGTCCAGTCGAGCGCGCGAACGAGCCCCTCGCACTGGGCCATCTCGACGAACTGGCCCTCCCCGGTGCGGTCTCGCCAGCGGAGCGCGGCCAGCACGCCCATGGCCGACAGGCAGGCGCCGAACCAGTCCCCGAGGTAGTTCCCCGACTTGATCGGCTCTGCTCCCTCGAACCCGGAGATCGCCGACAGCCCGGACACGGCCTGCGCGAGGCCGTCGTAGGACGCGCGGCCCTCGGCGAAGGGCCCCCACTGGCCGAAGCCGGTGTTCGCGACGTAGATCAGCCCGGGGTTGATCTCGCGCAGCTGGCGGTACCCGAGGCCCCACTTCGCCTCGGTCGTGCCGGGCTTGAAGTTCTCGACGAGGACGTCCGCGCGGGCGACGAGCTTCCGGATGAGGGCCTGGCCCTCGGCGTGGTGCATGTCCACGCCGACGTGGTACTTGCCGTGGTTCTGGGGGAAGAACGCCACGGACACGTTCTTCCAGAAGCAGCCCGCGTGACCGAGGATGCGGGTGACGTCACCCTGTCCCGGCATCTCGACCTTGATCACCTCGGCCCCCAGCTCCCCGAGGAAGTCCGCGGTGGCGGGGCCGAAGATGATGACGGACAGGTCGAGGACGCGGATCCCCCGGAGCGCCTCCGGCTTGGCGTGGCGCCCGGACGGGTCGAAGAGGCGCGCCGCCCACTCGGTGTAGGGCTCGCCGGTCGATTCCGGCCGGGCGCTCACCTCACCCACCCGTCGCGACGAGGGACGCCCGCCGGAGCCGCAGGCTCAGATCCCGAAGAGCCCGGGCAGCCGCATGAGGAGGCTCATGTCCCCCTTGTGCTTGAGCTTCCCAGACATGAAGGCGACCTGGCCGGAAAGCTTTCCCCCCAGCATGTCGAGCCAGTCCTGAGCGCTCATCGTCAGCGTCAGGTTGGGCTGCGCGGCGCCGCCCTCGCGGAGGGCACACTGACCCTCCGCGATGTCGACGTGGTACGTGCAGCCCTCCGGTCCCGTGATGTCGTACTGGATGACCGCCTTCAGTCCCTGGGCGCGCTCCGGTCGGAAGCGACCCGACATCGCCTCGAACGTGTCCTTGACCGTCATGTCCGCCTCCTCAGCCACTGGCATCCCATCGGGGAACTTCTCCTCGCGGGCGCTGCTACCGCCCCTTGAAGTCGGCTGGGCGCTTCTGGAAGAAGGCCTGGATGCCTTCCGCCGCGTCCTCGGTGCGGAGGGTCTCCATGAACGCCCGCACCTCCGCGTCGATGCCCGCCTCGAGCGGCCCGTCGAGCCCTCGGTCCACGCACTCGATGATCAGCCGGGTCGCGACCGGAGCCCGCCGGGCGATGGCGGCCGCCAGCGTCCGGGCCTCGGCGAGCGTCTCCCCTTCCTTCGTGAGCCGATTGACGAGCCCGAGTGCGAGGGCCTCCGGCGCCGTGATCTGCGTGCCGAGGATGAGCAGCTCGAGCGCCTTGGTCCGCCCGATCAGCCGCGGCAGCCGCTGGGTGCCCCCGAAGCCCGGGATGATGCCGAGATTCGACTCCGTCTGCCCGATCCGCGCCGTCTCCTTCATCACGCGGAGGTGGCAGGCCATCGCGATCTCGCAGCCGCCGCCCGTCGCGTGCCCCTGGATCGCCGCGATCACCGGCTTGGAAAGCCGCTCGATCCGCCGGAGGAGCGCCTGCCCCCGTCGCAGGAAGGCCTCCAGATCGTCCGTCCCGCCGCCGAACGCGCTCGAGAGATCCGCCCCGCCGCAGAAGATGCGATCGCCGGCTCCGGTGAGGACCACGGCTCGCACGGCGTCGTCCCGGGCGAGCTCGTCCACCGCCGTGTCGAGCTCGAGGACCAGCTGGGTCGAGATCGTGTTCGCCGGCGGGCGGTTCAGCGTCACCACCGCGTACCCGTCGCCGCGCTCGAGGATCAAGGTCTCGAAGGCCATGGTCTCGCGTCCTCGCCTCAGGCCGCGACCGGCGCGCCGAGCGCCCCGGACGCGCGAAGCTCGGCGATCGCCGCCGTGGAGAGCCCGAGCACGTCCCGCAGCACCTCGTCCGTGTGCTGACCGAGGTTCGGCGGCGGCCCCTGAACGGCCGCCGGCGTGCCGCCGAACTTCACCGGGATCCCCGGCAGGCGGACCCGCCCGGCGGTCGGATGATCCACCTCCACCGCCATCTCCCGGTGCCGCACCTGCGGGTCCTCGAAGACCTGCCCGATGTCGTTGATCGGCCCCGCGGGGAGCCCGGCCTCCGCGAACCGGGCGACCCACTCGTCCCGGTCCTTCGCTTGGAGCCGTGCCTCGATCTCCCGTACCAGCTCCGTCCGGCACGCCACCCGCCGGGCGTTCGATCCGTAGCGGGGGTCGTCGGCCCACTCCGGCGCCCCGAGGACCTCGCAGAACGCCTTCCACAGGCGCTCGTTTCCGGCGCCGACCATGAGGTAGCCGTCCCGGGCGCGGAAGGCCTGGTACGGCACGAGCGACGGGTGCGCGCTCCCCCACCGCCCCTGCACCTCCCCGCCCACGAGGTACGCGGTCGCCGCATTGATCAGCGCGGCAATGCCGCACTCCATGAGCGAGAGCTCGAGGTACTGGCCCTGCCCGGTCCACTCCCGGTGCCGCAGCGCGGCGAGGATCGCGCCGTGGGCGTAGAGCGCCGTGATCACGTCGATCAGCGCGACGCCGACCTTGACCGGAGCGCCGTCGCTCTCCCCGGTGATCGACATGAGACCGGTGAAGCCCTGCATGATGGCGTCGTACCCCGCCCGCTCGCGATACGGCCCGGTCGCTCCGAAACCGGAGATCGCGCAGTAGATCAACCGCGGGTTGACGCCCCGCAGCGTCTCCCAGCCGAGCCCGAGGTCGTCCATCGTCCCGGGCTTGAAGTTCTCGATCAGGACGTCTCCCCGGCGCACGAGGTCGAGGAGCAGCGCCTTGCCTCGCGCGTGCTTGAGATCGAGCGTGATGCTTCGCTTCCCCCGGTTGACGGCGAAGAAGTAGGACGCCTGGCCGTCGGACGCGCGGGGCGGGGCCCACTGACGGCTGTCGTCCCCGCCCTGCGGGTGCTCGACCTTGATCACCTCCGCACCGTAGTCCCCCAGAATCTGGGTCGCCAGCGGCCCCGCGACGATGCGCGAGAGGTCGACGATCCGAAGGTCTTCGAGCGGCCCGGACATGCGTCCTCCTCGAGGTTGGCGCTGCCACTATACCCGGCGCTCGGGGCGCCTTCAACGCGCCGCGAAGGATCGACGGGCGCCGGGAGCAGCAACAACAACAGCGGCAGGGCGGCTGACGGGGCGTATACTCGGCCTGCCGAACCATGCGCCAAGGTCTCGTTCGCCTCGCGGTCGCCCTCCTCTGGCTCGGGGGCTGCGGCGTCGTGTCGATCGATCTGACGCCGCGCGTCCGCCCCCTCGAGGAGAGCACCGTCGAGGGCAGCGGCACCGACAAGGTCTTGCTCATCGACCTCGCCGGGGTCCTCGCGGAAGAGCCCGTCTTCACCCTCGAGAGCCGGCCGCAGGTGCCGCTTCTCGCGCGCGTCCGCGAGGAGCTCGAGAAGGCCGAGGACGACGATCGGGTGCGCGCGGTCGTCCTGCGGATCAACAGCCCGGGAGGCACGGTCACCGCCTCGGACATACTCTTTCACGAGGTCATGCGCTTCAAGGAGCGACGCAAGGTACCCGTGGTGGCATCCATCCTCGACGTCGGAGCCTCGGGCGGCTACTACGTGGCGCTCGCCGCCGACAGGATCCTCGCGCACCCCACGACGGTGACCGGCTCCATCGGGGTCCTGATGCTGACGGTCAACGCGAGCGGACTCCTGGAGAAGATCGGCGTCAGCGCAACCTACGTGAAGTCCGGCGAATTCAAGGACATGGGAAGCCCCTTCCGGAGCATCCGGCCGGAGGAGCAAGCGCTCTTCCAGGATCTGATCGACCGGTTCTACGGGCGGTTCGTCGAGCTGGTCGCCCGCTCCCGCAAGCTCGACGAGGCCCGGGTGCGAGCGCTGGCCGACGGCCGCATCTACACCGCCGGCGAGGCGCTGTCGCTCGGCCTCATCGACCAGATTGGCTATCTCGAGGACGCGATCGCCTCCGCGAAGAGCGCTGCGGGACTCAAGGAAGCCAAGGTGGTCACCTACCACCGTCCTCGCCAGTACCGGGCGACGATCTACTCCTCGGCGGATCCGCCGCCGCCCGCGGCCACCCTTCCGGACCTGGCGCGCGTGGTCCTCTCGGGGCCCCGCTTCCTCTACCTCTGGTGGCCATGAGCCCCCGCCCCCACGCGGCGGGATGACGGTCGGCTCTCTCCCCGTCGGCCCCGTTCCTGTTCTGGCCCCTTCCGCCACACCCCGCGTCTCGATCCTCACCGCCACCTACAACCGCAGCAACGTCCTCCGGCTCGTCATCGAGACCGTTCGCCGCCAGACGGTCACGGACTGGGAGTGGATCATCGTCGGCGACGCGTGCACGGACGATACCGCCGACGTCGTGGCCTCCTTCCGCGACCCTCGGATTCGCTTCGTCAACCTCAAGCGCGGGTACGGCGAGCAGTCGGGGCCGAACAACGAGGCGTTCCGGCTCTCGAGGGCGCCCGCTCTCGCCTACCTCGCCCACGACGATCTGTGGCTTCCCGACCATCTCGAGGTCACCCTGGCCGCTCTGCGCGTCACCGGCGCCGATTTCGTCTTCCCGCTCGTCGAGACGATTCTCCCGGAGGGGCGCGCTCGCCTGCTCGGGGCGAGCCCCTCCGGGCGCTACGTCCCCCACGTCTACGTTCCTCCGTCGGCATGGGTGCTCCGACGCGAGCTGATCCAGGAGTTCGGGCCCTGGCGATCCGCCCGTGACTGCTACGAGGCCCCGTCCGAGGATCTGCTCTTCCGGGCATGGCGGGCCGGCCGAGACATGCGACTCGTGCCACGGCTGACGGTCGTCGTGATCCCGGCCTCGGAACGGCCCGGTGTCTACGCAAACCGCGACAGCCGAGAGCACGACTTCTATGTCGGCCGTATCCAGCAGGAGCCGGACTTCCGTGAGCGCGAGCTTTCGACGCTCGCCTTCCGATACGCAGCGGCGCAGTTCGACATCCTGTCGAGCCTGATCCTCACCGCCCGCAACTCCGTCCGACACGGACTCGTCAGGCTGGGCCTCCGCCCCATGGCGGTACGGCGCTTCGTCCAGTACGGGCGAAAGGGATCCATGTTCAATGACTTGCGGCAGCGGCGCGGTCTGCCACCAATCGAGTGGAGGGACACACAGTCATGATCGAGGGCGCCACGAAGGACCGACAGAGCATCACCTCCGACTGGGCTCCCTTGATCAAGCCCATCGAGGGTGTTCGCGTCCGGGAAGTCAAGCACGTCCCGAAGAGCAACGGGGTGCTCACGGAGCTCTTCCGCGCCGACTGGGAGCTGGACGATGGGATCGTGCAGCAGGTGTTTCAGACTACCATCGCGCCGGGCGGGCTCTCGGCCTGGCACGTTCACCAGTTCACGACCGACCGGCTCTTCGTCAGCCTCGGGATCGTCAAGATCGTGCTCTTCGACGGCCGCGAGGGCTCGCCGTCCCGGGGATGGGTCAACGAATTCCGCTTCGGGAGCCCGCGGCCGGCGCTCGTGGTCATCCCCCCTGGCGTCTGGCACGGCGTCCAGAACATCGGCGACACCCCCGGCCTCCTGCTCAACCTGGTCGACCGAGCCTACGAATACGAGGATCCCGACCACTGGCGGCTGCCGCCGAACACACCGAAGATCCCGTACAGCTTCGTGACCGGCCACCTCTCCGACGGCCTGCGCTAAGGGGACGGAGGAGACCGTGGGCCCGATCTACCTCAGATGACCATGAACCCACGCCCCGCCGGATGACCGTCGGATCCTCGCACGCCGACTCCGGAACGGGCTCCGAATCTCCCGCCACGCCCCGCGTCTCGATCATCACGGCCACCTACAACCGCAGCAACGTCCTCCGTCTCGTCATCCAAACGGTCCGTCGACAGACCGTCACGGACTGGGAGTGGGTGCTCGTCGGAGACGCCTGCACCGACGACACCGCCGACGTCGTGGCGTCGTTTCGCGATCCGCGCATCCGCTTCACCAATCTCGAGCGCGGATACGGCGAGCAGTCGGGTCCACACAACGAGGCGTTACCGCTCACCCGGGCCAGTTTCCTCGCCTACCTCAATCATGATGACCTGTGGCTGCCGGATCACCTCGAGGTGATGCTCGGCGCCCTCCAGGTGACGCGGGCCGACCTCGTCTTTCCGCTCGCGGAGACGATCCTCCCCGACGGCCGTCCACGGCTCCTCGGGGCAAGCCCCTCCGGACGTTATGTCCCATATCTCTACGTCCCGCCCTCGGCGTGGGTCCTCCGGCGCGAGCTGGTCGAGGATCTCGGGCCGTGGCGGTCAGCCCGCGAGTGCTACGAAAACCCGTCCGAGGATCTGCTCTTCCGAGCGTGGCAGGCCGGGAAGGACATGCGCCTCGTGCCGCGCCTGACTGTCGTCACGATCCCCTCCGCTTGGCGTGACCGAGCCTACGCCCGGCGCGAGGTCCACGAGCACCAAGCCTACGTGGAGCGCATGCGGGAGGAGCCAGACTTTCGCGAGCGGGAGCTGTCGGCCCTCGCGTTCCGCTACGCGGCCGAGCAGTTCGCCCTCGGTCCCACGCTCGCCCTCGCCACGCGCAACTGGATCCGACGGGGGCTGGTCACGCTCGGCTTGCGTCCTATGGTCGTGCGCCGGTTCCTGCAGTACGGCCGGAAGGGAGCCATGCTGAACGACCTGCGCCAGCGCCGGGGCCTGCCGCCGATCGAGTGGAAGGGGAGACGGTCATGATCGACGGCGCCGTCAAGGGCCGTCAGCATCACTGCCGACCGGGTCCCGCTTTCCCGAGCCCATCGCCGAGCGACCCGGTGTGATGCCCGACAGCCCCCGCTGAAGGCGGCGCGGCGCTCCGCTCAACCCGGGTCGGCGACGAGCGGCGCGTACTCGCTCGTTCGCAAGGCCTGGTGAATCTCGTCTAGGTTGGCGACTAGTTCGGCGAGCCGGTCCGTTCCCGTACGCAGGTATCTCGTGGTCACCGGCGCCCGCTCGACACCCAACCAGTCGAAGACGCGGTCGAGGGTCATCTGATGGCGCTCCGCGCGGAGGAGGTCGTCCTCGTAACAGAGCCTCAGGTGCGGGAGCCCGACAAGGGTGGCTCGCTCGTCTCGCAGGCTGGTGTCCAACTCCCGCATCCGGGCCAATAGCCAGCCGGCATCAATCCGGAACGGGCCAGGCCGCAGCGGGCGGTCCGTGTTGGCGTGGTGGGGCGCGCCGCGCTGCCGGGCAATGGCCGACGAGAGCGCCTGTCGCAGGAGATCGCGCCGTGTGAGGTGCACAATCCGGCACCCCCCAGCGTGGAGCTGACCGAGGAACCGAGTGGGGTCCGCGATTCGCTGTGTCGCCAGGTGGTGGAGCTTCAGCTTGAATCCGTACGTCCTCCGCCCCGCCAGCGTCATGCGCGCAGCGAGGAACCGACGCGCACTCAGGACCCTGTAGGAGAGGATCTCGTCATCGCAGTGGACGTCCGGGTGCGAGTTGAGGAGGTCCATCAGCAAGCTGCTGCCCGTGCGGCCAGCGGCAAAGAGCACGAACCGGAGCGACGACCCTTCCGTTGGCCTACGGAGGGCTCGGCCGTAGGCCCCGAGCTCGCGCACGACGCTCCGGGCAGTGAGGAGCGGTCGCGGGTACCGCAACCGATAAAGAAGCTCGTTCATCGCCTTGTCCCCGCCTCTGCGCGGGCGGGCGGTCTCGCGCGGACCACAGGCTCCACGGCAGCCCCGGCCCCGCGGCTACCGCCCTTGCCA
>CAVVOZ010000005.1:0-168166 GCA_963749975.1 uncultured Candidatus Rokubacteria bacterium | reverse complement strand
GGGCGGCGTTCCACGACCTGCACGATCGGCTGTACGCGCACGCCGACCGCGCGGCCGACGTCGAGCTGATCGACCTCCGCGCCACGATCACGGGCGGGACGCCCAAGCCCGAGATCCGCGCGGTGCCGGCCGGCCACGGCCCGGCGACGCCGGCCGGCCGCCGCCCGATCCACTACCGGCGGCAGCGGCACGACGCCGCCATCTACCATCGCCGCGACCTCCGGGCCGGCCAGCACCTCGACGGGCCGGCGATCGTCGAGCAGGAGGACACCACCACGCTGGTCCCGGCCGGCTTCCGCGCCACCGTCGACGGGTTCGGGAACCTCGTCATCGAGGGCCGGTAGGCCCATAGACGATGACCATCGACCGGGTCACCCTCGAGATCCTGCGGAACCACTACCAGGCCGTCGTCGAGGACATGGCGCGCATCATGGAGCGCACCGCCTACACGACGTTCGTCAAGGAGACGGCGGACTTCTCGACCGGCCTGGTCTCGACCGGCGGGGAGTACGTCGCCTATCCGTGGAACCTGGGCGCCTCGTCGTACCTCGGCCTCAACATGGCCCAGACGCTCCGCTACTTCGACCACTACGACGAGGGCGACATCGTCATCTGCAACGACGCCTACCTGTCGGGGCCGCTGTGCACCCACCTGCCCGACGTCCACATCCTCCGCCCCATCTTCCACGGGGGCCGCATCATCTGCTGGGGCTACGCCTTCGTCCACTCCTCCGACATGGGCGGCGCGGTGCCGGCCAGCGTGTGGCCGCGCGCCACCGAGATCTTCCAGGAGGGGCTCCGGCTCCGGCCCACGAAGCTCTACCGGGCCGGCGTGCTCCAGGAGGACGTCAAGAACCTCATCGGCGACAACTGCCGCATCCCCGACACGAACTGGGGCGACATCAAGGCGATGGTGGCGGCGGTGAGCTCGTGCGACCGCCGCGTGCAGGAGATGGTGGAGAAGTTCGGGCTCGCCACGTTCGTGGAGGGGATCGACGCCGTCCTCGACTATGCGGAGCAGCGGGCGCGGGCGGCGATCCGGAAGATCCCCGACGGGACCTACCGCTTCACGGAGTACATGGAGGACGATCTCCGCTCGGAGGTGCCGATCCGTCTCCAGGTGAGCCTGACCATCGAGGGGGACTCGATCCACCTCGACTTCACGGGCACGGACCCCCAGGTGGGCTCGGCCCTCAACATCGCGAGCCACGGCGTGACGCACCCCTTCCTGTGCCAGGCGATCAACGCCTACCTGGTGACGGACGACCCCGGCATCCCCAAGGCCTCCAGCATCCTTCGGCCGGTGCGCGTGACGGCGCCGCCCGGCACCGTCGTCAACGCCCAGTTCCCGGCCCCGATCGGCGTGCGCTACGGGACGGTCCTGCGGGTGTTCGACGCGGTGCTCGGGGCCCTGGCTCAGGCGCTTCCCGGGCAAGTCCCGGCGGCGCCGGCGGGCGCGATCTCTCCGGTGGTGGCCTCGATCCTCGATCTCCGGACCGGGCAGCGCCAGGTCCAGGTGGTGGAGCCCATGCTGGGCGGCGGCGGGGGTCGGCCGACCATGGACGGGCTGGGCGGCGCCGACTCGACGTCGGGCTTCCTCCGGAACACGCCGGTGGAGAGCATCGAGGCCGAGGTGCCGATCGTCATGCGGCGCTACCACCTGATGCCGGACACGGGCGGAGCGGGGGAGCACCGGGGCGGTCTCGCCGTGCGCCTCGACTTCCAGGTGTTCCACCCGCACGCCATCGTGACGGCGCGCGGGATGGAGCGCTTCCGCCTGGAGCCCTGGGGCGTCGCCGGCGGCCGCGCCGGCACCTCGGGGAGCTGCGTCGTCAACCGCGACACGCCGCGCGCGCGCGACATCGGCAAGGTCGACGTGCTCCACCTCGAGCCCGGCGACGTGGTGAGCATCTTCTCGCCCAGCGGCGGGGGCCATGGCGACCCGCGCCGGCGGGACCCCGCGCGGGTGCGCGACGACGTGCGGGCCGGCTGGCTGAGCGTGGAGCGGGCCCGGGAGGCGTACGGCGTGGCGATCGTGGCCGGCGAGGTCGACGCGGCGGCGACCGCCCGGCGACGCGCGACCATGGCGCCGCCTCCGGCCGGCGATGTTCGACTTCGGCGCCCGGCGGGCCGAGATGGAGCGCCGCTGGCCGCCGGCGATCCAGGACGCCGCCGCGCGGGTCCTGGACCGGGTGCCGGCGGCGGTGCGCGACTGGGGCAAGCACCAGATCTACGATCGGATCCAGGCGATCGCGGCCGAGCGCCCGCCCACGCCGGCCGACGTCGACACGGTCTGGGCCGACATCCGGGCGCGCCTGACGCGCGCGCTCGGCGAGACGTGACGGGCCAGGTGACCTTCCGCCACCACACGGACGAGGCCGACATTCGGCAAGACTCGCCAACGCGAGCCAACACTCGATGGAGGTGAACATGAACATGAAGACGCGGGCACGCTTCCTCGTGATCCTCGGACTGGCCGTGCTGACGCTGACCCTCGGGGCCGCGCCGGCCGGGGCCGACAACCTGCAAGGGATCAGCGACACCACCATCAAGATCGGCAACATCGGCCCGTACACGGGCGACGCCTCGAGCTTCAGCGCGCTGAACTACGGGCCGATGGCGTAC
Organism: uncultured Candidatus Rokubacteria bacterium; assembly: GCA_963749975.1. GTDB lineage: Bacteria > Methylomirabilota > Methylomirabilia > Rokubacteriales > DASRDR01 > DASRDR01. Next base: position 165,541 of record CAVVOZ010000005.1, on the reverse strand, counting down.
TTCCGCTACGTCAACAGCCAGGGCGGCGTGCACGGCCGGAAGTTCGAGATCGTCACCGCCGACGACGCCTGCAAGGAGACGACCGGCATCGCGGCGGCCAAGAAGCTCATCTACCAGGACAAGGTGTTCATGCTCCTGGTGCATCCCTGCAGCGGCGTCGCGATGGCGGCCAAGCCGACGATCGTCGAGGAAGGGCTGCCCTGGATCGGGGTCTCGGCCAACCCGAAGCTGACGACGCCGACCGTCCCCAACATGTTCCACGTCACCTACACCGGCGTCTACTCGGGCCGGGCCATGGCCCGGTTCGCGCTCTCCAAGCCCAACGCCAAGAAGGTCGTCCTGGTCGCCCACACCAACGACTGGGCCAAGGGCTACTGCGACCCCGCCACCGAGTTCATGAAGGAGCAGGGCATCGAGCCCGTGATGAACCTGGCCCTCGAGCGGGGCTCGACCGATGCCACCGCCCAGTCGCTCCGGATCAAGACCGCCAACGCGGACTTCGTCCTCGGCTGTCTCTACGAGGCGGAGCTGGCGATCCTCCTGCGGGACCTCCACAAGTACGGGGCCACGGTGCCGGTCATCGGCGCGCTGGGGGCCGACTTCGAGAGCACCCACAAGCGCGTGAACAACCCGGCCGCGGTGAAGAACTTCTACCTGCCGTACCAGTTCAAGGCCCCGATGGGCAGCCCGGAGATGAAGAAGTGGGAAGAGATGTTCGTGAAGTACCTGGAGAAGAGCGAGCTGCCCGAGAACGGGATCCCGACCAACTTCTACTACTTCGGGCTGCCGACCGCCATCGCCACCGTCGAGGCGTTCAAGCGGGCCGGCCCCCAGCCGTCGCGCGAGAAGTTCATCGCGGCGATGGAGACCCTGAAGGACTTCGACACGGGCGTGCTGGCGGACAAGGTGACGATCACCCGCGAGAACCACGTCGGCGTCCAGAACATGTACGCGGTCGGCCTGAACGAGCAGGGCAAGCAGACGGTGTTCTCGGCCTGGGGGAAGCCCGCAGTAGCGAGCGGATCGCGGCGGGGCTGACACCCGGCGATCGCCGTGCTGCCGCAGCTCGTCGTGAGCGGCCTCGCCCAGGGGGTGGTCTACGCCCTCGTCGCACTGTCCATGACCATGGTCTACCGGGCCACGACGGTCGTGAACTTCGGCCACGGGGACCTGGTCATGGGCGGCGCGTTCGTCGTCTACGTGCTCGTCGTCTACGCGCGCCTGCCGTACCTCCTCGGCGGCCTCCTGGCGCTCGCGATCCTGTTCGGCCTGGGCATGGCGCTCCACCAGGGGCTCATGCGGCGGATCATGTCCGGCCCCCACCTCGCGATCGCCATGATGGCGCTCGCGGTGGGGTACGCCCTCCGCGGGGGGGCGCGGATGCTGTGGGGCCGGGAGGTGCTGCCGTTCCCGCGGATCTTCCCCGACCACGCGTGGGCCTTCGGGGACGTCGTGGTGACCAGCGACAACCTGATCGTCTCCGGCACGGTGCTCGGTCTCATGGCCGTGCTCTTCGTGCTGTTCAACGTCACGCGCACCGGGCGCCTGCTCCGGGCCGTCTTCCAGAGCCAGCGGGGCGCCGCGCTGGTCGGGCTGAACGTCGACGCCGTGCACCGCCTCATGTGGGGCGCCGGGGCCGCCCTGGCGGCGCTCGGCGGCGTGCTGCTGGCGCCGATCACGCTCCTCTACCCCGACATGGGGGTGTGGGTGCTGGTCCGGGGATTCGCGGCCATGACGCTCGGGGGCTTCGGCACGCTCCACGGCGCGGTGCTGGGCGGGCTGGTCCTGGGCGTGGTGGAGCTGGTGCTCGGCGCGTACGTGTCGACCGCGTTCATCGACATCTCGGCCTACGTGGTCGTGATTGCCGTCCTCCTGCTTCGTCCCGACGGGCTGTTCGGCCGGCAGGTGGTCGTCCGGGTCTGACCGGCGGATGCCCGGCGCGGCGCCCGCTTCGGTCGTGACGCGCCCGGCTCTCGGGCGCTGGATCTTCCTGCTCGTCCCCCTCCTCGTCCTGCCCGTGCCGTTCCTCGTGAACCGCTACATCCAGTACGTCCTCAACCTGATCCTCGTGTACGTCTTCGTCGGCGTCGGCTTCAACATCGTCATCGGCAACCTCGGGCAGCTGGCCTTCGCGAACGTCGCGCTCTTCGGCCTGGGCGCCTACGCGTCCGGCATCCTCGTCGTCCACGCGGGCTGGCCGTGGTGGACCACCGTCCTCCCCGCGGGGCTGGTCGGCGCCCTCGCCGGCGCCCTGGCCAGCTTGCCCGCCCTCCGCCGGATCCGGCTCTTCTACCTGGCGATCATGACGATGGCGTTCGGGGAGCTGATGCGGTGGATCTACATCCGGGCCGAGCCCTTGACCAACGGCTCGATGGGCCTGGCGGTGCCGCCCCCGGTGCTGCTCGGCGTGCGCCTGTCGAGCGACCGCAGCAAGTTCTACGTGTTCCTCGCGCTGGCGGTGCTCGTCGTCGCGCTCACGTCGAGCCTGCTCCGCTCGCGGTTCGGCCGGGCGTTCATGGCGATCCGGGACAACGAGCTCGCGGCGGCGGCGGTGGGGATCCCGACCGACCGCTACTTCGTCCTCGCGTTCGCCTGGAGCGGGTTCGTGGTCGGCCTGGGGGGCGCCATGTACACGGCGCTGGTGGGCCACGTCACGCCGGAGGCGTTCAACCTGCTCGAGCTGATCCTCCACTTCGCCGTCGTGATGGTCGGCGGGCTGGCCAGCCTGGCCGGCTCGGTGATCGGCGCCGTCGTGCTCACCACGACGCCGGAGCTGTTCCGGAGCTTCCCCGGGATCCAGGAGCTGGTGCTCGCGCTCCTGATCATCGTCGTCCTCCTGTTCCTGCCCCGCGGGCTCGTGAGCCTGCTCGCCCGGCGCCTGCCGCTGTTCCGCGAGCGGTACTACCGGGAGTAGCGGTGGCGCTCCTCGATCTGGCCGGCGTCACCGTGCGCTACGGGGGGCTCACCGCGGTCGCGGGGGTCTCGTTCCGCGTCGAGCCCGGCGAGGTGCGGGCCATCATCGGGCCGAACGGCGCCGGCAAGACGTCGCTGTTCAATGCGGTGACCGGGCACGCGCCGCTGAGCGCGGGGGCGATCAGCTTTCGGGGCGCCCGGATCGACGGCCTGGCCCCGCACGTGGTGTCGACGAAGGGCGTCCGCCGGACGTTCCAGAACGGGGGGCTCTTCGGCGAGCTGACCGCGCTGGAGAACGTGCTGGCCGGCCTTCACACGGAGGTGCCGAGCAGCTTCTTCGGCGTCCTGTTCGGGCTGCCGGCGGCCCGGGCGGTCGAGCGGGCGGCCACCGCCCGGGCCCGCCAGCTGCTCGACCTGATGGGCATCGGGCATCTCGCGGACCAGCCGGCCCGGGACCTGTCGGGCGGCCAGCAGCGGATGGTCGAGATCGTGCGCGCGCTGGCGACGCGCCCGCCGCTGCTCCTTCTCGACGAGCCGGCGGTCGGGCTGGCGCCGGCCGTGCGCGAGCAGCTGCTCGGCGTCATCCGCCGGCTCGTGCGCGAGGAGGGGATCGCGGTCATCGTGATCGAGCACGCCATCGAGTTCGTGATGAGCGTGTCGGATTCGATCGTGGTCTTGAACGACGGCAAGGTCATCGCCGAGGGGACCCCGTCGGAGGTGCGGAAGAACCGCGAGGTGCTGGAGGCCTATCTTGGCCACTAGCGGCGTCACCGACGGCGGGGCTGACCGGGCTCCGCGCGATGCGCCTCCGGCCCCCCTCCCCCGGACGGTGGGGAAGGGGGTTGGGGGGTGGCGGGGCGTGCCGATGAGCGGCCGGTCCTGGCCGTCGAGAGCCTGGTGGCCGGCTACGGGCCCGTCCGGGTCCTGCGGGGCGTGGACTTCCAGGTGCGCCGGGGCGAGGTGGTCGCGCTGCTCGGGGCGAACGGGAGCGGCAAGTCGACCGCGCTCAACACGATCAGCGGCTTCATCCGGCCGATGGTGGGCCGGATCCGGCTCGACGGCCAGGAGATCGCGGGCCGCCCGCCTCACTGGACCTTCCGGCGGGGCGTCGTCCAGGTGTCCCAGGGGCGGGACCTGTTTCCCGACATGTCGGTGGAGGAGAACCTCGCGCTGGGGGCCGCGGTGCGCGGCGACGTCCGGGCGGGCCTCCCGCGGACCTACGAGCTGTTCCCGCGGCTCGCGGCCCGCCCGCGGCAGGCCGTCCGGCTCGCTGTCCGGCGGCGAGCAGCAGATGGTGGCGATCGGCCGGGCGCTGATGAGCGACCCGCGGCTCCTGCTCCTCGACGAGCCGTCGGGCGGCCTCGCCCCGGTGTTCGTCGCCGAGATCGGGCGCATCGTCGAGCGCCTCAAGGCGGCCGGGACGACGGTGCTGATGGTCGAGCAGAACGTCCGGCTGGCCCTCGCCGTCGCGGACCGGTTCGTCGCGCTCCGCGACGGCGTGGTGCTGGCGCACGGGCCGGTGAGCGACCTCCGCGGCGCGTACGAGGACCTCGTGCGCCGCATCTACCTGTAGGGACGCGTGCGACCGATGCCCTCGCGCTCCGAGGCCGACGACGGGTACCGCGTGCGCCCGGCCACGCTCGACGACATCCCGGTCCTCGCGTACCAGCGATGCGCGATGTTCGTGGCGACGGGGGCGATCGATCGCGAGGCCACCGCGGAGCTCGATCGGGCCGAGCGCCGGTATCTCGCCCAGGCCATGCCCGCCGGCACCTTCGTGGCCTGGCTGGTGGAGCACGGGGGCCGGATCGTGGCGGGCGGGGGTCTCCAGCTCCGCACGCTCCAGCCGAGGCCGGGGTTCGTGCGGGGAGAGCCCGAAGGGCTCGTGGTGAGCATGTGGACCGAGCCGTCCCATCGCCGGCGGGGCCTGGGGAACCGGGTGATGGACGCCATCCTCCAGTGGTGTCGGGCCCGCCGGATCCGGCGGCTGACGCTTCACGCGTCCGCCGAGGGGCGGCCGCTGTACGAGCGCTTCGGCTTCCGGCCGACGAACGAGATGCGCCTGGAGCTCGCCCCGAGCGACGAGCCCGGCGGCGAGACGAGGCGCCAGCCATGAGCCCCCGACGGTCGATCGGTCATCGCCCGATCTTTCCCCGGTGGCCAGGCACGAGAGGTCCGGAGCCGTGTTCGAGCACCTCCTGAGCCCGCTCCGGGTCGGACGGCTCGCGCTCCCGAACCGGGTCCTGATCACCGCGCACGCGACGAACTACGTCGACGCCGACGGGCTGCCCGACGCGCGGGCCGTCCACTACTACGCCGAGCGGGCCCGCGGCGGCGCCGGGCTCATGGTCACGGGCGCGTCGAGCGTCCATCCGTCGAGCCCGCGGGTGCGCGGGGTCGTGAATGCCCACGATCCGCGGGTCGTGCCCGCCTGGCGGGCGATCGCCGACGCGGTGCACGCCCACGGCGGGCACATCCTGGTCATGCTGACCCACATGGGGCGCGTGGGCCGGATGCCGGACATGCGCCCCCTCGTGGCGCCCTCGCCGCTCATGGATGGGAGCTTCCGCCAGGCGGTGCCGCACGAGCTGGCGACCCCGCGAGATCGCCGAGCTGGTCGAGGCGTTCGCGGAGGCGGCCGGCCGGGTGCGCGAGAGCGGGATGGACGGCGTCGAGCTCCAGGGCGCCCACGGCTACCTGATCGCCCAGTTCCTGTCCCCGCTCTCCAACCGGCGGACCGATCGCTACGGGGGCGATCTCGCCGGGCGGATGCGATTCTGCCTGGAGGTCGTGGACGCCGTGCGCCGCGCCGTCGGCGTCCGGCCCGACCGTGGGGATCCGGCTGTCCGCCGACGAGCTGGTTCCCGGCGGGCTCGGGCTCGACGAGTCGCGGGCGATCGTCAGACGCCTCGAGGCGACGGGTCAGCTCGACTTCGTCGACGTGAGCGCCGGGACGGACTCCGACCTGATGAGCCTGGCCGAGCACATCCCGTCCATGTACTTCCCGCCCGCCAACCTGGTCCACTTCGCGGCGGCGATCAAGCCGGTGACGCGGCTCCCGGTCTTCTGTGCGGGGGCGATCCGCGATCCCGCCGTCGCCGAGGGCATCGTCGCGAGTGGCCAGGCCGACATGGTGGGCATGACCCGGGCGCACATCGCGGACCCCCACGTGGTGCGGAAGCTCCGCGAGGGACGGGCCGAGGACATCCGCCGGTGCATCGGCTGCATGCAGGCGTGCCTCGAGGCGCTGGCCAACGGGCTCCCGATCGGGTGCGTGTACAACCCGGTCACGGGGCGCGAAGGGGAGTGGGCCACGCTCGAGCCGGCCCCGCGGCCGCGGCGCGTGGTGGTCGTGGGCGGCGGCCCGGCGGGCCTGGAGGCGGCGCGGGTCGCCGCGCTCCGCGGCCACCAGGTGGTGCTCCTCGAGGCGTCGGCGCGGCTCGGCGGCCAGCTTCACCTGGCGGCGCGGCTCCCGAAGCGCGAGAACTTCCTGGAGATCGTCAGCTTCCTCTCGCGGCAGACCGCGAAGCTCGGCGTCGAGGTGCGGCTCGGCTGCCTCGCCGACGTCGACATCGTCCGGGCGGCGGGTCCTGACACGGTCGTGGTGGCGACCGGCAGCCGTCCCGCGCTCCCCGACGGCCTGCCCGGGGTGCCGGGGTCCCTCGTTCACGTGGCGGACGTCGTGAGCGGTGAGGCCCGCGTGGGCGACCGCGTCCTGGTGGTGGATCAGGACGGCCACCTGCGAGGGTCGGGGGTGGCGGACCTCCTGGCTGGCCAGGGCCGCCGGGTCTCCATCGTGAGCGAGCAGCTCTACGTGGGGCAGGGCATCGACCTGAAGACGCTCTACCCCTTGCAGCGGCGACTGCGCGAGCAGGGTGTCGAGATGCTGCCGTCGACCCGGTTCGTCGGCTGGGACGCCGGGCGCCCGCTGGTCGCCGACGTCTTCACCGGGGCCGAGCGGACGCTGGCCGACGTCGATACGGTGGTCTGGGCCGCGGCGGGCCGCGTGGTCGCCGAGCTCGTCGAGCCGCTTCGCCTGTCCGGGCTCCCGGTACACGCGGTCGGCGACTGCGTCGCGCCCCGGCGAGTCGAGCACGCCGTCCACGAAGCCCACGCGGTCGCCCGCGCGCTCTAGGCGACCGTCTGCGCCAGGAACCAGTCGTCGCCCCTGAATGGGGACGTCCTACGCGTGGCGCTCGTGCGCCGCGCGCTCCGCATCCTCGCGCACGAGCAGGCCGATCAGCTTGCCGGCCGACGTCGTCACGGGCGCGTTCGGGAGATCGTGCTGGGCCATGACCTCCGCCATCTCGGCGATGGGGACGTGCGGCCGGTAGGTGCTCGGTCCGGGGCGCATGGCGGACTCGGCCGTGAGGTCTCCTTCCCGGCCGAGCTGCTCGGCGCGGAGGAGCCCCATGACGATCCGCGCCTCGTTGACCACGACGCAGGCGTCCCACCCCGCCGCTCGGGCTCGCTCCCGCACGTCCCGGAGGGATTCCCCGAGATGGCACGTCGGCACGTCCCGGCGCGCGACCGTCCCCGCGGTGGGCCGGCCGGACGCCTCGCCCTCGGTGGGGAGTCCGGCCGCCATCCAGTCCGACTTGCCCGCCGGGTAGTCGTACACGTTGCGGAACCCGAGGCTCTCGAGCCGCCACGCGGCTCGTGGGCTCAAGTCTCAGGCGGAGTCCCAGCAGTAGACGATGACCGGTCGCTCGGGGTCCAGGGTCGCCCTGGCGCCTGCTTCGATCTTCCGGAGCGGGAGATGGATCGCGCCCGGAAGATGCTGCTCGTCGAACGCTTCCTTGGGCAGCACCTCCACGAGCTGCGCGCCCTCCGCCACCAGCCGCTGCACGTCCTCGCGTCCGATATCGGTCGGCATGTCCCTTCCTCCAGATCGCCCGCACCGGCGGCCCTCCGGTGAGGCGCCCCCGATGTCGGCGAGGCTCATCGGCCGCGCCGCGGGCGTCATCCACTGCTATCATAAGCGCCGGCGCGCGGGGACCCTCGCACCGGTGTCGGCATACGGAGGAGGCGTGAGCGTGCAGATCGGCGTGGACATCGGCGGCACCTTCACCGACATCGTCGCGCTCGGCGATGATGGCCGGCTCCACCTGACCAAGGTGCCGACCACCCCGAAGGACCTGCTCTCGGGCGTCGCCGACGCCGTCCGGGGGGTGCTCGCGCTGGCCGGGGCGGAGGCCGGCGGCGTCCGGCGCTTCATCCACGGGACCACCGTCGCCACGAACGCCATCCTCGAGCAGACCGGCGCCGTCACCGGCGTGTTCATGACCGCGGGCTTCGAGGACGTCCTCGAGCTCGGCCGGCAGAAGCGCTCCCGCATGTACGACCTCGACATGGACGCGGAGACGCCCGCGTTCCTGGCCCCGCGGCGCCGCCGGGTGGGGATCCGCGAGCGGCTCGACGCCCGCGGCCGGGTCCTGGTGCCGCTGGACGAGGCCCAGGTGCGAGCGGAGGCGGCGCGGCTCCGGGACGAGGGGATCCAGGCGCTCGCCGTCTGCTACCTCTTCTCGTTCCTCGATCCCGCGCACGAGCGCCGGACGCGCGAGCTCATCCGCGAGGTCGCCCCCGGCGTCGCGATCTCGCTCTCCTCCGAGGTCGACCCCACCTTCCGCGAGTACGAGCGGCTCTGCGTGACCGCCTTCGACGCGTATCTCGGGCCCCTCGTCGGCCGCTACCTGGCCGGCCTCAGCGAGACGCTCCGGCGCCTCGGCGTGACCGCGGTGCCGCAGATCATGCGGTCCCGCGGGGGCATCGTGTCGGCGGCCGTCGCCAGGCGTCAGCCCGTCACCCTCTTCCTGTCCGGCCCGGCGGGCGGCGTCATCGGGGCGCAGTACGCGGCCGAGCGCTCCCGGGTGCGGGACTTCATCTCGCTCGACATGGGCGGGACCAGCAACGACGTGAGCGTGGTCCACGGGGGCCAGCCCGTCGTGGCGGCCGAAGGGCGGATCGGCCCCTATCCGGTGCGGACCCCGATGGTGGACGTCAACACGATCGGCGCCGGGGGCGGGAGCATCGCGTGGCTGGACGCCGCCGGCGGTCTCCGCGTGGGCCCTCGGAGCGCGGGGGCGGAGCCGGGGCCCGCCTGCTACGGCCGGGGCGGTGACCGGCCGACCGTGACCGACGCGAGTCTCCTGCTCGGGTTCCTCGACCCCGCGAGCTTCGCGGGGGGATCGATCCGGCTCGACGTCCGCGCCGCGGAGACCGCGGTCGCGACGGTCGCCGGGCCCCTCGGGCTCGACCTCGTCGAGGCCGCCGCCGGCATCCACCGCGTGGTCAACGCACGGATGGCCGACCAGATCCGGCTCATGACGATCCAGCGCGGGCACGATCCGCGCGGATTCACGCTGGTGCTCCTCGGCGGGGCGGGCCCGGTGCACGGCGCGGCCCTGGCGGAGGAGCTCGGCCTGCGGGACGTGCTCGTCCCGGAGGCGCCCGGCGTGCTCTCGGCGCTCGGCCTCCTCGCCGCGGCCGTCGAGCACCACCACGCCCGGACGCACCAGAGCGTGGTCGAGTCGGCGGACCTCGCCGCGATCGACGCGCTGCTCCGAGATCTCGACGCCACGGGCCGCGCCCAGATGCGCGACGAGGACGTGCCGCCCGACGCGGTCGAGGTCGCCTACACCGCGGACATGCGATACGTCGGCCAGGCGTACGAGCTTCCGGTGCCGATCCGGGCGCCGCTCGCCGCGGCGGATCTCGCGGGCGTCCAGGCCGCCTTCCACGCCGTCCACGAGCGTGTCTACGGCTACGCGCGCGCCGGCCAGCCCGTGGAGTTCGTCAACCTCCGCGCCGTCCACACCTACCGTCTGCCGGCGCCCCGGATCCGGCCGCCCGACCGGGCGCGCGGGACGGCCGCCGCCGCCCGGGTGGCCGAGCGCCCGGTCCACTTCGCGCCGGCGGGCTTCGTGCGGACGCCGATCTACGCGCGCCCCCGTCTGCCGCTCGGCGCCGAGCTTTCCGGGCCGGCCATCGTCGAGCAGCCCGATACCACCACCGTCGTGCCGCCGGGCTGGGCGGCGCGCGTGGAAGAGTCGGGCAACCTCCTGCTCCGGCGCAGCCAGGGAGAGTCGTGATGGCGACGCGGGCCGTCGACCCGATCCTGCTGGAGGTCATCCGGAACCGGCTGGAGACGATCGCCGACGAGATGGAGCTGACGCTCCTCAAGAGCGCCGCCTCTCCGATCGTCAAGGAGGGGCTCGACGCGTCCGCCGCCCTCTTCAACGTGCGCGGGGAGACGATCGCCCAGGCGGCGGCGATTCCCATCCACCTCGGGTGTCTCGAGCTCGCCGCGCGCCGGATCGTGCGAGGCCTTCCCGCCGGAGACGATGGCGGAGGGGGACGCGTTCCTCCTGAACGACCCGTACGACGGCGGCACGCACCTGCCCGACATCACGCTCGCGGTCCCGGTGCTGGCCGACGGGCGCGTCGTCGCGCTGGCGTGCACGATGTGCCACCACCAGGACGTCGGGGGCCGCACGCCGGGCAGCGTGCCGACGGACGCCACGGAGCTCTACCAGGAGGGGCTCATCATCCCGCCGACCCGGTTGTTCCGCGGGGGCGCGCTCGACGAGAACCTGTTCGCCCTCCTCCGCCGCAACGTGCGCATCCCGGACGTGTTCACCGGGGACCTCATGGCCCAGGTGGCCGCGGGCCGCCTCGGGGGGATCCGCCTCAACGAGCTGTTCGTCCGCTACGGAACCGAGACCGTGCTCGGCTACGTCGACGAGCTGCTCGAGCGCGCGGAGACCCTGACGCGCCGCGGAATCGAGGCCATTCCCGACGGGACCTACGCCTTCGCCGACTGGCTCGACAACGACGGGATCGACGACCGCCCGGTCCGGATCCAGGTGGCGGTGACCGTGCGAGGCTCGACGATGACCTTCGACTTCACGGGCACGAGCCCCCAGGTCCGCGGTCCGTTCAACTCGGTGCCCGCTTCGACCCTCTCCGCGGTCTACTACGCCGTGCGCGCCATCTCGGACCCGACCGTCCCGAACAACGGCGGCTGCTTCCGGGCGGTCGACACGGTGCTGCCGCTCGGGAGCCTCGTCAATCCGCGGCCGCCGGCCCCGGTCAGCTGCCGCACGGCCACCATCAAGCGGATCGCCGACACCATCCTGGGCGCTCTCGTCAGGGCCCTCCCGGAGCGCATGCCGGCGGCCAGCTCCGGCACGCTCCTCGTGATGGCCTTCGGGGGGACGGATCCCGGGACGGGCCGCCCGTTCGTCGCCAGCGAGCTGGCCGCGGGCGGCATGGGCGCCCGCCCCGCGAAGGACGGCATCCACGTGGTCGAGACCGACGTGACGAACTGCATGAACATCCCGGTCGAGGCGCTCGAGATGAATTTCCCGCTCCGGGTGACCCGGGCCGGCCTGTGGACGGACTCGGCCGGCGCGGGCGCGACGCGGGGCGGCCTCGGGCTCGAGAAGGTCTTCGAGGCCACCCTCACCGACGTCACGGTCGCCCACAGGAGCGAGCGGTTTGCCTCGGCGCCGTGGGGGCTCTTCGGCGGCGGCCCGGCGCGGCGCGGGCGCGCCTTCCTCGTCCGGCGCGACGGGACCCGGGAGGAGGTGCCCTCCAAGAAGATGCTCGTGCTCCATCCCGGCGACCAGCTGTGGGAGTACATCCCGGGCGGCGCCGGGTGGGGGGACGCGCTCGAGCGCGATCCGGACCGGGTGCTCGCGGACGTGCTCGACCGTGCGATCTCGGTCGAGGCCGCCCGCGCCGAGTACGGCGTCGTCCTCTCGCCGGACGGGACGGCCGTCGATCACGACGCGACCAAGGAGTGCCGCGACGCGATGCGCCGGGCCCGCGGGCCCATCGGCTGGGTCTTCGACCGGGGCGGCGAGCACGGCCGCGAGGCGCTGAGGGTCCTCGGATGGAGCGCGCGTCGGACGTCGTCGTGATCGGGGGCGGGATCGTCGGGAGCGCGATCGCCTACCAGCTCGCCCGTCGCGGCGTGGGCGTGGTGCTGGTGGAGCGGAACGAGATCGCGGGAGAGCAGTCGGGCCGCAACTGGGGGTTCGTGCGTCAGCAGGGGCGGGACCCGGCCGAGGTTCCGCTCATGATGGAAGCGAACCGCATCTGGCGCGGCCTCGAGCAGGAGCTCGGGGCCGACATCGAGTGGGTCCAGGGCGGGAACCTCGCGCTCGCCGCGACCCCCGAGCGCCTCGCCCTGTTCGAACGCTGGCTCGGGACGGCGCGGGAGGCCGGGCTCGACACGCGCGTGCTCAGCTCGCGGGAGGTCCAGGCGCTCCTGCCCGGCATGGCGCGCACCTGGCTCGGCGGGCTCTACACGGCGAGCGACGGCCACGCCGAGCCCGCGAAGGCGACCCACGCGCTGGCCGACGCGGCCGTCAAGCACGGCGCGCGCCTCTATCCGGGCTGCGCCGCCCTGGGCATCGAGACCGAGGGCGGCCGGGTGAGCGGCGTCCGGACGGAGGGCGGCACGGTCCGGGCGCGGACGGTGGTGTGTGCGGCCGGCGCCTGGTCGGCCCGGCTCGTCCGCCCCCTCGGGCTCCACCTCCCCCAGCGCTGGGTGCGGGCGACCGTGGCGCGGACCACGCCGGCGCCGCCCCTGACGCGCGCGGGCGTGTGGGGGCCGACCGTGTCGTTCCGCCAGCGCCGGGACGGCACGCTGAATCTCGCCGCGGCCGGCGCCGCCGACCACGACATCACCCTCCAGTCGTTCCGGCACGCGCGGCTCTTCTTCCCGAACTACTGGAAGAACCGGAAGCTCTTCCGCTTCCACGTCGGCCGGCCGCTCTTGCGGGACCTGGCTGGCCTCCTGCCGGGGTCCCGGGCGCGTCGGCACCCGCTGACGTGGGACCGGGACACGGGGCCGGCGCCGAACCCGGCGAAGGTGGAGCGGAGTCTCGCCGAGCTGCGCGCGCTGTACCCCGCGATCGGGGCGCTCGAGATCACGCGCAGCTGGGCGGGCCACATCGATGCGACCCCGGACGCCCTTCCGGTCGTGGGGGAGGCCGGGCCGGCCGGTCTCGTCCTGGCGACCGGGTTCACCGGCCACGGCTTCGCGATGGGGCCGATCGTCGGGCGGCTCGTCGCCGAGCTCGTCACCGACGGCCGGCCCTCGCTCGATCTCCGCGCGTTCCGGTTCTCCCGCTTCGCCGAGGGCGCCGTCGGCCCGCCCCGCAGCGTGCTCTGACACGTTGACGTTGACGCCGCGCCCGGTGGACATGTCGTAGGCGCGGCCCAGTCACACGGAAGCGCCAGCCCGTACTCCCGCGGTACAGGTCCGGTGACGGTGGCGACCGAGGACACGCCGGAAGGGAGGTCTCCTTCATCGTGCGACCTGCGGGGAGGAGCCGGATGACGTCGCGCCGGCACGGCGTCAGCGTGCCGGCTCCGGGCGTCGGCGGTTCCGCCAGGGTCGCGAGGACGTCCTCCGTCAGATCGGGGGTCACGTACCGGCGGTCCCGCAGCACAGCGTGGAGGGCGCCGATAAGCTCCTGCCCGGCCGCGTGCTTGACGACGAACCCGGAGGCGCCCGCGGCTTCTATTCGCGACCGTGGCGACTGGCCCGGGTGAGGCGCCTCGGGCCGATCGCTGCATGCTATCCTGACCGCCGATGTCCGGTCCGGACTCGGGGGCAATGCGCGCCTTCCTGCAGGCCAGTCCCGTCTTCGCCGGCCTTCCGGCGCCCGAGCTCGAGGCCCTCGTGGCCGCGGCGCGCGAGCAATCCTGTCGAGCCCGCGAGTTCATATTCCACGAGGGCGATCCCGCCCTGTGGCTCTGGCTCGTTCGGACCGGACGCGTCCGGATCGTGCGTCACTCCCGCACGGGCAAGGATGTCGTCTTGGAGCTGCTCGGCCCCGGCGAGATCTTTGGCGGTGTCGCGGTCATCGAGCGACGGCCCTACCCGGCGTCGGCCCAGGCCACGGAGCCGAGCGCCGTCGTGAAGTTCCCGGCGGACGTGATCCTTGGGCTTGCCGATCGGCACCCGCCGGTCGTGCGCGAGATGGCGCTGCTGATCGGACGCCGGCTCCGGGCGGCCCACGACTCGGTCAAGTCCCTGTCGGTCGAGCCCGTGGAGGCGCGCCTGGCGGCCACCCTGCTGCGGCTGGCCGACCGGGAGGGGGTGCGCGCCAAGGGCGGGGTCGAGCTGCCCTTCCACCTGACGCGGCAGAGCCTGGCCGACATGTCCGGGACCACCGTGGAGACCGCGATCCGCGTGGTGAGCCGCTGGCTCCGGGACGAGCTGGTCGAAGACCGCGGCGGCCGTTTGGTCGTGCGAGACCGGAAGGCGCTGCGCGCGCTCGTGCAGGGCGACGCCTCGTAGAGTGGTCCTCCTCGTCCGCTGGGTGCACTTCGTGTCGGCGATGACCCGGGCTGGCGGCATGCTCTTCATCGCGCTCGTCCTCGTGCCGGTGGCCGGTCTCCGGGACGAGACGCACCGGCTCGACGAGACACGGTAGGCGACGGCGCGCCAAGCCTGGGCGCCCCGCCCGGCTCTCGATGTTGTCCGGCTCGGCTGTGTCCGTCCGGGCGCCGCCCCGTCCGTCGGTCGTTCGCCCCGATCGGCCTGGAGAGGCGGACCCGCATCCCAGGTCCCCGGCGGCGTCCCGACCGGAACGTCGTCGCCTCGGGCGTCGTGTGGATCGCCCCGGGTCTCCCTGGGGGTGAGCGTCCCTGGCGCGATGCGCCACCGGACGGCCGTATGACGTGGGTCATACGTGCGGGCGCGCGGCCGCCGTAGGCTCACATCGAGGAGGACGAGTAGATGGGCCAGACCTGCGGATGTGGATGCCGTCACGGTGCATCGCCGAGCCCCGTGAACGTGGAGCACACGGCGCGCCCGGTCGCCCTGGTGCCCGAGGACACGGTGGAGGCGGTTGTCGCTCGGTCGCCCTACGGTCTGCTGGTCCTGCAGCGCTTGGGCATCGACGCCTGTTGCGGCGGGCACCTGACCCTCGCGCAGGCCGCGGCCTTGGCCGGCGTCCCGGTCGAGACGCTGCTGCGCGCGCTGGAGCCCGCCGTGGCGACGACGACATGAGGCCCGAGTTGCTCGATCGCTTGCCCGAGACGGCGCGTGTCGACCTCGACGTCCGCGAGGACCTCCGCGCGGGCCGCGGGCCGTTCGCCCGGATCATGGCGGCCGTCGACGCGCTCTCGCCCGAGGGCGTGCTGGTCCTGCGGGCGCCCTTCGAGCCGGTGCCACTCTACCCGGTCCTCGCCCGACGGGGCTTCGCCCACTGGGCGGAATCCGGCGAGGCCGGGGACTGGCGCGTGTGGTTCTATCGCGAGGATGCGACGGCGGACCCGGCGGCGGGGCTCCCGTCCCGCGCGACGCCCGTGGACTGGGCCGGGGCCGCCCCGCCGGTCACCGACTCCACCGTCCAGCTCGATGTGCGGGGCCTCGAGCCGCCGCTGCCGATGGTGCGCGTCCTCGAAGCGGTCGAGGTGCTGGGACCAGGCCAGCGCCTCGATGTCCTGCACCACCGGCGGCCCATCTTCCTGTACCCGCAGCTCGAGGAGCGCGGCTGCCGGCACGCGACGGACGAGCCCGAGCCCGGGCTCGTCCGGATCACCATCTGGCGGGGCGGCCCCGCGGCATGATCCCGCGGGGCGTGCCTTCGGGGCGAGCCCCGTCGGTGACGCTGCCGCTCGCCTATCTGGCGACGGCGGCGACCGCCTTCGTCCTGGCCGCCCTCGCGCTGCCGGGCCTGGGTCCGGCGCTGGCCGGCCACTACTACCACCCGCGCCTCCTGGCCCTCACGCACGTCGTCACGCTGGGCTGGATCACGCTGGCCATCATGGGCGCGAGCTACCAGCTGATCCCGGTTGCGATCGAGCGGCCGCTCTTCAGCGAGCGCCTGGCGCGCTGGCAGCTTTCCGCGCTCGCGTGCGGGATCATGGGGATGGTCGGCCACTTCTGGATCGGCCGCTGGGACGGCCTCGCGTGGGCGGCCGCGCTGGTGGGCGCCGGGGTCCTGTCCCATGTGATCAACGTCGCCCTGAGCGTGCGCGGCGTGGCACGCTGGTCCTTCACCGCCCGCGGCGTCGCGCTCGCGCTCGGGGGGCTCGCGCTCACAGCCGTGCTCGGGGTCACGCTGGCGATCACCCATGGCTCGCGCGCCTTCCCGGGCGGCCTGCTCGGGGCCGTGCACGCCCACTTCCCTGGCGCTCCTCGGCTGGATCGCCCCCATGATCGTGGCCGTCGGGGCGCGCGTGTACCCGATGTTCCTCCTCGCGCCGGAGCCGGGCGGCTGGGGCGCCTCCATTCAGCTCGGCGGCCTGGGCCTCGGCGCGCCGGCCGTCACCGCGGGGCTCGCCCTCGGATGGCCCGCGCTCGTGGTGCCGGGCACCGTCGCGGTCGCGGTGGCGCTCGGGGTCCACGCGGGATGGGTACAGCGTTCCCCAGGCGGCGGAAGCGGCCGACTCTCGACTGGGGCCTGCGCTTCGTCCTCACCGGGACGGCGTGTATCGTATCGCGGGGCCCTGAAGTGGCGCTCGAGGTCGTAGTCGGGGCCGAGATGGCTGCGCAGGGCCGCAAGCAGCTCCTGCTTCACGGCCTCGGGCTCGGTGATGCAGCGCTGCGAGAAGACGGCCTGTTCGTAGAGGATCTTGCGGCGGACGATCTCGTGGATCCAGGAGGCGTCCACCTGCAGCCGCCGTAGCTCGTCCGCGATGTCGATGGTGTTGCGGCCGATGCGGAAGTAGGTCGGCGAACGCTGCAGCATCGTGATGTGGGCGCAGTCGGAGGCCATCGCAGGTATCACCGTGGCTGCGGTGGCGCCGGAGCCGATGACGACGACCCGCTTGCCCGTGTAGTCGAGATCCGCCGGCCAGGTCTGCGGGTGGACGACGCGGCCCGCAAAGTCGGCCATCCCGTCCCGCTCCGGCGTATAGCCTTCCGCGTGGCGATAGTAGCCCTGGCACATGAGGAGAAAGCCGGCGGTGAAGCTGGAACGTTCAACAAAGAGGAACGCCGGAGTTCGACTTGAGGGTGCAGCGTTGATGGGCGCACTCCATCAAACGCTCGAACAGGAATCCGTCGACCAGTTCGGCGAATCCCTGGCAGGGCCAGAGCTCGCCTGAGCGCCTCGCCGGTGTCGGTGCGCGTGGCGTCGATGGTCCACAGGTTGTCGGCGCTGGACCAGCCCGCGTGGTCGATACGGCGGCAGTGCGGATACGGCGGCCGAGGTCGTTCTCGTCGATACCGGAATCGCCACGATCGCGTAGTCGACCTTGAACTTTAGGATGAATTCGACCGCGGTCGCCCGCGATGGCGTCGGGCGTGCCGGTCCAGGCGATGGCCTCCGTCCCTTCTCAGTGTCCTGCCGACCTCGGTTGCTGTTCAACCGTTCCCCAAAGAGGAGGAGCGAACATGGCGAAATCCAGAACGTCGGGACGGCGCTCGCCGTCATCCTCGCCCTCGCAGTCGCGGCGGTGTTCACTCCCGCCGGTGCCGGCATGGACGAGGCGAAGAAGTAGGTCGAGAAAGGAGTTCCAGCCCTCCACGCTGACGAAGGAGCAGCAGCTGAAGGAGATGGAGTTCTTCGTCAACGCGGCCAAGCCCTTCAAGCGCATGGAGATCAACGTCCTGTCGGAGACGATCCCGACCCTCGAGTACGAGTCGAAGGTGCTGACCACGGCCTTCCAGGAGATCGCCGGGATCAAGGTGAATCACCAGGTGCTCGGCGAAGGCGAGGTCGTGCAGGCCGTGCAGACTCAGATGCAGACCAACCGCAATCTCTACGACGCCTACATCAACGACTCGGACCTGATCGGCACGCACTCGCGCCTGCAGTCGGCGGTCAACCTCACCGACTGGATGGCGGGCGAAGGCAAGGACGTCACGCTGCCGACGCTGGACGTCAACGACTTCATCGGCAAGTCGTTCACCACCGGCCCCGACGGCAAGCTCTGGCAGCTGCCCGACCAGCAGTTCGCCAACCTCTACTGGTTCCGCTACGACTGGTTCAAGCGCCCGGACCTGAAGGCGAAGTTCAAGGAGAAGTATCGGCTACGAGCTCGGCGTGCCGGTCGACTGGTCGGCCTACGAGGACATCGCCGAGTTCTTCTCCGTCGACGTGAAGACGATCGACGGCGTGCGCATCTACGGGCACATGGACTACGGCAAGCGCGCGCCCGACCTCGGCTGGCGCATGACGGACGCGTGGCTCTCGATGGCCGGCGCGAGCTCGAAGGGCCTGCCGAACGGCCGGCCCATCGACGAGTGGGGCATCCGGATGGAGGCGGGATCGTGCAACCCGGCCGGCGCGTCGGTGTCGCGCGGCGGCGAGACGAATGGCCCGGCGGCCGTCTACGCCGTCCGGAAGTGGGACGAGTGGCTCAGGAAGTACGCGCCGCCCGGCGCCGCCGACTACGACTTCTACCAGTCGCTGCCGGCGCTGGCCCAGGGCAACGTGGCCCAGCAGATCTTCTGGTACACGGCGTTCACCGCGTCCATGGTCGCGCCCAAGAGCGCCGGCAACAACACCGTCGATGCCCAGGGCAATCCGCTGTGGCGCATGGCGCCGTCTCCGCACGGGCCGTACTGGGAAGAGGGCATGAAGCTCGGCTACCAGGACGCTGGCTCGTGGACACTGTTCAAGTCGACGCCGCTCGCGCGTCGCAAGGCCGCGTGGCTCTACGCGCAGTTCACCGTGTCGAAGACGGTCTCGCTCAAGAAGAGCCACGTCGGGCTGACGATCATTCGCGATTCGGACATCAATCACAAGTCGTTCACTGACCGTGCGCCGAAGCTCGGTGGGCTGGTCGAGTTCTACCGGTCGCCCGACCGGGTCCGGTGGACGCCGACCGGCGTCAACGTCCCGGACTACCCGAAGCTGGCGCAGCTCTGGTGGCAGAACATCGGCGACGTCAACTCCGGCGCCTTCACGCCGCAGCAGGCGATGGACCGCCTGGCCAAGGAGATGGACCAGGTGATGGCGCGCATGGAGGAAGCCGACAAGAAGGACAAGGTCTACGGGGGCTGCGGCCCGCGGCTCAATCCCGAGAAGGACCCGAACGAGTGGCTCGGGAAGCCCAACGGGCCGAAGGCCAAGCTCGCCAACGAGAAGCCGCAAGGGAGTCACGATCGACTACGACGAGCTCGTCAAGCGCTGGGCCAAGCGCTGAGCCAAGCTCCGAGGGAATCGATCAATCTGCATGCTGTGAGCGGACGGGGAGCTCGTAGGCTCCCCGTCCGCGTCAGCGGCGGCCGCGAATCCGCCGCCTCCGTGGGTTCCGATTCGTGACGCTCGCTCTCAAGAACGTCGTGTAGCCGCGCCGGCGGTCAGACGCACATCCACGAGACGAGCCTCGAGCTGGAGCCGGGCGGCTTCAACACTCTCCTCGGCACCACGCTGGCGGGCAAGACCACGCTGATGCAGCTGATGGCCGGCCTGGTCCAGCCGATCCTCCGGCGAGGTCTGGTTCGACGGCAAGAACGTCACGGGCGTGCCGGTCCAGAAGCGCAACGTGGCGATGGTGCTTCCAGCAGTTCATCAACTACCCGAACCTCTCGGTCTACGAGAACATCGCGTCGCCCCTGCGCGTGGCGCGCGTCGACGAGCCGACGGTCCGCGAGCGGGTCGGGAGCGTCGCCGCGCTGCTCCAGCTCGGGCCCTTCCTCCACCGCCGCCCGCTGGAGCTCTCCGGCGGACAGCAGCAGCGCACCGCCCTCGCGCGGGCGCTGGTCAAGGACGCCGACCTCGTCCTCCTCGACGAGCCGCTGGCGAACCTGGACTACAAGCTGCGCGAGGGCCTGCGGGACGAGCTGCCCCGGCTCTTCGCGGGCCGCTCCTCGACCGTCGTCTACGCGACGGGCGAGCCGTCGGAGGCGCTCCTCCTGGGCGGCCATACCGCGACCGTCCACGAGGGCCGCATCACGCAGTACGGGCCGAACGGAGACGTCTACCGGAACCCGGTCGACCTGACGACGGCGCGGGTCTTCTCCGACCCGCCGATCAACACGGCCGACGTCGTGAAGGAGGGGAGCCGGATCCGGCTCTCGGAGCAGGTGAGCTGGACCGCCGACGACAGCCTCCGGGCCCTGCCCGACGGCGCCTACACGATCGGCCTTCGGCCGCATCACGTCCTGCCGGCCCCGGGCCGCGGCCACGGCGTCGAGGTCGACTGCCGGGTGCTGATCGCCGAGATCAGCGGATCGGAGAGCGTGATCCACTTCGACCTCGGCGGGCTGACGTGGGTGTCCCTGTCGCACGGCGTCCGCGGCTTCAAAGTGGGGGAGACGGCGCGGTTCGAGCTGGACGTCGCGCGATGCCTCTACTTCCGCCCGGACGGCGCCCGGGTCGCGGCGTGAGGCCCCGACCCGTGACACCCGTGAGGCGATAGATGGCGCGCATCCGCCTCGAGGAGCTGCGGCACAGCTACGCGACCCGGCCGGCGGGCGACGCCGACTGGGCGCTCAAGCGCATCGACCTCGAGTGGGCGGACGGCGGGGCGTACGCGCTCCTCGGTCCGTCCGGCTGCGGCAAGACGACCCTGCTCAACATCGTGTCGGGCCTCCTCCGGCCGACCTCGGGGCGGGTGCTCTTCGGCGACGCGGACGTGACGGCGAAGCCGCCGGACCAGCGCAACATCGCGCAGGTGTTCCAGTTCCCGGTCGTCTACGACACGATGACCGTGTACGACAACCTCGCGTTCCCGCTGCGCAACCGCGGGGTGGCCGAGCCGAGCGTGGACGCCCGGGTGCGCGAGATCGCCGAGCTGCTCGACCTGGGGCCGATGCTCCGCTCGCGGGCGTCGGGGCTGACCGCCGACGGCAAGCAGAAGATCTCGCTCGGCCGCGGCCTGGTGCGCTCGGACGTGAACGCGATCATGCTCGACGAGCCGCTGACGGTGATCGACCCTCACCTCAAGTGGCGCCTGCGCTCGAAGCTGAAGGAGCTCCACCAGCGCATCGGTCTCACCATGGTCTACGTGACCCACGACCAGACGGAGGCGATGACCTTCGCCGACCAGGTCGTCGTCATGCACGAAGGCGCCGTCGTGCAGACCGGGACGCCGGTGGAGCTCTTCGAGCGGCCGCGCCACACGTTCGTCGGGCACTTCATCGGTTCGCCGGGCATGAACATCCTGCCGTGCGAGGTGGTGGACGGCATCGCGCGGTTCGCCGGCCTGCCGATCCGGACCGCGAACGCGGGCGTCCGCCCTCCGGCCGGCGCGCGCACCGAGATCGGCGTCCGGCCGGAGTTCGTCCGGTTCGCCCCGGCCGGGATCCCCGTGCGCGTCGCCCGGGTCAGCGACGCGGGCCGGCACCAGATCGTGGAGACCCGGCGCGACGACGCCGTGATCCGGCTCCTGATCGACGAGCCGAGCCGGTGCCGGCCGGGACCGCGCACGTGAGCTTCGACACCGGGTTCACGCAGCTGTACGTCGACGGGTGGCTCGCGGCGTGAGGGACGCGTGAGCTCGAAGACGGTCAACCAGAAGGCCTGGTGGCTCGTGCTGCCCGTCGTCGTGCTGGTCGGGTTCAACGCGATCGTCCCGCTGATGGCGGTCGTCAACTACTCGGTGCAGGAGACGTTCGGCAACAACCGGTTCTTCTTCGAGGGCGTCAAGTGGTTCGACGAGGTGGTCCACTCGCCCCGCTTCTACGGCGCGCTCCGGCGCCAGCTGCTGTTCACCGCCATCGTCCTCGCTGATCGAGGTGCCCCTCGGCATGGCGATCGCCCTCGCGATGCCGCGCCGGGGCGCCTGGGCGTCCGCGTGCCTCGTGCTGATGTCGATGCCGCTCCTGATCCCGTGGAACGTGGTCGGCGCGATCTGGAACATCTTCGCGCTCCCGGACATCGGGCTCCTCGGGTGGTCGCTTGAACGCGATGGGGATCGACTACAACTTCACCCGGCAGCCGGTCGCCGCGTGGGCGACCCTGATCGCCATGGACGTCTGGCACTGGACGTCCCTCGTGGCCGCTCCTGGCCTACGCGGGCCTCAGCGCCATCCCCGACGCGTACTACCGGGCCGCGAAGATCGACGGCGCGTCGGCCGTGGGCGGTCTTCCGCCACGTGCCAGCTGCCGAAGATGAAGCACGTGCTGACGATCGCGATCCTGCTCCGGTTCATGGACAGCTTCATGATCTACACCGAGGCGATCGTGCTGACCGGCGGGGGCCGGGCAACGCGACGACCTTCCTGTCGATCGACCTGGTCAAGATCGCGCTGGGGCAGTTCGACCTCGGCCCGGCGGCCGCGATGTCGCTGATCTACTTCCTGATCATCCTGCTCCTGTCGTGGATCTTCTACCGGGTCATGACGCGGGACGAGGGGCAGAGATGAGCCGCGCCACGTGGCTGGTGCCGGCGCTCTACATCGTCTTCCTGATGCTGCCCATCTACTGGCTCCTGTCCATGTCCTTCAAGAACACCAACGAGATCCTCGGGCGGCCTCACGCTCTGGCCGCGGAACTTCACGCTCGAGAACTACCGGAAGATCTTCACCGACCCGACCTGGTACCTGGGCTACGTCAACTCGCTGATCTACGTGGTGATGAACACGGTGCTCTCGATCGCGGTGGCGCTGCCCGCCGCCTACGCGTTCTCCCGCTACCGGTTCCTCGGCGACAAGCACCTCTTCTTCTGGCTGCCTGAGCAACCGGATGGCGCCGGCGGCGGTGTTCGCGCTGCCCTTCTTCCAGCTGTACTCCGCGGTCGGGCTGTTCGACACGCACATCGCGGTCGCGCTGGCGCACTGCCTGTTCAACGTCCCGCTCGCCGTCTCGATCCTGGAGGGATTCATCTCGGGCGTGCCGGGGACCTCGACCAGCTGGCGTTCATCGACGGCT
Source organism: uncultured Candidatus Rokubacteria bacterium (assembly GCA_963749975.1). Classification (GTDB taxonomy): domain Bacteria; phylum Methylomirabilota; class Methylomirabilia; order Rokubacteriales; family DASRDR01; genus DASRDR01. The sequence continues at coordinate 142,835 of CAVVOZ010000005.1, read as the reverse complement.
ACTCGTTCGCGCAGTTCTTCCGCAAGTTCCTCCTGCCGAGCATCGCCTCCGGCATCGGCGTGGCGGCGTTCTTCTGCTTCATGTTCTCCTCGGTCGAGCTGCTCCTCGCAAGACCCCGACGTCCGTCGACGCGAAGCCCATCGCGGCACGATGACCCGCCCGGCGAGCACGTCGGCTACGAACTCCGGCCTCCTGGCGGCGGCGGCGCCCTGACGATCGTCCCGGGCGCGTTCGTGATCTACTTCGTGCGGAACTACATCGCAAGGGATTCTCGCTCGGCCGGGTGTGACCGGCGAGCGCATCGGGCGCGAGGACGGGCCACGACGGGCGCGCGCCGACGGGCGGGCGCCGGCGATGAGCTGGATGGCGTGGACCTGGCAGACGGCCACGTTCTTCGCGTTCATCGGGCTGCTCCTCGTCCGGATGAGCGTCTGGGAGTGGCTCTCCCCGGGCGGAGCGCCTCGGCGCGGGATCCTGCGTTCAACACGACGCGCGGCGACCGCCTGTTCATCTCGCTGCTCCTGGCCGCGTACCTCCACCTGATCTGGCTCGCCCTGATGGGACCGCCGCTGTGGGGAGCCACCGCGCTGTCGCTGCGCCGCCGTCGCCATCTTCCGCTGGGGGTAACGGCGACGCCTGACTCCGCGGCTCCGGGATCCCTCGTCGTGTCCAGCGCTTTCGAGTGACCCGACTGCCGGCTGGGAGCCCTGACCGTCGGGTTTGAGGATGTTCGCCGGGTGGCCGCCGCCGATCCCGGCGCGCACGCGGCGGTCGGCGCCCCAGGGTCCGCAGCAGCCGCTCTCCGGAAGGTCCGCGACGCTCGCGGCGCGCTTCGCCGCCCTGGCTCGGTGCGCGCGTGGTCTTGCCGGCACTCGACGGCTAGAGATCCCGGCGCGGGACTCGGCGAGCGTCCGCTCGCGCGTGCTGCGGTTTGGTGCTTGGTAAGGACCAGGTTTCCCTGCGCCGGCGGTCCCAGGGCCAGGATTCCGAGAATGGGCGCGATGTCTCGGCGCCGCAGCCGCGTCGGGCTTCCCGGAGGCCCTTTCCTGTTAAATTTCACTCTCTGGAGTGCTCCGGACGACCAGGAATGCTGCGGGGTTGCGTGACGACATCATGACGGGCAAGGCCATCCAGGACCTCGTCGGGCGGGTGATGATCGACCGGGAGTTCCTTGCCCAGCTCACCCGCGAACCTGACGTCATCCTCGCCGGCTACGAGCTGACCGCCGAGGAGCGGGCCGTCATCATGCAGGCCCTCGGGCGCGGGGCCCACGTCTCGGAGGACGAGCGCGCGCACGCCCTCCAGAACGCCCTGCTGAAGCGATGGGCCACGTGATGGGCCAACGGCCGCCTGATGGACGACACGCGGTACCGGCCGGGCGCACGCGTGAGGCGGCCCTGATGGACGAGACGCTCCGCCGGCGCGCGGGACGGCCCTGATGGAGCGCCTCCCCGAGATCGACTTCCTTCGCCAGGTGCCGCTCTTCCAGGACGTCGAGGAACCCGTCCTGCGCGAGCTCTGGTTCACCTTCCGCGAGCGGCGACTCCGGAAGGGCGACGTGCTCTTCCGCACGGGCGACCCGGGCGAGGAGCTGTTCCTCATCAAGGAGGGCACGCATCGTCGTCTCGAAGCCGGTCACGGGGCGGATCGAGCAGGTGCTCGCCCGGCTCGAGCCGGGCGAGGCGTTCGGGGAGATGAGCGTCTTCGGCGACGAGCGCCACCGGTCGGCCACGTGCCAGGCCGACGTGGACGCCGTGCTCTACAGCCTCGATCGCGACAGCCTGGGCCGCTTCATCGCCGGCAACCCGGTGACCGCCGCCAAGTTCTTCCAGCACATGGCGCAGGTGGCCTTCCAGCGGCTCCGCGACTCCTCCGACCTGGTCGCCGAGGTCACCCGCTGGGGGCTCGAGGCCACGGGCCTGGACATCGAGCACAAGTAGTCCCGCAGTCCCCTGTGAACGAGGCCGGGAAGAAGACGGTGGAGGGTCGGCCGAAGCGCGCCCGCCTCGAGCTGCTCGTGCGCCAGGCGGACGGCGACGGGTTCGAGGTCCGCGAGATCCCGAGCGCGGTCGCGTACCTGCGGAGCCGTCCCCAGCGCATCCCCGCCGCGGACTGGGAGATGGCCCGGCTGCCCTACGCGACGCAGGGCGTCGTCACCTACGCCCTCAAGAACACCCGCACCGAGCAGATCATCCAGATCACCGAGGCCGAGAAGTTCCTCTGGGAAGAGATGGACGGCCGCGCGTCGCTCCAGGAGATCGCCACCGCGTACCTCCTGCGCTACGGCTCCTTCGACTTCGAGATCATCCCGACCCTGATCGTGAAGCTCCTGCGGGCGGACCTCCTGACCATGCGCCCGGTCTCCCGCCTCCGGGCCGTGCTCGCCCGCAACCGCCGCAACGCGGCCGCGCGCGCCATGGAGGGGACGCTCCACGCGCTCGAGCGGCTCACCGTCGCCAGCCGGCGGGCGCACGACGTCTTCGCGCGCGTGTATCGCTACGGCGGCTTTCTCCTCTTCTCGCCGTGGGCCCTGCTGGCGCTGATCGTCATGGTCGGCCTCGGCGCGTGGAGCGCCGTCCGGATCTGGGCGGAGCTCGGCGACGTCACCCACGGGCTGGCCCAGCACCCGCTGATCGCCATCCTCCTCGTGAAGGTCGTCTTCTGGCTCACGGTCATCAACCACCAGGTCATCCACGCCCTCGCCTGCGTGCACTACCGGCGCCGGGTGCGCGAGTTCGGCTTCACGATCCTCCACGGCTTCATCCCGACGTTCTACGCCGACGTCACCGACATCTTCATGGCGAGCCGCCGGGCCCGCATCGTCAACGCGGTGGCCGGGCCCTTGTTCCACCTCTTCCTGGGCGCCTTCTGCTTCTGGATCGCGACCATGCTGTCGCCGGGCCTCTTCCAGGGCTTCCTCGCCGCCTCCGCCATCCTGCAGCTCCAGTCGTTCTTCATCAGCCTCTACCCGTTCTGCTTCCTCGAGATGGACGGCTACCACATCCTGGTGGAGTGGCTCGGCATCCCGACGCTCAACGACGATGCCGTCCGCTTCGTCCGGGAGTCGCTCTGGGCGCGCCTGCGGAGCCTCGACAGCCTCACCCGGCGCGAGGGGATCTACGTGGCGTACTTCGCGCTGTCGCTGGTGTCGGTGACGGGCTTCGTCCTGGCGACCCTGTGGCTCCTGGTCCGCGCCGGCACGTCGTGACGGGCTGAGCCCGGGGCCCTGGTCGTCGAGCCGGCGCGGCGCGGCGGCGGCCACTGACGGAGACCTCGATCGAGCAGCACCGGGCCGCCCGGACCGGCCTCGACGGTCGGCGTGACAGGCTATGATGGATGCTGACGTCAGGCCAGGGCGCGGAGCGGCTCGGAGTGGTTGGCGATCTCGCCGCCTCGTTCAGCCGAAGAGGGTCACGGCTCTTTCCACGCCGGCGCCGCCGCGTGAGTATCTGGCGAAGGCGCCCATGAGGTCGGGAGGATCGTCGAACGTCGACGGGAGGTGGAGCATGCGACTACTGACCCGCGTAGTGGTCCTCGCGCTGGCAGCTCAGCTGTCGTGGATCTCGCCGGGGTTCGCGCAGGGGGGGACCCTCAACGGAACCGTCGTCGGCAGCGACGGCCGCCCCCGGCCGTTCGCCCTCGTCCAGCTGGACGGAGCGGCGCACCACGCCGCGATGACCGACGCGGAAGGCCGCTTCACGATCACGAAGGTGGTGCCCGGGAGCTACGTGGTTCGCATCCGCCAGGGGGACAACATCGAGAGCCAGCAGCAGACCGTCGCGAGCGGCACCAGCTCCCTGACGCTCAAGGTGAAGTGGTAGCGCAGGCGAGGAGGCGTCCATGCCAATGAGCGACACCTCGATCAAGCTGCTGGACATCGCCGTCAAGGGCGGGCTCGGGATCGTCTTGACGCTGCTGGCCACCCTCTACGGATACAAGCTCCACGATCAGCGAGAGAAGGAAGCGGACGCGTCGAAGCGAGTCCAGGCGATCGTCGACCTGACGACCAAGCAGAAGGACCTGGACGTCCAGCTGGCCGTCCAGATGTTCAGCACGCTGACCAGCAACTACTTCTCGAAGGAATCCGCCCGTGCGGACCGCGAGCAGCTGAGCCGGCAGATCCTGCTGCTGAGCCTGGTGGCCCTGAACTTCCAGGACGTTCCCATCCAGCTGCGCCCGCTGTTCGAGGATCTCGATCGTCAGCTGACACAGCCGGAGGACAAGCGGCGGCTCCGCGAGGTCGCCCAGGAGGTCGCCACGCGACAGGCGTTCCGGCTGACCGTGGGCGGCGGGTACAACTCCGGGCCGCGAAGCGTCAAGAGCGGTGACGTCCTGGAGATCCCGGAGCTCCTCGCGACGGTCACCGTCGAGTCCGTCGGCAAGGATTCGATCCGGGCGTACATTGATTCCAAGTTCGCGGCGGCCGGCCGGGTCGGGCCGTTCAACGTGGGCTACTTCGTCTGGCCGATCACGGACAACACGAAGCTGGGCGAGCTGCGCGTCTGCGTGCTGCTCTTGAACACCGACGGACAGCAGGCGAGCATCCGGGTCATCGGGTTCGGCAGCGAGCTGGCCGCCGATCGGTTCGACATCAAGGAGCTGTCCAGAGCCTTGCGGGACAAGGGGTAAGCCGGCGCGGATTCACCCTCGTTCGCACCTGCCCTTCGTGGCGAAGGCGTCCAGCTCGTACCTGAGCCCGCTCAGGCGCATCCGCTCGAGCTCGTCCAGTCCGGGGGGGAGAGACCCCGGCGGACCCGGCGGAAGGACTTTGAACATACCCAGAACGGGGTTTATCATACCCACCATGGGAATGAAGTCCGTCTCGCGAGAGGACGGCCCTCGCGCTCCAGTCGCGGGGCTGGCCGACGCGCTGTTTGCCAAGGTGCAGCAGCGCGTCCTGGGGGTGCTTTTCGGCAACGCTCGGCGGAGCTTCTATGCCAACGAGGTCATCGCCCTGGCGCGCTCCGGCACTGGCGCCGTGCAGCGGGAGCTGCGGCGGCTCGAGGCATCCGGCCTCGTGACCGTCACCCGCGTGGGGAAGCAAAAGCACTATCAGGCCAACCCCGGCTCGCCGGTCTTCGAGGAGCTACGGGCTCTCGTCCTCAAGACCGTCGGGTTGGCCGACGTCCTGCGTGCCGCGCTGGCGCCGGTGTCCCCGAACATCCGCGCGGCATTCGTCTACGGCTCGATCGCAAGAGGGGACGATACCTCCGCGAGCGACATCGATCTCATGGTTGTCAGTGAGCGGCTGACCCATGCCGATCTGTTCGCGGCGCTGGAGCAGGCCTCGACGCAGCTCGGACGCAAGATCGCTCCCACGATCTATTCGCCGAGGGAGCTGTCCAGGCGCGTGAAGCAGGAGAATGCCTTCGTGACGCGCGTGCTCGCACAGCCGAAGCTCTGGCTGATCGGCGACGAGCGTGACGTCGCCGCTTGAGAGCCTCCGCGGGACCGAGCCAGCCCCTCCGCAAGGAGGCTCCGGACACGAAGGAGTTCGCTGGGCTCAGACAGTCTGGCCTCAGGCGACTCGCCGATTCGGAGAAGAAGGCGAATGCCCTGGAGAGCCGGTTCGACCTTGCCTACAATGCCGCGCACGCCCTCAGCCTCGCCGCGCTGCGACGGGCTGGATATCGCCCCGCGAACCGCTACATCGTGTTCCAAACGTTGGCGCACACGCTCGGTGTCGGCCCTGAGGTGTGGCGTGTTCTCGCGAAGTGCCATGACATCCGCAATCGCGGCGAGTACGAAGGCGATCTGTACGTCGACGAACGTCTGCTGGAGGATTTGATCCACGCCTGCAAGATCGGCGCGCTCTCGCGGCAGGCTCATCTCTCTCTACTGCACGAGTCTGCTCCTCACGGACCCGGCTCTGCTTTCCCGCGCGCCTTCCCCTCTACGCTTGCGCGGTGCCGCTCGTCGTCGCTCGACAGTCGCCGATCTCGAGCTCACGCCTCCCGCGGCCATCGCTCCCCCGATCGTGTCGACGCTCGACAAGCTTCCGCGCCCCGCCCCCCCATCTGACCGCTCCACGACGGGAAGCTCCGCCACGCCCGCCAAGGCGGTCTCTTCGTCCAATGCTGGTCAGGGAGCCTTGTCTGAGCGCCGACAGGTGAGTCGCCGGCTCGAGTGGCGATGGTGATCAGGACCGAACCAGGCGCTCAGAGGTCGCGTCCCATGGAGTAGTTGCCGACCTGGACCTGGTATCGCACCTCGGCCCCGGTCGGCTTGAGCGCCAGGGAGAAGGACTGGGGCCCGCCGAACGTCCCGTTGACCGTGTAGGTGTCGCGGCTCACGACCCGGCCGTTCGCGGCCACGCCGAAGAGGTTCACGACCGCGAATCTGAAAGCTGGTCGTGGTCCGGCTCGTGATCAGGCCCGTCGCCTCGACCCGATCCGGCTTCCGGTCGATCCGGTAGTCCAGCGTGAAGATCTGGTCGCGCTCGTGGAGCGGGAAGTCCTCCGGCCGCGGCTGGGGCGCGCCGGCCGCGCACGCGGTCAGGGCGATCACGCTGAGCAGAAGAACGAATCGGCTCATCGACACCGGCCAGCTTATCTCACGCGGTGGCTGATCACGATCCACGCGCAGCGTGGGCGGCGCTGGCGACGATCGTTCGCTGACGCGGTGGTCGCGCTCTCTGGACCGGCGGCCGACCGCGACATCCGGGCTGGTGCATCGTGACCACGGGGATCTGTGGCCGGTGTGCCGGAAGGGATAGACTCACGTCGGGACGGTTCGATCCACCATGACGGGAGTCTGCACGGAGAGGGAGCGCGCATGAGCCACGTCGACACGGTGAAGGCGATCTACGAGAGCTTCGGCAAGGGCGACATCGCCGCGATCCTGGCCCGGCTCGATCCGGATGTCGAGTGGGAGTACGACTGGGGGAGCCAGCCGCTCAGGTGGTACACGCCCCGCCGGGGCCGCGACCAGGTGCCGGGATTCTTCGAATCCCTCGCAGACTTCGAGTTCGTGCGCTTCGAGCCGATCGCGTTCCTGGAAGGCGACGGCATGGTCGCGGTGCCGATCCAGCTCGAGCTGGTCGTCAAGAAGAACGGCAAACGCATCCGCGATCTCGAGGCGCATCTCTGGACGTTCGGAGCGAACGGCCTCGTGACGCGGCTGCGTCACCTCCTCGACAGCCATCAGTGGGCGCTGGCCACACAGGCGTGAGTGGCGCGAGCTCGTCGGACGGCGCGCCCGCTACGGGACGATCCGCCCGGGCGGAGAGACGGCTCAGGCTGCAGGACGCCCTGGAGAGGAGCGGGCGCTCGGCTAGCGAGCGGCTCGCCGGGTCCGGGGCCGGTCCCGGGCGGGGAGTCCCACGTGGGTTGGTGGGCCTGCCTGGACGATCTGTCCGGGCGGGTGCCCCACCACGACGATGCACATGCCGCCGCGCTGCGCGACGTTGACGATCTGGGCCTGTGACGCGCGCCCGAGGGTGGCGAGCCCGTACGGGCTGGGGGCGAAGCCGAACACGACGTAGAAGGGCTGGTCGTGGAGCCGCCCGTCGCTGCCCATCACCGGGAACTGGTGCACCGGGAGCGCGACGAGGCGCTGGGCGACCCAGCGCTCGCCGCCGGGGGTCAGGGCGGCGGAGACCAGCGCCTCCCACTGGGCGGCCGGGGTGGCGAGGCCGACGGCGATGCCGGTGCCGCCGTAGCCGCGGTTGGGCTTGAGCACCAGGCTCTCCCGGGCGCGGCGGACGTAGTCGGCGAGGTCGCCCCGGGAGCCGTCGGGGAGCGTGGTGGTTCCCGGGCGCAAGAGGCGCGTCCAGGGCAGGTGCCGGCGGAAGAAGGCGCGCTCCTCGCTGCTGAAGTGGCGCCGGGCGAGCACCGGGTCGCCGAGCACCTCCCAGCAGCTCTTCTGGTCCAGCTCGGCGGCGATCGAGGACACGACCCGGTTGGTGGCGAAGGCCTGCTGCATGGGCCGGATGTCCACGCCTTCGCCCTCGAGCTCGAGCAGATCCTCCACGGCGTAGTCGCGATAGACGAGGTCGACCACCCGGCCCCGGTAGGTCACCTCGTCGCCGTCGAGGGCGAGCTCCGCGGGATCGGCGTGGCAGACCTCGATCCCGAAATGCGCGTGGATGTAGCGGGCCAGCTCGCCCTGCTCGTCCGGGCCGTAGCCGGCGTACTTCGGCTCGACGAAGCACACGGTCCGGCCGGCCCGCCCGGTGGCCTCGAGATGATCGAGGAGGTCCTGCATGAGAAGCGCGCGGATGTCCTGGGCGCTCTCGAGCTCGAGCTGCGGGTCGCGGGCTCGCAGGACGGGTAGAACCACCTCGGCCAGGATGTGCGAGGCGGTCGGGATCAGGTGGAGTCCCCCGATGCCGCCCATGTTCGGCTCCAGGAACTGGAGGCTCTCCTTCCAGTCCGGTGACCCGAAGTCGATGGCCGCGTCGTAGCGGCCGACCACCGTGTTCTGATCGCTCACCGCCGGCGTCCAGTAGCGCCGGAGCCAGGCCTCCTCGCGGGGCGGCAGGGCCAGGATCGCCTGCACCTCCGGGTCGGTGAGATACAGCTCCGGGAGGCGCTTGAGCGCGCCGTGGAGCGCGAGCGTGACGGCCCGCACGTAGGCGAGCTGGTCGGGCAGGGCGGCGATCGGGGTGGCGAGGACGCGGATCGTGTCCTCGACCTCGTCGCGCAGGTAGACGAGGTGCTCGGCGCGCGCCCGGCGGTCGATCTCGCCGAGCAGGGCGCGCAGCTCGGCCTCGGGGATCCGGTGCATCGCCTGCTGGACCCGCGCGGCGAGGCGTGCCCCGGCCAGGCCCGTCTCCTTGACCGGCGTCAACACGGTACGCAGCCTAGCACCCCGCCTCGCTCTGGTACCATAGCTCGTCGGATGAGCGCCGACGCGGCCTACCTCGAGCTTCTCCACCGCGCCCGCGAGCACACGCTCCTCGGGTCGTGCGCGACCCTCCTCGAGTGGGACGAGGACGTCCACATGCCCGAGGGCGGCGCCGAGCACCGCGCCGAGCAGCAGGCCCTGCTGGCCCGGCTCCTGCACCTGCAGGCCACCGACCCGCGGCTGGGCGATCTCCTCGCCGAGGCCGAGGCGCGGCTGGGACCTCGTCTGGCGCCGGGCGATCCCGCCGCCGTCAATCTCCGCGAGCTGCGCGAGGAGTACGAGAAGGCCCGGCTCACGCCCGCCTCGCTGGTCGAGGAGCTCGCCCGCGTGACCACGCTGTCCTACGAGGCCTGGCGCTCCGCCCGCGAGCATCGCGACGCCCGCACGTTCCTGCCCTGGCTCGCCCGCGTGGTGGCGCTCAAGCAGGCCGAGGCCGATTGCCTCGCGGGCGGCCGGGACCGCTACGACGTGCTGCTCGACGAGTGGGAGCCGGGTCTCCGGTGGGCGACCCTCGCACCGATGCTCGCGCGCCTGCGCGAGGCCGTCGGGCCCCTCCTCGATCGCGCGATCGGCCGGAGCGGACCGCTGCCCGAGGTGCTGACGCGTCCGGTGGACGTCCGTCTCCAGGCCGAGGTGGCTCGCGAGGTCGCCGAGTGGCTCGGCTTCGACTTCGCGTCCGGCCGGCTCGACGAGGCGGTGCATCCGTCGACGATCCGCGTCGGCCCGGGTGACGTGCGCCTCACCACCCGCTTCCAGCCCGACGCCTTCACGGTCAGCCTATTCGCCACCCTCCACGAGCTCGGCCACGGCCTCTACGAGCAGTACCTGCCGGGCGAGCACTTCGGGGCGCCGGTCGGCGAGGCGCCGTCGCTCGGTCTCCACGAATCGCAGGCGCGGCTCGTGGAGAACCATCTCGGCCGGTCACGGCCCTTCTGGCAGCACCTGTGGCCGCGCCTGGCCCCGCGCTTCGGCGCCGCCTTCGCGGACGTCACCGCGGACGACATGTGGCGGGCCGTCAACCATCCCCGCCGGGACCCCGACCGGATCACCGCCGACGAGCTGAGCTACGACCTGCACATTCACGTCCGCGTCGAGCTCGAGCGCGCGCTCGTGCGGGGAGACCTCGTCGCGTCCGAGCTGCCGGCGGCGTGGGCCGAGGCCTACCGGCGCGTCCTCGGCGCCACGCCGCCCGACGATCTCGCCGGGTGCCTCCAGGACGGCCACTGGGCCGAGGGCATGATCGGGTTCTTCCCGACCTACACCGTCGGCAACGCCATCGCCGCGCAGCTCATGCAGCAGCTCCGCGGCGAGATGCCCGCGCTCGACGACGCCCTCGCCGCGGGCGACGCGAAGCCGCTCCTCGCGTTCCTGCGCGAGCGGGTCCATCGCCTCGGCAGCCTCTTCTCCACCGCGGAGGTGGTCGAGCGGGCCACGGGCGCCCCCCTGTCGATCGAGCCGCTGATCGCGCACCTGACGGCCAAGGCCGCCCTCTGGGCGTGACAGCGCCGATCCCGCGGGAAGCCCCACCGCGATCCGATTGGGCCGAGCACCGGCGAAGGAGACGGCTCGCGCCGGAGTTGACGCGGCCGGCGCGCATCACGCGCGATCCTTGAGACCGTAGACGAGATACGCGCCCGCGAGATACGCGCGGCGGAGGAACGGCAGCGGGAAGCGCGGGATCCCGGTGCCGGTCACCGGCGTGTCATGCGGGACGGGCACGCCCGCCGCCAGGTCGCCGGCCAGCCCCCCGAGGTAGGTCGCCATCGCGACGCCGGTGCCGGTGTAGGCGAGGGCGTAGGCCACGGTCGGGTCGTCGTCGACGGTGTGGGCGTGCGGGATGCGGTCGTAGGGCATGCACACGGCGCCGTGCCAGAAGTACTCGCTGCCGATGCCCTGGAGGCACGGGAACATCGCCGCGAGCTGGCCCTCGAGCCAGCGCCGGCGCCGGGCGAGCGACGCCTCGGTGTTGATCACGCCGGCCCGGCCGCCGAACAGCATGCGCCCGTCGGGCAGGCGCCGCCAGTACCGGACGAGCGTGCGCGTGTCCGTGTAGACCTGCGTGGTCCGCATGCCGACCTCGGCCCACTCGGCGTCGCTCAGCGCCCGGGTCACGATGATGTTGCTCGTCGTCGGGAGCGTCCGCGCCCGGAGGAACGGGTGGAGGGACTCGGGCGTGTAGCCGTTGGTCCCGACCACGACCCGCCGCGCCCGCACGGTGCCCCCGGGGCGTGGCGAGGACGTGCCAATCGCCGTCCTTGTTCCACCGCACGACCGGCGAGTCGGGGTGGATCGTCGCGCCGCGGCGGTGGGCGGCCAGCGCCAGGCCCCGCGCGTACTTCAAGGGATGCAGCCCGAAGGTCGGGCGAATGCGCAGCGCGCCGTGGGCGGAGGGGCTCCGCGTGTAACCCTCGACGGCCAGCCGCTCGCGATCCAGGAACTCCACGTCCCGGAAGTCGAGGCGTTCCTGGTAGACGCGCAGTCGCTCCCGGAGCACCGGAACCTGGTCCGCCCGATGGGCGACGTTGATCCAGCCGTCGGGCTGGACGTCGCAGGCGAGATCTTCCTTGGCGATGAGCTCGCGCACGCGCTCGCACGCGTCGACGCCGAGCCGGAGGGCGCGCCGCGCCGTCGGGAGCCCCCACCGGGCCTCGCGCTCCTGGAGAGAGAGCTTGCCGAACGAGATCATCGCGAAGCCGCCGTTGCGCCCCGAGGCGCCCCACCCGATCTCGTGCGCCTCCAGGACCACGGTGTCGAGCCCGTGGTCTCCGGCGAGCCGGTAGGCGGCCGCGAGCCCAGTGTACCCGCCACCGAGGACCGCCACCTCCGCGCTGCGGTCACCGGGGAGCGGCGCGAGCCCTTCCGGCTCCGGGCCGGCGGTCGCTGCCCAGTAGGAGGGGACGTGTCCGCTCACCGCCAGATCTCGGTCATGGTGGCTTTCCGGGGCCGCCCGATCCGCCCGGGCGACCGGCGACAGGATATGGTGGCTCGCTCCGGGCACGCAAGGACCGCCGGCGGCCCGCGGCTCGCGGGACCGGCGCCCTACGGCCCTAGTCCAGCCAGTCGCGCTCTTTGAGCTTCCTCGGCAGGTAGGTCTTGGTGAGGTAGCGGAAGTCCTTGTTGGCGAGGGCGTCGAGCTCGTACTTGAGGCCGCTCGACAGCATCCGCTTGATCTCCTCCTGCCAGGGCTTCTTCTGGAACCAGCGGTACTTGAGGAGCTCGCGGGCGCGGCCGATGTCCTTGTCGTTGAGCTTGATGCCGACGTTCCGGGGGAGGCCGTAGGCGTCGGGGTCGGCGCTCGAGAGGCCGATGAACTTCGCCTTGGGGATGGCCATCCGCTCGCTCTCGAAGGCGAGGTTGATCGAGCCCTGCTTGACGACCGAGTAGATGTAGTAGCCCCAGGGGTCGTTGTCGACCAGGACGTACACGGGGATCTGGTAGTCGTCGTGGAGGCGCCGCGCGAGGCGCCGGACGCCGCGGGGCGGCTGGCCGTTGCCCGTCAGGAGCACGCAGTTGTAGCGGCGCCAGAACTTGTCCTCCGACAGCCGGTTCCACTGGGTGCCCTTCTCGACGAGGAGGACGAAGTCCGCCGTGCAGCGCCGGATCTCGATGTACTCGGGCTCGACGATGGAGGGCACGGAGTAGCCGCCCTTGCCGAGCCGCGCGCAGTCCACCCGGTCGCCGTCGTCGCCGAGGACGACCGGCCCCACGATGCTGCCCGCGTTCTCGGCGCGCACGTGGAGCTCCTCGCGGAGGGCGGCCAGCGCCACCTCGAGGTCCTCGATGAGCGGGTCGGACTCGTTCTGGTTGTCGAACGTGTTCTCGTGCGAGCCCTCCATCGTGTGCTTGGTGCGGTAGTAGATCTCGCGGAGGGACGTCGTGAGCCCCGCCCGCTGGAGCTCGGCCAGGGCGTCGGCCACCAGCACCGTCTGCATGAACTTCTTCGCCATGCCGACGTTGAAGAAGGTGCGCGCCTGCTTGCGCTTCCCCATCTCGATGATGCCGCGCTTCTCGTTGAAGTTGACGTTGGCGAGGCTCCGGACGGGGATCGAGATCGCCGGGTCGCGGCTCCGCTCGGCGGCCGTGATCACGATGTCGGCCACGCCGACGAGCTTCTTCTCGACCGGCCCGATCTTCTTCTGCGCCGCTCCGGCCATGGCTCGCGCTATCGCTTCCTGGGCTTGATCGGCTGAACCGCGTCGCGCGGTGTCGTCCGGGTCGCGTCGCGCCTGGGCGGCTTGGTCGCTTCACGCCTGGCTGCCCTGGGTGCCGCGTGCGCGACCACCCTGACCGGCCGGGCCGCGCTGGTCTTGCCTGTCCGTCGCGCCGGGGCCGGGGGCTCCAGGCTCGCCACCTTGCCCTTCCGTCGCGCCGTGGTCGGCCGCTCGGATTCCGCCGCGCCCTCGCCCGCCTCCGCCGCCGCGGCGGTCCGGGCAGGACCGGCGCCTCCCCCTCGGGCCCGTCGGGCGTGACGATGATCGAGTGCGGCAGGCCCTCCGGGCCGCCCCCGTCGCGGCCCAGGATCTCGTCGGTCCGGCTCCCGCCCGTCCGCTTCATGGCGATCTTCTGGAGCTGGCTCTTGAGCTTCTCCTTGGGGATCCTCCCGCCCTTGAGCCGGGCGCAGGCCTCGACGACCTCCTCGATGTAGAGCTCGAAGATGTTCCGCCGGCGGAACTCGCTCTTGGCCCGCTCGCGCCGCCGCAGGAACACGCCGAGCCGGCGCCCGCACTCCTGGAGCGCGAGCTTGATCTCCTTCCGGATCTCGTCGTAGTCGGCGATCGCTTCCTTGGACTCGCTGGTGAAGGGCACCCAGACCGAGGCCATGTGGACGAAGATCACCATCGGCCCGGCGGGGAGGGCGCCCCGGGACTGGGAGACGCCGTAGGTGCGCCAGGCGGTGTCGAGCGCGGCCTTGAAGGTGGCGCACGCCGACTGCTGGTAGAGGAGCGGGACGCGGTTCGCGTAGCGGATGACGCGGGCGAGCTCGCCGTCGTCCTCCCGCTCCTCGCCCTCGGCGAGCGGCACCGCAGCCGCTGCCGGGGCGGCCGCCGCCTGCTCCGGCCCCTTGCCGTAGGCGAGCCCCGCCTCGATCGCGAAGGGATTGCCGCGGTACACCGCGGGCGGCCGAGTCACCGCGGTGTAGAACTCTCCCTTGATCTGCTTGTAGAGGCCGTGGAGGATCGCCTTCTCGCCGATGGGCGAGATCGAGCTCGACGGCGGCGCCATGATCTTGGTCGCCTGGATGGCCTTGTAGAGCGCCTCGGCGTCCTCGCCGTGGATGTTGCGCGGCCGCGCGTTCGGCGACAGCTTGGCCGTCCGGCAGATCTCGAGCGCGACGGCGGGGGAGACCCGGCTGAAGTCGCCGGCGAGGAATCCGGCGAGCGCGTGGCTCCGCGTGTCCTGGAGCATGCGCAGGAGGATGCCGAACTCGATCCCGTAGGGATGCGGCTTGATCTCGCGGGGCTGGGGCGGCAGCTCGTGGATCGTCCGCGGGTACTCCCGCGTCTGCCCCTCGGGCGTGTGGTAGACGAGCGCCACGTGCGGGTTGGCGATGGCGGTCTGCTCGAGGTACTCGTCCACCGAGGACCGGCCCCGCTGGTAGCGCCCCTCGATCTCGAGCGTCACCTGGGTGCCGCGGTGGCTCTCCCAGTCGATCTTCTTGTTCTCGAAGATCCGCGGCTCGTTCTTCTTGGTGTCGATCTGCACCTCGAAGTAGTGGGCGGGGGACCGGGCGCTGGTGCGCGAGGTGATCTGGACGGGCTTCCCGGTCGTGAGCTGGGCGTACATGCCGGCCGCGGAGATCCCGATTCCCTGCTGGCCCCGGCTCATGCGGAGCCGGTGGAACTTCGAGCCGTAGAGGAGCTTGGCGAAGATCGGCGGGATCTGGTGCCGGACGATGCCGGGGCCGTTGTCGATGACCGTGACGCGGAACCGCGTCGCCTGGCTGGCGGGCGGCGGCGGCGACCCGTTGCTCGGCACGACCTCGATCTTGACCACGACGTCGGGGAGGATGCCCGCCTCCTCGGCCGCGTCGAGGGCGTTGTCCACCGCCTCCTTGACGCAGGTGAGGAGGGCCTTCCGCGGGCTGTCGAAGCCCAGGAGGTGCCGGTTCTTGGTGAAGAACTCGGAGACGGAGATCTCGCGCTGGCGGGCGCCCATCTCGACGGCCGAGACCCCGGGCTTCGGGCGGCGGCGTCCCGGTCTGGGCCAGCGCCTGCGCGGTAGACATTGCCTCCTTGATATCAGACGCAGGCCCGCGGGCCCGCGTTTATCCGCACCCTTCGCGCGGCGGGCCCCCGGGCGTGCCTGCGTCTCGCGCCGTCCTCTCTGGCCGGAATCCGGGCCCGCGAGGCCCGGTAGGCCGACGCGGGCCGGGATGGGGTATCTTCGTGGCATCACCGTGCGGGCGCCTGGCCCGGCCGGGTGGTAGCCTCGCTCCAGCGGGACCGACATGTGACCCTGACGTCCCCAACGAGGAGGAGATCCCATGACCGATCCCCCAAGGCCTCCGTCACCCGTCGCGGCTTCCTCAAGACCGGCGCGCTCGCCGCGGCGGCGCCCCTCCTGGCGCGCGCGCCGCTCGCGCACGCCCAGGCGCGCGGCACGAAGGTGCTCGACTTCCAGACCGGCGCCGACGTCGCCAAGGCCGAGCAGGAAGGCGAGGTCGTCTACTACGGCCACGACGGCGAGGCCGGGATCGGCATCCTGCTCGACGCGTTCAAGAAGGACTTCCCGAAGATCAAGACCAGCTACGTGCGGCTCCAGACCGGCGCCCTCTACGCGAAGATCACGGGGGAGCGGTCGGCCGGGCGCTTCGGCGTCGACGTGCTGCAGGTCTCCGACGTCTCGCCGGCCATCGACTTCCAGAAGAAGGGCGGGTACGAGCAGTACCTCTCGCCGGAGTACGCCGGCCTACCAGCCCGAGCACCAGTCGAGCCCCGCGGGCTACTACGGCTGGGGCGGCGTCACCTTCGCCGGCATCTCCTACAACCGCAGCCGGGTGACGGCGGAGCAGGCGCCGAAGGCGTGGAAGGACATCCTCAACCCGGCCTTCCGGGACGGGATCAGCGCCAAGCTCGCCACCTCGGGCATGCAGCACGCCCAGTGGTACATGCTGCGGAAGCTCTACGGCAACGAGTTCTGGCAGGAGTTCGCCAAGCAGCGCCCCAAGGGGTTCGATGCGCGCGCCCAGCTCTTCGACCGGCTCTCGAAGGGCGAGGACCGCATGTGCGTGCTCGCGGAGTACGCCGGGTACACGCTCTTCTCGGAGAAGGGCGCGGACATCGAGTTCGTGGCGCCGGCCGACGGGCTGCCCGCCACGTCGTTCTTCATCGGGGTGGTCAATCGCGCGCCCCATCCCGAGGCGGCCAAGCTCTTCGTGGACTGGGCGCTGTCCAAGCGCGGCCAGGCGGTCTACCAGAACCAGAAGATCCTCCTCTACGGGTCGCTCCGGACCGACGCGGACGCGATGCCGACGGGCAAGCGGCTGGCGGACTTCAAGCTCCTGTTCCCCACGGACTGGACCGACTACGTGGCCAGCCACCCCGTGTTCGTGAAGGAGTGGAACGCGATCATGGGGCTCTGAGCCCCGCGTCGTGACCCTCGTCGCGCGGGCCCGGTCCTGGCGGCCGGGCCCGCGCCTCGTCAGCCTGGTCGTCGGGGGCGGGGCCGCCGCTCCTCGTCCTCTATCCGATCGCCTACCTGATCCAGGCGTCGCTGAGCGTGGGCGATCCGCAGGCGCGCCCGCCGGAGGCGTACGGGCTCGACAACTTCGCCGACCTCGGCCGCTACGCGCACATCTTCGGCAACACGCTGCTGGTGGCGGCCGTCGCGACCGTCCTGGCCGTCGTCGTGGGATTCACGATGGGGTGGATCCTGTCGCGCACGAACGTCCCCGGCCGGGCCGCCCTCGAGCAGCTCATGGCCATGCCCTACTACGTGACGCCGCTCATGGGCGCGCTGGCCTGGGCGCTCATCGGCTCCGCCAACAGCGGCTTCGTCAACCAGCTCTGGCGGGCGCTCGGCGGCCGGAGCCACCTGATCGACATCAACACGCCCTGGGGGATCGCCTGGGTGATGGCCCTCTTCGAGGGCTCGGTCGCCTTCGTGATGATCGGCGCCGTGATGAAGTCGATGGATCCCTCGCTCGAGGAGGCCTCGCAGGTCCTCGGCGCCGGCCGCGTGCGGACGATGCTCCGGATCACGCTGCCGCTCGTGCTGCCCGGCGTGCTCGGCGCCGCCGTCTTCGTCTTCGCCGAGATGCTGGGCTCGTTCTCGGCGGCGCTGGTCCTCGGCCTCCCCAGCCGCTTCTACGTCGTCACCACGGCGATGTACCAGATGGTGTCGCAGTACCCGCCGCGGTTCCCGACGGCGGCGGCCATGGGCGTGTCGCTGTTCGCGCTGATGTTCGCGATGGTGTGGATCTACCGCCGCATCGTGAGCGCGGGCACCTACGCCACCATCACGGGCAAGGCCTTCCGCCCGCGCGTCATGGACGTCCGCGGCCTCCGGTGGCCGCTCCTGGGGCTCTGCCTGGCGTACCTCGGCGTGGCCATGGTCCTGCCCGTGCTGACGATCGTGTACGCCTCGTTCCAGCGGCTGACGACGCTCTGGCCCCGCGCGGACAACTTCACCCTGGCCAACTACGCGACCGCGCTGTCGCTCGACGCGGTGCGGTCCGCCCTCTGGAACAGCCTCCTGCTCGGCTTCGCCACCGCGAGCATCGGCGTCGTCCTGATGGGATTCCTCTCGTGGCTGATCTACCGCTCGCGCCTGCCCGGCGCCGGCGCCATCGAGTACATCCTGATGTTCCCGCAGGCGGTGCCGCGCCTCGTCTTCGCCTTCGGGATGCTGTGGGCGTGGCTGGTCTTTCCGATCCCCATCTACGGGACGCTCTGGCTCCTCCTGATCGCGTACCTGACCGTGTTCCTGCCGCTCGGGCTCCGGACGATCTCGGGCGTCATCCTCCAGATCGACCGGTCGCTCGAGGAGTGCGCCCAGATGTGCGGCGCCACGTGGGGCTACCGGCTGCGCACCGTCACCATGCCGCTCCTCCGGCCCGGCCTGATCGCGGCGTGGCTCCTGCTCTTCATCGCGAGCGTGCGCGAGCTGGGCGCGTCCATCCTGCTGATGGGGCCGAAGGCCAAGGTCATCACGCCCGCCATCGTCGAGTCCTGGTTCTCGACCAGCTCGGAGCTCACGGCGGCCATGGCGCTCCTGCAGACGCTGGCGGTGGCGGCCGCCCTGGCCGTGCTCTTCGGGGTGGCGCGCCGGGCCGCCCCGCACGGAGGCGAGTGAGCGTGCGCCAGGCGTCGATCGAGGTGCGCGACCTGGTGGTCCGCTACGGCGAGGTCGCCGCGGTCCGCGGGGTGAGCTTCGACGTCGGCGCCGGCGAGCACCTGACGCTCCTCGGCCCGTCGGGATGCGGCAAGACCACCACGCTGCGGGCGATCGCCGGGCTGGAGCGGCCGGTGTCGGGCGAGATCCGGATCGGCGGCCGCCCGGTCTTCTCGTCCTCGGCGCGCGTGAACGTCCCGGCCGAGCGCCGCGGGCTGTCGATGGTCTTCCAGTCGTACGCCATCTGGCCGCACATGAGCGTGTTCGACAACGTGGCCTACGGCCTCCGCGTGCGGCGGCGGCCGGCCGCCGAGGTGACGGCGCGGGTCCGCGAGGCGCTCGACCTGGTCCAGCTCGGCGACCTCGGCGCCCGCAGCGCCGCCAAGCTGTCCGGCGGCCAGCAGCAGCGCGTCGCCCTGGCCCGGGCCTTCGTGTTCTCGCCGGCGGTGCTCCTCTTCGACGAGCCGCTGTCGAACCTCGACGCCAAGCTGCGCGCGGAGATGCGCGTCGAGCTGAAGGAGCTGCAGCGGCGGCTCGACATCACCTCGGTGTACGTCACCCACGACCTCGAGGAGGCGCTGGCCATCTCCGACCGGGTGGTGGTGATGCGCGACGGCGGCGTCGAGCAGGTCGGCACGCCGGGCGAGATCTACGACCGGCCGCGCAACACGTTCGTCGCCGACTTCGTGGGGTCGGCGAACCTGATCCGGGGCCGCCGGCGCCCCGACCTCGACGGCGACGGGCTCGTGGTCATCGAGACGCCGGGGGGCGCCCTGGTCCACGGCACCGCCCTCGACCGCCAGACCGGCCCCGACGCGCTCATGGCGGTCCGCACGGTCCGCCTGCGCCTCGAGCGCGCGCCGTCGCCCGCGGCCGTCAACGTGTGGCCGGGCCGGATCCGGCAGCGCGTGTTCCAGGGCGACTTCACGCAGTACCACGTGGACTGGGACGGCCGGCTGCTCATCGTGCGCTCGGCGGCGCCGGAGCCGATGGCCGAGGGCGACCAGGTGTTCGTCAGCGCCGACCCCCGGCACTGCGTGCTGCTGGAGGAGTAAGCGCCCTGGCTGTCCGGAACCTGGTGCGGAGAACGCGCCGGCCGGGGTGGTCAGCCGACTACGGACAGATGTACCCGGTCCCGCTGGGGTTCCTGAAGCAGCCGACCGATTCCGGCAAGAGCTGCTTCGGCAGCCACAGCACGACGCTCGGGAACTGCACGCAGAAGGCGATGGTGAGCAGGAAGACGACGTAGAGCGGGAGCGACCGGAACATCGCGCGGTAGAACGGCACCCCCACGAACTTGGCGGCGATCAAGAGCGACAGGCCGTAGGGAGGGGTGATCAGTCCGAACACCAGGGTGGTGACGATGACGACGCCCATGTGCACCGGGTTGATGTTGCCCAGCTCGGCCAGCTTCAGGATGATCGGCATGAAGATGATGATGGCCGGCACCGCGTCGACGAAGTCGCCGACCACGATGAAGAGCAGCACGAGCAGGAGCATGATCATGCGGGGGTCGGTCCCGGCATAGGCCTCGATGTAGCCGGCGACCGTGTCGGGGCCGCGGAGGTACGCGAGCATCCAGCCGAACGCGGAGGCGCCGGCGACGGCGGCCAGGGGCAGCGAGTAGAGGAGCCCCGTGTACATGAAGTCCTTCGGCAGCTGCCACACGTGCCGGGGCCGCAGGACCGGGATCAGGACCAGGAGGATGTAGAAGGCGGCCACCATGCCCGCCTCGGTCGGCGTGAACCAGCCGGTCAGGATGCCGCCCATGATGATCACCGGGATGACCATCGGCAGGGCGGAGCCGCGCGCGGCGACGTACACCTCGATCAGCTTCGCCCGGGGCTTCAGGTGGCCGGTGGGGCCGAAGAAGTAGCTGTAGATCATGAGCCCGATGCCGATCATCACGCCCGGCACGACGCCGGCCAGGAACAGCCCGCCGATCGACACGTTGCCGGTCGCGCCGTAGACCACCGCCATGATCGAGGGCGGGATCAGGTTGGCGATGGTCGAGGCCGAGGCGATCAGCGCCGCGGTGAACGCGCGGTCGTATCGCTCCTTGTCCATCTCCGGCGCGACGGTGCGGCTCAGCACCGCCACGTCGGCGGCGGACGAGCCGGAGATCCCGGCGAAGAACATGCTGAAGAGCGTCACGACCTGGGCCAGGCCCCCGCGCAGGTGCCCGACCAGCACCTGCGCCAGGCGGATCATGCGCTGGGTCACGTCGGCCGAGCTCATCAGCTCCCCGACCAGCAGGAAGAACGGGATCGCCAGGAGGGTCTCGGAGTCGATCCCGTGGAACAGCTGCCCGATGATCGACTGGAAGCTGACGGGGGTCAGCGACGTGGCGACGAGGACGCCGCCGATCAGCGCGAAGGCGACCGGCACGCCCATGTAGCCCAGCCCCAGGAACAGGAGCGCCATCAGCACGAGCGTCGCGCCGGAGCTCATTCGACGGGCTCCTCGGTCAGCTCGGTGTCCTCGGGCCCCGCGTAGCCGTTCCTCAGGCCGTTGACCACCTGCTCGATCGTGAACAGGGCGATCAGGACGCCCGCCAGCGGGACGATCCCGGTGTAGACGGTCAGCGGAATGAGCGACGGCATGCGGAAGCTGCCCAGATCGTGCAGCGCGTTCTGGACCCCGAACCAGATCATGAAGCCGGCGATGACCAGCTGGATCAGCCGGTTGGCCGTTTCGAGGATCTGGCGCTTCGCGCCCCGCATGCGGCGGGTCATCTCGGCCAGATAGATGTGGTCCATGCGGCGCGTGGCCGCCGCCATGCCCACGAACACCCCCCAGGCGAAGAACGCCGTCGTCACCTGCTGGAGCCACAGCCACGGCCGGCCGATGGTGCGGGTCACGACGTCGAAGAACACGCACATGGTGAACCCGGACATGCAGACCCCGCACAGGACCATCAGCACGGCTTCGACCCGGTCGAGCGCCGGCCACTTGAGATGCCGGTGACGCGGGATCACCAGCGCGCGGTGCGATGCAAGGAGGTCAGCGTTGGCCACGATCGCGGTGTCCTCTCGAGTGAAGGGCGGCGGCGCTTCGAGCGCCGCCGCTCCTGCTGCGCTGCGCCGTGAGGCGCGCTACTTCACGTTCCGGACCAGCTCCAGCAGCTTCACCGCGTCCGGCCCCAGCTCCTTGGCGAGCGCATCCTGGATCGGCGCGGAGACCTTCACGAAGCCCGACTTGTCGACCTTGGCGTTGACCTTGACACCCAGCTTGATGAGCTTTTCGGCCGACTCCTTCTCGAGCTTGAGGGCGTGGGGCGGCTCCTGCTGGCCGACTTCGGCGGCGGCCGTCTCGACCCACTTCTTCTCCTCGGCGCTGAAGCTGTTCCAGGTCTTGTCGCTGACCCACAGCATGTTGTTGTTGGCCTCGTGCTCCGTCATGTTCAGCACGGGCGCGACCTCGTAGTGCTTGTTCGAGAGATAGACGTTCACGCCGTTCTCGGCGAAGTTGACCACGCCGGTTTGCAGCGACGTATAGACCTCGCCGAACGGCATGTGCACGGGCGAGGCGCCGTAGGCCGCGAAGTGCGTGTCCTCGGTCTTGGTCGCCTGCACGCGGACCTTCTTGCCGTGCACGTCCTCCACCTTGTTGATCTCGGTCTTGCCGTACATGTGGCGGAAGCCGAGCGTGATCAGCGCGAGGGCGTGGGCGCCCTGCACCGACTTGCCGATCATCTCCTTGAAGGCCTGCACGACCGCCGGATCGGCGACCGCCTTGGCCAGGTGCGCCTCATCGCGGAAGATGAAGTGCAGCGAGAACACGCCGGCCTGCGGCGCCACCGTCGACGCGTTGGCGGTCGAGGTGATGATGAAGTCGATGTCACCGGAGCGGAGCTTCTGGAGCATGACCGGCTCCTGGCCCAGCTGCGCCCCGGGGAACTGATCGACCTTCAGCGCGCCCTTGCTCAGCTCGCCGAGGCGCTTCTCGAAGAGGTCGCCGGCGAAGCCGTAGCCCGTGCTCTTGGGCTGGTCGTAGCCGAACGTCAGCTTGCGCTGCGCCCCCGCGTCGTTCGGCAGGGCGAGCGCGGCGACGCCGAGCGCCAGCAGGCCGAAGCCGACATGCCTGAGATGGGTCATCATCGTGGTCTTCCTCCCCTTGGCTGTGGACGTCGTCGGTGAAGGGCCCGCATATGGTTGCCCAGCGGGCCAGGGCGCGTCAAGCCGAGGTTGCCGCTCGACAGGGGACACGGGGGCGGGCGGCGTCGATCCTGGTAAGCTCTCCGCCGGAGCGAGCGTGAGCACCCCTGGGCACGTGGTCGTCTGCGGAGCCGGCGTCGTGGGCGCGAGCGTCGCGTACTTCCTGGCGCGCCGCGGGGTCCGCGTCACCCTCGTGGAGCGCTCGGGGGTGGCCTGCGCCGCGTCGGGGAAGTCCGGAGGATTCCTGGCGCTCGACTGGTGCGACGGCTCGCTCCTCGGCCCGCTGGCGCGGGCGAGCTTCGCCCTCCACGCCGACCTGGCCCGGGAGCTCGGGACGGACTACGGCTACCGGCGCATGGAGACGTTCATGCTGGCCGCGCGCGAGCGGGGCGGCCGCCCCGCGGACCACCGGGTGCCGGCCCCGGCCTGGCTCGACGCGGAGGCCACGGTCATCGACGCGCTCGGCTCCGTCGAGACGACGGCCCAGGTCGACCCGGCCCGCTTCACGGCGGCGCTGGTCGCGCGCCGCGGAGGCCCGCGGCGCGACGCTCAGGCTGGGCGTCGTGGAGGGCGTGCTGCGTCGTGCGGGCGCGGCCCACGGGGTGACCGTCGACGGCGCCGCCGTCGAGGCCGACGCGGTCGTCCTGGCCATGGGCCCGTGGACGGGGACCACGGATCTCCCGCTCCCGCGGGTCCAGGGGCTCAAGGGGTACAGCGTGACCCTGGCCGCGGCCGGCGTGCCGGCCCACGCGCTGTTCGTCGACTACCGCACGGCCGACGGCCGCCGGCTCGAGCCGGAGATCTTCCCCCGGCCCGGCGGGGAGGTCTACGTGTGCGGCATGGCGGACCCGGCGCCGCTGCCGGACTCGCCGGACGCGGTCGACGTCAGCGAGGCGGCGTGCGCCGTGCTCGCGCGCGCCGCCGGCCGCGTGTCCACCCGGCTCGCCGCCGCGCGGATCACCCGGCGCCAGGCGTGCTACCGGCCCGTGACGGCCGACGGCCTGCCGCTGATCGGCGCCGTGCCGGGGGTGGCGGCCGCCTTCGTGGCGACGGGCCACGGCCCCTGGGGCATGCTCAACGCCCCGGCGACCGGCCGGGCGCTCGCCGAGCTGATCGT
Source organism: uncultured Candidatus Rokubacteria bacterium (assembly GCA_963749975.1). Lineage (GTDB taxonomy): Bacteria > Methylomirabilota > Methylomirabilia > Rokubacteriales > DASRDR01 > DASRDR01. The sequence goes on along the minus strand of CAVVOZ010000005.1, from coordinate 119,381 downwards.
CGACGGCGCCGCGTCGTCGGTGGACCTCCGCGCCTTCGACCCCGCCCGGCTGGCCCCCGCCCGGAGGCCGGTGAGTCGCCGGCGCGGCCGATCGCTCGCGGTGACCAGTCGCGCGCACCCATGCCGTCGGTCTCCTGGCGTAGCGCCTCCTCGCGGCCGCACCCGGGGCGGGGCACGGGCCTTTGGTAGACTGATCGCACCCTAGAGGAGGACGAGCCATGGCCAGCGTCGCGCCGAAGTACGCCTGGATGAACGGCAAGGTGATTCCCTGGGAGCAGTGCGTGCTGCACGGGCGCAGCGCGGGCGGCTTCATGGGCAGCAACGTGTTCGAGGGGGTGCGCGCCTACTGGAACCCGCAGGAGGGCGAGCTCTTCGTCTTCAAGCACGACGAGCATCTCACGCGGCTCGGGCGCTCGATGAAGACCGTGCGCCTGGACGTGCCCTACACGCTCCACGAGATCGGGCAGGGGGCGCTCGACCTCCTGCGGGCGAACGAGTTTCGCCAGGACGTCCACTTCGTCCCGGTGGCCTTCTTCGGGATGGGGGCGCACAACTTCAACACCCTCGGCCCCACGGTCGACAATGGCGTCTACATCACGGCGGTGCCGTGGCCGCAGCCCGCGGCCCTGTGGGACGGGGCGACCGCCTGCGTGGCCTCGTGGCGGCGCATCAGCGACGACACGGTGCCGCCGCGGCTCAAGGCGGGCGCCAACTACCAGAACAGCCGGCTGGCGCAGACCGAGGCCAGGGTGGACGGCTACGACACCGCGATCATCCTGAACCAGCGCGGCACGGTGGCCGAGGGCCCCGGCGCCTGCCTCATGATGATGCGCGACGGGAAGCTGATCACGCCGCCCGTCACGGCCGGGATCCTGGAATCCATCACCCGTACCACGCTGATGGACCTGGCCGCGCGCGAGCTGGGCGTGGAGGTGGTGGAGCGGGAGATCGACCGCACCGAGCTGTACGTGGCGGACGAGGTGTTCATGTGCGGCAGCGGTCTCGAGGTGCTCCCGATCACCTCGGTCGACCGGATCGCGGTCGGCGACGGGACGCGCGGATCGCTGACGAAGCGCATCCAGGACGTCTACTTCTCCGCCGCCCGCGGCGAGATGGCCGCCTACCGTCGCTGGCTCACCCCCGTGTACGCCGGGGTGCGCGAGGCGGCCGCGGCCGCCACCCGCTAGCGCGGCGACTCGACGCCGCGGGCCGACGGAGGCGACGCCGGCCGGGGTCGGTCTCGGGCGGGATCCTGGTCGTTCGCTTCAGCGTCCCGGATCTCGGCCCCGGCGAGCCCAGGGCTCGCGCGGGTCGTGCGCCGCGAGACGCCGGACCTCGACGCTCCCGAAGCGCGCGCCCGGGATTCGCCCGGCGATCTGGACGGCCTCGTCGAGATCGCGCGCCTCGATGAGGTAGTACCCGCCGAGCTGCTCCTTCGTCTCGGCGAAAGGACCGTCGGTGGTCGACGGCCGGCCGTGACGCACGCGCACGGTGGCGGCGGTCTCCACCGAGTCGAGCGGCGCGGCGCCCACGAAGTGCCCGCTCCGGCGGAGCTCCTCGCAGAGCGCCAGGTTCTCGGCGACCAGGGCGTCCCACTCGGCGCCGGACAGCGCGGCGATCCGCTGCTCCTCGGCGTAGACCAGGCACAGGTATTTCAAGGGTCCCCTCCTTGGATGCGCAACAAGCCTCCTCCAACGATGCCACGCTGGATGGGCCCGCGGGCGCGCGTTTCACCTTCGGGCAGGACGGAACGAGGGCCACGGGATCCTGGATCGCGCGATCCGGGAGAGTCTCGCGTCTCGCTGACCGCGGCGGGGTGAGGCCCCCGGCTCCGGGCCTCGATCCGTCATGGGGCGGCCGGACGGGTCCACGGCCGCTCTGGCCGCGCCGCCCAGCCGAGCACCCGGGCCCCCACCTGGGCGATGCCGCCTGGAAAGGCGAAGATCACGGCGATCAGGAGGCTGCCGAGCACCAGGCCGTGGGACAGGGCGAACCGGTTCGCGACGTGCTGGAGGACCACGAACACGGCGGCGCCCACGACCGGGCCGAGGAACCAGCGGGTGCCCCCGATGATCGTGACGGCGACGAGCTTGGCCGAGAATAGCCAGTGAAGCTGCTCGGGCGTGACCTGGCGATCGATCTGCCCGTAGAGTCCCCCGGCCAGCCCCACGACCGCGCCGGAGAGGACGAAGGCCCGCCACCGATAGGTCCGCACCGGGATGCCGATGAACGCGGCGCGGACGTCGCTGTCCCGTATCGCACGGAGCGCCATCCCGAACGGCGAGCGGCTGATGCGCCAGAGCACGCCGAGCGACGCGAAGAACGCCACGAGCAGCACGTAGTACAAGACCGGGAAGAACCGCTCGGGCGTGGGCGCGGTCCCGAGGATGGTGAGGCGGGGGATGTGGAGGCCCCCGTCGCCGACGAAGAAGAGGCCCTTCCCGAAGTCCCCGAGCAGGCGGAACGGGACCCCGACGACGAACACGGCGTGGACGAGCTGCCCGAAGGCGAGCGTCATGATCGTGAAGTGGATGCGGGTCGCGCGCACGCACCAGGCGCCGGCCAGGGCGGCCGTGGCGGTGGCCGTGGCAACGCCGGCCAGGAGGTAGACCTCGAGCGACTGGACGTCGGCGACGTTGAAGAGGAACGCGCCAGCGTACGCCCCGAGCCCGAAGTAGGCGGCATGCCCGAGGGAGAGGAGGCCGGTTGTTCCGTACACCAGGTTCAGCCCGAGCCCCGCGATCCCGAGCGTCAGGATGTAGCACAGCTCGATGAGGGGGTAGGGCGCGAGCACCGCAGGCATCGGGGCGAGCAGGAGCGCCGCCAGACCGGCGGCGAGCGTCGGCCGCGATCGATGTGTCCATGCCCGCGCGCCGGCGCCGAACCGCGTGCCGGGAGCCCTGTGCCAGACCCACATCGCTCGCTCTCGCCCCACGTCTCGACGATCGGCATATTGCCACGTGTGAGACTCGCCGTCGCGGGCGGCCCTCGGAGGCCGTGGGCCGGGAGCGATCCGTGACCGTTTCGAGCGCGTACACTCGGCGCGCCAGCCTGTCGAGATGGCTTGTCGCGCCCGCGGCGATGGGTCCACGGACCAATGCCGTCGTGGGCTGCCGGGCCGTGGCTGGCGAGTGACGGTCCGCGTCACCCGGTGGGCGCCGGCCCCCCGGTCGGCCGGGAGGGCGTTTTCCACGGGTTCGGCCCGAAACAGTGCCTGGCACGGCCTTGCATGGGATCTCCTCGCAATGCTGCGTCAGGCGGCCGTCGCCGTGCTGGTGGTCGGGACCGCGGTGTCGCTCACGACCGCCGCGCGCCGCCGGCTGCGCCATGGCGCGCCCCGGAACGGGGGCGGGCGTGGTCACCCGCATCATTGCTTCCTCTGCGACGGCTGGTGGAGCCATCAGGGAGGGTGCGTGGAGGGGCCGGCCCGACTCTGCCCGTGGTGCCTCGCCGGCAGCCGGCCCGACACGGCCCCGCTTCCCGAGCGCATCGTGAGCCTGATCCAGGAGATCGGCCCGGCCCGCCGGAGCCGCCACGCTCACCACTGTCCGACGTGCCTCACGACGTGGTCGCACCGGCACGCGGACACGTGCACGGCGGGCGATCGCGCCGCGCTCCCCGAGTGTCCCGGTTGCCGGCGACGGCCCGCCGCGCTCTCCGCGTCTATCCCGCACGCCTGACATTCCCGCACGGCTGACGTCCGTGTGGGCGCCCCGGGATCGGTGGCACCGCATGGCGCCGCCGCGGAACGTGCCGGACGCCAAGATCACAATCCGATCTGCCCTAGGCCGACCTCGTTTGCAGGGCCGTGGCCACAATCGCCCGGATGGCGTCCGCACGAAAGGGCTTCACGATGACCGGCAACCGCCAATCACGGGCGCGTTGCATCACGGCAGGCTGATTCATCCCTGTGATCAGGACGATCGGCGTGGCCGGAGCGCGTTGCCGGATCATCTCTACCACCCCCCAGCCGCTCATCGCGGGCATGACGATATCGACGAGGACAAGGTCCCAACCACCCTCGTCGAAGCGCGCCAGACCGCTCGCGCCCTCCGCGGCCGCTTGCACCTCGTACCCGAACGAGGCGAGCAGGTGCAGCAGAACCTCACGCACGTTGGGTTCATCGTCGATCAGGAGAATCCGAGGCCGACGGTCACTAGACATGGCGATTGTGCAACCGTTGTCAGCCGTCCAGACCCCAAGCGTATCCCACCTGGACGTGTCTGCGAGAGTGGCGAAAATCCTCACTCAGACCCTCCCGGGCCCGAGAGGTGAAGCGGGCCGGTTGAGTCTGAGCGCTAGCGGGCGGGGATGCTCACGCGGACCGTGCCGCCGAGCGCCGCGCGAAGGGCGGGGCCGCGCCCCTTCGGCACGCGGATCTCGTAGCGGCCCTTGCCGAGCCAGTCCTCGACGATCTCCGGGTTGAGGGCCTTCAGCTCCCGGTAGAACGAGCCCGCCTGCCGCGCGAGCTCGGTGACGGCCACCCGGTCGCGGAGCTCGATCCCCACGACGTCGGCGTCGTAGGGGCGGTAGCGCTGCTCGTTCGGGACCTCGAAGCCGTACCGCTCCGGCTCCGAGAGGATCAGCTTCGCGGCGAGCGCCCGGAAGACGTAGCGCTCGGTCTCCTCCGAGAGCGCGACCTGGTAGTAGCTCGACACGCCCTGGTGGCGGAGCGCCTGGTCGATGCGGGTCTCGCCGGCGTTGTAGGCGGCGAGCGCCAGGGGCCAGTCGGGGAACCGCTGGCGCAGCTCTCGCAGCAAGGCGAGCGCGGCGGCGGTGGAGCGCTCGGGATTCCGCCGCTCGTCCCAGCCCGAGGTGACCGCGAGCCCGTAGCGCTTGGCCGTCGACGCGATGAACTGCCAGATGCCGAGCGCGCTCGCGTGCGAGTAGGCGCCCGGGAGGAGCGCGCTCTCGATGACCGCGACGTACTTGAGGTCCTCCGGGAGCCCGGCGCGCGCCAGCTGGCGCTCGATGTACGGGAAGTAGCGGGCGCTGCGCTTGAGCCAGAGCAGCACCTGGGCGGGATTCCCGAGCGACAGGAGAAACTCCCGCTCGAGGCGCTCGCCGACGTCCCACCGCGCGAGCGGCACCGGCTCCCCCGCGAACTCCATTCGGCTCGGCAGCTCGAAGCTGTGGAGGGCCCGCGGCGAGGCGGCCTGGCCGCTCTCGAGCCGTGCGAGCCGCGCGCGGAGCCTGTCGAGCTCGGCCCGGAGCTCGACGACTTCCGAGACCGCTGGCTCGCCGGCCGGCTCGACCGCCGGTTCGGGGGTGGGTTCGGTGTCCTGGGCGGCGGCCGGGGCGCCCCCGAGGAGGCCGATCGCTAGCCAGACCATCAGCCAGGTCCTGCGCATGCCGGGGAGAGGGAGCAACGTCCGTGCCAGCCTCGCGCCGGAGTATCGCGGGCTGGCGGTTGCCTCCAGAGGTGTTCGCGGGCGGACATTCCGTCGCGGTCCGAGTCCTGCCGGACGCAGTGGCTCGCGGGGTCGGTCAGCGGGGACGGCTCTGGCGCGCCAGCTCCTTGATGAGACCGGCCTCGCCGAGATGGGCGTGGCCGTGGCCGATGTCGAGGGCGATCACCTCCGCGACCGTCTGATTCCACATGCCCTGCACCTCGGCCAGGTACTGGGCTGTCCGGTACGCGGGGCGGCGAGCGAGATGCGCGCGGTTGTCCGGCACCCGGTCGAGATCGCGCTCGGTCACGGTGCCGAGCCAGCGGACGTTCTCGGCAAGCACCGCGTCGGCGTAGGCCAGCATGTCGTCGACGGAGACGGCCCGCGCGACGGCGTCGGCGTCGGCGAGGCTGATGCCGAAGGCGAGGCCGAGCCGGTCGAATCCCGCACCCCGAGTCCACGCGTTCCAGTCCCTCACCTCGGGGACGTTCCGGATCCAGGTCTGGACCGTCCAGTCCTGGCAGGCGGGAATGTGCCAGAGCGTGAAGCCCGGGAGGTTCTGCCCGGGCGCCACGCGGAAGGTCCACTCGTCCGGGCCGAGGTCCTGGGCCAGCGCGTGCAAGGCCGCGTTCAGGGTGGTCCACTGCGACGTGAGGAGGGCGACCGCGTCCATCGCCGCTCCAGTGTACGCCCGGCTTGACCCTCTCCTCCTCCGGGTGCTACCCAGGGAATGCCCATGAGCCGGTCACCGCAGAGCGAAGGCCGTCCCCCCGCCGAAGGCCGTCCCCGACAGGCCGAAGGCCGTCCACCAATCCGGGAGTCGCCCGACGGGATCGAGGTCGAGACGGGCCCGGCGCCCGTGACGTCCGTCATCTGGCTCCACGGCCTCGGCGCCGACGGCTCCGACTTCGTCCCGATCGTGCCCGCCCTCGGTCTCCGGACGCCCGTCCGCTTCGTGTTCCCGCACGCGCCGCGGCGGCCGGTGACCATCAACGCCGGCATGGTGATGCGCGCCTGGTACGACGTGCTCGCGCTGGAGGGCCCGCGGCGGGAGGACGAGGCGGGCATCCGCGAGTCCGCGCGCCGGGTCGAGGGCCTGATCGCCGCCGAGGTGGCCCGCGGCGTGGCGCCGGCCCGGGTGATCCTGGCGGGGTTCTCCCAGGGTGGCGCCATGACGCTCCACGTCGGGCTGCGTCACGCCGCGCGCCTCGGCGGGCTCCTCGTGCTCTCGGCCTACCTCCCGCTCGCCCACGCGGTCGCGGCGGAGGCGAGCCCCGCGGGCCGCGGCACCCCGGTGTTCCTCGGCCACGGGACGGAGGATCCCTTGATTCCCCTCGCGCGGGCGCGGGCGGCCCGCGACGCGCTCGCCGCGCTCGGCTGTCCCGTGGAGCACCACGAGTACCCGATCGCCCACACGGTCTCCGACGCCGAGATCCGGGACCTCGCGGCCTGGCTCGCCCGCCGCATCGCGGACGGGTGACCGCGCGGGAGCGAGCACCCGATCCGACGAGGGGCTCCTTGGACGGCGCCGCCCTGCGGCGACCGGCCGACCCGCGGTAATCTAGATCCGTGCGGATCGCGACCTGGAACGTCAACTCGCTGAAGGCCCGCCTGGAGCGGGTCGTCCTGTGGCTCGAGCGCGCCCAGCCGGACGTGCTCCTGATGCAGGAGACGAAGCTCGGGGACGCGGACGCCCCGGCCGACGTCTTCGAGCGCGCCGGCTACACCCTGGCGCATCACGGCGAGGGCAGGTGGAACGGCGTCGCCATCGCGAGCCGCTCCGGCGTCGCGGACGTGGTGACGAACTTCGGCGCTCCGCTGCGCGCCGCCCGTACCGAGGACACGGGCGACGACGAGCCGTTCGCCGAGGCGCGGATGATCGCCGCCTGCGTGCGGCGGCGTGCGCGTCGTGTCGCTCTACGCGCCCAACGGCCGGAGCGTCGGCTCCGTCTTCTACCAGGCCAAGCTGGCCTGGTTCGACCGGCTCGCCCGCTGGCTGGCCGAGGCGGCGGACCCGCGCGCGCCGCTCGTGCTCGGGGGCGACTTCAACGTCGCCCCGGCGGACGCCGACGTGTGGGACCCGCAGGCGTGTCACGGCGGGACCCACGTCTCGGAGCCGGAGCGGGCGGCCTTCGCGCGGCTCCTGGACTGGGGACTCGTCGACATCTATCGCCGGCAGCACTCCGAGCCCGGGCGCTTCAGCTGGTGGGACTACCGCGCCGGCAACTTCTACAAGAACATCGGCATGCGCATCGACCATCTCCTGGTGTCGGCGCCGCTCGCGGACCGCGTCGTCTGGAGCGAGATCGACCGCGAGACGCGCAAGGGGAAGCCCTTGCCCTCGGACCACACGCCGGTCGTGATCGACATCGACGGGCCGGGGCGTCCCTTCGACGCGGGCTGGGCCTCGGCCGAGGAGCGCATCGCCGCGCGGCGCTCCCGGTGATCCTCGAGCCGCCGATCGAGCCGATGCTGGCGACGCTCGGGGACGGGCTGCCCGCCGGCGACGGGTGGCTCTTCGAGCCGAAGTGGGACGGGTTCCGCGCCATCGTGTTCCGCGACGGCGCCCGCCTCTACCTCCAGAGCCGGGACCTCAAGCCGCTCGACCGCTACTTCCCGGACCTGGCAGCGCCCCTCCTGGCGGCCTTGCCCGAGCGCTCCGTCGTCGACGGGGAGATCGTGATCGCCACCGGGCACGGGCTGGACTTCGACGCCCTCCAGCTGCGGCTGCACCCGGCGGCCTCGCGGGTGGCCAAGCTGGCAGGGGAGACGCCGGCGTCGTTCGTCGCCTTCGATCTCCTGGCGGAGGGTGACGAGGACCTGCGCGCCCGGCCGCAGTCGGAGCGCCGCGCGCGGCTGGAGCGGGCGCTCGGGCGCGCCGGCGGCCGCGTCCATCTCACGCCGTCCAGCCGGGACCGCGCCGTGGCGCAGGACTGGTTCCAGCGCTTCGAGGGCGCCGGGCTCGACGGCGTCGTCGCCAAGCACGAGAGCGCGACGTACCAGCCCGGCAAGCGCGTGATGATCAAGGTCAAGCACGCGCGCTCGGCCGACTGCGTCGTCGCGGGCTTCCGCTGGCACAAGAACGGCCCCGGCGAGCTCGTCGGCTCGCTGCTCCTCGGGCTCTACGACGCGGCGGGGGCGCTTCACCACGTCGGGGTGACGTCGTCCTTCACGAACGCCGGGCGCCGCCAGCTCGCGAGGGAGCTCGCGCCGCTCCGCGCGAACGCGCTCGAGGGACATCCCTGGCGTGACTGGGCCGGGGCCGAGGAGAGCGCGACGCGCATGCCCGGCGGCAGCAGCCGGTGGAGCCGGGGCAAGGACCTCTCGTGGGAGCCGCTCCGTATCGAGCGCGTGTGCGAGGTCCGGTACGACCACCTGCAGGGCGACCGCTTCCGGCACGCCGCGACCTTCGCGCGCTGGCGGCCGGACCGGCGGCCCGCGGAGTGCCGCTACGACCAGCTCGAGGTCACCCCGCCGGCGGAGCTGGCCGCGATCTTCCGCGAGGCGGCCGGGCGGGCCTGACCGTCAGGCTCCGCGCGATCGGCGCGGAGGCGCCGCACCCCACGATGGCGGGTCGTCCGGATCGAGGGGCTCCGGCGCCGGGCGGAGCTCGTCGGGCACGTGCTCCAGGTTGACGCGGATGCGGGTCCAGGTCGAGGAGCGGCCGCGCATCGAGTCGACGAGCACGTCGGCGGGCTGGAGGTGCGGGACGACCGCGGGATGACGCGCCTTCCACCGCTCGAGGCCGGCGAGCGCGTCCTCCTTCCGCTGCGCCCGGCCGATCTCGACGAGCGGCTTCGTCGGAACCCGGCGGCCGCCGGGAGGTTGCTCGCTCCGGGTCCGCGACGGGGCGACCCGCGCCGGCTCGCCGGGCTGCTTGGCGTAGTGAGGCGGCCACGGCGCGTCGCCGAGGCCCTCGGCCTCCTGCGCGGCGGAGAGCTCCAGCAGCGACTCGAGCGAGCACGGGTGCTCGTCGATCCCGGCGTGCCGGTCCCCGATCGCGGCGAAGCGGGCCGGCATCGTCCGGAGGGTGAACTCCCCCGGCGCGCACGCGCCCAGCTCGTCCCACGTCACCGGCGCCGAGACGCGCGCGTCGGGCGTGGGGCGCACCGAGTAGGCGCTGGCGACGGTGCGGTCCTTGGCGTTCTGGTTGTAGTCGAGGAAGACGCCGTGACGCTCCTCCTTCCACCACTTGCTGGTCGCGAGCGCCGGCGCCCGCCGCTCCACCTCGCGCGCGAGGGCGAGGGCGGCGCGTCGCACCTCCACGAACGACCACCGCGGGTGGATCCGCACGAGGATGTGGATGCCCCGCGAGCCCGAGGTCTTCGGCCAGCCGACCAGCCCGAGGTCGGCCAGGGCCGCGCGCACGACCGTGGCGACCGCCACGAGCTGTGACCACTCGACGCCGGGCACGGGGTCGAGGTCGATTCGTAGCTCGTCGGGATGCTCCATGTCCTCCGTGCGCACGGGATGCGGATGAAGCTCCAGGCACCCGAGGTTCATCATCCACGCGAGGGCTGCGGCGTCCCGCGGCACGACCTCGTCGGCCAGGCCGCCCGAGGGGAAGCGGAGGGAGACGACCTCGACCCAGTCCGGCCGCGACGTGGGCGCGCGCTTCTGGTAGAAGGACTCGCCGTGGATGCCGTTCGGATAGCGCACGAGGACGTTCGGCCGGCCGCCCGCGCCCTCGGAGCGCGCCCTCCGCCACGGCGAGGTAGTAGCGCGCGACCTCGAGCTTGGTGATCCCGGCCTCGGGAAAGTAGACCTTGCCGGGGTTGGTGATCGTCACCTCGCGGCCGGCGACCTCGAGCGTGACGCGCTCGCCCTTTGGAGGCGCCATGCTTCGAGCATAGTCCAGGCGATGCTGGACCCGGGCATTTGACCGCCGTGTCGCGTACTGAAGGTCGAGAGCTTCGAAGTCCCCGGACGCTCACGGGATGCCCGAAACGGCGGACTGGAGTGCGCCGCGACCTGCCCATCCGGGTCGATCGTCGGACGGCCCCGGCGTGCGGTGCCCGCTCCGCAGGGCCGTTGGCCGTGAACGGAAGAAGGGGGGCGCGTGACGCCGGCGGTCCGTTCTCATCACCGATGGAGGTAATGTGGAAGGGAGGTCCTTCGCCGGAAGGAGGACCTCCATGAAGGTGTATCGAAGGTGTCGCTGCTGGCGATCTTGGTGGTCGCGCTGTCGGTGCTGGCGAGCGCCGCATCCGCGCAGGTGCCGGACGCGATCGCCGCGCCGGGGGAGACCGTCGTCGCGACCCTCCATGCGGAGGGGGCGCAGGTCTACGAGTGCAAGGCCGATGCGGGCGGCAAGCTCGCGTGGCAGTTCCGCGAGCCGATCGCGACGCTCCTTCTCGACGGCAAGACGGTCGGCCGGCACTACGCGGGGCCGAGCTGGGAGCACGGCGACGGCAGCGCGGTGATGGGCAAGGTGGTCGCCCGCGTGCCCGGCGCCAGCCCGAAGGACATCCCGTGGCTCAGGCTCGACGCGACGGAGCGCCGCGGCACCGGGGTGCTATCGGGCGTGACGACCGTCCAGCGCATCAAGCACGGAGGGCGGCACCGCGGAAGGCGCGTGCGAGCGGGCCGGCGCCTACCTGAGCGTCCCTTACGCCGCGGAGTACGTGTTCCTCCGCAAGTGATCGCCAGCTCGAGGAGGCCGCCTCATGTGTCGAGCCATCAAGACGCTCCACAACTTCACGCCGCCCGCCACCGACGCGGAGATCCGCGCGTCGTCGCTTCAGTTCGTCCGGAAGCTGAGCGGCTTCACGCGGCCCTCCCGGGCGAACGAGCCCGCGTTCAGCCGGGCGGTGGACCAGGTGGCCCAGGCCGCCCGCGAGCTCCTCGACGCGCTGGTCACGACGGCGCCGCCCCGCGACCGGGACGTCGAGGCGTCGAAGGCGCGGGCCCGGTCGGCGGACCGGTTCGGCGCGTCCAGGGCCGGTCGCGCTGCGGCCTCGGGGTAGGGGAGCGGACCGCGGATCTCGCTACGGCTGCGCGGTGATCTGACCCGTCTGCGCCCGCGAGCGATGCGGCTCCGGGATGCTCTCCGGACGGTTCGTCCAGAACGTCGTGCCCGCGTCGTCGGTCCATCGATAGATCTTGCTTCGGACGGCCGGGGGGACCGATCCCGTGCGTGGCTCTTCGGGAGACGGCGCCGGCGCGACGGGCGGCGCCGGCGGTGGATTGGGGATCCACACCCACACGTAGGGCGTCGCCACGCCGTCTCCGCGGAGCTCGTAGCGCCCGGTCGGGTGCTCGACGACGCTCGGCGAGGCAGTGGCCGGGGCCGCCGCGGCCGGGCGGGCTGCGGAGACACGACGGACGGCGACACGTAGACGGTCGGTGATACGTAGATGACCGGCGACACGCTGACGGCCGGAGGCGACATGTCGGCCGGAGACTCGTAGAGCGCCGCCGGCGCGTAGAGGGCCGTCGTGCCCAGGAACCCGGGGAAGGCGTGATGCGGCGCCCGGTGAGAGAAGCGCCCAGGAGGCACCTGGGCCAGCCGGCTCTCCGGGCTTCCCGGGAGAGGCAACGGGAATCCCCCCGGCGACCCGAACGCGCCCTGCGGCCGGTATTCGGCTGGCGCCCGGAATCCGCCGTGCGCAGGGGCGGCCCCGACCGCGTGGCGCGCAAGCTGAGAGTGCGGCCGGCCGCCAGCCAAGGCCGCCGCCGGCAGCAGGGGAGCCGCAAGAGTCACGCACACCGTGAGGGCGATGAAGTGCCGTCTCATCCCGCGGTCACGCTCTGAGACAGAGTCTACTCCCCGCCGGTGGCGCTGAACAGATCAGACTGCGAAGGTTTTGACTGGCAAGGACGCACGCCTACCATGGAAGCATGAACGGGGAAGAGGCACCACTGACGAGCTCGCCGTGATGATCCAGCATGTTTCCGCGCGGAGACCGCGCGGAAGAAGGGCGTCGACCAGCGATTCGAATGCACCCCGCGGCATGGGCAGCTGTGAAGCTCGTCAGTCGGCCCCGCGCCGTCGAGAAGCCGCGGCGTCATCCGGCCCGAGCTGTGACTGTCTCCAGAAGCGGGTGATCCAAGGGCATCCTGCGGAGAGGGAACCTGCCGTCTCGAGAGGAGACTGAATGACAGGAGGGCGAGTCCGTAAACGGAGCTTCCTCAGGCGTCATTCGCTGAGCCTGGCTTCAATCGGTATCCTCAGCGTGTGGATCGGGTTGTATCGCGTCTACGGCCCCGGCACCCATCTGGGGCTCGTTCTTCGGGAATGCCATCGCCGACTGGACCGGTGTCGTCGTCATGGTGCTTGCGACGAAGTATCTGTACGAGAGGGGCTCCGCCGAGAGCCGACGACCTCCCCGAAATGCGCTGGGTCCGGTGTGGCAACGTCTGCGCGATCACTCCCTGAGTATCTTTCTGCTGATCACGGGGCTCGCATGGATTGCCCTCTATCGGGGGATGGATTCCGAGTCCAAGTGGGGACAGGTCGTGGGAAACATCGTCTCGGAATGGACGCAGGTCTTCGGACTGGTTCTCATGACGAAGCGGCTGATCGAATCGCGCTCGAAGGAGAGCACCCGGTGAGCGGTGATGTCATCCGGGAAGCGGCACCGCTCGACCCTGCTCGACAGCCGTGCCATTGAGGGACGGCTCCTTTCGTGCTGCGCGCCGACCCCACGACCAGATGATCCATAGACCTGGAGCGCCTAGACAGGCTGTGGTGCTTCGTCGGCCGGCCCCCCTTGGTTCCCGACGGCGGGCGGCGATATCCCGACCATTGCCCGTTCGTGCCTACCTCCTTCATCTGACCCACTACGACCCGTGGTGGTGGATCCCGTGCCGGCCGCGTAACCGGAGGCGCATCTTGGACCGCATCCAGCAGCTACCCGCCTGGCGTCAGGGCCTGGGTGCGCCGCCGCCGTAGCACCGCGGGCGAGGGTATTTGGATTCGGCGTGCCGTGAAACATCCGCATACCGGACAGCGTTAAGCTGGGGCTCCATGACGGAAGCCAACATCGCGTTCGTGGCGCGTCTCCTGGCCGATCCGACCCGTGCGGCCATGTGCCTGGCCCTGGCGGGCGGCGAGGCCAGACCGGCAGGAGAGCTGGCCGCCCGCGCCGGCGTCTCCGCGCAGACGGCCAGCAACCATCTGGCCAAGCTGATCGACGGCCGCATCCTGCGCGTCGAGCAGCAGGGGCGCTGGCGCTACTACCGCCTGGCCGGCGCCGACGTGGGCCACGCCGTCGAGGCGCTCGCCGTCGTGGCGCCGCCGCTGCCCGCCCCGGTCGCGGGCGACGGCATGCACGGCGTGGCGCGCCGGCTCAGGGACGCGCGCACCTGCTATAGCCACCTGGCGGGCCGGTTGGGCGTGGCGCTGGCCGACGCGCTGGTCGCTGAACGGTGGATGGAGGAAGACGGTCGCAGCTACCGGCTGACCCCGACCGGCACGCGCTCGCTGCGCGCGCTCGGGATCGAGGTGCGCGGTCGCCCGGCGCAGCCCGTGGCGCGGCGGTGCCTGGACTGGACGGAGCGCCGGCCGCACGTGGCCGGCCCGGTGGGCACGGCGCTGGCGACCCTCGCCCTCGACCGTGGCTGGGTGCGACGCGTCCGGGGGACGCGAGCGGTCGTGGTCACGCCGGCGGGGCGCGCGCAGCTCAGGAAGGTGTTCAACGTGCGATGGGAGGAAAGAACCTCATGATCACGCTGAGCATTCGCTACACGATCGACGCGCGGAAGCGTCAGGACTTCGAGCGGTACGCGCGGGCTCTGGGCGGCATCATCCCGCGTTGCGGCGGCAAGCTCATCGGCTACTGGCTGCCGACCAAGCTCGCCGGCCCGACCAACTCCGCGCTGGCCCTGATCGACTTCCCGAGCCTCGCGGCGTACGAGCAGTACCGCGACCGGCTCGCCAAGGACGACGACAACATCGACAGCGTGCAGCGCGCGGACGAGAGCGGCTGCATCCTCGCCGAGGACCGGGCGGTCCTCGAGCGCGTCTAGGGTCTCGCCGCGTGGCGTCGGTGGGGGCGCACCCTCGGCGTTGTTTCCGGGCGCCGCCCGCGGCCGCGCGGGATGCCCGTCAGGATCGAGGAGCCGGCACGCGCATGTACCACGGATGGAAGGTGGTCGTCTGCGCCTTCCTGATCGCGGTGTTCGGGTGGGGGTTCGGATTCTACGGGATCGGTGTCTTCCTCGCCGAGCTGGTCGAGCGCCACGGCTGGGCCACCAGCTCCGTCTCGTCGGCGGTCACCGTCCTCTACCTCGCCGGGGCCGTGCTGATCGCGTTCGTCGGGAGCGCGTTCGAGCGCTTCGGCCCGCGCCGGGTGGTGCTCGTCGGCATGTCGGCGATGGGGGCGGCCGCCATCGCCCTGACCTGGATCACGGAGCCGTGGCAGCTCTACGTCGTGTTTCCGCTGATGGCCGTGGGGTGGGCGGCCATGAGCGGAGCCGCCCTCAACGTCATCGTCGCCCCGTGGTTCGAGCGGAGACGGGGCCTGGCCATCAGCCTCGCGTTCAACGGGGCGGCCGCCGGCGGGATCGTGCTGGTTCCGGCGCTCGTGTTCCTGACGGGGCGGATCGGATTCAAGGCCGCCGTGCTGTCACTGGTGATCGTGATGGTCGGGGTGCTCACCCCCCTCGTGCTGTGGCTCCTCGCGCGCGGTCCGGAGGCGCTGGGGCTGGGCCCGGATGGCGATGCTCCGGCGCCACGGGCTTCGGGGAGGACGAGGGGCGAGGGCGCCCCGCCGGGGCGGGACTTCATGCGCACCTGGCATTTCTGGTCGGTGGCGCTGCCGTTCGCTCTCGGGCTGACGGCGCAGATCAGCGTGATCATTCACCAGGTGTCCTTTCTCAGGCCGACGCTGGGGGCGGCGGGCGCCGCCTGGGCGGTGAGCCTGACCTCGGTCTGCGCGGTGCTGGGACGCCTCGCCGTCGGGACGTTCGTGGACCGCGTGAACCGGCGCGCCGTGATCGCCGGGAACTTCCTGCTGCAGGCGACGTCGATCGTGCTGATGCTGTCCGGTCCGAGGCCGGCGTTCCTCTACGTCGCCTGCGCGATGTTCGGGTTGGGGGTGGGCAACACGACCAGCCTGCCCAGCGTCATCGTGCAGGCGGAGTTTCCGAGGGCGGCCTTTGGCCAGGTCGTGAGCACGATCATCGCGGTCAACCAGTTCACGTACTCGTTCGGCCCCGGGCTACTGGGCTGGTTGCGCGACGGATTCGGAAGCTACGATGCGGCGTTCGCAGGGTGTCTCCTGCTCCAGCTGGCGGCCGTCGCCATCCTGTTCTTCGGCGGATCGAGATCGCGGCGGGACAGGCCCGCCGTGTCGGCGGGCGAGCTCCGCGTCTCCGGTGCGCGTGAGCGCAGTTGCACCTGAGCGCGTCGGCCACCGTATCGGGGCGCCTTGACGCTTCGAGCCGACTGATCGTAGCGTAGGCGGAGTCAGGATCCGAGTCTCGACGACCGGAGGCCGTCCTCCAGGACCCCCACGTCAGGGTCCAGGTGAGGCTGATGGCGACGTGTCAGCGATCGATCCCTCGACCGCTCGCAGGGCGTCCCGCCGCATCGTGAGGGCATCAGGAACGGGGCACTGCTGCGGCTGGCCGGCACGTCGGTCGCGGGGAGCGTGACGTGACGACACCAGCGAAGGGCTTCACCCTGGAGGACGTCCTCCGGGAGGAGCGCGACTTCCTGAGGGGTCCGACCGGCAAGGACGCGCCCCCCAAGACGCAAGACGAGCCGCCCCGTCCGGACGAGTTCCTGGGCCTGGCCTTCTCGGGCGGCGGGATCCGCAGCGCCACGTTCAACCTCGGCGTGCTCCAGGCCCTCTCGGAGCTGAAGCTCCTCAAGGAGTTCGACTACCTCTCCACGGTGTCGGGCGGGGGCTACATCGGGAGCTGGCTCTCGGCCTGGATCCATCGCGCGGGCATCGACACGGTGGAGCAGCAGCTCAGCATGAAGGATCACCCCCACGAGGAGCCGAAGGAGGTGACGTTCCTCCGGAGCTACAGCAACTACCTCACCCCGAGAACGGGGATCTTCAGCACGGACACCCTGGCCGCGGTGGCGACGTACCTCCGCAACCTCATCCTCAATCTCTCGATCGTCCTGCTCTGCCTCACCGTCGCCCTGCTCCTGCCGCGCATGATCGCGTGGGCGCGGGCAGCTCCTTCAGGCCCGGCCGGATGTGCTGCTCGCGTGCGCCGCGCTGGGGCTCGCGGTCGCCGTGCTCTTCATCAATCTCAATCTCGCCAGCCAGCTTCCGTACAGTCAGACCAATCGCGACAAGATGTCTCTGGGCTCGAAGTGGAAGGCGCCACGGTACGCCACCCGCACTGCGGTGGTCGCCTGGATCGTGCTCCCCCTGATGCTCGCGGCTCTGGCCCTGAGCTTCTGGCTGGCCGGTCCCGCGCCCTCGTTGAGGCAGGTATTGCTCGAGACCGATTGGCCCACGCTGCGCCGCGATGTCTGGATCGTCGCCGCCATGACCTTCACGATCGGTTTCTTCTGGTTCTGCGCGCTGAAGATCGCGCGCGTGCTGGCGGGAGCCGGGCGATCGCCCGACGTGGAGATGGCGGCTGGGCGCGCTCGTGATCGGCGTGCTGATCGGTCTGGTCGGGCTGGTCGCGTTCCAGGAGATCATGTTCGCGAGGACCGACCCGGGGTTTTCTCGCCTGTGGTGGGCGACCGTGTGCGGACTTCCGGGGCTGCTCGGCGTGTTCGGGCTGGCCGTCGTGTTCGTGATCGGCGTGAGCGGGCGCCAGTTCGAGGAGGACAGCCGGGAGTGGTGGAGCCGCCTGGGGGGTGTCCTGTTCGGTGTCGCCGTCGGCTGGCTGGTCGTCGCGGGTCTCGCGGTGTACGCGCCCCCCTGGGTCATGAGGGTGACCCGCCTCGCCCAGGGCCTGAGCGTCGCCTGGCTCGTGACCACCATCGCCGGCGTGCGCGCCGCCATGAGCGGATCCACCGGCAAGCCGGGGTCCGTCAGCTGGCGCGATCGGCTCGCGATGATCACGCCCTACGTCTTCCTGGCCGGGCTCCTGATCGCCCTCGCCTTCGGCATTCATGCCGCCCTGGCCGCGTGGCACGGCGAGAGCACGTTCACCTTCGAGGGGAACGACTACTTCAGCGACATCTCGAAGTGGCTCACCGTGGGGGGTCTCGGGGCGCCGTTCCTGTTCAGCGCGGCCCTCGCCGCGTTCTTCTCCTGGCGGATCGACGTGAACGTGTTCGCCTTCCACATGTTCTACCGTAACCGGCTGGTCCGGTGCTACCTCGGCGCCAGCAATCCGCAGCGGGCGAATCATCCCTTCACCGGCTTCGACGGGGGTGATTCCGTCCCGATGATGGATCTTCGCCAGCGCCCCTACCATCTGGTCAACACGGCGCTGAACATCACCCGCGGGACCCGGCTGGCGTGGCAGGAGCGAAAGGCGGCGTCCTTCATCGCCAGCCCGATCTACTGCGGGTACGAGCTGAAGGACGACGACGGCGCGGCCGCCGGGACCTACCAGCGCACGGAGCAGTACCTCGCCGAGGAGAACGAGGCGCGAAAGCGCCGCCGCACGAGGGCCTGGAAGCGGCGGAACCCCTCGGCGAGCGACGATCCGGATCCCGGGGAGCTCAAGCTGGGTCTCGGGACCGCGCTGGCCGTGTCCGGAGCCGCGGCAAGCCCCAACCAGGGGTACCACTCCTCGCCCGCGGTCGCGTTCCTGATGACGGTGTTCAACGTGCGTCTCGGGTGGTGGCTCCAGAACCCCGCTCAGCTTCGACAGTGGCGACACATGGGCCCCCGCTGGGGAATCATGTACCTCCTGTCCGAGCTCCTGGGCATGGCGGACGACTCCTCCAAGTACGTGTACCTCAGCGATGGGGGCCACTTCGAGAACCTCGGCATCTACGAGCTGGTGCGGCGCCGCTGCCGGTTCATCGTCGCCTGCGACGCGAGCATGGACCCGGGGTTCGAGTTCGAGGACCTCGGCAATGCCATTCGCAAGTGCCAGGTCGACCTCGGCGTCTCGATCGACATCGACACCCGGCCGATCCGACACGATCTCGCGACGCAGCGCGGCCTGGCTCACTGCGCGGTCGGCACCATTCGCTACGGGCGCGCCGGCAAGCAGGCGGCCGACGGCACGCATGCGGCGGACGGCTATCTCCTCTACATCAAGCCCTCCATCACCGGGAGCGAGCCCGGCGACGTCCTGCAGTACCGGGCCGCTCACGCCGAGTTCCCTCACGAGAGCACGTCCGACCAGTGGTTCGGCGAGTCCCAGTTCGAGAGCTACCGGAAGCTCGGCCATCACATCGCGCGTCTCGTCTTCCACGGGGCCGGCATCTCCGCGCCGCGCGGACGGGCCGCATCCGATCGTCCCGGACGGGAGCGGATGTTCGTGGCCCTCAAGGAGCGCTGGTATCCGTCGAGCGCCGCGATCAAGGCCGGCTTCTCGAGGCACGCCGACCGCCTGAACACGCTCCAGGAGGCGCTGCGCCGGGACGACAGCCTCCGCTTCCTGGACGTCCAGATCTACCCGGAATGGGACGAGCTCATGAGGGGGCGTGAGGCCCCTCATCGCGCCGGCCTGTCGCTGCCGTCCTCGGCCAGGGAGGCTCGGGCCGGCTTCTACTTCTGTATCAACCTGCTCGAGCTGATGCAGAGCGTCTATCTGGACCTGAACCTGGAAGAGGAGCACGACCATCCGGACAACCGGGGGTGGATGAACCTCTTCAAGCACTGGTCCTGGGCGACCATGCTCCGGGCCACCTACGCGATCTGCTGCTCGACCTTCGGGGCGCGGTTCCAGACGTTCTGCGCCCGGCGCCTGGATCTCGTGCCGGGAGAGCCCAGGGTGGTGTCGCGCAGCGTGAGCGGGCCGGTGAGCGGAATCCTCGACGAGGCGCACCGGCGGGGGGAGCTCAACTTCTGGGAGGTCAAGGTCATCGGCGATTGCGAGTCGGCGGGCGTGCCCTTCGACGAGATCCACCTGCTCCGGCTGAGGGTCGAGGATCCCAGCCGATCCGCGGCCGATCCCGATGCGGAGGCGGCGCTCGAGTTCACCTTCGGCTTCGCGCTGACCCATCAGCGGGAGTTCGTCTACTTCCGCGTGCAGGACCACCTGCGGCGCATGGGCCTGGCCCGCGACGCTCTCCTGAGACTCTGCAAGCGCCGCTACACGGAGGTGTCGCAGCACGCGCGGGAGGAGGCCGATCCGGAGGGATGGCGGCGCTTCCGGGCGCTGCTGACCTCGGCGCTGAGCGAGATCGGCGGGCCCTCGAGCTCCCCCCGCGGGTAGCGCCCCGCGGCGCGTCGCGACCGCTGCCGGCTAGATGTGGACGTCCAGGAGGTTGTAGTCCTTGACGACCGTCTCGCGCGTCTCCGCGTTCCAGCGGTTGGCGTCTTCCTCGCCCAGGAGCGGCCGGTAGACGTAGCGCGGCTCGTGCGGAAAGCGCTGCTGTCTCGCGTCGATCGCGATCGCGATCATGCGCGACCGCTGATGCAGGCGGGCCGCGTCGTAGGTCTCCACCTCACCGTCCAGCTTCGCCGTCGTGACGTTCAGCACCGATCTTCGGGGAAGAAAGCCGAAGTTCACGGTGACGCGTCGATCCGGCGACGTGTTGGCAAACGACCCGTGGACCAGCTGCCGGTTGGAGATGATCACATCACCGGGCTCGCACACCATCGGCACCGCGCCTCGAATGCGCTCCGACCCGCTCTCCTCGACGAGCGCCTTGAGGTCGACGCTGCGATGCACGTGGCTGCCGGGGAGCACCCACACGCCGTTTCCCGGAGTGCTTCCGTACAGCTGTGCCATGAAGTTGAAGCCGTGCGAGCCCGGGTGGAAATCCGGGCTGGTCCAGTGCGTGGTGCCATCCCGGTGCCAGGCGACCGACACGCCGAGTCCCGGGTCCTTGATGAAGACGACCTCGTTGAACGGCACGAAGTCCGGTCCGTTCACCGCCTCGGCGACCGTCAGCAACCCAGGATGACCGTACAGTCTCAGGCACGAGTCCATGATCTGCAGATTGCCGAGGAGGAGCTCGACGATGCGATCCGGGGCACCCGCCGCGGGCGCCGGCTCCTGCATCTTGACGGGATGACGGCCCTGATACCTGCTGGTTCCCCCGAGCGGATCGCTCAGAGGCCTGGCGAAGCTGAACGAGGGGCGGGCGAGCGCCGACCCGATGGCCGGTCGCCCACGGGCATCGACCTTCGCCCCGGGCTCGACCGGGGCGCCCGCGACGACACGCTCGACGTCGGCTTTCAGCTCCTCGAGCTCATTCTCGCCGATGACTCCTTCGAAGACGTAGAAGCCACAGCGCCAGTAGGCCTCGAGGATGTCCCGATGAACCGAGCCATCCGCCTCGAGCCGGATGGCCCCGCGATTGCCGAGCTCGAACGCGCGCGCTTCGCCCTCGCGTATGTACTCGCGCATCGTCCAGGCGTGCCGCTCGGCTGAGATCTCCGGTGTGATCCGCAGCTCTGGCATGTCAACGCCCTCGGTCAACCGGCGCCGCGCAGGTGGTTGTGTTGGCGCATGGCTCCCGCCTCTCCAGCGCGAATCCTGGATCGCCGGCGGCCGCAGTGTCAAGGGCCGCGCGGTCGTGTCCCGCCCTCCCAGACAACCCGCGCGGCGTCCTGGCCGGCGAGCAGCCCGTAGCCCAGCAGCAGCCTCCGAGGCCCTCCGACGGGACGTTCAAGTCCACGTTGCGCGACAGGAGCCGGCCTGCAGTCCACCGAGGCTGGACGACGTGGTGGGCCGCTCCCCGGCGGCCACAAAGGCCATCGCCTCTCGGTGGGCTTTGCAGACGAGGGCGCCCCGGGCTCGTGCGCCTCGGACGTGGCAACACTCCGGTCGCACACGCGCCAGCGTGCCCGGCAGACCTCTTGCAGTCTGACCACTCGACTAGCATCGAACGGCTCCTGACTGGAGCGGAATGAGCCTTCGCCGACCAGATCGCGAATAGCAAGCCAGCTCCGCACAGAGACCCAACCACCACCAGTGGTCAGGTTTGCACCACCACTTTGCCCCGTCGCCCCAGTGATTCGTGGACCACCGCTGGTGCGAGAAGGCGGGTGCCGCGTTCGTCATGTCCGGCAACTTCCCATCGTTGGAGCAATTTCCGCTGGTGTATCCATCCGGAGACGCTCTCCTGGGCACATGAAGCGAGCCTCGACGCGAGTCGGCCAGCGCCGGCATTGCGGTTGCACCCTTCCGAGCAGATTCGCGATCAGCCCCGATACGACCGAGCCCAGCGCGATGCGTTGGTCGGCGAGGGAGCGCGATCTCATGCCCTTCGGGAGCGAGGGTGTCGAGCGGGGACCCAGCCTGACCTGGCCGGGTAGCGGCTTTAGGGCGGGCATCTGCCAGCCCGGGCCGGCTTGGCGCCTGCGCTGTCCCGGGCCGTCGAGTCACCCCCCGTCGGAGGTCTCGAGACGCTTCGTCGCGGGCTCCGGACCGCCTCTTCCCCACGCGGCGCCATGCGTGAAGAGGCTCGATCGTTCCTCGGGGATGCCGTGGGGTAGGACCGACAGGCTGGGAAGCCGGCGCCAGCGAGGGTGGCTATGGAATATATCGTCGTGCGGTATCCACAGAAGCGGAGCGTGTTCATTGATGGCGAAGAGACTGGTGAGACAGGTGAGCGTCTTCGCGTGGAGGAGGGGACGCATACGATAAATCTTGGCGCGCCGCGCGACTATGAACCCAAGTGGCGGCGGCCGACCGTGACGAGTACCACGTCCATCAGGCCGATGGAGATCGAGTTCGAGGAAGCCTGAGCAAGCAGACGATGCGCTCGGCAGCGGCTTCGGTGATGATTCTTAGTCTGTTGGTGGGGTGCGCCCACTATCCCGTGAACAAGCCTCTCACGCGCCACGACCGTGAATACGGCTATCGCTTCTCGAGCATTCCGGCCGCACCGAGTGAGGACGAGACCTTCGTCGTCCTCGCGTTCTCGGGTGGTGGCACGCGCGCAGCTGCGCTGGCGTACGGCGTGCTCCGGCATCTGGCCAAGACCCTGATCGACGGCGGCCGCCGCACACTTCTCGACGAGGTCGACGTGATCTCGTCGGTCTCCGGGGGGAGCTTTGCGGCCGCATTCTACGCGCTGAACGGTGCCGAGGAACTCCCGCGTTTCGAGGAGCGATTCCTGCGCCGCAACGTGGAGGCGGCCCTCCTGAAGGAGGTGGCACTCAAACCGTACAACTGGTGGCGGCTCCTGTCGCCCAGATTCAGCCGGATCGACCTTGCCGCTGAGTACTACGACCGGTATCTCTTCGATGGTCGCACATACCGAGACCTGACGGACCGGCGTCGTCGCCCATATCTGGTCATCAATGCCACTGAGATGGACCTCGGGGCGCGCTTCGAGTTCACCCAGGAACAGCTGAACCCGATCTGCTCAGACCTGCATTCGCTCACAATCGGGCGAGCCGTTGCCGCCTCGTCGGCGTTTCCTGTGCTCCTGAGCCCCATCACACTGCAAAGCTACGCGGGGACCTGCGGCTACCAGGAACCCGAGTGGGTAGGCGGAGCCCTCGAGGACTTTGCGGTCAATCAGCGACGATATCGGTCTGCGGTGGAGCTCCGCGCCTACCTGGCCGGGGATCGGCCGTATCTGCACCTGATGGATGGTGGGATCGCCGACAATATCGGACTTCGCAGCATACTTCACGCGATGTCATCTACGGATGGCGAGCTCAGTGTGCTCCGGCTCGTGGATCGGAAGCGAGTGAAGCGGGTTGCGTTGATCACGGTCAACGCAAGAACCGAAGGTGAGGCACGCCTCGATCGGGGCGAGGGCACGCCAGGTGTCGTAGACGTGCTCCTGACGGTGAGTACGGCGCCCATGGGCAACTATTCGTTCGAAACCGTGGAGCTGCTCCGAAGCAGGATCAAAGAATGGAATCGTGATGCGGAGACGCTCGAGCAATGCCGGCAAGTCTTGCAGGATGCCTGCCCGGGTGCCCGGCTGCCGGATGGTGACCTGTGGCCCGTCGAGTTCTTCCCAGTGGAGGTTACGTTCTCAGCGATCGCCGACGCCACGGAGCGGCGATTCTTCAACGACATCGGGACGAACTACTCTCTCACGAGCGAGCAGGTCACGCGGCTGATTGAGCTCGGTCCGAAGTTGCTCGACGCTTCGCCTGTCTTCCGAGCGTTGGTGGACCGGCTGAAGTAGGTTCCAACATTTCGTGCTATGTCGGTCATGAGGTCGCGAATGTCACTTCACGGGAGGTGCGGGCTCTGCCCGGGCCGGCCCGTTCCTAGGCTTTCGCTATGTCAGTAAGACGAGCGGAAAGATGCGTAGGGTGGGCTGCATGCGAGGGCTTTTTCGACAGCTGCCTGAGCCGGCTTTGGGGGCTCGATTCAGGATCTGAGAAGGGCTAAACGCGAACTGGGAGACGTCGTCAGGGCCATTACGAAGGTCGCCAAGGCCGTTGACGTACTGGTGAAGGTTGCCCGCCAGGTGGGCGCTGGAGTGTAGCGTCGGAGGTCACGGCAGGGGCTCATGATGTTCCGGAGGTGCTGGTCGGCGTGCCTCAGAAGCAGGCAATCCTTTGCACGCAGTTCGGACGGTGTTGGTTGGCAGTGCCACTGCCGTTGGGGGCAGTGTGCTACTGTCCTACGCCGTATGGTCCGGTTGCCGGACAGGCGTGCTAGGGGTGATCGTGAGGACTCTGCTCTCATTGAGAGTGCGGCCTTCTGGAGCAGGTGACGACGCTGTTGTGTCCGTCACGGCCACGGCGTGGTGAGGCGGTAGTAACGTGAGCCGTCGGTGCGTTGCCAAGACGCATCAAAGGAGTCCGCATAGCGATCGAGTCGCTGGAGAACGTGGGCATCGTGTAGTGTGAACGTCGGGTACAACCGCGGGTGATTCTCTCTGTACGGATGAACACGCCTTGTGCTCGAGCTCCCGATCTGCGAAAAGGGTGCGGTTAAGGCAGCTCAACACCCGGAGACAATGTGTCGGGTCGTGTCTCAACGACCAGATCCGGTGGGGCCACCGCTCAACTCGCACCAGCCAGCAACGAGCCCAGCAGTTGGAGCTCCATCACGCGCTTCCGGCTCGTCCCACACTCCCTCCCTCCCGGACAACCCGCGCGGCGTCCTGGCCGGCGAGCAGCCCGTAGCCCAGCGCCGTGAGGAGGCCGTTGCCGGAGAAGTAGCCGCCGGGGCCGTGGCCGGAGAGGCCGGCCGCGGTGCCGCCCCCGGCGTAGAGGTTCGGCACCGGCGAGCCGTCGGGTCGGAGGACGCGGGCGGCTCCATCCACCGTGAGCCCGCCCTGCGTGTGGAAGAGGGCGCCGGTCACCTTCACGCCGTGGAGCGGCGGCTCCAGCCGGCGGCAGTCGCGCCGGCCGAAGGCGTCGAGCCGCCTTCCCTCGGCGACGGCGTGATACTCGGCGAGCGTCTCGTCGAGAGCCCGCGCGGGGAGCCCGAGCGCGGCGGCCAGCTCCGCGGCGGTCGCGGCGCTGACCACCGCTCCCGCGTCCAGCGCCTGCCGGTAGTCGTCGAACCCGAGCGCCAGCCGGTGGAGCCGCGCGTCGTACACGTTCCACGCGAGCCCCTCGGGCTGGGCGAGGACGCGGAGCGCGTGCTCGGAGTAGCCGGTGGTCTCGTCGCCGAACCGCCGGCCGTCGCGGTTGACCTGGATGCCGCCCTCGGTGATGACCGCGTAGGTGATGAGGATCCCGTGCGGCACGGCGACCGACGCGTGCGCCTGGTAGGCGTCCATGAAGGCGACGGCGCCGCCGAGGGCCTGGCCCCACCGGATGGCCTCCCCCGTGTTGCCCTCTCCGCCGAAGTAGTACGCGCCGGCCACCTCGGGGCAGTAGCGGGTGAGCATGGCCCGGCTGGCGGCGAAGCCGTTCGCGGCCAGGATCACCCGGCGGGCGCCGACCCGCTCGATGCGTCCGGCCCGCTCGACCACGACGCCGCGCGCCGCGCCGCCGTCGTCGGCGATCAGGCCTGTCGCCGCGGCGCCCTCGATCAGCTCCGCGCGCGGGTGCTCCGTCACCGCCCGCCGGAGGTCCGCCCACAGCGCCGCGCCGGTCCGGCTGGGCGGCGCGTGCATGCGGAACTCGGTGTGCGCCGGGTACTTGAAGTCGCCGACGAAGGTGAGGGAGACGCCCACCTCGTCGATCAGCCACTCGACGAGGCTGGTGGCGACCCGGCAGAGATGCCGCGTCGTCTCCGGGTCGGACGCGTGGCCGTTCTTCCGGAGGATGTCCTCCGCCATGGCCTCCGGCGTCTCGACGATGCCGGCGGCCCGCTGGAGCCGGGTGCCCGCGGCCGGGATCATGCCGCCGGAGCGCGCGGTGTTGCACCAGGGCCGGGCCTGCTTCTCGAGAACGAGGACCTCGACGCCGGCCTGGGCGGCGGCGATCGCCGCGGTCAGGCCGCAGCCGCCGCCGCCCACGACGACGACGTCGGCCTCGAGGTCGAAGCGCCCGGTGTCCCGGACGAGGCCGGCGTCGTCGGACACGGCCGCCCTGGTCCTACTGCTTCGTGTCGAGCCCCATGTCGCGAAAGCGGTCGACCGCCTCGCTGGGGGCGAAGTCTTCGAGCTCGAACAGCTCGCGCACCTCGATCTCGGCGTCCTTGCCCTCGCCGGCGGGATTGGGAAAGCGCTTGGTCCACTCGATCGCCTCTTCCCGCGATTTCACCTTGATGAGGGTGTAGCCGGCGAGGAGCTCCTTCGTCTCCGCGAAGGGCCCGTCGGTGAGGATGCGCCTCCCGCCGGAGTACTTGATGCGCCAGCCCTTCGAGGTGGGCTTGAGGCCGGAGCCGTCGAGGAGCACGCCGGCCTTCGCCAGCTCCTCGTGGTACTGCGCCATCTCGCCGATGAGCTTGTCCTCGGGCATGACACCGGCTTCCGAGTCCCTGGAGGCCTTGACCATGATCAGGAATCGCATCGTTCTATCTCCTCGTCGCGTCAGGTTCGGAGCCGCGCGGCCGCGCTGCCGGGCGGAACGGCTCCTCGCTCCATAGTCGTCCGGGGGCGCGCCAGATCGACAATCGGCCGGCCCGCCTCACGCCATGCTCCTTGATGAGAATCATAGCCGAGGCGGCTGGGGCCACCGGCGCCGCCCTCGGCATCCGGGTGGACGGCGTCGAGCGGAGGTCACCTCGCGCGCCGGGATCCCGGCGCTGCCACCGGCGCCGCCGCTTTGAGGTACCCTAGGGCCGGCAGACGCGCGGGCTGGCCATCCCACACGCGGTCAAGCAGACGAGACACGAGGAGGAGACGCCGTCATGGAGAGATCGACCCACATCACCCGTCGCAGCTTCGTCCGGGGCGCCGGCCTCGCCGGAGCTGCCGTCCTCGGCTTCCCGGCCGTGCTGCGCGCCCAGGCCCGCGAGATCAAGGTGGGCCACGTGCACCCCCTGTCGGGCGCTCTCGCCTTCGACGGCGGGCTCGTGGTCAACGGTCTCACCCTCGCGGTCGAGGAGATCAACGCCGCCGGCGGGATCAAGTCGCAGGGCGGGGCCCGGATCGCCCTCTCCGGCGGGGACAGCCAGGGCAAGCCCGAGGTCGGCACCGCCGAGGCCGAGCGGCTGATCCGGGAGGGCGTCGTCGCCGTGCTCGGCCCGTACCAGAGCCCGGTCGCCTACAACATCTCCCAGCTGGCCGAGAAGGAGCAGACGCCCTTCGTCATCACGGTGGCGGTGGCGGACAACATCACCGAGCGCGGGTTCGAGTACACGTTCCGCGTCCAGCCGAACGCCCGCGTGATGACCGTGAAGAGCCTCGACCACCTGGCCGAGCTGGCGCGCACGTCGGGCGCCTCCGTGAAGACGCTGGCGATGATGCACGAGGACGGCCTGTTCGGGACGACGGTCGCCGGCCACGTCGAGCGCTACGCCAAGACCGTCGGGATGGAGCTCGCCCTCCGGGTGCCCTACAGCCTGCGGACGGCGGACGTCACCACCGAGGTGACCAAGATCAAGGCCGCGAAGGCCGACGTGGTGATCGTGACCGGCTACTTCGGGGACGCGCTCCTGATCGCCCGGACGGCCACCGAGGTGCGCCTCGAGACCAAGGCCGTCATGGGGATCTCGAACGGCGGGTTCTCCAACCCGAAGTTCCTCGCCGACCAGCGGGAGCTCTCCGACCTGATCCTGGACGGCAACTACTGGCACAACCCGCGGAGCGAGCGCGCCAAGCGGGTGATGGAGGCCTACCAGAAGCGCTTCAACTCGCCGATGTCGTCTCACTCCGTCCAGGCGTACAGCGCGACGATGGTCCTCCGCGACGCGCTCGAGCGGAGCGGGAGCCCGGACCGGGCGAAGCTCCGCGAGGCGCTGGCGAAGACGAACCTCGCCGACCACATCCTGCCCCAGGGGCCGATCCAGTTCGACAAGACCGGCGAGAACGTCAACGCGCAGTCCGCCCTCCTGCAGAACCAGGGCGGCAAGACCGTGGTCGTCGGCCCGGTGGCGTTCGCCGAGGCCAAGGCCGTCTTCCCCGTTCCCCGCTGGTCGCGCTGAGCGGCGCGGGCTTGCGGCCGCGGCCGCTCGGTCTCCGGACCCCGGGCGGCCGCGGCCCGCGACTCTCCGTCTTGCTGGCCGGCTTGCTGGCCGGCACGCTGGCCGGCATGCTGGCGGGCCCGCCGGCGTGACGACGCTCCTCTGGCAGGCCACCGTCTCCGGCGTCCTGATCGGGGGCGTCTACGCGCTGGTGGCGCTCGGGCTCACGCTCGTGTTCGGCGTGCTGCGCATCATCAACTTCGCCCACGGCACGCTGATGATGCTGGGCATGTACGCGACGTTCTTCCTGTGGAGCCTCGCGGGCGTCGATCCGTACGTGTCGGTCTTCATCGTGGGGCCCGCGTTCTTCCTGGTCGGGCTCCTGATCGAGCGCGTCGTCATCGCCCCGAACCGGCACGCCCCGGAGTCGAACCAGCTCCTGCTGACGCTCGGGCTGGCCCTGTTCCTCGAGAACGCGGCCCTCGCCGCCTTCCGGGCGGACCCGCGGAGCCTCCAGCTCGGCTACCGGCTGCCGCCGATCCTGCTCGGCGAGGCGGTCGTGAACGTGCCGCGCCTGATCGCGTTCGCGGCCTCCATCGCCCTCGCGGTCCTCCTCTGGCTCTTCCTCCGGTACACGGACACGGGCAAGGCCGTCCGGGCCGCCGCGGAGGAGCGCGAGGGCGCCCTCCTGATGGGCATCGACGTCCGCCGGCTCGACTCGCTCGCCTTCGGGCTGGGAGCGGCGCTGGTCGCGGTGGCCGGGAGCCTCGTCACGCCCTTCCTCTACGTCGCGCCCGACGTCGGGGACGTGTTCAACATCCTGGCGTTCGTGATCGTGGTGCTCGGCGGCATGGGGAGCTTCCTCGGGGCGCTCCTGGGCGGCTTCGTGGTCGGGCTCGCGGAGTCGCTCGGCGCCGCGGTCCTGCCGGGCTCGCTCAAGCAGCTGCCGATCTTCGCCCTCTTCGTCCTGGTGCTGCTGTTCCGGCCGAACGGGCTCCTCGGCCGCGCCCGTGGCTAGGGTGATCGCTTCGCCGTTGCAGGGGTATGGCGGCGCCGCCTTGCTCCGCAGTTCAGCAATGAACGATGCCGGCTAGGATTGCCGCGGTCGCCGCGGTCCTTGCGCTATTGGCGGTGCCGCCGTTCCTGTCGCCGTACGCGGTCCACACGCTCGTCCTCGTCCTCTTCTACGCCTACCTCGGCACGGCGTGGAACGTGCTCGGCGGGTACGCGGGGCAGTTCTCGTTCGGCCACGCGGCGTTCTTCGGCATCGGCGCCTACACGTCGACGCTCCTCCTGGTGCGGCTCGGCGTCAGCCCGTGGATCGGGCTCGTCGCGGGCGGGCTCCTGGCCGCGGCCTTCGGGTGCTTCGCCGGGTACCTCTCGTTCCGCTACGGGCTCCGCGGCCCGTACTTCGCGCTGGTGACCCTCGCCTTCGCGGAGATGCTGCGGCTCGTCGCCATGAACTGGATGGCCATCGGGGGCCCGATGGGCATCCTCATGCCGCTCTCGAAGACGGGCGATTCGCTCTGGCGCCTCCAGTTCCGGGAGAAGCTGCCGTACTACTACGTCGCGCTCGCCCTCGTCGCGGGGGCGCTCTGGCTCGGGCGGGCCATCGAGCGGTCGCGCCTCGGCCACCTGCTGGCCGCGATCCGCGAGAACGAGGACGCCGCCGAGGCGTCCGGCGTCAACACGCTCTCGACCAAGCTCGTCGCGATGGCCGTCTCCGCCTTCCTGACCGCCGTCGGGGGCACCTTCTACGCCCAGTACTTCACCTTCATCGACCCGGGCCTCGTGTTCGGCCCGGCGGTGTCGGTCGAGATCCTCCTGCGCCCGATCGTGGGCGGGCCGGGGACGCTCCTGGGCCCGCTCCTCGGATCGATCGTCCTCACGCCCCTGTCCGAGGTGACGCGGGCGGTGATCCGCGGGCGCCCCGGCGTCGACGTCATGGTGTACGGCGCGCTCCTGATCGTGGTGATCACGTTCCTGCCGGGCGGGCTCGTCGGCGCGTGGCGCCGGGCGTCGCCGATCCTGGCGGCCCCGGCAGGCCTGAGAGACGTCATGGCGCTCCTCGAGATACGGGGCCTGACCAAGCGCTTCGGCGGGCTCCTCGCCGTCTCCGAAGTCGAGTTCGCCGTCGAGCCGGGGGAGGTGTGCGGGATCATCGGGCCGAACGGGGCGGGGAAGACCACGCTCTTCCACCTCGTCACGGGGTTCCATCACCCGACGGCCGGGGAGGTGCGCTTCGACGGGCGCCCGATCACCGGGCTGCGCCCGCACCAGGTGTGCCGGCTCGGGATCGCGCGCACCTTCCAGATCGTCCAGCCGTTTCCGGGGCTCAGCGTCCTCGACAACGCGGCGGTCGGCGCGTTCACCCGGCATCGGGAGGTGGAGGCGGCGCGCGCGGCCGCCCGCGAGGCGCTGGACGTGGTGGGGCTCGGCGACCGGACCGACCGTCTCGCGGGCACGCTGACCCTCTCCGACCGGCGCCGCCTCGAGCTGGCGCGCGCGCTCGCGACCGGGCCGCGCGTCCTCCTGCTCGACGAGGTCATGTCGGGGCTGACGCCGACCGAGGTCTCCGGGATGATCGACCTGTGCCGGAGGCTCCGGGAGCGCGGGCTCACGATCCTCGTGATCGAGCACCTCCTGCGCGCGATCATGGCGCTCTCCGACCGGATCGTGGTCCTGGACCACGGGGAGAAGATCGCCGAGGGCGCCCCGGCGGCCGTGGCGAGGGACCCGCGCGTCATCGAGGCCTACCTCGGCGCCGCGGCCGGACGCCATGACGGCTGAGCCGGGCGCGAGGCCGGAAGCGGGTGCGGGACGCCTCTGCGCTCACGCCGCCAGAGGGCGGGCCCGTCCCGCCCGCGCCCGTGCTGCTGGTCCGGGACCTCCACGCCGGCTACCGGGACGTCCCGGTGCTCCGGGGGGTCTCGCTGGCGGTGGGGCCGGGCGAGATCGTGGCGCTGGTCGGCGCCAACGGGGCGGGGAAGACGACGACCCTCCGCGCGATCTCGGGGCTCCTCGCGCCCGCTGCCGGCGAGATCCACTTCGGCGGCGCCCGCATCGACGGCGTGCCGCCGCACGAGGTGGTCGCGCGAGGCCTCGTCCTCACGCCCGAGGGGCGCAAGATCTTCCCGTCGCTCACGGTCCGCGAGAACCTGGATCTGGGCGGCTACCTGCCGGCGGCGCGGGCCCGGCGCCGGGCGTCGCGCGATCGCGTCATGGCGCTCTTCCCCATCCTGGCGAGCCGGCAGCGGCAGCCGGCGGGCACGCTCTCCGGCGGCGAGCAGCAGATGCTCGCCATCGCGCGGAGCCTGATGGCGGGGCCGCGCCTCCTCATGCTCGACGAGCCGTCGCTCGGGCTCGCCCCGCTGATCGTCGACCGCATCCTGGACGTGATCCAGGCCATCAACCGGGACGGCACCCCGGTGCTCCTCGTCGAGCAGAACGTGCACCGCGCGCTGGCGCTCGCGACGCGCGCCTACGTGCTCGAGCAGGGCGTGATCACCCTCACCGGATCGGGGCCAGCCCTCGCCGCCCGCGAGGACGTCCGCCGCGCCTACCTCGGTCTCTGACCCCGGCGACAGCTGACGTGCCGGCCCGGGTCGCTACGGCGCGGCTGCCGGGACGCGGAGCGCTGCCTCGACCGCAGGCGAGAGTACGGGGTCCGAGGCCCCCTGGCGGCGGAGCAGGCCTCGCGCTGGATCGCCCGCGGGTCGACGTCGCGGAGCCGGGTCGACCCGGCCGCGGCCAGGGCGGCGGCGACGCCGGCGGCCTGGCCGGTCATCCAGCACTGCGGGATCTCGCGGAGGAAGGTGTGCGAGCTAGGATCGCACGAGATGTGCCGCCCCGGCCCGAGGATGCCCTCCAGGTCGGCCGGGACCAGGGAGCCGTACGGCACCGAGATGTTCGGGACCTTCGGCGACAGGCTGGGCGAGACGCCGATCTCGTCGTCCCACACCGCGGCGGTGTCCCACTGCGCTCGCGTGACGCGGCGGAGGCCGCGGAGGCGCCGGCTGTGGCGCACGCCGATCTGGGGCGCGCCCAGCATGAGGTACGCGCGCTCGAACCCCGGTGCGTGCGCCCGGTAGACCTCGAGGTGCCCGACCATGAGCTGGCGCGAGCGGATCTCGACCGCCGTCAGGTCCTCCACGTCGACGGCGCTGTAGCCGGACAGCCGCGGCCCCATGAAGAGCGCCACGTCATTGCGCCAGCCGACGAACGGCTTCTCGAAGAACCGCAGCCGCTCGCGCCCGCGCGCCATGAAGTCCGAGAACCCCGCGGGGTTCCCGGTGCGGAACGCGATCCAGCGGTCCATGTCCACGCCGCCGAAGAGCCACGCGGTGTTGGTGCAGTGGTGGATGTCCCGCTCGTCGATGTCGGAGTCGAGCGCCGCGCCGGCGCGGGCGAAGAGATCGGCGTCGCCGCTGGCGTCCACCACCACCCGGGCCCGGATGGCCTGCCGTCCCTCCTTGCTCTCGAAGATCGCCCCCTGGATGAGCGGGCCGTCGGCGACGGGCGCGACCGCCCAGGCGTGAAGGACGAGCTGCACCTTGTGCTCCAGCACCATGTCCATGCACGCGGTCTTGAGCCACTCGGGGTCGATGGTGGGGGACCAGGTGACGACGCCGTGGAAGGCCGCCGTGCGCTGGGTCCAGTAGGCGGCGGTCGCCTCGTCCCGCGAGCCCCAGGCCTCCTGCGGGGGACCGAAGCGCGCGTCCCGCGGCAGCCGGTCCATCAGCTCCTCGGCGACGCCGCGGATCACGGGACGGCCCGTCCAGTCGGACATGCGGTCGATCCAGATCACCAGCCCGCCCGTCGAGAGCCCGCCCAGGTGGTTGTAGCGCTCGACGAGCGTCACGTCCGCGCCGAGGCGCGCGGCCGCGACGGCGGCCGCCACGCCCGCCGGGCCGCCGCCGACGACGAGCACGTCCGTCTCGGCGAAGACCGGGACGTCGCGCGCCGGCTCGTGAACCGTCTGCGCGGGGCGGCGGCGCCGGGCCGGCCTCGCGCCGTCGCCGAAGATCTCGAGACCCTGCAGGCGAAAGAGCCTCTCACCGCTGCCACTCATCGTCGCGCGTCCCCCGTTCTGGACCGGGCTCGGGCCCGGCGTGGCGCCCCGGCCGCGGTTCGCATTCAAGGCCCCGGCGTCGGGCGCCGGAGGTAGCGGCCGCGCGGCGGCCCCACGACGCCGCCGCGGTCGTAGACGACCTGGCCGCGCAGGAACGTGGTCATCACCTCGCCTCGCAGCTCCTGGCCCTCGAAGGGCGTGTACCCCTGGGCCGAGGGCGAGTCGGCGGCCCGCACCGTGAAGGTCCGCTCGGGATCGAGCAGGACCAGGTCGGCATCGTAGCCGGGGGCGATGTCCCCCTTGCCGCCGAGGCCGAAGCGCCGCGCCGGGTTCCAGGACAGGAGCTCCGCCATGTGGGCGAGGGACATCCCGCGCCGCGACCCTTCGCTGAACACGCCCGGGAGCAGGTACTCGGTGCCCCCGAAGCCGGCCTTCGCGAGCCACACGTCGTCCGGACGCCCCCGGTCGAGCTTCGTCTCCGTGGCGCAGCAGGCGTGGTCGCTCACGATCCAGTCGACCTTCCGGTCGAGCACGGCCTGCCAGAGGAACTCGACGTCGTCGCGCGCGCGGATCGGCGGGTTCACCTTGGCCCGGGCGCCGGCCGGGGTGTCGTAGTCGAGCAGGAGGTGCCCCACGGTGACCTCGCAGCGGAGGTCGAGGTGGGGCAGGGTGGCGCGCATCCGGAAGGCCGCCTCGAGCGCCTTCCGGGACGAGAGGTGGAGAAGGTTCACGTTGCGGCACTCGGCCTCGTGGGCGAGGTACGCCGCGATCCAGACCCCGAGGCCCTCCGAGTGCGGCGGCCGGGCGGCGCTGTAGGCGCGGAGCCCGGTCAGGGACGGGTCCTGCTGGACGAGCCGCGTGTAGGCGTTCAGGATGTCGGCCACCTCGCAGTGGAGGCTCACGCTGACGTGGTCGCGGAGCTCGGGGTGGCGCGCCAGGACGCCCGCCGCCCCGCGCATGACGAACTCGAAGTGGGCGAGGTCGTAGCGCTCGTCCTCGCCGAGCATGAGGAAGTTCCGCTGGTCGCGGCGGTCGGCCTTCCCGTGGAGGCCGTAGTCGCCGTAGAACATGAAGATCTTGAACGACGGCACCCCGTGCTCGACCGCCAGCGCCTCCATCTCGTCCACGTGGGAGGCCTGGATCGGAGCGAGGTGGTACCCGTAGTCGACCCAGTAGTGGCCGTCCGAGAGGCGGAGCACCTCGGGGAAGAACTCGGCGTACGGGCCGCCGCGGTTCAGATAGTACTGGCCGGTGCGGAAGTAGGTCAGCATCGCGGTCACGCCGCCGGAGGCCGCCGCCTTGCTTTCGCTCTGAGCGTCGCCGGACAGCGGCGCGTAGATGCCCGCGTGCGTGTGGGCGTCCACGACACCCGGGAAGCCGAGGAGGCGGCGGCCGTCGAAGACCGTCCGGGCGTCGCCGACGGGAATGCCGGGCGCGATCCGCGCGAAGCGGCCGTCCCGCACGCCCAGGTCGAGGACCTCCACGGCCGGCTGGCGGGGCCGCACGACGCGGACGTTCTTGATGACGAGGTCGAGCGGCGGCGCCGTCATGGCCGGCCCTCCGCCGCCCGGATCGGCGCGAGCCACGTGCGCCACCCCCCTGGTCCGGCCAGCGCGGCGCTCACCGGCGATCCGGTGCCCTCCGCGGACGGGTCGACCGCCCTTGTCGTCTCCGGTGTCATGATGTCCTATTGCTATAGGAAGCGTGCCACCGGTGCAAGGTGCATGCGCGGAGGTCCGGATGACGGATGGTCGTCGCCCGGTCGACTCCTGTCGAGAGCGCCCGGTTCCACTGCGCTCCGATCGGCTGGCCCACCTGACCGAGCTTCGGGTCGATCCCGTTCTCTTCGAGCACGGCTTCGCTCGCCAGTGCGGCACGCGGCACTGCAGCGCGTCCTGCTGTCAGGTGGGGGTCTGGGTCGACACGGGCCACCGCGACCTGATCCTGGCCCACGCCGCGCGGGTCCAGCGCGCGATGGATCCCGACCAGGAGCACGACCCGACCCGCTGGTTCGGCGAAGCGGAGATGGACGACGCGGACTTTCCGTCGGGCCGCGCCGTCGACACCGTCGTCCTGAA
This sequence comes from uncultured Candidatus Rokubacteria bacterium, assembly GCA_963749975.1. Lineage (GTDB taxonomy): Bacteria > Methylomirabilota > Methylomirabilia > Rokubacteriales > DASRDR01 > DASRDR01. The sequence continues at coordinate 84,408 of CAVVOZ010000005.1, read as the reverse complement.
CGGCAGGTGCGTCTTTCTGAACGGCGCCGGCCGTTGCGTGCTCCAGATGGCGAGCCTCGGCGAGGAGCGCCGCGAGCTCGACCTCAAGCCGTTCTTCTGCGCGGCGTTTCCGCTCGTCGTGGCGGACGGCGTCGTGACGATCGAGGACGAGTTCCCGAACCATCCGCAGTGCTGCAGCCCGTCGCCGGGCGGCGAGCTGACCGCGCTCGAGGCCTTCGGCCCCGAGCTCCGATACGTCGTCGGCGAGTCGGGGGTCGACGAGCTGCGGCGCCTCGACGGGGCCGGCGGACCGGCAGCCGGGGTGAGGGGCGGCCGCCTGCTCCTCGCCCATCTCCGGCCCTACTGGGCGCCGGGTCTGCTCGTCCTCCTGACCCAGGCGCCGTCCGTGGCATTCGTCACGGTCCAGCCCCTCTTCCTCAGGGGGCTCATCGACGACGGCATTCTCGCGGGGAACGGGCGCGCGGCGGCGCTCTTCCTCGGCGGCATCGTCCTGCTCCTGGCCGCCAACGCCGTGGGAGACTTCGCGAATCAGTATCTCGTCGCGCGCACCGGCGTCCGGCTGATGAACGACCTCAGACGCCGGATCTTCGCGCACCTCCAGGACCTGTCCGTCGGCTTCTACGCGCGGGCCGAGACGGATGGCGCAGACCCATGGATGGCTTCTCAAGGAACCGAGGAGCTGACGGCCGACGAGCTGGCCCGGCGTCTCGCCCCTACGGCCAGCCGATCGGGTGGACCACGCGAGCCGGCATCTGATCATGATCGAGGGGCTCAGAGGGATGCTCGGGCGGAATGGGACCGCGACCATGTGATGCGACGGAGGCGCCGGCGGCCGGTGGACGCCGGCCAGCGCCTCCGCCCCGTGTCGCGGCGTGGACGAACAGCTCAGCGGATGCTGAACAGGGGCTTGCCGAGCGCCTTCTCGTCCACGGTGATCCCCAGGCCGGGCCGGCGCGACACTTCCGACCAGCCGTCGCGCGGCTCCGGTGTCCCCTCGGCGATGCGCTCGTTCACCAGCATGTTGATCAGCATACCGTTCAGCAGGGACTTCGGCGGGGTGCTGGCGGCGAGGTGTGCCATCGCGGCGGTGACCACGTCGCCGCCCCCGGAATCCTCCATGGTCATCGCCAGGCCCCACTGCCGGCAGACGTCGCGCGCGAGCCGGATGCGGCTGATGCCGCCGAATCGCGACAGCTTGAGCATCGCGCAATCCATGGCGCCGGCGGCCTGGGCGGCGAACAGGGCGTCCAGGTCCGTCAGGGTCTCGTCGAGAATCATCGGCCGCGCGGTGCGGCGACGGATCGCCAGGCACTCCGCGAGCGTCCGGCAGGGCTGTTCCAGGTAGATCGGCTCGTCCTCGAGCGCGGCGATGAACTGGGCGGCCTCGTGCTGGCGCCAGTAGGCGTTGGCGTCGACGATCACCACCTCCTGGTCCCGCACCACGTCGAGACAGGCCCGCGCGCGCGCCACGTCGAGCTGCCAGTGGCCGCTGCCGACCTTGACCTGGAAGCGGCGGAAGCCCTGGGCGAGCGCCTGCTCGGCACGCTCCCGCATGACCTCCGGCCGGTTCACCCCGACGACCTGATAGATCGGGAACCGGGGCTGGACGGTCCCGCCGAGCAGGTCGCTCACGGGCAGCCCGGTCGCCTGGCCGAGGAGATCCCAGCAGGCGATGTCGATCGGGGACTTCGCGTAGGCGTGGCCATACAGGACCGCGTCCATACGCGTGTAGACCTCCTCGATCTGCCGGGGATCCGCCCCGAGCAGGGCCGGTCCCATCAACTGGAGGGCTGCCCGCGCACCCTCGGCGAACGCCAGCATGTAGGTCGGGCTGAAGGGACATTCCTCACCCCAGCCCGCGAGTCCCTCGTCGGTGCTGATCTTCACGAGGGTGCTGTGCTCGGCGCTGACCGTGCGCCCGCCCGACAGGGTCAGCGGGCCGCCGGCGATCGTGTAGTCGAAGCCATAGACGTCGATACGCGAGATCTTCACGGATGCCCCCCAGTCTCGGTGTCAGTGCCTGGATCTCTCCCGGGGCCGCGGCGATGCGCGTCGCGCATGACGCCGGGAGACGAGGAAGAGAAGAAGCGCTCCGGGCGAGAAAGTCAACCGCCGGCCGCGGCGCTCGCCGCCGACCCTCGGCGCATCGTCCCGCGCCGCGGCTACGTCTTCCGGGCGACTCCGCCCGGCAGCGAGGGGAACGTGCGGCGGCAGTCCTCGATCAGGGTGACGAACGGATGCTTGGCGGCTGACCGCAGGAGGAAGAGCGGCGCGTAGTGGTGGACGGGACGCGGTTGTAGTGCTTCGAGGGGGTGAAGCGGTCCGTCGAGAAATCGCCCTTCATGTCGCCTCCGGCGGAGCGAGGAGCGGCTCGTCGTCGGCGCGGCCGTCACCGCCCCGCATCCGGCTACCCGAGATTCGACACCATCAGCACGATGCCCGACGCGAGCAGGAGCCACAGGACCAGCGCCCGGAACTGCCGGTCGTCGACCCGCCCGTAGACGCGAACGCCCAGGAAGGCGCCGACGATGGTGTCGGGAAGGCAGAGGAGCAGGTACCGCCCGACCTGCGCCGTCAGCATCCCCTGCGCGGTATAGGTGCAGAGGACGATCCCGAGGATCGCGAGATTGACGAACCCGCCGCACAGGGCGCCGACGGCGAGGACGAGGGCGGTGCTCACGCCCCGGGCTTCTCGCGGGCCGAGAGCAGCCGGTCCAGCTGGTTCGCGAACGCGTGGCTGTCGCCCCGGCTCCAGGGCGCAGGCCCGCCGGTCTGGAGGCCGGTCGTGCGCAGCTCGGCCATGAGGTTGCGCACGGCGAGGCGCTCCGGGATGTTCTCCGGCGTGTAGAGCACGCCGCGCGGATCGAGCGCGTGGGCGCCACGGCCGATCACCTCCGCCGCGAGCGGGACGTCGGCCGTCACGACCAGATCGCCGGCCTGGACCTGGTCCACGATCTCCCGGTCGGCGACGTTGAAGCCACGGCGGACGCGCATGGCCCGGATCAAGGGCGAGGGCGGAGTCCGGAGGAGCGTGTTGGCCACCAGGATCATGGGAACCTGCTGGCGCTCGGCGGCGCGGAAGAGGATCTCCTTGATTGGCCGCGGGCAGGCGTCGGCGTCGACCCAGATCTGCACGCTACGCGCGGTACGCCGGACGGGCGCCGCCTCGAGTCCGGCGGGAGGCGGGGCGCGACCAGCCCGGGCGGCCGGGCGCGCCGCGGCTCACACCTTCCACTCGTAGAGCATCGACCGCGCACTGCCGTCGGCCGCGACGACGTGCTCGACCAGGACCAGGACGTTGTTGAGGCGCGCCAGCCTGCCGGTCGTCTGGGCCTGATACGCCACGGAGGCGGCGAACTTCATGCCCATTCCGTCTCCCGTGGGGGTCCCGATCCCGTGGCCGTTCCAGATGGCGCTCTCGCCGCCATCGACCATGATCATGCCCCGACCTTCACCGTACAGCTGCCCCGGCACTCGCTCGAAGACCGTGTAGGTGCCCATGCTGGCGCCCTTCATCCCGAGGAGGCTGACGGTGGCTTCGAAGCAGACTTCCATCTTGAGATAGCGATAGTCGCCGCCCTCGAGCACCCGTCGCGAGGTGACCTTCCCGTGCTCTTCTCCGAGCCGCTCTCCCAGCATCGTGTCCTCCTCGAGTCTGTCGTCGGTTTCGCGCCTCGCGCCGCCTCGAGCGGCGTGAGGCGCCTCCCGCGCTCCACTTGTACTACGGGACCGGCCCCGCGAGAAGGCGGCGGGTTACTTGGAGCTCAAGCGCTACTCGGTCGAGGCTCGGACTCGAGGGTCGGCGAGCCGGCCGGCCCGTGCCGCTCGTGGCGAGCGGTCCGGCTCAGCGGGGGGCGCGGCGAGCCCCGTCGGTGAACGACGCGCCCGGAGGCCGGTTTCCGTCCGCTCTTGCCCAGCACGGGTGTCGGCGGCCCGGGCCACGATTCCATTGACATACCTAAATCTGATCGATACTCTTATCGTCATACGACACGTCGATCGATGGAGGCCGCATGGAGACCCTGACGATCTCCCCAAAGTTCCAGGTGGTGATTCCCAAGCGGATACGCGAGAGGCTCGGGCTGACGCCGGGACAGAAGGTTCAGGCTGTCCTGTACGGAGAGCGCATCGAGCTGATCCCCCTCCAGCCCGCGAGGCGCTTGCGTGGCTTCCTCAAGGGGATCGATACGACGGTCCCCCGTGAGCCCGACCGCGCATGAACGTCGTGGACTCGAGCGCATGGCTCGAGTACTTCGCCAACGGCCCCAACGCTGCCTTCTTTGCCGGGCCCATCGAGAAGACCGAGGAGCTGGTCGTGCCGTCCCTCACGATCTACGAGGTGTTCAAGCGCGTCCTCCAACAAAGGAATGAGGGGGATGCGTTGCAGGCCGTGGCCGTTATGCAACAGGGTGCGGTGGTCGATCTCGATGCCCGGCTTGCCCTGTCCGCGGCCCGCGTCAGCCTCGACATGAGGCTGCCGATGGCCGACAGCGTGGTGCTCGCCACGGCCAAACTTCACGAGGCCACGCTCTGGACGCAGGACGCCGATTTCGAGGGCCTTCCCGGAGTGCGCTACCGCTCCAGGAGGAGTTGACCCGGTCTCGCTAGAGGCGACGGGCAGCGCGGGTGCCCTCGAGGAGCGCGTCGTGAAGGAGCCGCGGCGCCATCGCGTCGCCGACCAGGACCGCCTCCGGGACACGCCCCTTGAGCCCTGCGAAGAGCCCGTCGACGGCGCGGGCGCCGTAGGCGAGGACGACGGTGTCGACGGCGTCGAGCCGCAGCTCGCGCCCCGAGTACTCGTTGGCGGCGAGCACCCGGAGCCGGCCGGCCCCGTCCGCCTCGATCCCGGCGAGCGCCGTGTCCACGATCATCGCCACGTCCCGCTGGTAGAGACGCTCGAAGAGCGGCTCCTTCGTGGACCCCTCGGTGTTGTCGCACACGGTGTGGTACGCGGTCAGGACGCTGACCGTCCGGCCCTGGACGGCGAGGTAGTCGGCAGCGAGGCCCGCCTGGACCCGGCCGGTCCCGTCGACGACCACCACTCGCGGTCCGGCGATCGCCGCGCCCGAGAGGATGTCCTCCACCGTGACGACGCCGGGCAGATCCGCGCCGGGCACGTCGGGCCGCCGCGGGACCGCGCCGGTCGCGACGATCACGGCGTCAGGGCGGTCGGCGAGCACGCGCTCCAGCGTCGCCTCGGTCCCGAGCCGCACGGTCGCGGTCGTCTTCCGGAGCTGGCGGACGAGCCAGGTGATGGACTCCCCGTATCCGGGCCGGAGCGGGGCGCGGGCGGCGACCAGCACCTGGCCCCCGAGCGCGGCTGTCCGCTCGTAGAGGATCACCTCGTGGCCGCGCAGCGCGGCGACGCGCGCCGCCTCGAGCCCCGCCGGGCCGCCGCCGACCACCACGATCCGTCGCGGCACCGCTGCCGGGACGAGCTCGCCGAGCTCGCCCTCGCGGCCGGTCACCGGGTTCTGCGAGCACGATAGCGTGAGCCCCCGGTTCGACCGGCCGAGACAGCCCTCCTGCATGCCGACGCACATCCGGACGTCGTCGAGGTGCCCCGCGGCGGCCTTCCGCGGCATCCAGGGGTCGGCCATCAGCGCCCGGGTCATCGCGACCAGGTCGCACGCGCCCTCGGCGAGCAGGCGCTCCGCGTGACGCGGATCGACGACCCGGCCCGCGTAGATCACGGCGGCCCGCACCTCCTGCTTGATGCGAGCCGCCAGCGACGCGTAGACACCTTGCGGCGCGTCCGCGAACGGCATCAGCTTCTGGTGGAGTCGCGGGGTCTCGCCAGTGGAGCCCGAGACCGTGAAGTAATCGAGCTGGCCGAGCGAGTCCAGGGCGCGGACGATCTCGACCACGTCCTCGAGATGGAGGCCGTCCGGGATCAGCTCGTCCCCGCTGACGCGCATCCCCAGGACGAAGTCGCGCCCGACGGCGGCGCGGATGGCCCCGACGACCTCGACGGCGAACCGGAGCCGGTTCTCGAGGCTGCCCCCGTACTCGTCGGTCCGCCGGTTCACCGACGGCACCCAGAACTGGTCGATGAGGTGGCGCGCATAGGCGCAGAGATCGGCCCCGTCGAAGCCCGCGCGCTTGAGGCGGAGCGCCGCGGCCGCGTACGCCTGCACGATCTCGGCGATCTCGGTCCGGTCGAGCGCGTGCGGGATCTCGCGGTTCTCCGTCTCGGGGACGTCCGAGGGCGAGACCAGGGCCTGCTCCCCGGGCCCGGACGAGCCGCGGCGCCCGCGGTGCGTGGTCTGCGCCATCACGTGCGCGCCCTCGGCGTGGATCGCGCGGGCGAACGCCTCGAACGTGGGGAGCGACGAGTCGTCCCAGTTCTTGATCCCGTTCCAGTCGACGACGGGGCTCGACGGGTGGACGCTCGAGCTCCCGAAGCACTGGACGAGCCCGGCGCCGCCCCGCGCCTTTTCCTGGTGGTAACGGATGTAGCGCTCCGTGATGTAGCCGTCCTTGCCGAACCGGGTCGCGTGCGGCGTGCTCACGATCCGGTTCCGGAGCGTCACGTGCCCGAGTCGGAAGGGCGCGAAGAGGTGCTGGAACGTCATGGCCATGTCTCGTGGACTTGGAGCATATCAGGAACGGCGGTCCGCGGCAGACGGGACCGCCGGTGGCCGCCACGGCCCCGGGCGCTCTGGCATGGGGCGCGCGGAGAGCGCTCGACGCCTACCCGAGTGTGGCGCGCCAGCACCGGGCTATCGCGCGCGAGCTCCGGGCCGACCGATGGCCCGGCGGCTGCAGTATGCTGGGTCGGGGTGTCGGCACGAGCTCGAGGACGACGGCGGTGGCGGCCCGAGAACGTCCCTCCGCGGCCGCACCGTGAGGGAGAAGACGGTGACCCAGATGCGATATCGCGTGCTCGGCAGCAGCGGCGTGAAGGTGTCGGAGATTTGTCTCGGCACGATGATGTTCGGCGGGCTGACGGACGCGGCGCAGGCGCGGCGCATCATCGATCACGCCACAGACAATGGCGTCAACTTCATCGACACGGCCAACGTGTATGCGGACGGGCGCTCGGAGACCGTGATCGGCCCCGCCATCAAGGCCACGCGCGACCGCTGGGTGCTGGCGACGAAGGCCGCGCAGTACACTGGGCCCAACATCACCGACCGGGGCCTGTCGCGGCGGCACCTGATGCAGGCCGTGGACGCGAGCCTGCTGCGCCTGCAGACCGACCACATCGACCTCTACTATATCCACCGGGTCGACCCCGACACGACTTGGGAGCAGATGATCGCCACCTTCGGCGACCTGATCCGCCAGGGCAAGGTGCGCGAGTGGGCGCTCTCCAACGTGAAGTCCTGGCACATCCCTCACGTGTCTCACCTGTGTCGGCAGCTTGGCGTGCCGCAGCCGACTGCACTGCAGCCCTACTACAACCTCATGAACCGCCAGCCGGAGATCGAGCTGCTGCCAGCGGCCAGGGCGTTCGCGCTTGGCGTCGTGCCCTACAGCCCCCTCGCGCGCGGCGTGCTGACCGGCAAGTACAAGGTCAACCAGTCGGCCGACCCCAGCAGCCGCGCCGGCCGCCAGGACAGGCGCATGCTGGAAGCGGAGTGGCGGCCCGAGAGCCTGGTCATCGCCGAGAAGCTCACGGCGCACGCCGCGAAGCGCGGCACCAGCCTCGTCGGGTGGGCTTGCGCCTGGGTGCTCAACAACCGCGCGATCAGCTCGATCATCGCCGGGCCGCGCACCTTCGATCAGTGGACCAGCTACTTCGCCGCGCTCGACTATGCGTGGACGGCGGAGGACGAGCAGTTGGCCGACAGCCTGGTCGTTCCCGGCCACGCCTCGACGCCCGGCTTCACCGATCCGGCGTATCCGGTGGAGGGGCGGTTCCCCGAGGTCGGGTAGCCTGGGCGTCCGTGATTCGACACGCTCAGTGGCTGTCGTCGCTCTGACGTCGGGAGCATGCTTCATCGGTTGCCGTAGCGAAGCGACTGATCAGTACACGCCAGGGACGGCGCCTTGACGCGTCCTGGCGCGCGGCCGTAGGATCCGCTTGACAGGCCGATGGCCTGTGCCCCGCTCGAGGTTCCTATGGGTCAGGAGGATCAAGAGATGCGAGTCGGAGCGACGGCGCTCATCGTCCTGAGCGTGCTGGTCATGGTGGCGCTTCCAGGGCCGGGCCATGCGCAGGCGCCGACCATCACTCGCGGCGTTCTCGGGGGAACCCTGTCCCCGGACTCGACGGCTGGCCTCCTCCGGGGTGCGCTGCCCCAGGGCGCGACCACGGGCGTCGTGCGCGGATCCCTCCCGACCGGGGGGACGGCCGGGCTGATAAAGGCATCCCCGTCCGGGGCGACAGCCGGAGTGTTCCGGAACACGGCCGCGGCCGCGACGGTTCCGGTGATGCCAGGAGGGTTCGCGCCGACGCCCGTGCCCACGCTCCGAGGACCCCTGCCGTCGGATGCGGCCGTGGGCGCCGTCTCGGGACCGGAGCCGCCGGGAACGCGTCTCGGGGAGCCGGGGCCTGCCGAGCTCATGCACGGGCTCGACTTCCAGGCCCGGCTGTACCTGATGGATGGCAACTACGCCCAGGGCGAGACGATGCTCAACCGGTCCGTGGCGACTCGGGAGCAGACGGTGGGCGGGGTTCACCCCGAGGTCGCCGGAGCCCTCGAGACCGACGCGAAGCTTCTGCGCCACTACAACCGCAATGCGACAGCCGCCGACATGGAGACCCGCGCCAAGGAGATCCGCACGAAGCTGGAGCCGCCGGCGCCCAAGAAGCCCGATCGCTTCTGACGAGTCTCGTGTGAGCGCCGTCCCCGGGCGGAGCTAGCGGCCCAGGAAGCGCGTCACTTCCTCCCGGGCGGCGGCCGCCGCCTGCGGGTCGTGGCCCAGCGTGCCGCCCCTCGTCCGCCGGACGAACGGCGGAAGGTCGGGAACGTCGAACGCGTGGCGCGCCTCCGGATACACGCGGACCTCGAGAGGGAAATCGCCGCCGAGCCGCTCCGCCAGCTGCTCGCACGCCCAGGTCGACGAGAGGTCGTCCTTCCCGGCCAGGAGCATGAGAAGCGGGATCTTCACGTTCCACGGAGTCCCGACGTAGCACTCGGGATAGTAGGCGATGGCCTTCCGGAACGGCGCGGGCGTGTTGGCCGGGAGCGTCGCGATCACGCTCAGGACGCCACTGCCCCCCCGGGACCAGCCGATGACGTCGATCTCGGACGCCCGGATGAACGGGCGGGTCCTGGCGTAGGCCGCCGCGGCGAGGATGTCTCCCGCGACGTCGGCAGGACGGGACGGTACCTCCGCAGCTATCACGGCCGCGCGCTCCCAGGTAGTCGACGAAGATCACGACGTACCCCCGCGCCGCGAACTCGTCGGCCACCCGGCCGTAGTGGAGTGGCGCCTCGTGAGGCGTGAAGCCGCTGCACCCGGACACGAACAGGAGCGCGGGATGAGGGCCCTGGCCCTCCGGCCGGACGACGCGATACTGCGGCTCCGCCGGCTGCTGGCTCGAGGTCGGCCTGGGCTCGCCGGCGACGCCGGCCAGGAGCGCCGCTGCCACGAGCGCCCTGACGGCGTTCCGCCCGGGCCCGGCGAGGATCCGGCGTCGCGCGGGCACCGTCCTCGACGCCGGGGGGCGCACGGCCCTCGAGCTCGAGCGCGCCGCCGCGGCTACTTCACCGGGATCATCAGGTGCTGGTACGGCGTGCCCGGCCACATCACGTACGGCTTGTGCGGATTGTCTGCGGTCTTCGGATAGGCGTCGGCCATCGTGCCGGGATTCAGGACCATGACGTGGGCGCCCGTGTCGACCCACTTCTTGCCTGCGGCCGGCTTGGTCGCGTAGGGGTCGTCGTTGCTCGCGTCCGAGCCACCCATGAGCATGTACCCGAATCCGACCCCGGCCGGCGGCGTGGCCTTGGTCATCCATGCGTGCGCCCACTCCATGCCGCCCTTGTCGAGGCACATCGGGTCGTTGCCCGGCGTCATGGGATTGTCGGGCATGCAGGTGAAGGTCCCCTTGCCCTCGCGGAGCACCTTCATGCTGCCCTTGTCGTCGATGTCCATGATGGTCGCTTCCTGAGCGACGGCCTTGGGGGCGGCCGACATCGCGTTGGCGATCTTCTCCTTGTCGGTCTTGGGCGGCGTGTGCTTGGGCTGAGCGCTGGCCGGGGCGACCAGCGCGATCACGGTCAAGAGGCCGATCGGGATGCTCCGTACCGTCATGGGATGCCTCCGGAGGAACTGGTGAAGGTGTGTGTGGATGCCCGGCATGCCGGGACCGAGAACCTCGCGGAGCGGCTGCGGAGGTCGATCCTGCCCGGGCACGCGCGGGTCGTCCGAGAGACCTACGTCCATCAGGCCTTATGGTATCGCCACCGTCGCAAATTGCCAGGAAATGCTCGAGGGCCCGCCGGCAGACACGCGCCGGCGACGAACCCGGCCTGGCCGGCCTAACCGGTCAGTCTCGACGCGGGCTAGCCGAGCGTCTCCGCGATCCTCACCAGCTCCTCGTACTCCTGCATCCAGTAGCGATGGTCGCGGAAGCTCGGGAACGCCTGGGGGAACGACGGATCCTCCCACCGCCGGGCGATCCAGCCCGACATGTAGACGATGCGCATCGCGCGGAGGGGCTCGACGAGCCCGAGCGTGGAGCGGTCGAACTCGCGGAAGACCTCGTAGCCTTCCAGGAGATCCTCGCGGCCTTTCTTGGCTTCCTCTTCGTCGCCCCGGGCGAGGAGCCAGAGATCCTGGACGGGCGGGCCCATGAGGCAGTCGTCGAAGTCGACCAGCACGGGACTGGGCGTCCAGAGGATGTTGCCGTAGTGGAGGTCGCCGTGGATGCGCTGCGGCTTGACGGCCGCCAGCTCAGGCGCGGCGGCGGCGGCGATCCGGAGGGCGACCTCCTTGTAGCGCGGCCCGAGGTTCTCGGGCATGAATCCGCCCTTCATCAGCACCTCGAGCGGCTCGTGGATGTAGCGCTCGAGGCTCAGCGCCGGGCGGTGCGGAGCCGGACGCGCGGCGCCGATGGCGTGCATGCGCCCGATGGTGCGGCCGATGTGGCGCCGCTTCTCGGCGTCCAGCTCGTCGAGCGTGCGGCCGCGCACCTTGGGGAACGCGGCGTAGAAGATGCCCTCCACCTCGTTCAGCGTGGTGCCGGTGCCGAGATCGAGCGGGGCCACGGCCGGAAGCTCGGCGTCGGCGAGATCCAGCAGGAACCGGTGCTCGTCGAGGATCGTCTCGCGCGACCAGCGGCCGGGGCGGTAGAACTTCACGACGAGGCGGCGCTCGTCCACGAGCTCGACCTCGTAGACGCGGTTCTCGAAGGCGCGGAGCGGCAAGCAGCGGCCGGTGCTGCGGAGCCCGCCTGCCTCGACCGCGTCGAGGACGCGGTCCGGGGTGAGGGCGAAGAAGGTCGCGTGGGGCTGGGTGGCCATACGACGTCGAGTGTACCCTACGCGCGGTCCGCCGGACCCGCGGCGGCGTGTCGCGGCGCGAGAAAGACGAGGAGCGCAGCGCGAATCGCCTCGCGCCGGGCAGGGGCCAGCGGAGTTCGACGCCGGCCGGTCAGCCGAAGGGCTAGCGGAGCGGGATCAGCGCGTCGGGGCCCGCGGCCCGGCTTCGAGCGCGTCGTGCGTCAGGGTCACGCCCCCCCGGGCCGGCGACGAGAATCTACCGCCGATGAGGGGTCCGAGACTACCCTGGTGGGGGATGGCTCCGAGGGCGCGCCGCGGGGGGAGCTCGAGACCCTGAAGGGGCGGATCGCCGAGGCGTTCGTCGAGGCGATCTTCCGGCGGGCCGGCTACCGGGTGTCGCCGGCCGGCCGCGAGAGCCAGTTCCAGCGGCTGGTGAAGATCGGGGCCGACGAGTTCCAGCCGGACTTCCTCCTGCACAAGCCCGCCGGCGCGACGCCGGCAGGCCGACCACTCCACCGGCTCATCCCGGTCGAGGTCAAGTATCGCGCGAGCGTCGAGGACTTCCTCCGGAGCCACGGCGACGAGCTGCTCGCGCGCCTCGGCGAGCAGTGGCCGGAGCTCTGCATCGTGTTCGTGACGGACCATCCCGCCTCGGGGCGCTCGTGCTTCCAGGTGCTCGACGTCGCGGCGGCGCGGCCGGGCGCGCCGCTCACGACGATCGACCTCCACTACGTTCACGACTTCGACATCTACCTCACGACGGCGCAGGAGTACGAGGGGCTGGTGCGGCAGATCTTCCCGCTGCTCCGCCTGGGCGCGGCGCCCACGCGCTAGGCCCTTCGCGCTCGTCGGCTCCGCGTCGCGGACGGGCTGGCCCTCGCCCGGGTGCCGTCGCCCTGGATCAGGGCGTCACGTTGCACGCTCATCCTCCCGCGCGCCCCGCGGTCGTCGGCCCATCGCCCCGTGAGCGTGAACGCGAGCGCGTCGGCTCCGCCTCGCGGACGGGCTGGCCGCCCGGGTGCCGTCGACCGCGGGGCGCGCGGGAGGATGGCGTGCAAAGTGACGCCGCCCTGACCAGGGCGGTGGACGCGGGCATGGCGCACTGGCCAGACCAGGTGGAGGCGTTGCTCGCACGCCAGGCCTGTGCCTGCCGAGACGAAGCGACGCCGCAGTCCGGGCGGGCAGCCAGGAACGAGGAGCTAGTGTCCGCGCCTCACGCGTCGCTCGCGCCGGACGGTACCGAGCTCGTCACCGCTCGACGGCGCCGGGATCCGTCCCCGACACGACCAGGGTTGCGCGGTCCGGGTGGAGGTGCTTCGCGGCGGCGGCGTTCGCCTGGGTCACGGTCACCGCGCGGTAGTGGTCCGCGTAGCGGTCGAGGTAGTCGGGGCCGAGACGGTAGAACTCCATCGCCCAGAGGACGTCGGCCATCCCGGTGTTGGTCTCGAGGCGCAGCGGGAAGCGGCCGGTGAGGTACGCCACGGCCTCGTCCCGCTCCCGCCGGGTGATCCCGCGGTCACGGAGCCGCGCCACCTCGCGGAGCATGGCCTCGATCGCCTTCCGCGCGTTGGCCGGGTTCGTCCCGAGCGCCACCCCGAAGGGTCCGGGGTACCAGCCGGCGTCGAAGTAGCTCTCGACGGTGTAGGCGAGGCCCAGCTCGTCACGGATCACGGTGCCGAGCCGGCTGTTGAGAGCGCCCCCGCCTCCCAGGACGAGGTTCATGACCTGCGCGGCGTAGAAGTCGGGATCGCTCCGCCGGAGTCCCCCCGCGTGCCCCCACATGATCGTCGTCTGGCTCTTGTCGGGGATCGGGATCAGGATCCGCTCGGCCGCGGCCTGGAGGGGCACGTCGAGCGCGGGCGGCGGCTCCGCCTGCGGGTTCCGGGGCCAGGCCCCGAGGCGGGTCTCGACGGCCTCGCGGACCCGGTCGGCCGCGACGCTGCCGGCGAGGACCAGGATCAGCCCGTCAGGGCCGTACTGGTTGCGGTGGAACGCGAGGAGATCGTCGCGGCTGATCCTGCCGACCGCCTGCTCGGCCTCGTCGAAGGTCGGCGGCCGGAGGGGGTGGCCCGCCGGGTAGATCGCCCGCCCGAACGCCCGCTCCGCCGCGCTGTCCGGATCGTCGCGCGCCTGGGCGAGCTGCGCCAGCGCCTCGCCCTTGAGCCGGCCCAGCTCGGCGGCGGGGAACGCGGGGTGGCGCAGCATGTCCGCGAGGAGATCCATGACGCGGTCGAAGTCCCGGCTCTCCGCGCGTCCCGAGATCATGGTGGCGAGCGCGTCCGCGCTGGCCGAGAGACTCGCGCCGACGTCCTCGAGCTGGGTGGCGAACGCGAGGGCGCTCCGCTGCTCGGTCCCGCGGGTCAGCATGGCGGCGGTCAGGGACGCGAGGCCCGACTTGGCCTCCGGGTCGAGGACGTGCCCCGCCGGCAGGCTCGCCCGGAGCGCGAGCGTGGGGCTCGCCGGGTTCTCCTGGACGACGACGGTGATGCCGTTCGCCAGCGTGAAGCGGGTGACGCGCCGGTCGACCGGGGGCCGCTTCGACGGCGGCGGGATCGGGATCGCCCGGGCGCCCCGGCCCGGCTTCTCCACCCGGGCGGCGGCTTCCTGGGGCGGCGACGCGGGGGACGCGCCGCCGAGCGTGGGGACGAAGTGGCCGACCGTGCGCGTGTCCGCGAGGAAGTACTTCTGCGCCACCGTCTGGACCGCTTCCGGCGTCAGCGCGCGGATGCGGTCCAGGTAGGTCGTGAGGTAGCGCCAGTCGTCCACCATGGCCCAGTAGCCGAGCTCGCGGGCCTGGGCCGTCACGCTCTCCGTCTGGTACGCGAAGCTCGACTCGATCCGCCGCGTGGCCCGCGCCAGCTCCTCGGCGGTGATGGGCGCCGCCTTCATCCGCTCGATCTCGTCCAGCAGCGCGGCTTCGAGCTTCGGGGCGGACACCCCCGGCCGCGCGGTCGCCGTCACGAGGAACAGGAAGGGGTCGCGAAGGCTCGGGGCCCCGGCGTCGACGCTGGAGGCGAGCTCCGTCTCGACGAGGGCCTGGTAGAGGCGGCCGGTGCGGCCCTCCCCGAGCACGGTCCCCAGGACGTCGAGGGCGTAGAAGTCCGGGTGCTGGGCCCCCGGGACCTTGTAGGCGAGCGTCACGATCGGGAGCGCGCCGGCCTGGTTCACGGTGACGCGACGCTCGCCGCGCTGCGCGGGCTCGGTCGTGTAGACGGGCGGCGGCGGCGGGATCGGCGCGAGGGAGCCGAAGTGCTTCCCGACCAGGTCCAGGGCCTGCTTGGTCTCGAAGTCCCCGACGATCACGACCGTGGCGTTGTTCGGCCCGTAGTGGGCGCGGTAGTAGTCGTGGAGCGAGCTCCGCGGCATCTGCTCGACGTCGCTCCGCCAGCCGATGACCGGCCAGTGGTAGGGGTGCGCCTGGATCGCCGTGGCCGTCACGGCCTGGCGCAGCAGGGTCTCGGGATCGTTCTCGCCGCCCTCCAGCTCGCTCCGGACCACGGTCATCTCCGAGTCGAGGTCGGCCTTGTCGATCCGGCTGTGGGCCATCCGGTCCGCCTCGAGCTCGACGGCCAGCTCGAGCCGGTCGGCCGCCAGAGTCTCGAAGTAGCTGGTCCAGTCGTAGAACGTGTTGGCGTTGAAGCTCGCCCCGTTCAGGAAGAGCGTGCGCGCGATCTCCCCCACGCGGTATCGCCGGGTTCCCTTGAACATCATGTGCTCGAGGAGATGGGAGATGCCGGTGATGCCGGTGTGCTCGTTGCGCGACCCGACCCGGTACCAGACCCCGAAGCTCACCACCGGCGCGCTCCGGACCTCCTTCGTCAGGACGCGGAGGCCGTTGGGGAGGCGCGTCTCGGTCACCCCCGCCGTCAGCGCCGGGGCCGGCGTCGGGGAGGGCGCCTGGCCGGCGACGAGCCTCACGCCGGAGAGCACCAGGAGGAGGCCGAGGAGGATCGGACCGGAGGCGCGTCGCGCTGGGATCCACGAGCCATTCATTGATCGTACCTCACGATTCTGTCGACCCATCGACGCACGGAGTTGTCACCGGGCGCAGGCCCACCGGCGTGGTGGCGGAGCGCGTGCGCTTCGACGCGCGTCGCGCCGCGGTGCTGAGCCGCCTGACCGCCGCCGAGCATCAGATGCGGGCGCGCCTGATGGACCTGGAGGGCGAGACGGAGCGCCCCGGCGGGGCGCGGGCGCAGGGCGCGCGCGCAAGCGACGAGCCGGGCTCCTGAGCCGGGCGTCTCGCCTGCCGGCGTCGACGCCATCTGGCGCCTGACGCGGCGACGTGCGACGCCGGGGACGCTGGGCGCTATGCCCGCTTCAGCGACTCCCGGTCGATCGGCAGGCGGCGGATGCGCTTGCCCGTCGCGGCGAAGATCGCGTTGCAGATCGCGGGAGCGACCGTCGGCACGCCGGGCTCGCCCAGGCCCCCGGGCGGCTGGCCGGATTCGAGGATGTGCACCTCGGTCACCGGCGTCTCGGCGATCCGCATCATCGGGTAGGTGTGGAAGTTGGTCTGCTGGACGCGCCCGGCATCGAGCGTGATCTGGCCGTAGAGCGTCGCCGTCATCGCATAGACGGCGCCGCCCTCCATCTGCGCCTTGACCTGGTCCGGGTTGACGGCGATCCCGCAGTCGATCGCGCAGACGAGACGGTGAACCCGGACGGTGCCGTCGTCCGCGACGGACACCTCGGCCACGTGGGCGGAGTAGCTCGCGTAGGAGAAGCAGACCGCGATGCCGCGCCCCTGTCCCGCCGGGAGCGGCGCGCCCCAGCCGGCGCGGATCGCGGCCAGCTCGAGAACGGCCTTGTGACGGGGGGACTTGCCGAGGAGGGCGCGGCGGTACTCGTAGGGGTCCTGGCCCGCGAGGTGCGCCAGCTCGTCGACGAAGGTCTCGACGATGAACGCGTTCTGGGAGGAGCCGACCGAGCGCCAGAACCCGACCGGCACCCCGACGTCCTTGTCCACCCACTCGATCCGGACGTTCGGGATGTCGTACGGCAGGTCCCGGAGCCCGGCCATCGCCGTGCCGTCGACCTGGCCGGCCGCGACGTTGCCTCGCTGGCGGAGGAGGCCCGGGCCCACCGCGCGCGTGAACCAGGCAGTCGGCTTCCCCGAGGCGTCGAGCGCGGCCCGGAACACGTTGTGGGTGTTCGGCCGGTAGAAGCTGTGCGTCATGTCGTCCTCGCGCGTCCACACCACCTTCACCGGCCCGCCGCCGATCGCCTTGGCGACCTCGACCGCATCGACGACATAGTCGGTCTGCCCCCGCCGCCCGAACCCGCCGCCGAGGAACGTCGTGTTGACGGTCACGCGGTCGACGGGGAGCCCGGTCAGTCGCGCCGCCACCTCGCGGGAGCCGCCCGGGTTCTGCGTGGGCGCCCACACCGTGCACGCGTCGGCCGTCACGTGGGCCGTCGCGTTCATGGGCTCCATGCACGCGTGCTCGAGGTACGGGACCTGGTAGGCTGTTTCGAAGGTCCTCGCGCCCGCGGCCAGGGCCGCCGCGGTGTCGCCGTCGTTCCGCGCCACCAGGCCCGGCTGGCCGGCGGCGGTCTCGTGCTCCTTCGCGATCCCCGCGCTCGAGAGCTGGCCGAGCGGGCCGTCGTCCCACACGACCGTGAGGGCCTTCCGGCCCTGGAGCGCGGTCCAGAAGTTGTCGGCGACCACGGCGACGCCGCTCGTGACCTGGACGACGTGCTTGACGCCGGGGATCGCCTTCGCCGCGGCCGCGTCGAAGGACTTGACCTTGCCGCCGGCCACGACCGGGCACTTCTCGATGGACGCGACCAGCATGCCGGGGACCTTCACGTCGATCCCGTAGACCGCCTGGCCGTTGACCTTCTGGGGGACGTCGACGCGCGCCCGCGCCTTGCCGATGTACCGGAACTGGTCCTTCGTCTTGAGCGGCGGGTTCTGCGGGACCGGCAGGGTCTGGGCCTTGTCGACGAGCTGGCCGTACAGCAGCCGGCGACCGGTGGGGACGTGGACGACCACCCCGGGCTCGGTCGTCACCTCGTCGAGGGGGACGCCCCACTCCTGGGCCGCCGCCTCGCGGAGCATCTGGCGCGCCGCGGCGCCGGCCTTCCGCAGGGGCTCGAGGTGATCGCGGACGCCGCGGCTCCCGCCGTAGGACTGCTGGCGGGTGACCGGATTCGCGTAAAGGCTCGGATCGGTCGGCGCGGCCTCCACCCGGATGCGGTCCCAGTCGGCGTCGAGCTCGTCCGCGACGATCATCGGCATGGTGGTCATCGAGCCCTGACCCATCTCGGGGACCGAGTTGATGATGGTGACGACGCCGTCGCGATCGATGCGGAGCCACTGGTTGGGGGCGAAGACGCCCGCGCCCTGAGCCTCGGCCAGGAGACGGTCCAGCAGCGGCAGCCGGAACCCGATGACGAGCCCGGTGCCGACGGCGAGCCCGCCCTTGAGCAGCGCGCGGCGGCTCGGACGCGCGTGCGCGGCCATCACGCCCCTCCCCGCGCGAGCGTGGCGGCCCGGTGGACGGCGGCCCGGATCCGCTGGTAGGTGCCGCAGCGGCAGATGTTTCCCGCCATGGCCGCGTCGATGTCCTGGTCGGTGGGCGCCGTGTTCTGGGCGAGGAGCGCGGCCGCCGACATGAGCTGGCCGGACTGGCAGTAGCCGCACTGGGGGACGTCGAGCTCCATCCAGGCGCGCTGGACCGGGTGGTCGGTCTTGGCCGAGAGCCCCTCGATGGTGGTCACCTGCTTCCCCGCGACGGCCGCCACCGGCGTGACGCACGCGCGCGCCGGCGCGCCGTCGACGTGGACCGTGCAGGCGCCGCAGAGCGCCATGCCGCAGCCGTACTTGGTTCCGGTGAGCCCGAGCGTCTCCCGGATCGCCCAGAGGAGCGGCATGTCCGGGGACACGTCGAGCTGGCGGGGCGTACCGTTCACGGTGAAGGTGACCATGCCTACTCCTTTGTGACCGCTATGAACCGAACGCGATCGTTGGCTCGATCATAGGCTCGGCTACCGGCGCGATCAACGGGAGGCCGAGCCCCGCCCGACGCCTTGAGGAAGCTTGTCGAAGTGGTCGACGCAGCGCTTCCAGCCGTCGGCCGCCGCGGTCGGGTTGTACGAGGGGCGGTTCGGCGAAGAAGGTACCGTGAGTCCGGGCGACCCAATCCAGTGTCACCTCGAAGCGCGTCTTCACCGGACGTCCTGTAGAGCTAACTGGAGGACAGCCGCGCGGGTTCCAGAGGTTCGATGGTCGAGGAGTCTCCACGTCATCAAGCGAGCCGAGCGATGCAGGATGGGAGCGCCGGTCGGTTCTCTCCATGGTTGCTCCCCCCGGGGCCTCCGATCGCGCGGGTGCTGTGACCGAGAGCATACTGATCGGGATCGAGAGCCGGGGCGGCCGAGGCGAGTCAGGCGGCGCCTGGAGGAGCGATGACGATGGCGACGACCGTGGGATTGCTGCATCCGGGTGAGATGGGCTCCGTGGTGGGCGCGTGCCTGCGCGCGGGCGGCGTCCGCGTCGTGTGGCCGTCGGCGGACCGCAGCGAGGCCAGCCGCCGGCGCGCTCGGGCCGCGGACCTCGAGGACCTCGGCACGCTGGCGGCGGTCGTTGCGGCCAGCGACATGATCCTTTCCGTCTGCCCGCCGGGCTCGGCGGCGGACGTCGCACGCCTGGTCGCCGCCGAGCGGTTCCGGGGCCTCTACGTGGACGCGAATGCCGTCGCCCCGGGCACCGCGCGCCGCGTGGGGCAGATTGTCGGCGCCGCGGGGGCCGAGCTGGTCGACGGCGGCATCATCGGCCCGCCGCCCCGCGACGCGGGGACGACCCGGCTCTACCTCGCCGGCTCGCGGGCCGGGGAGATCGCGAGCCTGTTCAAGGGGAGCGCCCTCGAGGCCGTCGTGATGCCGGGCGACGTCGGCACGGCCTCCGCCCTCAAGATGGCGTACGCCGCGTGGACGAAGGGCTCGAGCGCCCTCCTCATCGCCGTGCGCGCGCTCGCGATCCGTGAGGGCGTGGACGGGGCGCTTCGCGCCGAGTGGGAGCGCTCCCAGCCCGGCCTGGGCGCCCGCTCGGAGTCCGCGGTCGCGGGCAACGCGAAGAAGGCCTGGCGCTTCGTCGGCGAGATGGAGGAGATCGCCGCGACGTTCGCGGCCGCCGGGCTACCGGCCGGGTTCCACGAGGCGTGCGCCGCGATCTATGGCCGCCTCGATCGCTACAAGGACGCGCCGGCGCCGCCGACGGTCGCCGAGGTGGCCGCGGCGCTCGGCGCCCCGCGAACGGCGTAGGCGCCTCCGGGCTCGGTCACCGCCGGGCGCTAGGTGCCGAAGAGCCGGTCGCCGAAGTCGCCGAGGCCCGGCAGGATGAACTTCCGGGCGTTGAGCTCGCGGTCGACCGCCGCGGTATAGACCGTCGCGTCCGGGACCGCCGCCTTCAGGTGAGCCAGGCCTTCGGGTGCGGCGACGATCGACAGGAGCCTGACCCGCCGGGCGCCGAGCTCGGCGAGCCCCTCGATGGCCATCGCGGCCGAGCCACCGGTCGCCAGCATGGGGTCGAGCAGGAAGACCGAGGCGCCGGCCAGGTCCTTCGGCACCTTCTCGTAGTACCGGCGCGCCACCGCGGTCACCTCGTCGCGCTCGAGCCCGAAGTAGCCCACCTGCGCCTGCGGCACCAGCTCGAGGAGCGCGTCGAGCATGCCCAGGCCGGCGCGCAGCACCGGCACCGCCACCACGCGCGCCGCCAGCCGTCTCACGGTCGTGGTCTCGAGCGGCGTCTCGACGGTCGCCTCGGCCAGCGGCAGGTCTCGCGTCGCCTCCGCGACCAGGAGCAGGCTCACGCGGTGGGCGAGCTGGCGGAAGACGTCGCAGGGCGTGCGGCGATCCCGGAGGGCGGCCAGGACGTTCTCCACGAGCGGGTGGTGGACGACGTGCACGTCCATGGCTTGAAGGGGCCCCCGGGCCCGGCCGGATCATACACGAGGTGCGGCTTCGCCGGCTACGAGCGACGTCAAGGTGCAGGTCTCCGGGTCAGCGGACGGGGGTTCCGCGGACGCAGAGGACCGCGAGGCTCGCCGAGCCGGCTCGCGTCACCGCGACCCGCACGTGGCGGGCCCGAGCGGACCCGAAGACGACCTCCATGGCGCCATCCGAGACCGCGAAGAGGGTGCGGCCTGCCCATCCCCAGTCCTGAACCGCACGCGCCCCGTCGGCAGGCCGCCAGGTCCGGCCATCGTCGGAGAGAGCCACCTCCCGGATCGTCAGCCCCGGCGCCGGCACCGGGTGGCGAAGCTTGAGACCCGACACCAGCGTCTCGGCGCGAAGCTCCGCCTCCAGCACGAGGCGGTCTCCATCGCCGGGGTCCACGGCGGCCGCGCGGCGCTCCGGGCGCTGACAGGGCGCGACCGAGGCGAACGGCCTGAGGATCCGGAACAGCACGTGAGTCCCGAGGGGCTCCGCGGAGAGCTCCACGCCGGCCGCCTCCAGGCGCTCCCTGAGCTCCGGCGCATCCTCCACCGGCACGAGCAGCCCGTCGCGGGCGCGAAGGCGGATGGGGCGCGCGAGCCACGCCGGGGGCGCCGCGCCATGGTTGTCGACGACGCCGTTGGCGATGAGCGTCGTCACCGCGCCCTGCGTGGCGCGGGCGACGCGAGCCGACGCGACGGGGTCGGCCAGGAGCCGGTTGACTCCCTGGGCGCGGAGTCGCGCCGCGAGGCCGTCTCCCCCGTCCACCCTCGCCGGAGCGGCCGGCGGCTCGGCGATCTCCTCGTAGGCGCGGAGCTCGGTGATCCCCCAGGGCGCCTCGCCGACCGGCTCCGCCGGCTCGAGCCTGAGGTAACGGAGTCGGCGCGGCGTCACCACCACCTCCAGCCATCCGTTGCGGGGGCGGAACACCGGGCGGCCGCTCGCCACGAATGCGGGCTGCCGCGATATCGCGGGGGTCACGCCGAGCGACTCCCAGGGGCCCCCATCCTCCCGGCCCGAGAGCCGGAGCGCGAACACGTTGGCGGTCGGCACCGACGGCCAGAAGACGACCCGTGCCACGTCGTAGCGGCGGCCGAGATCCACCACGAGCGCGTCGGCCGATCCACGCGCATACCCGCCCGCGGGCCAGGCCGTGACGAGGTCGCCGTCCGCGACTGCGGCCGCTGCGGTCGGATCATCCGGCACCCGCCACCCGTGGCGGGGCACGATCCGGTAGCCGCGCGCTAAGACCCGGACGTCCTCGTAGAGTCGCCAACCGACGATCGGCGTCACGCGCCAGGTTGCGCCGAGGGTGGCGAGGCTGTCAGCCAGTCCCTGTCCCGTTCCAGGATCGCAATCCGTTCGGCTGCATCGGCCGCCACCGCGCTCGGGACGTAGATCTCGCTGTCGACAGCCGACACGAGTGGGCGGTCCAGGAGAAAGGCCCAGACGAGCGCCTGCAGGCTGTCGTCGACGTAGAGCGCGTCGACCGGCTGCATGCCGAGACGCTGCCGGACGGCCTCGAGGGCCGCGCGGTGGCTGTCCTGCTGGGCGCGGAGCCCCGGCAGGAGCGGCCATAGGAACCCATCGTGAGTCCACAGGTCGAACGCCAGAAGGAAGGCCAGCAGGCCGGCGCCGAGCGCGCGCGACCGGCGTCCGGCCCGCGCGACCAGGGCGCCGGCGCACACGAAGAGCGGGATGTATGCCGGCAGGATGTAGCGCGAAGTGTCGCGCTCGAGCATCCTCAGAAAGCGGCGAGAAATACAGGGCGCCGATCGATGCCGGGAGGACGAGCAAGACCAGCCAGAGGCCCCAGTCCCGCACCGTCGGGGCGTCACCGCGTCGGTGCCGCCGGAGCGCCTCGAGGAGCGCGAGCCCGACCGCGGCGGCGTAGAGCACGACGTTCAGCGTGAGCCCCACCCAGCGCATCGGCGTCGTCGGGTGCCAGTAATACGTTCCCAACAGCCGAAGGACCGAGAGCCGCCAGAATTCCGAGAGCCGGTCCCAGGAAAGATGGATGCCGACGCTGAACAACGGGACCGCCGAGCCCGGCGTGCCCCGGGCCGAGTCCCCGTGGAGGCCGTAGTAGAGCCAGACCGGGAGGCTGCCGAGCAGGAACCCGCCCGCCACCAGCGCCCCCCCGCGGCTGACGGCGCGTCTGGGGCCCCGGAGGACCAGCAGCAGGAGGGCGGGCCGAGGACCTCGATCACCTTGAAGTTCGACCACCAGGCGAGGCCCGCCAGGAGGCCGAAGGCGGCCAGCGCCCGTGTCCGGGCGGGTTCCGACGGGGCGGTCAGGGCCGCCAGCGCGAGGAGGAGCAGCCACACCCCGAAGACGTTCGTCTCGAAGTGGGGCTCGGCCACGGTGCTCCAGTACGTGAGCAGGAATGGCGGCACGGCGGCGAGGGCGAGCGCGGCCCGGCCGGCCGTCTCGTCGAAGACCCGACGACCCAGGAGGTAGACGCCGAGCGGAAAGAGCAGGGACCACGCGATCGCGTTCAAGCGGACCACGAGCACCGACGGCCCGAACAGGAAGAGGGCGGGGACGAGATGGATCCCGTTCAGCGAGCCCATGTAGGTCTGGCGGTAGAAGTAGACCGGGAAGTTCTCGCCGTGGAGGAAGTGCTTCGCCACGAGGGCGACGGTCGCGTCGTCGCCGGACAGGAAGCCGTAGAACATCGACGACACGCGGACGAGGACCGCGACCGCCAGCAGGGCGGTGAGGACCAGCCAGTGCCTGCGCGCGGGCGCGTCGGTCGCCGTCGCCCCCGTTGCCTGTCGAAGGATGGAGCGCCTCACCCCGTCTCGCCGATGCGCTGCAGCACCGGGGATCCGACCGGCCCGGCCGGCCCCTCGCCGACGACCATGGCCTTCCGGACGGTCGCGGCGGCGGCGGCCGCCTCCGCCGTCGATCGCGCGTGGACCACCGCGAGGGGCCGGTCCGGCCCGACCGGGTCGCCCGGGCCCCGCACGTCCGCCAGGCCGACGGCGGGATCGACGGTGTCGTCGGCGCGGCGGCGGCCGCCGCCCAGCGTCACCACCGCGAGGCCGATCAGCCGCGCGTCCACCCGTGTGACGACGCCGGCGCGCTCGGGCGTGACGGCCAGCCGCACGGGCGCCTCGGCGAGGTACCGGTCCGGGCGCTCGAGGAGATCGCCCGGGCCGCCGAGGGCCACGACCATGCGCGCGAAGCGCTCCGCCGCGGCGCCCGAGGCGAGCGCGCGCTCGACGGGGCCGGCGGCCTCGCCGTGGTCCCCGGCGAGGTCGCCCAGGACCAGCATCTCCCGCGCGAGCGCGCTCGTGACCGCGTGGAGCCGAGCCTCGCGCCGCCGGCCGACCAGGAAGTCGATCGCCTCCCGCACCTCGAGCGCGTTCCCCACGTCGTGACCCAGCACCTGGTTCATGTCGGTGAGCCACGCGACCGTCCGGAGGCCCGCGTCGGCGGCCACCGTCACCAGGCTCTCGGCCAGCGCCTGCGCGGACTCGAGGGATCCCGCGAAGGCGCCGGAGCCGACCTTCACGTCCATGACCAGGGCGTCGAGCCCGGCCGCCAGCTTCTTCGAGAGGATCGACGCCGTGATGAGCGGGACCGAGTCGACGGTGGCCGTGACGTCGCGGATCGCGTAGAGCCGCCGATCCGCGGGCGCGAGCTCCGCCGTCGGGCCGACGATCGCGCAGCCGGCCTGGCGCACGGCCGCCCGCAATCGGCCGAGGTCCGGCGCGATCTCGTAGCCCGGGATGCTCGCGAGCTTGTCGAGCGTGCCGCCCGTGTGACCCAGTCCGCGGCCCGAGATCATCGGCACGATGCCCCCGCACGCCGCCACGAGCGGGGCGAGGATCAGGCTGACCGTGTCGCCGACGCCGCCGGTCGAGTGCTTGTCGAGGATCGGGCCCTCGATGCCGGCCTCGGTCCAGTCGAGGACGGTGCCCGAGCCCGCCATGGCCCGCGTGAAGGCCGCGCACTCCTCCCAGGTCATTCCGCGGAAATAGACCGCCATGGCGAAGGCGGCGACCTGGCCGTCGCTCACCGAGCCGTCAGCGATCCCCGCGACCAGGGCACCGATCTCCCGGGCGCTCAGGATGCCGCCGTCCCGCTTGTGGCGGATCAGCTCCGCGGGGACGTGGCCGGACGACGTCTCAGGTGGCAATCGAGCCGTCATCGGGACGGAGCGGGCCGAGCGACCCGGGGCCGAAGGCGAGCGGCAGGAGCTCGCCGAGCGTGACCGTGACGCGCACGCCCTCCGGCCCGGCCAGGTGGACGGGCACGTCCGGGCGCGCGAACTCGGCGAGCTGCTGGCGGCAGCGGCCGCAAGGGGCGCAGAGCTCGGGGCCCTCGGTCACGACCACGGCCTCGACGATCTGCCGGTCGCCCGCGGCGACCATGACGCCGATGGCCGTCGCCTCGGCGCACTGGCCGACGGGGGAGGCCGCGTTCTCCACGTTGCAGCCCGCGTGGAGCCGGCCGCTCGCGGCCCGGAGGCAGGCGCCGACGCGGAAGCGGGAGTACGGCGCGTGGGCATGAGCGAGCGCCTGGCGCGCGCGGTCGAGCATGGCGGGCAGGGCGTCGCTCATGGTTCGTCAGCGAGAAAGTGTCGGTCGCTCCGCCAGCTCATGCGCTCATCGCTCCTTGATGTAGGGGACGCCGATGGCCCGGGGCGCGACCGCGCGCCCGACGAAACCGGCGAGGAGACACACCGTCAGGACGTAGGGGATCGCCTGGATGAGCTGGACCGGCACCACGCCGACGACGGGCAGGGGAGTGCCCTGGAGCCGCACCTGGACCGCGTCGGCGAACGCGAAGAGGAGGCACGCGCCGAGCGTCGGCACCGGGCGCCACTGTCCGAAGATCAGCGCGGCGAGCGCGAGGTAGCCCTTCCCCGCCGACATGTCGCGGATGAAGCCGGAGTGATGGGCGATCGAGAGATAGGCCCCGGACAGACCGCAGAGCACGCCGCTCGCCGCGAGCGCGCCGTAGCGGGTGGCGGCGACCGAGATGCCGGCGGTGTCGACGGCGCCCGGGCTCTCGCCGACGGCGCGGAGGCGGAGGCCGAAGCGCGTCCGGTAGACGAGCCACGCCACGACGGGGACGGCGACCGCCGCCACGTACACGAGGACGTTGTGGCCGCTCACGATCTCGCGGTACAGGAGGCCGATCACCGGCACGTCCGCGAGCAGGGCGGCGCCGGGCAGGTCGATGGGCGCGAAGCGCGCGGCGCCGGCGAGGAGCGGGGTCTGGCCGCCCTGCTGGAACCAGGCGTAGCCCAGGACGACCGTGAGCCCCGACACCAGGATGTTGAGCGCCATGCCGGAGACCACCTGGTTGCCGTGGTAGGTGACGCAGGCGAGGCCGTGCATCATGGCCAGCGCGATCGCCGCGGCGATGCCGGCGCCGAGCCCCAGCCACGCGGAGCCCGTGACCGCCGCCGTCGCGGCGGCGGCGAACGCCGAGGCCAGCATCTTGCCCTCGAGCCCGATGTCGACCACGCCCGACCGCTCGGCGAAGAGCCCGCCGAGCGCCGCGAGGACGAGAGGCGCCGCTCCCCGCAGGGTCGCGGCGGCGAGGAGTGCCAGGAGGACGAGCGGCTCATTCATCGGGGTGGGCGGGGCGTGCCGTGCCCACCGGCCGGTGCCGCGTGCCGTGGGCGGGGGTGATGAACAGGAGATCGCTCGGCTGACGCAGGATGAGCCGGTGCCACACCCCGCTCGGAACGACGCAGGCCTGTCCGCCACGGAGACCGAAGCGCCGCTCGCCACCCGGCTCGTCGAGAATGACGTCGAGCGCGCCGCTGAGGAGGTAGAGGAGCTCGTCGCCCTGCGGGTGCATCTCCCACTCGTCGGCGTGGAAGTCGGCCGGCACGGCGCCGTGCTTCGCCCCGATCACGCGGTCCCTGCCGCCTGTCACGAGCGTCCGGAAGACGTCCGGCGTCCAGGCGACGGGAAGCGCGCGGCCGTCCTCGCGGAGGTGCACGATCGTGGCGAAGGGATCGAAGTCGGGCCGGGAGTGAGGGCTCACGGCTGGCTCTCCGCGCGGGCGGGGCGACGGAACCAGGCTTCGATGGGCCCGCGGAGCGCGTACTCGAGGGCGCCGCAGACGAGGATGATCAGGCCCTGGATCACCACGACCATGTCGCGCGTGAGCTTGGGCATGTCGAACGACAGCTCCGACCCGCCCTGGTACAGGGCGCCGAAGAGGACGGCCGCCAGCACGATCCCCGCCGGGTGGTTGCGCCCCATCAGGGAGACCGCGATGCCGACGTATCCGGCGCCGCCGACGAAGTTGAGGAGGAGCCGGTGCTGGACACCCATGACCTCGTTCAGGCTCATCAGCCCGGCCAGGGCGCCGGAGATCGACATGGCGACGATGATCGTGCGCGCCGGCGAGATCCCGGCGTAGACCGCGGCCGTCTCGCTGTGACCGAGGGCGCGCAGCTCGTAGCCCCAGCGCGTGTGCCAGAGGTAGAACCACACGAGCGCGCCGGCGGCGAGGGCGAGGACGGCCGAGAGGTTGAGCGGCGAGCGTCCGATCTCCCACCCGAGCCCGCGGAGGACCTCGTGGACCTGGGGCAGCCAGGTATTCGGGTCGAACTCCCGCGTCTCCGGCGACTGCTGGCCCGGCTTCATGAGGACGTTCACGAGGAGATGCGTCATCAGGGCCGCGGCGATGAAGTTGAACATGATGGTCGTGATGACGACGTGGCTCCCGCGCCGCGCCTGGAGCCAGGCCGGCACGAACGCCCAGGCGGCCCCGAAGGCCGCGGCCACGACGATCGCGGCCGGGACGACGAGGACCGTCGGCCAGCCGCCGGCGCCGAGGCAGAGCAGGCCCACACCGAGGCCGGCGATGTATGCCTGGCCCTCGGCGCCGATGTTGAAGAGCCCGCCGTGAAAGGCGACGGCCACCGCCAGGCCCGTGAAGACGAAGTTGGTCGCGTAGTAGAGCGTGTACCCGATGGACTCGGCGTCGCCGAAGGCGCCGGCGGCGAGGATTCGGAGCGCCCGGAGGGGATTCTCGCCCACCAGGATCACGACCACGCCGGAGAGCAGGAGCGCCAGGGCGAGGTTGGCGGCGGGCACGAGCGCCACGCTCACCCAGCCGGGCACGCGCCGCGCGGCTCGGGCAGACGAGGACGCTGCGTCATTCAGACGGCCTTCGGCCGGGCAGACGGCCCTCGGCCGGTGGCGGCCTGCGTCTCCGGTCCCCCCAGTGGCACGCCCGCCATCATGAGGCCGATGGCCCGCTCGGTGGCGGTCGCCTGCGGCACCTCGCCGACGATGCGCCCGTCGTGCATGACCAGGATGCGGTCGGCGAGCGCCAGGATCTCGTCCAGCTCGACGGAGACCAGGAGGATCGCCTTCCCGGCGTCGCGGAGCGCGACGAGGCGCCGGTGGATGAACTCGATCGCGCCGATGTCCACCCCGCGCGTCGGCTGGCCGACGAGGAGGAGGTCCGGGTTCCGGTCGAGCTCGCGGGCCAGCACGATCTTCTGCTGGTTGCCGCCCGAGAAGGCCGAGGTGGGGAGGGACCCGTCCGTGGGCCGGATGTCGTAGTCCGCCGCCTGGCGACGGAAGCTCGCCGCGACGGCGCCCCGGCGGAGCCGGAGCCCACGGTTGTAGGTCGACTCGTCGTGGTAGCCGAGGATGGCGCTCTCCCGGGCCGAGAAGGGGATGATGAGGCCCATCCGCTGGCGGTCCTCGGGCACGTGGGAGAGCCCGAGCCGCGCGCATCCCGCGCGGGGAGCGCGTGCCGCTCGTCGGTGATGTCCCGACCCCGCCAGCGGATCCGCCCCGACTTCACGGGGCGGATGCCGGCGAGCGCCTCGAAGAGCTCCGACTGGCCGTTGCCGGCGACGCCGGCGATCCCACGATCTCGCCGCGCCGCACCGAGAAGCTCACGCCCTTGACGCGCTCCACGCCCAGCGCGTCCTCGACCGTGAGGTCGGCCACCTCGAGCACCGCCTCGCCGGGGCGGGCGGGCGTCTTGTCGACCGTCAGGCTCACCCGGCGCCCGACCATCAGCTCGGCGAGCTGCTCGGACGTGGTCCCGGCGGTCGGGAGGGTCGCGACGACCCGCCCCTGGCGCATCACGGTCACCACGTCCGTGACCTCGCGGATCTCGCGGAGCTTGTGGGTGATGAGGACGACGGTCTTGCCCTCGGCCCGGAGCGCGCGCAGGATGCGGAAGAGGTGGTCCGCCTCCTGGGGCGTGAGGACCGCGGTCGGCTCGTCGAGGATCAGGAGGTCGGCGCCCCGGTAGAGCGCCTTCAGGATCTCGACCCGCTGGCGCTGGCCCACGCCGAGGTCGCCGACGCGCGCGTCCAGGTCCACCTCGAGGTGGTACTCGCGGCCGAGCCGGAGGAGCTCGGCGCGGGCGCGCGCGAGGCCCGCCTTCAGGAGAAAGCCGCCCTCCACGCCGAGCACGACGTTCTCCAGCACCGTGAACGGCTCCACCAGCATGAAGTGCTGGTGCACCATGCCGATGCCCGCCGCGAGCGCGTCCTGGGGGCTCCGGATGGCCGTCGGCTGGCCGCGCACGAGGATCTCGCCCCGGTCGGGGAGGTGGTAGCCGTAGAGGATGCCCATCAGGGTGGACTTGCCGGCGCCGTTCTCGCCGACGATGCCGTGGATCGTGCCGGGGCGGATGGCGAGCGAGACGTCCCGGTTGGCGTGGACCTCGCCGAACCACTTGTCGATGCCGCGGAGCTCGATGACGGGCGGCGCCGCGCGGCCACGCGTGCCGTCGGCATCCGGAGCGCATCGTCGGGCGAGGCGTGCCGGGCGCCCGCGACGCCGTGAGGACGGCGGCGCGGGCGGCGTCCGGGACCCCGGCTCGTCGCATCAGGCGGCGGCACTGGCGCCACGCGGGCGGAGGGGCGTGGCCCTCTGCTACTTCGCCATGTAGTCGGTGACCTTGATCTTG
This sequence comes from uncultured Candidatus Rokubacteria bacterium, assembly GCA_963749975.1. Classification (GTDB taxonomy): domain Bacteria; phylum Methylomirabilota; class Methylomirabilia; order Rokubacteriales; family DASRDR01; genus DASRDR01. Next base: position 55,153 of record CAVVOZ010000005.1, on the reverse strand, counting down.
CCGGCCGACGATGTCGGCGCGCGCCTGCTCGAGCCGCTTCTCCATCTCGGGCGTGATCGAGCTTGCGATTGTACTGGTCGATCGAGTAGCCGACCCCGTCCTCGGCGACGCCGAGGTTGCGCACGCCGGCCTTCCACGTCCCGTCCTTCGCGGTCTTGAAGGCCTCGTAGATGGCGAGGTCGACGCGCTTGATCATCGAGGTCAGGATCGTGCCGGGGTGGATGTGGTTCTGGTTCGAGTCGACGCCGATGGCCAGCCGGCCCTTGTCCTTCGCGGCCTGGAGCACGCCGAGGCCGGTGGCGCCCGCCGCGGCGTAGACGACGTCGGCGCCGCGGTCGAACTGGCTCCGCGCCAGCTCGCCGCCCCGCGTCGGATCGTTCCAGGCGGCCGGCGTGGTGCCGGTCATGTTCTGGAAGATCTCGATCTTCGGGTTGACGTACTTCGCGCCCTCCTCGTAGCCGAGGGCGAACCGGCGGATCAGGGGGATGTCCATGCCGCCCACGAAGCCGACCTTGCCGGTCTTCGACGCCATGGCCGCCGCCATGCCGACGAGGAACGAGCCCTCGTGCTCCTTGAAGACGATCGACTGGACGTTCGGCAGGTCCACGACCGCGTCGACGATGGCGAACTTCAGGTTGGGGAACTCCTTGGCCACCTTCTCCATGCCGGTGGCCTGGGCGAAGCCGATGCCCACGATGATCTGGGAGCCGCGCCGCGCCATGTTGCGGAGCGCCTGCTCGCGCTGGGCCTCGCTGGTCACCTCGAACTCGCGATACGCGATCCCGGTCTCCTTCTTGAAGCGCTCGGCGCCGTTGTAGGCGGCCTCGTTGAAGGACTTGTCGAACTTCCCGCCCATGTCGAACACGATGGCGGGCGCGAACTCCTGGGCGGCGACGGGGCCGGCCAGGCGCGGAGAGCGCGATGAGTGCGAGAACGAGGACGGCCGCGATCGATCTCCGCGGATGTCTCATGCTCGGGCGCCCCCTGTGTGTCCGCCTGTGTCGTGACGCCAGGTGTTCTCCGCGATCCGGCTCGTTGGCGCCTCGATGATCTCACCGCCCGGTTCGCCTGCCCGTCTCGGCAGGGCCGGCTGGCCTCGCGGCACTCCCTGCGGCCGCCGATGATCGCTACGATGGCCCTGCCGGGCGCTGGCCGCGTGGCGGCGAGGGACCGGCAAGCCGTCTGAGCGACCAGGGTGCGCCGGATCTACCTGGCGAGTCCGCTCGGCTTCTCGGAGGCCGGGCGACACTTCTACACCTCCGTCCTCGTCCCCCTCGTCCGGCGGCCTCGGCTACGAGGTGCTCGATCCCTGGACCCTGACCGACGCCGGCAAGATCGCGGCGGTCCAGGCGATGCCGTACGGGCCGGCGCGGCGCGACGCGTGGCGGGCGCTCAACCTCGAGATCGGCGCGACCAATCGCGCGGCCATCGACCGCGGCCCACGGCGTCGTGGCGGTGCTCGACGGCGCCGACGTCGACAGCGGCACCGCGGCGGAGATCGGCTACGCCTTCGCGCGCGGCAAGCGCATCGTGGGCTACCGGGGCGACTTCCGCCTGAGCGCCGACAACGAGGGGAGCATCGTCAACCTCCAGGTCGAGTACTTCATCCGCGCGAGCGGCGGCGCCATCGTCGAGCACTACGAGGAGCTGGAGCCGAGCCTCGGGTCCCCTTCGCGGTCGCGACGGTCCGCGCCCGTCCAGCGACGGGATCTCTGCGCCACCGGCCGAGGCCTCGGCGGTCGACGGAGAGTAAGATGACGGGGGCGATCCGGGAAGTTGCCTACATCGGTGCACACGAGCGTCACGGGAGGATCGGCATGAGCGCGAGGATCGGCATTCGCTACTCGGGGATCTGGCTCGTCATTCTGGTGATGGTGGCCGCGATCGGATGCGCGCGCGCCGCCAGCGATGCCGACCCGCGGCCGCGGCGGCAGCCGGCGCCGGCGCCACCGCCGCGGCCACCCGCGCCCGCGGTCGCCGGCCCCCGCCGCGCCGATGGTGTCCACGAGCGCGGCGCCGCCGCCCCACGACATCCTGAACGCCGTCCTCTGGATGCAGCGGTCGGTGGAGTACCGGGCCACGACGACGGGATCTTCGCCCTGGCCCAGATCCGCCTCGACCAGGCGCTGGCCGATCGGAACTGGACCGCGATCATTCCCAAGGAGTAGCTGTCGACGCCCTACCAGTCCCTGCCGCCGGCGGTGATCGTGGACGTCGACGAGACGATCATCGACAACTCCGCGTACCAGGCCTGGAACGCGGTCAAGGACACGTCGTTCGACCCGAAGACGTGGACCATGTTCGTGAACACGGTCTCGTCGCTCGCCATTCCGGGGCGCCGCCGAGTTCTGCCAGTACGCGAGCTCGAAGGGCGTGAAGGTCTTCTACGTCTCCAACCGCAGCGCCGAGGAAGAGCCGACGACGCGTAAGAACCTCGAGAAGTTCGGGTTCCCCATCGACACGACCATGGACACGGTCCTGACCTCGCGCGAGCGGCCGGACTGGACCTCCGCGAAGGGGACGCGCCGGGCCTTCGTGGCGAAGGAATACCGCGTGCTCCTGAACCTCGGGGACAACTTTTCGGACTTCACCGACGAGTACCGCGGCAACGAGGCCGAGCGCCTGGCGGTGCTCGAGCAGCACAAGGACCACTGGGGCCGCGAGTGGATCATGCTCCCGAACCCGACGTACGGCTCCTTGAGCCGCCCCGTTCAACCACGACTTCAAGAAGTCGGAGGCCGAGCGGCGCAAGGCCAAGCGCGACGCGCTGGAGCCCTGGTCGGGTCCCTGAGACCTCGCCCGAGCGGCGTCGGCCCGTGAGGGTCGAGCGGTCGCGGATCTGCTCTCGTCAGCGGGGCGGCCGCGTTCGCGGTCTGGCGCGCGCTCCGGCTCGAGTCCTGGGCCGGCGCCGGCCGTCTGTCCGAGGTCACCGTCTACAAGAGCCCTACCTGCGGATGCTGCACGGAATGGGTGGCGTACCTCCGGCGTGACCGGCTTTCCCGCGAAGACCGAGGACGTCGCGGATCTTCAGCCCGTCAAGGCGCGGCACGGCGGCGCGATCTTCAGTCGTGCCACACGGCCCTGGTCGGGGGCTACGTGGTGGAGGGCCACGTCCCGGCCGACCTGGTCGAACGCCTGCTCCGCGAGCGCCCGAAGGTCGCGGGTCTCGCCGTTCCCCGGATGCCGCCGGGCTCGCCGGGGATGGAGGTCCCGGGCGCTCGGGCCGAGCGCTATCGCATCCTCGCGTTCGACCGGAACGGCCAGACCGAGTATTCGCGACCCGGTGACCCCCCGGACCATTCCGGGGGATCGCCGCCGTCGAGCGGCCGGCCGCTCGCGAAGGGGAAGCTGCCGCTCGTGGCCTCGGGGGGGGGCCGTCGCCGGGTGCCGGCCGACGCCCCGATCGACCCCGTCTGCGGGATGCGCGTCGACCCGCACGGCCGCGCCGGCTCGCACGTCCACGGCGGCCGGCGCTACTGGTTCTGCTCGACCGGCTGTCTCGAGCGCTTCCGCGCCGATCCCGAGCGATATCTGGCCTCCGGCCCCGACGCGCGGGCCCATGCGTCCGACGCCGGCCGCGCCGCGCCGGCGCGGCACTACACGTGCCCGATGGATCCGGAGGTCCGCCAGGCCCGAGCCCGGGAGCTGCCCGAAGTGCGGCATGGCGCTCGAGCCCGGTCATCGTCGCGGCGCCGGCCACGCGGACCGAGTGGACCTGCCCGATGCACCCGGAGATCGTGCCGCGACGGGCCCGGGCGCCTGCCCGATCTGCGGCATGGCGCTCGAGCCGCGGACGGTCACGCTCGACGGAGGCGGCCGAACCCCGAGCTGCGCGACATGACGCGCCGGTTCTGGGTCGGCGCTCGTGCTCGACCGTGCCGCGTCTTCGTGCTCGCGATGTGCGGACATGGTCCCGGGCCAGCCGCTCCAGCACGCGGCTCGCCGTGCGCGCGCTCGACTGGGTCCAGCTCGCGCTCGCGACGCCGGTCGTGCTCTGGGGCGGCTGGCCGTTCTTCGCGCGCGGCTGGGCGTCGATCGTGAACCGCAGCCCGAACATGTTCACGCTGATCGCGCTCGGCATCGGGCGCGGCGTACGGCTACAGCGTCGTCGGCCACGCTCGCCCCGGGCTTCTTCCCGGCCGTCGTTCCGCGGCCACGGCGGCGAGGTCGGCGCTCTACTTCGAGGCGGCGGCGGTCATCACGGCGCTGGTGCTGCTCGGGCAGGTGCTGGAGCTCCGCGCGCGGAGCCGCACCAGCGGCGCGATCCGGGCGCTGCTCGGGCTGGCGCCGAAGACGGCGCGGCGTCGTGCGCGACGACGGGCGCGAGGAGGACGTCGCCGCTCGACCGAGGTCGCGGTCGGCGACCGGCTGCGCGTGCGGCCGGGCGAGAAGGTCCCGGTCGACGGCGTCGTCGTCGAGGGCCGGAGCGCGGTCGACGAGTCGATGGTCACCGGCGAGCCGATGCCCGGTCGAGAAGGCGCCGGGCGACCGGGTCATCGGCGGCACGGTCAACGGCACCGGCAGCTTCGTGATGCGCGCCGAGCGCGTCGGCAGCGACACGCTGCTCGCGCAGATCGTCCAGCATGGTCGGCGAGGCGCAGCGCAGCCGCGCGCCGATCCAGCGGCTGGCCGACCGCGTGGCCGCCTACTTCGTGCCGGCCGTCGTCGCGGTCGCGCGTCGCTGAGCGTTCGTCGTCTGGGCGATCGTCGGGCCCGAGCCGCGGCTCGCCTACGCGCTCGTCAACGCGGTCGCCGTGCTGATCATCGCGTGCCCGTGCGCGCTCGGGCTCGCGACGCCGATGTCGATCATGGTCGGCACCGGGCGCGGCGCGACGGCGGGCGTGCTCGTCAAGAACGCCGAGGCGCTCGAGGTCCTCGAGAAGGTCGACACGCTCGTCGTCGACAAGACCGGCACGCTGACCGAGGGCAAGCCGCGGCTCGCCGCGGTCGTGGCCGCTGCCGGCCGCACGACGAGGCCGAGCTGCTGCGGCTGGCGGCGAGCCTCGAGCGGGGCAGCGAGCATCCGCTCGCCGGCGGCGATCGTCGCGGCGGCGCGACGGAGCGCGGCGCTCGCGCTCGCGGAGGCGGCGGACTTCCGAGTCGATCACCGGGGCAGGGGCGTGTCGGGCCGCGTCGACGGCACGGCGCGTCGCGCTCGGCAACGCGACGCTCCTGGAGACGCGCGGCGTCGACCGGGCGACCTCGGCCGACGCGGGCGGACGCGCTGCGCCGGGAGGGGCAGACCGTGATGTTCGTCGCGGTCGACGGCCGGCCGGCGGGGCTCGCTCGGCGTCGCCGATCCGATCAAGGCGACGACGCCGGAGGCGCTCCGCGCGCTCCGCGAGGACGGGCTCCGCATCGTCATGGTGACCGGCGACAGCCGCGACCACGGCCGAGGCGGTCGCCGCGGACGCTCGGGATCGACGAGGTCGAGGCCGAGGTGCTGCCCGAGCAGAAGGGCGCGGTCGTCAAGCGGCTCCAGGCCGAGGGCCGCATCGTCGCGATGGCCGGCGACGGCATCAACGACGCGCCGGCGCTGGCCCAGGCCGACGTCGGCATCGCGATGGGCACCGGCACCGACGTCGCGATGGAGAGCGCGGGCGTCACGCTGGTGAAGGGCGACCTCCGCGGCATCGTCGCGCGCCCGGCGGCTCAGCCGCGCGACGATGCGGAACATCCGGCAGAACCTGTTCTTCGCGTTCGTCTACAACGTGCTCGGCGTGCCGATCGCGGCCGGCGTGCTCTACCCGGTCGCTCGGCCTCCTGCTGAGCCCGATGATCGCGAGCGCCGCGATGAGCTTCAGCTCGGTCTCGGTGATCGCCAACGCGCTGCGCCTCCGCCGCGTCGCGCTCTGAAGGAGCGCGGCGCGGGGCGAGCGTCCCGCTAGCGTGCGGGGCCCGGGCGAGGCGAGCTCGCGGAATGGAAGCTCAGCGCGCGCGAGACCGTGTCGGCGGCCGCCCGGACGCGCGGGCCCCACCCGAGGAGCTTCGGGAGCGGCGTGCGATAGGCAGGGGCCGACACCGAGATCGCCGCGACGACGCGGCCCCGGTGGTCGAAGACGGGGGCGCCGACGCAGCGGACGCCTGCCTCTCCCTCCTCGAGGTCGACGGCGAAGCCGCGGGCGACGGTCTCCCGGATCTGGCGCCGGAGCTGCGCCGGGTCGGTGACCGTTCGCGGCGTCAGGCGGGCGAGCCCCCGCTCCAGGATGCGCTCCGCGTCCTCGCTCGGCAGGTGGGCGAGGATTGCCTTGCCAATGGCGCTGACGTGGAGCGCCTCCCGGAAGCCGAGGCTCGCCGTGACGCGGATCCGCTGCGGACTCTCGACGCGGTCGATGTAGATCCCGGCGTCCCCTTCCGGCACCATGAGATGGATCGTCTCGCGCGTCTCCGCCATCATCGCCTCCAGCGCGGGTCGGGCCTTGACCCGGAGCTCGATTCCCTCGATCGCCAGGTATCCGAGCTCCGCGAGGCGGAGACCGAGGGCGTAGCGGCCCGGCGCGGAGCCGACCTGGAGGTAGTGGTGGCGCGCCAGGACCGCGAGGAGCCGGTAGGCCGTGCTCGCGGGCAGTCCGACCGCCCGCGCAACCTCCTGGATGCTCACCTCCCGTCGCACCTCGCCGAGGTGGGCGAGCACGCGGAGCGCCTTCTCGAGGGTCTTGACCTCCGGGCCCGTCCGTTCGCGGCGCGCGGGCGGGACCGTGCCGCGAGGAGTCATCGAGGTCAGTGTCCGGGATCCGCCACGGGACAACGCAGCGGCTTCCCGTGGAGCGCGCGCAGGACGTCCTCCGCGAGGAGCCGCTGGAGGTCGCGCATGCCTTCCTCGGAGTACCAGGCGGAGTGAGGCGTCAGGACGACCCGGGGGTGCCCGATCAGGGGATGGTCCCGTGGAGCCGGCTCGATGGCGAGGACGTCGAGCCCAGCGCCGGCGAGCTGGCGCCGCTCCAGGGCGTCGAGGAGTGCGGACTCGTCCACGAGGCCGCCCCGGGCGACGTTGATCAGGTACGCTCCGGGCTTCATGCGCGCGAGCGCGTCGCGCCCGATCATGCCCTCCGTGGCCGGCACCAGGGGCGCATGCAGCGACACGAAGTCAGACTCCGCGAGAAGGTCGGGGAGGGGACACCAGTGGATTCCGGCGGCGGCCGCCTCGGCCGGGCTGAAGACAGGGTCGGTGCCGAGGACCCGGAGCTCGAGGGCGCGCGCCTTCGCGGCCAGCCGTCGGCCGATCCGGCCGAGACCGACGATGCCGAGCGTCCGGTCCCGCAGCCGGTGGAGCGGCCGCGCGGCGGCGCCGTAGTCCCACGCCCCCGTCCGGAGTGCGGCCCCGAGGGGAGCCAGCCCGCGCGCGCACGCGAGCAGCAGGCAGAGCGCGTGGTCGGCGACCTCCTCGGTACCGTAGTCCGGCACGTGAACCACGACCATGCCGTGCCGTCGCGCCGCGCCGACGTCGGCGTTGTCGACGCCGGCGCCGTAGAGCCCGAGCACCCGACAGCGTGAGAGCCGTCCGATGAAGGCGGCGTCGATCGGCGTGTCCTGGACGAGGAGGGCGTCGCATGCCGCGGCCTCCCGGAGGCGCGCCTCGGGCGCGAGCGGGGCGCCGTCGATCACGTCGATCCCGTGAGGCTCCAGCACCGCGCGCTCCGGCGTGAGGTCCGGGAACACGTGGGTGAGCACGAGGGCCCGGGGGCGGGCGCCGTCCGTCATGCTCGCAGGAGCTCCGCGAGGCGCTCGCGATCGAGCGTCACGCCGAGTCCGGGCCGGTCGGGCGGTCGCACGGTATCACCGCGGACCTCCGGCTCCCCCACGAAGAGCGGCCGGCGCGGCGGCAGGGGATCGGCCCAGGACGGCTCGGGGAAGTGCTCGAGCATCGGACAGTTGGGCGTGGCCATCGAGAAGTGGACGTGCGGGAGCGAGTACGTGTGGTTGATGACCGGAAGCCCCCGCGCCGAGGCCATCGCGGCGATCCGGCGCCCCTCGGTGAAGCCGCCGCACCGGTGGAGATCGGGCTGCGCGATGTCCAGCGCTCCGGCCTCGAAGAGGCGCTCGAATCCCCAGCGGCTGAACTCGTGCTCGCCACCGGAGATCGGGATCGCCGTCGCGCGGCGGATGCGCGCGTACCCCTCGACGTCGTCGGGGATGACCGGTTCCTCGATCCAGGCTGGCTCGTACCGCTCGAGCATCCGACACATCGTTTTCGCGTAGGTCGCATCCCATCCCATGTACGCGTCGCACGCTACGTCGACCCCGGGGCCGGCCGCCTCGCGCATGACGCGCACATGGTCCGCGTTCGCCCGCATCCCGGCGAGCCCATCCGCCGGGCCGGCCGGGAAGCGGCCCTTGACCGTCGTGTACCCGGCCGCGACGTACCCCCGCACCTCGGCCGCGACCCGGTCGGCGCCGACCGGATGGAGCGCCGAGGCGTAGAGCCGCACGCTCTCGCGGACTGCCCCGCCGAGGAGCGCGTAGACGGGCTTGCCGGTCGCCCGGCCCATCAGATCCCAGAGCGCGATGTCGAGCGCCGAGATCGCCTCGAGCGCCGCGCCCGCCCGGCCGTACGGGATCGAGGCGCGGTACATGACGTCCCACAGCCGCTCCACGTCGAAGGGCGATTCGCCGACGACGAACCGGCGGAGGTGCTGCTCGATCATGAGGCGCGCAGCGCCCGTACCGTCCTCGGTCCAGCCGAGACCCTGGCGGCCCTCGTCGTCCGTGAGGACGACCAGCGTCATGCCCGGCTCCCAGTACCAGGTCGAGTACGGGTGGCGGTACGCCGGGTACGCCGAGAGGGGCGACACGAGCGGCAGGTCCTTCTCCCGCTCCCAGAGCTCGGCCCAGAGGCTCCGCCCGAGGTGGAATGTCTCCAGGCTTTCGACTCTCACGCGGGGCTCCCGAGCCGAGCCACCGCGTCGAGCACACGGTCCATCAGGAACGCCGCATAGGCCGTCGTGTCCGCGTCGAGCCGCATCCGGGGGTGCCGCGGATGCGAGGCCCGGAGGAGCCCTCGCCGGATCAGCAGGTCCTTCTCCAGGTAGTTGTACGACTCCATGCTCTGGAGGGAGTACGCGATCCACGGATGGATGCGGGCGAAGTGCTCGTACGCTTCGGCGGCGCGTCCGGCCCGCCCGAGGTCCCACACGCGCTGCAGCACGTCCACCAGGGCGAGGCCGGGCATCACGCCGACGATTCCGGCCGGGAGGAGCTCCAGCATGTACTCGCCGCCCCAGCCCTCGAAGACTCCGACGGCGTCCCCGCAGCGGGCCCGGATCGCGCGCACCTTGGGCCCCATTCGGGGCTCCTCGAGCTTCACGTAGCGGAAGTTCGGGCAGGCCTCTCGGAGCCGCGCACAGAACTCGGCGCCGACGGCGGGGCCGCTGGGATTCCAGTCCTGGACGAGGAGCGGCACGCCCACCGCCTGCCCCACCGTCCGGGCGAATTCGAGGAGGTCGTCCTCGCCGTAGGCGAAGCTCCGGGGGAGCGCCACCGAGACGACGGACGCCCCGGTTTTCTCGTTGGCCCGTGCCAGCTCGGCGGCCCGGCGCGCCGAGCCGTGGTTCGACTGGCCCATGACGGGGACGCGGCCGCCCACCGTCTCCACGGCCACGCGCACCGCCTGAAGCCGCTCCTCGTCGGAGAGCTTGTAGAACTCGCTCCCGTAGGCAGGCAGGCACAGGGCGCCGACCCCCTGGCGGGCGGCGAAGTCGCAGAGGGCCGCGAGTCCCTCGAGGTCGATCGACTCGTTCTCCCGGAACGGCACCGGGACGATGGGGATCATGCCGCGGATCTCGGTCATGCTCACGCGCTCGCTCCCTTCGGCCAACCTCGGATGGCAGGTGGCCCGGGGAGGGGGCGCCCTCCCCGGGCCGGAATGGGAATCCTGGGGTCTGGCCGCCTAGCGGCGCTTGGCTCGCGTGACGGCCTCGGCCACCTTGTCCGCCGCGCGGTTGAGCGCGTCCTTCACCGGCATCTGACCCTGGATGGCCGGGTGGAAGTTCTCGGAGAACGCCCGGATCACCACGAAATCCACCCCGTGCGGGGACAGGGAGTGGATCTCGTCCGACGGGTACTTGTCGAGCTGCTCCCGGTTCAGGGCGAAGATGGGCCACTTCTTCGCCTCGGGGGTGTCGAAGACGTCCTTGCGCACCGGGGTCAGCCCGAGCTCTTTCACGCAGTAGATCTGGGCGTCCTTGGACAGGTACTCCTCCATGAACTTCCAGGCCCACTCCTTGTTCTTGCTGCGGGCTGGGATGGCCCCGAGCCCCTCGGAGACGGGGGCGGAGCAGCTGTACTTCTTCTCCGGATCATCCGCGTCGGCGGGGTTGATGGCCATACCGTACTTCCCGGAGATCACGGAGAGCTTCGGGTCCTCGAAGGTGAGGTTCGCCCACGACCAGTTGAAGGACATGGCGGCCTTGCCCGCGGCCATCACTTTGTTGTTCGCCCCGCCGCTGAAGGTCCGGAGCGTCTCGGGGAAGACCACGCCTGCCGCCCACATGTCGCGGAACCACGTCAGGGCCCGCACCCCCGCGTCGCCCTGGAACGCGGGGTTCCCGTCCTTGTCCCACATGCGCCCACCTGCCGCGAACAGGCGCCGGCGGAAGTTGTACCAGAAGTTGTCGTCGTCCCAGTCTCCCGTGAACCCGTAGAACTGCGCGCCCTTGTGCACCTTCTTCGCCACCTGGAGGATCTCCTGGTAGGTGCGGGGGGCCTGGGGGATGAGGTCCTTCCGGTAGAAGAGCTGCATGTCGAGGTTGTGGAATGCCAGCCCGTAGATCTTTCCCTGCCAGGTGGCGGCCGGCACCCACGGCCCCCTGATGTCGTCCAGCTTCAGCGCCGTGCTCTTCTTGAAGTACTCGTCGAGCGGCTCGTAGTAGCCCTTCGGAGCGAACACGCCCGTGAAGGGGTCCGACCAGACCACCACGTCGTACAAGGACGAGCTGGCGCCCGATATCATGTCGGCCACCTGCTTCTCGTAGGCCGGCGTGAACTCCACCGTCGTGAAGGCCACCTCGATGCCGTGCTTCGCAGTGAACTGCTTGGCGACGTACGACGAGAGCGGCTCGAAGTCCTCGGCGAGGACCTGGAGCTTCTGGGGCTTGCCCTGCGCCGCCGCGGGCCGCGCGGCGGGCAGGGTCGCGGCGGCGAGGGCCCCCGCTCCCGTCGACCGGAGGAAAGACCGCCGAGTGATCCCGGATCTCCAGAAACCCATACTGCCTCCCTTTTCCTTGCCGGGCGTCTGCGGACTGGCCCCCCCGGGGCTCAGCCCGTCACCGCGCCCGCCGTGAGCCCCTTGACCAGGTAGCGCTGGAACACCAGCGCGAGCACCAGCGGCACCAGGAGCGCGAGCACCGCCTGCGCCGACATGAAGCCCCACCGAGCCTGGATCTCCCCCACCCCCAGGGAGACCACGACCGAGACCGGCTTCACACGCGTCCCCGTGAGTACCAGCGCGAACATGAGCTCACCCCAGGCGGACAGGAAGCCCCAGACCAGCGAGGCCACCAGTCCTTGCACCGAGAGCGGCAGGACGATCCGCCAGAGTGCGGCGAGGGCGGAGCAGCCGTCGACGAGGGCCGCCTCCTCGAGCTCCCGCGGGATCCCCTGCAGGAAGCCGAGCATCATCCAGGCCACGAACGGCGTGAAGAACGCGATCAGCGGGAGCACGTAGCCCGGATAGGTGTCCACCAGGTTCCAGCTCCGGATCACGATGAAGAGCGGAATCAGGACCGCTAGGCCCGGGATCATCTGCACGACGATGTAGGTCCGGACCAGGAGGACGCGTCCCGGGAAGCGGAGTCGAGCGAACGCATAGGCCGCCAGCGATCCGAGCAGCACCGTGCCGACCGCGACGAAGGTCGAGACCACCGTGGTGTGCCACAGCGCTTCGAGCAGGAAGTACCCGTACTCGGCCGACACGCCGTACTCGATCTGCTGCGTTCGCCATGGCATGAGGAGCGCCTGGTAGTAGCCGAGCTGGATCCGTCGCGGCAGGATGAGCTCCGACGCGAATCGGATGAAGTCCGTCTCCACCAAGATGGACGAGATGACCATCCAGGCGACCGGCATGAGCGTGTAGGCGAGGAACAGGGCGACCAGCGCGTAGAGTCCGACGCGGCCGAGGGCCCGGCGAAGGCGCCCGCTCCGGGTCATGGCCGGCTCACCGCTCCACCTCCAGGCGCAGCGGAAAGACCCGGAAGTACACGACCGTCAGGCCCGCGATGACCAGGAAGAGGGTGTAGGCGAGCGTGGCGCCGTAGCCGAAGTTCAGGTTCTTGAAGCTCTGCACGAAGACGTTGAAGTACCAGACCATCGTGCCCGCGTAGCCGTTGGTGAGGACGTAGATGAGGTCGAAGACCTTGAAGGACGAGATCGTGGTCAGCACCACGAGCACCAGGCCGATGGTCCGGATCGACGGCAGCGTCACGTACCAGAAGCACCGCCAGGGGCCCGCCCCGTCCACGCGCGCGGCCTGGTAGAGCTCCACGGGGATGGTCTGGAGCGCCGCCAGCAGGAAGAGGGCGACGAGCGGCACGTTGGTCCAGACCTGGGCGAAGGCGACGGCGTTGATCGCCAGCCGGGGGTCGGTGAGCCACTGCACGGGCACGTCGACGAGGCCGACCTCGCGCAGGAGCGTGTTGACGATGCCGAACCCGGCGTTCATGGCCAGCCCCCACATGCGCCCGGAGACGACGGTCGGGATCGCCCACGGCACGAGGAGCATGAGCCGGCAGAAGCGCTGTCCCCGGAACTCCTGGTTGAGGAGGAGCGCGATGCCGAGGCCCAGGAGGAGCGTCACGACGACGACGAGCCCGGTGAAGTGGACCGTCGTGACGACGATCTCGGGCAGCGCCCGGTCGCGGAGCATGTGGCGCCAGTTGTCGGCCCCCACGAACACCGCATCGAGGCCGCGGACGTCCAGTTGCACGTCCTGGGTCGTGAGCCAGACAGAGTACGCGATCGGATACAGCTCGAGGAGGCAGATGATGAGCAGACTCGGCAGGATCAACCCGTAGGCGAGCCGGGTGGTCGCCACCTGCCGTGTCACGGGGGGCCGCGCCCGAGCGCGCGCGCCGCTCCCGGCGACGATCGCGTGATCCTCCCGCATGGTCAGGCCACCCGATAGCGTTCCAGCACCTGCTCGTCGAGCGTGATGCCGAGCCCAGGTCCCTGGGGCACGGCGACCATGCCGTCGGAGTCGATCCAGAAGCGCGGATGCACGAGGTCCTGGGCGAGCGGCGAGTCCCACACGCAGAACTCGAGGAACGGCGCCTCGGGCAGGGCGGCCAGGAGGTGCAGCGTGGCAGCCTTCAGGATCCCGGTCTTGAAGGCGTGCGGCACGCAGGGCACTCCGCGAAGCCGGGCGAGCTCCGCGATGCGGCGCGTCTCGGTCAGGCCGCCCGCGTGCGCGATGTCCGGCTGGATGACGTCCACCCGCCCCTCGTCGAGGAGCTGCTCGAACTCCCAGCGCGTCACCGACTGCTCGCCGCACGCGATCCGCGTGTCGACCGCGTCCGCGAGGCGCCGGTACCCGCGGAGGTCGTCCGGCATGAGTGGCTCCTCGATCCAGTACGGCTCGAATCGCTCCATCCGCTGCACCTGCCGGATTGCCGTCGCCGCGTCCCAGGCGAGGCCGATGTCGAACATGAGCGCGACCCGGTCCCCCACCGCGCGCCGGGCGGCCTCCACGAGGGCGACGTCGGTATCGAGCGACCGCCCGAAGCCGCCCCAGCCCAGCTTGACCGCGGTGAACCCTCCGGAGGCCCATCGCTCCGCCTCGCGCCCGGCCTCTGCCGGCGTCTCCGGCATGAGGGTGGACGCGTAGGCGCGCACCCGGTCGCGGTGGGCGCCGCCGAGGAGGCGGTGCACGGGCTGGCCGAGCGCCTTCCCGCAGAGATCCCACAGGGCGATGTCGATGCCGCTGAGTGCGTGGATGCCGACCCCGCGCCGCCCGAAGTAGAGCGACCCACGGTAGAGTTTTTCCCAGAGCCGGCCGACGTCGCGCGGGTCCTCCCCGAGCAGAAGCTGACGGAACCCGGCGCAGGTGAGATGCGACTTCGGAGCCTCGATCGCCGCCTTCACCACCTCGGGCGCGGAGTCCACCTCGCCGATCCCCACCAGGCCCGCGTCCGTGTGAATGCGGACGACCAGCGTGTCCTGGGTGCCGTCGGAGATGTCCCGCACCGGATCGTGACGGCGGAGGACGATCGCCTCCACGTCGGTGATCTTCACGACGGTCCTCCCGCACGACTGGATTTCACTATGTGGAATGACACTCCGAAGGGTGGAGTCGGCGGCACGCTAGCACGCGCCCCAGATGCCGTCAACGGGAAGGCCACGCGAGGCCGCGCGCCGGTTCGACGGGGGCGTCACCGTCTCGTCGGCGCGGCCGAATGTCGGCCGGGAACGATCGGTCCCCGGGAGCGCCGGCCGCTAGACGGGCGAGTCGATCCCCAGCGCTCGCGCGACCTCGCGGATCGCCCCGGCCTCCGCCTCGCTCAGCCGGGTCCCGCCGACTCCGAGGAGGCCGCCCTCCTTCGCTGCCTCGGCGGTCCGCTGGGCGATCGTCACCAGCCAGCGCTTGACCCCCTCCGCCTCCTCCCGCGAGGCCTTCCGGTCGACGAGCGAGGCAAGCGTCCGGCAGGCGTCGAGGGCGCGCGGTCGGAGCTGCTCCAACGCCAGCCCTCGGAGCGAGGCCACGTCGACCTGCGTGCGGCCGTCCGGCGAGGCGAGGTCGGCCACGGCCGCGCGGAGGAGCTCGTTCGAGAGCCCGCCCTGGCCCTCCGCCCGGGTCTGCGTCTCGGCCACGACCTTGCCCACGGCGAACATCTCGCGCACCACCCCGATGGGGCCGCTGGGGCTGGCGGCGATGACCGCCAGCCCCGCCATGAGCGGCGCCTTCAGGACGAGCCCCCACTCCTCGGCCGAATAGTCGGCCTTGGTCGACATGGCGAGGCTCCGTCCTACCTCATTCCGGGGCCCCTCAGGACTTGGCGGCGGGCGGCACGGGCATCCCGAGCGCCTGGAGCGCCTCCACCGTCTTCTTCTTGACGGCGTCAGCCTTGGCGACGGCGTCCGCGACGCTGCCGCCCTTGAACGCGGCGGTCGCGTCGTCCCAGCCCTTCGTGGCCTCCGCCAGGCCCGCCTTGGCGGCCTCGAACTGCTCCTTGGTCACGTTGGCGGGGAGCTTCTTGCTCTTCGAGAGGATGTCGACCCGCGACTTGACGGCCTCCACCATCTTGGGGAGACCGGCGCTCATCTCCTCCCAGCTCTTCGTGAGAGCCGCCTGCTTCGCGGTCGCCGCGGCGGCGACGTCCTTCGCCCGGCCCGCGAGCGCGGGCGCCTCGGTCAGGACGGCCTTGTAGTCGCCCTTGGCGAACTTGTCCTTCACCGACGCCAGCGACGCGTCGAGCGCCTGCGCCTGGTCCGGCACCCACTTCGCGGCTTCCGCCTTGACCCCGGCCACCGCGGCCTCGGCCGCCTTGATGGCCTGCTCGGCCGGCGCCTTGTCGCTGGCACATGCCGACAGCAGCACGAGCGCCACCAGGCACAGGATTCCTCTCACACCTCGCATCATTGCCTCCTCGCGTCGGGTCGCATGTGGGGATCGATGGCGGGGCTCAGGGAATGCGG
This sequence comes from uncultured Candidatus Rokubacteria bacterium, assembly GCA_963749975.1. Classification (GTDB taxonomy): domain Bacteria; phylum Methylomirabilota; class Methylomirabilia; order Rokubacteriales; family DASRDR01; genus DASRDR01. The sequence goes on along the minus strand of CAVVOZ010000005.1, from coordinate 39,529 downwards.
AGCCGCTGGCCGATCTTGATCTTGTCCGGGTCCTTGAGGACGTCTCGGTTCGCCTCGAAGATCTTCGGATAGAGGCTCCCGTCCCCGTAGTAGCGCTCCGCGATCTTCCAGAGCGACTCGCCCTTTGCCACCTCGTGCCACTGCTCGGCGCTCCACGCGTCGCCGCCACCCGGCACCGTGTCCGTCCTGTCGCTCACAGCTGCCCTCCTCTCGATTCCGCCGTTATCGCAACGTCCCGCCGTTCCGTGTCTCTCGCCCCGGCCGGTGCACCCGCGGCTGACTCGACGGTCCCCCGGCCCCCACGGACTATCCTCAGGCTCTGACAGAGGGGCGGCCGGCGCAATACGACCTTGGTCCTACATGGAATCCCTCCTGGGAGGCGGCCGGCCCGCGCCGGCGGGACGGATGGAGATCGCGCGGCGTGCTACGATACGGCGCGTTTCGGGTCGGGTGCAGTGACGCAGTGAAGGACGTCGGCCGAAGGAGGTCCAGGATGAGCGCTTCCCCCGTGGTCAACGCAGTGGTCCGGCTCGCCTTCATGGCCCTGGTCGCGGCCGTGGCGACGCTGGTGCCAGCTGGCGGACGCCGGTGCCCAGGCGCTGGTCGTCGGCGCCAACTTCGTCGTCAAGAGCCTCGACCCCGCGCGCACGGTCGAGACGACCAGCAACATGGTCAACCACTCCGTGTACGACTCGCTCGTCACGTTCGACGGGGAGGATCTGACCACCCCCAAGCCCTCGCTGGCCACCGACTGGACCGTGTCGCCCGACGGCAAGACGTACACGTTCCGGCTCCGGCGCAACGTGCGCTTCGCCAGCGGGAACCCGCTGACGTCCGCGGACGTGAAGTGGTCCCTGGACCGCGTGCGGTACGTCAAGAGCAACCCGGCCTTCTTCCTGAACTCGGTCGAGGACATCCTGACGCCCGACCCGTTCACCGTGGTGCTGAAGCTCAAGGGCCCGAATCCGTCCCTGCTGCCGATCCTGTCGAGCTCCAGCCTGGGCGCGATCGACAGCAAGCTCGTGGGCCAGAAGGGCGGCGACGCCAGCCCGGACGCGAAGGACAAGGACAAGGCGGAGCCCTTCCTGCTCGCGCAGTCTGCCGGCACGGGCGCCTACGTCGTGGAGCGCTACGTCCCCGACCAGGAGATCGTGCTGGTGCGGAACCCGAACCACTGGCGCGGCGCGCCGAAGCTCGAGCGCATCGTGATCCGCAACATCACGGAGCCGGCCGCCCAGAAGCTCCAGCTCGAGCGGGGCGACCTCGACATCGCCACCGGGCTCGACCAGGACCAGATGCGCGCGCTCCGCAACGCACCCGGGGTGACCGCCAAGGCGAGCCCGGCCGCCACGACCTTCTACATCCTGATGAACGCCGACCCGCAGATCGGCGGTCCCTTCGCGAATCCCAAGGTCCAGCAGGCGGTGCGCTACGCCCTCGACTACGACGGCATCCTGGCGCTGGCCGGGCCGGGCGCCGTCCGGCTGGCCGGGGTCATTCCCACGGTCTTCGCGGGCGCGATGGATCCGCGCCAGGGCGCCCGCACCGACCGCGACCGCGCTCGCGCGCTCCTGAAGGAGGCGAACCTGGGCGAGGTGAAGGGCGCCCTCACCTACGCGAGCGACTCGACCATCTTCGGCGTCCAGATGAACCTGCTCGCCCAGAAGATCCAGGCCGACCTCGCCGCGGTGGGGATCGGGATCGCGCTCAACGGGCTGCCCCGGGCGACCGCCCTCCAGCTCTACCGGGACGGCAAGAACCAGGTGGGGGCGTGGAGCTGGGCGGCCGACTACCCCGACGGGCAGAACTTCCTCGTCTACGCGCCGGGCCGGACGGTCGGGAAGCGCGCGGGGTGGCTGCCGGAGTCGAGCCCGGAGGCGCGTGAGCTCGCCCAGATCGCGGCCGACGCCGAGGCGGAGCGGGATCCGGCGAAGAGCGCCGGCCTCTACCGGAAGCTCGACGAGCGGCTGGCCCAGGTCGGGCCGTACGCGCCGCTCTTCCAGCCCGCGGTGCCCTATGCCTTCCGCTCCAACGTGCAGGGCGTGACGTTCAGCAGCGTCTGGGGCGTGGATTTCTGGACGGTGAGCAAGTAAGCAGGGTCTCGACCTGACGAGCTTCCGGCTGTTCGTCGCCCGCCGGCTTCTCCTGCTGGGGCCGATGCTCGTCGGCATCACCCTTCTGACCTTCCTCCTGTCGCACGCCGTCCCCGCCGACCCGGTCACCGCGAGCCTGGGAGAGCAGGCCGCGGCTGACCCGGCGGTCGTGGCGGCGTTCCGGCGCGAGTGGGGGCTCGACCGCTCGCTTCCCGAGCAGTACGGCATCTACCTCTGGAACCTGGTCCGCGGGAACTTCGGCGTGTCCATCTCGACCCGCCAGCCGGTCTGGCTCGACCTGCGCCAGACCTTCCCGGCGACGATCGAGCTGGCCGTCGTCGCCATGAGCCTGAGCATCCTCGTCGGGATCCCGCTCGGGGTGCTCTCCGCGGTGAAGCGCGACCGTCTCGTCGACCAGCTGACGCGCGTGGTCTCGCTGGTGGGCGTCTCCATGCCGATCTTCTGGCTGGGGCTCGTGGCGCTGCTGGTCTTCTATGCGCGGCTCGGCTGGGCGCCGCCGCCGGGGCGGCTCTCGGCGACGCTCGCGGCGCCGCCCATGGTCACGGGCTTCCTCCTGGTCGATTCGCTCCTGGCCGGCCGGCCCGAGGTCGCGCTCGATGCCGTCCGCCACCTGGTCTTGCCGGCCGCCGTCCTCTCGACCTACAACCTCGGCATCCTGGCCCGCATGATGCGGGGGAGCTTGCTCGACGTCCTCGGCGAGGACTACGTCCGGACGGCCCGGGCCAAGGGGCTCGCGGAGGGGGCCGTGACGCTCCGCCACGCGGCGCGGAACGCGCTCATCCCCGTGGTGACGGTCGTCGGGCTGAGCTTCGGCCGCCTCCTGTCGGGGGCGGTCATCATCGAGAGCGTCTTCGCCTGGCCGGGGCTCGGCCTCTACGCGTTCCGGACCGCGACCTCGCTCGACTTCCCGGCGATCATGGGCGTCGGGATCGTCGTGGCCACGATCTACGTCCTTGCCAACCTGCTGGTCGACGTCGCGTACGCCCTCATCGACCCCCGAATCCAGGTGGGGCAGTGAGGACGTCCGCGCTCGCGACGACGGCCTTCGCGGTGGTCGCGCTCTGGCTCGCGCTGGCCGCGGCGGCGCCGCTCCTGGCGCCCTACGAGCCCCTGCGCCAGGACATCGCGGGGCGTCTCGCCCCGCCGAGCGGGGACCACTGGCTCGGCACCGACGCGCTCGGCCGGGACGTCCTGAGCCGCATCCTGCACGGCGCCCGCATCTCCATCCCGGTCGGGCTGGCGGCGGTGATCCTGGCCGCGCTCCTCGGGGCGCTGGTGGGCGGGCTGGCCGGCTTCGTCGGCCGCCGGCTCGACGACGTCACGATGCGGGTGACCGACCTCATGCTGGCCTTCCCGACCGTCATCCTCGCCCTCGTCATCACCGCGGCGCTCGGAGTCGGCATCCGGAACGCGGTGATCGCCATCATGGTCGCGTGGTGGCCGACGTACGCCCGGCTCGTCCGCGGGCTCGTGCTGGCGGTGCGCGAGCGCGAGTACGTCCAGGTCGCCTACGCGCTGGGAGCCTCCGACGGGCGCGTCCTCTGCCGGTACGTCGCGCCGAACGTGGCCTCGTCGATCGTCGTCCTGGCGACCCTCGACGTGGGTCACGCGATCCTGACGTTCGCGTCGCTCTCGTTCCTCGGGCTGGGGCCGCCGCCCGAGGTGCCGGAGTGGGGCTCGATGATCGCCGCTGGCCGGAACTACCTCGACCAGTGGTGGATCGCGACCTTCCCGGGGCTGGCCATCCTGAGCCTGACGATCGCGTTCAACGTCGTCGGCGACAGCCTGCGGGACTTCCTGGATCCACGCCTCCGCAAGCTGTGAGGGCGTAACCGCGGCCGGCGATCCCCGCCGGCGGTGTAGCTCCGTCGCCACGGTCCGCGCTCTATGCGGGCTGGATGCGCTCCTCGGGGACCTCGACTCGCTTGACGCCCTTGAAGCTGAAGAGCAGCTCGACGAGGTAGGTGGGCGGGTCGGCGGACGTCTGCCGGACGATGGTCCCCAGGGCTTCGCGGACGTTCTGGCTGAACGCGACGCCCTGCACCACCATGCCCGAGAGGTTGACCTTGACGCGCTGGTCTGGAGCAAGCATTCGCGTCAGGGACCCGGCGCCTCGAGGCGGCGGAGGAAGACCTCGATCTCCTTCTTCGTCTGGAGATCCCCGTTCCGCGTGGCGACGTCGAGCCCTTTCGCGTACGCCGCCTTCGCCTCGTCGAGGCGTGCGACCCGCTCGAGGGAGCGCCCGAGCCCCCGGTACGCCGCCGAGTAGTCGGGCTTCAGGCGGATGGCTTCCCGGTACTCCGCCACGGCGCTCTCGAACTGCTCCGCGGCCAGGTACGCGCCGGCGAGGCCGAAGCGGACGTCGGGATCCTCGGGCATGAGCTCGAGGACCTCCCGGAACTCGGCGATGCGATCCTGCTCGGCCATGTCGCTACTCTTGTCCGCCTCCCTGTCCAAACATCTTGCGAAGGTTCTCGAACCCGGCCTCGTAGATGCCACGGATCACCTTGACCGCCTCGGGTTCGGACGCACCCGCCGGCTCGAACGAGCTGGACCACTCGACCTTGCAGCTCTTCCCGTCCTTGTTCTCCTCCACGTGGAGAATCGCCTTGTAGCCGGCGACCGGCAGCGGCCCCTGGAGAATCGAGTACGAGTACGTCCGTTTCTTGTCGTCCTTGCCCTCGAGCCGCTCGACGATGCTGCCGCCGCCGTGGAGCGTGAGGCGGCGGACCGTGGCCGCGCCCTCCTTCGCTTCCTCACTCTTGGCGACGGCGGGGTGCCACTTGGCGAGGCTGTTGAAGCCGCCGATCGCATCCCACACCGTGCGCGCCGGGACGGGGAGCGTGGTGGACAGGCTCACCCTGGCCATGGGCAGTCCTCCGTTGCGGGTGATGGAGACATCTCGCCGTCACGTGCGGAAGCCGATAGTCCTGATGCGAGATCGTCTGGGAACCAGATCGCCCCTGCTCCAGTGGAGCCGACCCGCCGGTCCAGGGAACTGGCTTCGATGCTATCCACCGGCGAGAGAACCGTCAAGCAACGGGGCATCACCACGGCCCGGTCCCGCGCGGGGAGGCTGCCCAGGCAGTCGGCGGGCGCGTTGACGTGGCGGCACGGTGCAGTCTCGGCCGCGGCCGGGCCAAGGAGCCGGCGGCGCCCGGTGGTGACCGCTAGGCTAGGATATGCTGGCCGCCATCACCACGGCCCGCGCGAGGAGGAGAACGTGCGTTTCGGCATCATCCTGACGAACCAGCATCCGCCCGGCTCACCGATGGTCGAGCGATTTGCCGACGCCATCGAGCAGGTTCGCCTGGCCCGCGATCTGGGGTTCGACGTGCTGGTGTTCGGCCAGCACTTCCTCCTGAACGAGTACCAGGCGCCCCAGGCGGCCGTGGCGGCGGCCCGGCTTGCCGCGGAGGCCGGCTCGATGCGGATCGGGATCACGATTTACCTGCTGCCGCTGCTCAATCCGGTGGCGGTGGCCGAGGAGGCCGCCTCGTTCGACATCATCACCGGCGGGCGCTTCATCTTCGGCGTCGGGCTGGGCTACCGGGACGAGGAGGACCAGGCCTTCGGGCTCAACCCCGGTGAGCGGGTGCGGAGACTGCGCGCCCACCTGGAGGTCATCAAGAAGCTCTGGGCCGGCGAGCCGGTCGACTTCGAGTCGCCCTACTGCCGGCTGCGGCAGGCGACGATGGCGCTGCGGCCGATCCAGCGACCGGGGCCGCCGATCTGGGTGGCCGCCGACAACGACCGCGCGGTGGAGCGGGCGGCCGAGATCGGCGATACCTGGATCATCAATCCCCACGCGACCCTGGCTACCATCAAGCGCCAGCTGGCGCTCTACCGGGACGCGCTGGCGCGCCAGCAGAGGCCGTTCCCGGCCGAGCTGCCGATGATGCGAGAGATCTGCGTCGCCGACAGTCGCGCGGCGGCCTTCGCGCTCGCCCGCCCGAGCCTCGAGCAGAAGTACCAGGCCTACGTCGCCTGGGGGCAGCACAAGGTGCTGCCCGGCGACGATGACATGACCCAGGCCTTCGACGAGTTGCTCCGCGACCGCTTCATTCTCGGCGATCCCGCCCAGTGCGCCGACGAGCTCCAGCGCTGCGTGGACGACACCGGAGCCAACACGATGATCTTCCGGGTCAACTGGCCTGGCATGCCCCAGGAGGGCATCCTGAAGAGCATGCGCCTGCTCGGGGAGCAGGTCCGACCGCGGATCTCGGCGAAGCCGCGGCCCGCGCACGTCTCGGGGTAGGGTCACGCGCCGTAGCGCGCCCAGGTAGGGGCAATCAGCTCTCGCCGACCGGCCTGCCCGATTCCGGGGGCGGGCGACTATCCTCCCGGCCCCGGGCGATCCTACGCCCGCCGGTCCACCACGATCCGTCCTTCTCGCATCACCACGAGGATGCGCGCCGGATCCTGCAGGACGCGCACGTCACGATCCGGCTCGCCCTCGACGACGAGCAGGTCGGCGAGCTTGCCGGGCTCGAGGGTGCCCAGGCGGTCTCCCGCGCCCAGCGCCTCGGCGGCGTTCCGGGTCCCGGTCAGCAGCGCCTGCTCCGGCGACAGGCCGCGCTCCACCATCAGCTCGAGCTCGTAGGCGTTCTGCCCCCAGTAGTCGCGGAGCGACCGGTAGGTGTCCGTCCCGAGCGCCATCCGCACCCCGGCCTGGGAGGCCCGCCGGAACCACTGGTCACCGACCGCGGCGACGCGCTGGTACTTCCGGACGACCTCGGCGGGCGCACGGCCGGCGGCGCGCCCGGTCCTCGCGCGCTCGGAGCGGATCGAGATCGTCGGCACCATGAACGCGCCCGTCTCGAGGAACAGGGCGAGGCATTCCTCGTCGAGCTCGGTGCCGTGCTCGATCGTGTCGACGCCGGCCCGGAGCGCCCGCTTCGTGGCCTCCGCGGTGTGGCTGTGGACGGCCACCCGCTTGCCGACCGCGTGCGCCTCATCGACGAGGGCGGCGAGCTCCTCGGCCGTGTAGTTCCGCCACCAGAGCTCCTCCTTGTGACCGGCGGCCCCGCCCGACGCGGACGTCTTGAAGAGATCGACGCCCAGCCGGATCTCGGCGCGCACCAGCCGGCGCACCGCCCAGGGCCCGTCGGCGTACACCGACTCGTCCCGCGGCCAGGCGTCCGGGAGCGGGAGGTCGGAGTGACCGCCGGTCTGCCCCACCCAGCCCGCGACGAAGATGCGCGGACCGGGCACGAGCCCGATCGCGATCGCGCGCCGGAGGGCCAGCACCTCGAGGTTGAGAGGATTGATGGGGCCGGCGAGGTCGCGCACGGTGGTGAAGCCCGCCTCGAGCATGAGTCGCGCGTTCTTCGCCGCGTGGAGCGTGAGGAGCTGGGTGCGGGCGCCCACCTCGGCCCAGATCGCGTTCGGCTCGTCGGGGTCGACCACGCTGACGAGGTGGACGTGGAGATCCATGAGCCCGGGCATCACGGTGGCCGCTCCGGCGTGACCAGGCGCGGTCCGCGCCAGTCGACCACTTCGGCTGCGGGCGCCACGCGCTCCACGTGGCCATCCCGGATCACCAGCGCCATGTCTCGCCGGGCGCCGGCTCCGGTCCCGTCCCAGAGGCGGCCGGCCACGAGGAGGAGGTCGTTCATCGCGACGTCGTGTCGCAGTGGGTCGCGGGACGCAGCGTCTAGCATCGGTGTCACCACATTGCGGGTCTGGATGCCCTAGCCCCAGAAGATCCCGGTTGGGTCGGCAGCGACCTCATCAAGCAATCTCTTGAGGCTCGATGCTGCCGGCAGAGCCTCGTAGGAGTGCCAACGCCGATCACGGTGCTGACAGTACAAGCGCCAGAGCCTCTGCGTTCCAACGTATCTGAACTTCGCAACGACCATCTCCTGCCAGTCGTGGGGAGGTCGAAACGCTGGCCGCTCTTCAAACAGGACGACTTCCGTGCCCTTGATGCGGAAGCCGACACGTACCTTGTCGCGGGCGCTGGGAGGCACGCGCGCGTCGCAGAACGCGTCAAGGCGCCGGCTCACTTCAGCTTGCTGGATCTGGGATAGCGCCATGTTGTCGATCCTTCATATCGAGACAGTTCGCACACTCGGCCGAGCTCGCCGTCACCAGAGAGACAGGATCACGACCGCCATGTCTCTCCGGGCGCCTGGCTAGCATCGGCGCTAGCTTGCCTCACGTGGGAATCGCGCCACAAGGGTCTGTCCGCTCTGGCCCGGGAGCGCGGGCGCGAGCCAGCATGGTGCACTGGCGCTACGGACCGAAGTACAGGCCCCCGTTGACGTCGATCGTCGCGCCGGAGACGTAGCCACCCTGGTCGGAGCAGAGGAGCGCGACGATCCCGGCGATGTCGTCGGGGCGTCCGAGGCGTCCGAGCGGGATGGCATCGAGCAGTGCCCGGTGCTGCTCGGGCGCCTGGCGCCCCCAGGCGACGGCGTCCATCCGCTCCGTGTTGATGAAGCCCGGCGCGATCGCGTTCACGGTGATGCCGTGGGGGCCGAGCTCGAGCGCCAGCGTCTTGGTGAGCCCGATCACCCCGCCCTTGGCCGCGGCGTAGTGGACGCCGACGCGATCGCTGCCGCGCCGCGCGGCGATCGACGTGAAGTTCACGATGCGGCCAGCGCGGCGGGCCTTGAGCGCGGGCACGAAGGCGCGGCAGACGAGGAACGCGGTCGTGAGGTTGGTCGCCAGGATGCGGGCCCAGTCGACGTCGTCGATCTCCTCGATCGGCGACGCGCGGGATTGGAGCGGCGGCAGCTGATTCTCGTGGCTCGGCGCGACTGGCCCGCCGGCGACGTTGATCAGAAAGCTCACGTCGCCGACCTCGCCGAGCACCCGCTTGGCGAGGTCCATGACCTCGTGGGGATCGGTCAGATCCGCCACGAACGGCTCGGGCGCCGCGTCGCTGGAGCTCCCCGCAGAGCTGACGCAGGCCGGCCTCGTACACGTCGACCACCGCGAGGCGGACGCGCTCCCGGGCCAGGCGCCGCACGACGGCCTGGCCGATGCCGCTCGCGGCCCCCGTCACGACGGCCACGCGGCCCTCCAGCCCGGTCAGCCGCATCGATGCGCTCCTCACGCCATGTACCCGGCGCCGTTGACGTCGAGCGTCACGCCCGTCATGTAGCTCGTCTCGTCGGTGCAGAGGGCGACCACGAGCCCCGCGACCTCGTCGACGGTCGCGAAGCGGCCGAGCGGGACGGCGGACGCCATCCCCTCCGGCCCGCGCTGGTCCCCGATCGCCGCCATGAGGCGCTGCGCCCGCCCGCTCAGGACGACGCCGGGCGCCACGCAGTTGACGCGGACGCCGTCGGCGCCCGAGCTCCACCGCGAGCTGGCGCGTGAGCGCCATGATGCCGGCCTTGGCCACGGCGTAGGGGCCGCTGCTGCCCTCGCTTCCGGGGGCGAGGCCAACCCGGGCGGCGATCGACGCGAAGTTGACGATCGCTCCGCCCGGGGACGCGCGGAGGTACGGCGCGGCGGCCCGCGCGCAGTAGAAGGCGCCGTCCAGGTTGGCGCCGAGGATCGTCCGCCAGTCGCCGAGGCTGCAGTTGGTCAGCCCGACGAACCCGCGCCGGGGCGGGCGCGGTGAGGTCCTCGGGCGTGATGCCCCAGCTCCCGCCGACGGCGTTGACCAGGACGTCGATCCGGCCGAGCTCGCTCGCCGCGTCCTTCACCATGGCCTCGGCGGAGGCGGGGTCGGCGACGTCCGTCCGGATGCAGCGGCACCGCCGGCCGGCCGCCTCGATCGCGCGCGTGACCGCCGGGAAGCCCGCCTCGTAGAGGTCGGCCACCACCACGTCGGCACCGACCCGGGCGAGGCCGACGGCGACCGCGTGACCGATGCTGTCCGGCTTGGCGGCGCCGGTGACGATGGCAACCCGGCCGGTGAGCGGCATCGACGCCTCCATCTGGGTCAGCCCAGGAGCGCCGCGCCGCGCGCGCGGCTCGCGGCGCCCACCCACATCTCCTGGACGTGCGGGTCGAGCGCGTCGCGGATCGCGTCGCCGACCAGGTTGAACGCGATCACCGTCAGGACCAGCGCGGCGCTCGGGAAGACCGTGAGCCAGGGCGCCTCGCGCAGCACGAGCCGGCCGTTGTCGATCATGTTGCCCCAGGTCGGGGTCGGCTCGGTGATGCCGAGGCCGAGGAAGCTCAGCATCGACTCCGTGAGGATCGCCGCCGGGACCAGAAGCGTGCAGAGGACGATCACCGGGTCGACGCCGTTCGGCAGCACGTGACGGAGCAGGATGCGCCCGGTGCTCGCCCCCGCGGCCCGCGCGGCCTCGACGTACTCGCGCTCGCGCACGGCGAGGGCGGCGGCCCGGGTGACGCGGGCGAACTGCGGAACGTAGCCGAGGCTGATCCCCGCGATGACGGTTCCGAGGCCGGGGCCGAGGGCGGTCACGATGGCGAGCGCGAGGATCAGCGCCGGGAACGCCTGGAGCACGTCGACGCCCCGCACGAGGAGGTCGCTCGCGGGACCGCGGAAGTAGCCCGAGGTGAGGCCGACGACGGTGCCGGCGAGGGCGCTGATCGCGACCACCGCGGCGCCGACCGCGAGGGACACCCGCGTGCCCCACACGACCCGGCTCAGGATGTCGCGTCCGAGGCGGTCCGTCCCGAGCACGTGCTCCGCCGAGGGAGCCTTCAGGCGGCGGACCACCGACTGCGCGGTCGGGCTCTTCACGGGGAGCATGGGCGCGACGAGCGCGATGGCGGCGACGATCAGGATGAACAGGCCGCTCAGGAGCACGGGCGCCCGCATCCTCACGTCGCGCGCACCCGCGGGTCGGCCAGCCCGTACAGGAGGTCGACGACCAGGTTCAGCAGGAGCACCGCGAAGGACGAGACGAGGACCACGCCCTGGATCACGGGGTAGTCGCGGGCCAGGATCGCGTCCAGCGCCAGCCGCCCGATGCCCGGCCGCGTGAAGACCGTCTCGGCCACGACCGCGCCGCTCAGCAGGGTCCCGATGTTCAGCCCGATGACCGTGAGGACCGGGATGATCGCGTTCCGGAGCACGTGGCGGCCGACGACGGCGGACTCGCCGAGCCCCTTCGCGCGGGCCGTGCGGGCGAAGTCCTGGCCGAGCATCTGGAGGATGCTGGCCCGCGTGATCCGCGAGACGACGCCCGCCAGGAAGAAGCCGGTGGCGATCGCCGGCAGGACGAGCGCCCGCAGCATCTCGCCCGGCGTCGCACCCGCGCCCGAGGTCGGGAACACCCGCCAGTGGAGGCTGAACGTCAGCAAGCAGGACGAGGCCCCACACGAACACCGGCACCGAGACCCCGAGCAGCGCCCCGACGCTGGCGGCGTAGTCGAGCCACGTACCGCGCCGGAGCGCCGCGACGGTGCCGAGCGGCACGCCGATCGCCGCGGCGACCAGCGTCCCGCCGAGCGTGAGGAGGAGCGTGTGGGGCACCGCGTCGAGCACGAGATAGGTGACCGGGGCGCGGAGGGCGAGGGACTGGCCGAAGTCGAGCCGGAGCACGCCCGAGAGATATGCGACGAACTGCTCGGGGAGCGGGCGGTCCACGCCCAACTCCCGCCGCAGCACCGCCACCGCGTCCGGGGTGGCGGCGGTGCCGAGGAGCGCGATGGCCGGGTCTCCGGGGAGGACCCGCATCACGAGGAACACCAGGACCAGCGCCCCGAGCATGGTCGGGAGGATCTGCACGAGCCGCCGGGCGAGATGGCGCATGCGCGCGAATCACCTCTCGCCGGACGGGTCCAACTGCGCGTCGCATCCACGCACATTCAATCCCGTGGAGCGCGCGGCGACCTCGTGCCGACTCAAAGATCGCTGGGGCGGAGGCCTGTGCGCTTCCCGATGCGTGCCAGCATCCGAGGCCCGATCTCCTCGCTGTCGTGGAAGGCGAAGACGAAGTCAGCCCAGCCGTCGCGCGCGAGCGTCTGATGCGATCCGGACTGGCGTTTCACGGTCCAGCCGATCCTGAGGAGCGCGGCCAGCACCCGTGGCGCACGGATGCTTGGCCATTCGCTCATGCGGCCTTGAACGAGATGCTCAGCAGCTCTGGACCGGTTTCGCCATGCTCAAGCCGCTCGGCGACCACGCGGAGCGCCAGGGCCTGGACGCGGGACACCGCTTCTTCCTGGCGGCTCCCGTACGCGAGCACTCCTGGCAGCTCGACGACCTCCGCGAGCCACCGCCCATCGGTCTCCTGTTCGGTCTCAACTCGAAACGTGATCAAGCCCGGGCATCCTCCGCGAGTAGGATTATACGCCGGCCCCCCTGATCACGCGGTCATCCGGCGCGCCCGCACGATCAACGGCGATCAACGCGCCGCGCCCCTTACAGGCTGCCGAGCCGCTGCCGTCTGCAAGTGCGCCAGACATTGCCGGCTAGTTGAACGTCAGGCGGGTGATGTCGAGGCCCCAGATCGGCTCCAGGTTCGGCATGCCCTGGAGCTTCGGCGAATGCAGCATCGCCTCGGGGCGCATCATCAGCGGGATCATCGGGACGTCCCGCATGAGCTTCCGCTGGATCTCGTGGTACATCTGCTCGCGCTTCTTGGGATCGAGCTCCCGGCGCGCCGGGATCAGGTCCGCCTCGAGGTTGTACTTGCTGACGGCGATCGCGCCCCCGGTGGGCGTGAAGGCGTCGGTCAGCCAGATGTCGGGGTCGGGCTGGCGCACGCAGCAGTGGATGGCGAAGTAGACGCCCTGGCCCCGGAACATCCGGCCGAGCCACGTCGGCTGGTCCAGGAGCTCGAGCTTGACCGTGATGCCGGCCGGCTTGAGCTGCTCGGCGATCACCTCGCCGCCGAGCTTGTTCTCGTCGTAGTTCACCATCGTGATCTCGACCCCGTTCGGGTAGCCGGCCTCGGCCAGGAGCTGCTTGGCCTTCGCGATGTCGTGCTCGTAGCGCGGCACGCTCTCCGTCACGTACGGGTAGCCCTTGGGGATGGGCGAGTACCAGGGCTCGCCGATGCCGTTGTACCCGAGGTCGATCAGCTGCTTCCGGTCGATCGCGTGGGCGATCGCCTGGCGCACCTTGACGTTGTCGAAGGGCTTGACGGTCACGTTCATCATGAGGACCTGGGGCAGGTTCCGGTGGACGAGCGTCTCCTTGAATCCCGCCCGCTTCAGGCGGTCCGCCACCGCCTGCTCGCGGATCTGCGAGTAGACGAGGTCGTACTCGCCGTTCTCCAGGCCGATGACCTGGGCGTTCGTGTCGGTGACCGTCCGGAAGACCACCTTCTTGATGGCGGGGGCGCCGCCCCAGTACTTCTCGTTGGCCCGGATCACCGACTCGCGGTTGGGGATGCGGCTCTCGAAGACGTAGGGCCCGGTCCCGATCGGGTCCCAGGCGTAGCCCGCGCCCTTCTCCGCCACCGCCCGCGCGTTGACGATCGGGCCCGCCCGGTAGGGCGTGAGGAGGTACAGGAACCCGGCGTAGGGCTCCTTGAGGACGAGCTTCACCGTGTAGTCGTCGACGACCACCGCCTCCTTCAGCATGCGCATGCTGCCGGCGAACGGCGACTTGGTCGCCGGGTCGAGCAGCCGGTCGAAGGAGCCCTTCACGTCGGCGGCGGTGAACTTGCCGTAGCCCTTGTGCCACTCCACGTCCCGCCGGAGCTTGAAGGTGTACTCGAGGCCGTCCTTGGAGACCGTCCACGACGTCGCCAGGTCCGGCTCGAACTCGATGCTGTTCGGCTTGAACTTGACGAGCGCGTTGTAGATGTTGCGGTTGAAGATGAGATCCTGCGTCGTGATCGCGAAGTGCGGGTCCAGCGTGGCCTGGTGCACCGCGGCGACGACGGAGAGCGTGTCCTTCGTCGATTTCTGCGCGACGGCGCGCGGCGAGACGGCGACTCCGGCGGCGAGGGCGACGGTGAGGGCCAGGACCACGCGGCCAGCGAACGGGCCGTTCCACCTCATGGTGCGAGTCCTCCTTCGGGATGCTCGGATGACCGCGCTGGGCGGCGGGCGCGTCACGGGAACTCGGCCCGCAGGGCGGGCATCACCTCGCGCGCGAACATGGTCATGTTCTTCGTTGCCAGCTCGTGGGGCATGCTGCCGATCTGGAAGATCCCCTGGACGATCCCGCACCCGGTCTGCTTCAGGACCTCCCGCATGCGGTCGCGGACGGTGGCGGGGCTCCCGACCACCGCGTACATCCCGTCCTCGACCTCGCTCCAGGAGGTGAGCGCGGTGACGAACTTGCGCTTGGGGCCCGCCACCCGCATGAGCGACTCCACCGACGTGTGCCCGGGCGGGTACATGAACTCGCGCGGCATGCGGAGCCCCTTCTTGGCGAGGTACCAGAAGTGGGGCTCGAACTCGGCGCGGGCCTGGGCGTCGGTCTCGGCGACGTACACGAGGACCGGCCAGCCGAGCTGCTCGGGCGGCACCTCGTAGCCGAGCTTCGACGCCGCGTGCTCCCGCAGGAGCTCGTAGTGCTCCTGCATCACCTGGTAGGGCGAGAAGGGGAGCGCGATGAAGGGATAGCGCCGCTCGGCGACCCAGCGGATCGTCTCGAGGCTCCCGGAGCCCGGGGATCCAGATCGGCGGGTGGGGCTGCCTGGAGCGGACGCGGCCAGACGTTCACGAACCGGAAGTCGTAGTGCTTCCCCTCGAAGTGGAAGGGGCCGGGCCGGGTCCATGCCTCCACGATCAGGTCGTGGGCCTCGCGATACCGCTCCCGGAAGAAGGTGGGGTTGACCTCGTAGGTGTAGGCCTCGACGCCGAGCCCCACCACCATGCCGGCGATGATCCGGCCGCCCGACAGCACGTCGAGCATCGCCAGCTCCTCGGCCACCCGGAGCGGGTGGTCGTAGAGCGGCAGCGCGTTGCCGAGGATCAGGATCTTCACCCGGCTGGTGCGCTGGGCGAGGCAGGCCGCGATGATGTTGGGCGAGGGCATGAGGCCGTAGGCGTTCTGGTGGTGCTCGTTCACGCCGACCGCGTCGAAGCCGAGCGTCTCGGCGAGCGTGAGCTGGTCCAGATACTCGTTGTAGAGGACCCGACCGCGCGCCGGGTCGTAGAGGCTGTTCGGTAGGGTCAACCAGGCCGACTCGTAGCGCTGCTCGAAGTCGGCCGGCAGGTGCGGCCACGGCATGAAGTGGAAGCAGACGAAGAACATCCTAGCCGTCCAGGAAGGCGAGCACGAGCTCGGCGAAGCGCTCGGGGTGCTCGAAGGGCGGGAGGTGTCCGCAGCGGTCGAGGATCTCGAGCCGCGCGCCCGGGATGCCGCGCGCGTACGCCTCGCCGTAGGCGAGCGGGATCAGCCGGTCCTCGCGGCCCCACACGACGAGCGTCGGCGCGCCGATGCGCCAGAGCCGGCCCGTGAGCTTCCGGTACTGCTGGGCCGGGTTCCACAGGAGCCGGGCCGCCGCCTCGCGTCCGCGCAGCACCGTTTCGAGCCGCTCCGGCGGCGGCGCGTCGGGCATGATCGCCTTGGCGACCGGCGACGCGGGGTCGTGGAACATGAGCTCCCGCACCTTCGGCGGCGGCATCATGAACGGGTTGCCCATCGGCACGCCCGGCACCCGCACGCCCGCCGCGTCGACCAGCACCAGGCGGTTCACGCGCGCCGGGTGGCGGAGCGCCAGCTCGGCCGCGAGCCAGCCGCCCAGCGACAGGCCGACCACGTCGACCCGGTCGACGCCGAGGGCGTCCAGCACGTCGAGCGTGTGAAAGACCAGGTCCTCCATGGTCTCGATCGCGTCGAGTCCCTCGGACGCGCCGAACCCCGGGTGCACGGGCAGGAGGATCCGGCGGCGCGCGGCGAGAAGGTCGTGGACGGGCATCCACCAGAACGTGCCGGCGCCGTGGAGGTAGAGGAGCGGCCGCCCGGCGCCCCCCTCGAACAGCTGGATGCGGCGGCCGTGGACGGTGAGCGCGCGCTCGTGACCGCGCGAGGCGACGGCTTCCACCACGCTCAGCTCGCTCCCCGGGATCCGGCCGGGATGCCGTCCACGACTTTCGTGTCCGGGAGCGCCTGACCGATGGCGAGCGACGGACCGCGAAGGAGCGGGGGGCACGCGAGGGAGGACGCGAGCTGGATCACCGGCGATTTCCTCTCGAGGCTCAGCGTGCCGCCTACCATATCACAAGGCCCACAGCGCGCCCGGCCCGGCGTCGCCGCCGCGCCTCGCCCCGGCTATACTGCGCCCCAGCCGGGCCGGAGGCCGCCGCGCCCGGCCTCGGGCCGAAGGCCGCCCGAACGGTCGCAGGCGCGGAGCGCGCTGGCGGAGCTGGAACGACCGGCTGATCTCTGGAGAGGTGGTGACGCCGTGCTCTTTCCCACCACGCTCGTCGGCAGCTACCCGCAGCCCGACTGGCTGATCGACCGCCAGCGCCTGGCCGGCCGCTTCCCGCCTCGCGTGCGGGCGCGCGAGCTCTGGCGGGTAGGGGAGCCCTGGCTCCGCGAGGCTCAGGACGACGCGACGCTTCTCGCGATCCGCGCGCAGGAGGCCGCGGGGCTCGACATCCTCACCGACGGCGAGATCCGGCGGGAGAGCTACTCGAACCGCTTCGCCACGGCGCTCGAGGGCGTCGACATCGACAACCCGGGCACGGCGCTGGACCGGTCGGGCCACCCGAACCCGGTGCCGCGCATCGTGGGCCCCGTGCGCCGCCGGCACCCCGTCGAGGTGGAGGACGTCCGCTTCCTGCGCGCGCACACGACGAAGCCGATCAAGATGACCGTGCCGGGGCCGTTCACCATGAGCCAGCAGGCGCAGAACGACTACTATCCGAGCGAGGAGGCCGCGGCGATCGATTACGCCGTGGCCGTGAACGAGGAGATCCGCGACCTCTTCGCCGCCGGCGCCGACATCGTCCAGATCGACGAGCCGTACATGCAGGCGCGGCCCGAGAAGGCGCGGCAGTTCGGGCTCCGGGCGCTCAACCGCGCGCTCGAGGGCGCCGGCGGCACGACGGCCGTCCACATCTGCTTCGGCTACGCGGCGATCATCCACCAGCGCCCGTCGGCCTACTCGTTCCTGCCCGAGCTGGCCGGCTCGAGCTGCCGGCAGGTGTCGATCGAGACCGCGCAGTCCAAGCTCGACTGCGCGATCCTGACCGGGCTTCCCGGGAAGCAGATCATGCTGGGGTGCCTCGATCTGAGCGACCCGGCCGTCGAGACGGCGGAGACCGTGGCCCAGCGCGTCAAGCGGGCGCTGCCCTACGTTCCCGCCGAGAACGTGATCCTGGCGCCGGACTGCGGGATGAAGTACCTGCCGCGGGACGTGGCGTTCGGCAAGATGCGGGCCATGGTGGCCGCGGCGAGGATGCTGCGGGCGGAGCTCGGCGCTCGGTGAGCGAGCCGCCCGAGGGCGAGGCTTCCAACCGGTCGTACGTCCAGCCGGGGCCCGAGCGCCCCGCGACCCGGGAGATCCGATGAAGATCGACGTCTTCCCCCACATCTTCCCCAAGCGCTTCTTCGACCGGATGTGCGAGGTCGTGTCGCCCTCGCAGTACATGCAGAAGCGGACGCGCGCGATCCCGGTGCTGACCGATCTCGACCTGCGCTTCCGGATCATGGACCGCTACGAGGGATACGTGCAGGTGCTGACGCTCTGCTCGCCCCCGCTCGAGACGTACGCCGGTCCGGAGCTGGCCGCCGACCTCGCGCGCCTCGCCAACGACGGCATGGCGGAGATCGTCGGGCGGCACCCCGACCGCTTCCCCGGCTTCGTGGCGTCGCTCCCGATGAACCACCCCGACGCGGCCGTGCGCGAGATCGACCGCGCCATCGGCGAGCTCGGGGCGACGGGCGTCCAGATCTTCTCGAACGTCAACGGCGCGCCCCTCGACGCGCCCGAGTACCGGCCGGTCTTCGAGCGCATGGCCGCCCATCGCCTCCCGATCTGGCTGCACCCGGCCCGGCCCGGTCTCGTTCCCGGACTACAAGGGCGAGTCGCGCTCCAGGTACGACATCTGGTGGGCCTTCGGCTGGCCCTACGAGACCACCGCCGCCATGGCTCGCCTCGTCTTCGACGGCCTCTTCGAGCGCTGGCCGGACCTCCAGATCATCACGCACCACATGGGCGCGATGGTTCCGCACTTCGAGGGGCGGGCCGGGTACGGGCTCGACCAGCTCGGGACCCGGACCGACGATCTCGACGACCTCGAGGCGGCGCGCCGGCTCACGGGCCGGCCGGTCGACCACTTTCGAAAGTTCTACGGCGACACCGCGCTCTTCGGCGCGTCCCACGCCATGGAGTGCGGGCTGGCGTTCTTCGGCGCCGACCACGTCCTCTTCGGCACCGACATGCCCTTCGATCCCGAGCGCGGCCCCGGGTTCATCCGCGAGACGATCGCCGCCATGGAGCGGATGCGGGCGACCCCGGCGGAGAAGGCGCAGATCTACGAGGGGAACGCCCGCCGGATGCTGCGGCTCCGGCTCTCCTGATCGGCGGGCGCGCCGGGGCTGGCGCGACACTGGTATGATCGGTCCATTCGCCGACGTCGCGCGGGCCGCAGGCCGGAGCCGGCGCGACCAGATGGAGGGCCACGATGCCGGTTCGATCTCTACTCCACTACGCGCTCGAGGTGCCCGACCAGACGGTCGGGGAGACGTTCTACCGGACGTTCGGGCTCGTCGACCAGCCGGCGCGGGACGGCGCCGTGCACCTGCGCCCCGGCGATCTCGGGCGCGCGTGCACGCTGCTCTACGGCGGACCGAGGAAGCGCCTCCACCACCTGGCGTTCGGCGCCCCCGGTGACCAGTACGAGGCGGTGCGGGAGTCGATCCGCCGCGCGGGCGTGCGCGAGGTCGATCCGCCGCGGGGCGCGCCCGACGGCGGGCTCTGGCTCCGCGATCCGGACGGCCACCACGTGAACGTCCGCCCGGAGGGGAGCCAGGATCCCCCGCCCGACCCGCCGCTCGCCGTCAACAGCCCGGGCCACATCCAGCGTCAGGTGGTGCGCGGCAGCCCCGACCGGAGCGCCCGGGCGGCGCCCCGGAAGCTCGGACACGTCCTTCTCTTCACCCCGGACGTCGATCGCCAGGTCGACTTCTACACCCGGGTCCTCGGCCTCAAGCTCTCCGACCGGGTGAAGAGCATCATCGCCTTCACGCGCTGCACGACCGACCACCACAATCTGGCGTTCCTCACGTCCAAGGGGCCGGGATTCCACCACGCGTCGTTCCAGGTGGGTTCGGTGGACGAGATCGCGGTCGGCGCCGCCCGGATGCACGACGCGGGCTGGCAGAAGGGCTGGGGGCTCGGCCGCCACGTCATCGGGTCCAACTACTTCCACTACACGCGCGACCCCTGGGGGAGCTTCGCCGAGTACTACCACGACCTGGACTACATCCCCGAGGAGTGCGCCTGGGTCCCGCGCGACTTCCCGGAGGAGGACTCCCTCTATGTCTGGGGCCCGCCCTTGCCCCCGGAGTTCGTCGAGAACACCGAGCTCGCCTGAGGGACGCCGGGTGGCGCGCTGGCTCGCCGCGCTCCTCCTTTGCCTGTCGGCCGCCGCCGTGTCGGCGGAGCCGGTCACGGACGGCTTCGAGACCGAGACGCTCGGGCCCCTCTGGAACCCGCGCTTCGTGACCCCGGGGCGGGTGTCCGTGCAGCGCGAGCTGGTCCACTCCGGGGCCGCTGCCCTCCGGGTCGAGATCCACGAGGGCGACGTCCCGATGGTGGGATCCGACGGCGCGGAGAGCGAGCGGACGGAGGTCGAGGAAGCGGACGGCCTGAACCCCCGGTTCGGAGAGACCCACGAGTACGCGTTCAGCATGTACGTGCCGGCCGACTTCCCGATCGTCGACACGCGGCTCGTCACCGCGCAGTGGCACCAGCGCTGCCTCGTCTGCCTGAAGCGCAGCCCGATCGTGGCGCAGCGCTTCCGGCGCGGCGTCCTCACCATCACGGTCGACTCCGTGGCCGGCCGCACCACGGTCTACCGGCACCCCACGCCGATCCGGGGCCAGTGGGTCGATCTCCGCTACCGCATCCGGTTCGGGCTCACCGACGGCGCCGTCGCCGTCTGGCTGGACGGTGTCCCCGTCGTCGACTACGCAGGGCCGCTCGGCTATCCGGACGACGCTCCCGACGTGGACTTCCGGTTCGGTCTGTACCGGGACCGGATGGCGACGCCGATGGTCATCTACTTCGACGACTACCGGAAGGAGCGCCTGACCCCGTAGGCCGTCGCGGCCGGCGGGGGCCGCAGCGCGTCGATCACCGGAAGGAAGCCCGCGATGGCCAACTCGAGTCCCGCGACCTCACGACGATCTCGGAGGTCAGCCTGGGGTTCGACGAGTTCCAGAAGTTCGTCGAGAAGAGCTACCGCGAACGGAAGTACCTGAGCTAGCTCCGCCGGCTCCGGCCGGACGCTCTGGAAGCGAATGACTCGCCTGGATGACGCGGTCACGACGGCTCGCCTGGCCGCCGGCCTGCCGGCCTTTCTCCGGCATCCGATCACGGTTGCCGACGCACGGGTCGTTCTGGGCCGGCGCCTCGAGGGCCGCGCGCTCGACTTCCTCGCCCTCGTGCGGCGGGGAATCTACGAGCAGCCCCGCAGTCCCTATCGGCCTCTGCTACGGCGGGCGGGATGTGAATACGGGGATCTCGAGGGTCTCGTGCGGCGAGACGGCGTGGAACATGCGCTGCGGACGCTGCTGCGACAGGGTGTCTACTTGACCGTCGAGGAGCTCAAGAGGCGGCGCCCCGTGGTGCGGGGCTCGCTGATCTTCACCGTGGAGCCGGGGGCCCTGCGCAACCCGGGTGTTCGGGTCGTGTTGTCGTCACGCTCCAGCGGCGGGGATGGGGCGGGCACATCGGTGCCCATGGACCTGGTCCATCTCAAGGATCGGGCGGTCAACACCCTGCTGGCCATGGACGCGCGGGGAGGATCGGCGTGGACCAAGGCGCAGTGGCTCGTTCCGGGCGGCGGGGCCCTGGCTCAGCTTCTCGAGTTCAGCCGGTTCGGCACGCCCGTGCGCCGCTGGTTCACGCAGGTCGATCCGGCCCGTCTCGCGCCGCGCTACCGGTGGAGCGCGCGGGTCGTGCGCGGGAGCAGCCTCGCCGCGGGAACCCCGCTGCCCCTGCCGGAGCATGCGCCGCTCGAGGATCCGTCGGCCATCGTTCACTGGATGCGGTCGGTTCTGCATGAGGGCGCCGTCCCCCATCTGTTCACCTTCGCGAGCTCCGCGCTGCGGGTCTGCGACGTGGCGCGGGAGCGCGGGGGCGACCTGAGCGGCGTCCAGTTCACGGTGACCGGTGAGCCCCTGACGGCCGCCCGCCTGACGTCGCTCAGGCGCTGTGGGGCGACGGCCCTGCCCCGCTATGCCATCACCGAGTGCGGTGCCGTGGGTTTCGGCTGCGTTGCCCCGTCGGAACCCGACGAGGTTCACGTCCCAGGCGATCTCCACGGGCTGATCCAGGCGGAGGACGCCGTCGACGTTGGCGTGCCGAGCCAGAGCCTCTTCGTGAGCTCGATCCGCCCGACGGCGCCACTCGTTCTCCTGAACGTCAGCACCGGGGATCAAGCCGAAATGAACACGCGCGACTGCGGATGTGGGCTCCAGCGCCTGGGATGGACGACGCATCTGCACACGATTCGCAGCCACGAGAAGCTCACCGCGGGCGGGATGACGTTTCTTGACGTGGACGTGCTTCGCGTCCTGGAAGACGTCCTACCTGCTCGGTTCGGCGGTGGCCCGGGGGACTACCAACTCGTCGAGGAGGAGACTCTCGACGGTCGGCCTCAGCTCTGGCTCCTCGTCCGGCCGGGCATGGGCACCGCGGACCTCGAGGCTGTCGCCGGGGCCTTCCTGACTGCGATCGGCGCCGGCTCCCCGGCCGAGCAGGTCATGAGCCTCGTCTGGCGGAACGCACGGTTTCTCGGAGTGAAACGGCGACCGCCGGTGGTCCTGCCATCGGGGAAGATCCGCCCGATCCACCTTCGCTCGGGCCTTGCTGCCCATTCGGACGGTGGTGAGTCCTCGATGAAGCCGTGATGAGCCAGGGAGTTTGGAGGAGGCGATGCGCTGGCGCAGGGAACGTCGCGCACTCATGGTCATCGATTGTCAAGTTACCCGCAAGAGTCTGACCCAGTAACGCCGCGCCCGCGGCGGCTACAGTGCCGATCCCACGGAAGATGCCTGGCCGCGGGCCGGGGCGTGGTGCGGCCCGGCGGCCGCCCGTATACTGCGCGGCATGCCCGAATTCACCTGGCTGCGCCTGGTCGCGCTGGTCGCCTTCGTGGGTACGTACCTGGGCCTCGCCCTCGGCCGCCTCCCGGGCTTCCGCGTGGACCGGACGGGCGTGGCCATCATCGGCGCGACGGTGATGGTGGTCGCCGGAGTGCTGCCCTGGGACAAGGCGGTCGCCGCCGTCGACGCTCACACGCTCGTCCTCCTCTTCGGCATGATGATCGTCGCGGCGTACCTCAGGCTCTCCGGCTTCTTCCACCTGGTGACGCACTGGGCGGTCCGGCGCGCACGAGGCCCCGTCGGGCTCCTGGCGATGGTCGCCCTGGCGGCGGGTGTCCTCTCGGCGCTCTTCGTCAACGACGTGATCTGTCTCGTCCTCGCCCCGGTCGTGCTGGCGGTGGTGCGGCAGCTCCGGCTGCCGCCGGTGCCGTACCTCCTGGCTCTCGCGACGGCCGCCAACGTCGGGAGCGTCGCCACCCTGACCGGCAATCCCCAGAACATGCTCATCGGCAGCTTCTCGGGGATCAGCTACCGTGCGTTCCTCGCCCGCGAGGCCCCGGTGGCCCTGGTCGGCCTCGTGTGCGTCGTCGCGGTGCTCTGGCTCGTCTATCGGCGTCAGCTGCCGGCCGCGCTGCCTCCCGTGAACCTGGCCGCCAACTTCCCGATCCACGCCGCGCTCATGACGAAGACGATCGTGGCGGTGTGCGTCATGCTCGTCGCGTTCTTCGCCGGCGTGCCGATCGCGCTGGTCGCCGTCGGCGGGGCGGCCGTGTGCCTCCTCACGAGGCGGGTCAAGCCCGAGAAGGTCTACCGCGAGATCGACTGGCACCTCCTGGTCCTGTTCATCGGCCTGTTCGTCATCATCGGCGGAGTCGAGGAGGCGCGGCTGACCGACTATCTCTTCGGGCTGGCCGGCCGGTTCGCCCTGTACCGGCCGGCCGTGCTCACGGTCGTCACGGCCATCCTCTCGAACCTCGTCTCGAACGTGCCCGCGGTGCTCCTGTTCAAGACCGTGGTCCCGGGGTTCGGGGAGCCCGCGCGGGCGTGGCTCATCCTGGCGATGGCGTCCACCCTCGCGGGCAACCTCACGATCCTCGGCTCGGTCGCCAACCTGATCGTGGTCGAGGCCGCGCGCGAGGAGCGCATCACGATCGGGTTCTGGGAGTACGCGCGGGTCGGCATTCCCGTGACGCTGGTGACGCTGGTCTTCGGCTGGGCCATCCTCGTCCTGCTTCCGGCATAGCAGGAGGCTTCCGGTGCCGGGGTGACCCGTCCGTGTTCGCCTCGCGCCGCGCTCCCGGGCGCGTCCGCAAGGTGCATGCACCTCTGTCCCGGGTCCCGGAGGGGCCTTCCGGGGAGCCGATCGGAGAGGGCTGCCGGGAAGCTTGGTCTCGGGCGGCTACGGCCAGAACTCGCGCGAGGCCAGCCGGGCGCCCTCCGCGAGGCTGGCCAGCTTCGCCCACACGACGCCGGGATCCACGGCAGCCTGGCCGACCCACGTGCCGTAGCCGCAGTCGGTGCCGGCGATGACGTTCTCCCGGCCGACCAGCTTCGCGTAGCGGCCGATCCGCTGGGCCACCAGCTCGGGGTGCTCGATGTAGTTCGTCTTGGACTCGAGCACGCCGGGGATGAGGATCTTGCCCTCGGGGAGCCGCACGCGCTCGAAGAGCCGCCACTCGTGCGCGTGCCGCGGATTGGCGGCCTCGAACGAGACGCCGCTGGGCCGGGCCGCGAAGACGATGTCGACGATGTCCTGCGAGCGGCACGTCGTGGTGGTGGGGCCCCTCGTAGTTGCCCCAGCAGACGTGCATGCGGACGCGGTCCGGCGGCACGCCGGCGAGGGCGTGGTTGAGCGCCTCGACGTGGAGGCGCGCCATCCGCCGGAACTCCTCGAGGCTCAGGGCGGCGAACTGGATGTGCCGCCCCATGGCGAGATCCGGGCAATCCACCTGGAGCAGGAGCCCCGCGCGGACCACCGCCTCGTACTCGTGCCGCATGGCGTCCGCGATGGCGAAGAGGTAGGCCTCGTGGCTCGGGTAGTGGTCGTTCCGGAAGAAGAGGGAGATCACCCCCGGCGAGGCCGCGGTCAGGAAAGCCTCCACGGCGGCGGAGGGTAGTCGACACAAAGCCCCTTCTCGGTCGTTCTCCCAGGGGGGGTCGCCCCTCCGCGATGAGTTGCCGGAGACAGCGCTCGCTGAGCCCGGTCTGAGACGCGAGCTCCTTCACGGACCACAGCTTCTCCATGTCGTATCTCCTGTTCATGCGTGGGGTTGTATCGAGCACCATTGTCAGGCCACTTCCCGCTTGCGCTGGGTGACATGGCGCGGGAGACAGACGTATCCCCCGGTTCTCGCCAACTTCGGCGCGCTGTTGCGCTAGGGGGTTGGGCGAACGGAGCTACGAACGACGGCGCGGCGCTACTTGACGAGGTTGGCGGGGTGCCGGGGAGAGGAATGGAATCGCGTCCGGCCTCCAGCCTTCGCGGGTGACGTCGGCACGATACCCGGCCCGTGCTTTCTTGATCTCGCGAGCAACGTACTGGCCTGTCCGGCCGACGAGATGTCCCACGATCTTGGCCGCAAAGTCATGAGCCGACCCACTCTGGCGGAGCCACTGCAGGAGCCGGCTCTCGTCGGGGCGCTCGACGAGTGCGATGTCGAGGGCCTGAAACACGGGTGGTAGCCGAGTTCCGAGTACGACGTTCTCGCCCAGCACGCGTTGCTTGCGCCGCCAGCATCCCTGAAGCGCCGTCACGAAAGCACGGTGGTACAGGGCGGCATAGAGACGGCGCCCCTGGCGATCGTCCGGTCTTCGTTGTCTCGCGCGAGGCAGCCGCCGTGGCGGCTGGAGGCTGGATAGTCGAAGCTCCCACGCTGTGAGCGCTGTCTCCTCGAGTGTGCCGTTCCCGGCGAGTCGCTCGCCGAGCTCGTCGTTGGCCGCCCGCCACTCCCGAACGAACCAATTGTGTAGGTCCGGCGCTCGAAGCTGAACAATTCGGAGTAGCGATTCGCCGCGACTGGCCAAGCCGCGGCTAGGAGTCCGTCCGAGTAACCACGATTCTCGTGGACCTCGGACCGGGGTTGTCGATAATGCGGATATGGCGAAAACGTTCCGCCCCTACGAGCCCGACCAGATGTTGCTGATGCCCCCGGCGCTGGCGGACTGGGTGCCCGAAGATCACCTGGTCCGGTTCGTGCGCGACGTGGTGGAGACCCTGGACCTGACGGCGATCGAGGCCACCTACCCCGAGGAGCGGGGGTACCCGCCCTATCACCCGCGGATGATGGTGGGGGTGCTGCTCTACGCCTACGCGACGGGGACGTACTCGTCGCGGAAGATCGCCCGGCGGCTGGTGGAGGACGTGGCGGTGCGGTTCCTCGCCGCCGGCAACCAGCCGGACTTCCGGACGCTCAGCGACTTTCGGAAGCGCCACAGCGCGGCGCTGGCCACCCTGTTCACCCAGGTGCTGCGCCTGTGTCGCCGTGCCGGGCTGGTGAAGCTCGGGCAGGTGGCCATTGACGGAACCCGGCTGAAGGCCAACGCCTCCAAGCACAAGGCGATGAGCTACGGCCGGATGACCGAGCAGGAGGCCGCCCTGCAGGCGGAGATCGCGGAGCTGCTGCGCCGGGCCGAGCAGGCGGACCGGGATGAGGACGCCCGGTACGGCGCCGACCGGCGGGGCGATGAACTGCCCGCGGAGCTGGCCCGGCGCGAGAGCCGGTTGCAGAAGATTCGAGAGGCCAAAGCGGCCCTGGAGGCCGAGGCGCGGGAGCACGCCGCGCAGACGGGCAAGGATCCCGCGCAGGCCACGCCCGCGCCGAAGGCCCAACGGAACTTCACCGATCCGGAGTCGAAGATCCAGAAGACCGCCGACGGCTTCATCCAGGGCTACAATGCCCAGGCGGCCGTGGATGCAACGGCGCAAGTGATCGTCGCGCACGACGTGACGCCGATGGCCGCCGATGTGGGGCACTTGGTGCCACTGGTGACCGCGATCGGCCGCACGCTGCACCAGCGGCCGCGCCGGGTGCTGGCGGACGCGGGGTACTGCTCGGACGACAATCTGCAGGCGCTCGAGGAGAAGGCCATCGACGCCTACATCGCGACCGGCCGGCAGAAGCACCGCGAGTGGCAGGCGCCGGCCCCCCGCGGGCGCCCGCCTGATGGCTTGACCCGGCGCGAGCGGATGGTACGGAAGCTCCGGACGCTGGCCGGGCGCGCAGTGTACGCGAGGCGGAAGGCGATTGTCGAGCCGGTCTTCGGCCAAATCAAACACGCCCGCGGCTTCCGACAGTTCCTCCGACGAGGCTGGACCGCGGTGCGCCATGAGTGGGCCCTCATCTGCACGGTGCACAATCTGCTGAAGCTGCACGGCGCCGGCGCCTGGCCATGATAGCCAGGTCAGCACCCGCCGCAGCGACTCCGCCGCCGGAGGGACACCCGACGCCGCGTCCGTCCGCGTGGCCGCGCCGCCGGCCCACCTCACGATCGAAATCCGCTCACTCATCCGTGCTCAATCCCGTCCGTGGCCCTGTTACTCGGACGGACTCCTAGGGCCTGGAATCTAGTCTAGCGAGCCTGTCCACACCAGCGACGCGTTCACTGGGGCGTGTTTCCGAACACGGTTGGATATCGGGTCCGGAGTCGTTCGATGGTGCCCGGGGCGCAGCGCCAGCGCCAGAACCACTCCCGATCGCCGGGACTAATGGCGGGTGCACCGCCCGCCCGGGAAGCCCAGTCCTGCCACATCAGCAGATAGGCGCGCTTGAAATCCGGATCATCAGGGAATCGCGGGTCCATGACGTCCTGCTTGGACTTTTCGTAGTCGCGACGCATCGATTCGCGATTGGAGGGCGTGTCGTCCGGGGGCCCCATCACGGCCGAGAAGCGGTCCGGAGCCGGAAGAAAGGAATGCACCGGCACCGGACAACGTATCTCCGGAGGCTCGGTGTCCAGCGCCTGAGGCTTGCCGGACGGTGGTTCCGCTCTTCGTAGTTGGCTACGATAGATCACCGCGCCGACGTCACGGGCCTGCCGAATCTCCATTTCGGCGAGCAGCACGCTCGATGTGGGCATGGAGAGACGTAGCGTCGTGCGCGTTCCCTCACGGTCGTTGAAGTCCCCGCGCAAGTAGGCGGGGTCCGCACCCACGGCATCTAAGGAAAGGCGAAACCATCCGCCGGGATCTCCGCCAATCGCGAGCACCACCTGCGCTTGATCCGTCGAGAAGAGATGCTCGACCACGATGACGACCTGGACGTGCCGGGGTTCCCATAGACCCTCCCAACGTCCTGAGAAGGCCGCCAGGGCAGGACGGATGTAGTCGGGTGGTGGGTAGACCTGGGCATCACGGGGCAATGGGGCGCGCATGGGCGCACACGCTGCGACTACCAGGGCCAGTAGAGGCAAGAGCCTAAGTCCAGGGGCCGACATGGCCCCCGTCCGCACACTCGTCACGGCCCCTGCCACTGCAGCCGGATGGTGTAGCCCACCGGCGCCTGCGGACCCTCGCGCGGTCCGGTCACATAGCCCGCCAAGATGCGGTCCTTCTCGCGTTCGTGCAGGGTGAACGAGCCGGTGTCGCGATTGCCCGCATAGGCCAGCCCACCATCACGCACCGACACGGCCGCCCGAAAACGGTCGGTGACTGGGTCGTTCATGGCAATGCGAACCGTTCCATCAGGTTCAAACGTGCACTCGATCGGTACATCGAAGACATCCCCGTCCGCTCTCAGCGCGCCACGCCATTGGCCGGCCAGCCCGGCAAGATCACCGGTCGTCATCATCTTGGAGGGGGGAAGAGCCGCGGTGGTTGAGAGCACCGGACGCACGACCTTACCGACTCCTCGATGGAGGCGAATCCGGACGGGGATGGTTACGGATTCCTGACCGGTGCGCCCGAAGAATCGGTACTCCACGGCAATTGGCTGAAGTGACGCGGTGCCGCCGAAGGGGTTGCCTGCCTGAGCTGACCATCCCCAGCTATCGACGGTCGGGACCCTGAGTTCGCCGCGCGCGGGCAAAGTCTGCGAGAAGGACCTGGCGGAAATGCCGCCGGAGGTCAGTTCCATGCCCTCCACCCGAGAGCCTCGCTCCAACCGTTCAAACTGAACCGCGGACCCGGCCGTCTCACGGAGCACAATCACATAGCTCCACCGCAGCCGTTGGCCGTTGGAGCTCGCCAGTTGCCCCATATCAACGATCTCCCATGTGACCGATCCCGAACTCCCTTGCGGGCCGGTTGATGAGGAGCCGTCGGTCGCGCAGCCGGTCAGCAACGCTAGGCTGCCGAACCAGAGCCAGTAGGTCAGGCAACGGAGAGCGGCGGGAAATGGACCGGTCGCGCGCATAGACCCTCCTCGGATGTAGGGCCGTGGCGGAACGAGACCGTCGTCACGGTAGGCGCGCGGGTTGGCGGTGTCAAGGCGCCTCGCCCCGCACCGGCTCGGTCGACGTGCGCGCGTAGACGGCGGCGATCATACGTCAGATGACCTTTAGGGTCCGCGTGGTGCTCGTCGTGAAGTTGCCATGACCGTGAACCACTCTCGTGGAGCCGCTGGCCCACTCGTGGAGCCGCTGCATTTCGTCACGCACTCTGGCCGGGAGCTTCGCAGGGTCCGCCTGGTTCACGAAGTCATCAAGCGCCCGCAAGAGAGTCTGAATGCAAGAAACGAAGTCCCATTCCTTTTCAGATGCCCGTCCAGACCGACGCTTCGTGGTCAGATGCGCGACCTCTCCACTTGCTCGGTCGACCAGACGCTTCACCACCTTCGGCTTCTTTGGTCGCTTCCACTGCACGCCATCACGGCCGAAGTGCAACGCGAGAACGTCGAAGTCCTTCTTCCTCTCCGGCCATAGAAACAGGGCCAGGTTCCTGAAGTGCAGCGCGAAACTCTCGACGAGGACACTCTCTACGACTTGTGGCACCGTCCCTCGGCTGTGGGCGAACTTGGCAACCTCTCCGAGCATTTCGATCTCGTAAGCGAGTGGCTCATACTGCAGGAAATCGACAGCCTCCAGGCTTGCGGTCTTCCTGTTTACGTAGCTGGGCGGCGCGTTAGGATCTGCGTCCATTGTCAGCCTCCCCTGGCAACCCTCGCCACGGGGGGAATATGATTGGACGCGTCGAGATAGGTATGGCCGAGTCCCGCTTGACCACGTCAAGGTCTCCCGAGCAAGTGCTGGGGACCTGGTCCGTCTTCTGCGACATCGCCGGCCGCGTGTCAGAGGTTCTAGAGAATCCGATCATCACGGTAGTGGCGGTGGGCGTGTCCGGCCGGGTAGTTGGAACAACGCGCCGACGACTGCTCGCCAGCTTCGGTCGCAAACCCAAGAAGTGGCGGGATGGAAGGTTGCCCGGGTTGCGCAGGGTCGTCGACTTCATCGTGGCGGGGCATCTCCCTGTGATCGTCTACCAATTGCATCTGTCTGACCCGGCGCGATGGCGCCTCTACTTCGCAAAGGGGAAGGCCTTCAGTGCAGTCGCTCGAGCCAGGGGCGAAGACTTGCCTTTCTTAGATCCGGATCTCCAATACAGGATGCAGCTGTTGTCTTCGGGATTCAGCATTTGGATTGGCCGAGTGCTCAGGACCCGGCACTTTCCATGGAGTCGACGGGGAGACGTTGTCCTAGACCTTTCATTGGTCGCGGACAAGGAGCTACGCGGCAAGGTGACCGAAACCTTCATGGAACACAGCTTCGCTGACTGGAACCAGACGAGCCGTCTCAGGGCCGAACTCGGTGTTCAGCCACGTTCAACGTTTTGCTGTGCAACCGAGCAGGAGGAGCCCCTGCTGCTGTTGCCAGACTACGTTGCGGGGATGTATCACCATGCTGATCCCAGAACACGTCTCTTCAAACCCGTGGCGGCCCCGGACGATTGCTCTCGCCTAGTCGACGTTCTCAGGAAACGCCATGGCCCCAACCTCTGGGAGCAACCCGAGGACTTCAATCAGAAGTACCCGCTCGACCACAGAGACCATGATGAGGTCGTTCTAACGTAGGGACCAGCAGCCGAACCCCACGTTACTCCTCCACCACCGAGTTGGCGTAGGCGATCCAGCGGTCGATCCGGCGGAGCCATGCCGGAGCCGCCCGCGCGCGATGCCGCGGCGAGGCCCGTGCCACCCTATGCACGAGCGGCTAGAGGAACAACCGATCTGAGGCGTATTCCATCCCGGGAGGGAGGAGGCGACCGTAGAGATGGCATCGGTCCAGCGTGGGAGTACCGAAGCGGACACGAGGGCCGGATCTAGGGCACTCGTTCGTAGCCCTGTCGCTGGAAGTCGTCGATACAACGGAATTGTCGATCTTGTGCGGGCAGGCACATTACGCCGGGGCAATAGCCGCCCTGGCACGTCGCCATCTGTCCGGTCTGTGGATGCCGCAGCCTCACGTCGGCGACGCACCCGAGCAAGAGAGGAAGGCTCACACCAATGATGATGGTTCGGAGCCGCATCGGACCGCCCACCGTGGCGATGGCGCCCTCTACAGGAGCCTTCAGTTGCAGAAGAGCTGGTTCCCGATCCGCTGACAGGTTGTTCCGTTCGAGCCGAACGTCTGATTCCCGAAGTGCTGCCATGAGTTCCCACGATTGTCGAACGTCTGACCGCCCGATGCCCTCCGACCTCTTCGCGGCTGACTGGGACCGTCCTCAACATGACCGCCGTACGTGCGGGCGGTGCGTCGGAAGCCGCCCGATCAGACGACGGAGGAGATCCTGTGAAGGCAATCAGTGTGCGGGATCTGCAGCGCAGGGTGAAGGACTGCGTTGACGACGCCCAGCGGGAGCGGGTCGTCATCACACGCCGCGGGCAGCCGGCGGCCGTCCTCGTGGGCGTCGAGGGGCAGGACTGGGAAGCCGTCGTGTGGGGGACCGACCCGGCGTTCTGGCGGCTGATCCGCGCCCGCCGGCGTGAGGCCACGATGTCGCTCGGCGCGATGCGGCGCCGAGTCGTGCCGGCGCGGGAAACCCGGAAGGTCAGAGCGGCGACCGCGGCGATCCGATCGCGTGGACGGTAGCCGGCCGTCGCCCACCATCGCGAAACCGCCGGCTGGACGCAGGGGCGCCCTCGGCCTCACGGCCTTTCAACGTAGCCGGTGACATCACGAGGTCGGCGGTTGGCAGCTCTTCGGCGGCTGAAGGGGGGCAGTCGCAACCAGGTCGCGCGGTTCGGGGGTAGGAGCTCGTGAGACGCCAGCCTCGGGCGCCTCGGCGGCCCCGCACATCGAGATGTCCGCACCCGTCATGTCGCCCCGCGCTTCCGTTCCATCGCGCGTCGGACCACCCGCAGGAGGTTCGGGTTGTTGATCGCCGCCTCGAGGGAGAGGTTCCGGTCGTGCACGCGCTTGTGGAGCAGAGCGCGCGGCACCGTGGCGGTCGCGATGCTCCGGTCGTGGGCCCGGGAGAACCAGTCCACGTCCTCGGCGGTCGAGAGGGCCGGATCGAAACCTCCCACGTGGTCGACGACCGAGCGACGGGCCAGCAGGGTCTCCATGATGTGGGCGGGGTGCTCGCCTGCCAAGAGATTCGGCTTGAATCCCGGGGGGATCGCGCATCCAGGCTCGAGGAAGAATCGCGCATAGGCGGTGACGTACCCGATCTCGGGGCGCCTGCGCAGGTAGTCCACCTGCACGCTCAGCTTGTCCGGGGTCCAGCGGTCGTCGCACGACAGGAACGCGAGCAGGGTTCCCCGGGCAGCATCGATCCCTGTGTTGTAGGCGTCGGCGACCCCCACGCCCCGCTGGGGTACCACGCGGACCCTCGCATACGACTGCGCGATGGTCACACTGTCGTCTTCCGAGCCGCCGTCGACCACCACGATCTCGAACCGGCGATAGTCCTGTGCCAGGACGCTGTCGATCGCCGACGCGAGGAAACGCGCTCCGTTCTTCACCGCCATGATGACGCTCACCAGGGGGGGCTCCGACGCGGTCGACGCACCGTCGCGGTCCGCGGGCTCGTCGCTGGGGGCGAAGCCCGGCGCCGGGGTCCCCCCCCTCCGGTGACGGTCAAGAGACTCCTTGAGCGTACGGAGCACCGCTCCCGCGGCGTTCCCGCGGCCCGCCTGCATCTCGATGGTGACGTCGTCGATCCGTCGGATGCCCAGCCCCGCTCGTTCCGCACGCCAGAACCACTCGGTTCCCTGGTCGGGCGCTGGCCACGGACGGAACAGCCCGATTTGTCGGAACGCCGTCCGCCGGAACAGCCCCGCCGAGACCGGACGGATCGTCCCACCGTGGAGGTCTCCGGCGCGATCACCGCCTCGCGCCTCACCCGGTCCCAGCCGGCGCCCAAGACCGAGGAGCCCCGCCAGCTCCGGCGCGGCCGACAGGTCCGCGGCAAGCCGCCGGAGGGTATCTGGTGGCCATCGGTCCCCGGCGTCGAGAAACGCGACGAACTCGCCGGCGGCCTCGCGGATGCCCCGGTTGCGCGCCTCAGCGATTGCCACGGACCCGGCGAGCTCGCAATAGCACGCCGGCCCCACCAGCGCCTCCACGGCCCGGCGGCGCTCGGGCGTCGGCACCCCATCCACGACGATGATCTCGACGCGGGGATAGTCCTGATCGAGCACGGCCCCCAGGCTCTCCGCGAGCGACTGGTGTGGATCCCACGCCCGAATGACCACCGATATCAGCGGGAACTCTTGTCCGACCCTTGCCTCCCATGGCCGCGCGATCCCGTCGGGTGCATGCCCTTCGCTCGGTAGCCGCAGGCTCTCGGCTACCATGTCGGGGATCCACTCGCGTCGGGTCCCGAGGTGGAGGGCGGCGCGTGGCACTTCCCGTGACAGACGGATCAGGGTGTTGACCGTGTGGCGGCCCACGAGTGGGAGGTGGCCGAGCGTTTCACCGGAGACCGCTCGCTCGACGTCGAGGGGGTCGATCGGGCCGAGTCGGGACTGTTCCTCTCCGGTGACGCGGGGCACCAGGAGCCGTACGAGCGGGAGACACGTCACGAGCTGATCGGCGAAGCGCGCCCCCAGGAACATCACCGCCTTCTCCATCTCCGGGCCGGTACTCATCTCCGCGAGGTCCGCGATCCGCGGCACTCGCTGCAGGTCGCTCACGCCGAGCTTGGCCGTCGAGTACAGACTGTGCACGCGGGGTCGAGGATCCAGCTCCACGGCGACGTAGTCATCACCCACGTAGCGGAGGCCCGCCAGGAGGCAGGCGAGGGCGGTCGAGGACTTGCCCGTACCCCCGCGTCCCGGCAGGAGGACCCCCCCCGCCTCGGTGCCCACCGCAGCCGCGTGGATCAGCTGCTTGCCGTTCTGCTCCATCCACCAGTGCAGGATGCTTCTCAGGGGCGACGCCCGCACCCAGAACGGCACCTCCCGGGAGTCGCGCACCCAGTAGACCGCAGTTCGCGCGACACGGTCCATCGCGTTGACCGAATGGTCCCCGTAGTGGAAGGCCAGGGGGAAGCGGGTCCCCTCGACACCCCACAGGTTGCCGCGGCGGGTGAAGTCGGCAGACTCGCACGGCGGGGGGATCATCGGGACTCCGGTGCTCGCGGAATCCCAGATGCAGACCTCCAAGTCAGGCGGGGCTCCGTCCTCGGCTCGCAGATGGGCGAGCGCCGGCACGATCTGGGACACCATCGCCGGGCCCGCGAACCGGAGCCGGACGCGGGTCTCGGCGATCCGAAAGTGGTGACGGGTCTCGATGCAGGCGTCGACGGCTTGTTCGAAACGCTCGCGGACTGCCGTCACGAATCCCCCGGCGGTCACCTCGACCGACACCGGGCCAGGGATCATCCGTGGCTCTCGCGACGGTGCGCCGCGCGCTCCCGCAGATACGCAGGCACGACCTCGCGGCCGATCATGCCCGGCAGTCGCCAGCGGCGCTTCACCGCCCAGATCTCTCGCACGACGGCGGCGAGCTTCGCGACCTGCCCCGGCCAGCCGAGGTCGGCGTACCGGCGGGACAGGCGGCACAGCCGTCGCGCCGCCTCGTGGACGGCCGCCCCCCCGGCGCCCTCCGGCCGGGCCTCGATCCGCTCCCAGGCTGTCGGCTGGAGTGTGCGAAGCCGGCGGCGCGCCGCCTCCGGCAGACCCAGCCCGACGATCTGCTGGAAGCTCTCCAGCGCCTCGCGGAGCCGGAGGACCAGCTGACGCCGGCGTGCCAGACCAACGAGGAGGTCCCAGTCGATTCCGTCCCGGCCATTCTCCAGGATCTTGGCCACATCGGCCAGCCAGAGGATCGCCGGCACCCCGCCGTCCGCGGCGCGGTTCACACACACGTGGAAAAGCGTGTCCGTCGCGCTGGGAACACGGAACCAGGTGCCGTTGTAGGACCGTTCCGTGGACCGGCGCCAGACCGGCTGGTCGGCATCGTCCCAGCAGCACTCCGGCAAGAGGTGCCAGAAGAGCCCGCAGGAGGGCTCACCGTCCGCCACGAGGATCACGCCGTTCCCCGCGTCGGTGTCCACCGAGCCATCCGGGCGGCAGTGCCAGCCTCCCTCGCCGAGCCCCCAGCCCCGCTCCCGCAGTTGCCTGACCGCGCGGGCGGCCTCCTCGGGGTGGACCAGGATGTCGAGCCGCGCCAGGGGACGCAGCCCCACGTCCTCGTAGTACTGGAGCATGATCGCCACGTCTCCCAGGAGCAGCGTCTCGATGCCGTCACGCCCGAGGGCCTGGACAACCTCGGTCAGCCTCCGGAGTTGCAGCTGGTTCCGGCTCCACCAGTAGCGG
Source organism: uncultured Candidatus Rokubacteria bacterium (assembly GCA_963749975.1). GTDB lineage: Bacteria > Methylomirabilota > Methylomirabilia > Rokubacteriales > DASRDR01 > DASRDR01. Next base: position 4,598 of record CAVVOZ010000005.1, on the reverse strand, counting down.
TGAATGCCCCTCATCCGCGCCAGGTCTGGATGCTCCACGCCGGCCCGGCTCAGGTTGCGATGGAGGAGTGGGACCAGGCCGTGCTGGCCAGAGTCCACCTCATCGAGCGCCTGTCGGTGCGTCCAGGTCTCCCAGGCCTGGAGCCCGGCCGCATCGCTCCGCAGCGCCGCTGTCAGGAGCAGAGCATCCGCGGGACTCGGCGGGGTTCTGAGAACGCTCACCGGGGATCCTGGCCCGGTGCCTGCCGCCGACCGGTCTCCTCGGCCGCCTCGACCCGAGGCCCAGCCGGGGCGGCCACGGTGCGCCGCCGATCCAGCGAAGCCTTGAGATGCCGCAGGTACTCGCGACGGGAGTCTGGCGTCGTCCGCGACAAGTTCGAGAGATGCAGTCGCCGCCGCGCGACGACCTCCGGGAGGATCGTCGTCCTCACCCCGCCTTCGCACGCACGCAGGTACCAGTCGACGAAATCGGTCCTCGTCCGTGGATCCAGGAGCCCCACGCGCTCGAATACGCTCCGTCGCGCCAGCAGGCACGAGATGAGGGTGGATGCCTGTGGTGTCCTGTCACACACCAGACGGCGCGCGTCCTCCGGCGACAGGTCCTCGCTGTGGAATTGCTCCATGTGGCCGAAGACGAGGTCCAGCTCCGGCTCGCGGGCAAAGGCACGGAGCTGTCGCTCGATCTTGTCCGGCATCCAGAGGTCGTCCGCGTCCAGAAACGCGACGAAATCGCCTCGGGCAAGCTGGATCCCCCGGTTGCGCGTCGCGCCCGGCCCGGCGTTCTCGTGGAAGTGGTACTGCACCCGCTCGCCGTAGGTCCGGGCGATCTCCCCGCTCCGGTCCGTCGAGCCGTCGTCCATCGCCAGGACCTCGACGGGCGGGCGAGTCTGCGCCAGCACACTGTCGAGGCACTGGGCGAGGTACCGCTCGGCGTTGAAGAACGGGACAATGACGCTGACGCGCGCGGCCGCGCACATGGCGGAGGGACCGCCTCCTGGCCGCAGCCTCACACCGTCGGCCGTGGAGAGGGCCAGCCCTGCTCGCTTACCTCGTGGACCGGGTCGAGGAGGAGCATCTCGGCCATGTCGTCGTACTTCGCCAGCACGGGCGGCTTGAAGGCCTGGTCGTCACCGGCGGGCAGCCGCACGGTGGCGAGCACCTCCCCGAGCGGACGGCCGGCGGGCACGGACCTGATCAGCTCCTCCTGGGCCAGCTGGCCCACGAAGTCCCGGATCGCGTCGTCGATCTGGTCCCGATCGCCGGGGAACCGTTGACCGACCCAGCGGGCCAACTCCTCGACGGCAACCCTACTCTGGATGAGCGCCCACACCAGGATCCCGACCGAGGAGACGCTGTAATAGCTTCCGGTCTTGAGATTGATGAGGATCGTCTCGTCCCCGAACTCCTCGAAGATCACGTCCGGACTGTTGCATTCGAAGAATCGCGCGTCGCTCATCTCTTGGCACCTCACGGGACGGCTCTGTCGGATGGTGAACGGGGCCGCATGGGGTGCGGCCCGACCCTCGGCGACCGCGGGCCGGCAACCAGCAACTGCCGCAGCCGCGTCTCCTGCTCGGGCGTGAGATTCTTCGCCAGCACTTCGCGGACGCGCTCGAGCCGCGGTTGCGCGTCCACCGCCGAGAACAGATACGCGTGAGCCAGGCCCACCAGGTCGCGGAGCTCAACCGGCAGCATTTTCTCGAAGAGCCGGATGCGGCTCTGTGCCCGGACCACCCGGTTGTCCACTCGCGACCGGCTCTGAGTCTGCTCGCGGTACCAGAGGAGCGGTTCGGGAATGACCTGAAGGTCAAGGTCGCTCCGCACGACCTCAATCAGGAACTCCCAGTCCTCGTCGACGTCCCGCTCTTCGCGGAATCCGCCGGTGCGCTTGAAGGCCTCGCGTGTGATCATGTAGATCGTGCCGCCAAGCTGAGGGTAGATGAGACCGGCGACCAGGGCGGGCCCGAGGGGGACTAGCCACCTGCGCACGGGGGTCGACCCGTCGGGTACGCCGTCCCCGGCGAACTGCTTGTAGACGCAGACAAGTGCGTCGGCACTCGTGCGTGACGCCACGTCGACAAAAGTCCGGACGGCCTGGGGCTCGAGGTAGTCGTCGTCGTCCAGGAAGAGCAGGAGCGATCCCCGGGCCTGGTTGGCGGCTCGGTTCCGCGCGGCCCCCGGGCCGCGGTTCTCCTGGCGAAGCACGCAGCCCTTTCCTCCCACCAGCTCCTCGCGGAGCTCCTCGAGATAGCCGAGGGCATCGGGCCCTTGACTTCCGTCGTCGACGACGACGACCTCAACGTGCGGGTAGGTCTGGCGCCGGATCGAAGCGAGCATGTGCTTCAGGAGTCGAGGTCGCTCGTAGTGGGCGATGCAGATGCTCACCAGAGGGGCCTGGGCCAGAGGCCGTTCCACGCCCGGAGAAGGTGCGCCCTCAATCCTGGCGTGCCAGCCCACCCAGCCCCGTCGCGTCTCCTGCGGGTCCACCGCCGGTCGTGCCCTACGCTGGCCCGCCGCCAAGATGTCCCGGATCCGTCCCGCGAATCGCTCGGCCCGGAGCGGGCTCGTGACCGCCGGACGGTCCTCCGCATGGATCAGCTCGGGGATCCCTCCGACGTCGCTCACGAGGAAGGGGATGCCGCGTTGGATGCACTCGAGCACGGTGCACGGCGAGTTGTCGACGCTCGACGGCATGACGGCGAGCCGCCCCGGATCCCGGAGATACGCCAGCGCCTCCTCGCGCCCCTCGCCGGTGAGCACCCGCGGCGGCTGCCGCCAGCGCCGGGTGCGGTGGCGGAGGTAGTCCAGGCTCGTCTGCCGGTCGATCATGGCATTGGCGCCGAGCAGCGCGACGGAGAACTCGGGGGTGTTGTCCGCCTCCAGCTGCTCGACCACGTCGCAGAAGAAGGGCAGCCCCTTGCGGCGATCGAGCCGGCCGAAGAAGACGAGCTCGCGAATGGGCTTCGGGGCCAAGGGGGCCGGCGCAATCGAGGCGGCATCCACGACGTTCTGCTGGACGAACGCGCGCTCGGGCAGAGTCCACCCGTCGTCCTCCATCCACTCGAGGAGGTATCGACTGGGACTGACGACGAGGTCGGCCCGCGCGACGCTCTGGCGCTCCATGAAGTCGACGACGAGATCCTCGGAACGCGAGAGGAGCACCTGGTCACCTTCCCGGCTCCATCGCATCGGTCCATGCGTGCCCACGCAGAGCGTGCAGCCCTCGAAGGCGAGCCCCTGGCGCTTGGCGAGCACCGAGTAGTAGGAGAGCCCGAGCCATTCGTGGAAGTGGATCACGTCGAAGCGCTGGTTGGCCTTCAGCCACTGATAGCAGGCGAACGAGGCCTCCGGCCGCCGCCCGTACCAGACGTGCCCAGGAACCGGCTGCGGGTGGTGCACGAACTCGATGCCATGCCCACCGAAGTACGCTTCCCACTCGCCGGCCGTGCCCCGGTCGAAGCGGTGGCTGAGGTAGAGGATCGTCACCCGGTGTCCCGCCTCGGCGAGCGCCAGGGCGAGCCCATGGTATGCCGTGCCGACCCCCCCGGCCTGGTACGGCCCCGCGATGTCGACCGACGCAATGGCCACCCGCCGCGGTTCCGGGGCGGCCCGGGCACCGGGATCCGCCTCCAGCGTCGGAAAGTGACGCCTCACCTGACTAGTCACGCGAAAGGTTCCAGGTGTGGGGGAGGAGGAACTGCCCGCCCGAGGCCGCGCCGTCGGCCTCGATCCGCGTGAGGGCCAGGCGGCGCTCCGCCAGGCTCGTCCGCTGCCCCTCCCGGACCCGGCAAATGCTCGCCACCAGGTCGTACGTGCCTCGCTGGAGCCCCCCCTGGCTGCAGGCGAACTCGACCGTGCCCGATCCCTCGGGCAGCTCGATCAGCCCCGGGGCGTCGCCGGTGGTGAGCTCGCACAGGAACCGGCCGTCCACCGCATAGAACCCGATCGACATCACCACGTCCGGCAGCCGTGTCGCGGTGCGATACCCGAGAGCGTCCCCGCCACCTGCCAGTGTCCGCGGTCGCCCGGGAACTACGGCCAGAACTCGCGCGAGGCCAGGCGGGCGCCCTCTGCGAGGCTGGCCAGCTTCGCCCACACGACGCCCGGATCCACCGCGGCCTGGCCGACCCACGTGCCGTAGCCGCAGTCGGAGCCGGCGATGACGTTCTCCCGGCCGACCAGCTTCGCGTAGCGGCCGATCCGCTGGGCCACCAGCTCGGGGTGCTCGATGTAGTTCGTCTTCGACTCGAGCACGCCGGGGATCAGGACCTTCCCGTCGGGGACCCGCACGCGCTCGAACAGCCGCCACTCGTGCGCGTGCCGCGGGTTGGCCGCCTCGAACGAGACGCCGGCCGGGCGGGCGAGGAAGACGAGGTCGATGATGTCCGCCAGCGGGACATCGTAATGATGGGGCCCCTCGTAGTTGCCCCAGCAGACGTGCATGCGCACTCGGTCTGGCGGGACGTTCTGGAGCGCGTGGTTGAGCGCCTCGATGTGAAGGCGCGCCATCCGCCGGAACTCCTCGAGGTCGAGGGCGGCGTACTGGATGTGGCGTCCCATCGCGAGATCCGGGCAGTCCACCTGGAGCAGGAGCCCCGC
>CAVVOZ010000004.1:0-48763 GCA_963749975.1 uncultured Candidatus Rokubacteria bacterium | reverse complement strand
AGGCGACTCGAGCGGGATGACGCGGCTGACGATGGGCGCGAGCGGAACCGCGCCGCTCGCGCCCAGGCGGATCGCCTCCTCCCACGCCGCCCGCGTGTAGAGCCGGCTCCCGTGGAGACTGAGCTCGCGGGCGAAGAACCGGTGGAGGTTCACGGGCATGGGCTCCGAGTGGATGGCGACGATGCTGATCGTGCCCCACACGCGGACGACCTCGGTGATCGCCTTGACGGCGGCCGGGTGGCCGGTGACCTCGAAGGCGACGTCGACGCCGTCGCCGTCGGTCCACTCGGTGGCGAAGCGGACCGGATCGACCCCGGGGCCGACGACCTCGAGACCCAGGCGCCGGAGCATCTCGACGCGGAACGGGTTGATCTCGACGACGGCGACCCGGGCGCCCCGGTGGCGGCAGACCAGGGCGATCAGGCAGCCGATCGGGCCTCCGCCGAACACGAGGACCGCGTCTCCGGCCTTCACGCCGGCCCGCGTCACGTCGTGCGTCGCGACGGCCAGGGGCTCGATGACGGCGGCGTGGTCGTCGGTCAGGGAGTCGGGCACCTTGATGAGCCGGTCGACCGGCACCGGCCAGTACTCCTGCATCCCTCCGGGGAGATCCACGCCCAGGACCTTGAGGTTGTAGCAGATGTAGCTGGCGCCGATCCGGCACGCGCGGCACGTCCCGCAGAACCGGACGGGCTCCACCACGACGCGGTCGCCTGCCTTGAAGCCGCTGCCGGCGGGCGCCTCGGCGACCTCCGCGAACGTCTCGTGGCCGATGATCCCGCCGTGAGGGACTCGGTTGTCGAGGTGACCCTGGAAGATGTGGAGATCCGTCCCGCAGATGCCCACCCGCAGGACGCGGAGGAGGGCCTCGCCGGGGCCGGCGGCGGGGATCGCGGTCTTGCCCGGGGTGAAGGTCCGCGCGCCCTGGTAGAAGACCGCGCGCATCGTGCCCGTGGGTGCCATGGGGCCTCCTGGATGGCGCGCCGCCCGTGCGGCTCGCCCGAGTGTGGCGGTGGCGAGCGTGTCGCCCACCGCGCCGTGCCTGGGTGAGGCTGGCCGGCGCCGGCCTCAGCCGGCGCCGAGCTCCTTCCGGACGAGGCGCGCGCCGGCGGCGAGCGCCCGGATCTTGCCGTTGCACATGTACCGCGGGCTCCAGCCGAAGCCGCAGTCGGGATTGACGTAGAGCTTCTCGGCCGGCCAGACCTTGAGGACCTTGCGGATCCGGTCGGCCACCTCGTCGGGCGTCTCGGGATGGAAGCCCTTGACGTCGATCACGCCGGCCCCGAGCTCGCGTCCCTCGCGGGCGTACTGGCCGATGAGGTCGAGCTCGGCCATCTCGCGCCCGGCGAACTCCAGCACGAACTGGTCGGTCCGCGCCTCGAGGAGCGCCGGGAAGTAGGGCCGGTAGGTGCGGTCGAACCGCGAGCGTCCGAAGCGATTCCCGAAGCAGACGTGGAACGCGAGCCGCGCCCGCACGCCCTCGGTCGCCAGATTGAAGAGCCGCGCCATCTCCTGGCCGCTCACGTGGCCGCGGGCGGGCTCGTCGATCTGGATGAACTCGGCCCCGGCGGCGACCAGCCCCCGGAGCTCCTGGTTGATGACCTCCGCGAAGCGCTCCGCCACCTGGACGACGTCCTTGTAGATCGCGCCGGGGTGGATTCGGGAGCCGAACGTGAGGGGCCCGGCGCAGGTCGCCTTGATCCCCCGCGTCGTGTGGGCCTTCAGATACTCGAACTCCTTGACGATGCCGAGGCCCCCGTCGGGCGTCTCGATCCGGGCGACCGTCTCGTAGCGGGTCTGCTGGTCGTAGCCCCAGGGGCCGAGCTTCCGGCGCACCGCGATCGGCCGGATCCCCTTGATGACCGCGTAGTACGAGTCGACGTAGCCGTCGAGCCGCCGCACCTCGCCGTCGGTGATCACGTCGACGCCCGCGCGCTCCATGTCCCGGATCGCCGTGTCGGCGGCGTCGTCCAGCATCTCGTCGAGGTCGGCGGGACCCATCTCGCCGGCTTCCCAGGCCTTCACGCCGAGATGCCACCAGCCGGCGCGACCGTGCGAGCCCACCACGGTGGAGGGGATCAGGGGTAGCGTCGTCGCGGCCATCGTCGAGGTCTCCTCTCGGTCCTCATGTCAGCTGCGGATCGGCGTGGCCGGCGTGACCACGAGCCCGCCGTCGATGATCGCGCCGGGCCGGATCGCACACAAGCGGCTCCTCCCGGCGCCCCGAGGGAGGCTGGCCGCGTGAGCACGGTCACCCTCGCGGGGCCATGGGGTCGGCGGGGACGATGCCCTCGAGCGCGAGCTCGTCCGCCCGGTGGCATCGAGCGAGGTGACCGGACGCCACGACGCGAAGCTCCGGCGTCTCGGTCCGGCAGACCTCCACCGCGAAGGGGCAGCGGGGGTGGAAGTAGCACCCGGAAGGCGGGCTGGCGGGGTTCGGCACCTCGCCCTGGAGCGCCACGTCCCCGCTGGGGACCCGGGGGTCGGGGACCGGGACCGCCTTCATGAGCGCGGCCGTGTATGGATGCCGGGGTCGCGCGAAGAGAGAGGCCGCCGGGGCCATCTCCACGAGCTGCCCGACGTACATCACCGCGACCCGGTCGCAGATGTGGCGGACGACGCCGAGGTCGTGCGCCACGAACAGGTACGTGAGGTGGAGGCGCTGCTGGAGCTCGAGGAGGAGGTTGAGGACCTGGGCCTGCACCGAGACGTCGAGCGCGGAGACCGGCTCGTCGGCGACCACCAGCCGCGGCTCCGTCGCCAGGGCCCGGGCGATGCCGATGCGCTGCCGCTGCCCGCCGCTGAAGGCGTGGGGGAAGCGGTACATGAACTCGGGGCGCATGCCGACCAGGCGCAACAGCTCGGCCACGCGGTCCCGTCGCGCGCGGCGGTCGCGAAGGCCGTTGACGAGGAGCGGCTCGCCGACGTTGTCGAGCAGCGTCATCCGCGGATTGAGAGACCCGAACGGATCCTGGAAGACCATCTGGATCTCGGGCCGGAGCGGGCGCAGCTCCTTCCGGGACAGCTGGGCCAGGTCCACGACGGACCCCTCGCGCGTCCGGAAGAGGATCTGTCCGCTCGACGGCGCCATGGCCCGGAGGATGCAGCGGGCGGTCGTCGTCTTGCCGCACCCGCTCTCGCCGACCAGCCCGAGGGTCTCGCCCTCGTGGACCTCGAAGCTCACGTCGTCGACGGCGCGGACCTCGGCGACCACCCGTCGCGAGAAGCCCTTCCGGATGGGAAAGAACTTTCGCAGGTGCCTGACGTCGAGCAGCGGGGTCGCCGGGGCGGCCTGGGTCCCGGCCCCGGGCGTCACGACGTGGCCTCCACGTCGTGGTAGAGGAAGCAGCTCGCCTGCTGCTGGTCACCGACGGGACGGAGGGCGGGCACGCGCTGGTCGCAGACCCCGGGCATGGCCTCGGAGCACCGCGGGTGGAAGGGGCAGCCTCGGGGCCGGTTGAACGGGTGAGGGAGGGAGCCGGTGATGATCGGCAGGGGGACGCGCGGCGTGGCCTGGAGGCCCGGGATGGAGCGCAGCAAGGCGCGCGTGTAGGGGTGCTTCGCCTGGTGGAAGATGGCGTCCACGGGGCCCTGTTCCATGACCCGACCCAGGTACATCACCACGACCTCGCGGGCGATCTGGGCGATGACCCCCAGATCGTGCGTGATGAAGATGACGGCCGTCCGGTACTTGCGCTGGAGCTCGCGCATGAGGTTCAGCACCTGCGCCTGGGTCGTGACGTCGATCGCGGTCGTGGGCTCGTCGGCGATGAGGAGCCGAGGCTTGCAGGAGAGCGCCATGGCGATCATCGCCCGCTGGCGGAGGCCGCCCGAGAGCTGCCAGGAATAGGCGTCCAGGCGCTGCGCCGGCATGGAGATCCCGACGTCCCGGAACAGATCGGCCGTGATCTGCCGCGCCTCTGGGCGTGTGAGCGGCGGTCCATCGGGCCGCCACTGCCGCCAGTGGAGCTGGATCGCCTCGACGATCTGGTCCCCGACCGTGTGGACCGGGCTGAACGCGGCCATCGGCTCCTGGGGGATGAGGGCGATCTCGGCGCCTCGGATCGCCCTCATCGCCGCGCCCCGCGGGGCGAGCCGGGTGATGTCGACGACGCTCTCGGCCGCGGGCCGGAAGAGGATCTGGCCCGACACGATCCGTCCGGGCGATTCCACGAGCTGGAGGACGGCCCTCATCGCGACCGACTTGCCGCAGCCGCTCTCGCCCACGATCCCGAGCACCTGGCCGGGGTAGACGTCGAAGCTCAGGCCGTCGACCGCGCGGACCACGCCCTCCTCCAGGAAGAAGGACACCCGGAGGTCTCGCACCGACAGGAGGGGGGCGGACTCCACCGCCGCTCCCGTCGCGGCGGGATCAGTGGCTGTAGGGGTCTGCGGCATCGCGGAGGCCGTCACCCACCAGGTTGAACGCGAGCACGGAAAGGATGACCAGGAGGCCCGGGATCAGGAGCCAGGGCGCGAGCGCCAGCGTCTGGATGTTCTGCGCCTCCTGCAGGAGCACCCCCCAGCTGATCGCGGGGGGGCGGATCCCGAGCCCGAGGAAGCTGAGCGAGGTCTCGTTGATGATCATCGCCGGGATGGCCAGCGTGCTGGTCGCGATGATGTGGCTCAGGAACGTGGGCACCATGTGGCGAAGGATGATGCGCGGTCGCCCGCACCCGGCCAGCTCGGCCGCCAGGACGAAGTCTTCCTCACGGAGCGACAGGAATCGTCCCCGCACCTCCCGGCCGAGCGTGGTCCATCCCACCAGCGAGAGGATGACGGTGATCGCGAAGAAGACCTGGATCGGCGTCCAGTCGCGGGGCAGGGCGGCGGTCAGCGCGAGCCAGATCGGGATGGTCGGCAGCGACTGGAGCAGCTCGATGACGCGCTGGATCACCTGGTCGGGCAGCCCCCCGAAGTACCCGGATATGCCTCCGAGCAGCACCCCGAGCACGACGCTGAGCGTCACCGCCACCAGGCCGATGGTCATCGATGTCTGGGTCCCGTGCATGAGCCGGGACCACTGGTCGCGGCCCAGCCGGTCGGTCCCCAGAAGGTAGATGCGGTCCGCGGTTCTCGGGTCGGCGGTTCCCAGGAGGTGAAGGTCGGCGGGGAACAGGCCGAGCACGCGATAGTGGTAACCCCGGACGAGGAAGCGCACGCCCACCTTCCGGCTGGGATCGACCTGCCACTCCATCCGGAGCGTGGTGGCATTGCGCTTCCCGGTGACCGCCGGCACCCAGGGACTCCACCGGAGCCCATCCAGCAGGTGCGGGCGCTGGACCGGAATGAAGGCCAGCCGGGCCTCGGTGGCCTCGGGGTCCTGCGTGCTGAAGAAGTCGGGGCAGAGGACGACGGCGTAGAGGCCGAGCAGCACGACGGCGCTCGCCATGGCCAGGCGGTGCTTCCGGAAACGCCACCAGACGAGCGTCCAGTTCGACGCGAGGGAGACGCGCTCCTCGGCGGCCGTCGGGGCGACGCCTACCTCGGGCAGGTCCGGAGCTATCGGCGCAGGACGCTCAGGCGCGTTCACGGATCGTCAGTCGTCCACCCGGATGCGGGGGTCGAGCCAGGCGAGGAGGACGTCGGAGATCAGGGTGCCGACGATGGCCAGGAAGCAGTAGATCAGCAGGATGCTGCCCGCCAGGTACATGTCCTGGTTGATGAGCGCCCGGAGGAGGAGCGGGCCGATGTTGGGGATGTTCATCACCGTCGCGACGATCAGGCTGCCGGAGAAGAGGGCGGGGAGGTACCACCCGATGGTGCTCACGAGCGGGTTCAAGGCCAGCCGGACTGGGTAGCGGAGCACCAGCCGCCACTCGGTCAGTCCCTTGGCGCGGGCGGTGACGACGTAGGGCTTGTTGAGCTCGTCGAGGAGGTTGGCCCGCATCACACGCGTGAGCCGGGCCGTGCCCGCCACGCCCAGAACCACGGTCGGCAGCCAGATGTGCGCCAGGAGATTCACCACCCGGGCCAGGCTCCACGGCGCCTCGACGAACTCGGGCGAGAAGAGCCCGGTGGCGCTGATCCCGAGGTATGCGAAGGCGATCCACATGAGGATCAACGCGAGCATGAAGTTGGGCGTCGCAACCCCGATGTAGTTGAGGACCGTGATGACGTAGTCGAGAACGGACCGCTGGTGGGTGGCGGAGTAGATCCCGATCGGGATGGCGACCAGCCAGGTGAAGACGAACGAGAAGAGCGCGAGGACGATGGTCAGCACCAGCCGCTCGCCGATCAGCTCCGTGTTGGGCCGCTGGTACTCGAGCGACAGGCCGAGGTTGCCCCGGAGGACGTTCGCCATCCACCTCCAGTACTGGACGTAAAGGGGCTGGTCGAGCCCGTAGTCCCGGCGCAACGCGTCGAATTGCTCCGCGCTGACCGAGCTTCCGGAGGAGGCGAGGGTCGCCATGTAGGCCGTCAGGAAGTCACCGGGCGGGGCCTGCACGATCGCGAAGACGGCCACCGAGAAGACGAACAAGAGGAGGGGCAGGAGGACGAGGCGCCGCAGAGCATACCGGGTCATCGCGGATCCGTCCGGTCGTCGGGGCTACGGCGTTCCGTGTCGCTCAGCGGCGGTCGGCTGGCGGGGATCGGCTCGAGGGCGGGCGGCCGGGCCGCGCCCGGCCCCACCCCATGACGGGCGGGACCGGGCGCGGCGGGCAGGCGGCTACCTCGTGAAGAAGAACTGCTCCGGACGGGCGTTGCCGGGGCTCCGGAGCGGCCAGTCGTTGCCGAGCGTGGTCGGGACGTTGTGAAGGCGACTGTTGACCACGACCACGCCCTGGATCATCGGGGTCAGGCCGATGGTCCCGATCTCATAGAGATTGTCAGCCCAGATCCGGAAGATCTCCTGGGCTGCCTTCGTCTGCCCGTCGGGACCGACCGTGCGGGCGGTGTCCACCAGCTCCACGATCTTCTTGATCGGCGCGGGCGGCTCCATGCCCTCCTTGCCCTTGGTCTGATACCACTGGAGGAAGAGCGGCCCCGTGGTCAGGATGGGGTTGTTCCGCACGTCCACCTTGGCGTTGCCGGTGAACGGGAAGGCGCTGGTGTCCTCGTTCCACATCTCGGTCTGGAGCTCGTTCGCGTCACGCATCTTGAAGTGGAGCGCCCGCTCCCGGATCTGGACGACCGTCTTGACGCCGACCTTCTCCCAGTCCTTCGCAATCAACTGGGCCACGTCGCGCCACTCCCCGAAGGCTGGCACGACCGAGATCTCGATCGACACCGGCTTGCCGTTCGGGAGGAGCCGGATGCCCTGGGCGTCCTTCTTCGTGAGACCGATCGCGTCGAGCAGCTTGTTGGCCTCTTCGGGCTTGTACTCCGTGTACTTCTTCGACCACTCGTCCCCGGGGAAGTAGGGATGCCAGGGCGCCGGCACACCCTGGCGCGGCTCGCCGAGCCCGAGGAACGCCGACTCCTTGATCTGGTTGCGGTTGATGGCATGCGACAGCGCGACCCGGAAGTCCTTGGTCGCGAGCAGCTTGCCGATCTCCGGGTCGGCCTTGTACGACTGGTTGAAGGCGACCACGGCGTCGGCGCCGCCGAAGGTCGGCCAGGTGATGACGCGATACTTCCCGCTCTTCTCGTTTTCCTTGAAGACCGGGTAGTTGGTCATCTGGATGTGCCGCTCCTGCATGTCGAACTCGCTGGCGATGGCGGCGAGGTTCAGTGCCTGGATGTCGGCGAAGAAGGTGAAGCGGACCTCGTCGATGTAGGGGAGCTGGTTGCCGTCGGGATCGACGCCGACGAAGTACGGGTTACGCCGGAGCGTGAAGACCTGATCGCTGACCCGGGTGACCGGCACCCACGCGCCCATCGTCGGCCGCTCCGGGTTCTCGAACGGCGCGTTCTTCGCCGCAAAGAGCTCGGTCCAGGTCTTGAAGCCCGCCGCCTGGACGAGTTTGTCGACGTCTTCCTTCTTGGCGTAGGACGGGTGAAACTTCTTCAGGTAGTGCGACGGAAGGAAGACGGCGTAGGTTCGGTCCCCGCCGTCCTGGTTGGCGAGCGCCGTCAGGAAGAGGGTAGCCGCCTGCTTGTACGTGAAGCGGACCGTCTGAGGATCGACCTTCTCGACCGACGCCGCGGTCCCGTCCCCGTTGCGCATCCACCCCGGGAGGGCCGGCGTGAGGTCCTTGTTCAGGATGACGTCCTTGTACCAGAAGAGGATGTCGTCCGCGGTGAAGGCGGTGCCGTCCGACCAGCGAGCACCCTTCCGGAGGCGGATGGTCCAGGTCTTGAAGTCCGACGACGCCTGCCAGCCCGCCGCGATCTTCGGCTCGATCTTGGCGCCGTCGGGCGAGAATCGCGCCAGCGCGTCGTACACGACCCGCACGTAGTTGTTGAAGTCGGCGGGCCCGAGGAACGCGCGGCGCCACACGCCGCCGTACTGACCGGTTCGTTCGACGACCGGGACGACCAGCGGCTCGGAGGGCAGACGCTGTTCCACCGGCGGCAGCTTGCCGAGCTTCACCTGCTCGGCCAGGATCGGCGCCTCCTTGAACTTGCTGGACTGGGCGGACGCGGGTCCCGCCAGGCTCGCCCACACCGTGAGGACGAGGAAGAAGGCGAGGGCGGTGAGCGCCGGTCTTCTGCCGTCGAGGTTCATGTCGGATCCTCCGTTCGAAGCGGTCGCTGACGTCTCGGTTGAGCCTGTGGGGGTGCTGCCAAGCTCGGGACAGCAGTGTAGGCGGACTCCGCGGGGCGGTCAAGCGGCCGTATCGCTTCAGATCATGGTTTTCGGCGGACGAGTGGGATGTCGCCACGGATCAGGGGGTGGCCGCGCCGCCGATCACGCGCAGGACCGCCGGATCCCCCCGGGCGCCGTCCGGTGAGCCCCCGTAGATGATCTCGCCTCGCTCGATGACGTACAGGCAGCTCGTCTCGGGCGGGACGTGGTGGATGTTCGACTCGGCCAGGAGGATCGCGCGGCCTTGGCTGGCGATGGCGGCGATGCTTTGGCCCACCTGAGGGAGGATCGCTGGCGAGAGGCCCTCGAAGGGCTCATCGAGCAGCAAGAGCCGGGGGTCGAGGGCCAGGGCCCGGGCGATCGCGAGCATCTTTCGCTCGCCCCCGGACAGGTGAGTCCCGCCGCGCGCGGCGTAGGCGCGCAGACGCGGGAACACGTCGTAGGCAAGGGCGATCCGCTCTGCGGCGGGGCGGCCTCCGGGCCGGGTCCAGGTGGCGATCTCGATGTTCTCGGCGACGGTGAGGTCGCCAAAGATCCCGCCTTCCTCGGGTGCGTACCCCACCCCCCGGCGAGCGATCTCGTGCGTGGGCAAGGCGGCGATCGGAGCCCCGTCCAGCTCGATCCGGCCCCTCGCGGGCTGGAGGTAGCCCATGACCGTGCGGAGCGTCGTCGTCTTGCCCGCGCCGTTCCGGCCGACCAGGCAGACCAACGCTCCCGGCGGCACCTCGAGCGACACCTCACGCAGGATGTGGCTCGACTGGATGAACACATCGACACCGTGGAGTCGCAGCATCAGAGGCCAGATCCCCTGAGAGCGCCGACGGCAGGGAGCCGGCCAACGACCGCCGCCACCAGAGCGTCGTCCCGGCGGAGGCCTTCCGGGGTGGTATCGGCCAGGATCCGTCCCTGCTGGAGGGCGATGATCCGGTCGGAGTAGCCGAAGACGATGTCCATGTCGTGCTCGACCAGCAGGATCGTCCGGACCCCGATGCCGCGTGAGGCCCGGACGAGCATCTCCATCACCGCCGTCTTGTCGCGGGTCGACACTCCGCTCGTGGGTTCGTCCAGCAGAATCGCTTCCGGGCGGAGGGCAAACGCGGACGCAACGTCCAGGAGCTTCTTGTCCCCCTGGGGCAGCGTGCGGGCCGGCGCGGCCAGTTGCCCGGTCAGCCCGAAGAGCTGGGCCACACGTTCGGCGTCCCCCGTGACCTCGCGATCCGCTGCGAGTGAGGCGAGGAATCGCCGGCCTCGCCCGAGCCTCGAGACGATGGCGGCCTGAAGGGTCTCGCGGACGGTCAGGTTCGGGAAGATCTGGACCAGCTGGAAGCTTCGCGCCAGACCGAGTCGCGCGAGCCGCACCGGGCCGATCCCCCGGATGTCGCGCCCCTTGAAGCGCACCACCCCCGCCGTCGGGTGGAGGAGCCCGGTCAGCACGTTGATCAGGGTCGACTTTCCGGCGCCGTTCGGGCCGATGATCGAGACGACTTGCCCGGGCTCGACGGCGAAACTCACTCCGTCCAGCGCGCAGAAGTCGCCGTAGAACTGTCGGACATCGCGGGCCTCGAGGATCATCGCCGCACCGGCTCCGCGGGCCGTGCGAGCGCTACCAGGCCGACGAGGCCGGTGGGCGCGAAGATGACGAGGGCCGCGAGGATGGCCCCGAAGACCAGCCGCCAGTACGGGAAGACGGACATCACGGTGTCCTGGAGGTAGATGAAGACGAAGGCGCCCAGGATCGGGCCGAAGAAGCTCGCGAAGCCTCCGAGGAGGGTCATGAAGACGAGGTTGCCGGAATGAGTCCAGTACGCGAGGGTCGGGTCCACGTTTCCGGTCGGCGTGGCCAGGAGGACCCCGCCCACCGCGGCATAGACGGCCGAGGTGACGAACGCGTACCAGCGATACCGCGCCACCGAGAGTCCGAGCGACTCGGCCTTCAAAGGGTTGTCGCGGACGGTGCGGAGGCAGAGGCCGAACGGCGAGTGGACGATCCGCCACATCACGACGGTGGCCAGCGCGAGAAGCGCGAACGAGTAGTAGTAGAAGGGGCCGACCAGGTACGCCGTCTTCGACATCTCGGCGAGGGGCTGGCCGAGGAGCGTGGGCCTCAGGAAGCGCATCCCTTCGTCGCCGCCGGTCAGGTGGTAGAACTTCAGCACGAACGTGTAGAAGAGCATCCCGAAGGCGAGAGTGAGCATCCCGAAGTAGATCTTCACGTAGCGAACGCAGAGGGCGCCGACCGGCGCGGCCACCGCCACGGCGAGGAGCACGGCCACTACCAGGATGAGCTCCAGCGAGCGCACCGGCGTGTGCGTCGTGAGGAACGCCCCGGTGTAGGCGCCGATGCCGAGGAACAGCGCGTGTCCGAAGGAGACGAGTCCCGTGTACCCGAAGAGGAGGTTCAGGCCGAGAAGCGTGATGCCGTAGGCCATGAAGGGCAGCATGAGTGTGACGTGGTAGACGGGGGCAGCGCGGGGGAGGGCGAGCGCGAGGGCGACCGTCACGAGGAGCGCGATGGTTCCGAGTCGCCTCACGCAGTGGCCGCCTTTCCGAAGAGCCCGCGCGGGCGAAGGACGAGCACCGCGATGACGATCAGGTAGATCAGGAGCATCTCGAGCGTGGGATAGACCGCGATGGCGACGGCGCGCAGCACGCCGACCACGAGCGCGCCGGCCAGGGCGCCGCGCATGCTGCCGAGCCCGCCGATCACGACGACCGCAAACGCCTCCACGATGAGCTCGACCCCCATCTCGCTCATGGCCGCCGTCGACGGGATGACGAGCGCGCCGCCCAGGGTCCCGAGCATGCAGCCGAGCGTGAACACCCGCACGTACACGAAGCGCATGTCGACACCGAGCGCTTCGGCCATCTCCCGGTTCTCCGCCGCCGCTCGCATGATCCGCCCGAACGCGGTGCGGGTGAGGAGCCACCCGATGCCGGCTGCGATGGCGATGCTGGCCCCGATGACGATCAGGTTGTAGGTCGGGATGGTGGCGCCGAGGAGGTGGATCTGACCGTAGATCAGGTAGAGGCCCGAGGTCGACGTGGGCGCCGCTCCCCAGGTCATCCGGATGAGGTCCTCGAGCATGAGGACGACGGCGAAGGTGAGCAAGAGCTGGAACGTCTCGTCGCGGTCGTAGATGAATCGAAGGAGGCCTCGCTCCACCACGATGCCGACGAGGCCGATCAAGAGGCCGGCTGCGACGAGGGGCAGGACGAACAGAGCGGGGGGGCCACCGCCCTGGACGAAGGCCTGCACGGCCGACACGCCCACGTAGGCGCCGAGGGCGTAGAAGGATCCACAGGCGAGATTGAAGATCTTCTGGACGCCGAAGACCACCTGGAGCCCGGCCGCGACCAGGAACAGGATCGCGGCGTGGAACAGACCGCCCGCGGCCACGTTGACGACGTGGGTGGTCGTCATGGCGATCCTGGCATCGGGAGGCCCACCCGCAGGCCGTTGTGGCTGCGGTGGGTCACCGGCTGACGCGTTCGAGCCGAAAGAGGCGCGGCCTCACCCTGCCGTCGCCCCGAATCGCCGTCGAGAGAGCTCCCTCGGTTAGACCTTCCAGGAGTTGATCCAGTCGAAGAGCTTGGTCCCCGGAGGCTTCATTCCCTGTCTGGTGGAGACCACCTCCACCGGGTTGATCGTCACGAAGTCGTAGGAGTTCTTGTGGGTGGTGATCCCCTGGTAGAAGTTGCACATCTGAATGTGGTCCTCGCGCCAGGACCGCTTGCCGGAAAGGGATTCCACCTCGATGCCCTCGAGGGCCTTGACGACCTGGGCTTTCGACGGCCACTGGCCCGCACCCTGGTAGGCCTTCTCGACCGCGGCCCTGTACGATTCGACGCAGAAGTAGGCGTGGTCGCACTCGTAGGCCGGGTACTCGCCGTGCTTGGCCTTGTACTCCTGGACGAACTGCTTCAGGAGCGCGCTGGCCTTCGGGTCGTCGAAGTACATCGAGTTGTAGCCCAGGAGCAGCCCCTCGGGCGTGAAGTCCTTCTTGAGCGAGTCGTGGACGCCCCCCGCGGTCGTGAACACGCCCTTCATGTTCTTCAGAAGCCCTACCGCCGCCGCCTGCTTCATGAAGATGGTCGCGTCGGCGGACCAGAAGGAGCACATCAGGAGGTCGGGCTTTGCCTGCTGGATGGCGGAGATATGGGAGGTGAAGTTGGTCTCGCCGAGCTTGGGGAAGAGCTCGAGCACCGGCTTGACCTCCATGCCGTGCCGCTTGAGGACCGCCTGGTAGGACTCCCAGCAGTCGTGCCCGTAGGAGTAGTCGTTGTTGATGCCGGCGATCGTCTTGACCCCCTTGAAGTACTTGGCGGTGAGGATGCCGCCCACGATCGCCTCGACCTCGTTGTCCGTGCTCCGGAACGCCCACTTGGGGCTCGGTATCGTCTCCTCGACGCCCTTCTGCGTGGTGCCGTCCCAGGCGAGCCACGGCGTGTCCATCTCCTCGACGACCGAGCCGAGGGCGAGCGAGACGCCGGTCGAGATCACGCCCACGACCACGTCGACCTTCTCCTGGAGGACGAGTTTCCGGTAACGCTCGACCGTGTCCTTCGGATTCGTCTCCTCCTCGACCACGAGCTGGACGCGACGGCCGAGGATGCCGCCGCCCCGGTTGACGCGCTCGGCCCACCACTCCGTGCCGCGAAGACCGGCTTGGCCGACCGGGGCCGTCACGCCGGCGCGGCTGGCGAGGACGCCGATCTTGATCGGATCGGCGGGGACCCCCGGTCGCGCCTGCGCCTGCGTCGACCGGGAACGAACGAGCACGCCGCCGGCGGCGATCGTGGCGCCGGCGCCCTTCAGGAACTCGCGTCTGGTTGCTGCCATGGGCTGCCTCCTCAGTCGCTGGGTCAGGGGACGAGGACGAATCCCTCCATCAACCGGCGCGCGGTGCGGTAGACGGTGACCGTCTGCGCCACGGGAGCGCCGTCGGGCCCGGGCCGCACGGCGGCGGCGACCGGCAGGATCCCGGAGGGATGGCCGATGCGGACGTCTCCGGCGGCGCCGGGGAGGGCTGCGGCCTCGTGGGCGACGGTCCCCGGGATGCGGGCCGCCACCGCGAGGCACATCGCCCCGGTCAGCGCGAAGGCCCGGTGTACCTTGCCCATCGACACGACGCGCGCGACGAGGTCGACGGCGTGCGGCTCGACCGTCTCACCGGCCAGGGTTCGGTACCCGGCCGGCGGCGCGAGGATGGCGATCTTGGGCACGGCGGCGCTGGTGCGGCCGGCCTCCTCCGGGGTCCGCGCGAGCCCCATCCTGACGGCCGCGGCGGCCCGGATCGCCTCGAGCCGCGCCGGCAGCCCGGGCCGGCCGTCGAGATCCTCGGGTCGCTCGGTCCCGTCGAGGCCGAGGTCCTTCCCGCGCACGAACACCATGGGGTTGGTGGCATCGACCAGGGACGCGGTGATCGTCCCGAGACCGGGCACTTCGAGGGCGTCCTGGGCGTGGCCGGTGGGGAGGAGCCGTCCCGTCACGGCGCCGCCCGGGTCGAGAAAGTCGAGCGCGATCCTCGCCCCGGTGCCCGGCACGCCGTCGAGCGCGAAGTCCCCCCGCACGGCGGCCTGGCTGGATTCCACGGGTACGTGGGCATGGATCAGCTTCCGGGTGTTGGTGTTGTGGATCCGCACGATCGTGGCGGGCTCGCGGGCCTGGACGAGCGCTTCGTCGAGCGCGAAGGGACCGATCGCCGACGAGATGTTGCCGCAGTTCCCCCGGTAGTCGACGGCCGCTCGCGTCACCTCCACCTGGCCGAAGGTGTAGTCGACGTCGGCATCCGCCCGGGTGGGCGGCCCCACCACCGCGACCTTCGAGAGCGACGAGATGCCTCCGCCCAGGCCGTCGAGCTGCCGGCCGTTGGGGTCGGGGCTTCCGAGCGCGGCCAGAAAGATGGGGTTCCACGCCTCGCGGTCCCCGGGGAGATCCCGGTGGTGGAAGATGAGCGCCCGGCTCGTGCCACCTCGGACGAAGACCGCCCGGATGCGCCGCTGCATCAGGCCGCCGACTCCGCGAGGGCGCGCGTGTGGGCCAGGCGTCCTCCCGCCAGCAGGATGGCGCGCTCGCGCTCGGTGAGCTCGCAGCGCGCCTCGATGCGCCGGCCCGCCGTCTGGTCCTCGACGACCAGCGTGCCGGTGGCCAGCCCGGTGTGGACGTCGGCGATCCGGAGCTGGTGGCCGGCCGCGATCGCGTCGTAGTCCGCCGGGTTGGCGAGCTCGAGAGGGAGCACGCCCCAGTTGATCAGGTTGGCGCGGTGGATGCGCGCGAAGCTCTTCGCCAGCACCCCGCGGATCCCGAGGAACATGGGCCCCACGGCGGCAGCCTCGCGCGAGGAGCCCTGCCCGTAGGTCTGGCCCGCCAGGATGAAGCCCCCGCCTCCGGCCCGGGCCCGGGTCACGAACTCGGCATCGACGTTCCGGAACGTGAACTCCGCGATCGCCGGCATGTTGGAGCGGAACACGAGGACCTGGGAGCCGGAGGGGGAGATGTCGTCGGTCGAGACCTTGTCTCCGAGCTTGATGAGGACCGGGCCGGCGACCTCGTCGCCGGGCGGACGCCCGACCGGCACCTCGCGGATGTTGGGACCCTTGACGACGGCCGCATCCTGGCCGTCGGAGGCCGGCAGGACGAGGCCGGCGGTGGAAGCGGTGAAGCGAGCCGGAAAGATCACCTCGGGTGCCTCGCCCAGCCGCCGCGGATCGGTGATCACGCCGCGCAGGGCGGAGGCGCACGCCGTCTGGGTGGACGAGAGGTAGACCTGGTCGCCCTTGACTCCGCTTCGCCCGGGGAAGTTCCGGTTGAAGGCCCGCAAGCTCCGAGAGCCGGTGGCCGGGACGTGGCCGATGCCGGGGCATGCGCCGCACGTCGACTCGGAGATGACCGCGCCCGCCGCGATGAGGTCCGCCACGAGACCCTGGCGCGCCATCGTCTCGAGGACCTGCTGGCTGGCCGGGAAGAGGACGAACGAGACGTCCGCGTGAACGCGCCGGCCGCGCAGAACCTCGGCGACGACGGACATGTCCTCCCACGAGCCGTTCGTGCACGAGCCGACCAGGACCTGCTCGATCGACGTTCCCTCGACCTCGCCGACGGGGACGACGTGATCCGGCGACCCGGGAAGCGCGACGAGGGGCTCGATCGCCGAGAGGTCGATCTCGAGCGTGTCGTCGTAGCGGGCATCGGGGTCCGCGGCGAGCGGCCGCCAGGTCGCGTCGCGGCCGAGGCGCGCGAGGTAGCTCCGGGTGACCTCGTCCGAGGGGAAGATCGACGTGGTCAGGCCGAGCTCGGCGCCCATGTTCGCGATCGTCGCGCGCTGGGGCACCGTCAGGGTCGCCACGCCCGGACCCGCGTACTCGAAGATCTTGCCGAAGCCCCCGCGGACGGTGAGTCGCCGGAGCAGCTCGAGGATGACGTCCTTGGCGGCGACCCAGGGCCGGAGCCGGCCCGTCAGCACCACCTGGACGACGCGGGGCAGCGGGAAGTAGTAGGGGCTCCCGCCCATGGCGCAGGCGACGTCGAGGCCGCCCGCGCCGATCGCCAGCATTCCGAGAGCGCCGCAGAGCGGCGTGTGGCTGTCCGTGCCGAGAAGGGTGAGCCCGGGCGCCCCGAAGGTCTCGAGATGGACCTGATGGCAGATGCCGTTGCCAGGCTTCGAGTAGAAGCCGCCGAACCGCCGAGAGGCGGTCTGGAGGTACCGGTGATCCTCCGTGTTGCGGGCGTCGAACTGATAGACCTGGTGGTCCGCGTACGTGACCACGGTGGGCGCCTTGACCCGATCGAAGCCCATCGCCTCGAACTGGAGCCAGGCCATGGTGCCGTTCGTGTCCGTGAGGAGGACCTGGTCCATCCGGAGACCGATCTCCTGACCGGGCAGCAGGCTCGCCTGACACCAGGTGTCCGGTCACGAGCTTCTGGACGAGGCTCTCGGGCATCAGGCGCCCCGCGCGGGAGCCGGCCGGAGCTCGCGCGGGCCGGGTCCCACGTAGTCCGCGCGCGGGCGGATGAGGCGATTGTCCTGGTACTGCTCCAGGAGATTCGCCGTCCAGCCGGCGATCCGGGACACGGCGATCACCGGGACGAACAGGTCGACCGGGATTCCGAGCGCCTTGAAGAGCGGGGCCGAGTAGAAGTCGACGTTGGGTATCAGGCCCTTCTCCCGGTTGACGGCCTCGTGGAGCTTGATCGCCGTCTCGTACCAGACCGCCTCGGACGAGTTGCGGCAGGCCTTCGCGGCCAGCGTGCGCAGGATCTTGGCCCGCGGATCGCCGGCCTTGTAGACGCGGTGGCCGAAGCCCATGAGCCGCCGCTTCTCGGCGAGAGCACGGCGGGTGAAGGCGTCCGCGTTGTCCGGCTGGCCGATCTCCTCCAGCGTGCGCATGACCGCCTCGCCCGCTCCGCCGTGGAGCGAGCCCTTGAGCGCCCCGATCGCGGCCGACACTGCCGAATGCGCGTCCGAGAGCGTCGATGCGACCACCCGGGCGGTGAAGGTCGACGCGTTCAGCTCGTGCTCCGCGTAGAGGACGAGAGCGGCGTCGAAGGCTCGCACCGGAACGACGCGCGGCTTCCGGCCCGACAGCATGTAGAGGAAATTGGCGGCATGCGAGAGGTCCGGCCGAGGCGCGATGGGCCGGCGGCCGATCCGGATCCGGTGGAAGGCCGTGGTCAGGGACGACACGCGGGCCACGAGCCGAGTCGCCTTGCGCCGGTTGGCTTCGGGGGAGTTGTCTTCCGCATCGGGGTCGAGGCCGCCCAGGAGAGCGACTCCCATCTGGAGCACGCGCATCGGATGCATCGTCTTCGGCAGGAGCTTGAGCACCTTCACGACCTCGGGCGGGAGCGGAGCCGCCTCGATCAGCTCCTTGCGGAAGGCCGCCAGGTCAGCCTCGCCGGGGAGCTCGCCGTGCCAGAGGAGCCAGGTGACCTCCTCGAAGGAGGCGTGCCGCGCGAGGTTCTCGATGGCGTATCCCTGGTAGGCCAGGCGCCCGTTGACGCCGTCCAGGTCGCACAGCCGGGTGGTGGCCGCGACGACGCCCTCGAGGCCTCGGATCAGCCCACTCTCGGTTCCAGACATGCCGCCGCCTTTCTCGGGATGAGCGTCCGGCCTCTGCCGGACAGGGGTGCGGGGTCGAGAGAGGGCCGCCGCGCTACTGTGATAACAGGGGGGGTCGGCGGGGTCAAGCAGCCGACGGGATCAGCTGCCGACGATGCGATCGACCGTCTTCTGGATCTGCAGGAGGTCCACCGGCTTCGAGATCATCGAGAACGGCCCGATCTCGAGCGCCTTGGCCATGAGGTCCGAGTCGGGGTAGGCGGTCACGATCATCACCGGCAAGGCCGGGCGGAGCATGTGGATCTCCCGGAAGGTGTCCACGCCGTTCATGCCAGGCATGGAGAGGTCCAAGAGAACGAGGTCGACATCGCTCCGCTTCACGATCTCCAGGGCTTCGTCGCCGCTGCCCGCGGTGAGGACGTCCCGGGTCTTGGAGGCGAGGGCCGTGACCATGAGCTCGCGGATGGCCTCCTCGTCGTCCACGATCAGGATGGTGGACCGGCTGGTGGCCGCGTGCTCCCGGAACCACTCGTCGAGCACGGACTTGTGGAAACGCCACTGGCGCCCGACCTTGTGGCCGGGAAGGTCCCGCCGCTCAGCCAGGCGGTAGACGGTGGACACCGGCAGCTTGAGGTACCCGGCCACCTCGCGGATGGTCAGGATCTCGCCGGCACCACGGCCCTTCCGGTCGACGGGTTCCATGTCCCTCGGTTCCGTTTCCTATCTCGCTTCTATTGTGGACTATTCACGCTTGATTCACATGGTTCCACTGGTTGGAGTTTGGAGTCAAGGTATTTGTGGCGGCCCGAAGAGCCCCGGGAAGCCCTTGACACACTGCGCAACCCTACAGTAGCGTGGCCTCGCGTGTGCACCCCCAGCCATGTCCAGCCTCTGTCCGCCGACCGGACCCTGGACTGCCTCGGGCTGTTTTGCCCCATGCCCATCGTCAAGACCCGGGAAGCGCTCCGGGAGATGACGGTGGGGCAGGTCCTGGAAATGCTGTCGGACGACCCGGCCAGCGATGCCGACATGCGCAGCTGGGCCCGCCGCACGGGGAATGAGCTCCTTGAGGTCGCCAAGAACGGCGCCGTCTACCATTTCCTGGTCCGGAAGACCCGATAGGCTGGGCGGGGGGGTCCGCCCCGCCCGCCGGGCCTATCTCGACTACTCGGACTTCGCCCCGGTGGACCCTCGGGTCCTGGGTGTGATGCGGCCCTTCCTGGAGGGCTGGGTGGGCAACCCGGCCGCCCGTCACAGCCTGGGGGAGGAGGCGCGGGAGTCCCTCCGCGCGGCCCGGGCGAAGGTGGGTCGCCTGGTCGGCGGGCGCCCCGACGGCGTGGTCTTCCTGAGCGGGGCGACCGAGGCCAACAACCTCGCCATCAAGGGGGTGGCCTTGCGGGGCCCGGGGCGCCACATCGTGACGAGCGCCGTCGAGCACACCTCGGTCCTCTCCCCCTGTCGGGATCTCATCAAGGCCGGGTTCGAGGTCACGGCCGTGGCGGTCGATGCCGAAGGCCGGGTCTCTCCCGACGACGTGCGCCGGGCCTTGCGGCCTGACACGTGTCTCGTCGCCTTGGGTGCGGCCAACGGCGAGGCGGGAACCGTGCAGCCCTGGCGAGCCATCGCGGCCGTCACCCGCGAGGCGCGGCGTGCCGCTCCACGTGGACGCCGTGGGTGTCGTCGGGCGGCTCCCCATCGCGGTGGAGACCGATGGCATCGATCTCCTCACCGTCAGCGCGAACGATCTCTACGGGCCTCCGGGCGTCGGCGCGCTATGGGTCCGGCCCGGGCTTCGTCTTGCCCCGCAGCTCCTGGGCGGGGGGCAGGAGGGGGGCCTGCGCTCGGGTACCGAGAACCTCGCGGGCGCGGTGGGACTTGGCGTGGCCGCCGAGTTCGCCTTCCGGGAGGGCCCAGGCGAGGCGGCGCGTCTCGAAGTCCTTCGCGATCGGCTGGTCGACGGCCTGGGGGTCCGGTGCCCGTCGCTGCGGCTCGTGGGGCCCCGCCGGGACCGCCTCCCTCAGCACGCGGGGTTCGTCGTCCCGGGCGTGAAGGGCGAGAGCCTCGTGCTGGCCCTCGATCTCGCCGGCATCTCCGCGGCGTCCGGCACGGCGTGCGGGGCGCTGACCGGGGAGCCCTCGCACGTGCTGCGGGCCATGGGGCTCGGCGAGCGTGAGGCGCAGGGCGCCCTCGCCTTCACCCTCGGGCGCTGGACGACGGCCGATGAGGTCGACGTGGTCCTGTCGGATCTGCCGCCCATCGTCGAGCGGCTTCGAGCGGCGTCTCCCTTCGCGTGACCCCGGGACGGCCGCGCCCGTGAAGCTCGTCCTGTTCGACATCGACGGCACCCTGCTGACCGCGAGCGGGGCCGGGCGGCGGGCGCTCGACCAGGCCTTGCGGGACGTCTACGGCACGGCGGGCCCGATCGACGGCTACGACTTCCGGGGCGGAACCGACCCGCAGATCATCCGCGATCTCCTCGGGCGCGCGGGCATGGGCGAGTCGGCGATCGCCGCCGGCGAGGCGGCGGTATACCGTCGCTACGAAGCGCTTCTCGAGACGGAGATCGGAGACGGGCGCGGGGTGAGCGTCTACCCCGGGGTTCGCGCGCTGGTGGAGACTCTGGCTGCGCGCGACGACGTGGTCGTCGGGCTCCTCACCGGCAACATCGAGGCCGGTGCCCGGATCAAGCTGCGTCCCACCGGCCTGTGGCCGCACTTTCGGCTGGGCGCGTACGGGTCGGACGATGCCGACCGTACCCGGCTCCCGCAGGTGGCGGCCGGGCGAGCTGAGCGGCTCGTGGGCCGGACGTTCCGCGGGCCGGACACGGTGATCATTGGCGACACGCCGCGGGACATCGGGTGCGCGCGGGCGTTCGGGGCGACGGCGATCGCGGTGGCGACCGGCTGGCACAGCCTCGAGGATCTGGCCGCCCACCGGCCCGATCACGTGTTCGTCGACTTCTCGGATCAGGAGTCCGCGCTGGCGGCGATGCTCGCGCGGTAGGCCCCCGATGCTTCGGCTGGTCGTCGTCTGGCTGCACGTCGTGGCCGCCGTGGCCTGGGTCGGGGGAGTGCTCTACGCGAGCCACCTCGTCCTGCCGGCGGTCTCGCGCGGCGCTCGCGATGGTCTCGCCTTGCTGGTACGGGGTCGCATCGCGGCCTGGGCAGCCCTCGCCATCCTGGTCGTGACGGGTCTCGAGAACCTCCGGCGCGTGCCGCTGATCAGCCCGTGGCTCGCGGCCAAGGTCGTGGTCGTTCTCGCCCTGCTCGCCCTCGCGGCGCACCGGGACTTCGCCGTGCTGCCGCGCGCCGTTCGCGCGGTCGAGGCGGGCACGGAGCCGGCCGCTGCCCTGTCGGGCGTCCGGGCGCTCGATCGGGTCGTCCTTCTGCTCGCCCTCGTCGTGCTCTTCCTCGCGGTCGGAGTCGCGCGCGGACGGTAGGCGCCTGCCGCGCCCGGAAGGACGCGGCGGGGATCGGAAGTCTGCGCGTCAGTCCGCGCCCTGGAAGAACTCCACGAGCTCGTCCGAGCATCGGTCCGCGGCGGCCGCGAGCTTCTGCCGGAGCAGCACGCCTCCGGCGGCCACGAGGTCCGACAGCTTGGCCGTCTCGTCACCCGGGTAGCCCCTGAGACCGCACACGGCCTGCCAGAGGATCTCGCCGTCGGAGAGACGGACCAGGCGCGCGCGGACGTGATCGTGCACGTAGATGGGGTCATCGGGCTTCGGCTCGCCCCCGCCTCGGAGGTTGCCGACGCCCCACGACCGCGTGGCGAAGTCGAGCACCAGGGGGGCCGTGACCGACGCCCGGAGTGCCTCGGCGCTGTCGCTCGCGACCATGACCGGCGCTCGCTTGAGCACGGCCGGATACCCGAGCGGCCCGGCGAGACGATTGACCACACGCTCGCGGATACGGTCCAGCGGCGCCTCGATCCCGGTCTGCTCGCGGATGGCGATCGACCGCTGGTCCACGTAACCGTTGTAGGTGGGCGCCGGCACGGGGTACATGACCACGGCCACGTCCGTAGCCTCGCGCAGGCTCGTGCGGTCGGCCCGCTTGAGCGGGGTCAGGTCGGTCTGGGTGTACTCGACCGCGACGCATCCCGCGAGCGCGAGCCCGGCGGCCAGGACGAACGCGAGCTTCATGACCGTACCCCCATGGCACGCAGTGCCGGTAGGACCTCTCGACTGAGCGCCTCGATCGTCTTGGGCTGGTCGACGGAGGTCACCTGGATGGTGACGATGTCCGCGCCGACCTCGACGAGCGGCCGGTAGATCTCGACGAGATCCTCGGGCCGGCGGGCCCACGCGTACTTTCCGATGATCTCACGTCGGTTCATGGTGTCGGCGCGAGCCCGCAGCACGGCGGGGTCGACCTCCTCCAGGCGGCCTTCCACGCGGAGCCCGCGCCAGGCCTGGAGGGCTTCCCACGCCTCGTCCTCGTCCGCGGCGAGGATCGACCAGCGCTGCGCCACCAGGGTTGGCGCGGGGCGGCCAGCTTCCCGCGCGGCCGCGCGGAACGGGTCGATGATCTGCTCGCGGGCCTCGGCGGGCACCTTGACGCTCAGGATGAGCCCGTCGGCGATTCGGCCGGCGAGCGTGGCGGACTGCGGGCCACCGGCCGACATCCAGATGGGAACCCGGCCGACGGGCGGGCTGTAGAGGCGGGCCTTGTCGGTCCGGTAGTAGGTACCGGCGAAGTCGAGCTTCTCGCCCGCCAGGAGACCCCGCATGATGGCGATCGCCTCGGTCATCCGGGCGGCGCGCTCCTTGTACCCCGGGAACGGAAAGCCGAGGGGCCGCTCGTTGAGTCCCTCGCCGGTGCCGACGCCGAGGGCGAACCGGCCGGCCGACAGCCGGTCGACGGTCGCGGCCGCCTGGGCGATGAGTCCCGGATGGTAGTGGAACAGCGGGCACGTGACGGCCGTCGCGATGCGGACCCGCCGCGTGCGCGCCGCCAGGGCGCCGAGCCAGGTCCACGCGAACCCGCACGCCGAGGCATCGTCGACCCAGGGGTGGAAGTGATCGGAGACGGTCAGGGCGTCGAAGCCCACCGATTCCGCGAGGACGGCGTGCTCGAGGAGGACCTCGGGCTGGAACTGCTCGTGACCGCAGAAGTAGGCGAACTGGGGCATGGGCTCCTCCTCAGGTGCCGAGCGTGAACGGGACGGTCGTCTCGGCCGACACCGCGCGGAGCTGCGTCACGAGGCCGGGGGCGATCGGGATGCCCTCGCGGCGCCGACGTTCCTCGCACTCCCACTCCGGCTCTCCGGCGACGTAGATGCGGTCTTGCCCCTCGGCCTTCGGCGACTCCTTCAGCGCCTGGAGGAGGTCGTCCATGTCGGCCTTGAAGGCATCCAGGTCACGGAAGCGGGTGATGTCGATCGCGCCGAAGAAATGTCCGATGTCGGGCCGGACCGGGTCGGGATCGCGCCGGCGAACGTCCGCGAACGCCGCGCCGGCGAGCACGCCCGACAGGATGTCGACCATGACGGCGAGGCCGTATCCCTTGTGCCCGCCGAGCTCCCGGGTCGCGCCGAGCGGGGTGAGGTGCCGGGTCTCGTACGCGACGGTGGGATCCGTCGTCGGCTGGCCTTCCTCGTCGAGGGCCCAGCCCGGCGGGATCGGCTTTCCCCAGCGGAGCGCCACCGACAGCTTCCCGATCGCCACCGTGCTGGTTGCCATGTCGAGGACGAAGGGATAGTGGCGGCCCGCCGGCGCGGCGAGGGAGATGGGGTTGGTGCCCAGCATGGCCTGACGCCCGTAGGTGGGGACGACGGCCGGCCCGGAGTTGGTCAGGCTCAGGCCGATCATGTCGTGGGCGAGGGCCATCATGGAGTAGTTGGCCGCCGCCCCGTAGTGGTTCGAGTTCCGGCAGGTCACGAACCCAACCCCGTGGGCGCGCGCCTTGGCGATGGCGAGCTCCATCGCCAGGGTGGCGGTGTAGTGACCGAACGCCTGCTGCCCATCCACGACTGCGGTCGTTCCCTCGTCGCGGGTGATCTTTGGCTCTGCGGCCGGCACGATCCAGCCGCGGCGATGCCACCTCAGGTACGTCGGGAGCATGCCCACCCCGTGTGAGTCCACGCCGCGGAGATCGGTCCGGACCATCAGGTCGGCCGCGAGATCGGCGATGGCAGGCGGCGTTCCCCAGCGGTCGAAGACCGAGACGATGAAGGCCTTGAGGGCGGGGGCGGGGACCAGGAGCGGTCGGTCGGTCATCGAGGCGGAGCTCCTTTCTCGGAGGGAGAAGGCGGACCAGGGGACCCTGACCTCGCGCGAGCGCCCGTCCGCGGGCGACGCCGGGCCGGCCGGGCGAGCCAGAGGCCCCCCAGGCCGGCGGCGAGGAGAGCGCCGGCGACCGGCCAGAAGTCGGTCCGCAGGAACGGGACCAGCCGGAACGGCGAGCGGAGATGTCGGGCCTCGAGGCGGCCGTCGAGCAGCCCCTCGGCCAGCTCGGTGGCCTCGGTCACGAGCACCTCGAGGGTCGCCTTCGCGAACGCGAGGTCGGCGCGCGCCGGGTCGCCCACGTAGCCCTGGCCGTTGCCCCGCAGCGGGTAGTTCGGGCGGACCCGGCTCGCCAGCGGATAGCGCGCCGCCGGCAGGTCGCGGTAGCCAGCGTCCACCAGCTCCGGGCGCAGCAGGAGCATCAGCGAGGTCTCCCACCACCCGCCGTGGGCGTCGTCGGCGAAGGCGCGCCGCTCGTCGGGCGTGAGCGGTCGTCCCAGCGCCGCCTCGATGCGCGCGAGGTATCGCCCGCGGAAGAACTCCCACGCCATGTGGCCCGTGAACGATGCCATCGCCACGCCATGGCGGCGGGACACGATCGCCGCCGCTTCCTCCAGCGCGACCAGGTGGCCGGGCCCGGCGTGCCCGTTCGACACCAGGATGTACCGGAACCCGGCCCGGGCGAGCGCCCGCCCGTAGTCGACGACCGCGTCGCGGACGACCCGCTGGCGCACGCCGATCGTTCCCACCGCCTCGAAGGTGAAGCTCCCCAGCGGGAGGGTCGGCGTGAGGACGACCGTCCACCCGGGCCGCCGCGCGACGAGGCGCTCGGCGATCGCCTCGGCGAAGTGGCGGGCGACGAGGTAATCGACGCCGACGGGCAGGTGCGGGCCGTGCTGCTCGAGGGGGCTCACCCCGACGACCGCGAGCGTCCGGCTTCGGTCGAGCGCGTCGAGCGCCGGTGCCGAGAGCTCTTCGAGACGGAGGACGCTCATCGGAGACGCTCGCGCCTCTCGGCGGGGCCCCACCGCACGGGCTCCGCGCCGCGGCCCTCCATCGCGCCGTTTTCCGCCGCGGCGGGAGGTGGCGCCGTCCCGGCGGCGGCCATGGGCCGGTGGCTCGGCCGGTCCGGGCTCGCAGGCGCGGCGTCCCGCGTTGCGAGGAACTCTGCCTTCGCGTCCTCCAGCGCCGTGAGGATCGCCCGGCGCTCGGCCAGGAGCCGCGCCGCCGCCTGGCGGTGCGTCAACGCGAGGACGGCGAAGCCCGTCCTCGCGCGAAGCCGGTCGAGGCCGCGGAGATAGTGGTAGGCGAGGAGACCGCTCAGGGGCAAGGAGACCGCGAACGCGAGCGCCCAGCCTGTCCCCGCGACCGCCCCGACGAGCCAGGTCTCGAGCCCCCAGCAGAGGGGGAAGGCGACCACGCTCGAGAGGAGGCGGATCGTCGCGTAGTCGGTCTCCTTCCGCGCGAACGCGCGGGCGAGCCAGCGTGGAATGAGATACGGAAGCGCGTTCACGACGGTGCCATAGAGGAAGACCGGAAGGCCGAGCACGGCCGCGCCGGACGAGCGCAGGCGGTGGTGAGGCTCGTCCTTCCGGAGCCGCGCTCCCACCGCCTGGTCGCGCACGTGCCACTCGGCGAGGAGCGCGCGGTAGTGCTGGATGCGCTGCCAGATCCCGGCGAGCCGGTCGGGATCGTGCACCCTGAAGTGGGCGACCGCCTCGACGATGGCGCGGGAGAGACGGAAGACGTCGATCGCCTCGGAGGGAAGTCCCCGCTCGGCCCGGAGCTGGCGGACGAGCTCGTCGCGGTACAGATCCTCGATGCCACGGACCACCTGGGCGACGTCGATCCGGTCGACGTGGACGACCTCGGCCTCCATCGCGCTCTGGATGGCGTCGGTCAGACCCTGGACGGCCGCCACCGGCTCCTCGCGCGCCCGCGCCACGTGGAGACCGAGCGAAACCGGCTCCCCGAAGGCGACGAGCACGCGGCCCCGGAAGGACTTCCGCGCCTCGAAGGAGAGCCCGACCGGAATCAGGACGAGCGGCGGAGCGGGTTCCGGACCTCTGGCTGCCTGGGCGGTCGCTCGCGCCGTCTCGTAGTCGAGCGCGATCCGCGCCGCCCCCGTCTTGATTCGCTGGACGCGAGTCTCGGCGTGCGTGGTGCCCTCGGGATAGATCGCGAGCACGTGGCCGGCGGCGAGAGCCTGACGGGACGCGGCGAACGCCTCGGCGTTGCGATCGGGCCGGTCCGGGTCGTCCTGCCGCCGGTGGACGGGGATGGCGCCGGCACGGGCCAGGAAGCGGGCGAGGATCGGGTTCCGGAAGAGCGAGGCGTTGGTGAGGTAATGGACCTTCCGTGACAGCGCCGCCGCGACCAGGAGCGAGTCGATCAGGTTGTTGGGATGGTTGACGCAGAGGAGAACCGGGCCCCTCGACGGGACGCGCCCTGCCTCGCGCACGGCCACCTCGCGGAAGAGGAACCAGATCCAGAAGCGGGCCGCGAGCCGCAGGAAGGCGTAGAAGCGGCCCGCTGGCTCGGCGTGCTGGCTCATGGCCGGGGCTAGCGTACCATGCGGGCGCGCGGGAGAACGGCGGCCGGCACTCTCGGCGCCGTGCTACCGGGCGGAGCGGCGTCGCTGCGTGCGGGGCTCTACCGGAACAGGTCCATGTTCGGGTCGCGCAGGAGCTCCCGTGCCGAGCCCGGCTCCGGGCTCGAAGCGGTAGCCACGCACCACCGCGATCGGAACCTGGTCGAGCTTGCCCATCACGAGCTCGGCCGCGCCGGCGAGCTCGTCCGCCACCGCCAGGATCGTCGCCTGGAGCGTGTAGCCGTGGGCATCCGGCACGCCGAGGTAGGTCTGGAGGGACCGGAGGCCCGCCACGCCGATCGCCACGTTGACGAGACCCTCCCGCCACGGGCGGCCAAACGTGTCGGCGACGATCACCGCGACCTCGACGCCCTGCGCGGCACGCACGCGGTCCGCGAACGCTCGCGCCGAGGCGTCGGGGTCCTCGGGGAGAAGGCTCGCCCAGCCGAGGCCCACGTTGGACTGGTCCACCCCCGCATTGGCGCAGATCAGACCGTGGCGCGTCTCGGTGATCAAGACACCGCGGTCCATCCGGACGACGCGGCGCGACTCGCGGAAGATGATCTCGATCAGCCGGGGATCCTTCTTGTGGGCGCGCCCGACCTCGACCGCCAGCGCGGACGGCGTCACGTCGGCGAGCCGTACCAGGCGGCCCTCGACCTTGGAGACGGCCTTCTGGCTGAGCACGACGACGTCGCCGGCCGCGAACGGCGTGCCCTGGTCCGCGGCCGCCGCCAGCGCGAGGCCCGCGAGATCGTCCCCGGGCTGGAGCTCCGGCAGCCCGCGGATCCCGAACACCTCGAGCTTCGGGGCGCGCGGCGGGGGCGCGTCCGCCGAGGCTCCGAGCGCGACGGCCGCGCGCGTCCCCGGTCCTGCCTGACGGAGCGCCTGGAGATCCTCCGGGCGGTCGATGTCGAGCCCCGCGCCCGGCAGGGGAAGCACCACCGGCTCGATGCCGCGCGCCCGCGCCGCCGCGAGGTGATCGGCGAACGAGGGCTCGCCGAAGCGCAGCGGAACCGCATCCGGCGGCGTGAGGCACGCCGCGTTGGTGCCGAGCCCGCTCCGGGACGGCACGAAGACGGCCGCAGGAGCGGGCCCGCAGGCCTCGAGGATGCGACGCACCTCGTCGGCCGTGAGGCAGGGGAGATCCCCGGGGACCGTGAGCAAGACCGTCGCGCCCCACTCCCGGCAGAGCGCGACGCCCCGCGCGACCGCGGCCGTGTGGCCATGGCCCTCCGTCTCCCGGACGACGAGCGCACCCCACCGCTCGGCGACCGCGGCGACCTCGGCGTCGGGCGTGATGACGACGACGCGGTCGACGGGCGCGCCCGCGAGGGCGGCCAGGACGTCCTCCAGCATGGCGCGGGCGAGCGCCGCGCGTGCCGCGGCCGGCAGCGCGTCGGCAAGGCGCTGCTTCGCGACCGTGAACTCCTTTGCGGGGATGACGACGACCCTCACGCGGCGGCTCCGGCGGTCTCGAGGACGACGCGGGCGAGGCGCGCCTCGCCCGCCGCATCGGGCATGAGCGCGTCCGCGAGGACCGCTCGCACGCCGTCTCGCTGGAGGGCCGGCGCGTGCGCCGCGTCCGCCCTGTCCATGACCAGGGCGTCGAGCCAGGGCCGGTAGGCCCGCGCCACGCCCAGCGGGGAAACGTCGAGGCCCCGGGCCGTGAGGAGCTTCGCGGCGGGTCCGCTGACGGCCTGTCCGCCGACGATGGGGCTCACGGCCACCACGGGCGCCGGCGTGCGGACCAGGGCGTCGAGGATGCCGGGCACCGCGAGGATCGGCCCGATCGAAGTCACGGGGTTCGAGCAGCATACGACGACCGCCTCGGCCGCGTCGATCGCCTCGAGGACGTGGGGCGCCGGCCGAGCGCTCTCGGCGCCCCGGTACGCGACGTCCAGGACATCGGGCCCGCACCGCTCACGGACGAAGAACTCCTCCAGGGTGAGCCAGCCGCTCCCCGTGCGGAGCTCGGTCCGCACCGGGTCGTCGGACATGGGCACGAGTTGCGCCGTCACGCCGAGGGCGTCGGTGATCGCGCGGGTGGCGGTCGTGAGCGAGGCGCCGGCACGGAGGAGCAGGGTGCGGTGCAGGTGGGTCGCCAGGTCGCGGTCGCCGAGGCGGAACCAGGTCTCACGCCCGAGCTGGCCCATCGCCGCCAGGCAGTGAAAGGTGTCGTCCCGCACCCCCCAGCCCCGCGCGCCGTCGAGCAGACCCGCGAGGGCATAGGCCACGGAGTCGAGGTCGGGGGAGACGCGGAGCCCCCACCAGTCGAGATCGTCGCCGGTGTTGCCGACGATGAAGAGACGGCTGGGCTCCGTCACGTGGATCAGGCCGCGCAGGAGCTTCGCGGCGCCGGTCCCCCCGGCGAGGGCGACGATCACCGCCGTCCGCGCCGCCGGCCCTCGCCCTCGGGGTCCGGGACGGGGACCGCGTAGGTACCGGGCCGGCGCCAGACGTGGAGACCCGACCCCGGCCGCCCGCGCAGCGCAGCCGGCAGGAACGCCTCGGGCATTGGCACGAATCCCAGACGCACCCACACGCGGTCGAGCCCCTGGGGTCGGGTGAAGAGAGAATCGAGCGGGAGGGCGCGGGCCGAATCGACGAGGGGCGAGACGAGCTGGGCGGCGACCTCGATCGGCTCGGCGCCGGCTGGCGGATCCACGACGACGGGCCCGTGGATGAAGCCGTGGGCGCCGCGCCGCTCGCAGAGCACGCCACCGACGACCCGGTCCCCGGCCCGCGCCTCCCACGCTATCTCGTCTGGTTCCAGATCGGGCGCGAACGCGCCCGCGAAGTGAAACAGCTGCCGGACCGCAGGAGCCCCGCCCTGACAGGGCTGGTAGAGCACGCCCTGCCAGATGCGGGGCTCCAGGACGGATGGTGCCGACCCGGCCGCCGGCGAGACCGGCCGCCGCGCCGACCGCGGCATGTGCCCGGCGCTACTTCTTCCCGCCGAGGATCGCGTCCTTGAGAACCTTGACCGCGCGGATGCGCACGACCCGCTTCGCCGCGATCTTGATCGGCTCGCCGGTCTGCGGATTGCGGCCCATGCGCGCCTTCCGGTTCGAGAGGACGACCTTGCCGATGCCCGGGATGACGAACGCGCCGCTCTTCTTCGCTTCCTTGACGGCCAGCGCCTGAATCTCGTCCAAGAAGGCGGCCACCTGCTTCTTGCTCAGGTCCGTCTTGCCGGACAAGTGGCTCACCGTTGCCGCCTTCGTCATGACTTTCGCCATAGAACCGCCTCCTCTCAGGGTGTGGTGGTGACGCCACCGCGAACGGGTGGCTGTGGAGTTTCGCTGCACTCTCCGAGCCGACCTGCCGTGCCCGCCAGTTCCGTTCCGCCCCGGACGGCGCCGGGCGGCTTCAGCTTCGCGAACCGGAACTGACTCGACGCGGTGAGCCGGCGGTACGAGCCGAACTGCTCGTCGGGGTTCTCGACGGCATCCAGCGGGCTCGTGTCGTCGTCGCGCCCGTCAGCGTAGAGCTTGAGAATACCGTACGTCGTGCTGCGCTGCGCGGGAATTCGACCGAGGTCTCGCACGAGCCGGCGGAGTTCCCGGGGCGGCACCAGCTGGCCGTGACCCGCCCCGGCCGAGGTCGAGATGCTCTCGTTGATCAGCGTCCCGCCGAGGTCGTTGGCGCCTGCGGCGAGGAGCATCTGGGCGAGCTTGGGCCCCTCCTTGACCCACGAGCACTGGATGTTGCGCACCGTTGCCCCGAGCATGACGCGTGCGAGTGCGTGCACGCGCACGACCTCGGCGCCCGTTGCCCCGGCCCGGACGTCCCGGACCAGGTGACGGCGGTACATCGGCGCCTCCTGGTGGATGAGCGACAGAGGCACGAACTCGGTGAACCCGCCCGTGTCCTTCTGGACGTCGCGCAGGAGAGCCATGTGCCGGACCCAGTGGGCCGGCGTCTCGACGTGACCGTACATCATCGTGGAGGTGGTCTGGATCCCGAGCCGGTGGGCGGTGGTGATGATCTCGAGCCACTGGCTGGTCGAGATCCGGCCCCGCGAGATGAGGTCTCGCACCTCGTCGTCGAGGATCTCGGCGGACGTGCCGGGAAGAGTCCCGAGCCCGGCCTCCTGCAGCTCGCCGAGGTACTCCGCGACAGACATCCCGGACCGCGTGACGCCGTACAGCACCTCCTCGGGGGAGAACGCGTGGATGTGCAGGTCCGGCAGCGCATCGTGGACCGCCCGGCACAGGTCGATGTAGAACCGGCCGTCGAGCTTCGGCGCGAGCCCGGCCTGCATGCATACCTCGGTCGCCCCGAGGTCCCGGGCCTCCCGCGCCCGGCGGAGCACCTCCTCTAGCGGAAGGAAGTAGCCCTCTTCCTCCCGGTGGTCTCGGCTGAAGGCGCAGAAGGTGCAGTGCTTGATGCAGACGTTCGTGAAGTTGATGTTCCGGTTGACGACGTAGGTGACCACGTCGCCCGCTTGCCGGGCGCGCAGCTCGTCGGCGACCAGGGTCAGCGCGCTGAGCTCGCGTCCCGTTGCCTCGGCGAGCGCGAGCCCATCGTCCACGGTGACCTCGCCGCCGTCGAGCGCGCGATCGAGCGCCGCGCGCACGCGCCGGTCGAGGCCCGTCCAGTAGCGAGCCAGGAAGGCATCCATCATTGCCGCGTGATCTCCTGTCGTCCGTCGTCCACGGCGGTCAGATGGCCACCTGGACGGCGCGATCCGGGACGAGCCCGGCGGCATCCACCAAGGCGAGAACACGGTGGCGCAGGGGTTCGGGGACGAAGCCCGGACGGTGAATGAACTCGGGATAGATGGCCAGGCGCTCCCGGAGGCGGGCGCCGGCCGCAGCCGTCGCCGCCTCGAGCGCGGCGAGGTGGGGCCACGGGGCCTCGGGATTGATGTGGTCGATGGTGAGAGGCGACACGCCGCCCCAGTCGTTCAGGCCCGAGGCGATCAGAGCGGGGTAGGTTCCCGGTGAGAGGTTGGGCGGGGCCTGCACGTTCATGTCCGGACCCAGCAGGAGGCGGGCCACCGCCAGGGTCCGGCGGAGGTCGTCCAGCGAAGGCTCGGGCTGCCGCGCCATCGGGATGCGGGGCTTCGCCCGGAAGTTCTGGACGATCACCTCCTGGACGTGCCCGTAGCGCTCGTGGAGCTCCCGGATCGCCAGGAGCGAGTCGACGCGCTCGGCCGGGGTCTCCCCGATGCCGAAGAGGATGCCGGTCGTGAACGCCATGCCTGCCCGGCCGGCCGCCTCGATCGTCCGGAGCCGCCGCGCCGGCCGCTTGTCCGGCGCGCGCTCGTGGGGGCCGCCGGGGCCGCCGAGCCGGTCCGACGAGGTCTCGAGCATGAGCCCCACGCTGACGTTCCAGTCGCGGAGCGCCCGGAGATCGCGCTCGCTCATGAGCCCGGGATTCGCGTGGGGCAGGAGTCCGGTCTCCATCGCGATGGCGCGGGACGCCGCCACCACGTAGTCCATGGTCGTCCGGTAGCCTCGGTGGCGGAGCCACTCGCGATGCTCGGGGAACCGGGCCTCGGGCTTGTCGCCGAGCGAGAGGAGCGCCTCCTTGCAGCCGAGCCGCGCCCCGGCCTCGCAGACGGCGAGCACCTCGTCCAGCTCCATCGTGCGGGCCCCCGGCTGGCCCGGATCCCGCTTGAAGGTGCAGTAGCCGCAGTCGTCCCGGCAGAGGTTCGTCAGCGGCAGGAACACCTTCCGCGAGTAGGTGACCGTCCGCCCCTTGCCCCGATCGCGGAGCGTGGCGGCCGCCTCCATGACGGCTCCGAGCTCGCCGGGCGCCGCGTCGATCAGCGCCACGCCGTCCGCGCGGCCGAGCGGCCGTCCGGTCCCGATCCGCTCGAGGGCGGCCGCGACGGCGGCCGACAGCCCGGCGTGAGCGCTCACGAGCCGGGGCTCCAGCGGACCACGTGGTCGGGGACGATCTTGATGACCGGCGCCTCGGGCGGGAGCGGGAGGCTTCGATACTGCGGATACTTCGCCTCGAGCAGGATCCGAGCCGCCTTCCACTCCGTCCCGCCGTCCAGTAGCTCGGCGCGACCCTGCACCATGACGAAGCGGAGGTGCGCCCAGTCCTCCTCGTAGTGGTCGATCAGCAGCGCGACGCGGGGGTTGGCGCGGATGTTCCGCACGCGCTTGAGCCGGCTGACCGGGTTCTTCTTGGGCTTGGCGTCCAGCGGGGAGTAGTACGCGTGACCGTTCGTCGCGTAGCAGACGGGCACCACGTGCGGGTATCCCGCCTCGTCGACCGTCGCCAGGCGCGCCACCCGACCCTCCGCGGCGAACGTGTCAGTCGCGGTCATCGGGCGCGCGACTTGGCGCGACGGGCGAGCCGCGGCCGCACTTCCCGGGCGACGCGCCGCATCAGCGCGACCATGGCGCCCGGATCGGGCTTCGGGAAGTCGAAGAGGACCGTGTCGACACCGGCCGACTGGTAGGCGCGGAGATCCGCGATCACCTTGTCCGGTGGGCCGCTCAACGGGCGCGGCGCCTCCACCCCAGGCTTCGCCCGGGCCGGCCAGAGGTCGAGCGGACCCCTGAAGGCGACCCCGATCGACGCCGGGTCCCGTCCGGCCTGGCGGGCGAGCGTGCGGATCCGCGCCATCTTCTCGGCCAGCTCGTCGGGTGCCAGGCCTGCGGGACCGCGAAGCCCGATGGGATGCCACACGTCACCCAGCTTGGCCGTCCGGCGGAGCGCCGGCTCGGTATGACCGCCGATCCAGATCGGCGGATGGGGCTTCTGGACGGGGTGGGGCAGCATCGTGACGTCACCGACTCGATAGTACTTGCCCTCGAAGCGCGGAGAGTCCTCCGTCCAGAGCGTCTTCATCAGCTGGAGGTACTCGTCGGTGACCGCGCCCCGCTCGGCGTAGGGCGGGGCCGCCAGCGCCTCGAACTCCTCCCGCCACCAGCCGACCCCGGCGCCCACGATGAGGCGCCCGCCGGACAGGGCGTCGATGGTGGCGAGCTGCTTGGCGGTGACGACCGGGTTGCGATAGGGAACGACGAGCACGCTGATCGCCACGCGCACGCGACGGGTGGCGGCGAGGAGCCAGGCGGCGAGCGGGATGGGCTCGAGGTACACCTGCTGCGAGCCCCCGGGGAAGGCGCCCGTCTTGTCGTACGGGTACGGCTCCGACGAGCGCGTCGGCAGGACGATGTGGTCCGAGATCGTGACGACCGAGTAGCCGAGCGCGTCGGCCGCCCGGGCGAGCCGCGTGAGCACGTCCACGCGAGCGAGCGGGCCGCGGCTCGGGAGGCTCCAGCCGAGTTCGAGACCTCGCCGCCGAATCGACGCGCCGCCCTGCTTCACAGCGACCGATCCTAAGCCCAAGTCCCTCGGCCATGCAAGGGGCGAATATTCACGCAGGCTGCTCGAAGCCGCATCAGAAGCGGCTCCGCGCGACGGCGGGTCCGCCGGCGCCGTCGGCGTTCCATCCGGTCGCGTCAGGCGACGGTACGGAGCGACTCTTCCATGACATCGAGCGTCCAGTCGATGTCCGCGTCCGTGTGCGCGAGGGAAAGGTAGAGCTTCGTGCCGGGGAGCG
Organism: uncultured Candidatus Rokubacteria bacterium; assembly: GCA_963749975.1. Classification (GTDB taxonomy): domain Bacteria; phylum Methylomirabilota; class Methylomirabilia; order Rokubacteriales; family DASRDR01; genus DASRDR01. The sequence continues at coordinate 14,665 of CAVVOZ010000004.1, read as the reverse complement.
TGAAAATGCCCCGGCGCAAGCACTCGAGCGCGAACCGGGTCGCCTTGCGCCCGTCGGCCGCGCGGAGGGCGCGATCGTTCGACAGGTCCGCCGCGGGATCGACGAAGAAGACCTGCGCGATCGGGCCGTCCGCGAGGACCTGGACCGGCACTCCGAGCCGGTCCGCCCGCCGCGCGATTCCGCTTCGCAGGCGCTCACCCAGCGCGTGGAGCCGCTCGTAGACGCCCGGGCGCCGGAGCTCGGCCAGGGCCGCGATCCCCGCCGCGCACGCGAGGGCGTTGCCCGACAGCGTGCCCGAGAGCCCTGCGTAATCGAGCGAGCCCTTCCGCGCGGGATCGGCCGTGGCCATCACGTCGGCACGCCCCGCGATCGCCGCCAGCGAGAACCCGCAGGTCAGCGCCTTCCCGTAGACGGCGAGATCGGGGAGGACGCCGTAGTATTCCTGGGCGCCCCCGTAGGCGAGACGGAATCCGGTCACGACCTCGTCGAAGATGAGGAGCGCGCCGAGGCGATGGGCGAGCTCGCGGAGCCCGGCGAGGAATCCGGGCCGCGGGCGGATGGAGCGCTGGAGCGGCTCGACGATGATCGCGGCGAGCTCGGAGCCCCGCTCCGTCGCGATGCGCTCGGTCGTGGCGAGATCGTTGAAGGGCGCGACGAGGACGCTTTCCAGGGCGCCCCGGGGGATGCCGCCGATGTCCGGGCCGGGGTAGGGGTAGGGCGCCTCGGACGGCACACGCCAGTTCCCGACCATGGCGTAGTCGTGCAAGCCATGCCAGCCGCCTTCGAACTTCAGGATCTTCTCGCGGCGGGTGACGGCGCGAGCCATGCGGCAGGCGAACATGGTCGCCTCGGTGCCCGTGGAGACGAAGCGCACCTGGTCGGCGCAGGGTACCGCGTCCACCACTGTCTCGGCCAGGCGAATGGATGGCTCGGAGAGCCAGTGGAACGTGGAGCCTCGCGCGACCTGCTCCTGGACCGCCCGCACCACCGCCGGGTGCGCGTGCCCGAGCAGCAGAGGGCCCGACCCGAGAACGTAGTCGAGATAGGTGCGACCGCGCACGTCGACCAGACGCGCTCCCTCGCCGTGGTCCACGACGAACGAGAGCTCGGGCGGCAGGGCGTTCAGGCCGAGACACGCACCGGGCAGGATCCTACCGGCCGTGGAGAGCAGCTCGCGGGACCGGCTCTCCATCGCTTCGAGTTCGACCGTCATCGGGGAGCTCCCTCTCTGGGTCGGGTGGGTTTCGGGCGTATGTCTCGACACTAGCGGGCTCGACGCGGGTCGTCAACGCCGGGTGCCGTCGTGCCCACGGCGTGGGCAGGTGCCCATGGATTCGGCAAGTGCGCCGACCTGGGCCTCTTGAGAACCACGCGGATTCCGGCGCCATGCGCGCACTCGGCGCCGGCACGGCGGTTGCTTCCCGGAGGCCGGCAACAGGATCGGGTCGAGACCTTGCGCGTGCCGTGGGGCCGGATGGCCCGGTGGCACGCCTTGGCGTGCCCGGAATGCCAGGGCTCGGATGGCAATTGAAGAGGCAAGGGATGCTCGCTAGAATCGGCGCGGTCGCACCGCGGGCCGGTACGGCGAGCCGGCGTCCACAACCGACAACCAGTTCAATGGAGGAACCTGCATGGCTGATGACGTGAAGCCGCTGGAGACGAAGACGCCGAAGGATGTCATCCACGCGGCCAAGGAGCGCGGGGCGAAGATCGTCGACCTCCGCTTCATCGACGTGCCCGGACTGTGGCAGCACTTCTCGATCCCGACGCACGACCTCGACGAGGAGCTGTTCGCCGAGGGCATCGGGTTCGACGGGTCGTCGATCCGCGGATTCCAGACGATCGACGAGTCGGACATGCTCCTCATGCCCGACCCCACGACCGCGCAGATGGACCCGTTCACCGCGGTCCCGACGCTCGTCCTGAACTGCAACGTGAAGGATCCCGTGACGATGGAGGCTTACAGCCGGGATCCCCGCTACGTTGCCCAGAAGGCCGAGCTCTTCCTCAAGCAGACCGGTATCGCCGACACGGTCTACATCGGGCCGGAACTGGAATTCTTCATCTTCGACTCGATCAAGTTCGACCAGGGCTACAACTTCGGCTTCTACCAGATCGACTCGGAGGCGGGCGCCTGGAACACGGGGAAGGAAGGGCTGGGATACCGGCCGCGCTACAAGCAGGGCTACTTCCCCGTGCCGCCGATGGACCACTTCCAGGACATCCGCTCGGAGATGGTGCTCAACCTCGAGAAGGTGGGCGTGCGCGTCGAGGTGCACCACCACGAGGTGGCGACCGCCGGGCAGTCCGAGATCGACATGCGCTTCGACACGCTGACGAAGATGGCCGACCGGGTGATGTGGTACAAGTACGTCACCAAGAACACGGCCAGGGCGCACGGCAAGACCGTGACGTTCATGCCGAAGCCCCTCTTCCAGGACAACGGCTCCGGCATGCACACGCACCAGTCGCTCTGGAAGAACGGCAAGAACCTCTTCTACGAGGTCGGCGGGTACGCCGACATCTCGAAGATGTGTCTCCACTACATCGGCGGCATCCTGAAGCACGCGCCGGCACTGCTGGCGTTCATCGCGCCGTCGACGAACTCCTATCGGCGGCTGGTGCCGGGCTACGAGGCGCCGATCAACCTCGTCTACAGCCAGCGGAACCGCTCCGCGTGCATCCGGATCCCGGTGTACTCGCGGTCCGAGAAGGCCAAGCGCATCGAGTTCCGGACGCCCGATCCGTCCTGCAACCCGTACCTGTCGTTCGCGGCCTGCGTGATGGCCGGCCTCGACGGCATCGTCAACAAGATCGACCCCGGGCAGCCCATCGACAAGGATCTCTACGAGCTGCCGCCGGAGGAGCAGAAGGCCATCAAGCAGCTCCCGGGCGCGCTCGACGTGGTGCTCGACAACCTGGAGAAGGACCACGACTTCCTGCTGAAGGGCGACGTCTTCACGCCCGACCTCATCGAGACCTGGCTCGAGTACAAGCGGAAGAACGAGGTCGACGCGATCCGGCTGCGCCCGCACCCGTACGAGTTCTCCCTCTACTACGACATCTAGCCACCCGCCCCGCTTGGGGCCACGCCGGGCCGGGCGCCGCGCATGCCCGGCCCGGCGTGCCATACTCCCCGCGTGACCCGCTCGCTCGGGCCCGTTCTTCCCGACGCGCTTCTCTCGCGCCTGATGGCGCCCGCCGCCGCGCCGCCGCTCGACGTCGCCATCGTGCTCGCCACGATCGATCCCTACGGGTGGGCGCACCCCGCCCTCGTCTCGTACGCCGAGATCCTGGCCCTCGACGCGGGGCGTCTCCGGCTGGCGCTCCACGCGGGGTCCCGTTCGAGCCGGCATCTCCGCGAGTCCGGCCGGGCGACGCTCGTGTTCGCCGACGCGGAGCTCTGCCTCTACGTCAAGGTCGAGGCGCTGGCGCTGCCCGGAGCGCGGGAGGCGACGGATCTCGCGCGCTTCGAGCTGGTGGTGCGCGACGTGCTCGAGGACCGGGCGGAGGGCGAGGAGGCAGGGGCGCGGCTGTCGTCCGGGCTGACGATCGCGTGGGCCGCGGAGCCGCCGGGAATCGCCGACCGCCACGCCCGAGTTCGCGCGGCGCTCCGGGAGTGACGGGGGCGCCGGTCAGGCGCCGGCTTTGAGTCCGACGACGTTGGACGCCTCGACCGGCTTCAGGAATCCCTTGAGGGTCAGGGTCCCGACCGGCTCGAGGTCGATCTGCGCCTCGACGGTGCCGGCCACGCGCGGCGATACGAGGATCTGGCCGGCCTTGGCCTCGCCACACAGGCGCGCGGCGAGATTGGTCACCGTGCCGATGGCGCCGTAGTCCCACCGTCCCTCGAACCCGATGGCGCCGATCGTCGCGTAACCCTCGGCGATGCCGACGCCCAGTCCGAGGTCGTGGCCCCGCTTGCGCCACGCGGCGCTGAGCTCGCGGACCTGGTCGCGCATGGCGATGGCCATCCGGATGGCTCGCTCGGCCGGCTTCGGCACCGGGACGGGGTCGTTGAAGAAGATCATCATGCCGTCCCCGGTGAAGCGCTCGAGCGTGCCCTCGTGATCGAGGATCAGCTGGCCCATGGCGGCGTGGTACTCGTGAAGGACCCCCATGACCTCCTCGGGCTCGGTCGTCTCCGCGAAGGTCGAGAAGCCGCGGAGATCCAGGAAGACGACCGTGATCTCCCGGCGGTGGGTCTTCAGGGGGTCCTCGGCGCCCCCGGCGACGATGAGCTCGGCCAGGTGGGGTGAGAAGAAGCGCTTCAGCCGTCCGAGGCGCTCGACCTCGGCGACCTTCTCGCGGACCCGCTCCTCGAGCGTGCGGCTCCACTCGAGCAGCTGGTCGTGGAGGCGCTTCTTCTCGAGGCAGGCGCCGATGCGGGCTCGCAGGAGGACCGGGTTGAACGGCTTCGGCAGGTAGTCCGCCGCGCCCAGCTCGACGCAGCGGATGACGCTCTCCAGCTCGTCCACGGCCGAGATCATGATCACGGGGATGGACCTCAGCCCGTCGTCGGCCTTGAGCTCCTCCAGCACCTGGTAGCCGTTGACCTCCGGCATCATGACGTCCAGGAGAACGAGGTCGAACGGGCGCGCCCTCAGCAGCTCCAGCGCCTGGCGGCCGTCCCGCGCGGTGGTGACATTCGTGTACCCCTCGCGACGGAGGCGCTGGGTCAGGGTGTAGAGGTTGTCCTCGTTGTCGTCGACGACGAGCAGCGCGGGCCCGTCCGGGCTCACCGGGCGACCCGGGGACTGGAGCGAGCGCCGATCGGACGGCTCTGATCGGACGGCCGTCGGCCTGCGGCGGCCGGGCTCATGACGGCGCGGTCTTCGCGAGGAGTGTCCGGATCTTCTCGAGCAGCCTCGGGAAGTCGACCGGCTTGGTATCGAAGTCGTCGCAGCCCGCAGCCAGCGCCCGGGCACGCTCGCCTTCCATGGCATGGGCCGAGAGCGCGATGACGGGGATGGAGCCAGTCTCGGCCGCGGCCTTCAGCCGCCGCGTGGCCTCCCAGCCGTCCAGGACCGGGAGGCTCAAGTCCATGAGGATCAGGGCGGGTGCCTCGGTGGCCGCCATGACGACGCCCTGCTCGCCGTCCCCGGCCACGAGCACGTCGAAGCCCGCGCGCGTCAGCCGGCCGCGCAGCATGTAGACGTTGTCGTCGTTGTCCTCGACGTACAGGATCTTCGTCACCTCGGGCCTCCCGCGGAGCCGGATCCGGGCGGGACGACGCTCGCCAGCACGCGTCCGATCTCGGCCAGGAGCTGGTCGCGGTCCCACGCGCCCTTCTGGAGGATCCGCTCGACGGAGCCGTTGAGCACCCGGCGGTCCTCGGCGGTCAGATCCATCGACGTGAGGACCACGACGGGCACGCTGCGCCAGGCCGGGTCGCGCCGGAGCGCGGCGAGGAACTCGAATCCGTTCAGCTCCGGCATCACGAGATCGAGGACGATCACGTCGGGGCGCCTTGCGGCCACTCGCTGCAGGGCAATCCGACCGTTCTCGGCTTCGGCGATCGACCAGCCGGCGCGCTCCAGCGTCTGGCTGACGACGGCGCGCACGGCCGGGTCGTCGTCCACCACCAGGACGTGTGGCGCCGGCCGGTTGCCGCAGAGGTTCTTGAGGACGCTGGCCAGGCGCTCGCGTTCGATCGGCTTGACCATGTAGTCCGTCGCGCCCAGCGAGTATCCGCGGGCCTTCTCGTCGACGATGGTGACGAGGATCACCGGGATGCCGGCCAGGGTGGGATCGCCCTTGAGCGCGGCCAGCACGGTCCACCCGTCGAGGTCCGGCATCATGACGTCGAGCGTGATCGCCGCCGGGTCGGGCCTCGCGGGCCAGGCGAAGGCCTTCGATGCCACTCGCGGCGGTGATCACGGAGAATCCTTGCTTGACCAGGAAGCGGTCCATGAGATCGCGCACCGTCGGGTCGTCGTCGATCACCAGCACCGTGCGCCCTGTCCTCCCCGACGGCTCTGGCGCCGGCGCGGGGACGCTCGGTCGAGGCGCCGGCTCGGCCTCGGCCCTGACGGGGGTCCGTGCGTCAGCCGGGAGGCGAATCGTGAAGGTGGAGCCCTGCCCGGGCGTGCTCGCCACCGTGATGTCGCCGCCCATCATGCGGCAGAGGCGCCGGCTGATCGCCAGGCCGAGCCCCGTGCCGCCGTACTTGCGGGTCGTCGAGGCGTCGGCCTGGGTGAACTCCTCGAACAGCTTCGCCATCTGCTCGGGGGTCATCCCGATGCCCGTGTCCGAGATCGCCATGGTGACCCAGTCGCGGCCGCCGTCGTCCGGCCGGCGCCTCACGTCGATCCGGATCATGCCACGCTCGGTGAACTTGCTGGCGTTGCTGGCGAGATTGAGCAGCGCCTGGCGGAGCCGCGTCGGGTCGGCCCGGATCGCGCCCACCTCGGCGGGACACTCCACCACGACCTGGTTGCCGTTCTTCGCCGCGAGCTGCCGGATCGTCGCGACCACGTCCTCGACCAGGGGACCGACGGCGACCGACTCCAGCGAGAGCTCCAGCTTGCCCGCCTCGATCTTCGAGAGATCGAGGATGTCGTTGATCAGGGCGAGCAGGTGCTTGCCCGCGCGGAGGATGCGCTCGTGAGCCTCGATCTGGTCCGGCTGGGCGGCGGCCTGCGCGTCCTCGAGGAGCATCTCCGTGACGCCGATGATGGCGTTGAGCGGCGTCCGCAGCTCGTGGCTCATGTTGGCGAGGAACTGCGACTTGTGGCGGCTGGCGACCTCGAGCTCCCGGCCCTTGTCCTGGATCTCCTGGAACAGGCGCGCGTTCTCGACGGCGACCGCGGCCTGCGCGGCGAACGTCTGGAGGAGGTCGACGGTGTGGGGCGGGATCGCCTCGCGGCTGACCCGGTTGTCGGCGGAGAGGACACCGACCGGGTGGCCACGCGCGATCATCGGGATGACCAGGAGGTTCTTCGTGCGCAGGGCGGAGAGTCCCGAATAGGGCGGGCGCAGGCGAAGCTCGGGAGGCAGCCGGTTCTGGTCGGTGAAGACCATGGGCGTGCGCTCGCGGTAGGCCGCGGCCAGCGCGCCGGCCTCCCCGAGCGGAATGGTCAGGTTCGCCAGCGGCTGCCACTCCTCGTCCGTGAGGCCCGCTCCGGCCCCGAGCGTGAGCGCGTCGCCCTCCGGCGTCAGCGTCCAGACGTGGAGGCGGTCGAGACGCACGACCTGGCGGGCCGCGTCGAGGACGCGCGTGAGCTGCTCGCCGAGCGAGAGCGGCTCCTGCAGGGCGGTCGAGAGCCGGTAGAGCTGCTCCATGTTCCGGGAGAGGCTCTCCAGCTCCCGGCCCTTCGCGTCGATCTCCCGGAACAGCCGGGCATTCTGGATGGCGATCACCGACTGGGCCGCGAGGGTCTGGAGCGTGGCGACGACCTCGGGAGAGAAGGCGCCCCGCTCGCGCCGCAGGACGACCAGGCCGCCGAGGAGCCGCTCCTCGCGCACGAGCGGGACGGCGAGGAGCGAGTGGGTGCCTTCCCGGACGTGGAGCTCCCGGACCTGGGGAGCCACGAGCTGCGACTCTTTCTCGATATCGGCGACCTGGACGGGCTCCCGGATCACCCCGGCGCGGCCGACCGCGCCCTCGCCGAGCCGGATCGGTGCCGTCCGAAGCGCGGTGAGCTGCTCCGGCGTGATGCGGTGCGTGGCCCGCGCATGGAAGCTCTGGGTGCCTCGTCGAACTCGTAGACGATGCCGTTGTCGCAGCCGGCGAGCTGGACCGCCCGGCTGACGATGGTCGCGAGCACGGTCTCGAGGTCGAGCGTGGAGCTCACCGCCTGGCTGACCTCGCCGAGCGCCCGGAGCTCGCCCACCGACCGCGTCAGCTCGCCGGTCCTCGCCTCCAGCTCCTGGAAGAGCCGGACGTTCTCGATGGCGATGACGGCCTGATCGGCGAAGGTCTTGAGGAGGTCCACCTGACGCGGTGAGAACGCCTTGGGCGCCGCGCCGGTGACGGTGATGGTTCCCACGGGCTGTCCGTCGCGGAGCATCGGCACGGCGAGGATGCTCCGGTAGCCCGTCGCCTGCGCGAGCTCTCCGAACTGGTAGTCGGCGTCCTCGCGCGTGTCCGTCACGTGGGCGATCGCCCGGGTCAGGATCGCGCGGTCGTTCACGCCGCCGTCGCGCGGCCGCCTGGGAAAGGCCCGGCGGAGCGCTTCCATGCTCTGGGGGTCGACCACGTTGTGGTGCGACACGAGGTGGAGCATCTCGCCGTCGAATCGTGTGACCGCGCTCCACGTCGCGTCGCAGGTCGGACCTCGCGCGACGGCGCCGTGCGCATAGCCAGGATCCGCGTCGACGTCCGGGATGTGCTCGATGCCACGCGCCGAGCACCGACCGGCCCGCGGCGCTTCCCGCGATCGGCCGGCGACTGGCCAGGCTCGGCGCATGGCCTCGACTCCCTCCGCCGTCGAGCCCATGATGGGCCGCGAAGTCGAGGAGCTGCCCATCGAACCGAAAGACGAAGCAGAACTCCGCATCGCAGAGCCGCGCCGCGCTCTGCGCGATCGTGTCGAAGACCGGCTGGACATCGGTCGGCGAGCTGGAGATGACGCGGAGGATCTCGCCGGTGGCGGTCTGCTGCTCGAGCGTCTCGGTGAGGTCGCGGTTGCGCTGCTCGAGCTCCTGGAACAGGCGGACGTTCTCGATGGCGATGACGGCCTGGTCGGCGAAGGTCTTCAGGAGCTCGATCTGCTTCTCGGTGAACGGTCGGGGCTCGAGCCGTCCGACGGAGATCGTGCCAATCGGCTCACCGTCGCGTAGCATGGGCACTGCCAGAGTGCTTCGGTTCTGGAGCGCCTGAGCGACGGGCCGGGCGTAGTCGGGGTCCTCGAGGACGTCGGGCACGTGCACCACGGCCCGGTCAAGGACGGCCCGGCTAGTGGTGGTCGCTCGGCTCGGGCGCATCGGAAACAGCTGCTGCAGCGCCTCCACCCCCTCCGCACGGACATGCGCGTGGGCGACCAGATGCAGGAGCTGGCCGTCGTACCTCCCGATCACACTGTAGTTCGCGTCGCAGAGCCGCAGCGCGCTCTGCGCGATGGTGTCGAAGACCGGCTGGGCATCGGTCGGCGAGCTGGAGATGACGCGGAGGATCTCGCCGGTGGCGGTCTGCTGCTCGAGGGTCTCGGTGAGGTCGCGGTTGCGCTGCTCCAGCTCCTGGAACAGGCGGACGTTCTCGATGGCGATGACGGCCTGGTCGGCGAAGGTTTGAAGCAGCGCGATGTGGGCGTCGGAGAACGGGCGGACCTCGAGGCGGCCCACCATGATCGCCCCGATCGGATGGCCGTCGCGCAGCATCGGCACGGCGACGGAGCTCCGATTTCCGAGCGTCTGGCTGAGCGTCGGATTGTACTCCACGTCGGCCTGCACGTCCGCCAGGTGGACGATGGCGCCAGTCAGGACGGCACGGCCCACCAGGTTGATCCGGCTCGGCGACATCGGGAAAAGCCGCCGCATGACATCCACGCCCTCGGTGGCCGCGTGCGCGTGCGCGGCGAGATGCAGGAGCGCACCGTCATAGCGGGTGACGACGCTGAAGCTGCCCTCGCAGAGACGCAAGGCGCTCCGGGCGATGGTATCGAACACGGGCTGGGCATCGGTCGGGGAGCTGGAGATGACACGCAGGATCTCGCCGGTGGCGGTCTGCTGCTCGAGCGTCTCGGTGAGGTCGCGGTTCCGGGCGTCCAGCTCCTTGAAGAGCCGGACGTTCTCGATCGCGATGACGGCTTGGTCCGCGAAGGTCTTGAGGAGCTCGATCTGCCGGTCGGGAAAGGCTCCGGCCCGGGATCGCGAGACGGTGATCACCCCGATCGGAATGCCATCACGCAGCATCGGGACGCCCACGGTGCTGCGGTAGGTGGCGACCTCCGCGACGGCGCCCAGCACATAGCTCGGATCCGCGTGGACATCCGGGATCTGCGCGATACGGCGACTGAGCACCGACCGTCCGGCGGCGCTCCCGACGCTCGGAGCCATCGGCCAGGCCCCATGCAAGGCGTCGACGCCCTCGGGCGTGAGGCCTTCTTGTGCGACGAAGTGAAGGAGCTCCCCGTCGAAGCGGAAGACGAAGCAGAACTGGGCCTCGCAGAGCCGCGCCGCGCTCTGCGCGATCGTGTCGAAGACCGGCTGGACATCGGTGGGAGAGCTGGAGATGACGCGGAGGATATCCCCGGTTGCCGTCTGCTGCTCGAGCGTCTCGGTGAGATCGCGGTTGCGAGTCTCGAGTTCCTTAAACAGGCGCACGTTCTGGATGGCGATGACCGCCTGAGCGGCGAAGGTCTGGAGGAGCGCGATGTGCGTCTCGCTGAATGGGCGGACTTCGAAGCGGCGTACTCCGATGGTGCCGATCGCCCTGTCTTCATGGAGCAGCGGAACGCTGACCATGGACCGGGTTCCTTCCCGCTGTGAGATTGCAGAGCCCCGGGGAACGCACCGGTCTCCGCTTGCAGGTCGGCGACGTGCATGGTTCGGCGCTCGATGACCGTGCGCCCGCCGAGAGTCCCGGGAATCAGCGGAATCGGGCCCGCCGTGACCGGGCCGTGACGAGCAACCGGACGCAATACGTCTGCGTCGACAAGATAGACGACAGCATCGCGAGCCTCGCAGAGCCGCGCCGCGCTGTGAGCGATCGTGTCGAACACCGGCTGGACATCGGTTGGCGAGCTGGAGATGACGCGTAGGATCTCGCCGGTCGCGGTCTGCTGCTCGAGGGTCTCGGTGAGCGCGCGGTTCTTCACCTCCAGCTCCTGGAACAGGCGGACGTTCTCGATGGCGATGACGGCCTGGGCGGCGAAGGTCTCGAGGAGCTGGATCTGCTTGCCGGTGAACGGGCGGAGCTCCATGCCGCGGAGCAGGATCGCTCCGATCGGTACCCCTTCGCGGAGGAGGGGAGTGGCAAGCGTGGTTCGGTGGCCATACCGCTTCGCGTAGGCCGCGCCCTGCGGGAACTCGGCGTCGGACGTGGAGAGATCGTGCACGTGGACCAGCTTCCGATCGACCACGGCCCGTCCCGTCACCCAGTCGCGGTTGATGGGCGCGGCCTCGCCGATCGACCAGAACGGGTGGGGTCCGATCTTGGCGGCGAGGCGAAGCACCTCGCCCTCGACCCGGAAGAGATCCGCGTCCGGCACGTCGCAGAGTCGCGTGGCTTGCTCGACGACCGCTTCCAGCACCGGCTGCACGTCGGTGGGGGAGCTGCTGATGACGCGGAGGATCTCGCCGGCCGCCGCCTGCTGCTCGAGACTCTCCGTCAGGTCGCGCAGGAGGACGCGAAGAAAGGGGAGACTCCTGGGGCCGATGACCTCGATCCCCGAGGATCTCGCCCGGAGGAATTCGTCCAGGATGGCCGGCTTGGCCCGTCGATTCGATCACCAGGTCCACGGGGAGGTGACCGAAGACCTCCAGGTGGCGCGTCGCCGCCGGGATTCCCCGCGACTTGGCCTCCTGGAGCACGAGCGCGTCGGGCAAGGGATCGACGGCGACGACGACCCTTGCCGACGGCCATCCGAGCAGGAGCCGGAGGAGCGCCACGCCGTCCGGGCCGCCCGCGATCAGGCCGATCCTGACCGGGGCCGAGCGCTCGCCCGGCTGGCCACTCATCGGCAGACCCTCATACCGCCCCCCACTCTCGCGCCGCCGGCATGCGTGACGAAGAAGGTGCTGCCGGTAAAGGCCCCGTCATTCTATCCGAAGCGTCGCATCTTTTCGCGGTTCAACGTGGTCCGGAAAGGGCGGGGTCGGTCGGCGGAGCTTCGACTGGCAGGGGCTAGTGCATCTCCACGCCACCGGCGACGTTGAGCGCGACGCCGGTCACGTTCTCCGCGCGGCAGAGGTAGACGACGGCCTCGCCGATGTCCTCGGGCGTCTGCTCGCGTCCCAGGGGGGTGGTCTGGCGGACGAAGGCGTCGAACGCCTCGCTGACCGGCACGCCGAGGGACGCCGCGCGAGCGGGCGCGACGCCGTCGGTCCACATCGTCGTGCGGAGGAGGCCGGGGCACACCGCGTTGACACGGATGTTGGCGGGCCCGAACTCGTGGGCGAGCGCCTGCGTGAGCCCGACGACGGCGAACTTCGAGGCCGCGTAGCCGGCGGTGAAGGCGCGGCCGGTCTTTCCCGAGATCGAGGAGATGTTGACGATGGCGCCCCCGCCGCGAGCGCGGAGCTCGGGCAGGGCCGCCTGGATCACCAGGACCACGCCTTTCACGTTGACGGCCATCATGCGGTCGAACTGCGCTTCGGTGAGCTGATCGAACGGCCCTCCGGCCAGGATGCCGGCGTTGTTCACCACGATGTCGAGCCCGCCGAGGCTGGCCACCGTGTCCCGGACCATCCGGCGGGCGTCGGCGGCCTGGGTGACGTCGCCGGCTATGCCGAGGGATCGGACCCCGCGGCTCTCGATGCTGCGAACCGTCTCCTCGAGGTCGGCTGGCCGGGCAAGCCGGTACCCGATGGCGCCGTCGGTCGGCACCCCGAGGTCGGCGGCGGCCACGTGGACACCCTCGCCCGCGAGCGCGAGGGCGATGCCGCGGCCGATCCCGCGGGCGGCGCCGGTGACGAGCGCAACCTTGCCGGCGATCTTCACGACGCTCTCAGTACCATCGGTGACAGCTGCAGGTCAAGGTCATGGCCGGTGGTCATCGCCCGGAGGACCGGGTGCGTCAGTCGCCCAGGACACGGCGGCGGAGGAGACGCAGGTCGAGAGGCACGAGCACGACCACCATCAGCACGGACAGCAGGGCCAGGGCCGCGAGGTGTCCGGCCACCGGTCCACCGAGGAGCAGTCCCCGGTAGGTCTGGGCGAGGTGATACAGGGGATTCACCGCCGACACGGCCGCGAGCGCGGGGTGCGTGATCGGAAAGTACGTGCCCGAGAGCAGGCCCATGGGAATCACGACGAGGAACACGGGCAGGTTCATGTGGTCGATCGTCGGGACGAGGGCCGTGAAGCAGAGCCCGAAGGCCGCGAACCCGCAGCCCGCGAGGAAGGCGATCGGAAGCGCCGCAGGGAGCCACGCGAGGTCGAGATCGACCAGGCCGACGACGGCGAAGACCGCCAGGACCAGGCCGACGATCAGCACGTAGATCGTCGCCAGGAGGGCGGCCCAGAGGACCTCGCCCCAGACGACGTGCCGCAGCTCGACCTGGGTCGTGAGCTGGCCCTCCCAGGTCCGCTGGTAGCGCATCCGGATGAACGCCGCGAAGAGCGCCTGGAACACGGCCGTCATGAAGGCCGCGTAGGCGAGGAGTCCCGGCGCCACGTAGGTGGGGTAGTTCACGGGATGTCCGCGCCACTCCAGAGCCCCCACGTACCCGCCCAGGCCGAGGCCGAAGGCCAGGAGCATCGTCACCGGCTCGCCGACGGGCGGCAGGAATGCGGTGTGCCAGTTGTGGAGGTACACGCGGAGGTGCCGGAAGACGACGACCCTGCTCTGCCACTCGAGCGCGGCGGTCAGCCACCGCATGTCGGGACCAGCTCCGCGCCGCGAGGGAGCCGACACCAGGCCGCTCACGGCTCGAGCGCCAGCTTGAGGAACAGGTCGTCTAGCGTGGGGCTGCGTACCTCGTAGCGCAGCTGGGGGAAGGCGCGCGCGAAGTCCGCCAGCGCTTCCGCGCTCAGCGGCACGTGCCAGTCACCCAGGACGGTGGCCGGCTCGCGAAGGCCGCGCGGCGCGAGCCAGGGCAGGAGTGCCGCGGTGACCGCGGCGTCAGCCGCCACGACCACGACATGCTCGCCCACGGAGTCACCCAGCACGGCTTTCGGTGCCCCGTGGGCGACGACCCGCCCGCGTGCCAGCACCGTCAGCACATCGCTGAGCCGCTCCGCCTCGTCCATGTAGTGCGTGGTGAGGACGATCGCGAGACCGTCGGCCCGTAACCCGTCGACCAGCTGCCACACCGCCACGCGGGCCTGGGGATCGAGGCCGGTGGTGGGCTCGTCGAGGAAGAGCAGCCGTGGGCGGTGCACGATCGCCCGGGCGAGCATGAGACGCCGGCGATAGCCGCCCGACAGGGTCTCCGGCTTCTGACGCGCGTGCGGGCGCAGCTCGAAGCGGTCGAGGAGCTGTCCCACCCGCTCGCGCAGGCCGTGCGGCCGGGGCCGGAAGTACTCGGCGGCGATCAGGAGATTCTGCTCGACGGTGAAGTCGCCGTCGAAGGTGTCCTCCTGGGTGCAGACGCCGATCAGGCGCTTGGCGGACACGAGATCGCCGCGGACGTCCGCGCCCTGGAAGCGGATCTCCCCGGCGTCAGGCGTGAGGAACCCGTAGAGCATGCGGAGGGTCGTCGTCTTGCCGGCCCCGTTCGGACCGAGCAGACCGTGGATCTGCCCCGGGAGGCAGACGAGATCGACGCCGTCCACGACCCGGCGGCCGCCGAGATGCTTGACGAGGGCGCGCGCCTCCAGCATCGGGGTCACGGCATGCATTGTACCGGCGTGACCCCTGTCGTATCCTGGCCGCCGACGATCAGCGGAGCGGCGCTCCGCGAGCGCGACGATTCCGCTCGCAGGTCATCCCGGCTCCGGGCGCGCAGCAAGGCCGTGCGGCGAGGAGGCCCATGCCATGAATGTCGGTGATGTGCTGAAGTATGGGCACGAGATGGTGATCCAGGCGGTCGACGGCCTCGCCGAGCCCGACTGGCTCAC
>CAVVOZ010000003.1:0-136474 GCA_963749975.1 uncultured Candidatus Rokubacteria bacterium | reverse complement strand
TCTCGACGGTGCCGGCCACGCGCGGCGATACGAGGATCTGGCCGGCCTTCGCCTCGCCACACAGGCGCGCGGCGAGATTGGTCACCGTGCCGATGGCGCCGTAGTCCCACCGCCCCTCGAACCCGATGGCGCCGATCGTCGCGTAACCCTCGGCGATGCCGACCCCCAGGCCGAGGTCGTGGCCTCGCTTGCGCCACGCGGCGCTGAGCTCGCGGACCTGGTCGCGCATGGCGATCGCCATCCGGATGGCTCGCTCGGCCGGCTTCGGCACCGGGACGGGATCGTTGAAGAAGATCATCATGCCGTCTCCGGTGAAGCGCTCGAGCGTGCCCTCGTGATCGAGGATCAGCTGGCCCATGGCGGCGTGGTACTCGTGAAGGACCCCCATGACCTCCTCGGGGCTCGGTCGTCTCCGCGAAGGTCGAGAAGCCGCGGAGATCCAGGAAGACGACCGTGATCTCCCGGCGGTGGGTCTTCAGGGGGTCCTCGGCGCCCCCGGCGACGATGAGCTCGGCCAGGTGGGGTGAGAAGAAGCGCTTCAGCCGACCGAGGCGCTCGACCTCGGCGACCTTCTCGCGGACCCGCTCCTCGAGCGTGCGGCCCCACTCGAGCAGCTGGTCGTGGAGGCGCTTCTTCTCGAGGCAGGCGCCGATGCGGGCTCGCAGGAGGACCGGGTTGAACGGCTTCGGCAGGTAGTCCGCCGCGCCCAGCTCGACGCAGCGGATGACGCTCTCCAGCTCGTCCACGGCCGAGATCATGATCACGGGGATGGATCTCAGCCCGTCGTCGGCCTTGAGCTCCTCCAGCACCTGGTAGCCGTTGACCTCCGGCATCATGACGTCCAGCAAGACGAGGTCGAACGGGCGCGCCCTCAGCAGCTCCAGCGCCTGGCGGCCGTCCCGCGCGGTGCTGACATTCGTGTACCCCTCGCGACGGAGGCGCTGGGTCAGGGTGTAGAGGTTGTCCTCGTTGTCGTCGACGACGAGCAGCGCGGGTCCGCCCGGGCTCACCGGGCGACCCGGGGGCTGGAGCGGGCGCCGATCGAGCGGCTCTGATCGGCCGGCCGTCGGCCTGCAGTGGTCGGGCTCATGACGGCGCGGTCTTCGCGAGGAGCGTCCGGATCTTCTCGAGCAGCCGCGGGAAGTCGACCGGCTTGGTATCGAAGTCGTCGCAGCCCGCAGCCAGCGCCCGGGCACGCTCGCCTTCCATGGCATGGGCCGAGAGCGCGATGACGGGGATGGAGCCAGTCTCGGCCGCGGCCTTCAGCCGCCGCGTGGCCTCCCAGCCGTCCAGGACCGGGAGGCTCAAGTCCATGAGGATCAGGGCGGGTGCCTCGGTGGCCGCCATGACGACGCCCTGCTCGCCGTCCCCGGCCACGAGCACGTCGAAGCCCGCGCGGGTCAGCCGGCCGCGCAGCATGTAGACGTTGTCGTCGTTGTCCTCGACGTACAGGATCTTCGTCACCTCGGGCCTCCCGCGGAGCCGGATCCGGGCGGGACGACGTTCGCCAGCACGCGTCCGATCTCGGCCAGGAGCTGGTCGCGGTCCCAGGCGCCCTTCTGGAGGATCCGCTCGACGGAGCCGTTGAGCACCCGGCGGTCCTCGGCGGTCAGATCCATCGACGTGAGGACCACGACGGGCACGCTGCGCCAGGCCGGGTCGCGCCGGAGCGCGGCGAGGAACTCGAATCCGTTCAGCTCCGGCATCACGAGATCGAGGACGATCACGTCGGGGCGCCTTGCGGCCACTCGCTGCAGGGCAATCCGCCCGTTCTCGGCTTCGGCGATCGACCAGCCGGCGCGCTCCAGCGTCTGGCTGACGACGGCGCGCACGGCCGGGTCGTCGTCCACCACCAGGACGTGTGGCGCCGGCCGGTTGCCGCAGAGGTTCTTGAGGACGCTGGCCAGGCGCTCGCGTTCGATCGGCTTGACCATGTAGTCCGTCGCGCCCAGCGAGTATCCGCGAGCCTTCTCGTCGACGATGGTGACGAGGATCACCGGGATGCCGGTCAGGGTGGGATCGCCCTTGAGCGCGGCCAGCACGGTCCACCCGTCGAGGTCCGGCATCATGACGTCGAGCGTGATCGCCGCCGGGTGGGCCTCGCGGGCCAGGCGAAGTCCTTCGATGCCACTCGCGGCGGTGATCACGGAGAACCCTTGCTTGACCAGGAAGCGGTCCATGAGATCGCGCACCGTCGGGTCGTCGTCGATCACCAGCACCGTGCGCCCTGTCCTTCCCGACGGCTCTGGCGCCGGCGCCGGGACGCTCGGTCGAGACGCCGGCTCGGTCTCGGTCCTGACGGGGGTGCGTGCGTCAGCCGGGAGGCGAATCGTGAAGGTGGAGCCCTGCCCGGGCGTGCTCGCCACCGTGATGTCGCCGCCCATCATGCGGCAGAGGCGCCGGCTGATCGCCAGGCCGAGTCCCGTGCCGCCGTACTTGCGGGTCGTCGAGGCGTCGGCCTGGGTGAACTCCTCGAACAGCTTCGCCATCTGCTCGGGGGTCATCCCGATGCCCGTGTCCGAGATCGCCATGGTGACCCAGTCACGGCCGCCGTCGTCCGGCCGGCGCCTGACGTCGACCCGGATCATGCCACGCTCGGTGAACTTGCTGGCGTTGCTGGCGAGATTGAGCAGCGCCTGGCGGAGCCGCGTCGGGTCGGCCCGGATCGCGCCCACCTCGGCGGGACACTCCACCACGACCTGGTTGCCGTTCTTCGCCGCGAGCTGCCGGATCGTCCCGACCACGTCCTCGACCAGGGGACCGACGGCGACCGACTCCAGCGAGAGCTCCAGCTTGCCCGCTTCGATCTTCGAGAGATCGAGGATGTCGTTGATCAAGGCGAGCAGGTGCTTGCCCGCGCGGAGAATGCGCTCGTGAGCCTCGATCTGGTCAGGCTGGGCGGCGGCCTGCGCGTCCTCAAGGAGCATCTCCGTGACGCCGATGATGGCGTTGAGCGGCGTCCGGAGCTCGTGGCTCATGTTGGCGAGGAACTGCGACTTGTGGCGGCTGGCGACCTCGAGCTCCCGGCCCTTGTCCTGGATCTCCTGGAACAGGCGCGCGTTCTCGACCGCGACCGCGGCCTGCGCGGCGAACGTCTGGAGGAGGTCGACGGTGTGGGGCGGGATCGCCTCGCGGCTGACCCGGTTGTCGGCAGAGAGGACGCCGACCGGGTGCCCACGCGCGATCATCGGGATGACCAGGAGGTTCTTCGTCCGCAGGGCGGAGAGTCCCGAGTAGGGCGGGCGCAGGCGAAGTTCGGGAGGTAGCCGGTTCCGGTCGGTGTAGAGCATGGGTGTGCGCTCGCGATACGCCGCGGCCAGCGCGCCGGCCTCCCCGAGCGGAATGGTCAGGTTCGCCAGCGGCTGCCACTCGTCTTCCGTGAGGCCCGCTCCGGCCCCGAGCGTGAGCGCGTCGCCCTCCGGCGTCAGCGTCCAGACGTGGAGGCGGTCGAGACGCACGACCTGACGGGCCGCGTCGAGGACGCGCGTGAGCTGCTCGCCGAGCGAGAGCGGCTCCTGCAGGGCGGTCGAGAGCCGGTAGAGCTGCTCCATGTTCCGGGAGAGGCTCTCCAGCTCCCGGCCCTTCGCGTCGATCTCCCGGAACAGCCGGGCATTCTGGATGGCGATCACCGACTGAGCCGCGAAGGTCTGGAGCGTGGCGACGATGTCGGGCGAGAAGGCGCCCCGCTCTCGCCGCAGGACGACCAGGCCACCGAGTAGCCGCTCCTCGCGGACGAGCGGGACCGCGAGCAGTGAGTGCGTGCCCTCCCGGACGTGGAGCTCTCGGACCTGGGGAGCCACGAGCTGCGACTCTTTCTCGATGTCGGCGACCTGGACGGGCTCCCGGATCACCCCGGCGCGGCCGACCGCGCCCTCGCCGAGCCGGATCGGCGCCGTCCGAAGCGCGGTGAGGTGCTCCGGCGTGATGTGGTGCGTGGCCCGCGCGTGGAAGCTCTGCGGGCCTTCGTCGAACTCGTAGACGATGCCGTTGTCGCAGCCGGCGAGCTGGACCGCCCGGCTGACGATGGTCGCGAGCACGGTCTCGACGTCGAGCGTGGAGCTCACGGCCTGGCTGATCTCGCCGAGCGCGCGGAGCTCGCTCCACCGACCGCGTCAGCTCCGCCGGTCCTCGCCTCCAGCTCCTTGAAGAGCCGGACGTTCTCGATGGCGATGACGGCCTGATCGGCGAAGGTCTTGAGGAGATCCACCTGTCGCGGTGAGAACGCCTTGGGCGCCGCGCCGGTGACGGTGATGGTTCCCACGGGCTGTCCGTCGCGGAGCATCGGCACGGCGAGGATGCTCCGATAGCCAGTCGCCTGCGCGAGCTCTCCGAATTGGTAGTGGGAGTCCTCGCGCGTGTCCGTCACGTGGGCGATCGCCCGAGTCAGGATCGCCCGGTCGTTCACGCCGCCGTCGCGCGGCCGCCTGGGAAAGGCCCGGCGGAGCGCTTCCATGCTCTGGGGGTCCGCCACGTTGTGGTACGACACGAGGTGAAGCATCTCGCCGTCGAATCGCGTGACCGCGCTCCACGTCGCGTCGCAGAGTCGGAGCGCGTTGGCGGCGATCGTGTCGAAGACCGGCTGGACGTCGGTCGGCGAGCTGGAGATGACGCGCAGGATCTCGCTCGGTGGCCGTCTGCTGCTCGAGCGTCTCGGTGAGGTCGCGGTTTCGTGCTTCCAGCTCTTGAACAGACGGACGTTCTCGATGGCGATCACGGCCTGATCGGCGAAGGTCTGGAGGAGCGCGATCTGCCGGTCGGAGAAGCGTCCGGCCTGGGATCGCGTTGCACCGTGATCGTCCCGATCGGAATGCCGTCCCGCAGCATCGGAACCGCCACGACGCTGCGGAAGGTGGCGACCTCGCGCGACGGCGCCGTGAGCATAGTCAGGATCCGCGTGGACGTCCGGGATGTGCGCGATGCCACGGTGGAGGATCGACCGCCCCGCGGCGGTTCCCGCGGCTCGGGGCGAGTGGACAGGCGCGACGTAAGGCCTCGACTCCCTCGGCGGTCGAGCCCATGATGGGCCGCGAAGTGGAGGAGCTGCCCGTCGAACCGAAAGACGAAGCAGAACTCGGCCTCGCAGAGCCGCGCCGCGCTCTGGGCGATGGTGTCGAAGACTGGCTGGACGTCGGTCGGCGAGCTGGAGATGACCCGCAGGATCTCGCCCGTCGCGGTCTGCTGCTCGAGCGTCTCGGTCAGGTCGTGGTTCGCGCTGCTCGCAGCTCCTGGAACAGCGGACGTTCTCGATGGCGATGACGGCCTGATCGGCGAAGGTCTTGAGGAGCTTCGATCTGCTGCTCGGTGAAGCGGTCGGGGCTCGAGCCGTCCGACGGCAGATCGTGCCGATCGGCTCGCCGTCGCG
Source organism: uncultured Candidatus Rokubacteria bacterium (assembly GCA_963749975.1). GTDB lineage: Bacteria > Methylomirabilota > Methylomirabilia > Rokubacteriales > DASRDR01 > DASRDR01. Next base: position 131,112 of record CAVVOZ010000003.1, on the reverse strand, counting down.
TAGCATCGGGCACCGCCAGAGTGCTTCGGTTCTAGGCGCCTGAGCGATCGCGGGCCTGCCGGCGAATAGTCGGGATCCTCGAGGACGTCGGGCACGTGCACCACGCCCGGTCGAGGATCGACCGCGGCTAGTGGCGGTCGCTCGGCTCGGGCGCATGGGATAGACAGCTGCTGCAGCGCCGTCCACCCCGGCTCCGACACGGACGTGATGCGCGGGCGACCAGATGCAGCAGCTCGCCCGTCGTATCTCACGATCACAATGTAGACTCGGCCGCGCAGAGCCGTGCCGCGCTCTGCGCGATGGTGTCGAAGACCGGCTGGACGTCGGTCGGCGAGCTGGAGATGACGCGGAGGATCTCACCGGTGGCGGTCTGCTGCTCGAGGGTCTCGGTGAGGTCGCGGTTCCGCTGCTCCAGCTCCTGGAACAGGCGGACGTTCTCGATGGCGATGACGGCCTGGTCGGCGAAGGTCTGAAGCAGCGCGATGTGGGCGTCGGAGAACGGGCGGACCTCGAGGCGGCCCACCATGATCGCCCCGATCGGGCTGGCCGTCGCGCAGCATCGGCACGGCGACGAGCTCCGATTGTCCGAGCGTCTGGCTGAGCGTCGGATCGATACTCCACGTCGGCCTGCACGTCCGCCACGTGGACGACGGCGCCAGTCAGGACGGCGCGGCCCACCAGGTTGATCCGGCTCGGTGACATCGGGAAGATCCGCCGCATGACATCGACGCCCTCGGTGGCCGCGTGCGCGTGCGCCGCGAGGTGGAGGAGCTCACCGTCATAGCGGGTGACGACGCTGAAGCGCCTTCGCAGAGCCGCAAGGCGCTCCGGGCGATGGTATCGAACACGGGCTGCGCGTCGGTCGGGGAGCTCGAGATGACGCGCAGGATCTCGCCGGTGGCCGTCTGCTGCTCGAGCGTCTCGGTGAGGTCGCGGTTCCGGGCGTCCAGCTCCTTGAAGAGCCGGACGTTCTCGATGGCGATGACGGCCTGATCCGCGAAGGTCTTGAGGAGCTCGATCTGCCGGTCGGGAAAGGCTCCGGCCCGGGATCGCGAGACGGTGATCACCCCGATCGGAACGCCATCGCGCAGCATCGGAACGCCCACGGTGCTGCGGTAGGTGGCGACCTCCGCGACGGCGCCCAGCACGTAGCTCGGATCCGCGTGGACATCCGGGATCTGCGCGATACCGCGACTGAGGACCGACCGTCCGGCGGCGCTCCCCACGCTCGGTGCCATCGGCCAGACGCCGTGCAGGGCCTCGACGCCCTCGGGCGTGAGCCCTTCCTGTGCGACGAAATGAAGGAGCTCCCCGTCGAACCGGAAGACGAAGCAGAACTGGGCTTCACAGAGCCGGGCGGCGCTCTGCGCGATCGTGTCGAAGACCGGCTGGACGTCGGTCGGGGAGCTCGAGATGACGCGGAGGATCTCGCCCGGTGGCCGTCTGCTGCTCGAGGGTCTCGGTGAGATCGCGGTTGCGGGCCTCCAGTTCCTTGAACAGGCGGACGTTCTCGATGGCGATGACCGCCTGAGTCGGCGAAGGTCTGAAGCAGCGCGATCTGCGTCTCGCTGAATGGGCGGACTCTCGGCGCCGACCGACTGCGATGGCGCCGATCGCGCTGCCTTCGCGGAGCAGCGGCACACGCTGAGCATGGACGCGGGTACCGGCCCGCTGTGCGCCATCTGCTAGAGCCCGATACGAGGGATCGCACCAGGTCATCCGCGATGTGCACGATCGGCGACGGTGCACGGATCGGCGCTCGATGACCGTCGCGCGCCGCTCGGAGTGCACGGGAATCAGCGCCGAATGGCGGCGACCCGCCGTGACTCGGGCCGTGACGCGCCGACGTGGACGCATACGTCGCCGTCGAACCGGATAGACGACGGCACTGCGAGCCGTCGCAGAGCCGCGACCGCGCTCTCGAGCGATCGTGTCGAAGACCGGCTGGACGTCGGTCGGGCGAGCTGGAGATGACGCGCAGGATCTCGCCGGTCGCCGTCTGCTGCTCGAGGGTCTCGGTGAGGTCGCGGTTCCGCTGCTCCAGCTCCTTGAAGAGGCGGGCGTTCTCGATGGCGATGACGGCCTGGGCGGCGAAGGTCTCGAGGAGCTGGATCTGCTTGTCGGTGAACGGGCGGAGCTCCATGCCGCGGAGCAGGATCGCCCCGATCGGTACCCCCTCGCGGAGGAGGGGAGTGGCGAGCGTGGTTCGGTGGCCGTACCGCTTCGCGTAGGCCGCGCCCTGCGGGAACTCGGCGTCGGACGTGGAGAGATCGTGCACGTGGACGAGCTTCCGATCGACCACGGCCCGCCCCGTCACCCAGTCGCGGTTGATGGGCGCGGCCTCGCCGATCGACCAGAAGGGGTGGGGCCCGATCTTGGCCGCCAGGCGAAGCACCTCGCCCTCGACCCGGAAGAGATCCGCGTCCGGCACGTCGCAGAGCCGCGCGGCGTGCTCGACGACGGCTTCCAGCACCGGCTGCACGTCGGTGGGGGAGCTGCTGATGATCCGGAGGATCTCGCCGGCCGCCGCCTGCTGCTCGAGGCTCTCGGTCAGGTCGCGCAGCAGGACGCGAAGGAAGGGGAGGCTCCTGGCGCCGATGACTTCGATCCCCGGGGGTCTCGTCCGGAGGAACTCGTCCAGGATGGCCGCTTGCCCCGTGGATTCGATCACCAGGTCCACGGGGAGGTGACCGAAGACTTCCAGGTGACGGGTCGCCGCCGGGATTCCCCGCGACTTGGCCTGCTGGAGCACGAGCGCGTCGGGCAAGGGATCGACGGCGACGACGACCCTCGCCGACGGCCATCCGAGCAGGAGCTGGAGGAGCGCCACGCCATCCGGGCCGCCCGCGATCAGGCCGATCCTGACCGGAGCCGAGCGCTCGCCCGGCTGGCCACTCATCGGCAGACCCTCATACCGCCCCCCACTCTCGTGCCGTCGGCATGCGTGACGAAGAAGGTGTTGCCGGCGAAGGCCCCGTCATTCTATCCGAAGCGTCGTGATCTTTTCGCGGTTCAACGTGATCCGGGGAGCGCGGGACCGGTCGGCGGAGCTTCGGCTGGCAGGGGCTAGTGCATCTCCACGCCACCGGCGACGTTGAGCGCGACGCCGGTCACGTTCTCCGCGCGGCAGAGGTAGACGACGGCCTCGCCGATGTCCTCGGGCGTCTGCTCGCGTCCCAGGGGGGTGGTCTGGCGGACGAAGGCGTCGAACGCCTCGCTGACCGGAACGCCGAGGGACGCCGCGCGGGCGGGCGCGACGCCGTCGGTCCACATCGTCGTGCGGAGGAGGCCGGGGCACACCGCGTTGACACGGATGTTGGCGGGCCCGAACTCGTGGGCGAGCGCCTGCGTGAGCCCGACGACGGCGAACTTCGACGCCGCGTAGCCGGCGGTGAAGGCGCGGCCGGTCTTTCCCGCGATCGACGAGATGTTGACGATGGCGCCCCCGCCGCGCGCCCGGAGCTCGGGCAGGGCGGCCTGGGTCACGAGCACCACGCCCTTCACGTTGACCGCCATCATGCGGTCGAACTGCGCTTCGGTGAGCTGTTCGAACGGCCCTCCGGCCAGGACGCCGGCGTTGTTCACCACGATATCGAGCCCGCCGAGGCTGGCCACCGTGTCCCGGACCATCCGGCGGGCGTCGGCGGCCTGGGTGACGTCGCCGGCGATGCCGAGGGATCGGACCCCGCGACCCTCGATGCTGCGAACCGTCTCCTCGAGGTCGGCTGGCCGGGCGAGCCGGTACCCGATGGCGCCGTCGGTCGGCACTCCGAGGTCGGCGGCGGCCACGTGGACACCCTCGCCCGCGAGGGCGAGGGCGATGCCGCGGCCGATCCCGCGGGCGGCACCGGTGACGAGGGCAACCTTGCCGGCGAGCTTCACGACGCTCTCACTACCATCGGTGACAGCTGCGGGTCAAGGTCATCGCCGGTGGTCATCGCCCGGAGGGCCGGGTGCGTCAGTCGCCCAGGACACGGCGGCGGAGGAGGCGCAGGTCGAGAGGCACGAGCACGACCACCATCAGCACGGACAGCAGGGCCAGGGCCGCGAGGTGTCCGGCGACCGGTCCACCGAGGAGCAGTCCCCGGTAGGTCTGGGCGAGGTGATACAGGGGATTCACCGCCGACACGGCCGCGAGCGCGGGGTGCGTGATCGGAAAGTACGTGCCCGAGAGCAGGCCCATGGGAATCACGACGAGGAACACCGGCAGGTTCATGTGGTCGATCGTCGGGACGAGGGCCGTGAAGCAGAGCCCGAAGGCCGCGAACCCGCAGCCCGCGAGGAAGGCGATCGGAAGCGCCGCAGGGAGCCACGCGAGGTCGAGATCGACCAGGCCGACGACGGCGAAGACCGTCAGGACCAGGCCGACGATCAGCACGTAGATCGTCGCCAGGAGTGCGGCCCAGAGGACCTCGCCCCAGACGACGTGCCGCAGCTCGACCTGGGTCGTGAGCTGGCCCTCCCAGGTCCGCTGGTAGCGCATCCGGATGAACGCCGCGAAGAGCGCCTGGAACACGGCCGTCATGAAGGCCGCGTAGGCGAGGAGCCCCGGCGCCACGTAGGTGGGGTAGTTCACGGGATGCCCCCGCCACTCCAGAGCCCCCACGTACCCGCCCAGGCCGAGGCCGAAGGCCAGGAGCATCGTCACCGGCTCGCCGACGGGCGGCAGGAACGCGGTGTGCCAGTTGTGGAGGTACACGCGGAGGTGCCGGAAGACGACGACCCGGCTCTGCCACTCGAGCGCGGCGGTCAGCCACCGCATGTCGGGACCAGCGTCCGGGCCGCGAGGGAGTCGACACCAGGCCGCTCACGGCTCGAGCGCCAGCTTGAGGAACAGGTCGTCCAGCGTGGGGCTGCGTACCTCGTAGCGCAGGTGGGGGAAGGCGCGCGCGAAGTCCGCCAGCGCCTCCGCGCTCAGCGGCACGTGCCAGTCACCCAGGACGGTGGCCGGCTCGCGAAGGCCGCGCGGCGCGAGCCAGGGCAGGAGTGCCGCGGTGACCGCGGCGTCGGCCGCCACGACCACGACGTGCTCGCCCACGGAGTCGCCCAGCACGGCTTTCGGTGCCCCGTGGGCGACGACCCGCCCGCGTGCCAGCACCGTCAGCACATCGCTGAGCCGCTCCGCCTCGTCCATGTAGTGCGTGGTGAGGACGATCGCGAGACCGTCGGCCCGTAGCCCGTCGACCAGCTGCCACACCGCGACGCGGGCCTGGGGATCGAGGCCGGTGGTGGGCTCGTCGAGGAAGAGCAGCCGTGGGCGGTGCACGATCGCCCGGGCGAGCATGAGACGCCGGCGATAGCCGCCCGACAGGGTCTCCGGCTTCTGGCGCGCGTGCGGGCGCAGCTCGAAGCGGTCGAGGAGCTGTCCCACCCGCTCGCGCAGGCCGTCCGGCCGGGGCCGGAAGTACTCGGCGGCGATCAGGAGATTCTGCTCGACGGTGAAGTCGCCGTCGAAGGTGTCCTCCTGGGTGCAGACGCCGATCAAGCGCTTGGCGGACACGAGATCGCCGCGGACGTCCGCGCCCTGGAAGCGGATCTCCCCGGCGTCAGGCGTGAGGAACCCGTAGAGCATGCGGAGGGTCGTCGTCTTGCCGGCGCCGTTTGGACCGAGCAGACCGTGGATCTGCCCCGGGAGGCAGACGAGGTCGACGCCGTCGACGACCCGGCGGCCGCCGAGATGCTTGACGAGGGCGCGCGCCTCCAGCATCGGGGTCACGGCATGCATTGTACCGGCGTGGCCCTCGTCGTATCCTGGCCGGCGGCCATCGGCGGAGCGGCGCTCCGCGAGCGCGGCGATTCCGCTCACGGCTCAGCCCGGCTCCGGGCGCGCGGCGATGCCCTGCGGCGAGGAGACCCATGCATGAACGTCGGTGATGTCCTGAAGTATGGGCACGAGATGGTGATCCAGGCGGTCGATGGTCTCGCGGACCCCGACTGGCTCACGCCGGGCGTCTGCGGGGTCTGGACCGTGAAGGACGTGATCGCGCACCTGGGCTCGGCCGAGCTCCTGGTGGCGGACGTCCTCGGGACCTTCGTCGGGAGCGGTCCGACGCCCTACCTGGACGCGTTCAAGCAGAAGGATCCCCAGCGAAACGACAAGGAGGTCGCGCAACGCCGGGACTGGTCGGTGGCGCGGACCCTGGCCGAGTACGCGGACGCCGCCCGGCGGGTGCTGGAGATCGGCGCCCGGATTCCCGCGGAGACGGTCCGCCGGCCGGGCACCATGCCGTGGTACGGCGAGGAGTACGCGCTCGACGACTTCCTCGTCTACACGTCGTACGGGCACAAGGCCGAGCACTGTGCCCAGATCGCCGTCCATCGCGATCGACTGAAGGCCCGCGGCTCAGCGTCCCGTTGACGCCGGGCGGCACGCGGGCGCAGCCGGAGCGCGAGGTGGCGGCGCGCTGTCCGGATGGTGCGTCCCTGGCGTTCCGGGCCCTGGCGACGCGCCCCTCGCCGCCGCTCCGGCCTCGGGACGCGGCGCCCGTCAGGGACGGAGGCCCAGGATCCGCTCGGCGTTCCGCAGGTAGACTTTCTCCAGCACGGCGTCCGGGTAGCCCTCGGACTCCCAGTCGCGGAACAGACGCTCGTAGCTCAGCACCGGGTAGTCCGAGCCGAACATGACCCGGTCCTGGAGCCGCCCGCGGATCTCGCGCTTGAGCGCCTCGGAGAAGTACTTGGGGGACCAGCCCGACATCTCCATGAACACGTTCGCCTTGTGGAGGCACACGGCGATCATCTCGTCCTGCCAGGGCCACGACGGGTGGCAGGCGATGATCGTGAGATCGGGGAAGTCCGCGGCGACGTCGTCGAGGTGGGGGATGGGCCGGCAGTACTTGAGCTTGAGTCCCATGCCGCCGGGAGTTCCCGCCCCGAAGCCGGTCGTGCCCGAATGGAACTGGACGGCCTTGCCCAGGGACCGGCAGAGGTCGTAGAGCGGGTAGAAGCGGTGGTCGTCCGGGAAGAAGGCCTGGGCCGTCGCCTGGAACTTCAGACCCATGAGACCGAGCGTCGTGAGGCAGCGCTCCGCCTCGCGGAGGGCTTCGCGACCGCGCCAGGGATCGATCATGGCCCAGCCGCCGGGAAACGTCTCCGGAAAGCGCCGGACCAGGTCCGCGACGTAGTCGTTGGTGAGGGGCGGCCCTCCGGAGCCGGCCGCGGCGTCCCAGCCGATGATGCAGGCGCGCACCCCGGCCTGCCGGAGGTCCTCGACCATCTCGGCCTCCGAGCGCACGTCGGGCCGGAACTTGTAGTAACGCTCCATGGCCTCGAGGTAGGGACCCCACGCCTCGTACTGGGGGCGCGTGGACAGGTGACAGTGGACGTCGATGGCCTTCGTCACGGGTCAGGCCTCGGCTTCCCGGCGATTCCCCCGACGCTTGCCAGCAACCTGTCGGGCGGAACCTGACCCCGTCAGGCGGACTCGTCCTCGGGCAAATCCTGGTGGGCCTGGCAGGCGGTACAGACCCAGCGCCGCCAGACGTGGCGCTCCCGATCCCGGCGCAGATACCAGGGGGCCAGCGTGAGGCGCCCGCAGACGGGGCAGGGACGCCGCTCGGCGCCGGCCGGGACGGCCTGCGGGAAGTACGTGCGGCGCTCGACCGGGACGTCCGTCATCGCGCCCTCATGATCCGGAGCGTTCCGAGGTTCGTCAAGGGCGATTTGATATACTCCGGCCCGGAGGATCCGCGTGCGACAGCTCCGGATCGGCCTGGCCCAGCTCAACGTCAGCGTCGGCGACGTCGAGGGTAATGCTCGCCGGGTGCTCGACGAGATCGAGCGGGCGCGCGCCCTCGGAGTCGACCTGGTCGCCTTTCCCGAGTTGTGCCTGACGGGCTACCCGCCCGAGGATCTCCTGTTCCGGCCCGCGTTCATCGAGGCGAACCTGCGTGCCCTCGACCGCGTGGCCCGGGCGTCGACCGGCCTCATCGTCGTGGTCGGCTTCGTCGACCGGCAGGACGACATCATGAACGCCGCCGCCGTCTGCCACGACGGGGCCGTGGCCGGCGTGTACCACAAGCAGTACCTGCCGAACTACGGCGTCTTCGACGAGAACCGGTACTTCCAGGCCGGGGTGGAGACTCCGGTCTTCGAGCTGGGCGAGGGCGGCCCGGTCCTCGCGGTGAACATCTGCGAGGACATCTGGTACCCCACCGGGCCCATGACCGCGCAGACGCTTGCCGGGGCGGAGGTGGTGGTCTCGATCAACTCCTCGCCCTATCACGTCGGGAAGGTGCGCTTCCGCGAGAAGATGCTGGCCACCCGGGCGGCGGACCACGTCGGGTACCTCGCGTTCGTGAACCTGGTCGGCGGCCAGGACGAGCTGGTCTTCGACGGCCAGTCCATGGTGTTCGACCCGGCCGGGAACCGGCTGGCGCTCGGACGGGCGTTCGAGGAGGACCTGGTGGTCGCCGACCTCGACCTCGACGCGGTGTTCCGCGCGAGGCTGCGCGATTCGCGGCGGCGCAAGGAGAAGCAGGTGGCGGCGGCTCCGGTTCGACGCGTGCCTCTGGCGCCCTTGCCGGAGCGGCCGCGTCCTGCCGTGCCGGCGCGGTCCACCACGTTCCTCGACCGGGACGCCGAGGTGTACGCGGCGCTCGTCACCGGGACACGGGACTACGTCCGGAAGAACGGGTTCCGGCGGGTCGTCGTGGGGCTCTCGGGCGGCATCGATTCGGCGCTCACGGTGGCGATCGCCGTGGACGCGCTGGGGCGCGAAGGCGTCGTCGGGGTGTCCATGCCGTCGCCGTTCTCGTCCGCCGGGACGCGGGCCGACGCCCGGCGCGTCGCCCGGAACCTCGGCATCGAGTTCCTCACGCTGCCGATCACGCCGGCCGTCCGGGCCTTCCGGCAGGTCCTGGCGGCGCCGTTCAAGGGTCTCAAGGAGGACGTGGCCGAGGAGAACATCCAGGCCCGCGTCCGCGGCACCCTCCTGATGGCGCTGTCGAACAAGTTCGGCTGGCTCGTCTTGACGACCGGCAACAAGAGCGAGACCGGCGTGGGCTACTGCACGCTCTACGGCGACATGGCCGGGGGCTTCGCGGTGATCAAGGACGTCCCGAAGACCATGGTGTACGCACTCGCCGCCTGGCGGAACGCCCAGGGCGGTCGTCCCGTGATTCCCGAGTCCGTCATCCGGCGAGCGCCGTCGGCCGAGCTGCGCCCCAACCAGACGGACCAGGACACTCTCCCGCCCTACGAGGTGCTGGACGCCATCCTGGAGGCCTACGTCGAGGAGGATCGCTCGCTGGCGGACATCGTCGCGCTGGGATACGACGAGGCGACAGTCCGGCAGGTCATCACGATGGTGGACCGGAACGAGTACAAGCGTCGCCAGGCGCCTCCGGGCGTGAAGATCACGTCCCGGGCGTTCGGTCGCGATTGGCGCCTGCCCATCTCGAATCGGTTCCGCCACCCCTAGTTCGTCGGCCGCCCCACGACGCGGTGGCCGCAAAGTGACAGCGATGCGCATGTAAGATTGGCTGGCTTCGGCCGGCCGGGTGTCACTCCCACTGTAGACCGAACCCTCGATTCATTCCCGGGATGTCAACGGTGATCGTTACTTAGAGACTGAGTCCCTCATGTCGATGGACAGACACCTCTGGGAGCGATGTTCCTGGCACCGGACTTGTATCTCCCGGAGGTGGCAGTCGTATAGGCCGAGACAACCGAATAGGCAAGCCGCTTCCGACAAGGCAAACCCGCCGCGAGGTGGGGACGCAAAGCCACGGATCAGGGCAGTGTTGGACGCCTGAGAGCCGGGTTACCGAAGAAGCACAGGGGGGGCCCGTGAGCTCCTCCGGAAGGCGGCTTCCGGAAGGAGCTGGCCATGGGTCTCTCGGACGTGTTTCGAGTCCTTGCTCCACTCGTTCTTCTTCCCGTTGTGCTCGGGTGTGCCGATGTGAGCTACCGGGAGCGATCGACGCTCGCCCACACCCGCTACGCCACCGTCGAGAACTTCGGCGATGAGCAAATCGCAGCCGAGCAGATCGACGATCTCCTCGAGGAGGTCGCCGAGATCCTCAACGTGACGCTGAGCCCGAGCAAGCCGAAGGTCCGTGTCATGGTGATGTCGGCCGGCCGGATCGCGGATCTGTACCGACAGCTCGTCACAGTGGCGCCCCACGGGGCCGACGCCCGCGCGCTCTACCTGCCCGGGGCGAACGTGGTGGCCATCCCGTACTACAGCCGTACGGTCCTCGGTCACGAGCTGGCCCACTACCTCACCGACCACTACCTGAAGTCGACGCCGCGGCGGAGCTGGGAGCGAATCGCGGTCATGGTCGAGGACGCGCTCCCCGGCACGCCCCGCATCGTGGCTCGGCGGTCACCCTCGCCCGACGCCGTGGCTGCACGGACGGTCCTGGCGCCGTTCGCGGCTCCGGCCAACTAGGCGTTGGCGGCGCGGCTCGCCTTCTGGTCGCCTGTGAGACTGCACGGCTCGCTGCTCCGGGAAGTGGCAATGCCTCCGGAGTCGTCGGACGACTGGCGCTGGAAGGCCCGCCGGGTTCTCTCGCGGTTCGGCCCTCGGGCGATCCCCGCGCTCGTGGAGGCGCTCAGCACGGGGGAGGATCCGACGATCCGTCGCTTCGCAGCCGACTCGCTGGCTCTGCTGGGGTCCGACGCCCACGACGCGTCGGACGCTCTCCGCCACGCCGCCTGGCACGACGAGGATCCCTCCGTGCGCGAGGCCGCCGCCGCGGCGCTCGATGCCGTGGAGGAGCCAAGACCCTCGCAGTAGCGGCGGGTGCCGGCGAACCGCGCCGGCCGCGAACGTGATCGGAGCGATGCCCTAGCCGGCGGGCACCTGTCCGGTCGTCCCGGGCTCGGCCAGCTCCCGCGCCACCACCCAGGGCTGGGCCATCAGCGCCAGGACCACCGTCGCGACCTCGGCGTCACCGAAGTTGTGCTCGAACAAGCCGGCAACGAGGAATCCCGCGACGCCGGCCAGGCTCGCGCAGACCAGGGCGCGCCGCATCGGGGATTCCCGCTCGGCTCGACCCAGGATCCGCCATCCCTCCCGGAAGAAGACGACCCAGAGCCACACCCAGGCGACGAGGGCGGGGAGTCCGCGCTCCGCGGCGATCTGGATCGCGGAGTTGTGGAGATGGCCGGTGCTCGGCCGGACCGCCTCGGGGCGCCGGTAGTGCTGGTACCAGGTCCGGACTTCGCCTGGGCCGACGCCGAGCAGGGGATGGTCGGCGACCATGGAGAGGCCGGACCGCCACATCGCGACCCGGTCACGCAGGGTGCTGTCCTCCAGGTTGACGACGGATCGTGCGCGCTCGGCCACCGGCCCCGGCAGGGCCACGGCCCCCAGAGCGAGCACCGCGGCGAGAACCACCACGATCCGCAAGGTCCGCTGGGCCGTCAGCACGAGCCCCAGGGCGCCGGCAGCCAGACCGAGCCAGGCATTGCGCGAATAGGTGAACGCCAGCGCCCCGACGGTGACGGCGGCGCCCGGGAGCATCCACCAGGCGCGACGCCACGGTACGTTGGCAAGATACGCGAGGAAGAACAGCACGCCGAGGAAGAGAACCCCGCCGAAGGTCATGTAGATGCTGAAGGGTCCCCGGACCCGCTGGGCGTGCGTGCAGATCTCGGCCAGCCAGGCCGTCGACACGGAGGTCGGGCGCGTGCCGCACAGGAAGGCCTGGCCGAGGCCGTAGGCGGCCATGAGGCTCAGGGCCGCCAGGAAGGCCTGCCACAGCCGCATCGCGTGGCGGCTGTCCCGCGTGCAGAGGAGGACCAGGTAGAAGGCCGCGATCCGGAGCAGGTCCCGCGCGATCCAGAAGCTCCACCCCGGGTTGCCCGAGAACGCGGCGGACAGGAGAGTCAGCCCGGCGAAGGTCAGGAACGGGGGCGTGAGGGGATGCCGGCGCAGCGAGGCGAGATCGCTCCACGGGCCGGCGGCCGGTGCGGTCGCGGCACGCGTCTCGGCTGCGCCGGGGCGTCCCGCCAAGCCCGCCGGGACGAGGACGAGCAGGCAGAGGAGCGCCAGCAGTCCCTGGGTGAGGCTGATCGAGCAGGCCATGGCGACGAAGAACCCCATGAGGACGCCGTCCCGGGCGAGGGCGGGCCAGTCGCGCGAGCGACCGAGCGGGAGGGGGTGGGGCGCGGCGAGATCCACGGTTGACCGGCGCTCAGCCCACGGTCGCTCAGCTGCCCGCGTCGCCGGCGCCGCCAGCGCGCCAGCGCGCCAGCGCCGGAGGTCGCGAACTGGAGCGCATGGAGGCGCCGGTACACGCCGTCCTGGCCCAGGAGCTCGTCGTGGGTGCCTTCCTCCACGATGCGACCCTCGTGGAACACGGCGATCCGGTGCGCAAGGCGGACGGTCGACAGGCGGTGCGCGATGAGGACGACCGTCCGCCCCTTGGTGAGATCGGCGAGAGCCTGCTGCACGATGTACTCGCTCTCGGCGTCGAGATCGGAGGTGGCCTCGTCCAGGATGAGGATCGGGGGATCCTTCAGGAACGCCCGCGCGAGGGCGATCCGCTGCCGCTGCCCCCCGGAGAGCTTCACGCCGCGCTCCCCGGCGAGGCTCTGGTAGCCGTCGGGCATCGCGACGATGAAGTCGTGGGCGTAGGCGGCCCGGGCGGCGCGCTCGATCTCCTCCGCCGTCGCGCCCACCTTGCCATAGGCGATGTTCGCCTCGATCGAGTCGTGGAACAGGAAGGTGTCCTGGGTGACGATCGCGATCTGGTTCCGGAGCGAGGCCTGCGTGTAGCGCCGAACGTCGACGCCGTCGACGAGGATCTGGCCCTGCGTGACGTCGTGGAAGCGCGGGATGAGGTCCGTCAGGGTCGACTTGCCGCCACCGCTCATTCCGACGAGCGCGACCACCTCGCCGCGCCGGACGATCAGGCAGATGTCCTTGAGCGCCATCTCGCCGTCCTCGTAGCGGAACCAGACGTGGTCGAACTCGATCGCCTGACGGAAATCGTCCAGCGTGAGCGCGTCCGGCGCGTCCGCGACCGCCGGCTGGAGGGAGAGGATCTCGAAGATCCGCTCGGCGGAGGGCGTGGTCTGCTGGGCGAGGTTCGCGATCCGGGAGAGCTTGCGCACGGGACCGTAGAGCATCAGGGTGGCCGTCACGAAGGAGAAGAGCGTGCCGGGCGTCATGGCGCCCTGGATCACGCGGAAGCCCCCGTACCAGAGGATGGCCATCAGCCCGAGGGCCGCCAGAATCTCCATGATGGGCTCGGACAGCTCGTCGACTCGGCGGTCCTTCAGCGACAGCTCGAGCAACCGGCGGTTGACCAGATCGAACCGGGCTTGCTCGTGCGCCTCGCGACCGAAGGCCTTGACGATCTTGGTGCCGGCCAGCGCCTCCTGGAGGACCGTGTTCAGCGCGGCGATCTGCTCCTGCGTCCGGCGGTTGATGGAGTAGAGCCGCCGGCCCATGGAGCGGATCGTGAGCCCGACCAGGGGGAAGGCGATCAGGGCGAGGAGCGTGAGCCGCGTCTCCTGCGTCAGCATGACGGCGAGGAGCGCGACCACGGTGCAGACCTGCCGGAACGCCATGACCAGAACCTCGGACGACAGACGGGCCAGGCGGCTGGCATCGACCACGACGCGGGACATGAGGTCGGCGGAGTGCCGGCCCTGGAAAAACGCGAGCGGCATGGCCTGGATGTGCGCGTAGAGGTCGCGCCGGAGGGCCGTGATCACCCGCTCGCCGACGGAGGCCATCATGTACGACTGGCCGTACCGCCCCACGCCCTTGACGACGTAGACCCCGAGGATGAGGAGCGGGAGGAGCTTCAGCATCGTCAGGTCGCGCCGGATGAAGATCTCGTCCATGGCCGGCTTCACGAGCCAGGCGATGAGCCCGTCGGCGCCGGAGACCACGATGGCCAGGAGACCCCCGGCGACGAGCCAGGACCAGTAGGGACGGACGTACGGAAGGAGGCGCTTGAAGACGCTCACGGCGATTCCGTGCGGATATTGTAGCAGCGGCGTGGGTCCGGCGGCGCGATTCCGGTGCGCGGGAGGCGCGCGTCCGCGCCCTGCCCAGAGCGGGGCCTGGCGCCCCGGCGGCCGCGGGGCCGGCGGGCCGGGAGTCGACCGATCAGCTCCGGCGTGAAGCGGGTCGAGCCACGCGAGCGTACAGGGTCTCGAGCCGCTCGACCTTCGCCCGGGTCGAGAAGCCCGCCACGACCCGCACGCGGCCGGCCTGTCCGAGGCTCCGCGCCCACGCCGGATCCGCGAGGAGCCGGAGAACGGCGGCCGCGAGCGCCTCGGGGTCCCGGGCCGGGACGAGGAGGCCATGCTCCTCGTGGCCGACGAGCTCCGGGTTGCCCATCGCCCGGGTCGCCACCACCGGTGTCTCCATGGCCAGGGACTCGCGGAGCGTGCCGGTGATGCCGAGCCCTTCGTAGGAGGCGTCGACCGAGACTTGCGTGGCGGCGAGCACCTCGGGTACGTCGTCCCGGTAGCCCCAGATCGTGACCGCGTCGCCCAGGCCACCGGCCCGGGCGAGGGTCTCGAGGGGCGCCCGCTTCTCGGGGCGCGCCCCCACGAGAAGCAGGCGAGCGTCCGGCCGCGCCGCGCGGATCCGCGCGAACGCCCGCAGGAGGTCGTCGTTCCCCTTGGGCTCGCGGACGCCGATCTGCGTGACGAGGGGGGTGCCGGGGTGGAGGCCGAGCTCCTGGCGGACGCCGGCACCGCTCGCGCGGCCGGGGTCGAACCAGTCGGTGTCGGTTCCGGAGTAGACGACGTCGATCTTCGCCGCCGGGAGCCCCTGGCGGACGAGATCGTCCTTGATCGCCTGGCACACGGCGACGATGCGCGCCACGGCGCGGCTTCCGTCCACCCAGCGGCTCAGCGGCGCCATGGGGAAGCTCACGCCGCGATTGACCACGAGGGGGGGTCGCGGCCCGAGACCTCGCGCGAAGAGCGTGAGGGTCCGCCCCCCGCCCTTGTGGGCGTGCACGACCTCGATCCGCTCGCGGCGGAGAACCCCGGCGAGGCGCGCGGCTCCGACGGGATCCGCAGGGCCGCGGAAGAACCCGAGGTGAGTGAAGCCGGCGGCCCGGGCCTCGGCGGCCCACCGCTCGCTCGCCCGCGTCACCACGGTCACGCGGTGCCCGCGCAGGGCGAGCCCGCGCGCGAGATCGCGGAGCTGGATGGCCGCGCCGGTGTAGAAGTCGCCCTTGGGGTAGATCTCGAGGAGATTCACGGGAAGCTCGCCGGCCCGCCGCCCGGGCCGCGGAGCCCGGCGCGGGTCACTCGGATTGGCTCATGGGCCGACGCGTGGGCTTCGGCTCACGCGGTTCCTCAGTCGCGGGCGATCGGCAGCCCTGCCTGCACCCACCCGTTCATCCCGCCCCAGACGTTGACGAGATCCGTGAAGCCGCGCGCGAGGAGCAGGCTCGCGACGAGGCTCGAGCGGGTGCCGCCGGCGCAGGTGAGGGCGACCCGGCGATCCCGTGGGATCTCGGCGATCCGCTCCCCGACCTGTCGCATCGGGATGTGGCGGGCGCCCGGCATGTGCCCGTCCGTCCACTCGGCCGGCTCCCGCACGTCGAGGACCACGAGATCGGGCTCGTGAGCGACGCGATGGGCCAGCTCCTGGACGGTGACATTGGCCAGAGTCCCGACCGGTAGCCCGGAGGCGCGCACCGCGGCGGTGCCGACGACGTACCCGGCCACGTCGTCCAGCCCGACCCGGGCGAGGAGAGGGACCGCCCGGGCAACGTCGGCCTCTGTCTCCCCGAGGAGGGCGAGCGAGGCGCGTGGCGGAACGAACCAGGCGACTCGCTCCGCGAACTGGGGTCCGTCGATCCAGACGTTCAGGCTGCCCGCGACGTGTCCGGCGCCGAACACTCGCGGATCACGGGTGTCGACGAGGATGGCGCCGGCCGACAGCCGATCGTCGAGATCGCGCGGTTCGAGGCGGAGAGGCGCGGGACGCTGTGGCATGACGACCCCCGGTTCTTGACGGTGATACGGCGCATCGACGGCGGGCGGAGCGGGGCCCTTCCCGACAGCACTGGGCCGAAGCCTTCCAGGCGAGAGTGCTGGCGGGCCGGCCAGTGGGTCGGACTGAATCGTCGCGCCGATTCGACCGTTGTCACGGCTGGCCCCCACCGCCGGCAGGGGTCTCACCGCCCGCCGTGAGACCGTGGTAACTGCCGTGGAAGTACACGAGCGGCCGCCCCTCCGTGACGGAGGCGGCCTCCACCTGTGCGATGAAGATCGTGTGGTCTCCCGCCTCGTGCGCCTCGACGATCCGGCACTCGAGGGTCGCCAGGGCGCCGTCGAGGAGCGGCAGGCCCGTCCGGCCCTCGTGGCACGCCACGCCGCGGAACTTGTCGCCGCCCGATACCGCGAACCGGCGCGACAGCGCCTCCTGCTCGCGGCGCAGGATGTTGACGGCGAACCAGCCCCGCTCGCGGAAATCGGGGTGGGCCGTGGCCGCGTGGTCGACGCAGATGAGGACGAGCGGCGGGTCCAGCGAGACGGACGTGAAGGCGCTGGCGGTCAGGCCCGAGGGGCGCCCCTCCCGATCGCGGGTCGTCACGACGGTGACGCCGGTCGCGAAGGAGCGGAGCGCGGTGCGGAACTCGGCCGGGGTGAGCGCCATCAGGCCCGCGGCGACCCTACCATGCGGCTCCTCGGCTTGACAAGGGTTCGGCCATTCTCTACCTTTGGCGTACCCCGCAACGGCGCGATCCAGACGGCATCGGTGTGCCAACCCGCAGGAGATGGCCAGGAGGCTGACGATGGGGCAGGAGAGGCGGAATTCGGAAACTCCGACGGTCGAGGCGCTCGTGAACGCGTTCGAGAGAGGCGCCGTGTCACGGCGCGACTTCCTGCGCCGCGCAGGGCTGCTCGGCCTGACCGCGGCCGGGGCGGGCGCGCTGGCCGACGCGGCGGCGCCGGCGCGGGCCCGAGCGCAGACGACGCAGAAGCGCGAGGTGGTCGTCGCGCAGAGCGGTGACGTCTCGAAGTTCGATCCGCACTTCTCGACGTCCTCGAACGACATCCGGGTGTCCTTCAACGTCTTCGACAACCTGACCAGCCGGCACCCTGACCAGAAGGTGTATCCGGGGCTCGCCACCGAGTGGAAGGCGACCACGTCCACGACCTGGACGTTCAAGCTCCGTCAGGGGGTCAAGTGGCACAATGGCGACCCCTTCACGTCGGCGGACGCCAAGTTCAGCCTGGAGCGGACGTTCGACCCGGCGGCCAAGACGATGGTGGCGACCGTCTTCACGACGATCGACCGCATCGAGGCTCCGGACCCGTACACGCTCGTGGTCCACACGAAGAAGTCGGATCCGCTGCTCCCGGACCGGCTCGCGTTCTACGGCGGTCAGATCGTTCCGAAGAAGTACCTGGAGGATGTGGGGCCGGACACCTTCAACGCCAAGCCCGTGGGGACGGGGCCCATGCGGCTCTCGTCCTGGGTCAAGGACGACAAGGCCGTCTTCGAGGCATACGCGGACTACTGGGGCGGGAAGATCGATGCCGATCGGGTCGTCTTCCGGCCGATTCCGGAGACGGCGCCTCGCGTGGCCGCGCTGCTCAAGGGCGAGGTCGACGCGATCACGCAGCTCCCGTCGGACCACTGGGATCGCGTGAACCAGAACGCTACGACGCGAGGCGTCGGGGCCCTCTACGCCGGCCTCTACGTTCTCGGCATCAACGCGAAGGTTCCCCCGCTCAACAACCAGCTCGTTCGTCAGGCGATGGCGCTCGCCGTCGACCGCGCGTCCATCGTGAAGGAGCTCTACGGCGGCCGGGCAATCGTCCCGAATGGACCCATCGCCCAGGGCGACCGACACTACGATGCGTCGCTGCCACCGCTTCGCTACAACCCCAGCGAGGCGCGGGAGCTCGTGAAGAAGTCGGGGTACAAGAACGAGCCGATCATCATCGAAACGTCGATCGGCTACGTCGCCCAGGACAAGGCGATGTCCGAGGCGATCGCGAGCATGTGGAAGGACGTGGGCCTGAACGCCGCGGTCGAGGTGATCGAGTACTCGGTGCGCGCCGAGAAGAACCGCAACAAGAGCTTCAAGGGCCTCTGGTGGTCCGATCCCACCTCCACGCTCCGCGATCCTGACGGGATGATGTGGCGCCTGCTCGGCCCGAACGGCCCCCAGGACTACTTCCGGGACGCCGAGTGGGACGAGCTGGGCAACGCCGCGCGCTTCTCGCTCGACGAGAAGTTCCGGGCCGAGGCCTACCGCAAGATGACGAAGATCATGCTGGACAAGGCGTTCGGCTGGGTCATCGTCATGCAGCCCTACGAGGACTACGGGCTGCAGAAGCACCTGGACTTCACACCGAACCCGAATCAGCAGTTCGAGGTCCGGCGCTTCAACATGAAGCTGCGGCGCGCCTAGCGCCGCGACGGCAGCTCGCCGGTCCCGGGGCGCCCGCTCCGGGACCGGCCACTCCCGCCCATGCGCGGCTTCGGCGGCTTCCTCGCTTACCGGCTCTTCAGAACCCTCGTCGCGCTGTGGCTCGTTTCCACGGTCGTATTCGTCGTGATGCGGCTGTCGGGCGACCCGGTGCCCCTCCTGCTGCCGCCCGATGCCCCG
This sequence comes from uncultured Candidatus Rokubacteria bacterium, assembly GCA_963749975.1. Taxonomy (GTDB): domain Bacteria; phylum Methylomirabilota; class Methylomirabilia; order Rokubacteriales; family DASRDR01; genus DASRDR01. Next base: position 112,558 of record CAVVOZ010000003.1, on the reverse strand, counting down.
ATCGCCGAGATGGAGCGGGTGCGGCGCGACCTCGGCCTGGACCGGTCACTGCCGGTCCAGTACGGGGTCTTTCTCGCGAACGTGTTCCGGGGCGACTTCGGGCGCTCGATCCACTTCCGGCAGCCTGCGATGGAGGTGGCGCGGTCCTACCTGCGGGCGACGTTCGAGCTGGGACTCGTCGCGTTCGTGGTGGCGCTGGTCGTCGCGTTCCCGGTCGGCGTCCTGTCGGCCGTGCGGCGGAACTCTCTCCTCGACCATGCTGCGATGGGTCTGGCGCTCGTCGGCCAGTCGGCGCCGACCTTCTTCATCGGTATCCTGTTCATCCTGGTGCTGTCGCTCCGGCTCGATCTGTTCCCGACCTCCGGGCGCGGGGACTGGCGGAACCTCGTGCTCCCCGCGCTCACGCTCGGCGCCTTCACGATGGCCTCGATCGCTCGGATCACCCGATCGGCGGTGCTCGAGGTCCTCCGCGCCGACTTCGTCCGGACGGCCCGGGCCAAGGGCCTGTCGGAGCTCTGGGTCGTGACGAAGCACACCCTGCGGAACGCGGCGCTGCCGATCCTCACCATCACCGGCCTCCAGTTCGGCACGCTGCTCGGCGGCGCGGTCGTGACCGAGACGGTGTTCGCCTGGCCCGGGATCGGCCGGCTCGCGATCCAGTCCATCTACAACCGCGATTATCCGGTCGTGCAGTCGACGGTCTTCATCGCGGCGGTGCTCTTCATCGCGATCAACCTCGTGCTGGACATCCTCTACGGGATCCTCGACCCGCGGGCGCGGGCGTGAAGGAGACGGGGACCGTGTCGTCCGACGCCCTGGCTCTGGCGCTGCCGGCGCCTCCCGCAGCGCGACGGGCGCGCGTTCCGTGGCCCCTCTATGCCGCGAGTGCCTTCGTCGCGCTGCTCGTGGCGGTGGCGATCGCGGCGCCCCTCCTCGCTCCGCACAACCCGGAGCGCGGCTCCCTCCGCGCGCGGCTCAAGGGGCCGACCCTCGAGGCCTCCGACGGCAAGGCCTATCTTCTCGGCACCGACCATCTCGGCCGCGACGTGCTCTCCCGCATGGTGTTCGGGACGCGGGTGTCGCTGACCATCGGCTTCGCCGCGGTGGCGGTCGGGGGTGCCGTGGGGGGACTCCTCGGGCTCGTCGCGGGATTCCGCGGCGGGTGGGTGGACGAGATCGTGATGACGGTGGCGGACGCCCAGCTCGCGTTCCCGTTCATCCTGCTCGCGATCGGGATCATCGCGGTGCTGGGCCCGTCGTTTCCCAACCTGATCATCGTCGTCGGGCTCTCAGGCTGGGTGACGTACGCCCGGGTGCTCCGGTCGCAGGTGCTGTCCCTCCGCCAGCGTGACTTCGTGAGCGCGATCCTCGCCCTCGGCGGATCGGTGCCCCGCGTGCTCGTCCGCCACGTCCTGCCCAACGTCGCGTCGACGTTCATGGTGATCGCGACGCTCGAGCTGGCGCGCGCGATCGTGCTGGAGGCGACCCTGTCCTTCCTCGGACTCGGGATCCAGCCTCCGACGCCGTCCTGGGGCGGGATGATCCACGAGGGGCGCGAATACCTCGACTCGGCCTGGTGGATCTCGGTGTGCCCCGGTGTGCTGCTGATGCTGACCTCGCTCGTGGTCAGCCGGACCGGGGACTGGCTGCGCGACTTCCTCGATCCGACGCTTCGCGGCGAGTCCTGATCCCGTGCCGGCCCGAGCGGCACACCGCGCTGGCGGTGCCGTTCAGCGCGCCGCGGGCGGACGCGTTCGTCGCGGTGAAGCGTGCCCCGGGTCAGGCGGGAGCCGCGGCGCGGGCGAGCGCGTCGAAGTGCCGGTCCGCCGCCGCGAGCGCGTCGCGGAGCGTCTCGCGTGCCCGCGGCCCGAGGAGGTCCGCGAGGGCGCCCAGGGTCCGCGAGACCGCCGCGGGCCGGGCGTTTCCGGCCATCGTGCCGATCCGCCAGATCCGGCCGGCGAGGGAGCCGAACGCGCCCATGATCTCGACCCCGTGCGTCTCGAGCAGCCGCGAGCGGAACGCCGCGTCGTCGACGCCATCCGGCACGCGGACGGGAGCCAGCATCGGCATCTTGCCCGGGCCCGGTGGCTGGCCGTAGAGGTCGAGACCGAGGGCCAGGAGCCCCGCCGCCATCGCCGCCCCCGCGCCCCGGTGTCGCGCGATCCGAGCGTCGACGCCCTCCTCCAGCACGATCCCGAGCGCTTCCCGGAGCCCGTAGACCATCGTGGTCGGCGCGGTGTGGTGATTCAGGCGCTCGGGGCTCCAGTAGCGGTCGATCTGGGTGAGGTCGAGGTAGTTCGAGCGGATCGGGCTCCGGCGTCGCGCCATCCGGGCGGCGACCGCATCCGAGTAGGTGACGGGGCCGAGGCCTGACGGGCAGCCCAGGCACTTCTGGGTGCCGGCCACCACGACGTCGAGCTCCCAGGCGTCCGTCTCGAGCGGCGCTCCCGCAAAGGAGCACACCGCGTCCACGATCACGACCGCTCCCTGCCGGTGGGCCGTGGCCGCCACCTCCCGCACGGGATTCATGACGCCGGTCGAGGTCTCGGCGTGGACGACGAGCACGGCCGCCGCCGGTGTGGTGTCGAGGCTACGCCTCACGTCGTCCGGGTCCACGGGCTCGCCCCAGGGCGCCCGCACCACCGTGACCTCGGCGCCCGCGCGGCGGGCGATTTCCTCGAAGAGGAGCCCGAAGCGGCCGTTCTCGACGACGACGACTCGCTCTCCCGGCTCGACGAGGCTCACGACCGCCGCCTCCATGCCGGCGCGGCTGGTCCCGGGTACCGGGAACGTCGAGCGATTCCGCGTCCGGAAGACTTGCCGGAGGCGATCCTGCGTTTCCGCCATGAGGGCGGTGAACGCCGGGTCGAACTGCCCGACGAGCCCGGTCGCCATCGCGCGGAGGACCCGGGGGTCCGGGTTCGTCGGCCCCGAGCCCATGAGCAGCCGGGCGGGAAGCGTGAGGTCAGCAGACATACTGGGGGATGCGCCCCGCCCGTCCGCCCGTCGGCACGTGGGGCCGCGCGAGATTCCGGCGGTGCTCGAGGAGGAGGCGCGCGCTCTCCTTGACCACGGTCACCAGGGGCACGGCGGCCACCATGCCGAGGAGCCCGAGCGTCTGCTCCCCGACGAGGATCGACACCATGACCAGCATGGGGTGCATGTGGACGCTGCCGCCGATCGTGACCGCCGCCACGACGAGGTCGTCGAGGATCCGGATGATCACGTAGACCGCGACGATCCAGCCGATCTGCCGGAACGGCTGCCCGTTGGCGATCGAGACGATCGCGGCCACGCCCACGCTCAGGACGGTCCCGAGGTAGGGCAGCGGGTTCACGAGGGTCGTGAACGCGCCGAGCAGCCACGGGTACGGCGCACCCACGAGCCAGAGGCCCACGGTGGCCAGCGCGCCGATCACGAGCGCGTCGAGGGCGAGGCCGCGGAGGTAGCGGCCGATGATCCGGTCGATCTCGCACCAGACGGCGACGGTCGTCTCGATGTGGACGGGTCGCAGACGGTCGATGAGATACGCGACGATGGCTCCCCCGTCGCGGAGGAAGAAGAACGCGAAGATGGGCGTGAGGGCGACGATGAAGGCGATCAGCCCGAAGTGGGCCAGGAGCTCGGAGGCGTTGCCCATGCGCTCCTCGATGAGCTCGAACAGCCAGCCCTCGTGCCGCGGCTCCTTCGGGAGAAACCGCTGCGTCTGGGGGTAGGTCCGGGCGAGCTCCTCCTGGAGCCCGTCGATACCCACCTCGAGTGTCCGGGCGAGCGAGGGGAGGTTCGAGATCAACGCCGCGCCCTCCGCGCGGAAGCGCGGGCGCCACCACGGTGGCGAGGAGGACCACGAGCAGGCCGAAGCCCGCGAAGAGCGTGGTCACGGCCACGGTCCGGCGGATCCCGAAGCCCTGGATCCGCGCGGCGAGCGGATTCAGGAAGTACGCGAGGAGGGCGGCCAGCGCGATCGGGATCACGAGGCCCCGGAGCAGGAAGCCGAGGCCGACGACGGCCGCGATGACCGCGAGCCACGCGAGCGGCGAGGCGCCGCGAGCGGGCGCGGCCGGCGCGCCGGCGGCGGCGCGGCGGGGACTCGGGACTGACGGAGCCTTCGCTCACCGGACCGCCGGCGGAGCGCTGCCGTCGGCGGCGGGCGCCGGGGCGGCGGCCGCCTCGACCTTGGCGCGCGTCACGTTGGCGGCGCGCACGTAGCCGGCCAGGAGCCGCAGGAGGTTCTTCGACACCATCAGCGCGATGACGCGATCCCCGGCCACCAGGTCCTCGAAGTGGCTCCGGTAGAGGATCAGGAGGCGGGTTGGCGTCGTGGCGAGCGCGCTGGCGGAGCGCGGGAGGTCGTCGATCAGGGCAAGCTCGCCGAACGCGGTACCGGGGCCGAAGGTCACGATCCGTTGCGGGCCCTGGCCGGTGTCGCGGACGACCTCGATCTCGCCGTCCAGGACGATGAACAGGCCCTTGCCGGGATCGCCCTCCGAGAACACGGTCTCGCCGGGGGCGTAGGCCTTCTCGAAGAGCTGCACCGCGAGCCGCGCGAGCAGACGGCGCGAGAGACCCGCGAAGACGGGGGTGCGCCCCAGGATAGCGACGCGGCGCGCGTGCTCCGTGTCTCGAGCCCAGTTGAGCCAGCCCGGCAAACGCTCCAGCATGGCGCGCACTATATCAATCCCGGCGTGGTTCTGTCATGGAACTCGTGCGGATGGCCCGGTCGCGTTGCGGTGGCGCCCGATGAGGGCGCAGGGGCGCGCGGTCGGCTCCCGGCCGTGAGCGAACGCGTGCTGTCGGGAGGGCCGATTCCGTGTGCTACGATTCCGCCGAGCGGCGCGGCCATTGTCCGCGGAAGCCGAAAGCTTCGTCCCGCGAACTGATCCGCCGAGCGAACGACGAGGAGCGGCTCATGACCAGGACGCCACTCGGACAAGCGGTCGTGACCCTCGCGGCCGTCCAGTCCGTCGCCTACCGGCGGGGCGTTCCGGCCGCCATGATCCGGGCCGAGTGGGCCCGAGCGCGCGAAGGGCGACGTCCGGAGCGGGCCCGGGGCGACGGCTCGCCCGCGGTCTCGCGGCGTGCGTTCCTCCTGGGCGGGGGCGCGGTGGCGGCCTGGATCGCGCTCGGCGCCGATCGGCTCGAGGCCGCGCAGGCGCCTCCGGCGGCGAAGAAGGCGCCGCCGCGAAAGCCGCCGGCCACGGTGGCCATCGTCGGGGCGGGGCTGGGGGGCCTCTGCGCTGCCCTGACCCTTCACGACGCCGGCGTCCCCGCCACCGTGTACGAGGCCGCAGGCCAGGTCGGTGGCCGGGTCCACTCGAACGCCACGGGCTACTGGCGGGACGGCCAGATCAGCGAGTGGTGCGGAGAGCTCATCAACACCGATCATCAGACCATCCTCCGGCTCGCCCGGCGCTTCGGTCTCGGGACCCTGGATCTCCACGCTGCCCAGGCGCCGGGCTCGGAGGACGCGTTCCACGTGCTGGGCGCTCTCTACCCGGTCGCCGACGCCGATCGTGAGTTCCAGGCGATGTATCCGCTGCTCCGGCGAGACCTCGCCGCGGCGGGCGAGGAGACGACGCACAAGACCCGGACGCCGGCGGGGGTGGCGCTCGACCGCATGAGCATCCGGGAGTGGATCGAGGCGCGCGTCCCCGGTGGCGCGTCGTCGCGGCTCGGCCGGCTTCTCGACGTGGCCTACGCGCTCGAGTACGGCGCTCCGACGACCGACCAGTCGGCCCTCAACCTCGTATACCTCCTCGGGGAGCAGCCGCCCGGGGGGCGCCTGTCCCTGACCGGCATGTCCGACGAGCGCTTCCGAATCGCGGGCGGCAACGACCGGCTGCCTCGGGCCATCGCGGCGGCCCTGCCGAAGGACACGGTGCGCCTTCAGACGCGGCTCCGAGCGCTCGGGCGCGAGACCGATGGCCGAGTTGCCCTGGACTTCGAAACACCGGACGGGCCGAAGAGCGTCCGGGCCGATCATGTGATCCTGGCGCTGCCGTTCGCCGTTCTCCGCGGCCTCGACTACGCCCGGGCCGGCTTCGACCCGCTGAAGCGGCGCGCCATCGAGGAACTGGGCATGGGGCGCAACTCGAAGCTCCACCTCCAGCTGGCCAGCCGATCCTGGCGCAGGCCGGACGCGGCGCCGCCGGGGACCGGCGTCGTGGCCACGGATCGCGGTCCACTCTTGACCTGGGAGTCCTCGCGCGATCAGTCCGGCGTGAGCGGCCTCCTCGTCTGCTACGGGCTCGACGAGGCGTCGGGAGCCCTGGCGGCCCCGCTGCCCTGGGGGGATGCGGGCGCCCACTCGCACGTGGCGGACGTGGCGCGATCGACGCTCGCGACCCTCGAGACCGTGTGGCCCGGGGTCACGCCCGAGTGGAATGGGCTGGCGACCCTGTCCGTCCCCTTCCTCGACCCCAACCTGAACGGCTCGTACTCGTACTACCGGGTCGGGCAATATCAGGCGTTCGGCGGCTACGAGGCCGTCCGGCAGCGCAACGTTCACTTCGCAGGGGAGCACACGTCGACGGAGTTCCAGGGGTTCATGGAGGGGGCCGCCGCCGAGGGCGTGCGGGCGGCCCGGGCGCTCCTGGCCGATCTCCGCCCCGCGAAGCGGCCTCCGCCGAAAGCCCGCCGGCGGTAACCGTCCGAACTTCGGAGCCGGACGTGACCGAACCCGTCCGACCGGGCGTATCGTGAGGTGTGAGACTCCGCATGGTGAATCGAGGAGCTCGAGACAGACTTGCAGAGCTCGCCAGGCATCTTGCGGACGGGGTGTCCACCAACGACGAGTTCGAGAATCGAGCCTGGCCGGTCGTGGAGGCCAGTCGAGACGATCGCGCGGTCCACGTGGTGTTTCGCCATCCGCCTGACGAGGCCGCGCTCCAGCGGCCGCGACTTCTGTCGGCGGAGCGCGTCAGAGATGAGAATGCACCGGATCCGTCGTCTCGATGAGTGAAGGGAAGCTCGTCCCCCTGGCACCGGCGGCGGCCTCGTCGCGGACGGGGAGCACATCACCATCGGCGGCGTGATGCTCCACCGCATTCCGGCGGCGTTCGTCCGGGAGCTCGCTCGCCAGGGACGGCGGAACCTCCGCCTGTCCAAGCCCTCGCCCTCCTACGACCTCGACCTCCTCTGCGCCGCGGGGTGCCTCGCGGAGGTGGACGCCGGCGTCGCGTCCCTCGAGTCGGCCTTCGGCGGCGCGCTCCCGAACTATCGCCGGGCCGTCGAGGCCGGGCTCCTCCGGGTGCGCGAGTTCTCCTGAGTGGGCGTGATGACGGGGCTGCGGGCCGCATCCCTGGGCGTGCCGTTCGAGCCGGTCCCCGGCTTCCGGGACACTGACTTGCCCGCCACGGCGGATTTCCGGACCGTGAAGGATCCGTGGACGGGGGACGAGATCTACGTGGTGCCCGCCCTCCGGCCGCGCTGGGCCATCCTCCACGTCCAGGAAGCGGACGCCGCCGGCAACGCTCGCATCTTCGGGTCGCCCGGCTACGACCTGCTCATGGCCCAGGCCGCCGATGCGGTGATCCTCACGGCGGAGCGCATCGTTCCGTCGGAGGAGCTGGCCCGGATCCCCGAGCTGACGCGCATTTCCGATCTGTCCGTTGCGGCCGTGGTCGAGCTGCCCGGAGGCGCGCGGCCGGGAGGCTGCCCGGGGTGCTACGACATCGACGAGGCGGGCGTGCGCCGGTACCTCGATGCCGCCCGCACACCCGAAGGGCTCCGGTCGTACCTCGAGTCGACCCCTTGAGCCCGCAGGCCCAAGGCGGTCCGCCGCAGGTCCAGGGCCGTCCGCCACAGGCCGAAGGCCGTCCGAGTATCCCCAGAGCCGGCTCATGATCGTGGAGAAGTCCGAGGGGCGGCCCGCCGGGGCCGTGGGCGTCCCCGAGATGATGGCCGTCACGCTCGCGCGCCTGGTCCGTGACGGCGACGTCGCGTGCCACGGGGTGAACTCCGTCCTGCCGTCGCTCGCGCTGGCCCTTGCCCGTCGGCTCCACGCTCCGCGGCTCCGCCACATCTCGATCGGGGGCGGTCTGGACGGCGCTCCGGACACGCTCCCGCGCTCGTCGTCCGGTCCCGGCTGGCTGACCGGATCGCCCGTCGTGCTCTCCAACGTCGACGTCTACCAGCTGGCGCTGCGCGGCCGGATCGACGTGATGCTGCTCGGCTGCGTGCAGGTCGACGGCCGGGGCCGCGTGAACTCCACCGTCATCGGGGACTTCGCCCGGCCCCGGGTCCGCCTGCCCGGGGGCGGGGGCGCGGCTGTGCTGTTCCAGGTCGTCCGGCGTGTGATCGTCTTCCGGACGCGGCACGACCTCGCCTCGCTCGTGTCGTCGGTCGACTTCGTCACCGCGACCGGGAATCTCGACCGCGTGGTCACGCCACTCGCCATGTTCCGCGCGACGCCGGCGGGGTTGCGGCTCGAAGCGCTCCAGCCGGGTGCCACGCTGGAGGAGGTGACGCGCCGGACGGGCTTCGCGGTCGAGCCGCTCGGGGATCTCGGGTTCCTCTCACCGCCGACGCCCGCCGAGCTGGCGGCCCTGGAGGCGCTCGATCCCGACCGCTTGCGCGACCTCGACTTCCGGTGATTCCGGGCCGAGATAGTCGAGCGATGAGCCCCCCGTCCGGGGCTGCGTTGCTTGACCCCCTCTGACCCCTTCCGTATAGTGAGGCGCGATGGGTCTTTTCGGCGGCAGCAAGGCGGGCGGGCTCACGAAGGATACGGTGCTGGCGGCGCTCCGCGGCGTGCTCGATCCGAACGTCGGCAAGGACATCGTGACACTCGGGCTCGTCGACGGGCTGACGGTCGAGGCCGGTCAGGTCTCCTTCACCCTCCAGTTCACCGGCGAGCAGCCACCGCTCGCCCGCGCCGAGATCCACAGCCGGGCTCGCAAGGCTGTCCAGGCGCTTCCCGGCGTGTCCGACGTCAAGGCGGGCATGGCCTCGCGCGCCCCCGGCGGCCACGCGGCGGCGCACGGTCACGGCCCGGCGCGCCCGGCGGCGCCCACGGCGGAGGAGCTGATCCCCGAGGTCAAGCACACCATCGCGGTGTCCTCCGGCAAGGGCGGTGTCGGCAAGTCCACCGTGGCCGTCAACCTCGCGCTGGCACTCCACGGTGAAGGCGCGGAGGTCGGCATCGTGGACGTGGACGTCTACGGGCCCAACGTCCCCCTGATGATCGGCGCCCGCGGACGCCCGGCGATGGTCGCGAACCGCATCGTGCCCGTCCAGGCCTACGGCGTGAAGGTCATGTCGATCGGGTTCTTCGTGAAGGAAGGGGACCCCGTGATCTGGCGGGGGCCGATGATTCACTCGGCGGTCCAGCAGTTCCTGAAGGACGTCGAGTGGGGCCCGCTCGATTACCTGGTCTTCGACATGCCTCCCGGGACCGGTGACGCTCAGCTCTCGCTCTCCCAGACGCTTCCCCTGTCGGGCGCGATCATGGTCACGACACCGCAGGAGGTGTCGCTGCTGGACGTCCGGAAGGGCCTGCAGATGTTCCGGAAGATGAACGTGCCCATCCTCGGCATCGTCGAGAACATGGCGGGGTTCGCGTGCCCCCACTGCGGTCACGCCACGGCGATCTTCGGTGAGGGCGGTGGAGAGAAGCTCGCGCAGGAGTTCGACGTGCCGGTCCTGGGCTCCATCCCGATCGACCCGGAGACACGCATCGGCGGTGACACGGGCGAACCGATCGTCGTTGCGCGCCCGTCATCCCCCCAGGCGGACGCCTTCCGGCGGGTGGCGGCAGGTGTCCGGAGCCGCCTCACCGAGGCCGCGGCGCCGAGGCTGCCGCTCATCAGCTGATGCAGGGACCCGCGGAGCGGAGGGATCTTCCGAGCCGGGCCGGTCCGACGTAGGCCGGTGATCGGTGCACGAGCTCCGCATCCCCATCTTCCCGTTGCCCGAGGTCGTGTTCTTCCCGGAGACCGTCCTCCCGCTCCACGTGTTCGAGCCCCGCTACCGCCAGATGATCGCGGATTGCCTGGCGGGGGATCGGTGGCTGGGCGTGGTCATGCTGCGTGCCGGGTGGGAGAAGGACTACCAGGGGCGTCCGCCGGTGCACGACGTCGCCGGGGCCGGGGAGATCATCCAGGCGGAGATGCTGGCCGACGGGCGCTACAACATCCTGCTCGACGGTCGCGCGCGGGTCCGGATCCTCGCGGAGGAGCCGCTGGACGGGCGCCTCTACCGCGTGGCCCGAGCGGAGCGGATCGAGAGTCGCGGGCCGAGCCCGAACGACCGCACCTTCGCGGGACGGTTGCAGGAGCTCCGGACGGCCCACGCGCGGCTTCTGATGGCTCTCGGCCAGTCCCATCCCGACGTCGTCGGGCGCCTCACGGTTGCGGGGGCGTCCCCCGGCGCCGCGATCGATCGCATCGTCTCGGCCGTCGTGCCGGACGCGGAGGTCCGGCAGCGACTGCTCGAGGCGGTCGACGTGAGCGAGCGCCTGGACCTCGCGGTGGGCGCGCTCGGTGAGCTCCTGACCATGGTGGCCGGCCGGGAAGGTGAGGAGGAAGAGGAGGAGTCCGATGACGCCTGAGCCGGGACGCGCCGGCAGCGGGCGCTGGCAGGCGGTGGGCCGGATCGCGGTGCTCTTGGTGCTCGCGCTCATGGTTCTCTCGAGCGGCGTGGCTGCGGGAGAGCAGTGGGGGTGGCTCGGTGTCCGAATCCGGGACCTCACCGAACAGGAGATGGAGGAGATCGCGAAGAAGGTCGGGGTTCGCGAGGGCTACGGCGTGCTGATCGCCCAGGTCATGAAGGAGACTCCGGCGGCATCCTCGGGCCTGCGCGAGGGCGACCTGGTCGTGGCCATCGACGGGCGTCCCATCGTCGAGACGCGAGCCCTCCAGCGTCTGGTCGGCGCCACGCCGGCGGGCCGCGAGCTCGGCCTCGTGGTGCTCCGAGAGCGGGACCGCCAGGAAGTCCGGGTCCGGGTCGGACGCATGCCCGCGGAGGCCGTTGCCGATCGGGTGGCGTTCGAGTTCGGGTTCTTCGTCCGGGACGCGACCGAGGAGCGCCCAGCGGATGTCCCGGAGGCTCGAGTTCCCGTGGTGGCGGGCGTCGCCGAGCGGAGCTCGGCCGCGCAGGGGGGGCTTCGCGCGGGTGACCGGATCTTGACCGTCAACGACGCCGCGGTCCAGACGCTCGAGGAGTTTCGCGCGCGGGTCCAGGAGCTCTACCTCCGCGACACGGTCAGGCTCCGCGTCGAGCGCGAGGGAGAGCCCCTCGTGCTCACCCTGCCGCCCGCGCAGCCGGTGAGCCGGTGATGAAGCGTCTGCACATCCTGGTGGTGGAGGACGACGACACACTTCGCGAGCTTCTCGCGGAGGTGCTCCGGGGGTGGGGCTACCAGGCGGTGATCGTGCCGTCCGGCGCCCGGGCCGTCGAGCTGCTGGAGACCCAGCTCTTCGAGGTCGCGGTCGTGGACATCCACTTGCCGGAGATGGACGGCGTGGAGCTCCTCCGGCACCTCAAGCGGCACGATCCCTCCATCGAGGTGCTCATGATGACGGGCGATCCCACCGTGGCGACCGCGGTGGAGACGCTGAAGCTGGGCGCGTACGACTACCTCACGAAGCCCCTGGTCCTCGAGGAGCTCCGCCACCTCCTGGACCACATCCTGGAGCGGCGCCTGCTTCGCCAGGAGGTCAACGCGCTGCGGAGCCGCCTGGGCGAGCAGCTTCGCATGAGCGAGCTGGTCAGCGTCTCGCCGGCGATGGAAGCGGTGAAGGGGATGATCGTCCGCGTGGCGCCGGCGGACTCGCCGGTGCTGATCGAGGGCGAGAGCGGCACCGGGAAGGAGCTGGTGGCGGCGGCGATTCACCGGCTTTCCGCGCGCGCCAGCGGGCCGTTCATCACGGTCAACTGCGGGGCGGTCCCGTCCGACCTCCTGGAGTCCGAGTTCTTCGGCCACGTTCGCGGGGCGTTCTCGGGAGCGGTAGCCGACACGCTCGGTCTGTTCCGCTCCGCCCATGGCGGGACGATCTTCCTCGACGAGGTGGCGGAGCTTCCGCCCACGCTCCAGGTCAAGCTGCTGCGCGTCCTTCAGGAGAAGGACGTGCGCCCGGTGGGGTCGACGCGAAGCTACTCCGTGGACACCCGGGTGATCGCCGCGACGAACAAGAACCTCGAGAGCGCGATCAAGGACGGGAGTCTCCGACAGGACCTGTTCTACCGTCTGAACGTCGTCCGGATCCACGTTCCAGCCCTGCGTGAGCGCAAGCCGGACGTTCCGGCGCTCGTCACCGCGTTCGTCCGCCAGTTCAACCAGCGCTTCGGGCGCGAGATCAAGGGCATCGCCCCGGACGCCATGGCAGCATTGCTCGCGTACGAGTTCCCCGGCAACGTGCGGGAGCTGGAGAACCTGATCGAGCGCGCGTACGCCCTCGGCGCCCGCGATCAGATCCGGCTCGTGGACCTGCCCGCGCTGGGCGGGGCGCGTCCGGCCGAGCCGGCGGCGGCTGCGGTACCGGCGATGGTGGCCGCCGCCGGCGGCGCGGTGCCGACCCTTGCCCAGGCCGAGCGCGATCTCATCCTGCGGGCGCTCGACATCCACGGTAACGACCGTGCCAAAGCGGCGCGCGCTCTCGGACTCTCGAGTCGCACGCTCTATCGACGTCTGAAGGAGTACGGGATCAACTGACGCCGTGTCCTGCCAAAGTGACAGGACAAGCGTGCCGTGCGGGCAGTCGAGGGAGCTCTGGATTGACGCCGCGCTGGAATCTGCTGGCAGCCCTTGCCTCGGAGGTCCGGGAGTAGGCCGTTGAATCGGCCTTTCGCCAGGCCCGTGGTGGTCGGGCCCGTGGCACCCCCCTTGCAACGACCGTCTCGCATGGCGTACGCGTCAAGGGAAGAGCGGGATGACGCGCTTCTTCTGGTGGTCGACACGGACGATGAGGCGGGGCGGGCGCTGGCCGACCACTTCACCCAGCGAGGGTTCCGCTCCACGCACACCGCGCTGGGGCAGGATGCGCTCGATCTGGCTCACGCCGGCCGCCTCCGCGCCGCGATCGTGGACGTGGCCTTGCGGGACATGTCGGGGCACGCCCTGGTGTCCCGGCTCAAGGATATCGATCCCCGGGTGCACGTCCTCATGACCTCCGGTGACTACCGGCCGGAGTTCGAGGTTCGCGCCCGCCAGATCGGCATCCTCCACTACGCGCAGAAGCCGGCGGACCCCGAGCGCCTCGAGGCGGTCGTGGCCAAGGCCCTGGGCGTAGTCCAGTCCCGCTGACCCTCGGTCGGCGTCGCTCCGCTTCCTCGTCCTCCCCGGGGGCGTTGAATCCGCCTTGCGTGTATCCTTTCGGACGAGGGTAAATTCGCGGGCTTCGGCCCGCCCGACGAGGGGGGAGCGATGCAGCTCACGGGCAAGCGGGTCGCGATCCTGGCCGAGAACCTCTACCAGGAGATGGAGCTCTGGGTTCCCTATTACCGGTTGAAGGAGGAGGGAGCCGAGGTCCACATCGTGGGGAGCGGCGGTGCCAAGAGCTACGCCTCGAAGCACGGCTACCCCGTCAGCGTGGACGTTCACGCCGAGCAGGTGAACGCCGTCGAGTACGACGCAGTGGTGATTCCGGGCGGCTTCGCGCCGGACCTCATGCGACGGTCGCCCGCCATGGTGAAGCTGGTGCGGGACGCCTTCGGCGAGGGCAAGGTCGTGGCGGCGATCTGCCACGCTGGCTGGGTGCCGGTGTCGGCGGGCATCCTCAAGGGCAAGCGCGCGACGAGCTTCTTCTCGATCAAGGACGATCTGGTGAACGCCGGGGCCACCTGGGTCGACCAGGAGGTCGTCGTGGACGGGAACCTGATCACGTCGCGGAAGCCCGACGACCTGCCGGCCTTCTGCCGGGAGATCGTGAAGGCGCTCGCGAAGCGGTGACGCGGACGCGGGGGCCCCTCGGGGCTCCCGCGGTCAGTACCCCCTGCGGATGTCCACGCGGCCCCGCAGCGGCCGGCCGCCGAGGAACCGCCGCAGGTTCTCGTTGAAGATCGGGGCGATCTCCTCCGGGAGGCTCGGACCCGAGATGTGCGGCGTCACCACCACGTTGGGCATCCCCCAGAATGGGTGCTCCGTCGGGAGCGGCTCCTCCGAGAAGACGTCCAGGACGGCACCGGCGATCCAGCGCTCCTGGAGGGCCCGGACCAGGGCCGGCTCCTGGATGAGCGAGCCGCGGCCGAGGTTCACCAGCCAGGACTCCGGCCGCATCGCGTGGAGCTCGGGCTCGCCCAGCATTCCCCGGGTCTCGGGAGTGAGCGGCGCGACCAGGACCACGTAGTCGCTCGCCGCCAGGAACTCGTGGAAGGCCGGGCGACGGTAGACGCGGTCGCACTCCGGAATCCGGCGTCCGGTGCGGGAGAGTCCGAGGACGCGCATCTGGAACGCGTGCCCGATGGACGCGATCACCCGCCCGATGGATCCTACCCCCACGATCCCTAGAGTCTTGCCACGCAGCAGGACGGGGTTGAGCGGCTCCCACCGGCGCAGCCGCTGAGCGGCCCGCAGGACCTCGGTTCGCTGGGACGCCCAGAGGAGCCAGCCGAAGACGTACTCCGCCATCCAGGGCCCGAAGACCCCCTCGACCCGGGTGAGGACCACCTTGGGCGGAAAGGGGACGTCGAGGAAGGCGTTGACCCCTGCTCCCATGACCTGGACCCACCGGAGCCGCCGGGCCATGGGGAGGAGCTCGGCCGGAAAGCCCCACGTGTAGAGGACGTCCATCTCCTCCACGAAGGGCATCGCCGTCTCCGGGGTCGCGGCGACTCTCAGCCGAACCTGCCCGCGCGGGGCCCGGACCAGCCGCGCATAGGCTTGGGCCTCGTCCGGGTGATAGACCAGGACAGAGACCGGACCCTTCGGAGGCATTGGAAGGAATGATAACACGGGACGCGGCTAACCACGCAGAAAGTGTCACGAAACGGCCAACCGCCCGTTTCCGGCCGGATTCAGCGGGGTCGCGGCGGAGTCGAGGCGCTCCGGACGGCGCCCGCGTCAGCGAGTGAGGGTGACCCCTGCCTGACTGGCCTTCCGACGCGCCTGGTCGACGGCAGTCGCCAGCGCCATGACGTCGCGGCGGAGGGTCTGGAGCTTCGCCCGGAGGGGCGCGGCCTCGGCGCGCGCCTTCTCCTGCTCCGCGGGCGTTCCGGCGCGATTGCCGGCGTCGACCAGCTGGTCGTGCTGGCCGAGCGTCACGTGATAGTCGTACAGCGCCTTGTTGTAGCGCTCGACGGTGTCGTTGTAGGCCTGCTTGGCGGAGACTTGCGGGGCGGAGTCGTCGGACGCGAACTCCGCGAACGGGAGGTACTGCGGGGGCGGGGCCGAGGGGGCCTGCGCGCTGGCGCCGGGACCGGCGAGGGCAGCGAGCCCTGCCAGGAGGCCGATCAGGAGGCGCCCGCCCCTCCTCATCCGATCGACACCGCGAGGCAGGTCGTCGTGCGCGTGACGCCCTCGATGGCGCCGATCCCCTCCGTCACGAGCTGCCCGATGTCGTCGAGCGTCGGACCCTGGACCACCGCGATGTAGTCGAACGGGCCCGTCACGGCGTCGAGAGAGTCGATCCGGCACTTGCCGGGCTTGAGCTTTCCGAGCGACCTCTTGACGGCTTTGGTCTTGCCCGCATTGGTCTCGACGAGCACGTACGCTTTCATCATGACACCTCCTCGCCCTCGAGCCTGGCCCACGTGGGTATTACATCTTCGGCCCCGCGGGGCTGTCAAGGAATCAGGCGCCGCGCCTTCACGCTAGCGGCTCAGGTAGGACCGGAGCGTCTCCGCGAAGGCCGAGCGGTTCTCCACCAGACGATCGGCGCGCACGTCCACGCGCGTGCCGCGCTCGACCTTCTTGTCGTGCGGGTCGAACCGAGCGCGGACCTCTCCCTTCACGCCCTTCGCGTCCAGTCCGAGCGGCTCACCCTGGTTCTCGTCGTGAAGATGGAGAACGACGATGAAGAAGCCGTCCCGCTCGGTGGTCGTCGGATACTCGAGGCCCGTCTTGAGCCGGGTCACGACCACGCGAGCCCCGGCGACCGGGCGACCCTCCCCGTCGGTGACGAAGCCGAGCACCAGGAAGCGATGGTCGGGCAGGTGGGTCGCGTCCGCGGGCAGGGCGCCGGCGACGACGGCGAACGCGAGCATCGAGAGGACCGAACGCATCGAGCGCGCGAACCGCGTGCATCACGCCTCAGTGTACAATGCGTCACGGGAGGGGAGCCCACCCGTTGCCCTACCAGCCCCCCGCTGCGATCCAGAACGCCCTCGACGCCGGTCGTATCTCCGGGGACGCTGTCGACCTGTTCCGGGCGTTCGCCCGTCGATACGCCTTTCCCCTCGACGACTTCCAGGTCGCGGCGATCCTCGCCATCCTCGAGGGCTCGTCGGTGATCGTGTCCGCGCCGACGGGCGCGGGCAAGACGCTCGTCGCCGAGTTCGCGATCCACGACGCGCTCGCCGCGAAGCGGCGGGTCGCCTACACGACACCGCTCAAGGCCCTCTCCAACCAGAAGTACGCGGATTTCTGCCGCCAGTTCGGCGTCGCCGAGGTGGGTATCCTGACCGGTGACGTCAAGGTCAACTCGCGCGCGCCCGTCCTGGTCATGACGACCGAGATCCTCCGGAACATGTTCTACACGGGGACCCTGGAGGGGCTCCGCCACGTCGTGCTCGACGAGTGTCACTACATGGGGGACGAGGGTCGCGGCACGGTCTGGGAGGAGATCATCGTCAACGCGCCCAAGGACGTGACGCTCGTGGCCCTGTCGGCCACCGTGGCCAACGTGCGCGAGATTGCCGACTGGATCGGGCTGGTCCACCGGCCCATCCAGGCCGTCGTCCACCCGCATCGCCCGGTGCCGCTCCGGTACCACGTGGCCGATCTGGCGGCCGAGATTCACTCGCTGGAGGCCGTACGCGCGGGCCGCGCCAAGATCGTCGGGATCGAGGGCGGCCGGGACGAGGG
Organism: uncultured Candidatus Rokubacteria bacterium; assembly: GCA_963749975.1. GTDB lineage: Bacteria > Methylomirabilota > Methylomirabilia > Rokubacteriales > DASRDR01 > DASRDR01. Next base: position 95,598 of record CAVVOZ010000003.1, on the reverse strand, counting down.
GCGAGGCCGCTTCTACGCGCGCCGGGTGGCCGCGGTCCCGGCCATGCTCGAGGAGCTGGAGGGGCGCGGCTGGCTGCCCGCCATCTACTTCATCTTCAGCCGCGCCGGGTGCGAGCGGGCGATGGACGACGTCCTCGAGGAAGGCCGCACGCTCCTCGACCGCGCCCGGGGTCGCGAGGTGGAGCGGGCGATTGCCGAGGCCATCGAGGAGAGTCCCACGCTGGCCGCCTCCGCGCTCAACCAGACCATCTTCCAGGCGCTCCGGGCAGGCGTCGGGCTCCACCACGCGGGGATCCTGCCGAGCCTGAAACGCCTGACGGAGGTGCTCTTCGAGCGAGGTCTGGTGCGGGTGGTCTTCGCCACCGAGACGATGAGCCTGGGTATTCACATGCCCGCCCGGAGCGTCGTCCTCCAGGGGCTCACGAAGCGCACCGACCGGGGATTCCGGGCGCTGACGACGAACGAGCTCACCCAGATGGCGGGCCGGGCCGGCCGTCGGGGCATCGACCCCGAGGGACAGTGCGTGATCGCCCTCGACGCCCGGGACAGCCTGGAGGAGACGCTCTCGGTGGTCGACGGCGCCCCGGAGCCGATCGTGAGCCAGTTCCGTCTGGGCTTCGGCTCGGTGGCGCTCCTGGTCGAGAACGTTCGGGACGAGGCGGCGATCCGCCACGTGGTCGAATCCTCGTTCGGCCAGTATCAGAGCCTCCGCCAGGTCCGCCATCTGGAGCGCGAGGTGGCCGAGGCGCAGGCGGCGCTGGCCGGGGCCGAGCGGTACGAGGCGCCGTGTGGCGAGTTCGACCGGATCGGGCGCTACCGGCAGCTGCGCGCCGAGGTGGACGCGCGCCGGCGGGCGGCGGGCGCGCGCTCGCGGCCGGCCCGGGCCCGGGCGCTCGACGACGTCGAGCCCGGCCGTGTGGTCCTGCTCCGGCAGCGGGGAAGCGGCGGCGGGCTCGGAGTGGTCGTCGGGGTGCACCGGCTGCGAGGCAACCGCGTCCTCCTCGACACGCTCCTCCCGCACGGCTCGCTCGTCCGGACCAAGGCGGGGAACGTGAAGCGGGTCTTCTGGGCGACTCCGCCGCTCCTCCTGCCGCCCGCCATCCGGAACCTCGCGACCCACCATCACGGATGGGGACGCGACGTCAGGGAGACGCTCGCGCGTGACGGCGGCGCGCTCCTCGCGCGCCTGGGCGAGCTCGACCTCCACGCGCTCGTCGAAGGGGAGCGCCGCGGGGACCCCGCGGACGCCCTCGAGCGGATCGAGTGCCACGCCTGCCCGTGGGAGGCGCGACCGCGCTGCGAAGCCGCCTGGAAGACGCTCGAGAAGGAGCGAGGCCGGCTGGAGCATCGGCGCACCGTGCTCGAGGGCATCCGGGACGCGATCTGGCAGGAGTATCGGCGGGTTCTCGAGGTCCTGGATGCGTTCGACGCCGTCCAGCGGGGCGTGCTCAGGCCGAAGGGCGAGCTGGTGGCGTCCCTCCGGCACGACCACGAGCTCCTGATCGCCGAGGTCGTCCACCGGGGTGTGTTCGACGATGCCCCTCCCGCCGAGGTCGCCGCGCTGGTCTCGTGCCTGATCGAGGACGCGCGCTCCGCCGAGGACGAGCCCTCGCGCCGCCTCCTGCGAGAGCGGCCGCGGCTCCGGCGCCGGGTCCGGCAGATGGAGGAGGCGGCGGAGGCGATCCAGGCCGTCCAGCGGCGAGTGGGGCTCTCCCGGCCGGCGCGCGTGCAGAGCGGGTTCGTCGCGGCGGTCTTCCGGTGGGCGTCGGGAGACGACGACTGGGCGCGAATCGTCACCCACTCGTTCGGCGGCCACGAGGGCGATCTGATCCGCGCGATGCGCCGGCTGATCGATCTCTTGCGTCAGCTCGCGGAGGGACCGGAGGTCCCGGGCGGCGTCGCCAGCGCAGCCGGCGCCGCCGCCCGGATACTGGACCGGGGGATCGTGCTGGAATCCGCGCTGATCTGAGCGCGGATTCGCGCTACTGCTGCTCTATTCGGCCGGCGCGAAGAACCGCACCATCACCCGGCGGTTCTGCTCGCGTCCCTTGGCGGTGCTGTTGTCGGCGGACGGCTTGATGTCACCGAGGCCGATCGAGTGGATCCGGTGCATCTCGATGCCCTTCTCCACCAGGAAGCGACGTACCGCCTCCGAGCGCCGCTGGCTCAGCTGGACGTTGTACGGCATGGCGCCGACGCTGTCCGTGAAGCCCTCGAGCTCGACCACGAGGTTCGGATTCTCCTGGAGCTGCTTGGCGACGTCGAGCAGCGCGGTCTGGCCGCGGTCGTCCAGCTCCCACTTGTCGAAGCGGAAGAGGATCGCGACCGTGTCGCCCGGCACGCGCTTGTTGCGGTTGGTCCAGAGCCGGGTCAGGCGAGCGCTGGTCTCGTCCGCCTTCGCCATCGCCTGGCCGGCGGTGGCGTGAGCCTCGTCGGCACGGGTCTGAGCCTGGGTGGCCTTGGTCACCCCCTCGTCGGCGCGGCCCTGGGCCGTCCGGGCGAGATCGGTGGCCTCGCCAGCGCGGGTATCGGCCTGCTGGACTGCGATCTTCGTCTGGCCCAGCTGGTCGTTGAGGGCGGTCGTCCGCGCCTTCTCCTCGGTCAGAGAGCCTTCGACGCGGCCCACGTCCGCGCCAAGCTTCGCCTCGCTCTTGCTGACTTCCTCGCGGACGAACTTCTTGGTCGCGCAGCCGACGGTCATGAGGGACAGGGAGGCCACCAAGATGGCCAACGAGCGTATCCGCATACGACTTCCTCCTCTGTGCGGGACAGTCCCCGCTAGGTGACGGATCAGTCCGTCGTTCGCCCACGCAAGGGGCGTGCCGGGCATCTCCCGCCGTGGCCTGCCCGGGGCGCGCTCAGCCTGATTTCTCCGGCGGCTGGGCCACTACCGAGTGGATCCTGCCCGTCCCGTCTGGGCGCGACGCAGCCCTGACGCGATGTAAGAGTTACCACGGAGGTCTCGCCGGCAAGATGGAAAAAGTTACTCGCCGGACGGGGGGTTTAGCGGCGTGTGCTCAGGTCGTCCGCGAGGGTGCGAGCCTTCGCCGCCAGGTTCGCCGCCCGCTCGTATTCCTGCCCGCCGAGAGCCCTCCTGGCCTGCTCGACCAAGCCCTGGGCGAGTCGAAGCGTCTCCAGGTCCTTCGGGGCCAGTGGTCGGCCATCGAGCTGGCGCAGGAGGCGCTCGGTCTCCTCGATTCCCCGCTGAGCCTCGTCCTGGAGCCGTCGCACCTCGGCCGGAGGCAAGCTCGCCGTCAACGGCGGGCTGGGCGCGGCCGGCGGCGCGGGAGCGGCGGGCGGCGCAGGAGTCGGGGCCGGCGGGGATGCGTGTGGCGGGGGCGGAGGGGCGACCGCGCGCGACGGAGCGGGGGGAGTGGGCGCGGCGGGGGCCGGTGGGGCGACCGGAGGAGGCAGCGCGGCGGGAGCCGAGACATCGGCAGGCGCGGGCATGGGCGGCGGCGCGGGCGTGATGCTTGCCGCGTCCTCGAGGGCGACCGGCGCCGCAGGGCTGGTCGCTCCGGGGACGGGCCGCGCCCACGGCGGGACATCCGGGCCGAGCGCCCTGCATCCGGACAGGGCCAGGATCAGGGTCGCGAGCGCCAGGAGCTTCATCGTGCGTCCGGGGCCGCGGGGAGCGTGAGCATCACGGTGGTGCCCTTGCCCACCGTCGACTCCACGTCGACCCGGCCGTCGTGCATCTGCACGATGCGGTACACCATGGCGAGACCGATGCCCGATCCGCCCGCCTTCGTCGTGTAGTAGAGGCGGAAGATCTTCTCGAGGTTCTCCGGCGCGATGCCCATCCCCTGGTCGGCCACGCGGATCTCCACCCCGTCGGGCGCGGCGCGCCGGCTCGCGACGACCAGCGTGCCGCCGCCCGGCATCGCCTGGATCGCGTTGCTCACGAGATTGGCGCTCGCCTGGGCGATGAGCCCCGAGTCCGCCGTGACGCGGGGCAGGCCCCGTCCGGGCTCGAGGACGATCTCGACGCCGGCCCTCGCGGCCTCGGGCCGCGCGACCCGCGCCACGTCCGACAGGACCGCATTGATGTCGACGGGCGCGAGGCGGAGATCCTGCGGCCGCACGAACCGGAGGAAGCCCTGCACCACGCGGTCCAGCCGCTGGATCTCGTGCGCGATGACGTCGATGTTCTCGGCGATCTCGGGCGGCGGGGGCTGTCCGGCCTGAGCGAGCCGTGCGCGCAGGAGCTCGAGGTGAATGCGCATCGCGTTGAGCGGGTTCTTGACCTCGTGGGTCACACCGGATGTGAGGCGGCCCAGCGCCGCCAGCTTCTGGGAGTAGCTCAGCAGGGACTCGACGGCCCGCGCGGGCTCGAGATCGCGCAGGACGAGCAGGCCACCTCCGCGGCTGGGCATCCGCGCGGAGAGGATATCCCGAGACCGCCCACTCGTGCGGCTCTCCCGTGCCTCCCGGGAGGGTGACCGTGTCGTGGAGCGGCGCGAGGCTGCCGTTGAGAACGGCGGCGGCCAGGGTTGCCAGGGGGTGTCCGGGGGGGAGGACATCGGCGAGCGAGCGGCCGGCGAGCGTCCGGCCGAGCAGTCCCTCGGCGGTGGCGTTGGCGAACGCCACGGCGCCGTCGGGGCCGAGGAGCATGACGGCGTTCTGGAGCCGCTCCGCTCCGGCCGGACCCGGGTCACTTGCGCCTCCGGTCGTGGCCTGGATGCGCTCGCCGAGACCCTGCATCCGCGCGGCGAGACGCCCCATGTCGTCGCCGGGTCCGAACTCGACCGCGGCGTCGCCACGGGCGAGGCGCTCGACCCGGCGCGCGATTCGCCGGAGGTAGCCGAGGAGCACGCGCCCGGTGCCGAGGCCGAGCGCGATCGCGAAGGCGAGGGCGCCTGCGCCGAACGCGACGCTGCGCAGCAGGGCATCGCGAAGGGTCTGCCTGACGAGGCTCGTCGACACGCCGACCTGCACGGTCCCGAAGGGCCGATCCCCGATGCGGACGGGGAGCCGGACCTCGTAGATCTGCGGTGGGCCCAGCAGCAGGCTCGCGAGCTGCGGGAGCCCCGCCGTGAGCACGTCGTCGAGGAGCGGGCGTCCCGGGAGCGTCTGTCCCTGGAGGGTCGCGTCGCTGTGCAGCAGCGTGCGCCCGCTCGCGTCGACGATCGCGCCGTAGACGACGACGCGCGAATAGCCCACGAGCCCGTCGAGGAGCGCCCGGAGGCTCGGGTCCTCGCGGAAGGCCGCGGGACCCGCGGCGCCCGCGGCCTGCAGGACGTAGGCGGCCTGGTGGAGGAGCTGGCGGGAGAGGAGCCGCCCCTCGTCCGCCGCGTTCCCGAGCGTGAGCCGCGCGAGCGTGGCAAGGTGCGCGGCGGTCGCGACGGCGACCACGAGGAGGACGACGAGCGTGAGGCCGAGCAGCTCGCGCGCGCGGGCGCTCAGAGCCATGGAGGCGGACAGCCTGCGCGGACGGGCGGGTTCCGGTGTCACGGCGGCCGGTTGTAGCGGTTCAGCTTGTTGTGGAGTGTCTTGAGGCTGATGCCGAGGATCTCGGCCGCGCGGGTCTTGTTGTTGCCCGTGTACGCGAGCGTGCGGAGGATGAGACGTCGCTCGGCCTCGTCCACGGTCGTGCCGACGCTGAGGCGGCACGTCGCTGGCCGCCTGGTCCGCGGCCGGCTCGACGGGGGACGTCGTCGCCGACGGGGGCGAGGGCAGGTGGGCAAGGCCGATCAGGTCGCCCGGGCACACGATGAGGGCGCGCTCCAGGACGTTCCGGAGCTCGCGCACGTTTCCCGGCCACGCGTAGCGGCGGAGGACCGCGAGGGTCGCCTCGTCGACGCCCCGCACGGCCCGCCCGTGGCGCTCGTCGAGCTCCTCGAGGAGCACGCGGACCAGCTCCTCGAGATCCTCGGGGCGCTCGCGGAGCGGGGGCAGCGTGAGCGTGAAGACCGCGATGCGGTAGTAGAGGTCCTCGCGGAGCGCGCCGTCCTGGAGCGCCTTCAGCGGGCTCTTGTTGGTGGCCGCGATCACCCGGACGTCCACCGTGATCTCCGCTTGCCCCCCGACCCGCCGGAACCGTCCGTCCTGGAGAACCCGAAGGAACTTCACCTGGGTGGCCGGGCTCATCTCCGCGATCTCGTCGAGGAAGAGCGTCCCGCCGTCGGCGAGCTCGAAGCAGCCGGGCCGGCGTCCCGTGGCGCCGGTGAACGAGCCCTTCTCGTGCCCGAAGATCTCGCTCTCGAGCAGGGTCTCCGGGATCGCCGCGCAGTTCACGGCGACGAACGGTCCGCGACGGCGCCTGGAGTGGTCGTGGATCGTGCGCGCCACCAGCTCCTTGCCCGTTCCGCTCTCACCGAGCACGAGGACCGTCGCGTCGGTCGGTGCGACCTGCTCGATCTGGCGGGTGACCTCCTGCATCGCCGGCGCGCCTGCGACCAGGCGCCCGAAGGCGCCGCGGTGGCGGAGCTCGCGCCGGAGCCGGTGGACCTCGCGGGCGCTCTCGGCCCGGTCGAGCGCCCGCTCCAGGAGAACCTGGAGGCGGGCGGGGTCGAGCGGCTTGGTGAGGTAGTCGAAGGCGCCTTCCTTCATCGCCTGGACGGCGCTCTCGATCGAGCCCTGGCCCGTGAGCATGATGACGGCGACGTCGGGGTGATCGACCCGCAAGGCGGACAGGAGGCCGAGACCGTCCATGCCCGGCATCACGAGGTCGCTCACCACGACCGCGGGCGACTCCTCCGACACCCGCTCGAGGGCCTCGGCCCCGTCGCCGGCGGTGGCGACCTCGTATCCCCAGAGGGAGAGGAGGTCGGCCATGCCCTTCCGAGCGAGGGCATCGTCCTCGACGATCAGTACACGTTGACGCATGGGAATCCCGCGTTGCGCGCCGGTCTTGACGGCCATGGTAGCAGAATCGGCGCTTCCGGCGCTCGCGCGCTTCGGCTACCATCGGACCGAGTGGGTCGAGAACGGCCTTGCCGCGGCACCCGCGCGGGACGGGCCGGGCCCGAAGGGGGATCGGAATGACGGGACTCGTCGTCCTGGGGATCGCCGTGGTCCTCGCACTGGTGGGCGTCGGGCTCTACAACAGCCTGGTCCGGGCACGCGTACGGGTGGACGAGGCGTGGTCCGGCATCTCGACGCAGCTCAAGCGCCGGCACGACCTCATTCCGAACCTCGTCGAGACGGTGAAGGGGTATGCCGGTCACGAGAAGGGCGTCCTCGAGAAGGTGACGGAGCTCAGGAGCCGGGCCATGGGCGCCACGACGCCCGGGCAGGTGGCGCAGTCCGAGGGGCTCCTGACCCAGGCCCTCCGCGGACTCTACGCGGTCGCGGAGAGCTATCCGGACCTCAAGGCCAACCAGAGCTTCCTGTCCCTCCAGCAGGCTCTTGCCGACACGGAGGGGATGATCGCCGGGGCGCGGCAGGGCTACAACGCCGCCGTCCGCGATCTCAACACGCGCGTCGAGAGCGTCCCGACGAACCTCCTGGCCGGGGCCTTCGGCTTCACGCGCCGGGAGTTCTTCGAGCTCGAGGACCCCGCCGAGCGCTCGGTTCCCCAGGTCCGGTTCTGAGCGGGCGGCGCCGGCCCCGCGCTGGCAGCGGTGCGGGGGCCGTGGGAGAATGAGCGCGCCGTGAAGGCCTCGCGTCTCACCGTCACGAAGAGCCAGCTCGAGGTGCCGCACGCCTGCGTGACGGCGGGCCACCCCCTCGGCGCCCGTGTGGGTGCGGAGATCCTCCGTCGCGGCGGGAACGCCGTGGACGCCGCCGTCGCCACCGCGTTCGCGATGGCCGTCGTGGAGCCGTTCATGTCCTGCCTCGCGGGCGGCGGCTCGATGCTGATCCACCGCCCGCGCACGGGGGCCTCGGTCGCCCTGGACTTCAACGTGGAGGCTCCGCAGCGGGCGCACGCCCGGATGTACCGGCTCGGGCGCGGGCGGAGCGGCGATCTCTTCCCGTGGCGGGCCGTGGAAGGCGACGCGAACGTGCACGGCCATCTCGCCGTCGCGGTGCCGGGATCGGTGGCCGGCCTGGCCCTCGCGCTCGAGCGGTGGGGGACACTGGACCTCCGCGATGCGGTGGCGCCGGCGGCACGGCTCGCGCGCCTCGGGGTGCCAGTCGACTGGTATCTCGCGGGCGTCACCGCGATGTACGCGGAGGAGCTCGCGCGGTTTCCCGAGGCCGCGAGGACCTATCTTCGCGGCGGCCGGTGGCCGCCGCGGCCGGAGAACCTCGAGGGCGGGGACCGCGTCCGCTACCCGGCGCTCGCCCGTAGCCTCGAGCTCATCGGGAAGGAGGGCCCGAGCGTCTTCTACCGCGGGGAGCTCGCGCAGGCCATCGAGGCCGAGATCCGGCGGGGCGAGGGCATCCTGGACCGCACGGACCTGGGGCGCTATCGCGTCAGGGTGACCCAGCCTCTCGCGGGTGACTACCGCGGCGTGACGCTGCTCGGGATGCCGGGCGCCACGGGCGGCGTGACCGCGCTCGAGATGCTGAACGTCCTCGAGTGCTTCGAGGCCGGGTCCGCCCGATCAGGAGGGCCGACGAGCGCGCGCGCGGCGCATCTCCGCGCCGAGGCGATCCGGGTCTCGTTCGAGGATCGCCTCCGCTGGCTCGGGGATCCGGCCCGGATCCGGGCGCCGTGGACCGCGCTCGCGGGAAAGGCCTATGCCCGCGCGGTGGCGGAGGGGATCCACCCCGACGGCCGGCGCCACGCGCGGCGGCGAGTCGATCCGTGGCGCTTCGAGCGCGGCCGGGCGAAGCCCGCCCGGACCCCGGCGGCCGGCTCGACCGGCGAGTGCACGACGCAGGTCTGCGCGGTCGACCGCGACCGCATGCTGGTGTCGCTGACGCACACCGCGGTCAGCCTCTTCGGCTCCAAGGTCGTCGTGCCGGAGACGGGGCTCCTCCTCTCGAACGGGATGATCTGGTTCGATCCGGAGCCCGGGCGGCCGAACTCCATCGAGCCCGGCAAGCGCGCCCTGGTGAACATGACGCCCTTCCTCGCGCTCCGTGACGGCGCGCCGTACCTGGCCGTGGGCGCGCCGGGCGGCCGGAAGATCGTGTCGGCGGTTCCCCAGGTGCTCTCGAACCTGATCGACTTCGCGCTCGGCCCGCAGGCGGCGGTCGAGGCGCCCCGGCTCCACACCGAAGGCGGTCCGGTCCAGGTGGACGACCGGATGGGGGCGGCGACCGTCTCCGAGCTCCGGCGCCGCGGGCACCGGATCGTGCCGCTCACCGAGACGTACTCGAGCTTCTACTTCGCCCGGCCGCAGGTCATCGAGGTCACGCGCCGGGGGCTTGCCGCCGGCGTCGACCACCTGCGTCCCGCGACGGCCATGGGATTCTGACCGGAGGAGGCCCGGGATGGCGGACATCCGGATGATGAGCGCGTTCGGCACCGTGCCCGGCGATGCCCAGGAGGGCATCCTCCGGGTGCTGCGGCACGCGCTGGAGACGGTCGCGCTCGAGGATAGCTCCTTCACGCGCGCGAAGGCCGTCTTCACCGAGTCCGACGAGCAGTGCGTGTTCACGGTCGAGCTGGACGCGGGGAAGAAGGCGCCGACTCCGCTCGTGCTCGACCTCGAGCTGCTCGAGGACGCGGTGACGGACAGCGGGCGGCAGGCGCTCCTGACCGAGGAGGTGCGCCAGTACGTCCGGCGCACTCTCGGTCAGTAGGCCCGGTAGACGAGGATCAGGCGCGATGGGCGGGGGACCGGCGGCGCGGCGCCTCATCGTCAATGCGGACGATTTCGGGCTGACGGGCGGCGTGAGCCGGGGCATCCTTCGCGCCCACCGCGAGGGCCTGGTGACCAGCACGACCGTCCTGGCGAGCCTGCCGGCCCAGCCGGAGCTGGACGCCACGGCTGCCGCCTCGCCCGGCCTCGGGCTCGGTCTCCACTTCAACCTGACGTGGGGGCGGCCCGTGTCACCGGCGGACACGGTCGCGTCTCTCGTCGACGCAGACGGGCGGTTCGGGCGCGATCTGGCGGTGCTCCAGGAGCGGGCGCGCCCGGACGAGGTGCGGCGCGAGTGCGAGGCCCAGATCGAGGCGTTCGCGCGCCGCTTCGGGCGGGGGCCCACCCACCTCGACAGCCACCACCACGCCCACCGGGTGCCCCGCGTGATGGACGCCGTCGTGGACGTGGTCCTGGCCGCCCGGGTTCCGCTTCGCAGCCAGGACGCGGGCTTCCGCGACGGTCTTCGCCGCCACGGCATCGCCACGACGGACTCGTTCGTCGGAGACGCGCAGGCCGAGCCCTACTGGACGACCGAGCGCCTGCTGGACCAGCTCGCCACGCTGCCGCTCGGTGTCACCGAGCTCATGTGCCATCCGGGCGTCTTCGACGAGACCCTCGCCTACAGCCGCTACGGACGCCAGCGCGAGGTCGAGCTGGCGGCGCTCTGCGATCCAGAGGCGCGCGCGACCGTCGAGCGCCTCGACATCCGGCTCTGCCACTTCGGCGCGCTCGACGCGGCCGGATGAGGGCGCCGGCCACCGAGACTCCGCTCGTCGAGCTGCGCGGCGTCACGAAGGCGTACCGGGAGGGCGGCGCCGAGCGCGCCGTCCTCCGCGGCGTGGACGCGACGATCCGTCGGGGAGAGCTCTGCGTCCTGATCGGGCGGAGCGGCTCGGGCAAGTCCACGCTGCTCAACCTGATCGGCGGGATCGACGTGCCGACCGCCGGCGAGATCGTGGTCGACGGGCTGCCGCTCGCGCGGGCGACCGAGGCGCGGCGCACGTTGTTTCGCCGGCACCACGTGGGGTTCGTCTTCCAGTTCTTCAACCTGATTCCGACGCTCACGGTGGAGGAGAACCTCCGCCTTCCGCTCGAGCTGAACGGCCGGCCGCGTGACGCCGCGCGGGCACGGGCCGGCGCGCTTCTCGCCGAGGTCGGGCTGGCCGACCGGGGGCCGGCATTCCCCGAGCAGCTCTCCGGCGGCGAGCAGCAGCGGGTGGCGGTGGCGCGGGCGCTGGTCCACGAGCCGCTGCTCGTGCTCGCCGACGAGCCGACGGGGAACCTCGATCTCGACACGGGCCGGCAGGTGCTCGATCTGCTCGACCGCCTCACCCGGCGGGCGGGGCGCACGCTGGTGATGGCGACTCACAGCCCCGAGGTCGTGGGGCTCGCTGACCGGATCTTCCGCCTGCAGGAGGGCCGTCTGGTGGAGACGCCGGAGCCGGCCGCGGGATGATCCTCCTCCGCGCCAGCGTCCGCCATCTCGCACGGCATCCGTGGCAGGCGGCCCTGTCCGTCCTGGGAATCGCGCTCGGCGTGGCGGTGGTGGTGTCGGTGGACCTCGCGAGCGTGAGCGCCCGGCGGGCGTTCGCCCTGTCGGCGGAAGGGGTGACCGGGCGGGCCACCCATCAGGTGGTCGGCGGGTCGGCGGGGGTCGACGAGCGAGTGGTTCCGCGGCTCACCCGAGAGGCGGGGGTGCATCCGGTCGCGCCGGTGGTCGAGGCGTGGGTGGGTGTCGAGGGCGCGCCCGTCCGCACGCTCCAGCTTCTCGGGATCGATCCGTTCAGCGAGGCGCCGTTTCGCCCGTATCTTGGGCGAGGAGGGCGCGGGGCGGGGGCCGGGACGCGGGCGCTGGGGAGACTCGTCACCGAGCCGGGCGCGGTGCTGGTGAGCCGCGAGACGGCGACCGAGCTCGGCGTGGGCGTCTCGGGCACCCTCGTGCTGCGGGTGAGCGGGCGGTCGCGTCCGGTGCGCGTCGCGGGCCTGATCGAGCCGGAGGACGCGCGGAGCGAGCAGGCGCTCCGCGGCCTCGTGGTGGCCGACCTGACGACGGCCCAGGAGGTCCTCGACCAGCCGGGCCGGCTGTCTCGCGTCGACCTCGTCCTCCCGCCGGGGCCGCGGGGAGAGGAGGTCCTGACCCGCGTCCGGGCCGCGCTTCCCCCCGGAGTCGAGGTGGTCCCGGCCGCGGCGCGGAGCGAGTTCGTCGGAGAGCTGACGCACGCCTTCGACGTGAACCTGACGGCGCTGTCGCTCCTGGCGTTGATGGTGGGCCTCTTCCTCGCGTACAACACGATGACGTTCTCCGTGGTCCAGCGCCGCGCGACGATCGGGATGCTGCGAGCCCTCGGCGTCACGCGCGCGGAGATCGTCGCCACCGTCCTCGCCGAGGCGCTCTTCCTCGGGCTGGCCGCGACGGCCCTCGGCCTCGGCGCGGGCGTGGGCCTCGCCGGCGGACTCGTCACGCTCGTCACCCGGACCATCAACGACCTGTACTTCGTCGTGGTCGTGCGAGATCTCGCGGTGTCGCCGGCGGTGCTGGCGAAGGGCGCGGCCCTCGGGATCGGAGCGACGTTGCTCGCCGCGCTCGTTCCGGCGGCCGAGGCCAGCGCGGCGCCGCCGGGCGCGGCGATCCAGCGGATCGTGCTGGAGGCCCGGGCGCGCCGCGTGGCGCCCCGCGCGGCGCTGGCCGGCCTGGCGGTGCTCGCGGCGGGGGCGCTCCTCGTCGCCGGCGCCGGCCGGAGTCTCGCCTGGAGCTACGCGGGGCTCTTCGCGATGATCCTGGGCGCCGCGCTCCTCACGCCGTTCGCGATGATCGGCGCGGCCCGGGCGGCGGGTCCCGGACTCGGGTGGCTTCTCGGGCTGCCGGGCCGCATGGCGGCGCGGGGCGTCGTCGCGAAGCTCTCGCGGACCGGGGTGGCGGTGGCCGCGCTCATGGTGGCCGTCTCGGCGACCGTCGGGGTCGGCGTCATGATCCGGAGCTTTCGCGCGACGGTCGTGCGCTGGCTCGAGACCTCGCTGGTCGCGGACGTGTACGTTTCCGCCCCGACACTCCGCACGGGCCGCGGCGGCGAGTCCACCCTCCAGCCGGCGGTGATCGCCCGGCTCCGGGATGCGCCCGGCGTCCAGTCCGTCGGCACCTACCGGGGCGTGCGCGTCGCGTCGGCGTTCGGGCCGACCCAGCTCGTGGCGCTGGGCGTCGGCCCCGGCAGCTACCGTCAGTTCCGATTCCTGGCGGGATCCCCCGAGACCGTGTGGCCGGCCTTCCAGGACGGAGGTGCGGCTATCGTCTCGGAGCCGTACGCGTACCGGCACGGCCTGGTGGTCGGCAGCGCGCTCCGGCTCCACACCGACCGTGGCGAGCGGGCCTTTCCGGTCGCCGGCATCTTCGCGGACTACGGTTCGGACCAGGGTGTGGTGATGGTGAGCCGCCGCACCTACGAGGCCAGCTGGGAGGATCGCGGCGTCTCCTCTCTCGGGCTGGTGCTCGCTCCCGGCACCGACCCGCAAGCGGCCGTGGAGACGCTTCGCGCCCGCGCGGGCCCGGACCAGGACCTCCTGATCCGCTCGAATCGGGCGCTCCGGGAGGCCTCGCTCGAGATCTTCGACCGCACGTTCGCGATCACCGCGGTGCTGCGCGTCCTGGCGACGGGGGTGGCGGTGATCGGGGTCCTGAGCGCGTTGATGGCGCTCCAGCTCGAGCGGGCCCGGGAGCTGGGAGTGCTGCGGGCCCAGGGGCTCACGCCGCTCGAGGTCTGGCGGCTCATGCTGGCGGAGAGCGGGCTCCTCGGCGGGATCGCGGGGGTGCTCGCCGTACCCGTCGGCATCGGGCTCGCGCTGGTCCTGATCCACGTGATCAACCGCCGGGCGTTCGGGTGGTCGATCGAGACCACGGTTCCCGGGGACGTCCTGCTTCAGGCGGTGGGGCTGGCGGTCCTGGCGGCCCTGGTCGCGGGGGCGTATCCGGCCTGGCGCATGGCGCGGACGCCGCCCGCGCCCGCGCTGCGGGAGGAGTGAGGCGGCGTGAGACGATCCGGTCCCGGCACGGGTCTGCTCCTCGGCGTGCTCGCCACCGTGGCGGTGCTGGGCGTCGGACTTGGGTTCATCATCCGTCTGGATGGAGAAGAGTCCTCGCCGCCGCGCCTCGGGGCGACGCTTTCCGTGGCCGAGGCGCTCGGGGCGACGAGCGCCGAGGGCTTCGAGCGGGCCCTCGCGCCGCGTCCGCTCGCGTTTCCGGCGGATCACGGCCCGCACCCGACCTTCCGCACGGAATGGTGGTACTGGACCGGGAACCTCCGCGCCGCGGAGGGCGGCCGGCGCTTCGGATTCCAGCTGACGTTCTTCCGCACGGCGCTCGTCCCGGCGGCGGCGTCGCGGCGATCGGCCTGGGCCACGCGCGACGTGTACATGGCACACCTCGCCCTGACCGACGTGGACGCGGGCCGGTTTCACGCGCGCGACCGCTGGGCGCGGGGCACGCTCGACCTCGCGGGCGCCGACGGCGACCCGTTCCGCGTGTGGCTCGGCGACTGGGTTGCCGAGACCCCGGCGGGGGTCGGGTGGCCGCTCCGCCTCCGCGCGGGCGAGGGCGATCTCCGCATCGACCTCACGCTCTCGGGGGGCAAGCCACCGGTGCTCCACGGCGAGCGCGGTCTCTCGCGGAAGAGCGTCGAGCCCGGGAACGCGTCCTACTACTACTCGCTCACGCGGATGCCGGTCTCCGGAGAGGTGCAGGCCGGCGGGCGCGCGCTCCCGGTCGAGGGACTCGCGTGGATGGACCGGGAGTGGAGCACGAGCGCCCTTGGCCCCGACCAGGTGGGATGGGACTGGTTCGCGCTCCAGCTCGACGACGGCCGTGAGCTCATGCTGTACCGTCTCCGCCAGCGCGACGGAGGAATCTCCCCGGCGAGCCAGGGCACCCTCGTCGCGGCCGACGGCACGGCGCGCGCCCTCGACCGGGACGCGGTCGAGGTCCTCGTCCTCGATCACTGGGCGAGCCCGCGGGGCGGCACGCGGTACCCGGCTCGCTGGCGGCTCCGGATCCCGTCGGCGAGTCTCGACGTCGTGGTGACGCCGCTCCTCCGGGACCAGGAGCTCGATCTGGCGGTCCGCTACTGGGAAGGCGCGGTACGCGTGGAGGGGACCGCGGACGGACGCCCTCTCGGCGGCTCCGGGTACGTCGAGCTCGTCGGATACGCCGCGGCGGCGGGAGGCGCCGCCGAGGCTGTGCGACAATGACGGCCGAGCGGCCGGGGCGCGAGCGCGGCCGGCGGGACACCAGGTGGGCGCCAGCGAGGCGATCGGAGGACGGAACGATGCGCAGGGCAGGGATCGGGCGGGCGATCGGAGCGGGACTTCTCCTCGTCGCGGTGACGGGGTGGGCGGACGGCCCGACGCCGGCGGCCCCGCCGCCCGGCGTCCCGTCGTCGGCCGAGCGCTTCTTTCAGGAGGGTCTCGACGCCCAGAAGAAGAAGGACTGGCGGCGGGCGGCCCAGGCCTACGAGGCGGCGATCAAGCAGCGCGAGGCCTTCCCGGAGGCGTGGAACGGCCTCGGCTTCACGCTCCGCCAGCAGGGGAAGTACCCGGAGGCGATCCGTGCCTACGACCGGGCGCTCAAGCTCCGGCCGGACTACGCGGAGGCCCTCGAGTACCTCGGGGAGGCGTACGTGAAGATGGGCAAGCTCGACGACGCGCGCGCGGTGCTCGGGCGACTCGAGCCGCTCGACAAGAAGGAGGCGGCGGAGCTCCGGGCCGCGATCGACAAGGCGAAGAAGTAGGGCGGCCGACGTGTCCGGCAGCCACAGTGTGACCCCGGTCGGCAGCGATCTCGAGCGCGAGCTCCGGCGCGTCGTCGAGGGCGAGGTCCGCTTCGACGACTACTCCCGCCTCCTCTACTCGACGGACGCCTCCATGTACCAGGTGGAGCCGATCGGCGTCGTGCTGCCGCGCTCGAAGGACGACGTCCAGGCGGTGCTGGAGCTCGCGAACCGGTACAACGTTCCGGTCCTGCCGCGCGGCGGCGGCACGAGCCTCATCGGCCAGACCGTCAACCACGCCGTCGTCCTCGACTTCTCGAAGTACATGAACCAGGTGCTGGAAGTGAACCGGGAGGAGCTCTGGTGCCGCGTCCAGCCCGGCGTGATCCAGGACGAGCTGAACGCCCACGTGCGGCCGATGGGCCTCCTCTTCGGTCCCGACACCTCGACCTCGAACCGCGCGACCATCGGCGGGATGTCGGGGAACAACTCCGCGGGCTCCCACTCGATCGCCTACGGGAAGACGATCGATCACGTGCTCGAGCTCCGGTGCCTCCTGGCCGACGGATCCGAGATCACCCTCCGGGACCTGACGCCCGCCGAGCTCGAGGCCAAGTGCCGGGCGGACGGGCTGGAGGGGCAGATCTACCGTGAGGTGCGGCGGCTCGTGGGGCAGCACGCGGACGAGATCCGCGCGCGGTACCCGAAGCTCATGCGCCGCGTCTCCGGCTACAACCTCGACGAGCTCGTGAAGCCCCAGCCGTTCGGGCTCCACCGGCTGGCCGTGGGCTCCGAGGGCACGCTCGTCGCCGTGGTCGAGATGAAGATGCGGCTGGTCCCGCGACCCAAGTTCACGGCCCTCGACGTGATCCACTACGACGATCTCCAGGCGGCGCTCGAGTCGTCGGTCGACCTCCTGACCACCGGGCCGTACGCGGTCGAGGTCACCGACAAGATGATCCTCGACCTCGCCCGGGAGAACATCGAGCAGCGCGCGCGGATGGGGTTCGTCCAGGGCGATCCCGCGGCCATCATGATGGTCGAGTACTCCGGCGAGAGCGAGGCGGAGGTGCGCGCCAAGGTCGAGGCGCTGGAGACGCTCCGCGCGCGGAAGCGGATCGGCTACGCCGCCCACATCGCCTACGATCCCGCCGAGCAGCAATCCATCTGGAAGCTCCGCAAGGCCGGCCTCGGCCTCCTCCTCGGGACCAAGGGCGACCGGAAGCCCATCGCGTTCGTCGAGGACACGGCGGTCGAGCCGGCGAAGCTGGGCCCGTTCATCGGGCGCTTCCGCGAGATCCTGGGACGCCACGGGGCCAAGGCCGGCTACTACGGCCACTGCTCGGTCGGGTGCCTCCACATCCGCCCGCTGATCAACCTGAAGGACGCGGGCGAGATCCGGAAGATGCAGGCGATCGCCGAGGAGATCACGGCCCTCGTGATGGAGTTCGGCGGCGGGCTCTCGGGCGAGCACGGGGACGGCCGGGCGCGCAGCCCGTTCAACGAGACGCTCTACGGGCCGCGGCTCTACGACGCGTTCCGGCAGGTCAAGCGCACGTTCGATCCGAAGGGAATCCTCAATCCCGGGAACATCGTCGACGCCCCGCCGATGACCGAGCACCTCCGCTACGGGCCGGGCTACCGCGCGTGGGAGCCGGACACCCTCCTCGACTTCTCGGGGCAGGGCGGATTCGCCGGGGCCGTCGAGATGTGCAACGGGATCGGCGTCTGCCGGAAGAAGCTCGAGGGGACGATGTGCCCCTCGTACATGGCGACCCTCGACGAGGAGCATTCGACCCGCGGGCGTGCCAACGCGCTCCGCGGGGTGCTGTCGGGCAAGGTGCCGCGGTCCGAGTTCACCGGCCGCCGGCTGTACGAGGTGCTCGACCTGTGTCTCGAGTGCAAGGCGTGCAAGGCCGAGTGCCCGGCCAACGTCGACATGGCGAAGATCAAGTACGAGTTCCTCGCCCACTACTACCGGGCCAACGGGCTGCCCCTCCGCAACCGGCTCTTCGGCCGGATCCACGCGCTGGCCCGGATTGGATCCGCCCTGGCACCCGTCTCGAACTGGATCGCGCGCTCGGCGCCCCACCGCTGGCTCCTCGAGCGCGTGGCCGGCATCGATCGGCGGCGCCCGCTCCCGTCGTTCGCGGCCCAGTCCTTCGTGCGGTGGTTCGCCCGGCGGCAGCGCGAGGGGAGCGGAGCCCGCGGTGAGGTCGTGCTCTTCCACGACACGTTCAACACCTACCAGACACCGGGCGTCGCCATTGCGGCGACCCGTCTCCTGGAGGCCCTCGGGTATCGGGTGGTCCTCGCCGACCGCGGGTGCTGCGGGCGGCCGATGATCTCCAAGGGCATGCTCGACGAGGCGCGCACCGTAGCGGCCGACAACATCGCGCGGCTCGCCGGAGCGGCTCGCCAGGGCCGGCCGATCGTCGGGCTCGAGCCCTCGTGTCTCCTCACCCTCCGGGACGAGTACCCGGAGCTGGTGCGCACCGAGGACGCTCGGATCGTGGCGCGGCAGAGCTTGCTTCTCGAGGAGTTCCTCCAGCGCGAGTGGGCGCGGGGCGACCGGCCGAGGTTCGCTGCCCACGGCCGGCGAGCGCTGCTCCACGGCCACTGCCACCAGAAGGCGCTGGTGGGGACGGCTCCGACGGTGGCGGTCCTCAAGGCGGCGGGCTATCAGGTGACCGAGGTGGACGCCGGCTGCTGCGGGATGGCGGGATCGTTCGGATTCGAGGCCGAGCACTACGACCTCTCCGTCAAGATCGCCGAGCGGCGTCTGGCGCCGGCCGTGCGGGCGGCGGAGGCCGACGTCGCCGTCTGCGCGCCGGGCATCTCGTGCCGTCAGCAGGTGGAGCACACGACGGGGCGCGTGCCGAAGCACCCGGCGGAGCTCCTCTGGGAGGCCCTCGCGCGATAGTCGGATGGCGCCGCGCTCGCGGCGCGCGCCCGCTACCAGACGGACGCGGGCAGCGGGAGCCTGTCGAGGAGCGACTGGTCCAGGGGCTCGAGCGGCGGCGCCCCGGCGTCCTCGAGGAGCGCGTGGATCTGGCGCAGGTGCTGGGCCGCGTGCCAGACCGTGCGCTCGAGGAGCTCGTGGGCGCTCTGGGGACCGTAGTAGGTCTCGACGGTCCCAGTGGTCGCCACCTCGGTCCCGAGCCAGGCCCGCAACGCCGCGCGCACGGCCGCGCCGTACCCCGCCAGGGCGACTCCGTCGGGCAGCCCGGCAGGCGCCATCTCCTGGAGCCACGTCTCGGGGAGGCGGCGCTCGAGGATGGCGTCCCTGTACGCGAGGCTCAGCCGGAAGAGGTGGTAGGCGAGCTGGTGGAGCGAGCGGTCGCGGCCGGGATGCTGGAGGCCGAGGTGCTCGGGCGCGACGGTCTGGACCACGCGGCCCGCCGCGGCGAGGACCCGGTCGAGACGCTCGGCGAGCGCCGTCGGGGAGAGCCGCTGAGCGCCCTCGTACCGGACGCCGACGAGCTCCGCGAGCGCGCCCGGATTCCAGCCGTGGACCACGCCCCCGGCCGCGACGACGGCGGGGACCGCCGGCACGCCGAGGCGTTTCAGCTCGGCGCGCGCGGCCGGCTCGGCCTCGATATCGACCGAGTCGAACGGCACTCCCCACGACGAGAGCAACTCTCTCGTCTTGGCGCAGGAGCTTCAGCCGGGGCGGTGGTAGAGAACCGCTTTCTTGTCGGGCACTTCTAGCCCCCTTGTCCAGCCGGTATCTTAGCGCGAAGCCGCAGCGGTTGCGTAGCGGATGCGGCCGGTCCCGCGTCCAGGCGGCCGACGGCAATCCTCGTCGACTCCGGGACGAGGCGGTCTCGCGGTCTCGACGGATGCCGTCAGGGCGACGAGGATGACGCTCGCCTCCACGCGTCCGTCCCCCAGGAGACGGCCAGCTCGTCGCGGCAGGCATGCGCGAGATCGAGTGCCAGCCCCCTCAGCACCTGCGAGGATTGCTGAGCGTTGAGCCCTTCACCGAAGGCGATCATGGCCTTCGCCACGCGGCCGCGCTCGACGAGGGCGAGCTCTCCCCAGTAGAGCTGCCAGAAGCGCTCGATCTTGCGCGCCGCGCTCGCTCGCGAGGGAGCGTTGGCGATGTAGGACGCCACCTGGGTGGCCTCCGTGAACAGCGTGAGCTGCTTGTCCAGGAAGGGCTTGGCCGCCTCGACGCGTCGCGTCTCCGCGTACTTCGCCGCTTCGAGGCGGGTCTGATTGCGTTCCTTGTCCGCCTTGTCCTGCCACACCCACACGCCCCAGACGAAGGAACCGATGGCGCCGGCGATGGAGAAGAACTTCAGCCACTGATCGAAGGTGAGTCCGGTCATCTCCTGCCCTCCACGCCGGTCGGATCAGTCAGATAGGCGGTGCCCGGGCGTCCTGTCCGCGGGTCAACCGTGGTGTCGCACGTTCCGCGAGTCCGCGTCGCGCTCGGCCTCCTTCTCGGTCCTGAAGTGGGCGATCGGAACATTCCCGGGGCTGAGCACGACGAACCGGTAGCCCTTCGCGTGCATCGGGTCACCCGGTGTCACCCGGTCCACCGTGTACTGTGGCTCTTCGTGCACGATCGGACTCCTCTCCGCGCTGCGCGCGCAGTCACGTCAAGCAAGCGGCCAGGGCCCGACAGGAGGAAGGCGTCCTCGTCTTCTCGGAGGGACGCCTCGCAGGCCCGTCGCCCAGCATCCTACTCCGCGCCCGGGCCGGCGCGGGCCGGCACTTCCCCGATTCCGGGACGGGGAGTTTGGGGTATGATCGGGGAACCATGTTGTCAACTGGGGGAGGTATTGGCGTGGCCAGGACCAACGTCTTGGCGCGTCAGCTCGGCGTCGGAGTCGCCGCAGTCTGGCTCCTGGCGGGCTGCGGGAGCGGTCAGTCGCCGACCGAGGCGGCGCGGCTTGCCGAGTCCCGCCGCGCCGAGGCGGAGGCCGTGAAGACGCCCGACGTGGTGGACGCCCTCTTCCTCGGGTCCGGTCCCCTCATCCCGCGGGATGGTTCGACCGAGTGCCCCCTCCAGGGCTTCTGGAGCGGCTACCCCCGGGGCACGCTCGTTCGGATGCGCGTCGCGAGTCGCGTGCCGGCTCCCGCGCAGGCTGGCTTGGCCGCAGCCGTGGGGTCACTCCCGGGAGCGACGGGGGGCGCGCTGACGGTCAACCTCGAGGTGACGCCGGAAATCGATCCCCAGCCCGGAGTCAACGAGGTGACGGTGACCGAGGTGGCGCTGCCGCGAGCGGCCGGGTGCTCCTCGGACGCGGGGTGCGTCCAGTACCGCTTCGCGGGGCGGGGACTCCTGATGGGAGCGCGGGTGGTGGAGCCCCCAGGTCGAAGCGTCTCGGCCTACGTCCACGATGCGGTGGGCCACGGGGTGCTTGGCCTCTGCCACATCGACGCGCGCCTGATCGGTGGCGGGGAGAACTCCCTGATGAGCGCGGGCCTGGGAGTCAACCCGGGTGCTGGCGCGTCGAGCCTCACCGGGCTCGACGTCGAGGCGATCCAGGCCGTCTACGCCTCCGCCCTCAGCCCGGGCGCCTCGCGGGCGTCATTCCTCGCCGCCCGTCTGGTCAACCTCCAGGCCGGTCAGCTCCCGCGCACCCCGTAGTCGAGCCCCGGATCGCCCGCCTGACGTAGAACGCGTGCCCGACCCGCGGGTCAGGGCGTCTCGGCGTCGAAGACAGCCTGCGCCGCGCCCAGGGCCTCGCCCGTCTCCGCCCGGTAGCCCAGGTCGCGGAATGACATGCCGAGCGCCGACAGGGTCGGGAGGACGTAGAGCGGGCTGGCCGTCATTCCCATCGTGCCCACGCGGAGCATGGTCTCGCGCATCTTCTCGATGCCCGTCGAGATCAGGATGCCGTAGGCGTCCCGCATCCGGCGCACGACGGCGGTGGCCGCGAGCCCGGCCGGCACGCGGAAGGCCGAGACGGTGTCGGAGGCAATCGACGGGTCACCGAAGAGATCCACCTTGAGGGCCGAGAGCCCTGCCCGGAAGGCCTTACCGGCGATCCGGTGGCGCCGAATTCGATTGGGCATGCCTTCCTCGAGGATGAGGCTGACGCCTTCCCGGAGCGCCTGCACGAGGTGGGTCGGCATGGACACCGGCTGGTTGCGGCGGCCGCCCTCGGGCACCCCGCCGCCGCGGGAGGCCGGCACCCACTGGCGCTTCCAGCGAATCAGGTCGTTGGCATAGCTCGCCGACGGACGGGCTCGCCGCTCCATGGCCTCGAACGCGCGGGGGGACACCGAGACGATGGCGAGGCCGAGGGGCAGGGCCAGGCACTTCTGGGAGCCCGTCATGTTGACGTCGACGCCCCATGCGTCCGTCTGGACGTCGAGTCCGGCGAGGGACGACACCGTGTCGAGCAGGAAGAGCGCCCCGTGTCGCCGCGTGATCTCGCCGACCGCGGCTGCGGGGTAGGTCACGCCCGTCGAGGTCTCGTTGTGGACGAGGGTCACGATCTTCGGCCGGACCTTCGCCACGATCCGCTCCAGGCCCTCCAGGTCGATCGGCCGGCCCAGCTCGACGTCGAAGGCCGTGACCGCCGCGCCCGCGCGCTCCATGACCTCTTTCATCAGGCTGCCAAAGACGCCCGCCACGACCACGACGACCCGGTCGCCCGGCTCGATGAGGGAGATCGCCGCGGCCTCGAGCCCGGTGCGCCCGGATCCCGGCATGGCGATCACCTCGCCCGAGGTCTGGAACACCTGGCGGAGGTCCAGGCACGCCGGCTCGAGGATCTCGTCGTCGAACGGCGGCTCGTACTGGATCATCGCCGGCTGCGCCATGGCGCGGATGACGCGCCAGGGAACCTCGGTCGGGCCGGGGATCATCAGGATGGGGCGGTCGAGTCCTCGTCGCCAATGCTGGGTGCTCACGCGGGATCTCCTTTTGGTGGCGCTCAGGGTCGGCGCCGACCCGCCTATCTTACGTCGCCGGGGGGTGGCGTTGCCAGTCTGCCTCACGGCGCCGGCGGGACGGAGCGCGGTGCTAGAATGACCGGAGGTCTCGCTGGCGCGCCAGCGGACGCCCCGGAGGCCGGAATGCCGCGAGCCCTGATGCCCCGCCGCGCTGTTCTCTGCGTCGCCCTGGTCCTCGCCGCCCTCGGAGCCGTCGGCGCTCCGGTCCCGGGCGCCGGCGCCGGACGCTACGCCAATCCCCAGCTCCTGATCGAGACGGACGAGGTGGTGCGCATGCTCGGCGCGTCCGGCGTGCGCTTCGTGGACGTTCGGAGCGGGATGATGGGCGGGGTCGCCTACCGCGTCGGGCACGTGCCGGGAGCCGTCCATCTCGACGCGGGCGAGCTCGACGACCCTGGTCCACCATGAATGCGGACGGCACGTTCAAGGACGCCGACGCGCTCCAGGCGCTCTTCGGAGCCGCCGGCGTGCGGCCCGACAAGACGGCGATGGTGTACTGCGGGAGTGGGATGAGGTCTGCCCAGGACTACCTGGCGCTCCGTCTCATCGGCGTACGTGTCCGGAACTACGACGGCTCGTGGATGGAGTGGGGGAGCACGCCCGCCCTGCCGGTCGAGAAGTAGGGACGGGGTCCCCTCCCGACGGCGCCGCCGCCGAGGAGCTGGACCTCCGAGGCGAGGTGTGTCCCTACACGTTCCTGAAGGCGCGTCTCGCGCTCGAGTCGCTCGCCTCGGGCGCGGTCCTGCGCGTGGTCGTCGACAACGAGGCGTCGGCTCGCGACGTGCCGCGGAGCCTCGCGGGCGCCGGGCATGCCGTGCTCGCGGTCGCGTCGACGGGTGACGGCGCGTGGGCGATCCTGACCCGCCGGGGCCCGGACTGAGAGGCCGTGCACCAATCGCCTCGCCGCCGCGGCCCGGGCGATCCTCAGACGGCCTCGACCTCGACCGGCTGAGGTCGCGGCGCGTCCGACGGGCGGCGCATCACCCACACGAGCGGGACCATCACGGCGAAGAGCGCCGCCAGGCGCAAGAAGTCGTCGGCGAACGCGTTCATCGAAGCCTGGCGCTGCACCTCCTCATAGAGGTGCCGGAGGGCCTGGCGCCGGGCGGTGTCGGCGTCGGCTCCGGCGGCGAGGTAGACGTCCTGGAGGCGGGCGAGACGATCCGCCGTCGCGGCGCTCCAGGGCGTGACGTGGCCGATCAGCGTGGCCATGTGCACCTGCGTCTGGCGGGAGAGCCAGGTCGTGGTCACCGCGATCCCGACGCTTCCCCCGACGTTCCGCACGACGTTGAAGAGCCCGCTCGCGGTCGGCAGCTCGGCCGGGGACACGGCGGTCAGCGCCATCGTGGTCAGCGGGACGAAGACGAGCCCCATGCCGAACCCCTGGACGAAGCGCGGCCAGAGGACGGCCCAGAAGTCGGCGCCGAGGCTCAGCGTGCCCATGAGGAACAGCGAGTAGGCGATGATGCCCGTTCCGAGGGAGACGAGCCATCGGGGATCGATGCGATCGACCAGGCGGCCGCCGATCGCCAGCGAGATGAGCGAGCCCATTCCGCCCGGCGCCAGCACCCACCCGGCCGTGAGCGCGTCGTACCGCAGGAGGTGCTCCGTGTAGAACGTGAGGAGCAGGAAGCTCGAGTACAGCCCGAACCCGACGACGGTGATCAGGAAGGTTCCCAGGGCGAACGTGCGGTTCCCGAGGACCCGCAGGTCGACGAGCGGGTGCGGGACGCGAAGCTCCCACAGCACGAAGCCGGTGAGCGCGACCACGGCCACGACGACCAGGGTCGTGATGGCGGACGAGTCGAACCAGTCGAGCCGCTCGCCCTGATCCAGGGCGACCTGGAGCGAGCCGATGCCGGCCACCAGGAGCGCGAGGCCGACCCCGTCGAACCGGAGGCGGGACGCTCCGGAGTCGGGCGTCGATCTCGGGGCGTCCTCCAGGAACGCGCTCCCGAGGGCCAGGGCGAGCGCGCCGAAGGGCAGGTTCACGTAGAAGATCCAGCGCCACGAGTAGTTCTCCGTGATCCAGCCGCCGACGGTCGGGCCCACGATGGGCGCGACCATGATGCCGAGGCCCCAGATGGCCATGGCCGTCCCGCGCTGACGCGGCGGGAAGATCTCGAGCAGGATGGCCTGGGCGAGCGGGATCAGGGGACCCCCGCCCAGGCCCTGGAGCAGGCGGGCGCCGACCAGCAGCTCGAGGCTGGGGGCCGCTCCGGAGAGGAGCGAGCTCGCCATGAACGTCGCGGTCGCGAGCAGGAAGAAGCGTCGGCGACCCAGGCGCGCGACCAGCCAGCCCGTCGCCGGCAGGATGACCGCGTTGGCCGCGATGAACGACGTGAGGACCCAGGTGATCTCGTCCAGGGAGGCGGACAGGCTGCCCTGCATGTGGGGCAGGGCGACGTTGGTCACGCTGGTGTCGAGGATCTGCATCGTCGCCACCAGCATGACGGCGATCGTGATGCCCCAGCGCTGCCCGGGGCGCTCGGCGGTCATGGCGCGCGCCGGCGCGGGGTCGGGCGGCTACCGGACGTCGATCGTGACCAGCGCGGACATGCCGGCCCGCAAGAGATGCGGGTTCGCATGATAGTCCTCCAGCAGGATCTTGACGGGCACCCGCTGGACCACCTTCACCCAGTTGCCCGAGGCGTTCTCGGGGGGCAGCAGGCTGAAGCGAGCGCCGGTCCCGGCACTGATGGAGTCCACGCGGCCGCGGAAGACGCGGTCGGGAAACGTGTCCACTCGGATGGTCACCGGCTGCCCGGAGCGGACACGGCCGACCTGGGTCTCCTTCAGGTTCGCGACGACCCACACTCCCTCGAGCGGGACGATGGCGAGGAGCGGCTGGCTGACCTGGACCATCTGACCGGGCTCGACGGTCTTCTTCGAGACCATTCCCGCGACCGGCGCCACGATCCGGGTCTTGGCCAGCTGGAGCTCCGCGGCGGCCAGCTCCGCCTCCGCCTGCTCGATGCTCGCCCCCGCGCGGCCCGCTGCGGCCTCCTTGACGGGGACCTGCGTCTGCTGGGACTGCGCGTCGGCCACCAGGGCCTCGGCTTCGTCGACCCGGCGCTCGGCCTGCTGGACGGACAGCGCCCGCCGGCGCGTCTCCACCTCTGCCGCCTCCGTGTCGCGCTCCGCCTGGGCCAGTCTTCGGCGGGCGGCGTCCAGCATGGCGAGCGCCGAGCGATGGGAGGTTCGGATCGCATCGAGCTCCTGCTGGGCGATGAGGCCTCCGGTCGCCAGCCGGCTGGAGCGGTCGAGATCGAGCTTCGTCCGGTCGGCCGTGGACTCGGCGAGGGCGACGTCGGCCTGGGCGGCCGCGGCGGCCGCTCGGCGGCTGTGCACGCGCGCCCGGGCCTCCTCCTCCTCGGCGCGGCCGACGTCCACGGCAACCCGGGCCGCGGCCAGGGTCGCCCGAGCCTGCTGGAGACGGCTCTCGGTGCTCTCGCGAGCCAGAGGGACCTCGGAGCGCGCGCCCCGCGCCTCGGCCGTCGCCATGGCGACGGCGGCCCGCGCCTGCTCGACGCGGATCTGAGAGTCGCGGGGATCGATCTCGACGAGGAGCTGACCCGCCTGCACGTTCTCGTTGTCACGCACGTGCACCCTCGCCACCGGACCGGGGACGCGCGCGCTGATCACCACCACCGCGCCCTCGACGTACGCATCCTCGGTGGATACCTGGTGGCGCCCGGCGAGCCAGACCCAGGTTCCGTAGGCGGCGGCGGCGAGGACCGCGAGGGTGATGCCGACGGGCAAGAGGCGGCGGCGCACGGGTCGGGTCAGGGTAGCTCGACGAGGACGTCGGAGCCCGCGACGCGTACCGGGTACACCGTCACGGACAGGTCGGGCGCGACGTTGCAGGCGCCGGTGCGGACATCGAAGTCGAAGCCGTGCCAGGGGCACACGACTCTGTCCCCGAGGAGGACCCCGTTGCCCAGGGGGCCACCCTCGTGAGGGCACGAGCCCGACAGGGCCTGGTAGTGGCCGCCGCCGGTGTTGAAGACGGCGAGCGGGACCCCGTCGACCTCGAGAGACTTGCCCCGGCCGACCGGGATCTCCCCGACCGACGCGACCCGGACCAGGCGCGACACGTCGCCTATTATAGCGGCGTGACTGTATAGTCGCGTGACTGGGGCGCGCCTTGACACTCCCGAGACCGCCCAGTAGGGTGGGGGCGATCAGCGACCCCGCCAGAGGAGACGAATGCCCATGCGATGGCTCGAGCAGGCCGATCCCGAGGTCGCCAAGGCGATCCGACTCGAGACGGAGCGCCAGTCGCGGAACCTCGAGCTGATTGCGTCCGAGAACTTCGTCTCCGAGGCAGTGCTCGAGGCCGTCGGCTCCGTCATGACGAACAAGTACGCCGAGGGTTACCCGGGCCGCCGGTACTACGGCGGGTGCGAGAACGTGGACACGGTGGAAGAGCTGGCCATCCAGCGCGCCAAGGAGCTGTTCGGCGCGGAGCACGTGAACGTCCAGCCGCACTCGGGGTCCCAGGCCAACATGGCCGTCTACTTCACCGTGCTGTCGCCCGGCGACACGATCGTCGCGCCGAATCTCGCGCACGGCGGCCATCTGACCATGGGCAGCCCGGTGAACTTTTCCGGAAAGCTCTACCGGATCGTCCCGTACGGGGTCCGTCGCGAGGACGAGCGGATCGATCTCGACCAGGTGCGCGACCTCTGCCGCGAGCATCGCCCGAAGCTCCTCGTCGCCGGCGGCTCGGCCTTCCCGAGGGCCATCGACTTCAAGCCCTTCCGCGAGATCGCCGACGAGTTCGGGTGCCTCCTGATGGCCGACATCGCGCACCCGGCAGGGCTGGTCGCGGCGGGGCTCCATCCTTCGCCGATTCCCCACGCCGACTTCGTCACCTCGACCACCCACAAGACGCTCCGGGGACCGCGGGGCGGCATGGTCATGTGCCGGGCCACGTACGCGCAGGCACTCGACAAGGTCGTGATGCCCGGCATGCAAGGCGGGCCGCTGATGCACGTGATCGCGGCCAAGGCGGTCGGGTTCCGCGAGGCGCTGACGCCCGACTGGCGGGCGTACCAGCGGCAGATCGCGGCCAACGCCCAGGCGCTGGCCGCAGCGCTCATGCGGCGCGGGCACCGCCTGGTGACGGGCGGCACGGATACCCACCTCATGCTGGTCGACCTCACCGCGACGGGGCTCACCGGCAAGGAGGCCCAGGAGGCGCTCGACCGCGCCTGGATCACCGTGAACAAGAACACGATCCCGTTCGAGACGCGGAGCCCCATGGTCACGAGCGGGATCCGTGTCGGCACGCCGGCGGTCACCACGCGGGGCATGAAGGAGCCCGAGATGGACGCCATCGCGGGCCTGATCGACCGCGTTCTCAGGGCGCGCGGCGACCAGAAGGCCGAGGCCTCGGTGCGGGTGGACGTCGCGTCCCTCGCGGGCCGCTTCCCCCTCTACCCGGAGCGTCTCGCGTGAAGTGTCCGTTCTGCGGGCACACGGAGGATCGCGTCGTCGACTCCCGGGTCGGCCGGGACGGGGAGTTCATCCGGCGCCGCCGCGAGTGCCTGAAGTGCAACCGCCGCTACACGACGTACGAGTACATCGAGGACATCCTGCCGATGGTCGTGAAGCGTGACGGGCGGCGGGAGCCCTTCGACCGCGCCAAGCTGAGGAACTCGGTCCTGAAGGCCTGCGAGAAGCGCTCGGTCGGGGTGCAGGCGGTCGACGACGTGGTGAGCGACATCGAGGGGAAGCTTCACGAGCGGGCCGAGAAGGAAGTATCGAGCCGGGAGCTGGGGGAGCTCGTGATGGCGCGCCTCCAGCGGCTCGACCAGGTCGCCTACGTCCGCTTCGCCTCCGTCTACCGCCAGTTCAACGACGTGACCCAGTTCATGGACGAGGTGAAGGGGCTCATCAAGAAGGAGCCGAAGGAACCCGAGAAGGTCAAGCGCCGGAAGGCCCGCGCGTAGAGCGCGGCTCCGGACGCTTCCGGCTCGGGCGATGGCTCACGCGGGCGACTCCCGGAGGCCGGCGAGCGGACCGGAGCGCGCACCGGGAGCCGGGCTCGTGGCGGCTCTGGCGGCCGTCGCCTCCCAGTTCTCACCGAAAGCCCGGGTCGCCAAGCGGCGGCTTCTGGCGGCGATCGCGGCCTCGCCCATCGCCGAGCCCGCCGCGCTCGTCCGGCTCCACGAGGCGCTCTGCTTTCTCCAGGCGTACCCGGACGACCGCGAGATCCTCGGCCGGGTAGACGGCCTCCTTCGCGACTTTCCCGCGCGCATCCGGAGGCTCGGGCCGCGAGCCGAGGCGCGCCTTCAGGACTCCGGCATCGCCGGCTCGGTCCTCGAGTATCCCTACGGCCTTCCGCTGAGCCGCTGGCTGGCGGCGCGGCTCGGCGCTCATGCCGACATCGGCTGGGCTGGCATCCCGGACACGGAGAAGATCGCGGACGCGCTGGACCTCCTGGTCACCCCGTCCGAGAGCGACGCCTTCAGCGAGGGCGGCTTCACGGTGCGCCGATGGCTCGAGGTGGCGCGGGCCGGGCGGCGCCTCACCGACCTCCAGGTGCTGGTCGAGGCCTTCGACCGCGCACCGCTCGACCCGGGACTGCGGGACTGGCTGTACGAGAGTCTCGGGCTGCCGGTGCGGGTCCGCCTGGCGGCTCCGGGGGTCTCGCGAACCATGGCCAAGCGGCCGGTGGAGCGCCCGGTCTTCCAGCGGGTGCCGCTCCGGCGCGCCGGCGTCGACGTCGTTCGGGAGGCGACGCGGCCGTTCCCGTCGCTTCGCCGCGCCTCGCCGGCCCTGGCCGGGGAGCTGATCGAGACCGCGCGCGTCGCCATGGTCACCCGCTCGCGGGAGCTCCACGCCTTCTCGTACCCGAACGCCGAGGACGTGCTGGTGGGGGAAGCGGGGCGCGGGCTGCGCGTGGTGCTGATCGGGCTCCAGCCGGCATTCCGGCTGCCGTTCGAGGGCTACTACGCCTTCCTCGCGATCCGGAACGGCGTGCCGGTGAGCTACGGCGGCGGGTGGTGCCTCTTCGAGACGCTGGAGTTCGGGTTCAACGTCTTCGAGTCCTTCCGGCAGGGGGAGTCGGCGTGGATCCTCGGCCAGGCCCTCCGCGCCTATCACCAGGTCTTCGGCATGCGCACGGTGGTGGTGGATCCCTACCAGCTGGGGGCGGGCAACCCCGAGGCGCTCCGGTCCGGGGCCTTCTACTTCTACCAGCACCTCGGGTTCCGCCCGCGGACCGAGGCGGTCCGGCGCGTCCTGGAGGAGGAGCTCGGCAAGATCGCTCGCGACCGGCGGTACCGGTCGCCCCTCTCGGTGCTCCGGCGGCTCGCGCGGGAGGAGGCCTGCCTCACGCTGCCCGGCGGCAGCCCCGAGCCGGAGCGCCGTCTGCGGGCACGCGATCTGGCCGCGCTGGTGACGCGGGACGTCGCGCGGCGTCACGGTGGGGACCGCGAGGCCGCCACGCGCGGACGCGATGCGCCGGGTGGCCCGGGCCCTCGGGGTGGGGCGGCTCGCCGGGTGGACGGACGCCGAGCGCCGGGCTTTTCGCCAGTGGGCTCTCGTGCTCGACGCTGGTGCCCGACCTCGACCGGTGGTCACCGGCGAGCCGGACGCGACTCGTCGGGATGATTCGCGCGAAGGGCGGTCGGGGCGAGGGACCCTACGTGCGGCGGCTTCTCGGTCTGGCGCCCCTCGGCCGCGCGCTCGAGGCGCTCGTCCGCCCGGCGCCGCCGGGATCCCGTCGGGCTCGCTCCTAAGGCCGGTCTGCCGGCGCCGGGGAGGGATCCCCGCGGCGGGTGGCCAGGGCGACGCCGGCGATGACGACCAGGGCGCCGACCACGTGGGCCCAGGTCACGGGCTCGCCGAGGAGGAGCCACGACACGGCCAGCACCTCGAACGGGATGAGGTTCACCGTGAGGGACGCCACCGCGGCGGAGACGACGCGGATCCCCCAGTAGAACCAGATGTGCGAGACGGTGACCAGCGTCGCCGCGTAGACGACGGCCAGCACCGTGCCGAGCGTCATGTGGGGGATCGCCGTCCAGGGACGCTCGATCAGCGAGAGCGGGACCAGGAAGGCGGCCGAGACGATGTAGGTGCCCGCCGTGATGACGGTCGGCGGGTACCGGCGGGACACCTGGCGGGCGTAGACGGAGTAGAACGCCCAGATGGTCTGGCCCGCCAGGATGAAGAAGTCGCCCGGGTGGAGATCGAGGTCCAGGAGGGCCCGGAGCGACCCCCGCGTCACCGTCAGGACGACGCCCGCCGAGGAAACCAGGATTCCCAGGACGTTCAGACGGGAGAGCCGCTCGCGGAGCCAGGTCGCCGAGAGCAGGGCGACGAATACCGGCCCCATCGCGCCGAGGATCGCGGCGTTGATGGCCAGCGTCCGGTGGAGGCCGTAGTACCAGAGCGTCGTGTTGGTGACGAGGCCCGTGAGGGCCAGCGTCAGGAAGATGCGGAAGTCGCCTGTCCCCACGCTCGGCCACGTCTGATAGGTGAAGCGGACGTACCAGAGCAGGACGCCCAGGGCGAGGACGGTCCGGAGGGCCGTCAGCGTGATGGGGCCGAGGACCTCGAGCGCGATCTTGCCGGCGATGAAGTTCCCGGCCCAGATGAGGCTGGTCAGGAAGAGGAGCCCGTAGGCTTCGTGCTCGTGGAGCTCGCGTTCCGTCTGGGCCACGGGGCTACCCTACCAGAGGCTCCTGCTGGCTCGCCGGCGGGGTGCCTAGCCTTCCGCCAAAGCGCGGAGGCCCCGCCGTGCGACCGCGGGGCCTCCGAGGTGGAATGGGTACCGCGCTTACTTCTTCTTCTTCGTCGCCTTCTTCTTCGCCACCGATCGTCACCTCCCTCCTCTGCCGCCCGTGTCGTCCACGTGCGGCGCGTCTCTGGCGGGATGCTAGGGGAGGGGCGGAGCCCTGTCAAGCGGAAAATGCAACCGGCAGAGGGGGAGTGGGCTCATGCCCCCTACAGGTGGTATGTTCTCGAGCGAGAGATCGGCGAGAGAAATGCGCGTCAAACCGCCGCGCGCGAGCGTGCCGCCGTTGACAGGGCGGGAGGCCGGATGCTACCGTGATGCGATTCATAACCGACGTTTCAGCACGCTTCGGCGTGACTCTCCCACGGAGGCTCGGCATGATCTCCTTGGCCGTAAAGACCCCGAAGATCCTGTTCGTCAATCCGCGGTTCCCGCGGTCGCTCTGGGGGTTCCAGGGGATCCACGAGATCGTCGGGGTGCGCTGCGGCCAGGCGCCGCTCGGCCTGGCGACGGTGGCGGGCATGACGCCGCTCGACTTCCCGGTGGAGCTCCAGGACGAGAACGTCGAGACGATCAACCTCGACACCGACGCCGACGTCGTGGCGATCGGGTGCTGGAACGTCCAGTACCACCGGGCCCACGAGCTGGCGAGGGAGTTTCGCCGCCGCGGGAAGATGGTCGTCGTGGGCGGGCCGTATCCGACGCTCTGCCCGGAGCGGTTCACGGACGGGACCTTCGACGTCGTGTTCGACGGTGAGACCGAGATCACGTGGCCGCGAGTTCTGCGAGGACCTCCGGGCGGGGACTCCCAAGCCCGTCTACAAGCAGGTCGGCAACATCGACATGCGCCTCTCGCCGGTGCCGCGGTTCGATCTCATCCGGAAGGGCGACTACCTCTACTACTTCGTCCAGACGACCCGCGGCTGCCCGTTCGCGTGCGAGTTCTGCGACATCATCATCACCGACGGCCGCGTGCCGCGCCTGAAGTCGATCCCGCAGATCCTCAAGGAGATCGAGACGGTCGCGGCGCTCGGCGGGAAGTACGTGAGCTTCTCCGACGCCAACCTGATCGGGAACCAGAAGTTCGCGGAGCAGCTCCTGGAGGCCCTCGGGGACTTCGGCCGCAAGAACAACTATCCCATCCAGTTCTCGGCCGAGATGACCATCACGGTGGCGGAGCGGCCGAGGCTGCTCGAGCTCCTGCGCGACGCGAACTTCACGAGCATCTTCGTGGGGATCGAGTCCCCGCGCATCGACAGCCTGATGGAGTCGAAGAAGCGGCAGAACGCCCACCGGCCGCTGCTCGACAGCATCCGGCTGATCCAGTCGCACAACCTCATGATCGTCGCCGGCATGATCGTCGGCTTCGACCACGACGACCACCGGATCTTCGAGGAGCAGTTCGACTTCCTGATGGAGGCCGGCATCCCCTTCACGACGTGCGGGGTCCTGACGGCGATCGAGAAGACGCCGCTCCACGCGCGGCTCGAGAAGGAGGGGCGACTGCTGCCGTACGACTCGGCCTCGGTGATGGGCCATGGCGCCGCCGACCTCAACTTCACCCCGAAGCTCATGACCGTCCCGGAGGTCCAGCGCGGCTACAACTGGCTCATCCGGTCGCTCTACCGCTACGACAACTACGGCGCGCGCGTGGTCCAGGCCCTCCGGCCCTTCCAGCCGCGGCCGGAGCGGGAGACGCGGGCGGCCGGCCGGTTCGACTGGGACCTCACGCGGATCGCCTTCAAGGTGGCGCGGCACTTCCTCCTGACGACCGACAGCGTCCGCCGCCGGGTCTTCATCCGGACGATGCGGGCGTCCATGGGCGAGAAGTGGTCCACCGAGCGGCTCGTGGACGCGATCTCGTACATGATCGCCCACAAGCACTTCCACGAGTACGTGACCGAGGTCCACGGGGACCCGGAGACGGTGTCGGCGCAGTCGCCGTTCGCGGACACGTCGCTCGAGCGGTGGTGGGAGGGCGAGTTCGGTCCGGCCTACCTGGAGAGCCTCCGGCGCGAGGCGGGGACCGGACGGTCGTGGCTCGCTCCGGGTCTTGCCTGGTTCCGGCCGGGGCTCCGCCGCGCGGTGGCGGTCCCCGAGGCGTTCCTCACCGAGAGGGTGGGGGAGTGTCTCCGCCGGTACCTGGACGAGCTCGGCGTCGAGGTCATCCCCGTGGCGACCGCGGCGCTCTCTCGGCTGAAGGACCGCGCGGACCTCTTCGTCCTGCCGATCTTCGGGTCGGTTCGCAAGGGCAAGGAGGATCTGCACCAGGTGGTCCAGCAGCTCCAGGAGCGCGTCCAGGCGGACCTGGACAAGCTGCCCCGCGTCGTCCATCTCTCGATCGACGGCGGACGCGAGGCGGTGTTCGAGGCCTTCGCCCGGATCGGATTGACCTTCACGCGGCGGCTCGAGCGGCTGCGGGAGGCGTTCGAGACGGCGGTGGACGCGGCGCTCGTCCCGGCGTCGCAGCCGGTCCGCTCGTCGGAGCCCATCCCGTCCTGACCCGCCGCGCCCGGCGGCGCCCCCGCAGGGTCGCCCCGCGGGCGGCGAGCCGGCTCCGGGTCTAGGACGAGCGCCGCCGCGGGCGCGGCGGCGCGAGCGGTTCCTCGGTCGGGGGCTCGGCGCGCGCGAACTCGACGTTGAGCGCCAGGCTCCGCGCGCACAGCGGGCAGCTCCCCGGGTCATAGGTGGGGAAGTCCCGCTTGACCAGGCTGAAGACGTCCTTCCTCAGGTCGACCTTCGTCGCGCGCTGCCAGAGGCACCCGATGCCGACGACGGTGCCTCCCGCCTGCTCGACCATCTGGATCAGGAGGCGGATCGTCTCGCCCGTCGTGATGAGGTCCTCCACGATGAGGACCTTGCTGCCCTTGCGGACGAAGCGCGTGAACTCGTCGGGCAGCCGAACTCGCCGCCCTTGCCCCGTGAATCCCTTCGTCGCGTAGACGAGGATGGGCCGGGACGGCAGCGCCCGAGCCACGCAGTGGGCGAGGATCAGCGCGCCCGGCCCCGTCGAGAGCACGACGTCCGCCGGCCAGGGGGCGAAGTGCTTCGCGATGACGTCGCCCAGGCCCTCGGTGAACGACGGCTCCGTGGTGACCAGCGCCTTGTCGATGAACTCCGGCGCATGATGACCCGACGGCAGGAGGAAGTGGTCGCCCGTCCGGTAGGCGCCGGTCCGGCGGAGGATCTCGAGGTGGATCTTCTCGCGAGCGCCGGAATCGGGCGCGGCGACGCCCGCGGCGGCCGCGACGCCTCCCGGGGATGCTGTCGGGCGCGAGCGAGGGGGCACGCTTCGACGATCCGTCAGGGCCGGGGTCGCCCGCTCGGGCGGGCGGCGCGGGTCGCCCGCGCCGCGGGACGGGGCCGGGGTTCCTGGGTCACCAGTTCCTCGTGGCATGCGGGGCATACCTCGCGCCCGTCCTTCCGGAGGATCTCCCCCGGGCGGACATGCTGGTCACAACGTTCGCACGCGGGGTTGTTGCAGAACCGGACCGCTCCGCTCGGGCGCCGCAGCATCTCCCCGCCGGTGATCGCGACTGTGGTGGCGCGACTATCGTGGCCCGCGTGGGTCGGCGTGTCAACCGGGACGTGTGGTTGCGGGTCGTTCCTTGACGCTCGTTCCAAGGGGTCGCTAGACTGGCGTGATGCGACTCCTCGCGGTCGAGACGTCGACGTTGACCGGCGCGGTCGCGCTCCTCGAGGCAGGGGGTCTCGTGGCCGAGTCCCGGGTGAGCGTGGCGGTCACGCACGGGGAGCGCTTGATGGCGGCGATCGACGGCGTGCTCCGGGCGGCCCGGTGGGAGCTCGCCGACGTCGACGCCTTCGCCGTCGCGCGGGGCCCGGGGTCGTTCACCGGCCTCCGGATCGGGCTCAGCACGGTCAAGGGGCTCGCGTTCGCCACCGGCAAGCCGGCGGTCGGCGTCGGGACGCTCGACGCGCTGGCCTGGCGGCTGCCGTACTGCGCCTACCCCGTGTGCCCCGTCCTCGATGCGAGGAAGAACGAGGTGTACGCGGGGCTCTACCGGACGCGCGACGGGCGCCTCGAGCTCCTGGAGGCCCCGCGTGCCGTGGCGCCCGCGACCCTGGCGGAGGAGCTCCGGGCCACGACGGACGGTCCCGTCGTCTTCGTGGGGGACGGCGTCGGGCCCTTCGCGGCGGTATTTGGCGAGATTCTCGGGACCCGCGCTTGCCTGGCGCCGGCCGACCTCCGGGTGCCCTCGGCCGTCACGGTCGGGGAGCTTGCCGGCCGGGCGTTCGACCGCGGCGAGACCGCGGACCCGGCGAGCCTCGTGCCCCTGTACCTGCGCCCCTCGGAGGCGGAGCTCGCGCGTGAGCGACGACAGAGTGCCGGACGTCCGGATTGAGCCGATGCGGACCGCCGACCTCGAGGCGGTTCTCCAGATCGAGCGCGCGTCCTTCGACACGCCGTGGTCCCGGCAGGCGTTCCTCCACGAGCTGGAGCGGAACCGGGTCGCAGGCCTCTGGGTGGCCCGCGGCGTGCGATCCGGGGCGGCGGGCGAGCCGGCGCCGGTGGTGGGGTACCTCTGCTTGTGGGCGGTTGCCGACGAGGTCCACGTGACGAACCTCGCCGTCGACCCCGCGTGGCGCGGCGAAGGAATTGGCCGGCTCCTGCTCGGCACCCTGCTCGTGCACCATCGCGCGAGCGGCGCCCGCCGCGCGTTCCTGGAGGTGCGCCCCGGTAACGTCGAGGCGCGTCGGCTCTACCGGAGCCTCGGATTCCAGGAGGTGGGTCGGCGCCGGGGATACTACGTCGATACGGGCGAGGATGCGCTGCTCCTGGAGGCTCGCCTGGACGAGGGGCCGTTCGCGGCCGAGACCCGGGCGGATTCGTCGAGTCGCTGGAACCCGTCCACCGGTTGACGCGTTCTAGTGAATAGGGTCATGACCCCTCTGGGATGCGTACGGTGGCTACCGGGTCTGGTCTCGGCCTCGTTCCTCCCGCTTCTGCTGGGAGTGCTGGCGTTGTCGCCGGCCTCGGCGCAAGGCCCACCCACGTCCGACCCCGTGGCGCGCGGGAAGTACGTCTTCGGGGCGACGGGCGGCTGCGGCTGCCACACCGAGAAGGACCGGCCCGTGAACAGCGGCGGCCGGAAGTACGACGGGCCGTTCGGCACCGTGTACTCCGCGAACATCACGCCCGACCGGCAAACGGGGATCGGAGGCTGGACGGACGACCAGATCATCACGGCCATCCGGCTCGGCCGCCGGCCGAACGGCGAGCGGTTGATCCCGGTGCATCCCTACACCGTGTTCAACGGGATGGCCGAGGAGGACCTGCGCGCGCTGGTGGCGTTCCTCCGGAGCCTCCCGCCGGTCAACCGTGCGAACACGCCGAAGAAGATCACCGTGCCGATGTTCGAGAGCGTGTTCCTGCCGGCCTGGCTCGCGGCCTTCGCGCCGCGGGAGACGCCGCCGCCCACCGCGCCGACCTCGGGGCTGGCGCGAGGCGAGTACCTCGTGCGGGCCGTGGGCCACTGCGGCGAGTGCCACACGCCGCGGGGGGTCACGTACGCCACGGACAACTCGCGATTCCTGGGCGGGACTCAGAAGGGCCCGGAAGGCGACCCCGTTCCCAACATCACCCCGGACAAGGACACGGGGCTCACCTGGTCCGAGGATGAGATCGCGGAGTACCTCGAGACGGGGAACAAGCCCGACGGCGACGCGGCCGGGGGCCTGATGGCAGAGGTGATCGACGGCACGGCCGCCGGGTACAAGCACCTCACGAAGCAGGACCGGCTCGCGATCGCCCGGTATCTGAAGACCATCCCCGCCGTGCGCAACAAGATCGTCCCGCAATGACGAGTGCACCTCACACGCGGCCGGGACCGAGTGCGTCCCGCGAAGGAGGCCCAATGAAGCGCATTGCCGCTCGTGTCAGTGTCGTGGTCGGGGGTCTGGCCCTTCTGCTCGCCGGGAGCGCGGTCAGCCAGGCTCAGATGAAGGTTGGCTCCGGGGACCTGGTCGCCGACCGCCAGCGGCTGATGAAGCTGAACGGTGCCAGCGCCCGGGACATGAACGACAAGCTCAAGGCCGGGCAGATCGAGGCGATCGCCGTCAACGCCGAGACGATCGCGATCAACGCCCAGCACATCCCGTCCCTCTTCCCGCCGGGCTCCATGACGGACAAGTCGAACGCCAAGCCCGAGATCTGGGAGAAGCGGGCCGACTTCGAGGCGGTGGCCATGACCCTGCAAACGAAGGCCGAGGAGATCCGCGACGCGGCCCGGGCCAAGGATCAGCCGAAGGTCGAGGCCTTGATGAAGGATTTCGGCCGCACGACGTGCGGCACCTGCCACACGACGTTCCGGAAGCCGATAAACTAGCACCCCGGCATGTTCCCCACGTTCGCCGGGGTGCCCGACCGGCACCCCGGCGAACGCAGCCGGTAGGACCCCCGCTCCACACAGTCAGACCTGCCCGGAGCTCCGAGGGCCGCGATCCCCGGAGCCGGGCCTTCACCTGCGTACGGGCCACCTCCAGCTTCGGGTTCAGCATGAGATGCCCCTACCCAGAGACCGCCGGGCCGAGTTGTCTGGAAGTCAAAGCCTGACCCTATAATCACCCTCATGGCGGGCGCGTTCGCGGGCCTCCGATTCCTCGACCTCTCGCGTCTCTTGCCCGGTCCGTACTGCTCGCTCCTCTTCGCGGACCTCGGCGCCGAGGTGATCAAGGTCGAAGAGCCAGGCCGCGGGGACTACGCCCGGCGGACACGGCCCTTCTGGGGCGAGTCCGACGTCGGCGCGACTTTCCTCCTCCTCAACCGGAACAAGAAGAGCATCTCGATCGACCTCAAGGCCGAGGCGGGCAAGGCGGTCTTTCGCCGGCTGGTCGGGACGGCCGACGTCCTCCTGGAGAGCTTCCGGCCGGGCGTCATGGACCGTCTCGGGCTCGGCTGGGAGGCGCTCCGGGCGGAACACCCGCGGCTCGTCTACTGCGCGATCTCCGGCTACGGCCAGGATGGCCCGTACCGGAACCTGGTGGGCCACGACGTGAACTACATGGGCTACGCGGGCGCCCTGTCGGTGAGCGGGCCGAAGGACGGGTCGTCGCTCACGCCCGGGGTCCAGGTCGCCGACCTGGGAGGCGGGGCCCTGATGGCGGCGTTCGCGATCGGCGCGGCGCTTCATCACCGTCACGAGTCCGGCCGGGGGCAGTTCATCGACGTCTCGATGACGGACGGCGTCGTGTCCTGGCTGATCCCGCACCTGGCGGCCTACTTCGCCACGGGGCGGGTGCCGGAGCGCGCCGGCGAGCGGCTGAACGGCGGGTGGCCCTGCTACGGCGTGTACGAGGCCGCGGACGGCGGCCACGTGACGCTGGGGGCGCTCGAGCCTCAGTTCTGGGCGAACTTCTGCCGGCTGGCCGGGCGGGAGGATCTCGGGCCGCTCCAGCACGTCCAGGGCGCCGACCGCGATCGGGTGGAGGCGGAGCTTCGCCGGCTGTTCCGGACGCGCACCCGGGCCGAGTGGGTCGAGCTCCTGCATCGGGCCGACGTCTGCGCGGGTCCGGTGCTCGCGCTGGACGAGGTCCTCCGGGACCCGCAGCTCGCCCACCGCGGCCTCTTCACGGAGGTGGAGCACCCGAAGCTCGGTCCGGTCCGCCAGGTCGCCTTCCCGGTCCAGATGTCCGGGACGCCCGCGCGCGTGGTGACGCCTCCCCCGGAGCTGGGCGAGCACACCGACGAGCTGCTCCACGGCCTCGGGTACGACGGGGCGGCGATCGCGGCGTTCCGGCGGGATGGTGTGGTCGCGTGACGCCACAGGCCGCCACAGGCCGAAGGCCGTCCGATCAATTCCGCCGCGGAGCGAGCGTAACCCGGTGAGCTCGGACCGCCGGCCGGACGTCCTCGTCGACCGGATGCTCGCCGGGGACCGCCGGGCGCTCGCCCGGCTCATCACGCGCGTCGAGAACCGCGAGCCGGGCGTGCCGGAGATCATGCGGCGGGCGCACCCGCGGACGGGCCGCGCCTACACGGTGGGCATCACCGGGCCCCCGGGAGCGGGGAAGAGCACGCTGGTCGACCGGCTGACGGCGGCGATCCGGAAGACCGGCGCGACGGTCAGCGTCATCGCGGTCGACCCGACGAGCCCGTTCACCGGCGGCGCCGTCCTCGGGGACCGGATCCGGATGCAGGCCCACACGCTCGACCCGGGCGTGTTCATCCGGAGCATGGCCACGCGGGGCAGCCTCGGGGGCCTCGCCCGCGCCACCGCCGAGACGCAGAAGCTCCTCGACGCCGCCGGCTTCGACTGGGTCCTCGTCGAGACCGTGGGAGTCGGCCAGACCGAGCTCGACATCGTCAGGCTGGCGGACACGACCGTCGTGGTGCTCGTGCCCGAGTCCGGCGACGGCATCCAGACCATGAAGGCGGGCCTGCTCGAGGCGGCGGACCTCCTCGTCGTCAACAAGGCCGACCGGGAAGGCGCGCCGCGGCTCCTCACCGAGCTCAAGTACATGGTCCATCTCCACCGGGAGGGCCAGCAGGCCTCGCGCGACCTCGACTGGGAGGTGCCGATCCTCTCGACGGAGGCCGTTCACGACGTGGGCGTCGTCGAGCTCCTGGAGGCGATCGGGCGCCACCGCGCGGCGCTCGAATCGAGCGGCGTCCTCGAGCGCCGGCGCCAGGCGCGCCGCGCGCGGGAGCTGCGCGCCCTCATCCTGGCCGAGCTGCGCCAGGAGGTGGACAGGGCGCTCGCCGACGGCGGGGCGCTCGAGCGGGTCCTGGTCGACGTCGAGGCGGGCCGGGTCGACCCCTACACGGCCATCCGCACGATCGCGGCGCGCCTCAGACTCGGTCCGACTCCAGCCCCCTGAGCGCGGGGAGTGCCGCGCGCCTTGACCCTCGTCGAGACGGCGTGCTGTAATCTCCGAGCGTGAGCCCCACCCAGATGGCGTCCCTCTCCGAGGTTCCGTTCCGCGACACGTTCTGGAACGTCCCTCCCTGGGCGCAGTTCCTCCTCTACGCGCTGTCGGTCGTCGCGATCGGCGTGTTCGCGCTCGGCATGTGGCAGCGCATCGCGCTGTGGCGGGAAGGGAAGCCCGAGGCGCGCCTCGACCGCATCCCGGAGCGGATCCGGTTCCTCGTCCGCCACGGCCTTCTCCAGGGCCGGATCCTCACGCAGCGGTACCCCGGGGTGATGCACGCCCTCATGTTCTGGGGGTTCTGCGCTCTGTTCCTGGGAACCGTCCTCGCCACGATCGACTACGACGTGACGCTCAGGCTCCCGCTGGGGCTCGACTTCAAGCTCCTCCAGGGGCCGTTCTATCTCTTCTACGAGCTGTCGCTCGACCTGTTCGGGCTCTTCTTCGTGGTGGGGCTGGGGCTCGCGCTCTACCGCCGGTTCGTCGTGCGCCCGGCCCGGATCGACCCGACGCCTCACTTCGCCTGGATCCTCGCCCTCCTCTTCGCCATCAACGTGACGGGGTTCGTGCTGGAGGCGTGCCGGCTCGCGGTGGTCAAGCCGTGGTGGGCGCCGTGGTCGCCGGTCGGCTGGGCGCTGGGGCAGGCGTTCCTCGCCGCCGGGATGGGAGAGGGCGCGCTCCGCGGCCTCCACCTCGGGACCTGGCTCTTCCACTTCACGATCTCCTTCGGGTTCATCGCGCTGATCCCGCACTCCTACTTCGTCCACCTGATCACGACGCCGCTGAACACGTTCCTGGTGAAGCTCACCCCGCCGGGCGCGCTGAAGCCGATCCTGAACATCGAGGAGGCGGAGACGCTCGGCGTCTCGAAGCTCGAGGAGTTCTCCTGGAAGCGCCGCCTCGACTTCGACGCGTGCACCATGTGCGGCCGCTGCCAGGACGTCTGCCCGGCGTACCTCGCGGGGACGCCGCTCTCGCCGAAGCAGATCATCCTGAAGCTCCGCGGGCTGATGCACGAGGGGAACGGGCGCGCCATCCACGGGGAGACGATCTCCGCCCAGGAGCTCTGGGCGTGCACGACCTGCATGGCGTGCGTGGAGGCCTGCCCGGCGTTCATCGACATCGTGGACACGATCGTCGACCTCCGGCGGTACCTCGCGCTCTCCGAGGGGGCGCTCCCGGGGACGGCGGGCATGAGTCTCCAGAACATGCAGCGCGCCGGGAACCCGTGGGGCCTCGCGGCCGAGGACCGCCTCGCGTGGGCGGAGGGGCTCGACGTGCCGCGCATCCAGGAGGGCCAGGAGGTCGAGTACCTCTACTGGGTGGGGTGCTCCGCGTCCTACGATCGCCGGAACCAGAGCATCGCCCGGGCGGTCGTGAAGGTGCTCCGGGCGGCGGGCGTCTCGTTCGCGGTCATGCCCGGGGAGCGCTGCAGCGGCGACGCCGCCCGGCGGCTCGGCGAGGAGTACCTCTACCAGACGCTCGCCAACGAGAACGTCGAGAACCTCAAGCGCTACCGGTTCCGGAAGGTGCTGGCCGCGTGCCCCCACTGCTTCAACACGATCGGGAACGAGTACCGCCAGTTCGGCGGCGAGTTCGAGGTGGTGCACCACTCGGTCCTGATCGCCCAGCTGGTGCGCGAGGGCCGGCTCCGGCTCACCCGGCCGCGAGAGGAGCTCCTCGCCTACCACGACTCCTGCTACATCGGCCGCTACAACGACATCTACGACTCGCCGCGGGCGAGCCTCCGCGCGATCCCGGGCCTCGAGGTGATCGATCCGCCGCGCAATCGAAACAAGGGGCTCTGCTGCGGCGGCGGCGGCGGCCACATGTGGATGGAGATCCGGGGCAAGGAGCGCGTGAACGAGATCCGCGTCGCGGAGCTCCTCGAGACGAAGGCCGGGACCGTCGGCACGGCCTGTCCCTTCTGCCTCGCCATGGTCGACCTCGGCCGCAAGGTCAAGGGCGCCGAGGACAAGCTGCAGGTGAAAGACATCGCGGAGCTGGTCGCCGAGGCGCTCGAGTGATGCGGGCCCGCAGCGACCGTGGGACGCCGGACGGCGGAATGACACGGTGAGGAATCGCGCGGGTCGCCATCCCAGCCTCCTCCTGGCCGGGATGGCGCTCGTGCTGTGGGCGCGACGTGGGTCCTGGCAGCGCCCCTCACGGAGACCGGCCGGCGCGCCTACGAGACGGCGCGCAACGCGGATGATGGCGCCGCCGCTGCGCTCGAGGAGGGGGAGAAGACGGTCGCCCTCATCAAGGCCCTCGCTCCGGAGCGCGAGGAGGCGTCACCGGCTCTCAAGCCCTTCCTGGACGAAGGGGAGGCGGCGCACCAGGCGCTCGGAGGGTACCGCCGTCTCGCCCAGGCGAGCTCGACGGACGCGCTGCGGCTTCTGGCCGACGTCACGAAGCTTCCGGTGGTTCCCGCGCCCGACCTCGTGCGCCGCGACACCCTCGAGCAGCACGCGCTCCTCGCCGCCCACGAGGCGGCCGTCATGGCCGCGCGGACTCGGGTCGGAGGCGGAGCGGCTCCGGGCGATCCTGGCCGAGGCGCGGCTGGCCACGGTCGAGGGCGGCGGCGCCGTGCGCGGGGCGCGGAGCGCCTCGGGCGCCCCGGCTGGCCGGG
The DNA here is from genome assembly GCA_963749975.1 of uncultured Candidatus Rokubacteria bacterium. Classification (GTDB taxonomy): domain Bacteria; phylum Methylomirabilota; class Methylomirabilia; order Rokubacteriales; family DASRDR01; genus DASRDR01. The sequence continues at coordinate 52,962 of CAVVOZ010000003.1, read as the reverse complement.
GGAGCGGGGAGACCACACGCCGGACAGCTCGCGGCGCGGCGATGCCGTCGTGCCGAACCTGATCGGGGCGCGCCTGGACGCGGCGGTGCGCGATCTCGAGACGGCGGGCCTGCGACTCGGGCCGGTCGCCGGACCGCGCGACGGCTACATCGTGAAGCAGGTGCCCGAGGCCGGCGGCGGCGCGCCCCGGCAGAGCGCGGTCAGCGTGACGCTCTCGGCGACGGCGGCGACGATCGCGCCGCCCCGCTGACGTTGCCCGCGACAGGGCGCACGGGAAGGACCCGCTGACCTGATGAGCGAGCCCGCCGTCGGCATCCCGTGCTCTGGTCCGCCCGGGAGCAGGTGCGCCAGGAGTTGGCGGCGTGACGGCGTCCGTATCGGGAGCGGTGGCCTCTTCGGGCCGATCACGACGCCAGCCGGTGTGGTCCCGGGCTTCGACCGGTCGAAGTGGACGACGGGCACGCCTCGGGAGCGCCTGGGCCTGCTACCGGCCGCGCAGGAGCACATCCTCCGGCAGGAGAACGGCAAGGACCGCTGCCTGCGGGCCGTGCGGGAGCTGTCGCAGGCTTTCGCGCTCGCCGTGCCGCACAATGAAGCGCTGCGCATCCGGGACGACGTGGCCTTCTTCCAGACTGTGCAGGCAGTCCTGGCGAAGCGCGTGCCGGGCGAGGCCCGACCCGATGAGGACCTCGACCACGCGGTCCGCCAGATCATCTCTCGCGCCGTGGCTTCCGAAGGGGTGGTGGACATCTTCGCCGCGGCGGGTCTCCAGAAACCCGACATCTCGATCCTTTCCGACGAGTTCCTGTCCGAGGTTCGCGGCATGCCCCAGCGGAACCTTGCCGTGGAGCTGTTCCAGAAGCTGCTGAAGGGGGAATTGGGAGCCCGCCGACGAAGAAGGTGGTCCAGGCCCGCTCCTTCGCCGAGATGCTGGAGCAGACCCTCCGGCGGTACCAGAACCGTGCCATCGAGGCGGCGCAGGTGATCGAGGAGCTGATCGGACTGGCGAAGGAGATGCGCGAGGCCAGCGCGCGCGGTGAGTGTTCGGTCTCGGACGACGAGCTGGCCTTCTACGACGCGCTGGAGACGAACGACAGCGCGGTGAAGGTCCTTGGCGACGAGACGCTACGGACCATCGCGCGCGAGCTGGTGGCCACCGTGCGTGCCAACGTCACCATCGACTGGACCCTCCGCGAGAACGTCCGCGCTCACCTCCGGGTCCTGGTGAAGCGCATCCTCCGCAAGCACGGCTACCCACCGGACAAGCAGGAGAAGGCAACGCAGACGGTGCTAGAGCAGGCAGAAGTGCTGTCGTAAGAGTGGGCAACAGCAGCCTGAGGAATGGACGTGGAGCGTATTGAGAAGGGTTGCTCAACGTCCTGAGTCAAACGTCGAGGGTTCATTGCCGCGGACAAGAGTCGTCTCGATCGTCAGCGTCCTGGCTAGGTGGCGTCTCCGCTGAGCGTCGTATCATGCATTGTATGACGCGGACGGTGACGGTCAGAGTCCAAGGGCGTGGGACGGTTACGCTGCCGGCCAGGTTGCGAGCGAAGTACGGCCTCGATGACGGGGACCAGCTCACCTTGGTGGACCTCGACGGGGTGGCGCTGCTCAGTCCTCGGTTTCCAGTCGTGCCACATCTTGCCGCGCAGATGGAACGTCTCCGGCGCACGGAAACGCTCGCTGAAGGACCTTGGTGGCCCAGGCCGGCAAGACTGAGCCGGTCGTTACCTGCGTCGCGCTCAAACTCTCTCGCTTCTTGGTCGGAGGATAGGGGGCTAGAATCGCTTCATGGCGAGCACCAAGGAACGGCTCCTCCAAGAAGCTCTACGGCTGCCGCCCGATCAGCGGGGCGAACTGGCCAGCGAGCTATTGGCCACGCTGGAGCCTGATCGGCCAAGCGAGCAGTGTACCGAGGCCGAGTGGATCGCCGAGATCGAACGGGGTGTGCGCGCGCCGCGATGGCAAGTAGTCCCGGCGTCTCCTCCTCGGTAGACACCTGAAGACCGGCCAGTGGCGTGAGCGCCCCCAGCACGAGGGTTCTACCGTGGCGCTTCCTGCATCCGCCGAGGCCGGAGGGGGTGGGCCGAGTGTTCCTGCGCCGTGAAATACGGCAGAGTGCATCGCCTGTGTCGGACTTATCTCTCGGGAGGATTGGATGTCGAGAAGCGACACCGTGTTCGCGGGATCGATCCCGGAATTTTACGACACATTGATGGTTCCCCTGATTTTCGAGGCCTATGCACTCGACCTCGCCGAGCGCGTCGCCTCGGGCTCGCCGCGCTCGGTTCTCGAGACGGCGGCTGGCAGCGGGGTGGTCACGCGCGCCGTCGCGCCGCGGCTTCCGGAAAAGTCCCGCTACGTGGTGACCGACCTGAACCAGCCCATGCTCGACTATGCCGCCGGCAGGCAGGGCCCGGACCCGCGCATCGAGTGGCGGCAGGCGGACGCCCTCGACCTGCCGTTCGAGGACGCCGCGTTCGACGCGGTCTGCTGCCAGTTCGGCGTGATGTTCTTTCCCGACAAACTCGCGGGTTACGCGGAGGCGCACCGTGTGCTGAAGCCCGGCGGCCGGTTCGCCTTCAATGTCTGGGACAGGATCGAGGAGAACGTGTTCGCCATGGACGTCACCGAAGCCGTGGCGTCGCTCTTTCCTGCCGACCCGCCCCGGTTCCTTGCCCGCACGCCCCACGGCTACCATGACACCGCCCTGATCCGCGACGAATTGCGGAGCGCGGGATTTTCGAACATCGACATTCGGACGATCGAGGAGGTCAGTCGCGCCCGCTCCGCCGGCCACGCGGCAACGGCCTATTGCCAGGGGACGCCGCTGCGCAACGAGATCGAGGCGCGCGACGCGAGCCTGCTTCAGCGCGCCACCGACCTGGCGACGGAGGCAATCGCCCGCCGCTGCGGCAACGGTTCGGTGGCGGGAAAGATGCAAGCGCATGTGATCGTCGCGACGGCTTAAAGACCTCACAGGCGCTGACGGTCGGGGCGCGGCTCGTCGGCGGGGGCCAGGTGGGGGAGGGGGTCCGGGGTCGCCGGGGGCCCGCCAAGTCGGTGGACACTTCACCGGCCGGTTTTGGCACCGGCGGGCGGGGCAGGCGGACCGGGATCCCGGCCGCCTTCGGTCAGTCTGAGATGGCTACCGGATTGGCGAGTGATCCGGTAGCCGAGATCACCGAGTGCCTTCGCGAGATCGTCCCCAGAGACGTCCCGCGGCAGCCTCAAGCCTTGATGACTTCCTCACGGACGAAATGAAGCCGGATGACCTTCGGGACCTTGCCCTCGTCGAAATGGCAGTGAACCGCGTCTCGGACCTTGTCATGAAGATCAGCCAGGTCGTTAGCCTCGGTGAAGATCGACTCTCCGAGTGCCCGAGCGGTAAAGCCTCCCTCGGGGGCCTCCTCGACGAGGAAGACCACCTCCGGCAGACTTGTGTGCTCGACTGGTGAGCTCATTGCGTCGTTAGGATAACACGGTGGTACCGGAAGCTGTCCCGGGCCGCTCGACTGCCTGCAGCCTGTTCGAGCGGCCCGGGATCGAAGGTTGTCGCGGACGTGCTGGCATGGAGACGCCGAGGCGTCACTGGGTTATCTTGCCTGGGGAGAGATTTCGGGCCGCTGTCTTGTAACGTGCTGGATTTCCGAGCACGCGCGTGGGGGCCAAGTGCTTCTGGAAGTTTCGCCCGCTTGTGGGCGGCTGATTTTGCGGGTGAAGTCCTACGCAGTGCCTCAGGGAATCGTCGAAGCGAAGGGCGGGCGCGTCCGGCCGCCACGGTAGAGAGGGCAGTACCTCGAAGAGCGGGTAACAGAAGGGGTAGCATCGCGAGCGGGCGAGTATGGGTGACATGGGTACGGTGGGGAGCCGGACAGTCAGGTCGTCGAGTGACCGAGCGGGCTGCCAAACCGGAGGCTGAGGCGCAGAAACGGTTTTTGCGGCGTCGGCAAGCTGTACCGGCGCGTCGAAGGCGTGAGCAAGCCGGCGAGCACGCCGCCACCATGACGATGTACGAGGACCCCGTGTTGGAACGCATGATGGAGGCCGTCCACCGCTACGAGGGCACCGTCAACCAGGTGATGGGCGACGGCATCATGGCCCTGTTTGGAGCCCCGCTGGCCCATGAGGACCACGCGGTGCGCGCGTCCTATGCGGCTCTCCGGATGCAGGAGTCGGTGAGACGGTACGCGGATGAGGTTCACCGGACAGAGGGGATCCCCATTCAGATCCGCGTTGGCCTGAACTCGGGGGAGGTGGTCGTGCGGTCGATTGGCAGCGACCTGCACATGGACTACACCGCCGTGGGACAGACCACACACCTCGCCGCCCGCATGGAGCAGATGGCGATGCCGGGGTCGAGTCTCATGCCGGCAGAGACGCTGCGCCTGGCCGAAAACTATGTGCAGGTGAAGGCGCTGGGGCCGCGGACGGTCAAGGGGCTGGAGACCCCCGTAGAGATCTACGAGCTCGTCGGGGCGAGCATGGTGCGCTCGCGCCTGCAGGCCGCTGCCGCTCGGGGCCTCACGCGCTTTGTCGGCCGGGCCGGCGAGCTGGATCAGCTCCGTCAGGCGCTGGAGCGCGCCCGCGCTGGACACGGGCAAGTCGTCTCGGTCATCGGTGAGCCCGGCGTTGGCAAGTCCCGGCTCTACTGGGAATTCACGCACTCTCACCGTACCCAGGGCTGGCTGATTGTGGAGAGCGGGTCGGTTTCCTTCGGCAAGGCGTCCGCCTATCTCCCGGTTGTTGACCTGTTCCGGGCGTACTTTCAGATCGAGACGCGCGATGACGCGCGCAAGATCCGAGAGAAGGTGACGGGCAAGGTGCTTTCCCTGGATCGGGCGCTCGAGTCCTCCTTGCCCGCGTTCCTGTGGCTCCTGGATGTTACGGTGGATGATGCCGAGTGGCAGCGGCTCGAACCGTCGCAACGTCGGCAGCACACGCTGGACGGGGTCAAGCGGCTCCTGCTCCGGGAAAGTCAGGTGCAGCCGCTCATCGTCATCTTCGAGGACCTCCACTGGATCGACACCGAGACCCAGGCTTTGCTCGACAGCCTGGTCGAGAGTGTGCCCACGGCGCGTCTGCTCCTGTTGACCAACTACCGGCCCGAGTATCAGCACGGCTGGAACGGCAAGAGTTATTACCGGCAGCTCCGCATTGACCCGTTGCCCCCGGAGACTGCCGACGAGTTGTTGACCGCGCTGCTCGGGGCGGATCCGACCGTCGAGCCACTCAAGCGGCTGTTGATCGAGCGGACCGAGGGGGAATCCATTTTTCCTCGAGGAGAGCGTCCGGACGCTGGCGGAGACGAAGGTCCTGATGGGTGAGCGTGGCGCTTACGAGTTGGCGAGGGCGTCCCAGAGCTTTCAGATCCCGGCCACCGCCCAGGCGATCCTCGCCGCGCGCATCGACCGGCTGGCGCCGGAGGACAAGCGGCTGCTCCAGGCCGCGGCCGTCGTCGGCAAGGACGTGCCCTTCACCCTCCTCCAGGCCATCGCCGAGGAACCCGAGGAGGTGCTCCGGCGCAGTCTAGAGGCAGTCGACCACGGCCGGCAGGCCGTGGCGTTGCTGAAGCGGACAGCGGACCGCTTTTGGCTCGGTCAGGCGCTGTTCGCCCTGAGCTACTCCCACTACTACGAGGGGGAATTCGTCCTGACCCTGGAGGCTGCGGCCCGCCTCGATGCCCTCGGAGAAGCGACGGGCAGCCGCCGCGCCCAGGCCAACGCGGCGATGATGGCCGGTCTCAGCTACGCCACGCGAGGAGACTGGGTGTCGGGAGTCGAGACGCTACAGCGAGCCCTCAAGCTCTCGCCGGATCCTTTCGAGACGGCCATGATCCTCGCGTGCCTGGGCAAGGCTCATTTGGAAGCAGGGGATGCCACTCAAGCCATCCCCATGCTGGAGCAGGCCGTCGAGCTGGCGGATCAGGTCCGCTCCCGGCAATGGCGCGCCTGGTTCCGGACATGGCTGGGCGAAGCCTATCTTCTGGGCCGCCAGTTGGGCGAGGCTCGAAGGGTGGTGGGCCAGACGCTGGAGATCTGCACGGACGTCGAGCTTGTGGCGGGGGTCGGATTCTCCAATCAAGCCCTGGGCCGGATCGCCCAGGCCGAGGGCGCCCTGCCGGAGGCGGAGAAGTATCTCACCGACGCCCTTCGGGCCCTGAACTCGATCCGTGCGAGGTTCGAGGTGGGGCGCACTCGCCTGTTCCTGGCGTCACTCGCTGCCGTCCGGGGAGACCGCGGAGCGGCTGCCGCGAACCTCCGGGAGGCGCACTCCCTGTTCAGGACCTTGCGAATCCCCAAGTACGTCGAGCGGGCCGAGGAGCTCGCTAGGGAGTTCGGCGCGCCGCTGTCGTAGCGATTGTGATTCGCTGCCCGCCCCGGACTCGCGGGGCGCCGCGACGTGGGCTGTCGTGACTCGCGGCGACGGTGTCCCGTGTTCAGCGATGACGGAACCCAGGGCCGGGCCGCTTTCGCCCGCTGCTGGGCAGCTGAAGGTGAGGCGGCAGCGCGCGACCTTCTCGCGTCGCGCGTTCGATGGTAACGTGACGCGCATTCAGTAGTCCGCCAAGGGGGAGAGAGCTATGGCGATCACGGTGGCGCGGTTCCTCGATGTGGCCAACGGACTGCAGCCGAATCAGTTCTCGGTGGGGTCGCACGACAGGATCGGCTCGCTCGAGCATCTCGACCCGATCTACAAACGGTTGCTGGACGAGCCGGTGACGGCGGTGTTCGCGGTGCAGGGGAAGGACGGCCGCCCCAACCTGACGCCCATGTGGTTCGACTACGCCGGCTCGACCGTCCTGGTGAACATCGCCTCTCACCGGAAGAAGGTCCAGTGGATCCGGGCGAATCCGCGGCTCACGGTCCTGCTGATGAACCCGGCGAACCCCTACCACTGGGTCAGCATCAAGTGCACGGTCACGCGCGAGGTCTCGGAGGACGACCCGCGAGAGGGCGCTCGCGTCACCGCCCAGGTCGACAAGATCTGGACCAAGTACACGAAGCAGCCCCCGCCATACGGTCTGCGCGACCCCTCACGCAACGAGCGCCGCGTGCTCTTCGAGTGCGCGGTCGACAAGGTGGCCACCTTCGGCAAGCCCTGACCGTCGCGCGGCATGCGCGCGGCGGTAGTCGGCGGGTCGCTCGGGGGGCTTCACGCGGCACTGCTGCTCGCTGACCTCGGAGCCGAGGTCGACGTCTACGAGCGGTCCCCCGCCGAGCTGGTGCAGCGGGGCGCGGGCATCGGCTTCTTGCCGGAGAGCGCGCGCTATCTCGTCGAGCGGGGCGGCGTGGCCCTCGATCGCATCAGCGTCGCCACGTCGCACATCCGGTACCTGGGCCGTCGCGGTGAGCTGATCTACGACGGGCGGCACGCGTATCGGTTCAGCTCGTGGAACACGGTGTACCGGGCGCTGCTGACGCGGGTCCAGCCATCGCGGTACCACCTCGGTCACGAGATGATCGGATGGGCCGATGATGGCGACGCCGTGGAGGTCCACCTCGCCGGGCGGCCGCCCCGGCGGGTCGACCTCCTCGTGTGCGCCGACGGGGTGGGCTCGACGGCGCGGGCGCGTCTCTTGCCGGGCGTCCAGCCGTCCTATTCCGGGTACGTGGCGTGGCGCGGCATGGTGCCCGAGGCCAGTCTGGACGGAGCGACCCGCGCGCTGTTCGACGACGCCATCACCTACTACGTGTACGCGAACAGCCACATCCTGGTGTACCCCATACCCGGGCCGGATGGGTCGGTGGCGCCGGGGGACCGGCTCCTCAACTTCGTCTGGTACCGAAACTATCTCGAGGGCGGCGACCTGGACGACGTGCTCACCGACGAGAGCGGGCTGCGGCGGGAGATCTCGGTCCCACCGGGCGCGGCCAGCGATCGGCACGTGGCCGAGATGCGGGCGACCGCCCGGGCGCGCCTTCCTTCCGCGATGGCGCGGATCGTCGACGAGACCACGCAGCCGTTTCTCCAGGTCGTCTATGACATCGAGGTGCCCCGCATGGCCTTCGGCCGTGTGTGTCTCATCGGGGACGCCGCGTTCGTGGTCAGGCCGCACGCGGCCGCGGGAACCGCGAAGGCGGCCGCCGATGCCTGGGCCCTGGCCGAGGCGATCGGACACGAGCGCGACGTGCCGGCCGCGCTCGCGCGGTGGGAGCCGGCGCAGGTCGCGCTCGGCGCTCAGCTCCTCGAGCGCACGCGGCGCATCGGCCGCCGGTCCCAGTTCGACGGCACCTGGGTGCCCGGCGATCCGGAGCTGATCTTCGGACTGCGGGGGCCTGGTCTGTGAGCCCCATGCGTGACGACCGAGATCTCGTCGGCCGCATGGCCGAGGCGGCCCAGACGCTGGTCGACTCGCTGTCCTCGGACCAGCGGCGCCAGGCTTGCTGGGGATTCCCCTCGGACGAGGAGCGCCTCCGCTGGTTCTACACGCCGACCGACCACGGGGGGCTGACCCTGGGCGAGATGCAGCCGGCGCAGCAACGGCTCGCCATGCGTCTCGTGGCGACGGGACTGAGCCGGGCGGGATACGTGACGGCCGCGACCATCATGGGGCTCGAGAACGTCCTCGATGAGCTCGAGAGCTGGCGGACGTCCTTCGGACAGGCGCGCGGGCGGGACCCCGGCCGCTACTACCTGCGCATCTTCGGCACGCCGGGCGGCGACACGTGGTCCTGGCGCTTCGGCGGCCATCACGTGTCGGTGCACCACACGGTGATTGGCGGAGAGCTGCGGGCCTTCACGCCATGCTTCCTGGGCGCCGACCCCGCCTCGTCCCCGCTGCTGGGGCCGCATCGGCTGCGGCCGCTCGGGGCCTGCGCCGACCTGGCATTCGAGCTTCTCCGATTCGCTGAGCGACGAGCAGCGCCGGGTTGCGGTGCTCTCGCCGGTGCCACCGATCGATCTGGTCGGGGCGAATCGCACGGTCCTGAGCGAAGGCGATGGCCCACTTCGGCTGGCGAGGGTGTGGCGTGACGAGTGGAGCGGCGAGCTCCTGGACAATCTCGAGCGGTTCCAGGACGCCGAGGAGGCGAAGGTCGGGCTGACGGGCGCGCACGTCGACCGCCTGCGCTTCACGACCGTGCCGAAGGGACTGCCCGCGTCGGCGATGACCTCATCGCAGCACGAGCTGCTGAAGGCGCTGCTCGACACGTACGTGGGGCGTCTCCCGGAGGAGATCGCCGAGCGTGAGATGGCCAGGGTCAGCGGGCCGTCGTTTCCGGCCCTGCATCTCGCGTGGGCCGGTAGCCTCGAGCCGACTCGACCACACTACTACCGTCTCCAGGGGCACCGCCTTCTCGTGGAGTACGACAACACCACCCGGGACGCCAACCACGTGCACAGCGTGTGGCGTGATCCGGTCGGCGACTTCGGCATGGACCTGCTAGGTGCCCATCGGCGGCGCGGGCACTAGACGCGAATGCGGAGCGCCGAACCGGGGGCCACCACGTTCTTCGCCACGAAGGGAGATACGCCATGAAGGCCATTCTCGTCCATGAATTCGGCGGGCCCGAGGTCCTCAAGCTGGAAGAGATCCCCACGCCCCGGCCCGCCGCGGGCCAGGTTCTCGTCCATGTGAAGGCCGTGGGCGTCAACCCGTACGACACATACATGCGCAACGGTACCTACGCCATCAAGCCGCCCCTCCCGTATACCCCGGGCAGCGACGCCGCCGGGACGATCGAATCCGTCGGAGCGGGCGTCTCCAAGGTGAAGCCCGGCGACCGCGTCTACACCGCGAACACGCTCAGCGGGACCTATGCCGAGTACACCCTCGCCGTCGAATCCCAGGTGCATCCGCTGCCGGACCGCGCGTCCTTCGCGCAGGGTGCGGGCGTCTGGGTTCCGTATGGCACGGCCTATCATGCGCTGCGTCACTTCGCCGATGCCCGCGCCGGCGAGACTGCCCTGATCCATGGCGCCAGCGGCGGCGTCGGCATCGCGGCGGTGCAGATCGCTCGCGCCATGGGTCTCGTCGTCTTCGGCACGGCGGGGACGGCCAAGGGACTCGAACTCGTCACGCGCGAGGGGGCGCATCGGGCATTCGACCACGGTCAGTCCGGCTACCAGGACGCCATTCTCAAGGCGACCGCCGGACGCGGGGTGGACGTGATCCTCGAGATGCTCGCCAACGTGAACCTCGGCGCCGACTTGAAGCTGCTTGCGCGCAGCGGCCGCGTCGTCGTCATCGGCAGCCGGGGCGACGTGACGATCACTCCCCGCGACCTCATGTCGCGCCGCGCATCCGTGCGCGCCTTCATCCTGTGGGGGATAACGGAGACCGAAGAGCGGGAGACCCACGCCGCCATGGCGACCGGTCTCGAGAATGGCACGCTGCGCCCCGTGGTCGGGAAGGAGCTTCCTCTCGCGCAGGCCGCCCAGGCGCACAAGGACATCATGGCGCCCGGCGCCTTCGGCAAGATCGTGCTGATTCCGTGACGCTGCGATGCGTGACGCGGGAGGGGCAAGCGCCGCCGGGGCCGGCTACGCCGGGATCGCGCCAGGGCGCCCGGATTCGACGACGAAGCTCCGCAATGTCGAGACCGTGGCCCGGGGGTCGCGGGCGTCGGACAGGGCGCGGAACCGCGTGGTCATCCGCTCGGGCGTCAGCTCCACGGAGACGTATCCCCGCTGGCGGCTCTCGAAGTACCGCACGTGCGGGTTCTCCGGCATCCAGCCCATGAACTGAGAGTAGGACGGGCCGAGCGAGGCGACGGACGTCCCGACGAGCTCCGTCGCCACGGTCGGGGAACCGGGGTTGTCGAAATCTTGCTTCAGATCGTTGACCCAGAAGGAGTGGAGATCGCCGGTGATCACCACGGGATTCGAGACGCGGCTTGCCTCCACGTGCCGGAGGAGTCGGGTCCGGCTCGCCGGATAGCCGTCCCACGCGTCGGTCCAGTGGCCCACGATGTCCACCAGGGGCACCCGCTGCCGGAGCTGCGCCATCAACACGTCCTGGGCCAGGACGTTCCACCGCGCCGACGACCGCGCGAGGCCGTCGAAGAGCCAGGCCTCCTGCGCCGGGCCGAGGATGGACCGGGCAGGGTCTCGCCGCTCCGGACACCAGGCATCGGTCTCGAAATGGCCGCCCCCGTAGTCTGGCAGCCGGGCGCACGCTTGGCGGCTGCGATACTGCCGCCCGTCGAGCACCGAGAACTCGACCAGGTCCCCGTAGGTGAAGCGGTCGTAGAGGCGGAGCGCGGACCCTTGCGGTCGCGATCGACTCGGCCGGAGCGGCATGTGCTCGTAGAACGTCTGATACGCGGCGGCCCGCCGCGTCAGGAAGGCCTCCGGACGATCGACCGTCGGTGACCACTGGTCGGCGTAGTCGTTCTGGACCTCGTGGTCGTCCCATGTCACGAGCACCGGCACCTCGGCGTGGAGCCGCTGCAGGTCGGGGTCGAGCCGGTACTGCGCGTACCGGTTGCGATAGGCGGGCAGCGTCGCCGCCTCGGCGTCATCACTGTGCCGGCGGACGGTGGGCCGCAGCCGGTCGACATGCTCGTAGATGTAGTCCCCGAGGAAGATCACGAGGTCCGGCGACTCATCGGCGAGGTGCCGGTAGGCTGCGAAATACCCGTGCTCGTAGTTGGCGCAGGAGACGAAGCCGAAGCGGAGCTCACGCAGCGGGTGGCCGGGCGGCGCCGCGGTCCACGCGCGTCCGATGCGGCTCCGGGCGTCCCCGCTCGTGAAACGGTACCAGTACGGCCGGCCCGACGGGAGCCCCCGCACCTCGAGGTGCACCGAATGGGCGAAGGCCGCCTCCGCGATCACCGGGCCGGACTGGACGATCGTCCCCATCCCGGGATCCGTTGCGATCTCGTAGGTGAGGGGGACGTCCCCCGTCGTCAGCCCGCCCGGGGCGGCAGGATCGGCCCAGAGCGGCTCGGGCGCCAAGCGGGTCCAGAGCACGAAGCCGTCCGGCCCGGGCTCGCCCGCAGCCACGCCGAGGGTGAAGGGGTCGCGACCGGCGACCTCCGGGCGGGCCGGGGTGGCGCAGCCCGTGAGCCCCGGCGCAGCGAGGGCGCCGGCGAGCGCCCCGCGGAGGAAGCCGCGACGACTGAGGAAGGCATGTGGCGCTCCTGGCACTCGTCGGCGACCTGACACGGTCCTATGATCAGCCCACCGGGCGTGTGGGATCAACGCCGTGCGGGCCCACGCGAGGCGCATCACGTGGATGTCGCCGCGGCGCAGGTCGGGCCCCCCGACGGGCATCGAGGGAGGCCAGTGGCCAAGTGGCGATCTACCCGGTGCGGCGAGCGGCACCTGGATGAGGATCCTGGTCGATTCGCGGGGCTCGAGGCCGAGCGCGTGGGTCGATGAGCCGGAGGTCGACGCCCCGCTCCACGCGTGGCTTCAGGCATACTGCCGGGGAGGCGAGCCGGCCGTTTTGATGCTGGCGGCCCGGCAGGGGAGGCGGTCATGACGCTCGACGAATACGTCGCCTGGGCGGCGGGCGTCGGCGTGAGCCGTCACGCGGGCGTGCCTGAGGATCGCGTGCTGCTCGAGCTCGGTCTCGGGTTCGCCAGCGAGATCGGTGAGGTCGCCGGGGTGCTCACGCGGTGGCTCCGCGACGGCGAGTGGCGGCGGGATCGGCTGGCCGACGAGCTGGGTGACGTGGCCTACTACTGGGCGCGGCTATGCGCGGTCACCGGGGTGGCGCCGTCGACGCTCCTGGCGCGAAGCCGGGCGCATGTCGAATGGCGCCGGGCGGGCCGCCCGTCGGGCGGGCCGGCGCCCGGAGCCGCCGCGATGACGCTCGAAGAATTCGCGGCGTGGGCGGTGGAAGCGGACGGTGGCGGGCCGGCGGATCGGCCGGACGACCAGTGGTTGCGGGACGTCGGCCTCGCCCTGGTAGGGGACGCCGGCGAGGTCGCCGAGTGTCTCCGGAGGCTCACGCAGGACGGTGATCGCCAGCGCGAGCGCCTGGCCGGGGAGCTGGGCGACGTGTGGCGCTACTGGACGCGCCTGTGTGTCGCCAGTGGTATCACCCCGGCCGATCTGCTGATGCGAAGCCGGGTCAAGATCGAGGGGCGCCTGGCCGTGGCGGGCCGGATGAGGAGAGAGACCACATGAAGACGCACGTCGACATCGGTTCCAAGCGTGACCTGGACACCCTCCTGGAGCTCAATCGCGACTACATCCGATCGGTGCAAACCTCGGATGTCCGCCGCTTCGACGAGATCCTGGCGGACGACTTCCTCTGCAGCAACCCCGACGGATCGCTCATCGATCGGGCCGCGTTCCTCGCCCAGACCGCGCGACCGGTCTCGATCTCGGGTCTCGAGGCCAAGGACGTCAACGTCCGCCTCATGGGGGACTTCGCGATCATCCACGCTCGCACCGCGTTCGTCCGGCCGGACGGAGGCGTCGGGTCCGGCCGCTACACCGACGTCTGGGCCCGCCGGCAGGGCCAGTGGCTCGCGGTCTCCGCGCACGTCACCCGCTGCTGAGGGCCGCCTCCCGCTCCGCCAGGGAGTGAGATCGGGTGGCCACGATCCGGACAGGAGGAGTGCCATGACGGTGAGTCAGGGCGACAAGGCCGCGCGGTTCCGGGCGCTCCACCAGGGTCCGGGCGCGTTCGTGATCCCGAATCCATGGGACGCGGGCTCGGCGCGCATCCTGGCGGGGCTCGGCTTCACGGCGCTGGCGACGTCGAGCGGCGCTTCCGCGGGCATCCTCGGCCGCCGGGACGGCAAGGTGACGCGCGCGGAGGCGCTGGCGCACGCGCGGGCCATCGTGGAGGCGACCGACCTGCCGGTCTCGGCCGATCTGGAGAAGGGCTTCGGGGACACGCCGGGCGCCGCCGCGGAGACCATCCGGCTGGCCGCGGAGGTGGGGCTGGTCGGGGGCTCGATCGAGGACGCCACGGGCGACCCGGCCCGGCCCCTCTTCGACATCGGACAGGCAACGGCGCGCGTGGCGGCGGCCGTGCAGGCGGCGCGTGCGCTCCCGTTCCCGTTCACCCTGACCGCGCGGGCGGAGAACTTCCTTCGCGGGAACCCGAGCCTGGACGACACGATCGCCCGGCTCCAGGCCTTCGAGCGCGCCGGCGCGGACGTGCTGTTCGCTCCGGGTCTCCCGGACCTGGCGGCGGTGCGGGCGGTCTGCGCCGCGGTCTCGAAGCCGGTCAACTTCATGGCCGGGATCAAGGGCAAGTCGTTCACGGTGGGGGAGCTCGAGGCGGCCGGGGTGAAGCGGATCAGCCTCGCCTCCTCGCTCTATCGGATGGCCATGACGGGCTTGCTCACCGCCGCTCGCGAGGTGAAGGACAGCGGCACGTTCGGCTACCTCGACCACTCGGTGCCGACGCCGGAGCTGAACGCCCTCATGGGGGCCTAGCATCGAGCCGATGGCGGGCCCGTGAACGCGATCGCCGCCGTGACCCAGCCGGACCCCTATCCGTACTACGCGGAGCTGGTCGCGCACCGGCCGCTCCACCGCGACGACGCGCTGGGGCTCTGGATCGCTGCCGGCGCGGAGGCGGTGCGGGCGGTCCTGACCAGCGACCTGTGCCGTGTCCGTCCGGAGGCGGAGCCTGTTCCCCGGCTGCTGCTCGGCTCGCCCGCCGGCGACATCTTCGGCCAGCTGGTTCGGATGACGGATGGGCCCGGTCATCTGCCGGCCAAGCTTGCCGTGTCGGGACACCTGGGGTCGATGAACCCGGGTCTGATCGTTCAGCAGGGCGCGGCGTGCGCCCGGCGGCTGGCCGAGGAGCTCGAGCCCGCGCGCCATGCCGACCGGCTGGCGGACTTCGCCTTCCGGCTGCCGGTCTACGTGGTGGGGAGCCTCCTCGGCTTCGCTCCGGAGCGGTTGCCGGAGCTCGCCGCGTGGACCGGTGACTTCGTGCGTTGCCTGTCGCCCGCCAGCACGCCGGAGCAGATCGAGCAGGGCAAGGCGGCGGCGGGGCGCCTCGCGGAGGCGTTCGGGGCCCTCCTCGGGCGGCCAACGCTCGATGCAGTCGTCGCGAATCGGATCGGATATCTGTCCCAGGCGTACGAGGCGACGGCCGGGCTCATCGGCAACACGATCGTCGCCCTCGGCCGGCATGGCGACGTCCGCGAGCGCGTCGGGGCGGAGCGGGGCTTCCTGACCGCGGTGATTCGTGAGGTCGTGCGCCACGACCCGCCCGTCCAGAACACGCGGCGCTTCCTGGCCAGGCCCGGCCGGGTTGCGGGCCACGACATGAAGATGGGCGAGACCGTGCTGGTGGTCCTGGCTGCGGCCAACCGCGACCCCGCGGCCAATGCGCATCCGGATCGGTTCGATCCGCTCCGCCGAGAACGGGTCGCGTTCACGTTCGGTCTCGGAGCTCACGCCTGCCCGGGCGAAACGCTCGCGACGATCGTCACGCAGGCTGGCGTCGCGCAGCTGCTGGCCTCGGGCGTGGAGCCCGAGCGGCTGGTCGAGACCGTGAGCTATCGGCCGTCGGCGAACACGCGGATCCCGCTCTTCGGGCGAAGCTAGGCGCGAGCGCGACCCGGGCGCGTCGTTCCTCAGCCTGGCGTCGCGTTGGCTCCCGCGGCCGCTCCCGGGCAGCCGATGATGGCGCTCGTCAGACCGAGGAGCAGCCAGACCACGGCAATGGCGACTGCGACCCCACCGTCCGTCGTCTGGACGCTCTCGGTGGTTACGGGGTGCACCGCGACACTTCCGGGGCGCCCGCAGGCGCCCGGCCCCGGGCCGGGCAGCCCGGTGTCGCGCGAGGGTGATGTGCTGGCACACGCCGACAGGAGCCAGACGACCAGGCCGATCGAGATCGCTCGCATGGCGTCCCCTTTCGCGTGACCTGCGTCGAAAGGGAGCAACGAGCGTGCCGTCGGACGGGTTCAAGAGTGACGGTCAGATAGCCGGGTCGAAGGGTCCCAGTATGGGTCGCGGGGCCCCCAGATCGGGGGAGTTCTCGGCACCGCACGCCCGCGCGAAACGAGCCCCAAAGTGAATGGACGAGCTGCGCCGATATCTCTCCAAGGTAGGCCTGACCGATAGCCCTGGCTCCGCCGACGCTCCGGGCCCATCTGCGCCGCGCGATCTCGCCGATCCGGCGTCGTCGCGGTGGGCGATGGTGGGGCGTTCCGCTCGACGGCGACGGCGGTCGCGCCGCTCCGGCTGATCTCGGGGACATTCGTACTGGAGAGCCCCCGGCCGTGTGCCCGCCAAGCGCCCGTGTTTTCGCGCGGCAGGCGGCCGGATGGTTTGACACGACGCGCCTCGGTCTCTAGCATTCAGGTCGAGACCGCCTGGGCCGGGCATGCTGCGGCAAGAGCCTGGCGCGCGGAGAAACGGAGCGGGGGAGCATGCGCAAGCGAGCCGAGGTCGTGATCGTCGGGTCGGGCGGGTTCGGCGCCAGCACCGCCTACCATCTGGCCCGGCGCGGAGCCCGTGACGTCATCCTGCTCGACCGCTACGACCTCGGGTCGCAAACCTCGCCCCGGGCGGCCGGGCTGACCTCCAAGGTCGCCGGGTCAGAGCTCATGGTGAAGCTCGTCAACGAGGCCGTGGAGACGCTGGCCGCGTTCGAGAGCGTCACGGGACGCTCGATCAGGTTTCATCGCGTGGGCGCCATGCGGGTGCTGCTCACGGCGGAGGGGGAGGCGCGCATGCGCCGCAACGCGGCGCTGGCGCAATCCTTCGGGGTGAAGGTCGAGTTCCTGTCGGGTGACGAGGCCGAGCGGCGGGCGCCCCACTTCCGCGCGGCCGGCGCCCGCGCGATCCTGTTCTCGCCCGAGGACGGCTACTTCCATCCGCCGCTGGTCGCCCGGGAGTTCGCGGCCGCCGCCGGAGAGATGGGCGTCACCCTCGCGCCGGGGACGGCGGTGACCGGGTTCCTCCACGAGGGAGGGCGAATCCGCGGGGTCCGGACGTCGGCCGGCGTGATCGAGAGCCCCGTGGTCGTCGACGCCGCGGGCGCCTGGTCGGCTCTGCTGGCGGACGAGGTGGGCATCCGCGTTCCGATGGTGCCCACGCGCCACCAGCTCTTCATCACCGAGCCGATCGCGGGCATCGAGCCGCATCATCCGATCGTCCGCATCCACGAGCCGAGCGTGTACACGCGGCCGGAGCAGGGCGGGCTGATGCTCGGCGGGTACGAGGACCACCCGCTCCAGGTCGACATGCGGAAGGAGCCGGAAGGCGTTCCAGGTGCGGGACCTGCCGCTGGACGTCGGCGTGCTCTGGGGCCTCGCCGGCGAGGTGGCCGCCCATTTCCCCGCGCTGCGCGGCGCGAAGCTTCACGAGCACCGCGGCGGGCTCCCGACCATCTCGCCGGACGGCGACCACATCGTGGGGCCGGTCGCGACCCTCGCCGGCTTCTACATCGCCTCCGCCTGCAACGTGGGCGGCCTCTCCATCTCCGCCTCCGTGGGCCGCGCGCTCGCCGACCTCATCCTGGACGGGTCCAGCCAGCCGGATCTGCGCGGCATGTCGGTCGAGCGCTTCCGGGGCCGCGACCTGGACGAGGCCGCGCTGCGGGCGGCCTGCGTGCGCGCCTACGCGCGAAAGTACACGAAGGCCTGAGCGGGATCAGCCGGCCGATCGGCCGGTCGAGATTCCGGACGAAGGGCCACCAGCCAGAGACTGAGCAACGCGATGCACGGTGAGCCAGGCGCGCCAACGGCCTCACCGCCCGGGCACGTCGTCCGCGACGACGTGGTTCCGCCGGGCGAGGGGTGGGCCGAGGTGGTGAGGCGAGGCCAGATCCTCCGGATCGTGGACCAGGCCGGCAAGCAAGGGGTCGACTTTCTCTGCTATCACGCCACCCAGCCGGAGGAGCGGTACCACGCCGCCAACACCATGAAGAAGGCCCGGAGCATCCTGCTCACCACGGGGCACGTGCTCTATTCCGACGTCGCGCGGCCCATGTTCACGATCGTCGCGGACACCTGCGGCCGGCACGACACCATCGGGGGCTGCTGCAGCGCTCCCAGCAACCTCATGATGTACGGGGTCAAGGACGTGCCCGGCTGCCGCGAGACCTTCCTCCGGCTGCTCGGCCGATACGGGATGGGGCGGCGCGACATCGTGGCGAACCTGAACTTCTTCTCCAACGTGCCGGTCGGCCCGGACGGAAGGCTCGCGGACACCGTCTTCGTCGATGGCCTGTCGAAGGCGGGCGACTTCGTCGACCTGCGGGCCGAGATGGACGCCCTCGCGCTGATCTCGAACTGCCCTCAGGTCAACAATCCCTGTGCGGGACTCGATCCGACGCCCATCCGGGTGATGATCTGGGAGCCGCATGGTCCGCTCGGCGGGTGGCCCTGAAGCACCCTGGCATGTGAGGCTCTGTAACTATTCGAGTCTATGTCTATATGTGAGTCTAGATCCGAAGCCGATGTCTGCAAGGAGAGCGCGGGCCGGGTGCAGCTGCCGAGGCGCTTCCGGCGAGGAGAGCCTCGGCTTGCCCGGCGGCCGGATGAGCCGACGGAGACGCTACGCCATCGTGGGAACCGGCTCCCGGGCGGGCATGTTCGTCGACGCGATCGCCGGGACCTACCGGGAGACGGCCGAGCTGGTGGGACTCTCGCGACCTGAGCCAGACGCGGATGGACTGGCACAACCGGCGGCTGGCGGCGATGGCGGGCGCCGCGCCCCGTCCCACGTATCTGGCCGATGCGTTCGACCGGATGATCGCCGAGACGCGACCCGACACCGTCATCGTCACGACGGTGGACGCCACTCACCATCGGTACATCACGCGGGCCATGGAGCTCGGCTGCGACGTGATCACCGAGAAGCCGATGACGACCGACGCCGAGAAGATGCGGGCGATCTTCGACGCGATCGCGCGGACCGGCCGGTCGCTCCGCGTCACGTTCAACTACCGCTACGCGCCGGCCTACACGGTCTTCCGCCGCCTGATGATGGACGGGGTGGTGGGCCGCCCGCTGTGCGTCGACTTCTCCTGGCTTCTCGACACCCGGCACGGCGCGGACTACTTCCGGCGGTGGCACCGCGAGCGCGAGAACTCCGGCGGGCTCCTGGTGCACAAGGCGACCCACCACTTCGACCTCGTCAACTGGTGGATCGACTCGTATCCGCGCGACGTCTTCGCGCTGGCGGGCCTGGGCTTCTACGGGCGGGCGAATGCCGAGGCGCGCGGCGAGTCGTACCCGTATGCGCGCTACACCGGCAGCGAGGCGGCGCGGAGCGATCCGTTCGCGCTGTTCCTGGACCGGAGCGCGGCGCTCCGCGGCCTGTACCTCGAGGCCGAGGCGGAGAGCGGCTACATCCGCGACCGGAACGTGTTCGGGGAGCCCATCACGATCGACGACACGATGACCGTGACGGCGCGCTACCGGAATGGCGCGCTGCTCTCCTACTGCCTGGTCGCCTACGCGCCCTGGGAGGGCCTGCGGGTGGCCATCACGGGCGATCGGGGGCGGCTCGAGATGGACATCGTCGAGAACGTCACCCACCTGATGCAGGACGCCGAGCGGGCCAAGGCCAGCAAGGGCGCGTTCAAGGCGGCGCGCATCACGGTGCAGCCCCTGTTCGGCGCGGCCGTACGAGGTGGAGGTGCCGTCCGGGGAGGGGGGCCACGGCGGGGCGGATCCGGTCATGCTGGAGCAGCTCTTCTCGCCGTCGCCGCCGCCGGACCCCTACCACCGGGCGGCCTCCCACGTCGACGGGGCGGCGTCGCTCCTCGTCGGGTTCGCGCGCCAACGAGTCGATCCGCACCGAGCGGCTGGTGCACGTGGACGATCTGTTCCGCCTGCCGGACGAGGCGCATGCCCGTCCCGCGATCGGACCCTCTTGACAGGCGTGCCCCGAGATGACCGAGTAGTGACGTGAGCCCGGACCCCGCCAACCTCTTTCGAGCGCCATAGAAAGCGAGGCCATCGCCATGCGTGGGCACGTCGGCCGGACCGTCGCGTGGATGATCGTGATCGTCGGCCTCTGGATGGCCGGAGCGGCCCACACCCCCGCCGCCGCCCAGTCGGGCGGCGCGCCCGTCGAGCTGCGGGTGGCGTGGTGGGGCTCGCAGGACCGGCACAACCGGACGATCAAGGCCATCGAGCTCTTCCAGAAGAAGTACCCGAACATCAAGGTCACCTACGAGTTCGCCGGCTGGGGCGACTACTGGACCAAGATGACGACCCAGGCGGCGGGGCGGAACCTCCCCGACGTGATGCAGCAGGACTACGCCTACATCACCGAGTGGACCTCGCGGGGTCTCCTCGCGCCCCTCGACGACTACGTCAAGAGCGGGACGATCGACACGCGGGACGTCGCGGAGGCGGCTCTCAAGGGCGGCATGGTGGGCGGGAAGCTCCTGGGCGTCAACCTCGGATCCAACTCCCAGTGCTGGGTGCTCGACGTGGACGCCTTCAAGAAGGCGGGCGTCCCGTTGCCGCCTCCGAACTGGACATGGGCCGACTTCGAGAAGACCGCCCTCGCGCTCCAGGGAAAGCTCGGGATCTGGGGCATGGGCTCCCAGACTTGGGACAACCAGATCTGGGGGGCGCTGTATCTCTCGTCTGGGCAGTGGCGCTACGCCGCCGACGGGAGCCGGCTCGGCTACGAGAGCGACAAGCCGCTCGTGGACCACTTCAACATGCTGCTGCGCCTCCAGAAGGCCAACGCCCTGGTCCCGCGGGCCGACGAACTGGCGAGCTTCAACCAGGACACGAGCGTCGAGATGACGCCGCTCGTGAGCCGGAAGGCCGCGATGGCCTACTTCTGGAGCAACCAGATCGTCGCGGTCTGGAAGGCGGCCGGGGGCGACGAGCGCAACCTCGTCCTTCACCCGCTGCCTCGGGTCCCGGGAGGGAAGTCGGCCAACTTCCTGAAGCCGTCGCAGTTCTTCAGCGTCACGACGCAGGCCAAGCAGCCCAAGGAAGCGGCGATGTTCATCGACTTCTTCACGAACTCGATCGAGGCGAACGAAATCCTCCTCGCGGAGCGCGGGGTGCCGATCTCGAGCAAGGTGCAGAAGGCGCTCATGCCGAAGCTGGGTCGCTCGCAGTCCGAGATGTTCGCGTATCTCGATCGGGTGAGTAAGGACGTCCAGCCGATCCCGCCGCCGGACCCGCCCGGGCACACGGAGATCGTCAAGAACGTGTTCGATCCGCAGGTGGTCGACCCGGTGGCGTACGGGAAGCTCGACCCGGACAAGGGGGCGGCCCTCCTGCGGCAAGAGGCCAACGCGATTCTCGCCAAGGCGAAGCGCTGACGCGGGAGCCGGCTGCGGGGAGTGATACGGGCGCGGCGGGCGTCGTCCGGCTCGCCGTGCCCCTGTCCTTGCTGAACGGCATGCCATGAGCCGCGCGCCGGCCACGTCGATACCGGGCGAGGAGCTGCTGCGGCCCGGTGTCCGGGCGGAACACATCGCGAGTCGTCGCGCCCGCACCCGCGCCCGGAACGTTGCGGGCTACACGTTCATTGCGCCCTGGCTAATCGGCTTCCTCGGATTCACGCTGCTCCCGATGGTCGCCTCGCTCTACCTGGCCTTCACCGACTACGACATCCTCACACCGCCCCGCTGGGTCGGGCTCGAGAACTTCCAGCGGATGTTCCTGCAGGACCGACGCTACCTGCAGTCGGTGACGGTGACCCTGTTCTACGTGGCGGTCGCCGTTCCGCTGCGGCTCGCGTTCGCGCTCGGGCTCGCAATGCTGCTGAACACCCAGCGCCGGGGAATGAGCGTGTACCGAGCCGCCTACTACGCCCCGTCCATCGTGGCGGGCAGCGTGGCCGTGGCCCTGATGTGGCGCCAGGTGTTCGGCACGGAGGGCGTCGTCAACGCCCTGCTCTCGCTCCTGGGCGATACCGCGGATGAGCTGGCTCGGCCATCCCGACCTGGCCATCTGGACGCTGATCACCCTCGCCGTGTGGCAGTTCGGCTCGCCGATGCTGATCTTTCTCGCCGGGCTCCGGCAGATCCCCGCGGAGCTCTACGAGGCAGCGGCGATCGACGGCGCCGGGCCATGGTCGCGCTTCTTCCGGATCACGCTGCCGCTCCTCTCGCCCGTCACGTTCTTCAACCTCGTCATGCAGACCATCACCGGCTTCATGGTGTTCACCCAGGCGTTCATCGTCACGCGCGGCGGGCCGATGGACACCACGCTCTTCTACGCGCTCTACCTCTACCGGCGGGCGTTCGAGAGCTTTCAGATGGGCTATGCCTCGGCCATGGCCTGGGTGCTGCTCGTCGCGGTGGCCCTCTGCACGGCGGTTCTCTTCAAGACCTCCGGGCGCTGGGTCTTCTACGAGGCGAAGGAGGGCCGGTGATGCGCGCGAGTGCGCCGGGGAGCAGCGTTGCCGGCGACCTCGACCGCGGCGGCGCCGCGAGCTGCTCCGGACGGTCATCTACCACGCGTGCGGTTGGCGCGTTCGGCTTCGTGATGCTCTATCCGATCCTGTGGCTCTTCGCCAGCTCGTTCAAGGGACCGTCGGAGATCTGGGCCGACGTGATGTCGCTGGTCCCGCGACACTTCACGCCCGCAGAACTACGTCAGCGGCTGGGCGGGCTTCGGCGGGATCACCTTCGCGACGTTCTACAAGAACTCGCTGATCTACGCGGGCGTGGGGACGGTGGCCGCGGTCCTGTCGTCCGCGGTGGTGGCCTACGGGTTCGCGCGCATCCGGTTCGCCGGCCGGGGCTTCTGGTTCACCTGCATGCTGCTGACGCTGATGCTGCCGGTGCAGGTCATCATCATCCCGCAGTACGTCTTCTTCACGAAGCTCAACCTGGTGAACACGTTCTACCCGCTCCTCCTGCCGCGGTTCTTCGGGATGGCCTTCTTCATCTTCATGATCATGCAGTTCATCCGCGGCATTCCCAAGGAGCTGGACGAGGCGGCGGAGATCGACGGGTGCAGCCACTTCGGGATCTTCTTCCGGATCATCCTGCCGCTGATCCGGCCCGCGCTGATCACCGCGGCGATCTTCTCGTTCTACTGGACCTGGGAGGACTTCCTCACGCCGCTGGTGTACCTGAACGAGCCGAAGCTCTACACGATCTCGGTGGCGCTCAGATCGTTCGCCGACGCGTCGGGCGCGACCGACTGGGGCGCGATCTTCGCGATGTCCGCGCTGTCGCTGGTGCCGGTGCTCGTGGTGTTCGTCGTGTTCCAGCGGTACCTGGTCCAGGGCATCAGCACCACCGGGATGAAGGGCTAGCCCGGCCTCTCGCCGCGGTGAGCCGGAGGAAGCCCGCGAGGGACACCATGCCACTGCCCGTGCGATTCGCGGTCATCGGCCTCAATCACAACCACATCTACGCCCAGACGGACCTGCTCCTCCGCGCGGGGGCGGAGCTCGTGTCGTTCTTCGCGGAGGAGGCCGAGCTGGCGGCGGAGTACGGCCGCCGGTACCCGCAGGCGCGGCTGGCCCGGAGCCGGCGGGAGATCCTCGAGGATGCGCGGCTCCAGCTCGTGGTGAGCGCGGCCATCCCGAGCGAGCGGGGCCCCCTCGGCGTCGAGGTGATGCGCCACGGGAAGGACTACATGAGCGACAAGCCCGCGTTCACCGCGCTGGACCAGCTGGCCGAGGCCCGCCGCGTCCAGGCGGAGACCGGGCGGATCTACTCGGTCTGCTTCAGCGAGCGGTTCGAGAACGCCGCCACGGTGCGGGCGGGGGAGCTCGTGAAGGCGGGCGCCATCGGGAAGGTCGTCCAGACGGTGGGACTCGGGCCGCACCGGATCAACGCGCCGACGCGCCCCGCGTGGTTCTTCAAGCGGGCGCAGACCGGCGGCATCCTCGCCGACATCGCGTCGCACCAGATGGACCAGTTCCTGTTCATGACCGGCTCGACCGAGGCGGAGGTGGTGGCCTCCCAGGTGGCCAACTGGAACTTCCCCCAGTGGCCGGAGCTCGAGGACTTCGGGGACGTGCTCCTCCGGGGCAACGGGGGAAGCGGCTACGCGCGGGTCGACTGGTACACGCCGGACGGCCTCAGCACGTGGGGCGACGGCCGCCTCGTCGTGCTGGGCACGGAGGGCTACATCGAGCTGCGGAAGTACGTGGACATCGCCGGGCGGCCTGGCGCCAGCCATCTGTTCCTGGTCGACGGGAAGGCCGCCCGCCACGTGGACGCGAGCGCCGGCGACCTGCCGTATGGCCGCCAGCTCCTCGCCGACATCGTGGATCGGACGGAGACGGCGATGCCCCAGGCCCACTGCTTCCTGGCCTGCCGGCTCGCGCTGGAGGCCCAGGCGAAGGCCGTGAGGCTGGACGCGCGCGGTGATCGTGCGCCCGAGGCAGCCGTCGCCCCGCCGCCGCACCTCTCGGCGCGGCTGAGCGATGGGCGCGGCAGCGCTGAAGGTCGCCGTCGTCGGCTGCGGGATCGGCCGCCAGCACCTCGACGCCTACCGGAGCCTGCCGGATCTGTTCGAGGTGGCGGCGATCTGCGACGTCGACGAGACGAAGGCCCGCGAGGTCGCGGCGGCGTACGGGATCGGACGGGTGCTGACCGACGTCACGGCGCTCTGCCAGCAGGACGACCTCGACGTCGTCGACCTCTGCACGCCGCCGTACCTCCACGTGCGGCAGACGCTCCAGGCCCTGGACGCCGGGAAGCACGTGATCTGCGAGAAGCCGCTCTGCGGCTCGCTGGCGGACGCCGACCGGGTGGCGGCCGCCGAGAAGCGGTCGGGCCGGCGCGTGATGCCGATCTTCCAGTACCGCTTCGGCCACGGGATCCAGAAGCTCCGGCTTCTCGTCGAGCGGGGGATCGCGGGCCGCGCGTACCTGACGACCGTGGAGACCGCGTGGCGCCGGCGGCCGGCCTACTACGCGGTGCCCTGGCGGTCGCGCTGGGCGACGGAGCTCGGCGGCCCCCTGGTCAACCTCGCCATTCACGCCCACGACCTCGTCTACTACCTGCTGGGGCCAGCGAGGAGCGTGTCCGCGCACCTCACCACCCTCGTGAATCCGATCGAGACCGAGGACTGCGTCGCGGTCTCGGTCGAGATGGCCGACGGGTCGCTCTGCACGCTCGCGGCGACGACCGGCTCGGCCCACGAGATCAGCCGGCATCGGTTCTGCTTCGCGAATCTGTCCGCCGAGAGCAACACGGAGCCCTACCGGAGCTCGCACGACCCCTGGACGTTCAGGGGCGACACGCCGGAGATCGACGGTCGCATCCAGGAGGCGCTGGCCGCGTTCGAGCCCGAGCTCGAGGGATATGCCGGGCAGTTCGCCCGCTACCACCGGGCGCTTCAGTCCGGAGCCGAGCTCCCGGTCACGCTCGGCGACGCGCGCGCGTCGATCGAGCTGATCACGGCGATCTACCATTCCGCGCGGACGGAGGCGCCGGTCAGGCTGCCGCTGGACGTCAGCCATCCTCTCTACGGCGGGTGGCAGCTCGCCGGGCCGCCATGACGCGCGGCCTGCAGCGAGGGTCCCTGACGCCGAGACCCGAGTCGATCCCGCGCGGCCCACGTTGGGCGCGACGCGGGCGAGGTCTAGTGCGCCCGGCGCGCGCCCTCTACACTGACGAGTGTGATGGAAGCGCGCGTCTTCCTGCTCTCGCCGGCGCATTGCGGCGGCCAGCGGGCGAGGCTGGTCCTCCGCGAGCAGGCTCGCTTCGACCTGGCGTGCCGGCTCCGGAGCCGGGAGGGCGCCTCCCTGGGAGAGGTCTTCAGCTTCATGAGCGGCCTCTACTTTCGCGGCAAGCTCGCCTACGCGCTGTCCTTCGCGCGTCCGCCGTCGGGCCTGGACGGCACGCTCGTGATCACGCCATGCCAGGGGTTGCGGCCCCCCGGGATCCAGGTCGACGCGCCGCTGCTCCGCCGGTACGGCCGGGTCGACATCGATCCCGCCGATCCGCGGTACCGGCGGCCGCTCGTGCGGGACGCTCGCGCCCTTGCCGCGGCCCTCGACGCCGCCGCCGGGTGGCAGGTCGTGCTCCTGGGAAGCGTGGCAAGCGGGAAGTACATCGAGCCGCTGGCCGAGGTCTTCGGGGAGCGGCTCGTCTTTCCCGCCGAGTTCGTCGGCCGGGGCGACATGAGCCGGGGCGGATTGCTGCTCCGGTGCGTGGCCGACGGCCGTGAGCTCGACTACGTTCCATTGGTGGGCGCTCGCCGTCACGGGCCGCGGCCGGCCAAGCTCACACCCCGGCGAGGAATTCTCGCGAGCACCGGGCGGGTAGCCCAGGGGAGAGGGGAGTCCGGACGGTCGTAGTCTCCCGTCATCGTGCCGCCGCGGGGGCGCTCGCGCAGGCGTCGGCTCCCCGAGGGATCGGGACGCCGAGCCCGGTGGAGTGCCGCTGGGGGGAGACCTGCGATCGGCTGTGCTACGCTGAATTGCTGTAGGCGCTCCCGCCAGCGGGAGCTCGAGCTCGTCGGCTGGAGGTCTCACTCGCGTGTCGCGATTCGCCCGTCTGACCGCGTTCGTCGCCCTGTGCGCGCTCACCCTGGTTCCGACGGTCACCCTGGAGGTGGAGTCTGCCGGCGTGGATGGGAGGACCGCTCACCATCTCCGGCGCGGCTTCCGGAACCTGAATGATGGGTATCACTTCGACATCGGTGTCCAGGTGCGACACGTCGTCCTGGGCAGCCTCGCGCCGCAGCGCCCGCGGGGCATTGCGACGGCGGTCCTCGAGAACGACGGCGCCGCCCTGCGTGTCAACGGAATCCATCCCACCGTCACGTGGGTGGGTCACTCCACGTTCCTCGTGCAGCTCGACGGGGTGAACATCCTGACGGATCCCCACTGGGGCGAGCGGGCGAGCCCGGTCGGCTTCGCCGGACCGCGCCGGCTCGTGGCGCCCGGCCTGGCGTTCAGGGACCTCCCGCCCATCCATGCCGTCCTCATCTCCCAGGATCACTATGACCACCTCGACGCCGAGACCGTAGAGCGGCTCGCGCGAGAGCACCGGCCGCGGTTCTTCGTGCCCCTGGGACTCCGCGCGTGGCTCGAGGAGCGGGGGATCACGAACGTGGTCGAGCTCGACTGGTGGGACAGCGTCGAGTTCCGGGGGCTGACCTTCGTCTGCACTCCGGCGCAACATTCCTCCGGGCGCACCCTCACCGATCAGGACCTGCGTCTCTGGTCGTCGTGGTCCGTGCTCGGGCCCACGAAGCGATTCTTTTTCGCGGGCGACACGGGCTACGACTCACGGCTCCGGAGGATCGGGGACCGGCTCGGGCCCTTCGACCTGACCGCGATCCCGATCGGCGGCTATGACGCATTCAAGGCGGGACACCCCAATCACCTGAACCCGGAGGAAGCCGTCCAGCTCTTCGAGGACCTCCGAGGGCGGCTTCTCGTGCCGATGCACTGGGGAACGTTCACGATGAACCGTGAGCCGTTCCGGGAGCCGCCCGACCGTCTCCTGCGCGAGGCGCTGCGGCGCGGGGTCGAGGAGCAGGTCGGGGTCCTGAGCCCGGGCCAGACCATTCCCTGGTAGTGCGGCGCGGGTCTCGCCACAGGGACCCCTGGCCATCTGGATCACGTCTGCGCTATCCTCGCCGGGAATTGAGCAAGGCGACGTTCGCACATTCCCCGGAGGCTCGCCCGTGACCGGTCCCGCCGCCGTCATCGACCTGCGCTCCGACACCGTCACGCAGCCCTCGGCCGCCATGCGGTCCGCGATGGCGGCCGCGCCCGTCGGCAACGACGAGTACGGCGAGGATCCCACGATGAACCGCCTCCAGGAGCGGACGGCCGCGCTCCTCGGAAAGGAGGCGGCCATCTGGCTGCCCAGCGGGACGATGGCGAACCAGGTCGCGCTCCGGGTGCTGACGCGGCCCGGCGACGACGTCATCGTCAGCCGCGAGAGCCACACCGGATGGCACGAGACCGGCGGCGCGGCGGCCAATTCGGGGGTGCAGCTCACGGAGATCGGCGCGGGCGGCGTCTTCACCCGGGACGAGTTCCTCGCCGCGCGGAGGCCGGGCGGCCACCCCATGTACCCGCCCACGACGCTGGTCGAGGTGGAGAACACGCACAACCGTGCGGGCGGCATCGTCTTTCCGCAGGCCGAGGCCGAGCGGATCTGCGCCGCGGCGCGGGAGCACGGCGTCGCCACCTACCTGGACGGCGCGCGCCTGTGGAACGCGTCCGTCGCCAGCGGCCGGCCCCTGGCCGAGCTCGCGCGGCCGTTCGACCTGGTCGGCGTGGCCTTCTCGAAGGGTCTCGGGGCGCCGGCCGGATCGATCCTCGCCGGTGCGCGAGACGTCGTCCACCGGGCGGTAAGGTACCGCCGGATGTTCGGCGGCACGATGAGGCAGATCGGGATCCTCGGAGCCGCCTGCCTCTACGCGCTCGACCACAACGTCGAGCGGCTCGCCGAGGACCACGCGAACGCGCGGCGGATCGCGGAGCGGCTCGCCGCGAGCCCGCGGATCATCCTCGACCTGGCCCTGGTGCAGACGAACATCGTCGTCTTCCGCCTGGCCGACGACGCGCCCGATGCGCCCACCCTCGTCGCGCGGGCTCGGGAGCGTGGCGTCCTCATATTTGGCATCGGCTCCCGCGTGATCCGGGTCGTCACGCACCTGGACGTGTCGCGGAAGCAGTGCGACGAGGGGGCGGAGATCCTGGCCGCCATTGCCGAGAGCTGAGGCGCCCGGATCGGGCGCCGGAGACTGGAGGGAGACATGTTCCGGGCCGCCCTGACAGTGGCCGTCGCGCTCGTGTGCACGGGTCCCGCGTTCGCGCAGGGCTTCAAGCTGGAGAGCCCTGACGTCAAGCCGAACGCCACGATCGCCGAGGAGCAGGTGTTCAACGGATTCGGCTGCGCCGGCAAGAACGTCTCGCCGGCGCTCAAGTGGTCGGGCGCGCCCAAGGGCGCCAAGAGCTTCGCGCTGCTGGTGCACGACCCGGATGCTCCGACGGGCGGCGCCGGCTGGTGGCACTGGGTGGTGATCAACATCCCGGCCGAGGCGACCGAGCTCAAGAAGGACGCGGGCAAGAGCGACGGCGCGAACCTGCCGGCGGGCTCGGCGCAGGTCAACACGGACTTCGGAGGCCCGGGCTGGGGCGGCCCGTGCCCGCCAGCCGGGGACAAGCCCCACCGGTACAACTTCACGCTGCACGCGCTGAAGGTCCCGAAGCTGGAGATCCCGGCGACCGCGACCGCGTCGCTGGCAGGGTTCATGGTGAATGCCAACTCGCTCGGCAAGGCGACCCTGACCGGAAGGTACGGCCGCAGCAAGTAGGAGCACGGGGGCCGGGCGCCGCGGACCGAGGGACGCCGCCCGCTAGCCGGGGCGCACGGCTCCTACGGTCCCGGCCAGTCGGCCGCGCCGTCCGTAGACGAGCTCGAATAGGGGCGTCGCCATCAGCGTCGTCACGAGCGCCATCATCACCATGATCGAGAACAGCGTCTGGGTGATGATGCCCCGCTCGTAGCCGATGTTGAGGATGATCAGCTCCATGAGACCTCGCGTGTTCATCAGCGCCCCGATGGCCAGCGCCTGATCGCGGGGCTCGCCATTGAGCCGCGCCGCCAGCCAGCAGGCCACGCCCTTGCCGACGCACGCCGCGATCAGCACCAGCGCCGCGATTCCCCCCAGATACCAGGTGTTGACGAGCCCGATCCTGGTGTTCAGGCCCGAGTAGACGAAGAAGAGCGGGAGCAGCAGTCCGGTCGTGAGCGGCGCCATCAGCCGCTGAAGCTCCTCGGCGAACTTCCCGCGAGGCATGGCGGCGCCGAGAATGAAGGCCCCGTAGACGGCGTAGATGCCGATGCGATCCGTGTACCAGGACCCGAGCATGACGAGCGTGAGGACGAAGCTCAGGACCGGGTAGCTCATGGCGCCGCCGCGCTCGACCCGTCGCGCCAGCGGGACGAGGGCCGGACGCAGCCCGAGCAGGACCGCGAGCGTGTACACGATGCCGCCACCGATCGCGGCCACGGCGATCATCGGCGCGTTCCCGAAGCTCGCCAGGACGACGGCGAGGACGCACCACGCGGCCGCGTCGTCGATCGACCCGGCGGCGAGCGCCAGGGTGCCCAACGAGGTTCCCGAGAGCCCGCGCTCGTGGACGATGCGCGCCAGCATGGGAAAGGCCGTGATCGACATGGCGGCGCCGAGGTACAGGACCGCCTGGCTGGCGGTCACCGTCTCGCGGAACATCGTCCCCTCGGCGTGGATGGCGAGCGCGATGAGACCGCCGAGGAGGAACGGCGCCACGATGCCTGCCACCGAGACCGACACGGCGCTTCGCACCCGCGGCCGGATGAGATCCGCCCGGAACTCGACGCCCACCAGGAACATGTACATGGCGAGCCCGAGCTGGGCGACCGCGAAGAGGATGGTCATCGACGGCCTGGGGAAGAGGGCGGCGTGCCACCCGGGCAGGAGGGCCCCGAAGAGCGAGGGGCCCAGCACCACGCCGGCGACCATCTCGCTCACCACGGGCGGCTGGCCGACTCTCGGCGCGAGTGCTCCCACGACGCGGCATGCGGCCAGGATGACGGCCAGCTGGAGGAAGAAAAGGACCGAGAGGTCGACGCTCGTCATCCGGCGCTCGGGCAGCGTGCCAGGGTGCCGCGCTCAGCGGCCGAGGTACAGGCGGCGTATCCGGTCGTCGTTCCGGATCGCCTCGCCGGAACCGTCGAAGCGGTTCTTCCCGAGCTCCAGCACGTAAGCGTAGTCGGAGATCTCGAGAGCCTTGGCCGCGTTCTGCTCGACCATGAGGATCGTCTGCCCGCCGCGTCGGAGATCCTCGATGATGCGGAAGATCTCCCGGAAGACCAGCGGCGCGAGCCCGAGCGTCGGCTCGTCGAGGAGCATCAGCCGGGGGCGCAGGAGGAGCGCCCGTCCCATCTCCAGCATCTGCTGCTGACCGCCTGACAGCTCCGCGGCCCGCTTTCGCCGGGCCGCCCGGAGCATCGGGAAGGTCGCGTAGACCCGCTCGACCTCGCGGTCCAGCTCGGCCGAGCGCGGCCGGATGTAGGCGCCGAGCCGGAGGTTCTCGTCGACCGTCATCAGGGGAAAGACGTTCCGGCCCTGGGGGACGTAGGTGATGCCCCGGCGCAGGAGGTCCGCCGGGGGCTGGTTGGTGACGTCCTCCCCGGCGAAGCGGACGCGTCCCTGGCGGGCGGGCAGGAGCCCGAAGAGCGTCTTGAAGACGGTGGACTTGCCCGCTCCGTTGGGGCCGATGATGGACACGACCTGCCCGGTCTCGACCCGGAGGGACACGCCCCGGAGGATCTCGAGCTTCCCGTAGCCCGCGTGGATGTTCTCGACCTCGAGCAGGGCCACGCGCTACCTCCCGAAGTACGCGTCCAGCACCAGCGGATTGTCGGCGACGTCGGCCGGCGTGCCCTCCGCGATGCACTCGCCCTGGCTGAGGACGACGATGCGCCGGCAGAGGGACATGATCACCTCCATGTTGTGCTCGATGACCACGAACGTGTGGCCCTGGGCGTTGAGCGCCTCGATGTGACCGACGAGCTTCTTGATCATGGTGGGGTTCACGCCGGCCAGGGGCTCGTCGAGGAGGACCACCTCGGGCCTCGACATGAGCGCCATGCCGAAGTCGAGGAGCTTCTGCTGGCCGTACGACAGGTTCGACGCGAGCTGGTCGCGGAGGCCGCCGATGCCGAGGTACTCGAGGAGCTCGAGCGCCCGGGCGGCGGCCGCCGCGCCCTCGCGGCGGGCCAGGCGTCCGAGGAGCGTGCCCTGGCGCTCCTGGAGGGCGAGCAGCATGTTCTCGAGCACCGTCATCTCCGGGAACAGCTGGATGAGCTGGAACGTGCGGGCGATCCCGCGGCGGTAGACGAGATCGGCGCTGAGCCCCGTGATGTCCTCGCCCTTGAATCGGACGTGTCCGCCGGACGGCCGAAGGACTCCGGTGACGCAGTTGAACAGGGTGGTCTTCCCCGAGCCGTTCGGACCGATCACACCCAGGAGCTCGCCAGGCTCGATGCTGAGACTGACATGGCTCAGGGCGGGGAGGCGGAAGAAGTTCTTCGTGAGGTCACGGATCTCGAGGAGGGCCATGGTCGCCGCGCTCAGCCCGGCTGGGAAGCGTCCGGCGGCGCGGCGAGGGGCCCGCGCCCGGTCCGACTCCCCCCGAGGAGGTCGGTGGCCCAGTCCCACACGCCGACCAGGCCCTTCGGCATGAAGAGCATCATGAGGATGACGGCCAGCGCGTAGATGACGAGATAGAGGCCCTCCGAGGCGCGCAGCACCTCGGGCAGCACCGTCACCAGGATGGCGCCGATGAAGGGGCCCTCGAAGCGTCCGAGCCCTCCCATGACGACCATCATCAGGAACTGGATCGACCGGTCGAGCGTGAAGGCTCCGGGGTCGATGTACCCGAGGAGAGGGGCGAAGAGAGCCCCGCCGATCCCCGCGTAGGCGGCGCCGATGGCGAAGGCCATGAGCTTGTAGTTCCGCAAGCTCACCCCGAGCGCCTCCGCGCGCATCTCGTTCTCGCGGATCGCCCGGAACGCCCGGCCCCAGCGCGATCCGAGGATCCAGTACGCCGAGGACACCACCACCGCCGCCCAGGCCAGCATGTAGACGTAGTACGCGCGGTCGGACCGGAACGTGAGCGGGCCCCAGGCGGGACGAGGCGATGCCCGAGATCCCGAAGGACCCCCCCGTCAGCCACTCCCAGTTCCGGAGCACCAGGAACACCATGATGTTGAATCCGAGCGTGACCATGGCCAGGAAGTGATGCTTGACCTTCAGCGCGGGGAAGCCGACGACGAGCCCCCAGCCGAAGCCGAGCGCCGCGCCGAGCGCGAGCCCGAGCTCGAAGGGCAGCCCGCGCTGGCCGAGGATCGCGACCGCGTACGCTCCGAACGCCATGAAGGCGCCATGCGCCAGCGAGATCTGCCCGGCGTAGCCCAGGGTGAGATTGAGGCCGATGGCCATCACGAGGTAGACGAGCGTGAGGCTCGCCACGTACAGCTTGTACTGCTCGAACCCGAGCGGCAGGAGCGCGAGGAGGACCAGCAAGCCGACCGGCAGGAGGCGCCGGAGCGGCCCGCGCTGAGCCATCACGACGCCCATTCCTCCTTGACTCCCCAGAGGCCCTCCGGCTTCCAGAGGAGGACCGCGATGAGGATCACGAGCACCACCGCGTCCCGGAACTGGCCAGGGAGGTAGGCGGCCGAGAGCGTCTCGACCACGCCCACCAGGAGCCCGCCCAGGAGCGCCCCCCGCATCTGGTTGAAGCCGCCGATGATGGCCGCGTAGAAGGCCTTGAGCCCGAGGCCGATCCCGATGTCGTACTTGACGAGGTACACGGGGGCGATGAGGATCGCGGCCACCGCGGTCAGGGCCGCGTTGAGGACGAAGGTGACGGTGACGAGCCGGCCCACGTCGATGCCGAGCACCGTCGCCAGCGTGCGGTTCTGGGCGACGGCCTGCATGGCCCATCCGAGCTTCGTGCGCGTGATGAACAGCTGGAGCGCGCCGATCACCGCGCCCGCGAACACCACGTTCATCAGCTCCTCCCACGCGAGCACGACGCCGCCGAGCCGCATCGGGACGCGCGAGAAGAGGGGCGGGAACGGCAGCGCCAGCGGAGTCCAGAACTGCTGGATGGAGTAGCGGATCAGGAGGCTGAGGCCGATGGTGGCGATGACCAGGGGCAGGACGCCTGCCTGGAGCAGCCGGGCCACCAGGAGTCTCCGGACGACGAACCCCAGGAGGAACGTGGACACCAGGACGGTCGCGAGCAGGGCGGCGACGAACGGCCATCGCAGCACCACCCAGAACAGCACCATCGCGAACGCGGGCAGGACGACGAACTCGCCCTGGGCGAAGTTGATGGTGTTCGACGTCTGCCAGAGCAGGACGAAGCCGATGGCGGTCATCGCGTAGATGGACCCGATGGAGATGCCCGCCGCCAGGAGCTGGAGGAAGTCCGTCATGTCAGGCGCGCGCGGGCCTCCGGCGGGGTGCCGTCGACGGAGCCGCCGCGGGTGAGGGTACCGATGGCCGGGCGCGCGGATTGCCGCGCGAGGAGTCGGCCCCGGGATGGGCCGACCCCTCGCGGCAGGCGGCCCGGATCGGCGCGCCGGCGCCGCCGGGCGCCGATCTGGCGTTCAATCAGGCCTAGCGGCAGGCCCGCTTGGTGTACGGCCCCGCGAGCAAGGGCAGGACCTTGACCACCTGCGACTTCTGCCCCTTGACCTCCACGATGAAGCTCGGCCGGTCGGCGTCGCCCTTGTCGTCGACGTAGGTGTCCATGAGGAGGCCGGGCTCGTCGGCGGTCGTGAAGAAGTTGTTGTGGAGGCAGTCGCGTACCTTGGCCTGGTCGAAGCCGCCGACGCGCTCCACGGCGGCCTTCATCAAATGGGCGCCGATGTAGCCCTTGAATCCGTTGTGGTCGGGGACCCGTCCGAATCGCTCCTGGAAGCGCTTGCCCACCTCCAGCATGGCGGGTATCGGGGAGAGC
This sequence comes from uncultured Candidatus Rokubacteria bacterium, assembly GCA_963749975.1. GTDB lineage: Bacteria > Methylomirabilota > Methylomirabilia > Rokubacteriales > DASRDR01 > DASRDR01. The sequence goes on along the minus strand of CAVVOZ010000003.1, from coordinate 18,648 downwards.
GCCGTCATCGGCACGTGGCAGCGGGCTCCGTTCATCGCTTCCCCGCCGGCGTCGATCGTGGTCTGGGCGCAGAGATTGTCCCCGACCGGCTCGACCTTGAGGCCGAGCTTGCGCATCTGGATCATGATGCGCGCGTTCTCCTCCTCGTGGCTGTAGATCATGAGGTGGGTGGCTCCGGAGGCCCGCACCTGGGTGAGCTCGGCCGTGAAATCCGCCTGCTGCACCTCGGTGGAGATGTCCGCCACGAGGGACCGCCCCCGGTCCTTGAGAAATCCGAGGAACGCCTCACGCCCGCCCCGGCCAAAGGCGTCGTTGACGTAGATGAGGGCGATCTTCTCGGCCTTCAGGTCTTCCACGACCCACTTCACCAGCTTGGCGAAGCCGACCTGCTGGCTGAAGGAGGTCAGGAAGATGTTCGGGTTGCCCTTGGTGACGACCAGGACGGACTCGGAGCCGCTGATCTGCGGAATGCCGGCTTGCCGCGCGAACTCCATGTTGGCCACGGTGGAGCCGCTGTATACGGTGCCCATGATGGCGAAGGGGCGCTCGTTGATGGCCCGACGGATCACCGCCACCGAGGTCGGAGGATCGGACTGGGTGTCCATGACGAAGGACTCGAGCGGCCGGCCCAGGACGCCGCCGCTCTTCTTGTTGATCTCCTCCACGCCCAGGATCACGCCGTCACGCCACATCGTGCCTGACGGCGCGCCGCCGCCCGTGATCTCGGCCACGATGGCGAGCTTCACCGCGTTCTGGGCCGATGCCGGGAGCGCGAGCGCCGTCGCGGCGGCCAGGACACCGACGAGCACGAGCAGGAAACGTCGCGATTGCATGCAGTCCTCCTGGGGGCGTCGCAGGCCCCCGTCCGTCGGCTTCGGGATCTTCAGGGACCCTTGAACTCGAGGATGTTGAGGCCGCCGTTGCTGTCGGTCACGTACATGAGGCCGTTCGTATCGACGTAGCAGTCGTTGGACTGGGTCACCAGCGGCCGATTCGGCCGGGGATCGATCAGGCGCTCGGGATCGGGCGGTACGTAGTGGCCCACCTCGCGCGGCTGGAACGGGTTCTCGATGTCGTAGACGCGTACACCCGCGTTGTAGTAGGTGGCGAAGATCAGGCGCGAGCTCTGGAAGGCGCCCGGCCGGTTCTCGTGGAGGTTGTGCGGACCGAAGTTGCCGCCCTTCTTGCAGTAGTCCACCTCGGACGGCGAGGGGAAGGTGGCGATGCTGATGGGGTTGCTCGGTTCCCGCACGTCGAACATCCAGACGTAGCGAAGTCCCTGGCTGCAGTTCATCGCCGTGGGCTCGTCGGCGACCACGAGGAGGTTCCGGTCGGGCAAGGGGAGCGGCGAGTGCGTGCCGCCGCCGAACGGCGGATCCCAGTTCCGGTGCGCGAGGAGCCGAGGCCGGGTCGGGTCGGCAACGTCCAGGACGGTCAGGCCCCCGTCGCGCCAGGCGGCGTACGCGAGGTGCCCGGCGACGAGGGCGTGGTGGAGCGCGTAGCGCCGGCCCTTGCGCCAGGTCGGCGTCTCGGTGCCGCCCCTCCACATGCCGGGGAGCCACCAGCGCCCGGCGACCTCGGGGCGCCGCGGGTTGGACATGTCGACGACGGCGAGGATGTGGTCGCTGAAGTCGGCGAAGTGGATAGAGGCATAGGCGTAGCGGCCGCCCGTGTACCAGATGCGGTGCGGTCCGATGCCCTCGACCGGCATGAACCCGATCTCGGCCGGCCTCTCGGGCCGGGAGATGTCGAAGACGCGGATCCCCGAGGCGAAGCTCCCGGCGCGGTCGCGGAGCTTGTCGGCCGGGGACCCCTCGAAGTAGTCCTGGAGGTTCTGGAACTCCTGCATGTGCCAGACGCTCGGTCCGTTGACCGCCAGGAGGAGGTCGTCGTGAGTCTGGAGGTGGACGGCCCGCGTATTGGGCGGACAGGCGATGAACTCGACCGTCCGCGGGTGCGCGGGGTCCCGGACGTCCACGATCGTGATCCCGTTGCTGAACGTGTGGCCGATGTAGGCGTAGCCGCGGTGGACCATGATCTGGACGCCGTCGCTCTTGCCACCCTGGTCGGAATGGCCGACGAAGCTGATGTTGGGGGACGAGACGGCACTCGCTCGGGAGCGTTGACTTGGCGCCATTGCCTCCTCGACTGCTTGCGGGTTGTACGCTCCCAGCCTCCCGGCCGGGGCCGTCCCGCCTCGTGAGCATTCCTGATCACGCGGGCCGTCCGACGTGGTGCTCGGTCAGATGTCACGGCTGATGGCACACGCGAGTCGCGACGCGCCCGAGAATCGGCCGAAAGCCGCCTCGCGTCAAGTGCCCGGAGGGGCCGTTCTTGCTGCGCTATAGAAATGTCCTCCCCTAACTGCGCGGTAGAAATGTCCGCCCATGGAGACATGGGAGATCGTCACGATGAGTCGCAAGGAGGCTCACCGGTCTGGCCTGGTGCAACTCGCGGTGGGCGGGCACATTACAACGGCCGCCGGCGCCCTCGCCCTCGATATGACCCCGCGGCAGTTCCGGCGCCTGAAGGCCCGGTATCGGGCCGAGGGCGTCCGGGGGCTGGTCCATCGCTTGCGGGGCCGGCCCTCGCCCCGGGCGCTGGATGTCGAACTCCGGGACCGCGTGCAGGCGCTCATCCAGACCACCTACCGCGACTTCAATGACTGCCACTGCACCGAGAAGCTCCGCGAGGTCGAGGGCCTCGCGGTCGGTCGCGAGACGGTCCGCCGCCTCCGGCGGGCCCTCGGCCTGCCCCCGAAGCGGCGCCGCCGGCCCCCCCCGCACCGGACCCGCCGGCCCCGGCACCCGGCCATGGGCCGCCTCGTCCTCGTCGACGGCAGCCCGTTCGACTGGCTCGGGACGGGGACGCCCCTGCTCCTCCTCGGCGCCATCGACGACGCCACCAGCACCGTCCTCGCGCTCCACCTCCGTCCCACTGAGGATCTGCATGGCGATCTCACCCTGCTGCAGCAGCTGGCCGCGCGGCACGGCCTGCCCGTGGCCCTCTATGGGATAGGAGCGGCCGTGGGGCCCGCGGGGGATCTGGACCCACCGCGGGCTGAGGCGGACGGTGTTGTCGCGGGCCACGGTGCGCGTATACCGGCAACTGAGCCGGTCCGCGAGATCGCGCGGCGGCCGGCGCCACGCGGCCACCGGCTCGACGGGTGGCTGCGTGAAGGCAGGCCGCTCTCTCCCCCGTGGGCAAACCGGACGATCTGCGGCGATGGCCGCCCTCACCGCCTTGGCCCGCGACCTGCGCCGCCCGCCGCGCCCACACCCCTGGCGACGGACCTTTTCGCGTCGCCAACGCGAGCGGAACCGTCAGCATCCCCTCCAAGAGGGGACATTCTCACTGAGCAGTTGGCGGACATTTCTACTGGACAGCGACAGTGCCCGGAGGGGCCGCGGGCGCCGGCGAGCGATTCCGGATGGGCTGGAGCGCCAGGGAGAAGCACTGTGCGGGGAAGCGCCGCACGTGGTCGTCGAGCAGCGGCGCCGGGTGGGCGTGACGGGCCCCCATCTCTTCGGAGCTTGCGCGATCCCGCCGGCCGCCGGCAGTCGTCGGGGTCCGGGAAGCACCGACGCGCAGGGGCCGTCCCGGTGGACCTTCGGCGCGGGTCCTGGGGTACACTCGCTCCAGATCCACGAAGAGCGGCATGCGGCGCTTGCCGATGCTGTCGTGAGGGTCCATTCCATGTCGAGCGACGAGTACCGCGCAGGACGGGCATAGGGTGCCCGGCTGGATTCTCGCCCCGGCGGCGCGTCGGTGAGCTGTTCCGCCTGCGGCTTCGAGGTGTCCGCGGAGTTCGCGTTCTGTCCGCGATGCGGCCGATCGCTCGACACCGCGTGTCCAGGGTGCGGCTTCGCCTGTCCGCCCGAGTTCTCGTTCTGTCCGAAGTGCGGGGCTCGTACGCGCCCACAGGCGGCGGGCTCGCCCGAGGTGGCGCCCCGTCCGGTCTCCCCGAGCCCGTCCGCGCCCATCGAGCCGGGCGCCGATCGGCGATCGGTGACGGTGCTGTTTGCGGACCTGTCGGGCTTCACCACGCTCGGGGAGCGGCTCGACCCCGAGGAGGTGCGCACGCTCCAGGGCGAGCTCTTCGAGGCGATGGCCGCGAGCATCAAGCGCTACGACGGCTTCGTGGAGAAGTTCGTGGGGGACGCGGTCATGGCCGTCTTCGGGGCGCCTGTCGCGCACGAGGACGACCCCGAGCGAGCGCTCCATGCAGCGCTCGTCATGCACGAGCGGACGGCGGGGCTCAGCTCCCGCTGGGAACGTCGGGTTGGCGCCCCCCTCCGGCTCCACGTGGGCGTCCATACCGGGCCGGTGGTCGCGGGCAGCATCGGCGCGACGCCGGAAGCGGCCTACGCCGTCACGGGGGACACGGTGAACACCGCGGCCCGCCTTCAGGGGTCGGCGGCTCCCGGGGAGACCCTGGTGAGTGCCGTGACGCACGGGCTCAGCCGGCATGCCTTCACCTTCGAGGCGCTTGGGGAGACCGCTCTCAAGGGCAAGACCGAGCGAGTGGCGGTATTCCGCCTGGTCGGCGTGGCGGAGACACCGGCGGGCGCCCGGGGTCTCGGAGCTCATGGGCTCACGGCTCCGCTGATCGGACGCGACGAGCCGCTCCTGGAGCTGCTGGCCGCGTTCGACCGGGTGGCGGGCGGACAGGCCGAGCTGGTCAGCGTGATCGGGGAGGTGGGAACGGGGAAGTCCCGACTCCTCACCGAGTTCCTCGCCAGACTCGACACCACCGGGCGGCTCGAGCACGTCACCCTCCGCCGTGCGACCTGCTCGTCCTTGGGCGAGCGCGCCTACGGGGTGGTAGGTGCGTTCTTCCGGCAGGGCTTCGGCATCGGCGTTGCCGACCCGCTGGAGGTGGCGGAGCAGAAGGTGCTCGCGGCACTCGAAACCCTGGGCGCGAGACCCGAGGAAGCCACCCGGATCGTCTCGGTGGCGCGATATCTCCTGGGCGTCGCCTCCGACGTCACGGGATCCGCGGCGAGCGATCCGGAGCAGGTGAAGCGACAGATCTTCCTGGCCCTGCGGTTCCTCTTCGAGCGGCGGCTCAGCCAGGGTCCACTCGTCCTGGTGGTCGAGGACCTTCACCGGGCGGATGCCGCCTCGGTCGAGCTGCTCGAGTTCATGGCCGAGCGGCTGGCGGATCGCGCCCTCATGCTGCTCTCGACCTATCGCCCCGCCGTCGACGTCCGATCGCTCCTCACGCGGCGGGCGCCCCATACCGCGGTGCGTCTCGGATCCCTGTCGCCCACCGATGGCGAGGCGTTGCTGGCGGCCCTCTTCGGGCCGGCCGAGACCGGGCTGCCCGGTGGGCTTCGCGAGCTGATCATCCAGCGGAGCGGCGGGAATCCGCTCTACCTGGAGGAGATCGTTCGTAGCCTCATCGCGAACGGCGTTCTGGTCCGCGAGGACGGCGGCTGGCGATGCACGGCGGATACGGCCACGCTGGAGGTGCCGGCCACTCTCCAGGGTCTCCTGCTGTCGCGGGTCGACCGCCTGTCCCCCGCCGTCCGGCGAGTGGCCCAGGAGGCCTCCGTGCTCGGCCTCGCCTTCGACGTGTCCCTCCTCCGGAGGGTCAGTAGCGACGCCGAGGCGTGCCGGACGGCCTTGGCGCAGCTCGAGGACGCGGAGCTGTTGGAGGACGTCACGCCGGCCGAGGGCCCCACGCTCGCCGCGACGGAAGGCGATCGCCGATATCGCTTCACCCACATGCTCGTGCACGACGTCATCTACGAGAACCTTCTCATGAGCCGGCGGAGCGTGCTTCACGAGCGAGCGGGGCGGGCGCTAGAGGCGCTGTCCCGGCGGGAGGATCACACGCGGCGCCTGGAGGATCTCGAGGCGCTCGGATACCACTTCTCCCTGAGCGCGGAGAAGCTCAGCGGTGCCCGGTATCTGGTCGCGGCCGGGGACTGGGCGCGCGGGATCTACGCCAATGCCGATGCGGTGCGCAACTACGAGCGCGCGCTCCGAGCGCTGGAGGAGTGCGGAGCGGAGACCACGGAGCGCTTCGCGGTCGAGGAGCGTCTCGGCGACGTCCTGGGCCTGATGGGCCGGCGTGAGGCGGCACTCTCGCAGTTCGCGTCGGTGCTGGGCGCCGCCGTGGCGAGCGGGGACCGGCTGGATCAGGCGCGTCTCCACCGGAAGATGGCGGCGCTGCACTGGAACGCGGGGAACCGCGATCTGGCCCGGCGCGATCTGGAGGCCGGACTCGCCCTCCTGGAGGGTGGGGTGGAGCACGTGGAGCTGGCGCACCTCTACCAGGAGATGGGGCGGCTCCTGTTCCGGAGCGGCGACAGCCATGGAGCCATCTCCTGGGCCGAGCGAGCCCTGGCTCAGGCCGATCGGCTGGCGCCGCGGGCGAACGATCTCGGGACTGGCTCCGAGGATCTTGCGCGGGATGCGGCGGCGGCCAGGGCGCATGCCTACAACACCCTCGGGGTCGCGCTGGCGCGTGTCGAGCGGCTCGACGAGGCAGTGCGCCACATCGAGCAGAGCGTCAGGGTGGCGGAGGCCCACGGACTGCTGCAGGTGGCCTGTCGAGGCTACGCGAACCTGAGCGTGCTCTACAGCTCCGTCGATCCCGGCCAGGCCGTCGAGACCTGCCAGCGTGGGCTGGATCTGGCGAAGCGGATCGGGGACCCGGCGTTCCAGTCCCGGCTCTACGCCAATCTCGCGGTCGCCTACTGCGCCCTCACGAACCGATGCGACGGGGACGGCGTGGCGGCCGCCCAGGCGGCGATCGAGCTGGACCGGCAGCTCGGCGAGCTCGACCACCTCGCGGTGCCGCTGATCGTCCTGGGCCAGATCTACCAGTGCCACGCGGAGCCCGAGCTGGCGCTCCGCTACTACCGCGAGGCGCTGACCGTGGCGGAGGAAGTGGGCGAGCCGCAGCTCCTCTTCCCTTGCTACGATGGGCTGGCGACGCTCCACCTCGACCTGGACGACCTGGAGGGAGCCGAGACGTACATGCAGAAAGCCCGCAGTGTCTGCGAGCAGTCCGGAGTGGAGCCGGACTCGCTCACGGTGCTACCGTTTCTCGCGTGACTAGATCCTGATGCCAGGAGCTGAGGAATGACGATGCCCGAGCCTCGAGTGCTTCGACCAGGAGAGCCGGCCCCGGACTTCACGCTGCCTGCCGTCCACCGGGAGGGCACCGTCTCGCTCTCCGACTACCGGGGGCGGAGCTCCGTCCTGCTGGCCTTTTTCCGGGGCATCTACTGCCCGTTCTGCCGGCGCCAGATCGCGAAGCTGGGGCTGTCGCGGGACAAGCTGCTGGCCCTGGGTGTCGAGTCGCTGGCGGTCGTGGCCAGCAATCTCGACCGGACGCGCCTGTACTTCCAGTACCGTCCCACGCGAGTGTCCTTGGCCGCGGATCCGGAGATGAGGACGCACCGGGCGTTCGGGGTCACGAAGATCCCGATCACCGCGGAGCTCCTAGGCGTGCTCAAGGCCGCGCGGACCGACGTCATGGGCGAGCTACCCGAGCCCCTGCCGATCGTGGAGGCCGTGGAGGCGCTTCGCGCGAAGGACCGTTTCGAGTTCACGGAGACGGACACTCGGGAGTCGGAGCAGCAGTTCCCGATGGACGTGGGGCAGTTCCTCGTCGACCGCGAGGGCATCGTGCGCTGGGCGCACCTGGAGCTCGCGTCGGGGGGCCTGACCTCGCTCGGGAAGTTCCCGAGCGAGGACGAGCTCCTGGCGGTGGCACGGCAGCACGGCTCCTAGCGCTTCGCCGACGCCACCGACGCCCGACGACGAGCGTGGCAGCAGGGGCGACCCCGATCTCGTGGCGCGGCCCCGCGCTGGCGTTGACGCGCGTTCCGACGCCGGGCTAGAGTCCGTCCCCGTGGACCGCGCGGCCTGGGTGGACACGTACCGCGGCACCGTGTTTCCCTGGGAAACGGACATCGTCGAGCATCTGACGGTGGCCTACTACTTCGAGCGGTTCGCCGACGCGACGCTGGGCCTGCTCGACGGGCTGGGTCTCGGGGCCGACTACATGAAGACCGAGCGCCGCGGCTGCGTGACCGTGGATTGCTACGTGCGCTACATGCACGAGCTTCGCGTGGGCGACATCCTGCACATCTCGAGCGCGGTGATCGGGGTCGACGAGCGGGGGCTCCGGCTGGGCCATCGGGTATTCAACTCGGACACCGGCGTCCTGTGCGCGACCATGGAGCAGCGGACGGTGCACGTGGAGCTCGGGACACGCGCGACGGCCGCGCTGCCGCCACGACAGCGCCGCGCCGCCGAGGGTCGGCAGGCGGCGTGGGACGGGCCTGCCCGGGAGGCGCGGTGGCAGCCCGAGGGCGCGGAGGGCTTTCTCGAGTCGGCCCGCGATACCGTGAAGCCGTGGGAGATCGACGTGTTCGGGCAGAGCGCCTTCCCGTTCTACATTCACCGGTTCTCGGCGGGCGGGATCCAGACGTTCGCCGCGTTCGGCATGACGCCGGCCTACATGCGGGAGCAGCGCCGCGGGATGTCGACGTTCGAGTTCCAGCTGGAGTTCCGGGGGGAGCTTCACGCCGGGGATCCGGTTCACGTGAAGACCGGCCTGCTCCACCTGGGCAACTCGTCGATCCGGATTCTCCACCGGATGTTCAACGGGCGGACGGGGGAGCTCGTCGCGAGCCTCGACCAGTTCGGCGTGCACCTGGACGTCGACGCCCGGCGCCCGACGACGATTCCCGATGCCCTCCGGGAGCGCGCGCGATCGATCCTCATCTCGGCGCCAGCCTGATCGCCAATCTGATCCCCAGTCCGATCGAAGGAGTGACGCATGACCGAGCCGATCTACGTGACGCGGGACGGGCCGATCGCGACGGTGGTCCTGAACCGGCCCGAGAAGCTCAACGCGATGTCCGTCGCGATGAATCGGCGGCTGCGGGAGATCATGGAGGCCTGCGACCAGGACGCCGACCTTCGGTGCGTCGTGCTCCGGGGCGCGGGGGGGCGCGCCTTCTCCGTCGGCGCCGACATCTCGGAGTTCGAGGCGACACGCAGCTCGGCGGCGAAGGCGCGCGAGTACGCGCGCCTGGGGAACCCGGCCTTCCACTCGGTCCGCGCGTGCCGGCACCCGGTCGTCGCGCTGATCCAGGGCCTCTGCGTGGGCGGCGGATTCGGGCTGGCGGCCCTCTGCGACATCAAGATCTGCGGGGAGTCGAGCCGCTTCGGCGTTCCGATCAAGCGCCTGGGGCTGGTCGAGAGCCACGAGGACCTGGAAGCGGTCGTGCGGACGGTCGGCGCGGGGCCGACGCTCGAGATCCTGCTGACCGGAGACCTGCTGGACGCCCCGGACGCGCTGCGGATCGGCTTCGTGAACCGTGTCGTCCCTGACGGCCGGGTCGAGGAGGAAGCCTACGCGGTCGCCCGCAAGATCGCCGAGGGGGCGCCCCTGGCGGCTCGCTGGCACAAGCGTTTCGTGTACGACCTCGTCGCGCGGCGGGCGCTGACGGACGAGGAGCGAGACGTCGCCTATCACTGCTTCGATACCGAGGACTTCCAGATCGGCTACCGGGCGTTCCTCGCGAAGACGACGCCCCGGTTCGTCGGGCGCTGACGGGGGATCGTGACATGGCCGCATCCGACACGCGGGGTCCGCTCGCCGGGCTCCGGGTCCTCGACCTGACCGAGCACATGGCGGGGCCGTTCTGCACCATGATCCTCGCCGACATGGGCGCCGAGGTGCTGAAGGTGGAGCGGCCCGGCAAGGGCGACTCGTCCCGGTCGATGGGGGACGGGGCCGAGCGGAATCCCTTCTTCCGCTACATCAACCGGAACAAGAAGAGCGTCACCCTCGACTACAAGGGGCCCGTCGGGCGCGAGGTGTTCCTGCGGCTCGTGCGAAGCGTCGACGTGCTGGTCGAGAACTACCGGGCGACCGTCATGGAGCGAGCCGGTCTCGGGTACGCCGCGCTGGCCGCCGAGAACCCGCGGCTCGTCTACGCCCAGCTGAGCGGCTTCGGGGCCGACGGTCCCTACCGGGACAAGGGCGGGCTGGATCTGATCGCCCAGGGGATGGGCGGTCTCATGCACGTCACCGGCGAGCCGGACGGGCCGCCGACGTCCGTCGGCCAGCCGATCTGCGACCTCGGCACCGGCATGTGGGGAGTGCAGGGAATCCTGGCCGCGCTCTACGAGCGGGAGCGCACGGGCCACGGCCAGAAGGTCGACTGCTCCCTCCTGGAGACGGCCCTCGGCTTCTCGGGGTGGACCGGCGCCGCGTGGCTGGTCGACGGCCGGGAGCCGGCGCGCCAGGGCGCCCGCCACCGGCAGAACGCGCCGTACCAGCGCTTCGCCACCCAGGACGGCTACATGATGATCGGGGCCGCGACCCAGGAGCTCTGGGAGCGCTGTGCCCGGGCGCTCGGACGGAGCGAGTGGATCGACGACCCGCGCTTCCGCCGGAACGCCGACCGCCTCCGGCACCGCGAGGCCCTCGAGAAGGAGATCGAGCGCGTGCTCGGGATGCAGCCGACGGCCCACTGGGTCGCGGCCCTCGATGCGGCGGGCGTGCCGTCCGGGCCCGTCAACACCTACACGCAGCTCTTCGCCGACCCCCAGGTGCGCCACCTCGAGATGGTGGTGCACGCCGACGACCCTGAGCTCGGACGGGTCCCGCACGTGCGGACGCCGGTGCGCCTGTCACGCGAGCCGGGTGGCGGTGAGGAGCGTCGCGCCGAAGCTCGGCGCGCACACGGCGGAGGTCCTGAAGGGGCTCGGATACACCCCGGCCGAGCTGGAGGCGCTCAAGCGAGAGCGCGCGATCTGATCGCGGGCCCGCGGATCAGCCGCCGAGGGGATCCCGCGGCCGGAACCAGGCGGTGACGGCACAACGCGGCGTCCGGGCGGGCAGGACCTCGTGCTCGACGCGCTCGCTCTGGAAGACGAGCAAGCGATCGAGGACGGGCGCCACGTCGACCGCGCCGTTCGCCGCCGTGGAGGCGCAGGACGCCGCCGTCGTCGGGGCGCCAGGCCGGGTTGGCATAGTAGATCGCCGTCACGCGGCGGTTCGGGCGGCCGCCGGGCGGCGCCGGGAACGCGTCGCGATGACGCGTCGTAGACGGCGCCTCCTCCGGGGTACCGGGCGACCTGGACCTCCATCCGGTCGAGCCCGAGATAGGCCTCGCGGTTCAGCGAGTCGCGCAGGGCGAGGAATAGGGCCCAGAGTCCGGCGAACTCCGGGGGCACCTCGCCAGGATCGATCCACGCGATCGCGTCGCCGCGGACGGCGCCGTCGACGCGATACGCGGCGCCCCGGCTGAGCCCCGCCGGACGTAGCTGGCCGGCGGCCGCGAAAGCCTCGACGGCGCGTGGATGCCGATCGCGCCCGAGGGGCCCAGCGCGCCATCGCGGAGAAACCAGCCGGGCTCGTGGAGCGCGTGGATCTCGGCGTCCGTGAGGGCGAAGTCGGGGGTCACGCGGGCCGCTCCCGCGCTCATTGTACGGCCGCGCGTCGTGCGGGCGCCGCCGTGCTGGACACCGCCGGCTCCCGCGGCGCAGTATGGGCCAGGCCAGCCGGGCGGCGTCACGAGACGCGGTGCGGGTGGGGAACTCGGGCCGGAGGGCGGGAGGGCGCATGGCACTCGCGAACCAGGTCGCGATCATCGGGACGGGAACCATCCGCTTCGGGGAGAACTTCCACCAGTCCTACACGGACATGATCTACGAGGCCGCGACGCTGGCGCTGAGCGACGCGGGGGTGGAGCCCGGGGAGCTTCAAGCCGGGTGGCTCGGCACGTACGAGCCCTTCCTGTACGGATACGAGGGCAACGCCGGCACGTTCGTCGGCGACACGCTCGGTCTCCCGCCGATCCCGATCACGCGCGTGGCGGCATACTGCGCGTCGGGAATGGAGGCCGTGCGAAACGCGGCGCTCGCGGTCGCGTCGGGGGAGTACGACCTGGTCCTCGTGGTGGGCGCCGAGAAGATGCGCGAGGTGCCGTCGCGCGGGAGCCTCGTCGCCCAGGCGGTGGAGCGGGGCCATCCCGTCCTCTGCAAGGGCCGGACAGCGCCCGGCATGTTCGCCCTCCTGGCGACGCGCTACTTCAAGGAGTACGGCGTGGACGAATCGGCGCTCGGCGCGGTGGCGGTCAAGAACCACTGGCACGGGAGCTTGAACCCGAACGCCCACTTCCAGAAGACGATCACGCTCGAGCAGCACGCGCGAGCCCCGAAGGTCGCCGAGCCGCTCGGCCTCTACGACTGCTGCCCGACGACCGACGGCGCGGCAGCGTGCGTCCTCATGCGCGCGGACCTCGCCGCGCGACGCGGCCGGCCTCACGTCCTGATCCGCGGAATCGCGTTCAGCGTGGCGGCGGGGTACTGGAACACCCAGTTCGACCCCTCGTGGAATTTCACGTCGTTCCGGGCGACGCGCGAGGCGGCGCGGGCGGCGTACCGGATGGCCGGGGTCACCGATCCGGCACGCGAGATGGACGTGGCCGAGGTCCACGACTGCTTCACCATCACGGAGATCATCAACTACGAGGACCTCGGGCTCGCGGCGCCAGGAGAGGGCCACAAGCTGGCGAGCGCGGGGGTCACGCGCCTCGGCGGCGAGCTGCCGGTCAACACCTCGGGGGGTCTCAAGTCCTGCGGGCATCCGGTGGGCGCCTCCGGAGTGCGGATGATCAACAACGTCGCGGATCAGCTGTGGGGCCGGGCCGGGCGCATGCAGGTGCCCCGGGCCCGCACGGGTCTGGCGCACACGCTCGGCGGGCCTGGCGCCGTGTCGTGCGTCGCCGTTCTCGGCCAGCCCTGAGGTGCGCGCGAGGGGCCGCGCGCTCCTGATCGGCCTGGCGCTGACGCTCGGAGCGCCCACTCCGGGTGCAGCGTGCGAGTCGCGGGGCGACCGGGACCCTCCACGGGAGAGGCTCGGCGTGGTGTTCGCCGGCGGCGGCGCCAAGGCCGCCTACGAGGCGGGCCTCGGGCTCGCCCTCCAGGAGCGGGGGATCGTTCCCGCCGCAATCGGCGGCACGTCCGCGGGCGCGATCAACGCCGTGTTCCTCGCGACGGGAGAGGCCGAGCGGCTGGCCGACCTGTGGCGAGCGATCCGTCGCGAGGACGTCATCGCCTACCGGGCGCCGGTCGTGCTGGGCGGGCTCCTGCCGGGCTTGCTCGGCTTCCCGTTTCTCACTCGGGCTCGAGGCTTGCTGGATCCCGCCCCGCTTCGCGCGACCCTGGCGCGTCACGTGGACCTGGATCGACTTCGCTCGGCGCGGGTTCCTGTTCTGGTCGTCGCGACCGACCTCCTCTCGGGGACCGTCCAGCGCTTCGACAACGCGACCCTCACCCTCGAAGCCCTGGTCGCGAGCGCCACCGTGCCGGGGCTGTTTCCGCCCGTCGCCACTGACGACCGCCTGCTCGTCGACGGAGGTGTGATCCAGCGAGCCCCGGTCCTGGAGCTCCTCGCGGCCCATCGGCTCGACCGGGTCTTGGTGGTGGCCGCCTACAGAAGCGACCCGCCCCGGGAGGCGACCACCCAGTCCGTGGTCGAGCGCGTGGTGGAGCTCGCGCTCACGCTGGGGATCGCGCGCGACGTCGAGCTGGCGCGGCTCCGCCATCCCGGTGTCGATGTGCAGGTGCTGACGCCGTCGACGCCGCTCCGGGTGCGCCCCCTCGATTTCGACGGCGCGCGCCTCGGGCCGCTGGTGGACCTCGGCCGGGTCGACGGGCAGCGGTGCCTCGAGACCCTCGGCTACTCGAGCTGAGGGAGAAGGCGCGGCCGGCGGCATCGCGCCCGGCAGTCTCGGCGCGCCCGAGGCCGAATCCTTTCGCGGCCCGGCGCGCCCCTCTGCTACGCTCGTTCCGGGATGCAGGGCACGGTGGAAATGGACGCCCGGCTCGACCGGGCGGCCGAGCTGATCGCCACGACCGGGCGGGTGGTGGCGTTCACCGGGGCTGGCGTCTCGACGGAGTCGGGAATCCCGGACTTCCGGAGCCCGACGGGCCTCTGGGCGCGATACGACCCCGACGATTTCTCCTTTCCGAGCTTCATGCGCTCGGAGGACGCCCGGCGGCGGTACTGGACCGTCGGCCGCGAGCTCTACGCCGCGATCCGGTCGGCGCAGCCGAACCCAGCCCACCGGGCGCTCGTCGGGCTGGAGCGGCTGGGTCTCCTCGACTGCGTGATCACGCAGAACGTGGACGACCTCCACCAGCGAGCGGGAACGGATCCGGAGAAGGTGATCGAGCTGCACGGGAACGCCACCCGCGTCCGGTGCCTCGGCTGCGACCGCCGGTATTCGCGTGACACGATCCAGGAGCGCCTCCTGGCGGGGGAATCCGTGCCGGCCTGCGGGGCGTGCGGCGGGATCCTCAAGCCGCTGACCGTCCTGTTCGGCGAGCCGATGCCCGGCGCCGCGGTGGAGCGGGCCGAGGCGCGGGCCCGGGCAGCCGGGTGCTTCCTGGTCGTCGGCTCGTCGCTCGCCGTCTACCCGGCTGCGTACATGCCGAGCTACGCGAAGGAGGCGGGCGCTCGTCTGGTGGTGGTCAATCTCACACCGACCCGGCTGGATCACGTCGCCGACGTGGTGCTGGCCGGGTCGGCCGCAGCGATGCTGGCCGGACTGGTCGAACGGGTCGAGGCCCGGGCCATCCGCTGAGGCGGAGGCTCGGGAGTCCGCCGGGCACTGCCCGGTCGGCGAGGAGGAGCGGAGCCGTGCGGAAGAGGATGACAGGCGTGATCGTGGCGGGTGTCCTCATGCTCGCGGGAGCGGCCATGGCCCAGACGGCGGGACCCTCCGCGGAGCCGTCATCGCGAGGCATCATTCCCGTCACGGGGCCGTCGACGGTGCCGGCCCTCCCCGAGCCCAAGAAGCCAGAGGTGATCCCGGCGGCGGTGCAGGGAGAGGTGGCGAGCCCGGAAGGCGCCCGCAAGGGCACGCCCGGCCGGCGGCCGGCGTCGACCGCCACCCGCCCGGCACCTCACTCGACGAAGACCGTGAAGGCCGTGCAGAAGCCGGTTGCCAGGACGACCGCCAAGAAGACTTCACCGGCGAAGCACGTCGCGAAGGCCACCGGGCCCCAGAAGACCAAGCACGTGACCACGGTGAAACACCAGCCGTCGGCCCATCATGCGACGGTCGGCAAGCCGATTCCCGTGACCAAGGGCCAGCCGCCGGCCAAGGGCGCAGCGCCGGCCCAGCCGGTGCTGCCTCGGGTGTGACGTCGCGCCGCGTCCCGGCCGGAGCGCCCTAGACCGGACGCTCGTACCCGAACTCGCGCGTGTCGTTGGGGTCGTCGGGGAGCTCGCGCTCGCCGGTCTTCGCGAAGCCCATCCCCTCGTAGAGGCGGTGTGCGCGGTCGAACCGTGTGTCCGACCAGAGGATGAGGCGAGCGACCCCGGCGGCGCGGCACCAGTCGAGAACGGCCTCGACGAGGGCGCGGCCCACGCCGCGACCGCGGAGCGTGGCGTCGAGGTACAGACGATGAAGCTCCGCGCGGCCGTCCGGCAGCCGCCCGACCCCGACGGACCCCACCACTCGACCATCCAGGCGCGCCACCCAGAAGGCGCCGGCCTCTCCGCCGTAGTGGCGTTCCAGGTCGAACAGGTCGGGCACCTCGATCGACGGGTCCCAGCTGAAGTCATACTCGGCAAAGACGCGGCCGATGAGGGCGATCACGGCGGGTGCGTCCGCCGCGCGCGCGGGCTCGATCACGATCGCGTGGGGATCCACGTGGTCCATCGTCGGGTCCTCGCCCCGGGCGAGTCAAGCGGCGGATGATCGTTCTCACCCGGGGCCGGATCCGGGCGCTGGCCCGCAGCTTCGATCGAGCCGAAGCGGCGAATCCGTGGACGCGGGGCGAGCGGCGCCTGAAGGCGCGGCTGGCCCGGCGCCGCGCGCGCGGGACCTTCTACCTCACGCGAGGCGAGCTTCGCTGGCTCGGCGAGTGGAAGAGCCCGCGGATCCGGCCCCAGATCGCGCGGAACACCGAAGCCGGTGTCCGGGGGCTGACCGCGGCCGCGTTCCTGGCGCGGAGCGACGGGATGCGGCTCCTCGTGCTCCTGGGTCTTCGCGGCGTCGGCGTGGCCGTCGCCTCGGTCGTGCTCCACTTCGCCGATCCGGGCCGCTACCCCATCTATGACGTGCGCGTGCGGGCGGCCCTCCGGCGGATGGGCGTGAGACAGCGGTTTCCTCCGACGGCGTCCGGGTGGGCGTCGTACGCGGCAGTCCTCCGGGAGCTCGCGGCACGGCACGGCGTATCGCTCCGGACCCTCGACAAGGCGCTCTGGCGGCTCGGAGGGAGCTAGTCGAGCCATGCGGGGGGCGCCGGCCGGGGCTCCGGAGGGTCGTGTGCTACCCTGGCGCTGCCGCGGGGACGCGGCGAGGGGGCGGGCCGGTTGATCGGTACCGGTCGCACTGGACACTGACGGTCTGGCCATCCGCGAGGGAAACCATGGGACTCCGCTACGAGAAGCAGGACCGTGTCGTCACCATCACGCTCGACCGGCCCGAGGCCATGAACGCGATCGACCCCGAGATGCACCGGGATCTGATCGACGCGTGGACCCGGTTCCGCGACGATCCCGAGGCCTGGGTGGCGATCCTGACCGGGGCCGGCGAGAAGGCGTTCTCCGCCGGCGCGGACCTGAAGAAGCTCATCCCGCAGGCGTTCGGGAGCCCGGGGGCGGGCCGGACCCACAACGACCTCGGGCTCGGCGGGATCACCCGCGGGCTCGAGATATGGAAGCCGATCATCGCCGCGGTGAACGGCTACGCGCTGGCCGGAGGTCTCGAGCTGATGCTCTGCTGCGACATCCGCGTGGCGGCGGAGCACGCGGTCTTCGGGCTCACCGAGGTCCGCTGGGCCATCATGCCCGGTGCCGGGGGAACGCAGCGCCTGCCCAGAGCCGTGCCCCTCGCCAAGGCGATGGAGATGATCCTGATGGGCGAGACCTGCTCCGCCCAGGAGGCGCACCGGATCGGGCTCGTGAACGCGGTGGTGCCGGCGCCGGAGGTCCTGCCGACCGCGCGCCGGTGGGCCCAGACCCTCTGCGAGCGGGGACCGCTGGCGGTCCGGGCCGCCAAGGAAGCGATCGTGCGGGGACTCTCGCTGCCGCTCGCCGACGGGCTGCGTCTCGAGGCGTTCCTCTCGGGGACTCTGCGGGGTACCGAGGACGCAGCGGAGGGGCCGAAGGCGTTCGCCGAGAAGCGGAAGCCCCAGTTCAGAGCGCGCTAGCGTGGCGGGGCCTGCTGCGGACCTGTCCGTCGGCGCCCTCCGCACCCGCATCGCGGCGGCGCTCGGCCGCGAGCGCAAGGGCCTCGCGCCCGAGGACCGGATCCGCGCCGCCGTGCTGGTGCTGTTCGTCTACCGTGGCGGCGTGCCGGCGCTGGTGTTCGGCAAGAAGACGGAGGACGTCCCCCACCACAAGGGCCAGTTCTCGTTCCCGGGCGGCGTCGTCCAGCGCTCGGACGGCTCCGTGGTCGAGGCGGCGCTTCGCGAGGCCCAGGAGGAGATCGGGCTCGAGCAGAGCGCCGTCGAGGTCCTCGGTCTCTTCGACGACATGCGCACGACCGTGACGAACTTCGTGATCACGCCCGTCCTGGGACTGGCCCGCGGCGAGCCGATCTTCCGCCCGGACGGCCGCGAGATCGAGCGCGTGATCGAGATCCCGCTCGCCCATCTCCTCCAGCCGGACGCGTTTCGCGTGGAGCAGTGGGAGCGAGAGGGCGTGCAGCGGCCCGTCGTCTTCGTGAACTACGGCGAGGACGTGGTCTGGGGCACCACGGGACGCATTCTCTCCGAGCTCCTCGGCGCGATCTTCCCGGAGACGCCGGCGGTCCGGGGGCTGGATGAGCCCACAGGCCGAAGGCCGTCCGCCAAATCCCAAGGCGGAGCAAGGGTAGCCCAGTGAGCTACGAGACGCTGCTCATCGACGTCCGGGACGGCGTGGCCACCCTCACGCTCAATCGGCCGGAGGCGCGAAACGCGCTCAACGAGACGGTGATCCGGGAGCTCGCCGCTGCGCTGGCTCGCCTGGAGGAGGACGCGGAAGCGCGGGTCGTCGTCATCCGGGGAGCGGGCGAGCGGGCCTTCTGCGCCGGGGCCGATCTCAAGGGCATGTTCCGGACCGGGTCGATCCTCGACGCGCGGGAGCAGTACGCGGGGCTGGCCCAGGTTCTCGAAGCGATCCCCCGGATGCGGACGCCGGTGATCGCGCAGGTTCACGGCTATGCCCTGGCCGGGGGCTGTGGGCTGGCGGCGGCGTGCGACGTCGTGATCGCGGCCGACGACGCGGTGTTCGGGCTGCCGGAGATCAAGCTGGGGCTCCTGCCGCTGATGGTTCTGGCGCCGATCCTGCGCACCGCGTCGCCGCGGCGCGTCCTCGAGCTGGTTCTGACCGGGCGGGAGCTGCCGGCGCGCGAGGCGCTCGAGATCGGGCTCGCGACGCGCGTGGTGGCGCGCGCCCAGCTCGACCAGGCCGTGGGCGAGACCGGGCGGACGCTCGCCGGCCTGTCTCCGGCGACCTTGGCGCTCGGCAAGGAGGCCTTCTACCGCGCGCTCGAGCTACCGTACGCGCAGGCGCTGGCGCACCTGCGAGACCTCCTGACGATCGTGGCGCGGTCGGAAGACGCCCAGGAAGGGATCGCGGCCTTCCTGGAGAAGCGTCCACCCCGC
>CAVVOZ010000002.1:0-133662 GCA_963749975.1 uncultured Candidatus Rokubacteria bacterium | reverse complement strand
AGAAGATCTTCTCGGCCCGGATCATCCCGTACCGCGGGTCGTGGGTGGAGTTCGAGTTCGACGCCAACGACATCCTGCAGGTGCGCATCGACCGCCGCCGCAAGATGCTGGCGACGGCGTTCCTGCGGGCCTTCTGCTTCCTGGAGAAGGGCACGGTTCTCTCGGACGAGGAGATCCTGGGCTCCTTCTACGACCTCGAGGAGGTCGTCAGCTTCGAGGACGGGGCGGCCGTCGTCAAGCTGAACCCGGAGATCCACCGGCACGAGACGCCGGTGGCCGAGGACATCAAGCAGCCCCGGCATCGCGAGCCGATCGTGCAGGCCGGCCGACGCCTGAACAAGGGTCGGGTGGAGCGCATGGTCGAGGCGGGGATCGCGAAGTTCCAGGTCCCCATGGCGTGGCTGGAGAACCGGCGCACCGGCGGCCGGGTCGTCGACTCGAAGACGGGCGAGGTGCTCCTGGAGGCGAACCAGCTCCTGACCTCGAACGAGCTCGCGAAGATCGCCGCCCGCCCGGTGGCGCCCTTCAAGGTCGTCTTCGAGGATCCCGACAAGAACGACGCCTCCGTGCACGAGACGCTGACGCGCGACACGCACCGGAACCCGGACGAGGCGCTGGTGGAGATGTACCGGCGGCTCCGCCCGGGCGATCCGCCGACCGTGGAATCGGCCCGCGCGCTCTTCCGCGGCATGTTCCTCGATCCCCGGCGCTACGACCTGGCGCGGGTCGGGCGCTTCATGCTGAACAAGAAGCTCGGGACGGAGTCGCCGCTCAACTGGAAGACGCTCCGGACCGAGGACATCGTGGCGGTGGTCCGGCGCCTCCTGGCGGTCAAGCAGGAGCGCTATCCGACCGATGACATCGACCACCTCGGGAACCGGCGCGTGCGGTCGGTGGGCGAGCTCCTGGAGAACCAGTTCCGCGTGGGTCTGACCCGCATGGAGCGGGCGATCAAGGAGCGGATGTCCATCGCCGACATCGAGAGCCTGATGCCGCACGACCTGGTGAACGCGAAGCCGGTGTCGGCGGTCGTGAAGGAGTTCTTCGGCTCCTCGCAGCTCTCCCAGTTCATGGACCAGACGAACCCGCTGGCCGAGCTGACGCACAAGCGCCGGCTCTCGGCCCTCGGTCCCCGGGGTCTCTCGCGGGAGCGCGCGGGCTTCGAGGTGCGGGACGTCCACCCGACGCACTACGGGCGGATCTGCCCCATCGAGACGCCGGAAGGCCCGAACATCGGGCTCATCTCGTCGCTCTCCACGTACGCGCGGATCAACGAGTTCGGGTTCATCGAGACGCCGTACCGGCGCGTCGAGGCCGGCACCGTCTCGGACGACATCATCTTCCTCACGGCGCTCGAGGAGGAGCAGGTCGTCATCGCCCAGGCCAACGCCGAGATCGACAAGCGCGGAAAGTTCGTGGCCGACCGCGTCGAGGCCCGCAAGAGCGGGGAGTTCAAGCTGGTGCCGCCGGAGGAGCTCCACTACATGGACGTCTCTCCGAAGCAGCTGGTGTCGGTGGCGGCCAGCCTGATCCCGTTCCTCGAGAACGACGACGCGAACCGGGCCCTCATGGGCTCGAACATGCAGCGCCAGGCGGTGCCGCTGCTCCAGCCGGAGGCGCCGCTCGTCGGCACCGGGATGGAGCACGTGGTCGCCCGGGACTCCCAGGCGGTCGTGCTGGCCCGCCGGGGCGGGGTGATCGAGTCGGTCAGCGCCGACCGCGTGGTGATCCGGGCCGAGGGCCGCGGCAAGAAGGCCGACCCGGTGCACGACCGGACGCTGGAGATCTACAACCTGACGAAGTACCGGCGCTCGAATCAGAACACGTGCATCAACCAGCGGCCGATCGTCCGGAAGGGCCAGCGCGTCGCGGCGGGCGAGGTGATCGCGGACGGGCCCGGCACCGACCAGGGCGAGCTCGCGCTGGGGCGCAACGTCCTCGTCGCCTTCATGCCCTGGGGCGGGTACAACTTCGAGGACGCGATCCTGGTCTCCGAGCGGCTCGTGAAGGACGACCGCTACACCTCGATCCACATCGAGGAGTTCGAGATCCAGGCGCGCGACACGAAGCTGGGCAAGGAAGACATCACGCGCGACATCCCGAACGTGGCGGAGGAGGCCCTCAAGGACCTCGACGAGTCGGGGATCGTGCGGAAGGGGGCCAAGGTCAAGGCCGGCGACATCCTGGTCGGCAAGATCACGCCCAAGGGAGAGACGCAGCTCACGCCGGAGGAGAAGCTCCTGCGCGCCATCTTCGGCGAGAAGGCCGGGGACGTGCGGGACACCTCGCTCACGGTGCCGCCGGGCATCGAGGGGACGGTGGTCGATGTCAGCGTCTTCTCGCGGCGCGGCATCGACAAGGACGAGCGCGCCAAGTCCATCGAGCGCGAGGAGGTCGATCGTCTCGAGAAGGACCTCCAGGACGAGATCGTCGACGTCGAGATGGAGCGCGACCAGAAGCTCAAGAACCTGCTCGTCGGGAAGACCCTGACGACCGATCTCGTCGACGGGCGCGAAGAGACGCTGGGCCGGAAGGGCCAGAAGATCGAGCGCGCGTGGCTGGACGAGCTCGACTGGGACAAGCTGACGAAGGTCAAGGTCAAGGAGGACGACGGGCTCGCCTCGAACGTCCGCCGGATCGCGGAGGTGGCCGACCAGGCGGTCGACTTCCTCCGCTCGGAGCATCAGCTGAAGATCGAGCGCGTCCAGCGGGGGGATGACCTGCCGCCGGGCGTCATCAAGATGGTGAAGGTCTACGTCGCCGTGAAGCGCAAGCTCTCGGTGGGCGACAAGATGGCCGGCCGCCACGGGAACAAGGGGGTCGTCTCCCGGGTCCTGCCCGAGGAGGACATGCCGTACCTGCCCGACGGGACGCCGGTGGAAATGGTGCTGAACCCCCTCGGCGTCCCGTCGCGGATGAACGTGGGCCAGATCCTGGAGACCCACCTCGGGTGGGCCGCGCGGGGGCTCGGGCTCCACATCGCGAGCCCGGTGTTCGACGGGGCGACCGAGGACGAGATCAAGAGCCTCCTGCGGGAGGCCAAGCTCCCGACGTCGGGGAAGGCGATCCTCTGCGATGGGCGGACCGGCAAGCCGTTTCACCAGGAGGTCACGGTCGGCTACATCTACATGCTGAAGCTGGCCCACCTGGTCGACGACAAGATGCACGCCCGCTCCATCGGGCCGTACTCCCTCGTCACGCAGCAGCCGCTCGGCGGCAAGGCGCAGTTCGGCGGCCAGCGGTTCGGCGAGATGGAGGTGTGGGCGCTGGAGGCCTACGGCGCCGCGCACACGCTCCAGGAGATGCTGACCGTGAAGTCGGACGATGTCGAGGGTCGGAATCGTATCTACGAAGCCATCGTCAAGGGCGAGAACTTCCTGGAGCCGGGGACGCCGGAGTCGTTCAACGTCCTGGTGAAGGAGCTCCAGAGCCTCGCGCTGGACGTCGAGCTCATCCAGCGAGACGGGAAGGGGAAGGCCTGACGTGCAGGTCGTGGCTACCTCGGCCCGTCGCCCCTAAGCGCGGGTCGTTGGAAGGGCATCCCCGGCGCGTGCGCCGGGGCGGCGGCCGTCCCCGTTGGACGGCGCGGGGGAACTCCCCCCGATGAAGGAGGAGCGAATGCTGACGGATCGGCCGTTCGGGAGTCTTCTCAGGGAAGAGCGTCCCACGAAGGATCTGTGGGGGATCCTCGACAATCGATACGCGAAGCCCATCACGTTCGACGCGATCCGCATCCGGCTGGCGCCGCCCGAGAAGATCCGGAACATCTGGTCGAGCGG
The DNA here is from genome assembly GCA_963749975.1 of uncultured Candidatus Rokubacteria bacterium. Classification (GTDB taxonomy): domain Bacteria; phylum Methylomirabilota; class Methylomirabilia; order Rokubacteriales; family DASRDR01; genus DASRDR01. Next base: position 129,883 of record CAVVOZ010000002.1, on the reverse strand, counting down.
CGAGGTCAAGAAGCCGGAGACCATCAACTACCGGACCTTCAAGCCGGAGCGGGATGGGCTGTTCTGCGCCCGCATCTTCGGCCCGACGAAGGACTACGAGTGCGCGTGCGGCAAGTACAAGCGCATGAAGTTCGCCGGCGTCATCTGCGACAAGTGCGGAGTCGAAGTGACGCGGGCGCGGGTGCGCCGCGAGCGGATGGGACACATCGAGCTCGCCTCGCCGGTGTCGCACGTCTGGTTCTTCAAGGGGCTGCCGAGCCGCATCGGGCAGCTCCTGGACATGTCGCTGCGGGACCTGGAGAAGATCCTCTACTTCGAGGAGTACGTGGTCCTCGATCCGGGGCCGTCGAACCTCAAGAAGAAGGACCTCGTCACCGTCGACAAGTACCGGAAGCTCGCCGAGGAGTACTCGGCCGACCGCATCAAGGTCGGCATGGGCGCCGAGGCCATCCGGGTGCTCCTGCGGGACCTCGACCTCGAGACGCTGGAGCGCGAGCTCCGCGTCTCGATGCTGTCCGAGACGTCCGCCCAGAAGCGGAAGAAGGTCGTCAAGCGGCTCAAGGTCGTCGACGCCTTCATCAAGTCGCAGAACAAGGCCGAGTGGATGATTCTCGAAGCCATCCCGGTCATCCCGCCCGAGCTGCGCCCGCTGGTGCCCCTGGACGGCGGGCGGTTCGCGACCTCGGACCTCAACGACCTCTACCGCCGGGTGATCAACCGGAACAACCGCTTGAAGCGCCTCATGGAGCTCCGTGCCCCGGAGATCATCATCCGCAACGAGAAGCGGATGCTGCAGGAGGCGGTGGACGCGCTTTTCGACAACGGGCGGCGGGGACGCGTGATCACCGGGCCCAACAACCGGCCGCTGAAGTCCCTGTCCGACACGCTGAAGGGCAAGCAGGGGCGGTTCCGCCAGAACCTGCTCGGCAAGCGCGTCGACTACTCGGGCCGGTCCGTCATCGTGGTGGGGCCGCAGCTCAAGCTCCACCAGTGCGGCCTGCCCAAGAAGATGGCGCTGGAGCTCTTCAAGCCGTTCATCCTGCGGAAGCTCGAGGAGAAGGGCCTCGCGTCGTCCATCAAGGCCGCCAAGAAGATGGTGGAGAAGGAGCGGCCGGAGGTCTGGGACATCCTCGAGGACATCATCAAGGAGCACCCGGTGCTGCTCAACCGCGCACCGACGCTCCACCGGCTCGGGATCCAGGCGTTCGAGCCGATCCTGGTCGAGGGTAAGGCCATCGAGATCCATCCGCTCGTCTGCACCGCGTTCAACGCGGACTTCGACGGGGACCAGATGGCGGTGCACGTGCCGCTCTCGCACGAGGCGCAGCTCGAGGCGCAGATCCTCATGCTGTCCTCCAACAACGTGCTGTCGCCGGCGAACGGCGCCCCGCTCGTGATCCCCACCCAGGACATGGTGCTCGGGATCTACTACCTGACCAAGGAGCGGAAGGGCGCCAAGGGCGAGGATCGACGCTTCGCGGACATGGAAGAGGTCCGGATGGCGTACGACGCGGAGGACGTGGACCTCCAGGCGCGGGTCCTGGTGCGCGGGTTCGACCCGCAGAACCCGGTCGAGCTGATCGAGACGACCGTGGGCCGCGTGCTCTTCAACGAGGTCGTGCCGATGGAGCTCCGCCCGGTGAACAAGGAGCTCAAGAAGAAGGAAGTGACGCAGCTCGTCGGGGACTGCTACCACCGGCTCGGCAACGCCGAGACCGTCAAGTTCCTGGACGACCTCAAGGACATCGGGTTCCGGTACGCGTCGCTGTCGGGCCTCTCGATCGGGATCGACGACATGAAGACCCCGTCGTCGAAGAAGGATCTGATCGAGCAGGCGCGGCGCCAGGTGTTCGAGGTCGACCAGCAGTACCAGGACGGCGTCATCACGAACGGCGAGCGCTACAACAAGGTGGTCGATATCTGGGCCCGTGTGACCGAGGATATCGCGGACGAGATGTTCCGCGAGCTCGAGTCGGACGAGCAGCATGGGGAGTTCAACCCGATCTTCATGATGGCCGACTCGGGCGCCCGGGGCTCGAAGCAGCAGATCCGGCAGCTCGCCGGCATGCGCGGGCTCATGGCGAAGCCGTCGGGCGAGATCATCGAGACGCCGATCACGTCGAACTTCCGCGAGGGGCTCACCGTGCTCGAGTACTTCACCTCGACGCACGGGGCCCGCAAGGGTCTGGCCGACACCGCGCTCAAGACGGCCGACTCGGGCTACCTCACGCGGCGGCTGGTGGACGTGGCCCAGGACGTCATCATCAGCGAGCAGGACTGCGGGACGGTCAAGTCCATCGACGCGACGCCGCTGGTCGAGGGCGGCGAGATCATCCAGTCGCTCAAGGACCGCGTGCTGGGGCGGGTCGCGGCGGAGGACATCCGCGATCCCTTCTCGGACGAGGTCATCGTGCGGGCGGGGATGGAGATCGACGAGGCCTTCGCGACCCGGATCGAGGATGCCGGTCTCGAGCGGGTCAAGATCCGCTCCGTGCTCACGTGCGAGGCGAAGCGGGGGGTGTGCATCCGGTGCTACGGCCGGAACCTCGCGGCCGGGCGGCTCGTGGAGCTCGGCGAGGCCGTGGGCATCATCGCGGCCCAGTCGATCGGCGAGCCGGGCACGCAGCTGACGATGCGGACGTTCCACATCGGCGGCACGGCGCGCATCACCGTGCAGTCGAAGCACGAGACGAAGCACGGCGGCATCGTCCGGTATCACAACGTCCGCACCGTCGTGAACCGGGAGGGCGACCTGGTCGTCATGAACCGGAACGGCGAGCTGGCGGTCGTGGAGGACAAGGGGCGGGAGAAGGAACGGTACCCGGTCGTCTACGGCGCCAAGATCAAGGTGCGTGACGGGAAGAAGGCCATCGCGGGCCAGGTGCTCGTCGAGTGGGACCCGTACACGTCGCCGATCCTCACCGAGGTGGCGGGGAAGCTCGTCTACCGCGACATCGAGGAGGGCGTGACCATTCACGACGAGATCGACGAGGTCACGGGCCTCGCGAGCAAGGTCGTGATCGAGGACCAGGGCGGGCAGCGGCAGCCGCGGGTGTCGATCAAGGCGGTCGAGGGCGAGGGCGCCCAGGCGGTCGAGACGGACCGGACGATCGGGAGCTACACGCTGCCGGTCAAGGCGCACGTCATGGTCGCCGACGGGGCCATGGTGTCCGCGGGCGAGGTCATCGCCAAGATCCCCCGGGAGACGACGAAGACCAAGGACATCACCGGAGGTCTCCCGCGGGTGGCGGAGCTCTTCGAGGCCCGGAAGCCGAAGGAGCAGGCGACCATCACCGAGATCGACGGGGTCGTGCGCTTCGCCGGCATCCAGAAGGGCATGCGGAAGATCGAGGTCCAGGCCGACGACGGAGAGGTGAAGGAGTATCTCGTCCCGCGCGGAAAGCACATCACCGTGCGAGAGGGCGATCGGGTCAAGGCCGGCGAGCCGCTCATGGAGGGCTCGGAGAACCCGCACGACATCCTGGCCGTCCTCGGAGACAAGCAGCTCCAGGAGTACCTGGTCGACGAGGTCCAGGAGGTCTACCGGCTCCAGGGTGTGACGATCAACGACAAGCACATCGAGATCATCGTGCGCCAGATGCTGCGCCGGGTCCGCATCGAGGAGGTCGGGGACACCGACTTCGTCGTCGGGGAGCTGGTGGACCGCTTCGTCTTCCACGCGGAGAACGACAAGGTGGTGGAGGGCGGCGGCCGGCCCGCGACGGCGAAGCCGATCCTGCTCGGCATCACCAAGGCGTCCCTGTCCACGGACAGCTTCATCTCCGCGGCGTCCTTCCAGGAGACCACCCGGGTCCTGACCGAGGCGGCGATCAGCGGCAAGGTGGACGACCTCCGGGGGCTCAAGGAGAACGTCATCGTGGGACGGCTCATCCCGGCGGGGACCGGGCTGTCCCTCTACGCCAAGAGCGAGCTCCAGCCGCTGGGGGACGAGCGCCGCAGCGAGGATGCGCAGCTGGCGGCCGTGACCGAGGAGCTCCAGGCGCCGAGCCTGCCCCTCGGCATGCCCATCGATCGCATCCCCGGGGACGAGACCGATGGTTGACAGAATGGGCGATAGTTGCTATAAAACTGGAGTTTTGGCCCTGGTGTCGGCCGTGCCCTGCGACGCCGTCCCCGGGAAACCCGTCAACGAGCCGTAACGGAAGGGATCCGATGCCGACTATCAGCCAGCTTGTCCGACACGGCCGGGAGGCAATGCGGAAGAAGTCCAAGGCCCCGGCCATGGAGGGCTCGCCGCAGAAGCGCGGGGTGTGTATCCGGGTGTACACCACCACGCCGAAGAAGCCGAACTCGGCGCTCCGGAAGGTGGCCCGCGTGCGGTTGACGAACGCGATCGAGGTGACCGCGTACATTCCGGGCGTCGGGCACAACCTGCAGGAGCACTCGATCGTCGTGATCCGGGGAGGTCGCGTGAAGGACCTGCCGGGCGTGCGCTACCACATCATCCGCGGGATCCTCGACGCGGCTGGGGTGGCGAACCGCCGGCAGTCGCGTTCCAAGTACGGTGCGAAGACGCCCAAGGGCGCCGGCGCCGCGTAGTCAGGAGCCTCGACCATGCCGCGACGGGCCATTATCCAGCGCCGGGAGGTCAACCCCGACCCCAAGTACGGGAGCCGCCTGGTGGCGAAGTTCATCAACGTCATGATGCACGGAGGCAAGCGGAGCCTCTCCGAGGGGATCATGTACCACGCGCTCGACCTGATGGCCGATCGCGCGAAGCAGGATCCGCTCAAGCTGTTCAAGCAGGCGGTGGACAACGTCAAGCCAGCCCTCGAGGTGAAGTCCCGCCGGGTGGGAGGCTCCACGTACCAGGTGCCGGTCGAGGTGCGGCCGGAGCGACGGACGTCCCTGTCCATGCGCTGGCTCGTCGGGTTCGCGCGGTCGCGGCCGGAGAAGACCATGCAGGAGCGGCTGGCGGCGGAGCTGCTGGACGCGGCCAACAACCGCGGGACGGCCGTGAAGAAGCGCGAGGACACCCACCGCATGGCCGAGGCCAACAAGGCGTTCGCGCACTACCGCTGGTAGCAAAGTAACGATCGGGCCGCAGCGCCCGCCTCCACCCCGTCCGCGTGACCGCGGCGCGGGTGTCGGCACCGGCGGCGGCCCAGGAGAAGGGTCGGGAAAGAGTCGATGGAACGGCAGTATCCGCTGGATCGGACGCGCAACATCGGCATCATGGCGCACATCGATGCCGGGAAGACCACCACCACCGAGCGGATCCTCTACTACACCGGCCGGTCGTACAAGATCGGTGAGGTGCACGAGGGGACCGCCACGATGGACTGGATGGTCCAGGAGCAGGAGCGCGGCATCACCATCACCTCGGCCGCGACGACGTGCTTCTGGCGCGACTGCCGCGTCAACATCATCGACACTCCCGGCCACGTGGACTTCACGATGGAGGTGGAGCGCTCGCTCCGCGTGCTGGACGGCGCGGTCGCGATCCTGGACGCGGTGGCGGGGGTCGAGCCCCAGACGGAGACGGTCTGGCGGCAGGCGGACAAGTACCGGGTGCCGCGCATCGTGTACGTCAACAAGATGGACCGGACCGGCGCCGACTTCTTCCGCTCGCTGGAGATGATCCGCAGCCGCCTCGGCGTGACCCCGGTGGTGCTCCAGCTGCCCCTCGGGGCGGAGGACGGCTTCCGGGGCATCATCGACCTCATCGAGGAGGTCGCGCTGGTGTGGCCGGAGGACGATGTCCGCCTGGGCCAGGACTTCGAGCGGGTGCCGATCCCCGCCGAGTACGCGGCGCAGGTGCGCGAGTACCGCGAGCACCTCCTGGATGCCCTGTCCGAGGTCGACGAGAAGCTGATGGAGCAGTACCTCGAGGACAAGAAGCTGGAGCCCGCGGACCTCCGGGCGGCGGTCCGGGTCGGCACCCTGGCGATGAAGCACGTGCCCGTGATCTGCGGTGCGTCCTTCAAGAACAAGGGCGTGCAGCCTCTCCTCGACGCGGTCGTCGACTACCTGCCGTCGCCGCTCGACATCCCGCCGATGCAGGGGATCAACCCCGAGACCATGGAGCCGGAGACGCGGCTCGCCTCGGACGCCGAGCCGTTCACGGCGCTCGCGTTCAAGCTGATGAACGATCCCTTCGTGGGCCAGCTCACGTTCCTCCGCGTCTACGCGGGGACGCTCGCGTCGGGCATGCACGTCTACAACTCGACGCAGCAGAAGAAGGAGCGGATCGGGCGCCTGCTCCGGATGCACGCGAACAAGCGCGAGGAGATCGAGGGCGTGGGCGCGGGGGACATCGCCGCCGTGGTCGGCCTCAAGTTCGCGCGCACCGGCGACACGCTCTGCGACGGGAACCGGCCGATCGTGCTCGAGAGAATGGACTTTCCGGAGCCCGTGATCTCGGTGGCGATCGAGCCGAAGACCAAGGCCGACGACGAGAAGCTCAGCCTGTCCATGGGCCGGCTGGCCCTCGAGGACCCGACGTTCCGGGTCGCCGTGGACGCCGAGACCGGCCAGACGATCATCTCGGGGATGGGCGAGCTCCACCTGGAGATCATCGTCGACCGGCTCCTGCGGGAGTTCAAGGTCGAGGCCAACGTCGGGCGGCCGGAGGTGGCCTACCGCGAGACGATTCGCCGCAAGGCCGAGGCCCGGGGGCGGTTCGTGCGGCAGACGGGCGGCCGCGGCCAGTACGGCGACGTCGAGATCGAGGTCGAGCCCGCGCCGGGCAAGGGATTCGTCTTCGAGAACAAGATCGTGGGCGGTTCGGTGCCCCGCGAGTACATCCCGGCCGTGGAGAAGGGCATCCGCGAGGCGCTGGAGACCGGCGTGCTCGCCGGCTACCCGGTCGTCGACGTGCAGGTGATGCTGGTCGACGGCTCCTATCACGACGTCGACTCCTCCGAGATGGCGTTCAAGATCGCGGGCTCGATGGCGTTCAAGGATGCGGTGAAGCGGGCCAGCCCGGTGCTCCTGGAGCCGATCATGCAGGTCGAGGTCGTGACGCCCGAGGAGTACATGGGCGCCGTCCACGGCGACCTCGCCTCGCGGCGCGGCCGGATCGCTTCCATGGAGGCCCGGGGCTCCTCGCAGGTGATCCGCGCCAACGTCCCGCTCGCCACCATGTTCGGATACGCGACCGATCTGCGCTCCGCCACCCAGGGGCGCGCCACGTACACCATGCAGTTCGCCCGCTACGAGGAGGTCCCGACCAGCCTGGCCGAAGAAATCATGGCCAAGGTGGCCGGCCGAGCTCCCGCCCGCGCGGGCTCCCGCTGAGCGAGAGGCTCGGGAGGACGGACGAATGGCCAAGGCGAAGTTCGAGCGGACGAAGCCGCACGTGAACGTGGGGACGATCGGGCACATCGATCACGGGAAGACGACGTTGACGGCGGCGATCACGAAGGTGCTGCACACGAAGAACAAGGGCATCGCGGTGCGGGAGTACGGGTCGATCGACAATGCGCCGGAAGAGCGGGAGCGGGGGATCACGATTGCGGTGGCGCACGTGGAGTACGAGACGGCGAACCGGCACTACGCGCACATCGACTGTCCGGGGCACGCGGACTACATCAAGAACATGATCACGGGGGCGGCGCAGATGGACGGGGCCATCCTGGTGGTGGCCGCGAACGACGGGCCGATGCCGCAGACGCGGGAGCACGTGTTGCTGGCGCGGCAGGTGAACGTGCCGTATCTCGTGGTGTTCATGAACAAGGTGGACATGGTGGACGACCCGGAGATCCTGGACCTGGTGGAGCTGGAGGTCCGGGAGCTGTTGAAGAAGTACAACTTTCCGGGGGACGACATTCCGGTGATTCGGGGGTCGGCGCTGCAGGCGAACGAGCACCCGGAGGATCCGAAGGCGGCGGCGGCGATCTGGGAGTTGATGGCGGCGGTGGACAGCTACATTCCGACGCCGATGCGGCCGGTGGACAAGCCGTTTCTGATGCCGGTGGAGGACATTTTCAGCATTACGGGGCGGGGGACGGTGGTGACGGGGCGGATCGAGCGGGGGATTGTGAAGGTGGGGGACGAGATCGAGATCGTGGGGATGCAGGACGCGGCGCGGAAGAGCGTGGTGACGGGGGTGGAGATGTTCCGCAAGCTCCTGGACGAGGGGCAGGCGGGGGACAACGTGGGGGCGCTGTTGCGGGGGATCGACAAGGACGAGGTGGAGCGGGGGCAGGTGTTGGCGAAGCCGGGGTCGATCAAGCCGCACAAGACGTTCAAGGCCGAGGTGTACGTGCTGGCGAAAGAGGAGGGGGGGCGGCACACGCCGTTCTTCCAGGGGTATCGGCCGCAGTTCTACTTTCGGACGACGGACGTGACGGGGGTGTGCACGTTGCCGGCGGGGGTGGAGATGGTGATGCCGGGGGACAACGTGTCGATGGCGGTGGAGCTGATCACGCCGATCGCGATGGAGCGGGAGCTGCGGTTCGCGATTCGCGAGGGGGGGCGGACGGTGGGCGCGGGCGTCGTGACGGAGATCGTGGGGTAACGCCGTGGTGTTGCTGACCGATCAGAAGATCCGGATTCGCCTGCGGGCCTACGACCACCGCCTCCTGGACCGGTCCGTCAAGGAGATCGTCGAGACCGTGCGGCGCACCGGTGCCCGCGTGGCCGGTCCCGTGCTCCTGCCGACGGCGATCAGCCGATGGACGGTGCTCCGCTCGCCGCACGTGGACAAGAAATCGCGCGAGCAGTTCGAGATGCGGACGCACAAGCGGCTCCTGGACATCCTCGATCCGACACCGCAGACGGTGGACGCTCTGACCAAGCTCGACCTGCCGTCCGGCGTCGACGTCGAGATCAAGTTCTAGCCAGACGGGACGCCCACCATGGCCAAGGCAATGAAGCAGGGACTGATCGCGCGCAAGCGCGGCATGACGCAGGTGTTCGCCGAGGACGGGAACATCGTGCCCGTGACGGTGCTCGAGGCCGGACCCTGCACGGTCGTGCAGGTGAAGACCCAGGCGACCGACGGGTACGACGCGCTCCAGCTCGGGTTCGAGCCGAAGCGGAAGAAGGTCCGGAAGCCGATGGCCGGCCACTTCAAGAAGGCCGGAGTCGGGGCCGTGCGGATCCTGCGCGAGGTCCGGCTCGAGTCGGTGGACGGCTACCAGGTGGGGCAGACGCTCTCGGTGGACCTCTTCAAGCCGGGCGAGCTGGTGGACGTCACGGGACTCCGGAAGGGCCGGGGCTTCCAGGGCGGCATCAAGCGCCACGGCTGGACGGGCGGTGAGGCCAGCCACGGCTCGATGTTCCACCGGGCGCCCGGCTCGATCGGCGCCTCGTCGGATCCCTCGCGGGTGTTTCCGGGGCACCGGCTGCCGGGGCGCATGGGGGCGGTCCGGGTCACGACGCCGCACCTCGAGGTGGTCCGCGTGCTCCCCGAGCAGCACCTGCTCGTGATCAGGGGGGCCGTCCCGGGCGCCACGGGTGGGCTCCTGCTGGTGCGAAAGAGCGTCAAGCTCTCGAAGGCGCAGCAGCACGCTGCGAAGAAGGCGTGAGCGCGGCCATGGCGAGCACGGTGACGGTCAACGTCGTCGACGCGAGCGGCAAGGCCCACGGCACCCTCGATCTCGACGCGGCCGTGTTCGGGGCGCCGATCCACGGCGCGCTGCTCCACCAGGCCGTCGTGCGGGAGCTGAACGGGCGCCGGGCCGGCACCCACGACACGAAAGGCCGGAGCGAGGTGTCGGGCGGCGGCAAGAAGCCCTGGAAGCAGAAGGGCACCGGCCGGGCGCGACAGGGCTCGATCCGGGCGACCCAGTGGAAGGGGGGCGGCAAGCCCTTCGGGCCCACGCCCAGGAGCTACGCGCAGGCGATGCCGCGACAGGCGCGGCGCGGCGCGCTCCGGGCGGCCTGGACGGACAAGGTCGCCGGCGGGCAGCTCACGGTGGTGGAGCGGCTCGAGCTGGCGCAGCCGAAGACGAAGGCGCTGGTCGGGCTGCTGGCCGGGCTCGGCGTCACGGAGACGCGGACGCTCCTCATGGTGGTCGAGCCCAGCGCCGGGCTGGTGCGCGCGTGCCAGAACGTGCCGTGGCTGACGCTGGGGCGCCCGGGGCACGTGTCGGTGGCCGAGCTCTTGAGGCACGACCGGATCGTGGCGGAGCGCCAGGCCTTGGTCGCGACGCAGGAAGGGCTCCAGGCATGAGAGACCCCCGGCAGGTGGTGCTGCGGCCGCTCGTGACCGAGAAGGCGACGACGCTCAAGGACGAGCGTAACCAGGTGAGCTTCCAGGTGGCGGTGGACGCCAACAAGGTCGACATCCGGCGGGCGGTCGAGACGATCTTCAAGGTGAAGGTGACCGACGTGCGCACGCAGGTGGTCTACGGCAAAGAGAAGCGGATGGGCCGCTTCGTGGGCCGGCGTGCGTCGTGGAAGAAGGCCGTCGTCCAGCTCGCCCCCGACAACAAGATCGAGCTCTTCGAGTCGTAAGCGGAACGCCCAGAAGGCACGGAGACAGGACGGGACCATGGCAGTCAGGACGCTGAAGCCGACATCGGCCGGTCGACGGTTCCAGACCATTCTGACCTTCGACGAGATCACGAAGGTCCGCCCGGAGAAGGCGCTCGTCGTCACCAAGAAGCGGAGCGGGGGCCGGAACTCGCAGGGCCGCATCACGACGCGGCACATCGGCGGTGGGCACAAGCGGAAGATCCGCGCGGTCGACTTCCGCCGCGAGAAGCTCGGGGTGCCGGCGAAGGTGGCGGCGATCGAGTACGACCCGAACCGCAGCGCCCACCTCGCGCTGCTGCACTATCGCGACGGGGAGAAGCGCTACATTCTCGCCCCCCACGGGCTCAAGGTGGCCGACACCGTGGTCTCGGGGCCGAGCGCCGACATCCTGCCCGGCAACGCGCTCCCGCTTCGCGCCATCCCGGCGGGCACCACGATCCACAACGTGGAGCTCCAGCCGGGCAAGGGCGGGCAGCTGTGCCGGAGCGCCGGCACCGGGGCGCAGCTCGTGGCCAAGGAAGGGGAGATGGCCCACGTCAAGCTCCCCTCCGGCGAGATCCGGCTGATCCGCCAGACCTGCATGGCGACGATCGGGCAGGTGGGGAACCTCGACCACGAGAACGTGACGGTCGGCAAGGCGGGCCGCAGCCGCTGGCTCGGGATCCGGCCGACGGTGCGGGGCGTGGCGATGAACCCCGTCGACCACCCGATGGGTGGGGGCGAGGGCAAGGGCAAGGGCAACCATCCCATGACCCCGTGGGGCAAGCCGACCAAAGGCGCCAAGACGCGGCGGCGCCAGCCGTCGGACCGGTACATCGTCGCCCGCCGTGGGCGGCGGCGGTAGGAGGACGAAGTGGGACGCTCGGTCAGCAAGGGCCCGTTCATCGACACGCATCTCATGGAGAAGGTCGAGGCACTCAATGCCTCTCGGCAGAAGAAGGTGATCAAGACCTGGTCCCGGCGCTCGACGATCAGCCCGGACTTCGTCGGGCACACGCTGGCCGTCCACAACGGCCGAAAGTTCATCCCGGTCTACGTCACGGAGAACATGGTCGGTCACAAGCTCGGAGAGTTCTCGCCGACGCGGACGTTCCGGGCGCACGGCTCGCACACCGAGAAGTCGACGGCGCTGAAGTAGGACGGGGATCCCATGCTCACCAAGGCCATCGCACGTTACATCCGGGTGTCGCCCCGCAAGGCGCGTCTGGTCGCGGACCTCGTCCGCGGCAAGACCGTGGCGGAGGCGCTGGCGATCCTGCAGTACTCGCCGCAGATCGCGGCCCGGCACATCGAGAAGGTTCTGCGATCGGCCGTCGCCAACGCCGAGCACAACCACCAGGTGCGAAGCCTGGACGACCTCCGGGTGAACGCAGTGATCGACGGGGGCCCGTCGCTCAAGCGGATCCAGCCACGGGCGATGGGCCGGGCGTTCTGGATCCGACATCGACTTGCCCACATCACGGTGGCTCTGGCCGAGGCCGGGGCTGGCACCGCTCCGGCGCGGCCACGGCCGGCCGGGGCGACGCGCGCGCGTCCGAGTGGCGGCCGCCGACCGGCAAAGACGACGACGAGGAGCGCGTAATGGGGCAGAAGGTCCACCCGATCGGGTTTCGGCTGGGGACGACGCGGACGTGGAGCTCGCGCTGGTTCGCCTCCAAGGAGTACGCGAACCTGCTCCACGAGGACGTCAAGATCCGGCGATACATCAAGGACGCGCTCTACCACGCGGGCATCTCGCGGATCGACGTCGAGCGCTCGGCCAACCGGGCGCGGATCACCGTCCACACGGCGCGGCCCGGGATCATCATCGGGCGGAAGGGTGCCGAGGTCGAGAAGCTCAAGAGCGAGCTGCAGATGCGTACGGGGAAGGAGATCCACCTCGACATCCAGGAGGTGGTGCATCCGGAGCTCGACGCGCAGCTCGTCGCCGAGAACATCGCACTCCAGCTCGAGAAGCGGGTGGCCTTCCGGCGCGCGATGAAGAAGGCGGTGCAGAGCTCGGTCCGGCTCGGGGCCGAGGGGGTGCGGATCGCCTGCGCGGGACGGCTCGGCGGGGCCGAGATCGCCCGTCGCGAGTGGTACCGCGACGGCCGGGTGCCGCTCCAGACGCTGCGGGCGGATCTCGACTTCGGGGTCGCCACGGCGCACACGACGTACGGGACGATCGGCGTGAAGGTGTGGATCTTCAAGGGCGAGGTGCTGCCCGCGGCCCGGGCGGCCGAGCTCGGGTAGCCGGACGCGATGCTCCAGCCCAAGCGCGTCAAGTACCGCAAGGCCCAGCGAGGCCGGATGAAGGGGACCGCCCACCGGGGCGCGACGCTCGCGTTTGGCGATTTCGGGCTGAAGGCCCTCGAGCCGTGCTGGCTCACGAACCGCCAGATCGAAGCGGCCCGGGTGGCCCTGACGCGCGCGGTCAAGCGGGGGGGCAAGATCTGGATCCGGATCTTCCCGGACAAGCCCTTCACCAAGAAGCCCGCCGAGACGCGGATGGGGAAGGGCAAGGGGAACCCCGAGTACTGGGTGGCGGTCGTCAAGCCCGGCCGGATCCTGTACGAGATGGAGGGGCTGACCGAGGATGTTGCGCGGGAGGCCTTCCGCCTGGCGGGCAACAAGCTGCCCATCCGAACGAAGATGATCAAGCGCGAGCAAGCATGAGCCCACAGGCCGCCAGAGGGCTGAGCGAGGCAGGGCGATGAAGGGGAAGACGAACCTGCGCGATCTGAGCGAGACCGAGCTCGGGCAAAAGGCCCGCGAGCTCCGGGAGGAGGTCTTCAACCTCCGCTTCCAGGTCTCGATGGCGATGGCGAAGAACCCGTCGCGTATCGGCCAGGCCCGGCGCGAGCTCGCCCGAGTCCAAACACTGCTGCGCGAGCGTACGCTCGGGCTGCAGCGCGGCTAAGCGCGGGGAGGCGAGGCGTGCTGAAGACCCGGGTCGGTCTGGTGGTCAGCGACAAGATGAGCAAGACGCGAGTGGTCGCGGTGGAGCGCTCTTTCCGCCATTCGCAGTACGAGCGCGTCATCAAGCGGACGACGCGGTTCAAGGCGCACGACGAGCGAAACGAGGCGCACGTGGGGGACCGCGTGCTCATCGTGGAGACCCGCCCCCTGTCCAAGGACAAGCATTGGCGGATCAAGGAGATCCTCGAGCGGGCCTCCTGAGCCCGCCCCGGGGAGCGCACAGCCATGATTCAACCGCGGACGATGCTGGACGTCGCCGATAACTCGGGCGCCAGGAAGGTGCAGTGCATCCGGGTGATGGGCGGCTCGAACAAGAGGTACGCGTCGATTGGGGACACGATCATCGTGGCGGTGAAGGAAGCAACCCCCGACGGGTCCGTGAAGAAGGGCGATGTGGCGCGCGCGGTGGTGGTGCGAACGGCGAAGGAGATCCGGCGGCCCGACGGCTCGCACATCAAGTTCGATCGCAACGCCGCGGTGCTCCTGAACCCGCAGAACAACCCGATTGGGACGCGCATCTTCGGACCTGTGGCGCGCGAGCTCCGGGATCGGCAGTTCCTGAAGATCATCTCGCTCGCGCCCGAGGTTCTGTGAGGAGCTCTGAATCAATGCCTGCATCGCGAGCGTTGGCGATCCGGAAGAACGACACCGTCCTGGTCATCGCGGGACGGGAGAAGGGCAAGCGCGGCAAGGTCCTGTTCGTGCTGCCGGCCCGGGAGCGCGTCATCGTCGAGCGCATCAACATGGTCAAGCGGCACCAGCGCCCGACGCAGAAGCTCCGCCAGGGCGGGATCATCGAGCGCGAGGCGCCGCTGCACGTCTCGAACCTGATGCTGGTCTGCGGCAAGTGCGACAAGGCGACCCGGATCGGTATCCGGGTGCTGGCGAACGACCGCCGCGCGCGCGTGTGCCGGCGCTGCGGCGAGCTCGTCGACAAGAGCTAGGGAGAGAGGCGATGGCGAAGGCAGACAAGCCCGAGGGCGCTCCGGCCAAGGCGGCGGGTGCGAAGCCGCCCGGCGCGAAGCCGGCCGGAGGCGGTAAGCCCGGCGCGCCCGCGCGCGGCGGCAAGGGCAGCCCGGCGGCGGCGAAGGCCGCGCCTGCACCGCCGGCAGCCAAGCCGCGCAGCATGGGGGAGATCCCGCCGCGGCTGCGCGAGCGCTACCGGGCCGCCATCGTGCCCGCTCTCATGCAGGAGCGTGGCTACCGGAATCCGCACCAGGCCCCGCGCCTCGAGAAGATCGTCATCAACATGGGGCTCGGCGAGGCCAAGGAGAACGCGAAGGCACTGGATTCCGCCGCCGCCGACATGGTGGCGATCACCGGCCAGAAGGCTGTGATCACGAAGGCGAAGAAGTCGATCGCCGCCTTCAAGGTGCGAACCGGGATGCCGGTGGGGGCGAAGACGACGCTGCGCGGGGCGCGGATGTACGAGTTCCTCGACCGCCTGGTCAGCGTGGCCCTCCCGCGGGTGCGCGACTTCCGGGGGGTGTCCCCGAAGTCGTTCGACGGGCGCGGGAACTATGCGCTCGGGCTCAAGGAGCAGATCATCTTTCCGGAGATCGTCTACGACAAGATCGACAAGATCCGCGGGATGGACATCATCATCTGCACGACGGCCGCGACGGACGAGGAGGCGAAGGCCCTCCTGACGCACCTCGGCGTGCCGTTCCGCGAGTAGGGCGGAGAACGAGCCAATGGCAAAGACGTCGCTGATCAACAAGCAGCGGAGTGTCCCGAAGTTCAAGGCGCGCGCCTACACGCGTTGCCGGCTGTGCGGGCGCCCGCGCGGGTATCTCCGCAAGTTCCAGCTGTGTCGAATCTGCTTCCGGAACCTGGCCCTGCGCGGCGAGATCCCGGGCGTGGTGAAGGCCTCCTGGTAGCCGCCCCGAGGGAGAGCGATCCATGGCGATGGTGACGGATCCGGTGGCGGACATGCTGGCGCGAATCCGCAACGGCAGCCTGGCCGAGCACGAGAAGGTGGACATCCCCTCCTCGAAGCTGCGGGTGCGGCTCGCGGAGATCCTGAAGGAGGAGGGGTTCATCAAGAACTTCCGCCTCATCGAGGACAAGCGGCAGGGCGTGCTGCGCATCTACCTGAAGTACGGACCGGGGCAGGAGCGGGTGATCAGCGGGCTCCGGCGTGTCTCGAAGCCGGGGCGGCGACGGTACGTGGGCGCGGACCGGATCCCGAGCGTGCTCGGAGGGATGGGCGTGGCGATCCTGTCCACCCCGCAGGGCGTGCTCACGGACCGGGAGTCCCGCAAGGCCAAGGTGGGCGGGGAGGTTCTCTGCTACGTCTGGTAGCGCGGCCCGCCGGGCCGCGGGTGGGGCGAGGGACGGGACGATGTCGAGGATAGGCAGGAAGCCGATCGCGATCCCCAAGGGCGTGCAGGTGGGCGTCCAGGGGCAGCAGGTCGAGGTCAAGGGTCCCAAGGGCCGCCTCGAGCTCAAGGTCCACGAGCTCTGCTCGGTGAAGGTCGCCGACGGCACGCTGGTGGTGGGGCGCGGGGCCGAGAACCGGTCGGCGCGGGCGCTTCACGGGCTCACCCGTGCGCTGGTCGCGAACATGGTCCACGGCGTCACCGAGGGCTTCGAGCGGAAGCTCGAGATCCAGGGGATCGGGTACCGGGTCCAGCAGGCCGGGCGCAACCTCACGTTCGCCCTGGGCTACTCGCACCCGATCGTGTTCGCGCTGCCGGAGGGGGTGACCGCCGAGGTCGAGAAGCAGACGGGGATCACGCTCCGCGGCGTGGACAAGTACCTCGTCGGTCAGACGGCCGCGCAGCTCCGGGCCCTCCGCCCGCCCGACTCCTACAAGGGCAAGGGCGTCCGGTACGCGGGCGAAGTGGTCCGCAAGAAGGTCGGGAAGACCGGCGCGAAGTAGCCGGCGATTCCCCGAGGAGAGACGACGGTGGGTGTGAGAGAGCGCGTGGAAGGTCGGGCGAGTCGGCACCGCCGCATCCGGCGCGTCGTGCGCGGGTCGGAGGGGCGCCCTCGCCTGGTGGTGTTCCGGAGCGTCAAGCACATCTACGCCCAGGTGGTGGACGACGACCGGGGCGTCACGGTGGCGGCCGCGGGAAGCCTCTCGCCCGAGCTCAAGGACACGCTGCGCTCAGGCGGTAACGTGGCAGCGGCGAAGGCGGTGGGTGAGCTGATCGCCCGGAAGGCCAAGGCCGGCGGGGTCGCGGCGGTCGTGTTCGACCGCGGCGGATACAAGTACCACGGCCGCGTGAAGGCCCTGGCGGACGCGGCGCGCGCCGCGGGTCTCGTGTTCTAGCGAACTGGTACGACTGGAGAGGACATGGCGGAGGGGCGGATCGATCCGAGCGGGCTCGAGCTGAAGGACAAGGTGGTCGCCATCAACCGCGTGGCCAAGGTGGTGAAGGGCGGACGCCGATTCTCCTTCACCGCGCTCGTCGTCGTGGGTGACGGCGGGGGGCACGTGGGGGTGGGCCTGGGCAAGGCGCACGAGGTGCCCGAGGCGATCCGGAAGGCTGTCGAGCACGCGAAGAAGGACCTGCTCTACGTGCCGATCCGCGACACGACGCTGCCCTGCGAGATCACCGGCCACTACGGCTCGGGGCGGGTGTTCCTGCGTCCGGCGACGCAGGGGACGGGTCTGATCGCCGGCGGCGCGGTCCGGGCGGTGCTCGAGGCCGCGGGCATCCAGGACGTCCTGACCAAGACGCTGGGCTCGCACAACCCGCACAACGTGCTGAAGGCGACGCTGGACGCGCTCCGGCGGATCCGGAAGCTCCAGGATCTCCAGGGGCTCCGGCGGAAGGGCCTGCAGGAAGCGGAGGAGGCCGTCCTTGCCAAGCAGGAAGCTTAAGGTCACCCTCACGCGTAGCTCGATCGGGCTCAAGCCGGGCCACGTGCGGACGCTCCAGGCCCTCGGTCTCCGCCGGATCCGCGCGACGGTGGTCCACGACGACACGCCCGTGATCCGGGGCATGATCGGGCGCGTGGTCATACGCCGTCCGGGTCGAGCCTGTCGAGAGCCACGACACGCCGGTGGCCGGGCGGAGCCATCGCGACACGAAATCGCCAACGTCGCCAACGTCGCCAACGTCGAAGGAGCGCTCCGCATGAAGCTCGGCGATCTCCGGCCTCCGCGCGGGGCCCGGAAGCGGCGCAAGCGCGTGGGCCGCGGCCCCGCGTCGGGCCACGGCAAGACCTCGACGAAGGGACACAAGGGGCACAAGGCGCGCTCGGGGGGCGGCAAGGGACCCGGCTTCGAGGGCGGGCAGATGCCGCTCTATCGGCGGATCCCCAAGCGCGGCTTCAAGAACCCGTTCCATCGCGAGTTCACGGTGATCAACGTGAGCGACCTCGCCCGGTGCTTCCCGAAGGGCGGCGATGTCGGGCCCGAGGCCCTCGTCGGCGCGGGGCTTCTGGCCACGCGGGCGAGTCGCCTGGTCAAGGTGTTGGCCGACGGCGAGCTCGCCGCCGGAACCGCGCTCACCGTGCGCGCCCACGCCTTCTCGAAGGCGGCGGCGGCCAAGATCGCGGCGGCCGGCGGCCGCGCCGAGGTGCTGCCGGCGTGATCGAGGTCCTCCAGAACCTCCAGAACGTCACCAAGATCCCGGAGCTCAAGCGCCGGCTCCTGGTGACGGCGGGACTCCTGGCCGCGTACCGGCTCGGCGCGCACGTGCCCACCCCGGGCGTGGACGCGGCGGCGCTCTCGCGGTTCTTCGACAGCGTCCAGGGGACCCTGCTGGGACTGGTCGACCTCTTCTCGGGCGGTAACCTCCGCAGCCTCACGGTGTTCGCGCTCGGGATCATGCCCTACATCTCCGCCTCGATCATCCTCCAGCTCCTGACGGTCGTCGTGCCGGCGCTGGAGCGGCTGGCCAAGGAGGGAGAGGCGGGCCGCAAGAAGATCACCCAGTACACCCGCTACGGCACGATCGTGCTCTCCGCCTTCCAGTCCCTGTTCATCGCCATCGGGCTCGAGAGCATGGACGCGGGCGGGGCCACCCTGGTGCCGAACAAGGGCTGGGCCTTCCGCCTGATCACGATGATGACCCTGACATCGGGGACCGCGCTGATCATGTGGCTCGGCGAGCAGATCTCCGAGAAGGGGATCGGGAACGGCATCTCGCTGATCATCTTTGCCGGCATCGTGGTGCGGCTGCCCTCGGCCCTGGAAGGGACCTACCAGCTGCTGCGGACGGGGGAGATGAAGCCCCTCGCGCTCCTCGGGGTCCTCGCGCTCATGCTCGCGGTGACCGCGGCGGTCATCGTGATGCAGGAGGGGCAGCGAAAAATTCAGGTCCAGTACGCCAAGCGGGTCGTCGGCCGGCGGGTGTACGGGGGGCAGTCGACCCACATCCCGCTCCGGATCAACACGGCCGGCGTGATCCCGGTGATTTTCGCCTCGTCGCTGATCCTGTTCCCGGCGACGCTGGCGCGATTCATCCCCACCTGGTGGATGCAGGTGGTGTCCGACGCCCTGTCCCCGGGGCCGCTGCCGCGCCACGGGCTGTACTACATCCTCTACATGGGCTTCATCGTCTTCTTCACGTACTTCTACACCGCCATCATCTTCAATCCGAACGATCTCGCGGACAACATGAAGAAGTACGGCGGGTTCATCCCGGGGGTGCGGCCCGGCAAGAAGACGGCCGAGTTCATCGACCGGGTGCTCACGCGCATCACGCTGCCCGGCGCGATGTTTCTCGCCCTGATCTCCGTGCTGCCGGACTTCCTGATCCGGGCGTTCAACGTGCCCTTCTACTTCGGGGGCACGAGCCTCCTGATCGTCGTCGGGGTCGCCCTCGACACGGTCCGGCAGATGGAGTCGCACCTCCTGATGCGGCACTACGAGGGCTTCCTGCGCCGCCGCACGAAGGTCCGTGCCTGAGATGCGGGTCGTGCTGCTGGGGCCGCCGGGGGCCGGGAAGGGGACGCAGGCGCGCCGGCTCGCCACGCGCTGGAGCGTGCCGCAGGTCGCGACCGGGGACATGCTGCGGGAGGCCGTCGCGCACGGCACGCGGCTCGGGCTCGAGGCGCGGCGCTACATGGACGCGGGCGAGCTGGTGCCCGACGCGGTGATCATCGGACTCGTCCGCGAGCGGCTGGCCCAGCCGGACGGCCGGAAGGGGTTCGTCCTGGACGGCTTCCCGCGGACGGCGGCGCAGGCGGAGGCGCTCGACCAGCTGCTCGAGGCCGAGGGGACGCCCCTCGACCGGGTGGTGCTGTTCCAGGTCGCGGACGAGGAGCCGGTGGCGCGGCTCAGCGGGCGTCGGGTCTGCCGGAGCTGCGGCCGGAACTACCACCTCACGCTCTCGCCGCCCCGAGTGGCGGGCCGCTGCGACCACTGTGGGGGAGAGCTCTACCAGCGGACGGACGACGAGGAAGCCACCGTCCGTCGGCGGCTCGCCGTGTACGCCCGGGACACCCGGCCTCTCGTCGAGTACTATCGGCGGCGCGGCCTCCTGGTGACGATCTCCGGCGCCGGGGCGATGGACACGGTCCACGCCGACCTCGTCAAGGCGACCGAGGGCCCGCGGTGATCGAGCTGAAGTCGCCCACGCAGATTGCCCACATGCGGGAGGCCGGCCGGATCCTGGCGGACGCCTTCCGGGTGTGCCGCGACTTGGTGAAGCCGGGCGTCTCGACCCTCGAGATCGATCGCGAGGTGGAGGCCCTGATCCGGGACCGCAAGGCGAAGCCGGCCTTCAAGGGGTACCGGGGGTTCCCGGCCACGATCTGCGCATCGATCAACGAGGAGGTCGTCCACGGGATTCCCGCGGCGCGGCGCCGGCTCAGGGAGGGGGACATCATCGGCCTCGACCTGGGGGCGATCGTGGAGGGCTACTACGCCGACGCGGCGGTGACCCTGCCGGTCGGCGAGGTCACCGACGAGGCCCGCCGCCTCCTGGAGGTGACGCGAGAGTCCCTCGAGCTGGCCATCGCGCAGTGCCGTCCGGGGCAGCGCCTCGGTGACGTGTCGGCGGCGGTCCAGCAGCACGTGGAGAGAGCCGGCTTCGGGGTGGTGCGAGCCTTCGTGGGCCACGGCATCGGCCGGGCGCTTCACGAGGACCCGCAGGTGCCGAACTTCGGGGAGCCCGGCCGCGGGCCGCTCCTCCGGGTCGGCATGGTGCTCGCCCTCGAGCCCATGGTCACGATGGGGCACTGGGAGGTGCGCGTGCTGGCGGACCGGTGGACGGCGGTGACCGCGGACGGGAGCCTGGCGGCGCACTTCGAGCACACCGTGGCGGTCACGGAGCACGGCCCGGACGTGCTCACCGCGGACGTGAGGGAGGCAGCCTGATGGCGCGGCGCCGGCGCGGCCAGTTCCCCGAGGAGCGAGAGGGCAAGAAGCCGAAGGACGACGCGATCGAGGTGGAAGGCAAGGTGGTCGAGCCCCTGCCGAACGCCATGTTCCGCGTCGAGCTGGACAATGGGCACCGCGTGCTGACGCACGTCTCGGGCAAGATGCGCATGCACTTTATCCGGATTCTGCCCGGGGACCGGGTCAAGGTCGAGCTGTCGGCGTACGACCTGACGCGGGGCCGGATCACATACCGGTTCAAGTAGCCGGAGCCTGGGTGAAGAAGAGCGGACGGAGCACTCGATGAAGGTACGACCGTCGGTCAGGACGCGATGTGAGAAGTGCAAGGTGATTCGGCGCAAGGGCGTCGTGCGCGTCATCTGCACGAACCCGCGCCACAAGCAGCGCCAGGGCTGACGCGCGGCGGGAGAGGACAGGCATATGGCACGCGTGGCTGGAGTGGATCTGCCCCGGGACAAGCGGGGTGAGGTTTCCTTGACGTACATCCTGGGCATCGGGCGCTCGTCGGCTCGTCGCATCCTGACCCGGGCTGGCGTGGATCTGAACCGCCGGGTCCGGGAATGGACCGAGGACGAGACCGCGCGCGTCCGTGAGGTGATCGATCGCGAGCAGCGGGTCGAGGGCGACCTGCGGCGCGAGGTCACCATGAACATCAAGCGGCTCATGGACATCGGCAGCTACCGCGGGGTTCGGCACCGGAAGGGCCTGCCCGTCCGCGGGCAGCGGACCCACACCAACGCGCGAACCCGGAAGGGCCCGCGGCGGGGTGTCGGCATCCGGAAGAAGGCCACGAGCAAGAACCCGACGACGGGGAAGGCGTAGGACGACATGGCTGAGGCGGGGACCGGCAAGCCGCGCAAGAGCGGGAAGCGGAAGGAACGACGGGAGGTCCGCACGGGTATCGCGCACGTGCAGGCGACCTTCAACAACACGGTCGTGACGCTCACGGACAAGATGGGCGGAGTGGTGGCGTGGGCGAGCGCGGGGAGCGTGGGCTTCAAGGGCTCCCGCAAGAGCACCCCGTTCGCCGCGCAGATGGCAGCCGAGTCGGCGGCCCGGAAGGCGATGGAGATCGGTCTCAAGCAGGTCGAGGTCTACGTGAAGGGCCCCGGCGCGGGCCGGGAAGCAGCGATCCGCTCGCTCCAGGCGGTGGGCCTGGAGATCACGGCGATCCACGACGTCACGCCGATCCCGCACGACGGCTGCCGGCCGCCCAAGCGCCGCCGGGTGTAACGAGGAGGATAGGAGTTGGCAAGGTACAACGACGCGGTCTGCCGCCTGTGCCGGCGGGAGGGACTGAAGCTCTTCCTGAAGGGCTCCCGCTGCTTCACGGACAAGTGCGCCATCGAGCGCCGCAACTACCCGCCGGGCCAGCATGGCCTGGGCCGGTCCAAGCAGTCGGCCTACGGGCAGCAGCTGCGCGAGAAGCAGAAGGCCAAGCGCATCTACGGCCTGCTCGAGGGTCAGTTCCGGCGCTACTTCGCCCAGGCGGACGGCCAGAAGGGCGTGACGGGCGAGAACCTGCTGCGGCTGCTCGAGCGACGGCTCGACAACGTGGTCTTCCGGCTGGGCTTCGCCGCCTCCCGGGCGGAGGCGCGCCAGATGGTGGCCCACGGTCATTTCCAGGTGAGCGGGCGCCGCGTGTCGGTCCCGTCGTTCCTGGTGCGCGTGGGCGACCAGGTGCAGCTGCGGACGACCTCGAAGCTCCAGGAGCGGGTGGCCGACAACCTGTCGGCTGGTCGGGGCCACGTGCCCCAGTGGCTCGAGCTGGCGGCCCCCGGAAAGTCGGGGACCGTCCGGAGCCTGCCGCTCCGCGACGACATCCAGATTCCGGTGCAAGAGCAGCTCATCGTCGAGCTGTACTCGAAGTAAGAGGGGCGGGCGCATGCCGCGGTTGATGTTCCAACGTCCACGTCGCATTGAATGGGAAGACCTGACGGCGACTTTCGGCCGCATGACGGCCGAGCCGTTCGAGAAGGGCTACGCGCTGACGGTCGGCGGCTCGCTCCGCCGGGTGCTGCTCTCGGCGATTCCGGGGACCGCGCCCGTGTGGGTCAAGGTCGCCGGGGTGAGCGCCGGGGCCGAGCGCGTCCCCGGGGTCGAGGAGGATCTCGCGCACCTCCTGCTCAACCTGAAGAAGATGGTGGTGCGGCTCGCCGGCAACGCCGAGACGGGGAGCGCTCACCTCGAGGTGCGGGGGCCGCGGGCCGCGACGGGCGCCGACTTCGCCGGGGAGGGCATCGGGGTGGTGACGCCCGACCTGCACCTGGCCACCGTGGCGGCCGGGGGGAAGCTCACGCTGGACATCGGCATCCGCGCCGGTCGGGGGTACGTCTCCGCCGACCGGCACGGCGATGCAATCCCGCCGGGGGCGATCGGCCTCGACGCGGCGTTCTCGCCGATCCGGCGCGTGAACTACCACGTGGAGATGTCGCGGCTCGGCAACATCACCGACTACGAGAAGCTCGTCGTCGAGATCGCGACGGACGGTAGCATCGGGCCGGACCACGCCTTCCTCCAGGCGTCGAAGCTTCTCCGCGACCACTTCGACCTCTTCACGCCCGCGGGGGCGGAGGAGGACGACGACGAGCCGACGGCGGCCCCGGCCTCCGTGGAGGCCACGAGGGACGCATGAGACACAAGCGCGGCGGCTCCAAGCTGGGCCGGCTGACGGCTCACCGCTGGGCCCTGTTCCGGAACCTCCTGGCGGCGCTGTTCACCCACGAGCGGATCACGACCACGCTGGCCAAGGCGAAAGCGGTCCGACCGCTGGCGGATCACCTGGTGACCCTCGCGAAGGAGGACACCCTCCACGCGCGTCGGCAGGCGCTCACCCTGGTGCCGGACGTGATGGTCGTGCGCCGGCTCTTCGACACGGTCGGCGCCCGCTACGCGGACCGGCGGGGCGGGTACACCCGGATCCTCCAGCTGGGGACGCGCCGCGGCGACGCCGCCCCGGTCGCGATCCTGGAGCTGGTCGACCGACCCGAGGTTCCCAAGGACAAGCCCGACAAGGGCAAGAAGGCCACCGAGCCGAAGGGCAAAGAGGCGAAGAAGGCGCGGAAGGCGGCCGCCGCCGCGGGGCGCGGCTAGTCCATCGTCGCCGGCCGGTGACGGTCCCGCGCTCCGCGGGACCTCGAGCGCGAGGGGGGCCCGATGGCCCCCCTCGCGGCGTTTCGGGCGGCGTCCGGCGCGGCGTGCCGGCTATCGGAGGTGCTGGCGGAAGAAGGTGAGCGTCCGCCGCCAGGCGTCCTCGGCGGCGGCCCGATCGTAGACGTCGGCGCGCTCGTCGTTGAAGAACGCGTGGTCGACACCCGGGTAGATGTGGATCTCGGACGCCTTGCCGGCCTTCTTGATGTCGGCGTCGACCTGCCGCGCGACCGTGGGCGTCACGAATCCGTCCCGCTCGGCGTAGAGGCCGAGCACGGGCCCGGCCAGCTTCGCGTAGTCGGGCTTGACGTTCGGGTGGATGCCGTAGAAGTTCACGCACGCCCCGACCGCGGGATTGAGCGTCGCCGCGAAGAGCGCGAGCTGGCCGCCCATGCAGAATCCCACCGTCCCGACCTTCTTCGCGGAGGACCGGGTCAGGAGGTACGTCGCGGCGCCGCGAAGGTCCTTCTCGGCGCGGGCGATGTTGAGTGCCATGAAGAGCTTCCCGGCCGTGTCGGGCTCGCTGGCGGTCTGGCCGTGGTACATGTCGGGCGCGAGCGCCACGAAGCCTTCGGCCGCGAAGCGATCGCAAACGTGCTTGATGTGGGGGACGAGCCCCCACCACTCCTGGATCACGAGGACGCCCGGTCCCGCGCCGCTCTTCGGCGTGGCGAGATACCCCGACGTCGTGGCCCCGTTCGCGGGAAACGTCACCATGCTGCCGGTCATGCTGAGTGCCCTCCTTGCGGCGGTGTGGGCGGCGGTGTGGGTGGCCGGACGGAGGCGGCGTCGGCTGCCCCCTCGCGCCCCCGGACCTTCACCTTGAGGATGCGTCGCTCGTCGGCGTCCACCACCGCGAGCTCGTAGCCGCCGATGGTCACCTGCTCCCCCGGCCGGGGGATGCGCCCGAGGGAGGCGAGGATCAGCCCTGCCACCGTCTCGTAGTCCTTCTTGGTCGGGAGGCTCCAGTCCAGCGCCTCGTTGATCTCCTCGATCCACATGCGCCCGGCCACGAGGTAGCTCCCGTCGGGTAGCCGGACGAGCTGGGAGGGCGTCCGCTCGCGGTCGTCCGGGATCGCCCCCACGATCTCCTCGATGATGTCTCCGACGGTCACGATGCCCTGGCTGGCGCCGTACTCGTCCACCACGACGGCAAGCTGGATCCGCCGGCGCTGCATCTCCGGCAGAAGATCGCTGATGCGCTTGGTGGCGGGGATGTAGTGCGCCGGGCGCATGAGGGTCCGGATCGTTTCGCCGGCCGCGCCTCGGCCCAGGATGTCGAGCGCGGCGACCACCCCCACGACGTTGTCGATGCGCTCCCGGTAGACGGGAAGCCGGGAGTGCCCGCTCTCCCGGACCAGCGTGACCGCGTCGTCGATGCTCGCGTCCTCGGGGACCGCGACCACGTCCACCAGCGGGACCATGACCTCGCGCGCGGACGTCTCGACGAGATCGAAGATCCCCTCGATCATCTCCCGCTCTTCCTCGCGGACGTCCGTCGTCCCGTCCGGCTCGCGCTCGACGAGGAGGCGAAGGTCGGCCCGGGAGACGAACGGATCCCGGCGCTCGCCGTGCCCGAGGCCCTCGCAGCATCGCGCGGACGAGCAGGTTCGCGATGCCCACGATCGGGGCGAGGAGCCAGGCGACGGCCCGGAGCGGGTCGAAGGTGCGGACGGCCACCTCGGTGGCGCGGGGCTGGGTCAGCGCCTTCGGGAGGATCTCACCGAACACCAGCATCAGCGGCGTGAGGATCACCGTGGCCCACAGGGAGGCCTGGCCGCCGACCCAGTAGAGGAGGGCCGCGGTCGCGACCGCCGAGGAGACCACGTGGGCGATCGTCACCCCCATCATCGCCGTGGACAGCAGCCGCTCCGGCTGCTGGAACGCCGCCATGTACCCGCGCGCCACGCGCGACCCCTGCTCGGCCAGGTGGCGGAGCCGCACCCGGTTGGCGGCCAGGAAGGCGATCTCGGCGCTGGAGAAGAACGCCGAGGCGAGCAGGCACAGGAGGACGATGCCGAAGGTGGCCCCGAGGCTCACGTCTCGCTCCCGGATCGGACGTCGGTGTCCGGCATCGGGGTCCCGTCCGGCGCCGCGGATCGCGAGCCCGCGGGCGCTGCCAGGCGGACGAGCACCTGGAGGATGCGGTTCCGGTGCATCGTTTCCACCGTGACCCGGATGCCCTCGGCCTCGACGCTCTCCCCCCGGTGGGGCACGCGGCCGAAGAGGTCGAGGACCCAGCCCCCGACCGTGTCGAAGTGCTCGTCGGAGATGGACAGCCCCGTGTCGGCGTTGAAGTCGCCGATGGACATCTTCGCCGCCACGCGCCACGTGCGCTCGTCCACGGGCTGGGCCAGGCGCTCCTCGGCCTCGAACTCGTCGCGGATCTCGCCGACGACCTCCTCCAGGAGGTCCTCGAGCGTGATCAGTCCCGCCGTCCCGCCGTACTCGTCGACGACGATGGCCGTCCGGAGCTTCTTGGCCTTGAACTCGCGCAGGAGCGCGTCGGCCCGCTTCGACTGGGGCACGAAGTAGGGCGGGCGTGAGGTGCGCGCGGAGGTCGAAGTCGGGCGGCAGACCCGCGTAGTACGGCAGGAGCTCCTTCACGAGGAGGATGCCCAGCACGTGATCCAGGCTGCCCTCGTAGACGGGGACGCGGTGGTGCAGGTTCGCCCGGATGGCGGGCAGCAGCCGGTCGGGCGGCGTCGCCACGTCGACGCCGAAGACGTCCGTCCGCGGGACCATGACCTCGGCCACGGTGGTCTCCCCCAGCTCGAAGACGCCGTGGATCATCTCGCGCTCTTTGCGCTGGACCACGCCCTCCTGGTGGCCGACCTCGACCAGCGTGCGGAGCTCGGCCTCCGAGATCGCCGCCTTGGCCACACCCTCGCCGTCCGCCGCCTGGGACACGAAGTGGGTGAACGTCCCCAGCAGGAGGCGGACCGGCGTGAGGAGCCACTGGAGCGCCAGCACGGGACGCGCCACGAGCAGGCCGAAGCGGTGCGGCATGCCGACCGCGATCGTCATGGGGAGGACCTCGCCGAAGACGACGATGAGGAAGACCATGACGGGAATCGCGATCCCGATGCCTCGGGACCCGAACAGGGTCGTGGCCACCTGCGTCGCGAGCGCCGAGGCCGCGATGTTGACGATGGTGATGCCGACGAGCAGCGTGATCAGGAGGTCGCGCGGGTCGCGGAGGACCCGCACGAGGAGAGCGTGTTCCGGGGACTCGTCCGGCTCGAGATGGGCGCTTCCCAGGCGGGTGAGCGAGAAGTAGGCGGCCTCGGCGCCGGCCAGGAGCGCCGAGACACCGAGGAAGGTCCCGAGCAGGAGGAGATCGAGGACCAGTCGTTCCATGGCTCAGCCGAAGTGGTCGAAGCCGGGCTCGACCGCATGCGGGCGGCCGCCCCGGTCGAGGAACCGCACGCCTTCGTCCAGGGGCCGTACCTCCCCGATCCGGTGGACGGGCGTGCCCGCCCGCGCCGCCACCGCGCGGGCGAGCTCCGCCGCCCGGTCCGGGACCGCCGTGAAGAGGAGCTCGTAGTCCTCGCCGCCGCTCAGCGCCCAGCCCAGGGGGTCAACGCCGAAGGCGCCGGCCACCGCGCGGGTTGCCTCGCTCACCGGGAGGGCGTCGACATCGATCCGCGCCCCCACCCGGCTCTCGGTCGCGATGTGCCCGAGATCCGTCACGAGGCCGTCCGAGAGGTCGATCATCGCCGTCGCCCAGCCCGAGCCCTGGATGAGCCGGCCCTCGGCGACGCGGGGCGTCGGCACACGGTGCGGGCGCACGACCGCCTCGACGACGGCCGGCGGCAACCCGCCGTGCCCTCGCTCGAGCACGGCCAGGCCTGCCGCCGATGCCCCGAGGGCCCCCGTGACCAGGATGGCGTCGCCCGGCCGGGCCCCGCTGCGGCGAAGAGGCGCGCCGGTCACGCGCCCGACGAGGGTCACCGAGAGGACCACGCCGCCGGGAGCGGCGCACGTGTCGCCCCCGACGAGCGTCACGCCGTGCTGCCGGGCCATGTCCAGGAACCCCGCGTACAGCTCGTCGACCTCGGCCACGGCGAGGCTCGGGGGCAGCGCGAGGGCGAGCAGCGCATAGCGGGGTTCTCCGCCCATGGCGGCGATATCGGAGACGTTGACCGCAATCGCCTTGGCGCCGATCTCGCGGAGCGTGGCGGTGGAGCGGCGGAAGTGGACGCCCTCGAGCAAGGTGTCGGTCGTCAGCAGGAGAGTCTCCCCGCCCCAGCTCACTGCGGCGGCGTCATCCCCGATTCCTACCAGGACGTCGGGACCGGGCGGCGGGAGCCGGTGCCGGAGCCGGGCAATCAGCCCGCGCTCGCCAAGCTCTGCCAGCGTGATGCGGGAGAGCCCCGGGTCAGGGTCCTCGCCGGCCCTCACCGGCGGGCTCCGCTCAGGCGACCGCGTCCAAGCGCTTCTTGATCTGCGCCTTGGGGACCGCGCCGATGACCTGATCGATGACCTGGCCGCCCTTGAAGAAGAGGAGGGTCGGGATCGAGCGTACCTGGAAGCGGGCCGCGAGGCCGGGGTGCTCGTCGACGTTGACCTTGGCGATCGTCACGCGCCCCGCGTACTCCACCGCCAGCTCGTCGAGGGTCGGGGCGATCGCCTTGCACGGGCCGCACCACTCCGCCCAGAAGTCGACGATGATCGCCTCTTGGTGCTCGGCCAGAGTCTGGTCGAATGCGGCCTCGGTGAGGTGCAACGTGGCCTGACCTGCCATGGAGATCCTCCGCTCAGGATGACCGATCGGTCGGAGTGACACTCATCACGAGACGAGCGTAAACCAGCACCTTTCACGGTAGCACAGCGTCGGCGGGTGCAGCAATCACGCCCCGGCCGCCGAGCGGCTCAGAGGCCCAGGAAGACCCGACGGACCTCCTCGGAGGCCCGCAGGGCCGCGGCGGTGCCGTCGAGCAGCAGGCGGCCCGACTCGAGGATGTAGCCGCGGTGGGCGAGGGACAGGGCGAGCTCGACGTTCTGCTCGATGAAGAGCACCGTGACGCCCCGCTCCCTGTTGATGCGCCGGAGCACATCCAGGATGTCGGCGACCACCCTGGGAGCCAGGCCGAGCGTGGGCTCGTCGACCAGCAGGAGGCGCGGCCGGGCCATCAGGCCTCGCCCGATCGCCACCATCTGCTGCTCGCCCCCGGACAGCGTGTGGGCGGGCTGGTCCTGGCGCTCCCGGAGGCGGGGGAAGAGCGTCTCCACCCAGGCGAGGCTCTCCGCGCGGTGGGGCTTCGCGGCCGGGTGGTAGGCCCCGAGGAGCAGGTTCTGGCGGACGGTGAGGTAGGGAAACAGCCGCCGGCGCTCCAGCACGTGGGCGAGGCCGAAGGCCACCCGCTCGTGGGCCGGCAGCCCGTCGACGCGCCGGCCGTCGAGCTCGATCCGTCCCTGTCGGGCGCGGACGAGGCCGGAGACGCTGTTGAGGAGGGTGGACTTGCCCGCGCCGTTCGGGCCGAGGAGGGCGACGATCTCGCCCGCTCGGACCTCGAGCGAGACGTCCCAGAGGACCTGGAAGTCTCCGTACGCGACCGAGAGCCCCTCGACTCGCAGCACGGCCTAGAGGTAGGCCGCGCCGAGGTAGGCCTCGACGAGCCGGCGGTCGCGCACGACGTCCGCGGGCGGACCGTCCGCGATCTTCTCCCCGAGGTGGAGCGCGACGATGCGCGTCGCGACGCTCATGATGACCCGCATGTTGTGCTCGATGACGATCAGGGTCGCGCCCTCGTCGCGGAGCCGGCTGATCAGGGCGACCAGGTCGGGGATCGACCGCTGGTCCACGCCCCCGGTGACCTCGTCCAGCATGAGGAGCCGGGGCCGCGTGGCCATCGCCCGCGCCATCTCGAGGCGTTTCCGCTGTCCGGTGGAGAGCTCGCGGGCAAAGGCGCCGGCCTTGTGGGCGAGCCCCACCAGAGCGAGGCAGCGATCGGCCTCGACGCGCGCCGCGCCGGTGGATGCGGCGCGCGCGAAAGCGCCCACCGTGACGTTCTCGCGCACCGTCATGCCATTGAACGGGCGGAGCTTCTGGAACGTCCGGCCGATGCCCCGGCGGTTGATCTGATCCGGTCGGAGGCCGGTGAGGGTCTCGCCGGCGAAGCGGATGTCCCCCCCGTCCGGCTGGTGGAAGCCCGTGATCACGTCGAACAGCGTCGACTTCCCGGCGCCGTTCGGCCCGATGACGCCGACGATCTCGCCCGGCGCCACGTCGAAGGTGATGCCCTGGTTCGCGACGAGCCCGCCGAAGCGCTTGGTCACGCCGCGGACCTCCAGGAGAGCCCCCACCCCTTCGCTCCTCGCCCCCTCCACCCGGGAGTCGACGCGTCGATCCATCGCGCGGGCCCCGCTATCCCGTGCCCTGGGGCACGGCGACCGGCGTCGGCGACGCCGGTCCTCCCGGCCGGCGGCCCAGCCGTCGGACGAGTCCCACGAGGCCGCCCGGCTGGTAGACCGAGACGAGGACGATGAGACCTCCGTAGATCATGAGGTCGATGGCCTTCCCGGTGCCTCCGAGCCAGACGCGTGTCGTCTCGGACAGGGAGATGAGCACGGCCGCCCCGAGGGCCGGCCCCCAGAGTGTGCCGACGCCCCCCAGCACGGCGACCAGGCAGACCAGGATGGAGAGCGACGTCGGGAACACGGACTCCGGGTCGATGAAGAGGACGTACTGGGCGTAGAAGGTGCCGCCCAGCGCCGTGAACGCGGCCGACCCGGCGATCGCCAGGAGCTTGTAGCGCGTCAGGGGGACGCCCAGGCTCTGGGCCGCGTCCGGATCCTCGCGGATCGCGCGGAAGTAGTATCCGAGCCGCGAGCGCTCGACGAAGGCGGTCAGTCCGAACACGGCGGCCAGGAGGGCGAGCGCGACGTAGTAGTACGCCCACTTGGCCCGGTGGAACTGGAAGTTCACCAGGGTCTCCGGCTTGATCGGGAGCCAGATGCCCCGCGCGCCGCCGATCGCGTCCCAGTTGATCGCGACGGTCTGGACGATCTCCCCGATGCCGATCGTGGCGATCGCGAAGTAGTGACCCCGGAGCCGGAAGCAGGGATAGCCGATCGCCTGGGAGACCAGGACGGCCAGCGCCATGCCGGCCAGCATCCCGAGCCAGGGCGAGACGCCCCACCACAGCGACAGCACGGAGGACGTGTAGGCGCCGATCCCGAAGAAGACGGCGCTCCCGAGCGAGACCTGGCCGCAGTAGCCTCCGAGCAGGTTCCAGGCCTGGGCGAGCAGCGCGTAGAGGAAGATCCGGATCATCACGTCGCGCGGGTAGGGCTGGACGAAGACCCAGGGGAAGGCGACCAGCACGGCGCCGAGCCCGGCCAGGAGCGCAGGTCGGCCCCGGTCCCCCACGGCCTCAGTACCGCCCGAAGAGGCCCTGGGGGCGCCAGAGCACCACCAGGAGGTAGAAGCAGAAGACGCCGACGTACTTGAACGCCGGCGCCCAGAGCCCGACGAGGTTCTCGACGAGGCCGATCAGCACGCCCCCGAGGAGCGTCGCCGCGACGTTGCCGAAGCCCCCGAGCGCGACCGTGACGTAGGCGAGGAGCGCGAAGACGGCCCCCACGTCCGGAAAGACGTAGAAGAAGTTCGCGAGGAGCGCACCGGCCGCCCCGACGCAGGCCGCCCCGAGGCCCCAGCCGAGCGCGAACATCCGCTCGGTATTGATCCCCATGAGGGCCGCGGCCTGGCGGTCCTGGGCCGTCGCCTGGAGGGCGAGCCCCGTCTCGGTGCGGGTGATGAACCAGTAGAGGAGCCCGAAGGCCAGCAGGGCGGCCAGGGCGGCGGCGAGCTGCGGGGCGCCCACGAAGAGCCCCAGGAGCGAGAAGCGCCCGCGGATCCAGGGATTCTGGACGAGCCGGAAGTCCGGCGTCCACAGGAACTGGGCGCCGCTCCGGAGGAACACGGACAGCCCGAAGGTCGCGAAGATCTGGGCCAGCATCGGGGCGGCCAGGATGCGGCTGATCACGCCCCGGTAGACGATCCAGCCCACGCCGAACAGGAGCGCGGTCGCCACGGGGAGGACGAGGACGGGATCGAGGCCCGCCAGGGCCCAGGCCCAGAAGGTTGCGAACATCGCGAGCATCAGGAACTCGCCGTGGGCGAAATTCACGATCTCCATGAGGCCGAAGATGAGCGAGAGGCCGGCCGCGACCAGGGCGTACACGAAGCCCATGAGGAGGCCGGAGAGAAGGGCCTGGGCGACGACCTCGGCGGTCACGTGTGCTGGTTCCGGGGGCGGGCGTCGCCGCCACGGAGGCGCCGCCCGGCGTGGCGCGGATCGTAGCAGACTGGCGCCCGGCATCGCAACGGCGGCACCCGCGAAGAACGGGCGACCGCGCCGCGAGTCGAGAGTCAGGGTTACCGAATCCCCTCCGAGGAGGGGACGGGCCTTCCCTCGGTGACCGAGGTCTTGAGGCGAGGCGTGCCCTTGACAGGGGCCCCCCCGCTGCCCTACAAAGAGGCGACGCCCTTGTGACGATTGGAACAAGCGGTCCGGGCTCCCCCGGTGCCGCTCGCAGTGCCTGGACCCCGAAGGAGCCTCGGCACGACCACCGTGCGACCGCGCCTGATCCCGAGCGACACGGGGTCGTCCCGACTCCCGCGCCTCTTCCCGGTCCTCCTGGCGGCCGTGGCGGTCGCCCTCCTGGTGACCCCGGGCTGGGCCCAGGAGCAGAAGGAGGCCGCCTACCGGGCGTTTCCCTACATCGGCTCCCGGCTGGCGATCTGGGTGATCGCCCAGATCCACCTGAACTTCGCGGCGTTCATCCTCGGGGTCCCGATCTTCGCCGTGATCATCGAGTTCATGGGCTGGCGGATCGGGATGGACCGCGAGGAGGGGCGGCGCTACGACTGGCTCTCCCACGAGTTCGTCAAGCTCACCTTCGCGGCCTTCTCGACGACGGCGCTGCTCGGGGGCCTCCTCCTCATCCTCCTGATCACGCTCTACCCGCGGTTCTGGACGTTCATGAGCGGGATCTTCGCCCCCACCATGTGGCTCTACGCGCTCCTCTTCTTCCTCGAGACGTTCACCGTGTACCTCTGGTACTACGGCTGGAACTGGCTCTCGGGCCCGAGGAAGGGGCTCCACGTCGGGATCGGCGTGCTCTCGAACCTCCTCGGCACCGCGATCCTGTTCGTGTCGAACTCGTGGGTCACGTTCATGATCTCGCCGGCGGGCGTGGACGACACCGGCAAGTTCACGGGGACCCTCTGGCAGGCCGTGAACAACTTCACGTGGATGCCGGTCAACATCCACCGGCTCATCGCCAACGTCGTCTTCGGGGGCACGATCGCCGCCGCGTACGCGGCCTTCCGGTTCCTCGGCGCCAAGACCGACGAGGAGCGGGCCCGCTACGACTGGATGGGCTACATCGGGAACTTCGTGGCGCTCTCGGCGCTGATGGTCCTGCCGTTCGCCGGGTACTGGCTCGGGTTCGAGATCTACGGCTACAACCAGACGATGGGCATCACGATGATGGGCGGCTTCATGTCGTGGCTCTGGATCGTCCAGGCCATTCTCATCGGCGTGCTGTTCCTCGGCTCGAACTACTACCTCTGGCTCGGGATGGAGCGCATCCCGGGCGCCGAGCGCTTCCGGCCCTGGATCAAGTACCTCCTCCTCGTGATCGCGCTGGGGTTCATGGTCTGGGCCACCCCGCGGAGCCTCATCGCCTCGCTCGGCGAGGTCCGGGCCATGGGCGGATCAGACCACCGGTTCCTCCGCTTCTTCGGGGTCATGAGCGCGAAGAACACCGCGGTGAACCTCATGATCCTCACGACGTTCTTCTCGTACCTGCTGTACCGCCGGGCGAACCGGGAGCCCACCGTGTCGTGGGCGCGGACGGGGATGCTGCTCCAGTACGCGACCTTCGCGCTCGCCGCCGCCGCCGTGGTGGGCCTGGGACTCGGCGGATACTTCGTGGAGGCGATCGTCCGCATCCGGCGCTTCTCGCCGCTGCAGGTGGGCTCGGTCCTCCTGTGCATCGTGATCGTGATGGCGATCGACATCCCGATGCTCCGGGGAGCCCGTTCCACGGGCACGATCCGCTGGGGGACCATCGCCCCGCGCTCCCAGTACGTGCTCATCCTTCTCGCCGTGACCTTCACGTGGCTGATGGGCCTGATGGGCTTCGCGCGGTCGGGAATCCGGCAGCACTGGCACATCTACGGGGTCATGCAGGATCGGTCGCCCGACGCTCTCACGCCGGCCCTCGGGTATGCGGCGAACGTGATCACGGGCACGACCATCTTGTTCTTCCTGATGGTCATGTTCATCTTCTGGCTCGGGGGACTCGGTGAGAAGGGTCATGCAGCGGCCGAGAGCGCCCCCGGGGGCCACCCCACCCCTGCCGCCGCCCCGATCGCCGGCGGCAGTTCCGAGCGCTGAGCGCGATGACGGTTCCCGTGCCGGTCAAGGTGGGAGCGTTCGCCCTCGCGGTCATGGGCAGCTACAGCTGGTACGCGAACTCGATCCCCCAGATCGAGTCCAAGCCTCCCGAGGAGCTGTCCCTCGAGGGCGGGAACGTCACGCCCGACCAGCTGGTGGCCGCGGGCGAGAAGATCTTCCGCGAGAAGGGGCAATGCACGACGTGCCACGGCATCGGCCGCGCCGGCCGCGGGCCGGATCTCGCGGGGGTCGGCGCCCGCGCGGCGACCCGGAAGCCCGGCACCAAGGCGGCGGCGTACCTGGTCGAGTCGTTCCTCACCCCGAGCGCCTACGTGGTCGAGGGCTTCCCGAACATCATGCCCAACGTGTCGAAGCCGCCCGATCGGCCTGAACCGGAGCGAGCTGTGGGCGGTCGCGGCCTTCCTCGAGAGCCTCGGCGGGACCGTGGACGTCAAGCTCGACGACGTGCCGCAGATCGCCACGGCCCAGGGGGGCGGCGGCGCGGCGTCGATCGAGCTGCCGGGAGACCCGAAGGCGGGCCAGGCGATCTTCATGGGGAAAGCCGCGTGCATCGCGTGTCACAAGGCCGGCGCGATCGGGGCGAGCCCGGTCGGGCCCGATCTGTCCAACATCGCCGGCAGCCAGACGCCGGAGTACATCATGGGCAAGATCCTGGACCCGGCCTCCAAGGGCACCGTGTCCGGGTTCCCGCCGGGCGTCATGCCGAAGACCTTCGGCCAGCAGCTCGCGGCGAAGGAGTACATCGACCTCGTCTCGTTCCTGCTGACCCTCAAGGGTGGCGCGGCCCCGGCTCCCGCCGGCCAGCCGGCCGCGAAGGCCAAGCCCTAGCCGATGCCAGCGCCGCGCGGGAAGTTCCTCCAGGCCGCCCTGGTCCTGATCGTGGCCGCCCTCCTCTTCAAGTACGGCATCCGCCCGCCCATGCCCTTCAGCGTGTTCTCGCTCTACATGGCGGTCACGCTGATGGCCGTTCTGGTCTATGTCTCGTCGGACTCCGACTCGTGGCGCGCCTTCGTGGCGCCCATCTGGGCGACGCTCACCGAGCCCGGCCGCCGCCCGCTGCGCCTGTTCCTCGGGGTCGTCATCCCGATCCTGGTCGGCTACTACGCCTATTCCCAGGCGGCGGCGCGCGCCGAGGCGCCGCTCGAGCTCCGCGCGGTCCACCCGGCGCCGCCGGACTCGATCAGCTTCCGCGGCAAGGAGGTCAATCTCCAGCACGCCGATACGCCGATCCGGAAGGACATCAAGCAGAACCCCGCGAACCGCGAGAAGCACCTCGCGGCCGGGGCGGCGACGTACATCCGGAACTGCGTGTATTGCCACGGCGACCTCCTGGACGGCCGGGGGCACTTCGCCCACGGCTTCAACCCGCAGCCCGCCGACTTCGTCGGCCCGAACACGATCGCCCAGCTCTCCGAGGGCTTCGTGTTCTGGCGCATTGCCAAGGGCGGCCCCGGCCTGCCCAAGGAATCGACGCCATGGAACTCGGCCATGCCGGCCTGGGAAGACCGGCTGACCGAGGAGCAGATCTGGCAGGTGATCTACTACCTCTACGAGACGACGGGCCATCCCCCCAGGGTCATGGAGTCGCACGCGGCGCGGCCGGCGGCGGCTCCGGGCCCCGCGTCGGGACTCCTGGCGGAGGGCGCCGCCATCCTCGGACCGCGGCCGGCGGCCGCCCAGTCCGGCGACGTCGCGCTCGGGAAGCAGGTCTACGAGAAGCGCTGCGCCGGATGTCACGGTGCCGGCGGCAAGGGCGACGGCCCCGCCGCCGAGCTCCTCGTCCCCCGGCCCCGGGACTTCACGGCCGGGAAGTACAAGATCCGCACCATGGCCGGACCGCTCGCGTCCGACCAGGACCTCCTCCGGATCGTGACGGAGGGGATGCCCGGGACGTCGATGCCCGCCTGGAGGTCGCTCCCGGACAAGGAGCGCTCGGCGGTCGTGGCATACGTCAAGACGTTCGCCGAGTCCTACAAGGGCGCCAAGCTCGAGCCCGTCGCGGTCCCGAAGGAGGTCGCCTCCTCCGAGGCGTCCCTCCGCCGGGGCAAGAAGATGTTCGACGCCTTCGAGTGCGTCAAGTGCCACGGCCAGGCCGGCCGCGGCGATCCGGCGCCGGGCTCGGATCTCAAGGACGACTGGGGTCACCCGATCCGTCCGGCCAACCTCCACGCGCCGTGGAACTTCCGGGGTGGCTCGGAGCGGAAGGACGTGGTCATGCGGCTCCTGACCGGGGTGGCGGGGACGCCCATGCCGGCCATCGCCGACTCGGTCGAGGACTACCGGAAGTCCGACGAGAAGGACGCGGACGTGCGGGACGCGAGCCTCTGGGATCTCGCGAACTACGTCCGGTCGCTGGGGCCGGAGCGCCTCAACTGGGCGCCCCTCCTGTCGATCCCGCCTGTGACGGGGGACGTGCCGGCCGATCCGAACGCGGAGTTCTGGGTGAAGCGGCCCGGGGCCGCCTTCCCCCTCGTCGGCCAGGTCATCGCGGACCCCCGCAACTTCAACCCGACTGTCGACATGGTCACCGTGCGGGCGGTGTACACTGAGCGGGAGGCGGTATTCCATCTGACCTGGGACGACCCCACGGCGTCCGATCCGACGAAAGGGGCGCCGAAGCCGGACATGGTCGCCATCCAGCTTCCGACGGGGCAAGGCACCGGAGACCGTCCGTACTTCCTGATGGGGGACGGGAGCCACCCTGTCTATCTCTTGACCTGGCGCGCGGGCGCGGATGTCGGCGAGGCGACGGCGACGGGAGTGGGCAAGATGACGCCGCAGGCGGGGGAGGCGATCCAGGCCAAGGGGCAGGCGGTCTACGATGCCGGCCAGTACCGGGCCGTGATCCGGCGCCCGCTCAAGACGGCGGATTCCTCGGATTTCGCCTTCCGCCCCGGCGAGTTCTTCCCGGTGGCGTTCTGGGCCTGGGACGGCTCGGAAGGGGATGACGGCCCGAAGGCGGCCGTGTCGACCTGGTACTATGCGCGGCTCGAGCCGCCGCCCTCGAAGCGGCAGTTCGTCATGCCACCGATCCTGGCGCTCGTGGCAGGGGCCGCCGAGCTCGGGCTGGCGCGATGGGCCCGCCGGCGGCAAGAGGCCGCGTAGCTCGGATACTCGATCACAAGGAGGAAGGACTTCAATGAAGCAGTCGATCGTCGTTAGCGTGCTGGCCGTCGCGGTCGTCGCGACGGGGGTGGCCCTGATCTCGGGGCCGCCGGTGAGCGCCCAGGGCGGAGGGTCGATCAGCGGCGAGGTGAAGTTCGCCGGCGCCGCCCCTGCGCCCAAGGTCGTCAAGGTCAACAAGGACAACGAGGTCTGCGGCCAGGAGAAGAAGGTCGCCGACGTCGTCGTCGGCGCCGGCGGCGGGCTGAGCGAAGCGCTCGTGTCCGTCACCGATGCCAAGGGCGCCAAGCCGGCGAAGCCGGCCGTCCTCGATCAGAAGGGCTGCGAGTTTCATCCGGATCTCCTCGTGATGTCGCCCGGCGAGCTCAAGATCCTCAACTCGGACGGCGTTCTCCACAACATCCACACCTTCTCCACGGCCAACCCGCCGATCAACAAGGCGCAGCCGAAGTTCAAGAAGGAGATGGTGGAGAAGCTCGACAAGCCCGAGCTCGTCAAGGTCCAGTGCGACGCCCACAGCTGGATGCACGGGTGGATCTTCGTGACCGAGAACCCCACGGCGGTGACCGACGGCAACGGCGCGTTCAAGCTGGAGAACGTGCCGCCCGGCAAGCACAAGGTCGAGGTCGTTCACCCGGTGCTCGGCAAGCAGACCAAGGAGGTCGAGGTCAAGGCCGGGCAGGACACCAAGGTCGCGTTCGAGCTGAAGAAGTAGGACCCCGGAATGGCGTGCGCTCCCGTGGCCGAGGTGGTCCGCGGGAGCGCACGCCGGAGTCCGGGGCCCGAGCCCAGGCGCGCGGCGAGGCCGTGATCCCCCTTCGACCGAAAAGGACGGGCCGACTGCGATGATGAGCTGGCTCCCTGAGAACATTGCCACGTACGGCAAGGAGCTCGACGACCTCTTCTACCTCATCTACTACATCACCGGCGGCGTGTTCGTGCTCGTGACGGTGCTGCTGGTGGCCTTCCTGGTGGTGTACCGGGAGCGGCCCGGCCGGAGGGCGGTCTACAGCCACGGCAACACGACCCTCGAGATGGTGTGGACGATCGTTCCCTCCCTGATCCTGGTCGTGCTCACCTTCCTCTCGATCCCGAGCTGGTCGAAGGTCAAGAGCCGCATTCCCGAATCCGATCTCCACGTCCGCATCACCGGAAAGCAGTTCAACTGGGAGGTCCAGTACCCGGGGCCGGACGGGAAGTTCGACACGGCCGACGACCAGTCGTTCGACAACGAGCTGCACGTGCCGACGGGCAAGCCGGTGGTCATGCACCTGCGCGCGCGGGACGTGATCCACAGCGTGTTCATTCCGACCGCGCGCTTCAAGCAGGACGCGGTGCCCGGCCGCGAGATCGTCCAGTGGGTCGAGGTGACCAAGCCCGGAAAGTACGAGATCCCGTGCGCCGAGCTGTGCGGGTTCGGCCACTCCGGGATGAAGGGCTACCTCTTCGTCCACACGCCCGAGGAATACCAGCAGTGGCTCAAGGAAAAATGGCCTTCCTAGGCCGGCCCCGCCGGACAGAGACCCTCTCGCGAGGGAGGTAGGGACACGATGGCTCAGAGCGCGACGGCAGCGGCGCACGACGTCCACGAGCACCACGACCTCGGGTTCGTGCGCACGTACATCTTCTCGACCGACCACAAGATGATCGCCCGGCAGTTCCTGTTCATGGGGCTGTTCATGCTGCTGATCGGCGGCTTCCTGGCCATGCTGATCCGGTGGGAGCTGGGCTGGCCCGAGACGCCGGTGCCCGGCCTCCACTGGCTCTTCAGCGAGACCGAGGGCGTGATCCCGCCCGAGGTCTACAACATGCTGTTCACGATGCACGCCACCCTCATGATCTTCTTCGTGGTCATGCCGATCATGGTGGGGTGCTTCGGGAACTTCCTGATCCCGCTCATGATCGGCGCCCGGGACATGGCGTTCCCCAAGCTCAACATGCTCTCGTTCTGGACGGGCGCCGTGTCGGGCGTCATCATGCTCGCCGGCTTCTTCGTCCCCGGCGGCCACGCGGCGGCCGGGTGGACGGCCTACGCGCCGCTCTCGGCCGTGCCGCAGTACTCCGGCGTGAACTGGGGGCAGAACCTCTGGCTCATCAGCCTGTTCGTCCTCGGCGTGTCGTCGATGATGGGCTCGATCAACTACATCACGACGGTCGTCAACATGCGGGCGCCCGGCATGACGCTGTTCCGGCTGCCGCTCGTGATCTGGTCCCTGTTCATCACGGCCATCCTGCTCCTGCTGGCGCTGCCCGTGCTGACGTCGGCGGCGGCGATGCTGCTCTTCGACCGCACGCTCGGGACCCACTGGTTCGACCCGTCGGGGGGCGGTGAGCCGCTGCTCTGGCAGCACCTCTTCTGGTTCTTCGGCCACCCGGAGGTGTACATCCTCGTGCTGCCCGCCATGGGGGTGACCTCCGACGTCCTGTCCACCTTCTCGCGGAAGCCGATCTTCGGGTACCGGGCGATGGCCTACTCGATGATCTCGATCGCGTTCCTGTCGTGGATCGTCTACGGCCACCACATGTTCGTCAGCGGCATGAGCCCCGCGCTGGGCACGTCGTTCATGCTGACGACGATGGTCATCGCGGTGCCGTCCGCCATCAAGTCGTTCAACTGGCTCGGGACGCTCTGGGGCGGCTCGATCCGGTTCACGACGCCGATGATCCACGCCATCTCGTTCCTGTCGGCGTTCACGATCGGCGGGCTGAGCGGCATCTTCATGGCCAACACGCCGGTCGACATCTTCATCCACGATACCTACTTCATCGTGGCCCACTTCCACTACGTGGTGGCGGGGATCATCTTCGCGATGTTCGCTGCGATCACGTTCTGGTACCCGAAGCTCTTCGGGCGGGAGATGAACGAGACGATGGGACGGATCCACGCCATCCTCACGTTCATCTTTTTCAACCTCGTGTTCTTCCCGATGCACTTCCTGGGGGTGGGCGGGATGATGCGGCGGATCTACAATCCGACGCAGTACGAGTTCCTCCAGTCCCTCCAGCCGATCGCCGTGTTCATGTCGGTGTCCGCGTTCATCCTTGGCGTTGCGCAGATCCTGTTCATCTGGAACTTCGTCGCGAGCCTGTTCAATGGGCGGAAGGCGGACCGGAACCCCTGGCACTCCAACACCCTCGAGTGGACGGCGGAGTCGCCCCCGCCTCACGGCAACTGGGGGGCGGCGATCCCGACGGTCTACCGGGGTCCCTACGAGTACAGCGTCCCCGGGATGACCGAGGACTACCTGCCGCAGACCCAGGCGGTCGCCGGCGCCCGCGCGGGCGGGCACGGGCACTGAACGCCGCGATCGAGCGCGCGGGTACACGGATGAAGGCTGTGGGCTGGTCGCATCGTCTGGCGTGCGCCACCGCGGGGGCGACCGTCGGCCTGATCGTGGCCGGCGGCCTCGTCACCAACACCGGGGCCGCGCTGGCCGTGCCCGACTGGCCGACGACCTTCGGCTACAATCCCTTCCTCTTTCCCTGGTCGGGGATGGTCGGGGGCGTGCTGGTCGAGCACGGTCACCGGCTCCTGGGCGCCGCGATCGGGATGCTCACCGTCATTCTCGCCACGGTCCTCGGGCTCGTCGACGCGCGCCGGTGGGTGCGCGGCCTGGGGCTCCTGGCCGTCGTTCTGGTCTGCGTCCAGGGGCTCATCGGGGGGCTGCGTGTCGTGCTCCTGCGGGACGCCCTGGCCCTCGTCCACGGCTGCCTGGCGCAGCTGTTCTTCGCCCTCCTCGTGGGGATCGCCGTGGTCACGGGCCGCGGATGGCAGGCTCCGTCCAGCGTGCCCGCGAGGGCCCCGCAGCTGGCGTCGCTCGGTAGCCTCGCGGTGGCCGTGGTCTACGGGCAGGTGGTGCTCGGGGCCTTCACCACGCACGGGACGGCCGTGTGGTGGCACGTGGCGGGGGCGGTCGTGGCGACCGGCGTC
The DNA here is from genome assembly GCA_963749975.1 of uncultured Candidatus Rokubacteria bacterium. GTDB lineage: Bacteria > Methylomirabilota > Methylomirabilia > Rokubacteriales > DASRDR01 > DASRDR01. Next base: position 88,542 of record CAVVOZ010000002.1, on the reverse strand, counting down.
CTGGTCGGGACGGCCCTGGCCGTCCTCCGCGGCGCCCGGGAGGATCCGATCCTCGCCTGGTGGGCGCGCGCCGTGAAGGTGCTGGTCCTGGTCCAGCTGCTCCTCGGTCTCGGCGCCTACGCCGTTCGCTTCACGAGTCTCGGGGTGCCGGGTGGGCAGCTCGCCGTCGTCGCCCTGCCGGTCCTGCACCGGGCTGTGGGAGCGCTCGTCCTCGGGAGCGCGGTGGCCCTCGCGCTCCAGCTGGGCCGCCGGCGTGCCCTCGGCGCCGGGATGCGCGCCGCGCCGCGGATGGCCGCGGTGCGGACGGAGGTGGCGGCGTGACCTCACCGACGGCGGTCGTGCGGGAGGGAGCGCTCCCGCTGGCCGGGACCCGCCGCCGGGCGGCGGACTTTCTCGCCCTCGCGAAGCCCCGCGTCGTCCTGATGGTGGTGCTGACGACGCTCGTCGGATACTACCTTGGCGCGTCTGGGGACCTCGACCTCCTGCGGCTGGTGCAGGTCCTGGTGGGGACGGCCCTGGCGGCGGGGGGGACGCTGGCGCTCAACCAGTTCCTCGAGCGGGACGTGGACGCGCAGATGCTGCGGACCCGCGCGCGGCCCCTACCGGACGGGCGTCTCCAGCCGATCGAGGCGGCCGCCTTCGGTAGCCTGGTGACGGTCGGCGGCCTCGCGTACCTCGTGGTGGTGGCGGGCCCCGCCGCCGCCGCGATCACCGCGGTTACCTCGGTGCTCTACCTCGGCGTCTACACGCCGCTCAAGCAGGTGAGCCCGCTCTGCACGGTGCTGGGCGCGATCCCCGGCGCCCTCCCGCCGGTGGCGGGCTGGGTGGCGGCCCGCGGGGAGTTGGGCGTGGGAGCCGGGGTGCTCTTCGCCATCCTGTTCCTCTGGCAGCTCCCCCACACCCTCGCCATCGCCCGGCTCTACCGCGAGGACTACGCGCGCGCCGGCATCCGCGTCCTGCCGGTCGTCGATCCGGACGGCGGGAGCACGGAGCGGCAGATCGTGACCGGCTGTCTCGCCCTGCACGCCGCCGGTCTCCTGCCGACCCTCGTCGGGCTCACGGGGGGCGTCTACTTCTTCGGAGCTCTTGTCCTGGGCGCGGTGTTTCTGGCCTTCGGCACGGCGCAGGCCCTCCGTCCCTCGGCGCTGGCCGCCCGGCGGGTGGTCATCGCCTCCGTCATCTACCTGCCGCTCCTGCTGGTCCTCATGGCCCTGGACAAGGTCGGCTAGCCCGTGCCCGAGCGCGCGCCCGCGATGTCCGCCTCGAGGCCGGATGCCAGGTCGACGGTCGGCCCGCGGCCTTCCGAGTCGAAACCGCCGGACGGCGGTGGTGCTCGTGGCCTGGATCGTTCTCCTCATGGTCGCGTCGGCCGCCGTGGCCTGGCTGCGGAACTGAGCTCGCTCGTGCCCGTGCTCGACGTCGAGATCCGGACCCACGAGGCGCCCCGCGATCGGGTGCCGGACCGCGGGGGGCGGCCGCCCGCTCCGCCGGGACGCCATGACGGCAACGGGGACGGCGAGCCTCACGCGAGCTCGGAGGGGCTGCCGCTCTCGAACGCTCGCCTGGGCATGCTGATGCTCCTCGGCGGGGAGGCGATGTTCTTCGGTGGCCTGGTGATCGCCTTCCTCCAGCTCCGCCTGGGAGCGGCGGTATGGCCGCCGCCGGGCCAGCCGCGGCTCCCCATCGGGCTCACGGCCGTGAACACCCTCGTCCTGCTCGCGTCGAGCTGGACGCTCGTGCGGGCGCTCCGGGCCGTCCGCGCCGACGACCGGACGGGGCTCGTGCGCTGGCTCGCGTGGACGTGGGGGCTCGGCGCCCTCTTCCTGGTCATCCAGGGCGTCGAGTGGACGCGGCTCGTGCACTTCGGGCTCCGGGTGTCGTCGGGCATCTATGGCGCCACGTTCTACACGCTGATCGGCGTGCACGGCGTCCACGTGCTCGGCGCGGCCGCCTGGCTGGGCGGGGTGCTCTGGCTCGCCCGGCGGGGCCGGTTCACGCAAGACCGGCACGTGGCGCTCGAGTGTTGCGCGATCTACTGGCACTTCGTCGTGGCCCTCTGGCCGGTCTTGTACGTGCTCGTCTACCTCGTATGACCGCAGGGAAGGAGAGCGGATCGTGAGCGACGCAGCAACCGCGCTGCACCATCCGGCCGTCGAGCCGGCCGAGTCGCCCCTGACGCCGGAGAGCTGGGGCAAGCTCGGGATGTGGGTCTTCCTGGCCGGCGACGCCGTCGGATTCGGCGTGCTCCTGGCCTCCTACGGTGCCTTGCGGGCTGGCAGCGTCGACTGGCCGAACCCCGCCCGAGTGCTCGGCATCCAGCTCACTGCCCTGATGACGTTCCTCCTGATCTGCTCGAGCGTCACCATGGTGAAGGCGCTGGAGAATCTCAAGAGCTCCAACCTGTCCCGCGCGAAGATGTTCCTCCTGCTCACGGCGCTCGGCGGGGCGATCTTCGTCGGGCTCCAGGCCTTCGAATGGACGCACCTGATCGAGCGCGGCCTCAGGGTGTTTGGGAATCCCTGGGGGGCGACGCTGTTCGGGGCGAGCTTCTTCATCATCACGGGCTTCCACGGGTTGCACGTGACCGGGGGCGTGATCTACCTCCTCTCGGTCCTCCGGGTGGTCAGCCGGAACCCGGACATGCGGTACAACTACATGATCGCGGAGATCGCGGGCCTCTACTGGCACTTCGTCGATCTGGTGTGGATCATGGTCTTCACGTTCATCTACCTCCTGTAGCCGGACGAGGGGACGGAGGGGCACGATGGCGGACACCCACGGGAAGCACGGGCCGAGCTACATGGCCATCTTCTGGTACCTGGCGGTGCTCACGGTGATCGAGATCGCGGTCATCTACATGCCCATCGCCAAGCTTGCGATCGGCGTGCTGCTGGTGACCCTGGCGACCACGAAGGCGGCGATGGTGGCGCTCTACTTCATGCACCTCCGCCTGGAGACGAAGACGCTCGGCTACATTGCCCTCACACCCGTGGTGATCGGCACGCTGCTCGTGATGGTGCTGTTGCCCGACTCGCTCCGCGCGCCCCACCAGACGGCCGACTCGAAGAAGCTCGAGGCGCCGCAGCATTGACGCGGGTCGTGACCCCGAGGCTGATCGGTCGGTGAGTCTCACGGTCCTGCCGACCATCAACGCCGTGCTGAACGCGTCGGCGGCGGTGGCGATGCTCGCCGGCTTCGTGGCCATCCGGCAGCGTCGGATCGCCGTGCACCGGGCCTGCATGCTGACGGCCGTCGGTTTCTCGGTGCTGTTCCTCTGCTCCTACGTCACCTATCACCTCCAGGTGGGCTCGCGCCCCTACGGCACCGGGGGCTGGCTCCGGACGCTCTACCTCTCGATCCTGCTCACGCACACGGTGCTGGCCGTCGCGATCGTCCCGCTGGTCTCGACGACCCTCTACAGGGCTCTCCGCACGCAATTCGCGCGGCACGCGCGCCTGGCTCGGGTCACGTTCCCGATCTGGCTGTACGTATCGGTGACGGGCGTGGTGGTGTACTGGATGCTCTACCATGGATGAGCGGGCGTGACGGGGGCGCCGGGTGGAGCGCGCCCGCGTGTCCCAGGCGCTCCGGCGGGCGGTCGGGCTCCGGTGCCCGCGCTGCGGCGGGGCGCCGCTCTTCACCGGGCTCGTCCGCATGCTGCCACGGTGCCCGGCGTGCGGGCTCGTCTTCGAGCGCGAGACCGGGTACTTCATCGGTGCGATCTACATCAACTACGGCCTGACGGTGGGGCTCGCGGTGGCCGGCTACTTCCTGCTCGAGGCGTGGCTCGCGCCGTCCCCCCGGTGGCAGGTGCTCGTCTGGGGCGCCTTCACGGTCCTCTTCCCGCTCTGGTCGTTCCGGTACAGCAAGGCGCTCTGGCTGGCGCTCGACCACCTGGTGGACCCGACCGCCGGCTCCGGACAGCCTGGGCCGGGCGGGCCGTGAGGCGACGCTAGGATGCGCCGGGGCGTGGCCGCGCCGGAGAGTAGCCAGTGCCGCATCGGTGAGAGTCCGCCGGGGCGCCACCGCGTCCCCGCCTCGCGCGAAGGCGAGGTCGCGGTCGAGCTCGAGCTCAAGTGATTCCGGCGTCGCCCCACGTGTCGAGCAAGGAGGCCTCCATGTTCCGGAAGATCTACGTGCCGGTCGACAACTCGGACTACTCCAACCGCGCCATCGACCTGGCCGTGGAGCTCGGGCGCGCCTTCGGCTCGACCTTGACCGGCTGCCACGTCTACGCGGCGCGGCTTCACGACTACCGCTTCAAGCAGATGGAGTACACGCTGCCCGAGGAGTACCGGGACGAGCACGAGCTCGAGCGCCAGCGGAAGATCCACGACTCGCTGATCGCGATGGGCCTCCAGCTGGTCTCCGACTCGTACCTCGAGGTGATGCGGAAGAAGACGGAGGCCGCCGGGCTCCCGTTCGAGCCGCGGATGATGGACGGCAAGCACTACAAGGCCTTGATCGAGGACGTCCAGGGCAAGGACTACGACCTCGTCATCATGGGCGCCCTCGGGCTCGGCGCGGTCCGCGACAGCCAGCTCGGCTCCGTGACCGAGCGGTTCGTGCGGAAGGTGCCGGTCGACACGCTGGTGATCCGGAGCCTGGAGCCCCCGGAGGCGCAGCAGGGCGCGATCGTCGTCGGGCTCGACGGAAGCCCCCAGTCGTTCCACGGGCTCAAGGTCGGGATCGCGCTCGGCAAGGCCCTCCACCGGCCGGTCCACGCGGTCGCCGTCTACGATCCCTACCTCCACTACGCCATGTTCAACGGGATCGTCGGCGTGCTGACCGAGCAGGCCTCGAAGGTCTTCCGCTTCAAGGAGCAGGAGCAGCTCCACGAGGAGATCATCGACACCGGGCTGGCCAAGATCTACCAGTCGCACCTCGAGATCGGCCGGAAGCTCGCGGCCGACGAGGGCGTCGACCTCGGGATCACCCTGCTCGACGGGAAGTGCTTCGAGAAGGTGCTCCAGTTCTGCCGGAAGGAGCAGCCCTGGCTCCTGATCCTGGGCCGCATCGGCGTGCACTCGGACGAGCGTGAGGCGGACCTCGGGTCGAACACGGAGAACCTCCTGCGCCTGGCGCCCTGCAACGTGCTCCTGGTGGCGGGCAAGTTCTACCCGCCGCTCGACGTCAAGGCCGAGGAGATCATCGCCTGGACGGACGAGGCCCGGGAGCGGATGAAGCGGGTCCCCGAGCAGGTGGCGGGGGTGGCCCGGACGGCGCTCCTCCGGTACGCGATCGAGCAGGGGCACACGGTCATCACCTCCAAGGTGATCGACGAGGCGATGGCGATCTTCATGCCGGGCCGCATGGCGGAGAAGATGCAGATCCTGGCCGAGGACCTGGCGGTCGCGAAGCTCCGGGCGGAGGACGCTGCCGTGACCGCGATCTGCTCGGTCTGCGGCTACGTCGTGAAGGGCCCGAACCCCGTCGTGAAGTGCCCCGTCTGCTCCGGCGGCCCGGAAGGGTTCACGCACATCGACCGCCGGGCGGTGGAGCAGATCGCCACGGCCGAGGGGGGGATCGCCGAGGAGGAGGTCATGCCCGGCGTGACGGTCCGCTGGGCCAACGACGCGCGGGAGGGCCTCCGCGAGGTCACCGACGCCTACCTCCGGCGGCGCGCCAAGGCGCGGATCGAGAAGTACGCGCGGACGCGCAAGATTCCCGTGATCACCAAGGAGATCGCGTTCCCGCTGATCGAGGAGACCGTCGGACGCGACAAGCTCGGCGACGGTTGGGACACGCTCATCGCCAACACGCGGTTCGCCCAGGCGACGCTCAAGGACGTGACCGACCCGAACGGCGCCTTCACCTGGACCGAGGACGCGGTCGCGCGGCTGAACCGCGTGCCGGCGGGCTTCATGCGGGACATGACGCGCGAGGCGATCGAGAAGGTGGCGCGCGAGAAGCAGGTGGGCTTCATCGACCTCGCCCTGTGCGAGGAGGGGATCGGCCACGCGCGGGTCACGATGAACGAGGTCATCGCCGGCTACATCAAGAACAAGCCCCAGAGCTGAGTGTCATGGGGACGGTGAGGGGCGGCCGCGCGCTCCGGCCCTGGCGCGAAGTGGGACCCTCGCCGGGGTGACGGAGCGGCGGGGCGAGCCAGCGGGCGCCGCGCCCCGGACGCTGATGTCATGACCTACAAGGCGTACGCGGTCTCGTGGAATCTCACCCAGCGCTGTAACCTCTTCTGCGCCCACTGCTACATCAGCGCGGCGCCCGGCGCCTCCGCGGCGGGCGAGCTCTCGACGGAGGAGTGCCGCCGGGTGATGGCCGACATCGCCCGGGTCAATCCCGGCACGTTCCTGATCCTCACCGGCGGGGAGCCGCTTCTGCGCCCGGACATCTTCGAGCTCGCCGCGGAGGGGCGCGAGCACGGCTTCACGGTCGTGCTCGGGACCAACGGGGTCCTCCTCCGGCAGAAGCAGGCGCGCCTCATGAAGACGCACGGGGTCCAGGGGGCCTCGCTCTCCCTCGACTCGACCGATCCCGCGCGCCACGACGAATTCCGGCACCTGCCCGGGGCCTGGCGGGCCGCCGTCCGGGCGACCGAGGCGCTCCGGGCCGAGGGGATCGACTTCTCGCTCCACATGAGCGTCACCGACTGGAACGTCGGGGAGATCCCCGCGATGATCGACCTCTCGCGGGAGCTCGGGGCCCGCGTGCTGAACTTCTTCTTCCTGGTGCGGACGGGCCGGGGCGAGGGGCTCACCGACATCACGCCGGCGCAGTACGAGGAGATCCTCACGTACCTGGCGCGAGCCCAGGGGGCGGGCGGCGCGCCGGCCGGGCCCGCGCCGGGCTCCGTCCTCGAGCGGCGCGAGGATCCGTGGAGCGTCCCCGTCGGCCGGGCCGGCGGTCTCCTGATCCGGGCGAAGTGCGCGCCTCACTTCCGGCGGGTCCTCTACGAGCTCGATCCCGGCTCGCCGCTCCTCGCCAACTACGCCCACGGCTCCTGTCCTGCCGGCAAGTACTATTGCCGCATCACGCCGACGGGTGACGTCACACCGTGTCCCTACATGCCGGTGGCGGCGGGGAACCTCCGCGAGACTGGCTTCGCCGAGCTGTGGGAACGATCCCAGGTCTTCACGGATCTTCGCACGGGCCCGCTCGGCGGCCGGTGCGGCGCCTGCGAGTTCCGCGAGATCTGCGGCGGCTGCCGCTGCCGCGCCTACGCGACCTACGGCGACTACCTCGCCGAGGACCCGGCCTGCGGCTACCAGCCGGGCGCCCACGGCGGCGAGCTGATCCGGCTCGGGGTCGAGCAGACGTTCGGGCTCGAGGTGCGCTTCGCGCTTGGGTGGGAGCCGGCGGCCCGCGCCCGGCTCGACGCCATCCCCGGGTTCGCCCGGGCGATGGTGGTCCAGGCGGTCGAGGCCTACGCGCGCGGCCAGGGGCAGGCGACGGTGACCCCGACGCTCCTCGCCGAGGTGCGGAGCCGCTGGGGCATCTCGCCGGGGCGACCGTTCACGCCGGCCTCCGGCCGGCCTCCCGCGGCTGGGGACGGGTGAGCCGGCGATGGACACCCGGGAGGCGCGATACCGTCAGGCGGCCTGGACCTACGTCGCCTACGGCGTCGTCTACTGGCTCGGGGGGCTCGTCCTGGCGAGCGGTGGACTCGGTCCGCGGGGCATGGAGCGCGGGGGCACGGCCTGGTTCGTCGTGGGCGCCCTGTTCGTCGTCGTCTTCCCCTGGCTCCTGGTCAAGGAGCGCGCGTGGTTCGACCGGTGGGTGCTCTCGCGGCGCGACTTCGCGCGTGTCCTGACGCTTCTCGTCGCGCTCCGCGCGATCGAGATGGCGCGGATCGCCCGGATGCCCCGCGCCGAGACCGTCTCCGTCCTCGGGCTCGACGTGTCCCTGCGGGCCGGCGCCTGGGCGTTCTGCCTCCTCACGGTCGTCACGGCCGCGATGCTCGCGCGGGCGGCGTGGAGCCGGGAGCCGTGAGCGCGCCCGTCCCGCCGCCGGACCCCCAGCCCGACGCGGTGCGCTGGACGCCGGAGGCCGAGGCGCGGGTCGCGCGCGCTCCGGTGTTCCTCCGCGGCATGGTCCGGCGGCTGGCCGAGAAGCGGGCGCGCGCCGAGGGCGTCCGCGTGATCACGCCCGAGCTCATGACCCGCTACAAGGGCGAGATGATGGGCCTGGCCGCGAGCGGCGCCTACCAGGTCCCGCAGTCGGCCGCGCCGTGGACCTCCGAGGCGCTGGCGCTGCTCGATGCCGTCCCGCCGTTCATGCGGCCGATGACGCGCCGGATCTGCGAGGAGCTGGCGGCCGAGCACGGCGCGGTCGCGGTGACGCCCGCCTTGATCCGGGAAGCCGAGGCGGAGGCCGAGACCGAGACGGCGGCAGCGCCGCTCCCCTGGACGCCGGAGGCGGAAGCCCGGCTCGTCGCGCGCCTCGGGAAGGCCCCGGCCATGATGGCGGACTTCGTGCTGCGCCTCTTCCAGCGGGACGTCGAGGTCGAGGCGCGGCGCGCGGGCCTCGACCGGGTCACCGTGGAGGTCGTCGAGCGGCTCTGGCAGGCCGCGCCGGAGACGCCCGTGCGCTGGGTGCCCGAGGCCTGGGCGCGGCTCCAGACGGCGCCGGAGTTCGTCCGCGAGGGCATCCGGAAGGCGGCCGAGCGGCGCGCCCGGCGGATGGGCGTGGCCGAGATCACCTCGCCGCTCCTCACCCGGTTCCGGAACCAGGCGATGATGAAGGCCGTCAAGCGCATCCGCGAGCTCGGCTTCACCGAGCTCACGTTCGATGCCTTCGACGCGGCGAAGGCCGAGATCCGCACCGTGAGCCTGAACCCCGAGGCGCAGGAGCGCCTGGATCGCATCCGGCACTACTTCGAGACGGAGCGTCACGGGCAGTCCGGGGATTTCCTCGGCGAGGACCTCATGCGGCGCTTCCGGGCGCACCTCCGGGACCCCGCCGCGGCTCCGCTCGACACGAGCGACGAGGGGAGCGGGGCGTGAAGAGCTATCGCGACATCGCCGGCGACGGCGGCTCGAACATCGCCGAGCAGGTCGTCGCGCAGCAGGCGCGGCTCGCGGCCCGGATGGCCCCGATCCGCGCCAGCGTGGCGGTGGTCTCCGGCAAGGGGGGCGTCGGCAAGAGCTCGGTCACCGCGAACCTCGCGGGGGCGCTGGTGGGGCGAGGGCTCCGGGTGGGCGTCCTCGACGCGGACCTCAACGGCCCGTCGATCGGCAAGATGCTGGGCGTCCGCGGCCAGACGCTCCGGGTCGAGCGGGATGGCGTGCAGCCGGCCGTCTCCGCCGAGGGGATCCGCGTGCTGTCGATGGACCTGCTCCTGCCCGGCGACGACACGCCCGTCGTGTGGGACGCCCCCACCCAGGCCGAGGCCCACACCTGGCGCGGGACCATGGAGGGCACGGCCCTCCGTGAGTTCCTGGCCGACACCGCCTGGGGCACGCTCGACGTTCTCCTCATCGACCTCCCACCGGGCGCCGATCGGCTGCCGACGCTCCTCGATCTCCTGCCCGGGCTGACCGGCGCGGTCGTGGTCACGATTCCGTCCGGCGTCTCCCACCTGGTCGTGCGCCGCGCCATGACGCTCGCCCGCGAGAGCGGGGCGCGGCTCCTCGGGCTGGTCGAGAACATGGCCGGCTACGTGTGTCCGACGTGCGGCACCGTCGGCCCGCTCTTCGAGGGCCCGGGCGGGGAGGCGACGGCCGCCCAGCACGGCCTGCCCTTTCTCGGGCGAGTCCCGTTCGACCCGCGGCTCGCCGCCGCCGCCGACCGCGGGCGGCCCTTCGTCCTCGACCACGGGGAGACGCCCGCAGGCCGGGCACTGACGGGGATCGCGGGCGCGCTCGCGTCGGCCGTCCTGCCCACGTGAGAGCCGCGGGCTGCCGGCCGCGAGCGGACAGCCCGTGAGTGACGCCCTTTCGGCCGGGCTGCCTCAGCCGTCGGCCGAGCGGCTCGCCGGTGATCTCCGCGCGCTCGAGACCTTCACGCGCCCCGATCGTCCGTACACGCGTCGCGCCTTCTCCGACGAGGACCGGGCGGCGCGCCAGTGGCTGACGGACCGCATGGCCGAGGCCGGCCTCGTTCCCGCGGTCGACGCCGCCGGCAACCAGATCGGGCGGCGCGCGGGGGCACGCCCGGGGCCGGCCCTCGTGATCGGCTCGCACCTCGACACGGTGGAGGCGGGGGGACGCTTCGACGGGATCGCGGGCGTGCTGGCGGGGCTCGAGGTCGCGCGCTGTCTCGACGCGGGTCGCCACCGACTCGAGCACGCGTTCGAGGTGATCAACTTCACCTGCGAGGAGCCATCCGACTTCGGGCTCTCGACCATCGGGAGCCGCGCCATGAGCGGGAAGCTCGACGCCGCCACCGCGGCCCGGCTCCGCGACCGCCAGGGGCGAAGCCTCGCCGCGGCGATCGACTCGGTCGGCGGCCGCGGGGCGGAGCTCGATGCTGCCCGGCGGGCGCCGGGAGACGTCCTCCGGTACCTCGAGCTCCACATCGAGCAGGCCGTCTCCCTGGATCGGGCGGGCCTCCCGCTTGGCGTCGTGACCGCCATCGCCGCGCCGAGTCGCTACCGGGTGACGGTCCGGGGCCGCCAGGACCACGCGGGTGGCACGCCGATGGCGGACCGGCGCGACGCCGTGGCCGCGGCCGCGGAGCTGGTGCTGTTGGTCGAGCGTCTGGCCCGCGAGGCGGGGCGCGGCATGGTGGGGACGGTCGGCTTCATCGAGGCGCGCCCCAACATGATCAACATCGTCCCGGGCGAGGCGGACCTCCTCGTGGACTTCCGGGGGATCGACCCGGCCGCGATCGCCGAGACGCTCGGGCGCTTCGAGGCGGGGACCGCGGAGATCGCCGCGCGGCGAGGCGTCGCCATCGAGTGGACCTCGCTCATGCGGGACACGCCGCTCACCGTTGCGCCCGAGATGGTCGCCGCGGTCGAGGCCGCGGCCCGGGCCCTGGGCGTCCCGCATCGCCGTCTCACGAGCGGCGCCAGCCACGACGCGAACCACGTGGCGAGGCTCTGCCCGATCGGACTCGTCTTCATCCCGTGCCGCGCGGGCCGCAGCCACTGTCCCGAGGAGTGGGCCGAGGCGACGCACCTCGCGACCGCCGCACAGGTTCTCCTGGAGGTCCTCCTCCGCCTCGATCGGGATCTCGTCTGAGCGTGCCCGGCGCGGCGCCCCACGGGTGGCATCGCGGAGGCCCCGAGGCGCGCGGCGTGCGTCCCGGAGGAACCGAGGAGTAGTCGTGAGCGCGCGGGGTCCGATGCACGGGCTCTTGGTCGTCCTCTTCTTCTTCGTCGCGACTGCGCTCTACACGTACCCGCTGGCCCTGAGACCCCGGTCCATTCTCCGGGGCGGTCATGGGGACTATCTGACCGAGACCAGCATGGTGGCGTGGAACGCTCTCCAGACGTTTCGCGACCCGAGAGGGCTTTTCCAGGTCCCCTTCTATTACCCCTACTCGAACGGCGCCGCCTACCAGCAGTCGGCCTTTTTCACGGGACTTCTGGCCGCCCCGCTCCTGGCCGCCGGGACGGAGCCCGTGCTGGCCGTCAACCTGCTTCTCCTCGCCGAGCTGACGGCGAGCGGGGCTCTGGCGTACCTCCTGGCCCGTGCGATCACCGGACGGGTGGTGCCGAGCCTCATGGCGGGCGCGCTCTTCGCCTTCTACCCGAACCGCATGGACCATCTCGGCCAGTTCACCTACCAGCAGGCCGTCCTGTTCCCCCTCGTCTTCTGGGCCGCGTACCGGTTTGTCATGGAGGGCGCCGCCCGGCACCTCTGGCTGGCCATGGCCGCCCTCTGGGCGCAGATGCTGTCGTCGCTCTACAACGGCTACGCGCTCTCGGTGCTCCTGGCTGGCCTGGTGGTCGGGCTCCTGGTCCTTCGGCCGGCCCGCCTGAGCTGGTCGTTGGCGGGGCGGGCTGCGACGGCGCTCGCCGTCCTCGGCCTCGCCCTCGCGCCCTTCCTGTGGCCGTACCTGACGGTTCACCGCGAGCTGGGCTTCGAGCGAACGCTGACCGAGGGCGACGTGTTCGGGATGGACCTTCTGTCGATCCTGGACCCCGCCGAATGGAGCCGCTTCTACCGACACCGCCTCCTGTCCATGAACCGACCCGAGGGAGGGATGTTCCCGGGCTTCGTGGCTCTCGCTCTGGCCGGGGCGGCCATCGTGCTGTATGGGCGCGCTCCGGATCGGCCCGCGCTCCCCGCGGGAGCCCGGCGGGCCCGGTGGCTCCTGGCTGGTCTCGCCCTCACCGCGCTGGGCACGATCGGCCTCGCCCTCGCGATTGGGAGGGCCCGGCCGTCGATCAGCCTCCTCAGGCCGTTCAGGGTCCGGGATCTGACGCTCGTGGTGAACGCGCTCCCCGTGCTGGCCCTGGGTGGGCTCGCCCTGGCGGGGCGCCGTCGCCTCCGCGGGGCCCTGAGCCCCCGGGAGTGGACGCTCGTCCTCCTGTTCCTGGCCCTCCTCACCTACTTGCTCTGTCTGGCGCCCACGCTGCTCGTGAACGGGCAAGCGTGGGGGGTGACGCTCTTCCGGTGGGTGTACCTCTATCTCCCCGGAGGCGGGGCCTTCCGCGCCCCGGGGCGCTGGAGTCTGGTGTTCGTGCTGCCGCTGGCGCTCCTGGTCGGACTCGGCGCCCGGGCGGTCACGGAGCGCCTGCCGCGCCCGTGGAGCCGTCTCGTCCCGGTCGTTCTGTTGACGATCCTCCTGGCCGAACTGTCGCTCGTGTCGCTGCCGTGGCATCGATACCAGACGACCCCCGCGGTGTACGATTGGCTCCGCTCCGAGCCCGGAGACTTCGCCATCCTGCAGCTGCCGATTCACGAGAAGGGCGCCGACGCCTGGGCCATGCTCTGGGCGATCCACCATGGCAAGCGCGTCGTGAATGGCCACGGGGGTTTCGCACTGCCCGATTGGGTGGATCTCGTGACGGCGGCGGACGCGCGCGATCCCGAGCGTCTGGCGACGGCCATCCGGACCATCTATCCTGTCCGGTACGTTGTCGTGCATCCGGGTCTTGGCCTCGGCCGGACCTGGCGGCCGATGTGGGACTTGATGCGCGAGGGCCGTGTGCCGGCGCTGTCGCTCGTTCGGACCTTCGGGCGCGACGACGAGGTGTACGCGGTGACTCCGACGCCCGAGACGGGTGTCGTGGTCCGCCGCCACTTCTCGTCGGACTTCGTCCGGCACCATCCACAGGCCACGTACGCCATCCGCCTGGCGGGCGACGACCCCGAGGTCCGCCGCCGGGTGGATGTCCGGTTCAACGGTCGGCTGCTGGGGACCGTCGACGCGCTCACCCCCGCCCGCGTGACGCTCCCCCCCATTCCCGGGCGCCGACCGGAACGAGCTCGTCTTCCACCACGTGTACGACGTTCCCACGAATCTGACCCGGACCGCGCCATACCGGATCGGCCAGACCGGCCGGCCCGCGCCGGTCGATCTCGCCGTGCGCAGCCCCGGGACCACGGGCGGCGGCTTCGCCTCGGTCCGGGTCAACGGCCACGAGCTCATCGGGGCGCGGGCGCGGGGCTACTGGCTCGCGGCACTGGACCCGACGGATGGCCGCGTGCTCGGAGCCAGGGCGTTCGAGGATTCGGAGCGCCTCGCCGCATTCATCGAAGCGTGGCCGGCCGGCACCATCGTGGTGGCGGTCGCGATGGGCGATCTGGCATCGCAGCTCTCCGAGCGCGCGGTGAGCGCCCTGCGGTCGGTCGGGGGCCGCGTCGATCTTCGCGGCACGTCCGGGTGGTCCCACGCGCTGGTCGGGACGCGGGGGGCGAACCCCGGCGAGGCGCTCGAGGAGGGGGGACCGCGGGCGGCCCGGATCGTCATCGGCAAGGACCGCCCGCTCGGAATCACGCTGGAAGCCTTCGACTTGCTCTGAGGGGCCGGCGCGCCGCCGGCCGGCCGCGCCTTGACGGTCGGGGAGGCACCCCGGTACGCTGCGAGACACCATGGGCCCACCGGCCCGCCCGATCGGTCCCCGCGAGCCGCGAGCATAGCCCAGTGAGCGCGGACGCCGCGACGCGCACTGGCGGCGAGTGGGTCGTGGCCGCGCTCGCCGCCGAAGGCGTGCGCCACGTCTTCGGTATCCCGGGCGTCCACAACCTCGCGATCTACGACGCCCTCCTCCGCCAGGACCGGATCGCCCACATCCTGGCGCGGCACGAGCAGGGCGCGGGGTTCATGGCGGACGGCTACGCCCGGGCGTCGGGGCGACCCGGGGTCGTCGTGGTGACGACCGGGCCGGGCGCGACCAACGCGCTGACACCGCTCGTCGAGGCCCACGCGGGCTCGCAGCCCGTGCTTCTCCTCATGTCGGACGTCCCCAGCGCGCTGGTCGGGCAGGACATGGGCGCGCTCCACGAGGTGCCGAACCAGATCGAATGTTTCCGGCCGGTCAGCCGGTGGGCCGACGCCCTCCGGAGCGGCACGGAGATCCCCGGCTCGGTCCAGGGCGCGTTCCACCTGTTCCGGACCGGCCGGCCCGGCCCGGTCGCGCTGTCGATCCCGACCGATCTGCTGAATGCCTCCGTCTCGGCGCGGCTCACGCCCGCCGGCGAGGGCCGGCGCCCGCCGTGCGACATCGGACTGGTGGATGAGGCGGCCCGCTACCTCGCCCGGGCTCGGCGGCCGCTCCTCGTCGCCGGCGGCGGCGTGATCGCGGCCGAGGCGACGGGGGAGTTCCAGGCCCTCGCGCGCCGGCTCCGGGCGCCGGTGATCACGTCCGTGATGGGACGCGGCACGATCTCCGAGGCCGACCCGCTCTGGCTCGGCGTCCTGCCGAACCGGCGCGCCACGAAGGACGCGCTGGAGTCGGCGGACGTGGTCCTCTCCGTGGGCTGCCGTTTCTCCCACCGCTCGACCAAGGGCCTGCTCCTCAATCTCGAGTTCCGCCCGGACCAGGCGCTGATCCAGATCGACCTCGACCCGCGCACGATCGGCCGCATGCACGTGCCGGCGCTCGGGATCATCGGCGACGCCCGGGACGGTCTCGCGGGGATCCTCGCGGCCATGCCGCCCGGGGCACCGGCGACCGAGTGGGACTGGGCGGCGCTCCGCCAGGCGCGGGACGCGCGGGGCCCCCGCTACACCTCGACGGTGGACCGCCTGCTCCGGGCGCTCCGCGAGGCGCTGCCCGCGGACGGGATCGTGGTCGGCGACCAGACCGGTCTCAACTACTGGATGGAGTGGCACCTCCCGATCCTGGCGCCCCGGACGTTCCTCTACCCGATCGGCTCGGCGACGCTCGGCTACGGCGTCCCGGCGGCGATCGGGGCGAAGGTCGCCCACCCCGACCGCGCGGTCGTCGCCGTCGTCGGCGACGGCGGACTCCTCTTCACGGTGGCGGAGCTGGCCACGGCCGCGAAGTACCGTCTCCCCATCGTCTACGTCGTGATGAACGACCAGGACTACGGGGCGATCCGGTATCTCCAGACGCGGCTCTACGGCCGGACGGGCGAGCATGCCCTCGCCGGCCCGGACATCCTCGCGCTGGCGCGGGCGTTCGGGGTGGAAGCGTACCGGGCGTCCGACCCCGAGACGTTCCGGACGGCCCTCGACAAGGCGCTCGCGCACACCGGTCCCGCGCTCATCGAGGTGCCGCTCGCCATCGAGCCGCCGTGGGAGCTCTAGCCCGATCTCGGGTCGCTGGAGGACCGTCGCTTGGGTCCTGCCGCCGGCTTGCCGCCCTCTTCCAGCCAGCCGATGACCGGCCGGCGCGGGCCGGATTTCACACCTCTGTGACACCGGGTCGGTAGCGTCCGGGTAGACTCGCGCCCCGGAGGTGCCGGCCATGCGATGGGGGCGGGGAGTGGCGGGGGGAGCCCTCGCGGTCGCGGCGGTGGCGATCGCGGCGCTCTGCGCGCCCGTGACCGAGGCCCAGCGGGGTGCGCGGGTGGGGCAGCCCGCGCCGGAGATCACGGGCAGCCCGTGGCTCAACAGCGAGCCGCTCTCGCTGGCGGGCCTCCGGGGCCGCGTCGTGTTCGTCGAGTTCTGGACCCATGGCTGCATCAATTGCCGGAACGTCCTGCCTCAGCTGCGCGTCTGGCACGAGCGGTACGCGGGGGCGGGCCTCACGATCGTCGGCGTCCACTCGCCGGAGTTCCTCTGGGAGAAGCCGCACGACCGCGTCGCGGTCGCAGTGCGTGAGCTCGACGTCCGCTATCCCGTGGTGCAGGACAACGACTTCGCGATCTGGAAGCGCTTCGGCACCTGGGCCTGGCCGACGGCCGTCCTCGTGGACCGCCGGGGCGTGATCCGCTACACCCACATCGGGGAGGGAGCCTACGCGGAGACGGAGGCGATGATCCGCCGACTCCTGGACGAGCGCGGATGACGGGCGCCCGCGGCTCGCCCCTCGTCCGCTTCGCCGCCTTCGCCCTCCTCGCCGTCGTTGCTCCCGCGGTGATCCTGGCCGTCCTGGGCTACCACTCGCTCCGCCAGTGGCACCGGTCGGCGGATGCCCTGTTCCGGGAGCAGTCGCGGAGCATGGCCGTGATGGTCGCGGAGAAGGTCGACCTCGCCCTCCGCCACGCCGAGTACGGGGTCCTGGGGCGCCTCGAGGCCGCGACCCGGAGCGGGGCCGTCGCCGGCGACGCCATCGATGCCCTGATCAAGGACACGCCGCTCATCGCGCGGCTCGCCCTGTTCGACGGAGGCGGCCGGATGGTCTATCCGTCTGCCGGCGCGCCGGGATTCGAGCTCACGGGGCCCCTCGGCGACCTCGCGCGCGTCGTCAGGGCGCAGGGGGGCAAGGCGCACCGGGTCGTCGGCGACGAGCTCGTCGTGGGCTGCCTGGTCGGGGGCGGCGGCCGGCCGGCCTTCCTCGCGCTCCTGGTGCTGGATCCCGAGGTGCTCCGGCGCGACGTGCTCGAGCCCTCCCTCGGCGGGCCGGAGGCGCCGCTCCTCACGGTCACCGATCACCGCGACCGGCCCGTCTACCGGCGGACGGGCACCGAGCGTCCCGAGGTCGTCGCCGAGGTCCCGCTCAGCGAGGCGCTGCCGGCGTGGCGGCTCGCGCTCTATCAGCCGGCGGGGCTCTCCCCGCGGGCGGCTGTCGACCGCCAGGTGATGCTCTTCACGGTCGCGTTCGGGCTCCTCCTGGTCGTGATCGCCACGGGGCTGGCCGCGACCTACCGGCTGGTCCGGCGGGAGACCGAGACGGCCCGGCTCAAGGCCGAGTTCGTCGCCAACGTCTCGCACGATCTCAAGACCCCGCTCTCCCTGATCCGGGTGTTCGGCGAGACGCTCGAGATGGGGCGCGTGACCGACGAAGCCACGCGCCAGGAGTACTACCGGGTCATCACCCACGAGAGCGAGCGGCTGTCCCGGCTGATCGAGAACGTGCTCGACTTCTCGCGCATCGAGGGCGGCCGGCGCACCTACGACCTGGTGCCGGTGAGCGTGGAGCCGCTCGTCCGTGACACGGTCGAGAGCTTCGCCTGGGTGCTCGCCCAGCAGGGATTCAAGATCGACGTGGCGGTGCAGCCGGGCCTTCCCGAGGTGCCGATGGACGCCGACGCCGTGAGCCAGGCGCTCGCGAACCTGATCGACAACGCGATCAAGTACTCCGAGGCGCGGAAGGTCCTGACCGTGGAGGCGGCTCTCCGGGACGGCGGGCTCGCCCTGACGGTCGGCGACGAAGGAATCGGCATCCCGCGCGAGGAGCAGGGCCGGATCTTCGACAAGTTCTACCGCGTCGGACGGAGCGAGACCCAGGGCCGGCGAGGGAGCGGCGTGGGGCTCGCCCTGGTGCGGCACGTCGCCGAGGCCCACGGGGGCCGCGTCAGCGTCGAGAGCCGGCCGGGCGAGGGAAGCCGCTTCACGCTCTGGCTCCCGCAGTCCCCGGCCACGGCCTGACGACGCGGGCATCGAGGCCGGCATGCCGCGGATCCTGATCGTCGACGACGAGCCCCAGATGGTGCGCGGGCTCGAGGACAACCTCCGGTTCGAGGGCTACCAGACGCTGGCGGCGGCGAGCGGCCAGGAGGGCCTCGACCTCGCCTTTCGCGAGGGGCCCGACCTCGTCCTCCTCGACGTCGCCATGCCCGGCCTGAGCGGCTGGGACGTCCTCCGCGCGCTCCGGCGGAAGGGGATCGACATCCCGGTGGTGATGCTGACGGCGCGCGGCGAGGAGGCGGACCGCGTCCTCGGGCTCGAGCTCGGGGCCGACGACTACATCACGAAGCCCTTCTCGCTGCGGGAGCTGCTCGCCCGGGTCCGCGCGGTCCTCCGGCGTCCCGGCCCCCGGCAGCGGATGGACGTCTTCCAGTTCGCCGACGTCCGGCTCCATCTCCGGGCCCGCCAGGCCTTCCGGGCCGGGGCCGAGGTCCGGCTCACGCGGAAGGAGTTCGACCTCCTGCGCTACCTGGTCGAGCACCCGGGGGAGATCCTCACCCGAGAGCGCCTGCTCGACGAGGTGTGGGGCTACGAGCGCTTCCCCACGACGCGGACCGTGGACACCCACGTCCTCCGGCTCCGCCAGAAGTTCGAGCAGGATCCCGAGCGCCCCGCGCACATCCTGACGGTCCACGGCCAGGGCTACCGCTTCGCGGGGTGACCTCGTCGGGCCGAGCGGGCGCGCCGGCGCTCGACGGGGCGGCGCGCCTCAGGCGCGGCGCAGCCGGAAGTTGAAGCGCCGGAGCTCGAGCTGCTGGTCGGGGCTCGGTGTGTACTCGACGTAGCGCCGGAGTCCGTAGTCCTCGTAGGGCTGCAGGACCACGATCCAGGGGTTGTGCTCCAGGAAGATTGCCGTCATCCGCCGGTAGGCCTCGCCCCGCAGTCGCTCGTCGTCCGTGAGTCGCGCCTCGACGGCCAGCCGGTCGAATTCCGGATGCCGCCAGTAGTCGTGCATCTGGCCGGGGCTCAGGAGCCGCCCCATCATGCCGTCCGGATCCCGCAGGATCGACGTCGGGTCGGACCACCACAGCCCCTTGAAGGTTTTTTGCTGGTTCTTCTGGTGCCGCACGCCGGATTCGATCACCTCGACGATCACGTTGACACCGACGTCCTCCCACATCTCGGCGATCATCTCGGTCATGGCCTTGTCATTCGCGAGGTACCCGACCGTCGTCTCGAGGACCACGGGCTCGCCGCGATAGCCGGCCCGGCGGAGCCGATCCCGAGCCTCCCCGGGCGCGTACGGGAGGGGTGGCAGCGACAGGTCGTGGTGATTGTCCCCTCGGGGGATCGGCCCGCTCGGCACGAGGCCGCGCCCCCGCCAGATTTCCTTCACGATCGCGTCCCGATCGACGGCCAGCGACAGGGCCTGCCGGACGAGCGGCTGGTTGAGCGGCGCCACCCAGACATTGACCGCGAGCACGTAGAGCCCGGCGTAGGGCGCTCCGACCAGCCGGGTCGACGGATTCGAGGCCACGCGCTGGCTGTGCTCGGGCGAGAGCTGCGTGATGAGATCCGCGTCGCCGTGGAGCAGCGCGTCCACACGTGCCGCCGGGCCGGGTACGGGGCGAAAGACCACGCGGTCCAGGTCGAGGCGTCCATCCCAGTAGTCGGGGTTGGCCTCGAGAACGCATTGCTCGCCCTTGGTCCACGACGCGAAGCGGAGCGGCCCGGTTCCCACCGGGCGCTGGTTGAACCCGGTGAACCCCACCCGGTCGATGTACGCCCAGGGGACGACGTGACCCCACCCGGCGAGCCGAGCCGGGATCAGCACGTCCGGCCGCTTGGTATGGATGACGAGCGTTCCCGGATCTGGCGTCTCGGTTCGCTCGATCGTCTGGAGCAACGGCAGGAGGCGGGCTGCCTTCACGGACGGGTCGAACGTTCGGTCGAGGCTGTACTTGGCGTCGATGGCGGTGAACCGGGTGCCGTCGTGCCACCGCACGTCCGGCCTCAGTGTGAGGTGCCACGTGGTCGGCCCCGTGCGCTGCCAGGCGGTCGCCAGGCCCGGGTGGAGCGTGCCGTCGGGATGGCGCCGCACGAGGGTGTCGAAGAGGTTGTAAACGACACGGCAGTCGGTCATGTACTTCGCTGCGTGGGGGTCAAGTGCGGTGAGGTCACTCCACTGGAGCACGACGAGCTCGCGCTTCTGCGTGGTGTCGGAGGAGGCCCGCGCAGCAACGGTGGGCAGGAGCCCCGGGATGGCCCCGGCACCCAGCCCGATCGCCGCGAGGCGACCGAGGAAGTCCCGGCGACCGAGGGGGAGGTTCGGAGGCCGGTCACGCGGAGAGTCCGCTGGCCTCATGTATCACCGTCGGTAGCATATCATCCCGAGGCTCGGCTCACATGGGCAGGCGCGTGCCGTCCACCCCGACCGTGAGCCGCGAGGCGCTGACGGTCCCGTCAGCGGCCCGGACGGCGCGGAACACCACGATGCTGGCCCCGGGCACGAGGAGACTCTGGTCCCCGGGGCCGAACCGCACGATCGGCGCGTCGGGCGGCACCAGGACCTGGGTCACGCCGTCCTTGTGCTTGAGGGTGAGCAGCGGGCCATCTGCCCGCTGCACGAGGGCGTCGACGCTCGCGTTGGTCATCGTCGTGCCCGGCGCCTCCATGGGCCGATGGCCCTCGCCCGGTCCCCCGCATGGACTCGGCGAAGATGTGGACCTCGAGCGCGCGGAAGGTGCCGTCCGGCTGGGCGCGCGCGGCGGTGCCGAGGAACGTCCCGGGGCCGATGTCGGCCAGGCTGGCGCGGGTTGCCCCGGTGACCGTGAGGGGCGGGACCAGCGTGACGACCTCGGCGCCGGCGGACGTGGCGACCCGGAGCTGCGAGCCCTCCAGGCCGGCGATCGTCCCTCGGATGGTGATCGGGCGGTCGGCCTGCGTTCCGGTCGCCTGAGCGAGGTGCGGGGCGGCGCCGGGTACGCCTGCTGCCGGCGCCGGACGTCCGGCGATGCCGGGGGCGACGGCCAGCAGAAGGGCGGCCAGAGCGGGCGCCGATCGGCGGCCGACCCCTCGGGCCCGGGTTTGTGCGAGGCGGCGTGGCGCGTGCACGGTGTCATTCCTCCAGGGGAGTCTCGGCGTTCGCCCTAGCATGCAGAGCCGCGGGCGAGCTCAGGATGTCCGCGAGCTCCGTCATGTTGGCGACGATGAGGTCGGGCTGGTGCGGCGTCGCGCCGAAGGGCCGCTTGCGGCGATCGACGAACGCGGCGTGCATCCCGGCCGACTTGGCGCCGATGCAGTCGAACGCGTGGTTGGCGACGAAGAGGACGTCGCGCATCGGCACGCCCACGATCTCGGCCGCCCGGGTGTACGTCGCGACATGGGGCTTGAACGCGTTGGCGACCGCCACCGAGATGACGGCGTCGAACGGGATCCCGTGATGCCGCTTCGCGGCCTCGAGCATGTCCGGATCCCCGTTCGAGAGCACGACGATCTTGAACCTGGCCTTGAGGCGGGCGAGGGCCTCGGGCACCTCGGGAAACGGACGGAGCGTCTCGATCTGCGCCACCAGGTGCCGCACCTCGTCCATCGTGTACGGGATCCCGGCCCGCTCCAGGACCCAGGCCACCGACCGGTGGCCGATCTCGCGGTAGGGCGTGTGCTCCCGCCCGAGCAGGGCGTCGATCATCGAGTTCTCGAAGTGCGTGCGGCGCCACCAGGTCACGAACGAGTGCGGATCGCCCGTCCAGCCCTTGCTCCGGAGGTACGGGGCGGCGACCGCCGTGAGGCCCGTCTGCATGTCCACCACGGTGCCGTACTGGTCGAACATGCACACCTTGATCGTGGCCCGCAGCTCGGCGGCGTCCGCCACGATGTCGCCTGTCTCGGCGCCCGAGGCGCTATCCCGCCATGATGCCGCCGTACTTCGCGACGAAGCGGCGCCAGGCGGCGGTGGCGGCGTCCTGGGCGGCGTCGACGAGCGCGGCGCCGTCGGCGTGGACGAGCCGGTGGTCGTCGACCACGACGCGGCCGTCGACGAGCACCGTCTCCACGTCCTTCGCGTGGGCGTGGTAGACGAGGTTCTGGACGGGATCGAGCGTCGGCGTGAGGCCGAACGCCCGGTAGTCGAGCACCACCAGGTCCGCGCGCTTGCCGGCCTCGATGGATCCGATCTCGCGGTCGAGGCCGAGCGCCCGCGCCCCGCCCATCGTGGCGAGCCCGAGCGCCTCGGGGGTGAGCATGGTCGTCGCGTCGTGGGCGCGAATCCGCGCCATGAGCACGCACGCCCGCACGACGTCGAAGTAGTCGGCGAACATGTTGTCGATGCCGAGACCCACGGTGACCCCGCGGCGGAGGAGGTCTCCGAGGGGCGCGATGTGGCCGCGGACCGCGTTCATGAGCGGGCAGTGGGCGACGGCCGCGCGCGTCTCGGCCAGGAGCGCGATGTCGGCGTCGTCCACGACGTAGCAGTGTGCGGCGACGACGTCGGGCGCGAGGAGACCGTTGGCCCGCGCGTACTCGAACGGGCTCATGCCGTGGAGCCGGCGCGTCGCCGCCACCTCGCCCGGTCCCCAGCCGAGGTGGATGCTCAGCCGGAGCCCCAGCCGGTCGGCGGCCGCCCGGGAGGCCTGGAGCAGCTCGGGGGACGAGCTGATGGTCATGTTCGGCGCCATGATGGCCGAGATCCGACCGTCGGCCTTGCCGTGCCAGGCCTCGGCGAACTCGACGGCCTGGCGGAGCTGGGTCTGGCGCAGGGCGGGGTCGTAGCGGTAGCGGTCGTGGCGCAGGCCGTCCACCTCCACGTCGAGGGTCATGACCCCCATGAGGCTCCGGATCCCGAGCCGCTCGACGAACGGCGCGTAGACGTCGGCGTCCTCCTCCATCTCGAGAACGGTCGTCACGCCGCTCCGCAGGAGCTCCGCGTAGGTGAGGGAGCCGACCGCCAGGCGCTCCGGCCGCGTCACGACGGTGGTCATCGGGAAGTACTGGCCGGTGACGCAGCCGAGCCCGGCGTCCTCGGCCCGGCCGCGGAAGAGCGTGTAGCCGACGTGGTTGTGGGCGCTGACGAACCCGGGAATCACCACCTTGCGCCGGCCGTCGAGGACCCGCGTCGCGGTCGGGTGCCGCCGGACGACCTCGTCGCTCGGGCCGACGTCGACGATGCGCGCGCCCTCCACGTAGACGGCGCCGGGGTCGAGGATGCGCCGCTGGGAGTCCACCGTGATGACCGTCGCGTCTCGGATCAGGATGCTCATGGTCGGCTCTTCGATCTCCGGTACGAGAAGCGCGGGACGAGCGTGGCGATGAGCCTGCGGCTTGGAGAGCGCGAGCCCGGCGACGCCGACCCGCAGCGTCGCCGGGCTCGCGTGTCCTTGGGGAAGCTCGGTTCGGTCTAGCCGGGCGCGGCCCCCTGGGTGGCTGACGTACACCGCGTAGAGCGACTGGCTGCGCCGCCATGAACAGGCGGTTCCGCTTGGGGCCGCCGAAGCAGACGTTGCCGCAGATCTCCGGGAGCCGGATGCGCCCGATCAGCTTGGCCTCGGGCGTCCAGACGGTCAGACCCCGCTGTAGCCCACCGCGCGGCCCGCGTTGCTCGAGGCCCACACGTTGCCGTCGACGTCGCAGCGGACGCCGTCCGGCCCGCACTTCACCCCGTCGACCATGCAGTCCGTGAAGAGCTTCTGGTTGGACAGCTTGTTGTCGGCTTCCGACGTCGAAGACGTGGATGTCACCCTTGCCGCCGGGCCCGGTGTCGCCCGGCCCCTTCCCGGTGCTGACGACGTAGAGCTTCTTGTAGTCGGGCGAGAAGCAGAGCCCGTTCGGGTCCGGGACCTGGGCTCCTCGGTGACCACGAGATCGACCTGCCCGCTCGGATCGATCCGGTAGCAGTTGGTCGGCAGCTCCCGCTTCGCCGCGCCGATCTCGGTCGCCTGGCCGAGCCGGTTCTTGAGTCGGCCGGCCTGGTTGCTGGCGCCGCCCGCGGCGTCGGGCGCTCCCTCGTAGAGCTGCCCGCCGTACGGGGGATCGGTGAACCAGTAGCTCCCGTCCGGATGGGGGACGACGTCGTTCGGCGAGTTGAGGCGCTTGCCCTCGAACGAGTCCGCCAGCACCGTGATCGACCCGTCGTTCTCGTAGCGCACGACCCGTCGCGTGAGGTGCTCGCAGGAGAGCTGGCGGCCCTGGAAGTCGAACGTGTTGCCGTTGCTGTTGTTCGACGGCATGCGGAAGACGCTCACCTGGTTGGTGTCTTCCAGCCAGCGAAGCTGCCGGTTGTTCGGGATGTCGCTGAATACCAGATACCGGCCCTGTGCGCTCCACGCCGGTCCTTCCGCCCACAGGGCACCGGTCCACAGCCGCTGGATGGGGGCGTTGGGCTGGGCCAGCCCGTCGAACATCGGATCGACGGCGAGGACATCCGGGTCCCAGAAGTACGTGGTCGGCGCGCCGCCGGGCCCGAAGTCGCGCGGGGGGGTCGTGACCGTGCTCGGTGGCGCCATCGCGCCGCCCTGGGCCCTGGCGAGGCGAGGCGCGATGACCGCGGCGCCGGCCGCCAGGCCGACGCCGGTGATGAGCGTGCGTCGCGAGATGGGTGTGTGGTTGGCTGTGCCCGGCAGGTCTGACGCCATAGGAATCCTCCCTGATCCTGGGTCTCGGTCCGCGGCTCCATCGCCGCCCCGGGGACGCGGAGCATCCCACGATAGAGCCCGAGAATCGTCCCGCACGGAAGCCCCGTCAAGAGGGCCATCCCTGACGCAGACCGGTGACCTCGGCCGCCCGAGCGCGATGCCCGGGCGGCCCGCCCTCGGGCTGAAGTGGTATGCGGTGCTGGAACCGCGCGCCACCCATTGACAGCGCTGCGAGTCCAGGGGCTGTATAGACGCTCGGACGGATCGAGCTCGATCGGTCGCCGCCGGGCGACGAGGAGGATCTCCACGCATGGCACAGCGGGGACGGGTGATTGACGTGCACGCGCACGTGACCCCTCAGCGTTTTCAGAGGGCCGTGCTGGCCGGCTCCGACTGGCATGGCCTGACGCCGGCCGACGGGGAGCTCGAGAACCTCAAGAACCGCTGGGGCCCCGAGCGGCGGATCGAGGAGATGGACGCGCTGGGCGTCGACGTGCAGCTGCTGTCCCCGACGGACTGTTTCTATCAGTACCATCGGGACCCGGCGACCACTGCCCGGATCGCCGCCGAGTGCAACGACGAGGTGGCCGAGATGGTGCGGGACCGTCCGACGCGCTTCCTCGGCCTCGGAACCCTTCCGATGCAGGATGTCGACCGGACGGTGGCCGAGATGCGACGGGGCATCGAACAGCTCGGGCTCGTCGGCTTCATGATCGACGATCATGTCGAGGGGCTGACCTATGACCACGAGGTATTCGACGGCGTCTGGGCCGCCGCCGCCCAGCTCCGGGCCTTCATCTTCGTCCATCAGGGCCGTCCGACCTCGGTGACCTACCGGACGCCGAAGTACTTCCTGCCCAACTCCATCGGCAACCTGGTCGATCGGGCGCTGACGTTCGGATGCCTCGTCTACGGCGGAGTCATGGACAAGTACCCGGGGCTGACCGTGTGCCTCGGCCACGCGGGCGGGTACGTGCCCTACGCCGTCGACCGCATGGACAAGGGCTGGCAGGCGAGACCCAATCTGCGGGGCCGTAGCCTGGACCGTCCGAGCACCTACGTCGACCGGTTCTACTACGACACCGTGACCTACACGGACCGCAACCTTCGGTTTCTCGTCGACGTGGTCGGCGCGGAGCGCGTGGTGTTCGGGACCGACTGGCCCGCCCCCATGGTGGTCGACGACCCCGTCCGGCGTATCGAACGATCGGCTGTCCTCACGGACAAGGAGCGCCAGGCCATCCTCTGGGGCAACACCGCCCGGCTCTTTTCCGGAGCGGTGCGCGCCGCCTGACGCCGCGGCGGCCACCGGAGGTCCGCGACCTTCCGCGCGTCAGCTCTGCGAGCGCGCGGGCTCCATCACGCGGACACGCGCCTTCCGCGTGGGGCCGATGAACTCGATCATGTTGCCGTCCGGGTCTCGCACGAACAGCTGACGCAGGCCACTGGGCGTGTCCGAGAAGTCGTGGAACGGTCGACCGCTCGCCTGGAGCCGCGTGTGGATCTCGTCGGCATCGGCCACCGCGAGCGCGAAGTGCGGATCCCGGGTGTCGAACCGATCCGGGTCGACCGCCCGCAACGGCATCTCGTCCTTGACCGTCACGTGGAGCGAGAGGTCCCCCATGAGCCCGTACCACACGCCGGGGAAGGGGAAGGCCGGCCGCGGAATCTCTCGCAGGCCGACCACGGACCCGTAGAACTGCTTGGCCTGATCGAGGTTCGTGACCGTCACGCTGATGTGGCTGACGCTCGTGAACGGCAGCATAGTCACCTCCAGAGGAAGTGGGGAGCGCTCTTCGATACCGCGAGACCCTGCCCCTGTGGGCGCGTCACGTCGGCGTGGCGTCACCGCCCTCCACGATAACCAGTTCCACCTCGCCGGCGCCATCGCGCCGGTGCGCGGCCGCCGCCTGATACTCGGCGGAACGGTGGCAGGCCACCGCCTGCTCGAGCGAAGGGAACTCGATGACAACGAAGCGACCGAACGTCTCCGGGCCCTCGAGGATCCGGTAGCGACCCCCTCGCGCCAGGATTCTCCCCTGATGCCGCGCGATGATCGCGGGCACGAGATCCGTGTACCGCTTGTAGGCCACCGGATCGTTGATCTTCGATCGGGCGATCCAGTACGCTGGCATGCGCGAGCTCTCCTGGCATGTGCGGGTGTTTTCTCGGTGGCGCCGCCGGCGTCGTTCCAACGCGTGGCGCTCGGTACCTAGTCCTTGAGCCCTGACAGAGCGATGCCGCGGATGAAAGCGCGCTGGAAAAAGAAGAAGAGGAGCAGCAGCGGCACCATGGCAATGGCCGAGATGGCCATGACCTCGTTGTACGTCGTGACGTACTCTTCCTGGAACCGCTGGAGACCGAGCGGCACGGTGCGAAGCTCGTCCTGGGTGACGATGATGAACGGCCACACGAATGCATCCCACGTCTCCCGCCACGTGAAGATGGTCAGCGTCAGGACGGCCGGCCAGATGAGCGGCACCACGATGCGGAAGTACGTGCCGATCTCGCTCGCGCCGTCGATTCGCGCGGCCTCGATCAGGGAATCTGGCAGGTGCAGCATGAACTGTCGCATCAGGAAGATGCCGAACGCGTCCGCCACCACGGGGACGATGAGGCCCTGGTAGGTGTTGAGCCAGCCCAGGTCCTTGACGATCAGGAACGTGGGGACCATGAGCACTTCGATGGGCAGCATCAGGGTGCTGAGGATGGCGATGAAGAGCGCCCGCTGGCCGAAGTAGCGGTACTTCGCCAGACTGTAGCCGGCAAAGCCGGCGAGCAGGACGTTCAGGACGGTCACCGCCACCGAGATGATGAAGCTGTTGACGAAGTAGCGCGCGAAGTTGAAGCGGTTCCAGGCATTGGGGTAGTTCTCCCAGCGCGGCGGCCGGGGAATCCACTGGATGGGCAGCTCGAACACCCGGTCCAGCGACTTGAGCGATGTCGATACCATCCACAGGATGGGCATCAACATCAGGATGGCGCCGCCGACCACGGCCACGAACGCGAGCCCCGCGAGGACTCGGACCACCCACCCCCGCCGTCTAGCCATGACGGTCCTCGCGGAACACGCGGAGCTGGATGAGCGTGAACACCATGGTGGCGAGCAGGAGGAAGATTGACGCGGCGCTGGCGAGCCCCATCTTGAAGTACTGGAAGCCGGTCTGGTAGATGAACAGGGACAGGACCCGGCTGGCGCCGTCGGGGCCGCCGTTCGACACGATGAGAACGTTGGTGAACACCTTGGACATGAGGATGATGGACACCACGACCACCAGGAGAATCGTCGGCCGCAGGAGGGGAAGCGTGATGTAGCGGAAGCGCTGGGACGTCGAGGCCCCATCGATCGAGGCGGCCTCGTGATACTCGCCCGGGATGCTCTGGAGGCCGGCCAGGTAGAGGATCATGAAATACGGGACGAATCGCCACTCGCTGGCGAGGATGAAGCCGGGAATGACGGCCTTGCTGTCGGCCAGCCAGTTGATGGCCGGCAGGCCGAGCTTCTGGAGGCCCATGTTCAGCAGGCCGTAGGGGTGGAACATGAAGCGCCAGATGGTCGCGTAGACCACCACCGGGACGATGGCCGGAATGAAGTAGACGAGGCGCAGAACGCCGCGGGCCGGCAGCGCGGTGTTGAATACGAGCGCGAGGCCGAGGGACAGGATCCAGATCGGGACGCACGTCCCGAAGACGTAGTACGTCGTGACCCACATCGACTGGTGGAACAGCGGGTCGTGGAGCAGCGTCACGTAGTTGCGGAAGCCGACGTACCGCGGCGGGCTGAGCAGGTCGTAACTCGTGAGGCTCAGGTAGAAGGCCCGCACCATGGGGACGAACTTGAACACGACCAGCAGTGCAAACATCGGTAGCAGGAACACGTAGCCCCACAGCTGATGCCGGGCCCGGCGGGAGCGCACCATGGCCCAGAGCCGCGGGCCGGGGCCGCGCCGGGGGCGGGCGTTCACGGCGACGGAGTCGACTCCCATGGCGGTCGTGTCGGTGTCAGCCCGGGCCGGGGGCGACTGTCCGGCCGGCCCACCCCGGCCGCCAGCGGCGGCCGGGTGGCTCGTCGCGCAGGACGCCCGTCATCGCGCGGTCACGGAGTCGGAAGCAGGATGACCTTGCCCGTGGTCTGGCGCGTCGCGAGCGCGACCTGCGCGCGGGGTGCTTCGGCCAGGGGGAAGCGATGGTCGATGCGCAGCTTGATCTTGCCGCTGGCGATCCACCCGAAGACCGAGCGCGATCGCCAGAGCCGTTCCTCGCGTGTGACCAGGAAGTCGAACATCGTCGGGCGCGTCATGAGCTGCGACCCGCCGCGCCCCAGGCGGTTGAGGTCGAAGGGCGGGGCCCGCCGGGCAGACATGCCGTAGTAGACGAACGTGGCGCGGCGAGCCAGGCAGCGAAAGGTCCGCTCGAACGTCGGCGCCCCGATGTGATCGTAGGCCACCGTCACGCCGCGCCCGCCGGTCAGCCGCCGGACGTGGGCGTCGAAGTCCTCATAGGGAATCACCTCGTCGGCCGACCCGGTGTCGAGCGCGATCCGACGCTTCGCCTCGGTGGAGGCAGTCCCGATCACCCAGGCCCCGCGCATCCGCGCCATCTGGCCGACGAGGAGCCCGCTGCCGCCTGCCACGGAGTGCACGAGGCAGATGTCCCCCTCCTTCACGGGATAGACCGAGTGGGTCATGGCGTGCGCCGAGGCGCCCTGCATCGTGGCCCCGGCGCCCTGCTCGAAGGAGAGCGTCCCGGGGAGCGGCACCAGCCATTCGGACTGGAGCAGCGCGTGGGTGGCGTAGGAGCCGCATCCGCCGTGGTGGTCGCCGCACCAAGCCACGCGATCGCCGGGACGGTCGTGCACACCCGGTCCCACGGCCTCGACGACACCCGCCCCTTCCTGCCCGAGATGGGTTGGGAGCGGCACCGGGCGGAACTGGCCGGTCCGCTGGTAGATGTCGTTGAAATTCACGCCCGCGGCCTCCACGCGGACCAGCACCTGGCCCGGCCCGGGCTCGGGCGTCGGGCGCTCCTCGAGCTTCATGACCTCCGGCCCACCGTACTGGTAGATCCTGAAGACTCTCACGCTGAGGCCCTCGCCGCGCGGTCGCGGCTGGAGAAGTGGATGCGGCCGACGTGCTCCTGTACCCAGCTCACCGTCGTGAATCCGTGCTCGGCGATCCATTGGTCGTCCACCGCGACCGCCGCCTCCGCCTGCGCTCGTGTCTCCCAAGTCGTGACGCCGATCCCCGAATCCTCCCCCGTGAGGAACAGTTCGTAGGCGACGAAGCCCGGCCGCTTCCGATAGATGGGATACGCCGTCTCACGTGCCTTCTCCAGGCTCTCGGTGGCCGTCCCGCTCTGGAAGTGGTAGACGCTGAAGCAGACGTGCATTCCGCTCCCCCTTGCCCGATCTGGGCGCCCCACCTTAGCATGGCGGTGGTGGAAACCTTCAAAGCGCTCTTGCTAACATTTCCACCGCATCGGACGTCTCTCCTATCCACAAACGAGGGGATTCGATGAAGCCGAGAGTGTTCGTGGTGCAGCCCATCCCTGAGGTCGCGCTGGAGATCCTTCGGGAGGTCGCCGAGGTCACCGTCTATCCGCACCTCGACCGTCAGATCAGCGTCGACGAGCTGGTGCTGAACGCCAAGCGGAGCGACTACATCTTCGCCATGGGCGACACGATCATCCCGGCCGAGGTCGTGCACGCCAATCCGGACCTGAAGGGGATCTCGCTGGTGTCGCGCAAGGCGAGCAACGTCGACCTCGAGGCTGCGCTGGCGCGGCGGCTGCCCATCGCGGGGAACTACCCCGCCGACGCGATCTACCGGGAGATCTGCAAGGTCACCTGCGACCTGACCATGGGCATGATCCTGGGTCTGGCCTACCGCCTGGTGGAGGCGGACCGATACACGAAGTGCGGACACTTCAAGCAGGAGCAGACGATGGCCCTGATGGGCCTCGGCTGCCCGGGCAAGACCGCGGGCCTGATCGGCCTGGGGATCGTCGGTGAGTTCATGGTGCCGCGCCTGCGCGCCTTCGAGATGCAGGTGGTCTACACGAAGCGGCAGCGCCTGGCGCCGGAGCGGGAGCAGCGAGCTGGGGCTGGAGTGGGCGGCCGACAAGGACGAGATCCTGCGCCGCAGCGATTTCGTGGTGATTGCCTGCGACTACAATCCGACGACGCACCGGCTGATCGGCGCGCGGGAGCTGGCGCTCATGAAGTCCACGGCCTTCCTCATCAACACGGGCCGCGGGCGGATCGTCGACGAGGCCGCCCTCGTGAAGGCCCTGCAGGACGGGACGATCGCCGGGGCCGGTCTTGACGTATTCTGGAACGAGCCCCCCGTGACGCACGACCCCGCCCCCCGCCCCGAGCTCTACAAGCTCGACAACGTGATCCTGGCGCCGCACAACGGGGGCGCGACCTGGGACGTGCGGGGAGCGATGACGAAGTCAGTCGCGCTCAACATCGTGGCGATGATCAAGGGCGAACGCCCGCCGGGCATCCTGAACCCCGAGATCTACGGCGAGCCACACCGGCACTGAGCGGCCGGCTCGGGGCGCCCGCGCGGCCGAGATCAGCAGGATGCGCGATAGCAGCGCGGGATCCATGTCGTTCACCGAGATGGTGGCGGGGGCGCGTTTCGCCGCGCGGCTCCCAGCCTTTCTGCGGCGGCCCCTGACGGTTGGCGAAGCCCGCGCCATCGCGAGAGTGAACCGTCGGGCCGGCCTGCCCGGCGTCGGCGAGGGCACCTTCCCCGCTTATCCGGGCCGGTATTCGATGATGTGCAGGCCTCCGCCGTATCGGTCGGTCATGTAGATGAGCCCGTCCGGTGTCGACGAAGAGATCGTTGCTCTGCGGCGCGTCCCGCCCGGGCGGCGGCGGCGGGACGAAGTAGCCGACCTCCTCGGGTCGGTCGGGATTGCCCAGATCGACGATTCGGAGTCCCGCGTTGAACCAGGTGCTGAAGATCAACCGCTCGCTCTGGAAGCTGCCGGGGCGGTTTTCGTGCACGTTGTGGGGACCGAACCGCCCCGGGCGCTCCGTGTAGTCGCTCCAGGGCGCGCCCTTCGGCGGCCGCGGCCGCGGAAAGCTGCTGATGATCACCGGCTGGCGCTCCTCGCGCGCGTCGATGACCCAGATGCGCTTGTCGCCGTCCTCCTTGGCGTCGTCGGACAGCGACTCGCACACCCCCAGCACGAGGCTCCGGCCGGGCAGCGGGAGCGCGGTGTGCGCGAACCCGCCGTAGGGCGGGTGCCAGTTGACCCGCCCGAGCAGGCGGGGCGCGGCCACGTCGCTGATGTCCAGGATGGCCATGCCGTCATCTTGCGCCGACACGTAGGCCCGGTTGCCGTGCGGCACGACGCCGTGGACGCCTCGCTCGGTGTAGCTGTCGAAGTAGGGCCACGGGGCGGGATCGTCGTCCCCGGTGCCGGGGACCCACCAGCAGCCGGCCATGCGCGGCGCGGTCGGCTCCGACAGGTCCACGATCTGGTACCCGCGCACCCCGACTCCCGGCAGGAAGGCCGCGATGTGTGCGTAGGGTGGCTCGCTGTACCAGATCCGGTGCACGCCCCGGCCCCGCACCGGGTGAAAGCCAACCTGCCGAGGGTCGGTCGGATCCGTGAGGTCGAAGACGGCCAGCCCGGTCACGGGCGGCGGGTCGTCGCCGGGCGGGGGATCGTCCGGCTTCTCGCAGTTCTGGATCAGCACGCGGCCGGCGATCTGCACCTTGTGGCGATGGGTATTGGGCTCGTGCGGGAGCTGTCGCAGAAGTCGGGGCTTCTCGGGATCGCTCACGTCCAGGATCGACAGGGCCATCGGACTGCGGCCGAGGTGGGACACGTAGAGGAAGGGTCCCACCTTCAGCACTTGCATCGCGTCGCCGTGGCCGTCGAGATCATGATGGGCGACCAGACGGGTGTTCCACGCGTCGCTGGCGGCCTGGAGCCGCCGCACGTCTCCGCCCTCGCGGTGCCGCGCGTCCATCACGAGCCCTTCGCCGCCCGCTCGAACTCACCGGCCGCCTGGTCCAGCGCTGCCTTCGGGTCGGCGTTGTTCAGAACGACCCGCTCGACCATCCGCGCCAGCGCGGCCTGCAGCTCGGCGAAGTGAGGCGTGCGCGCCAGCGGCCGACTGATCGCGATGTCGTGCATGAAGACCTCGTAGAACGGGAGGAGCTTCCGCGCTTCCGCGCTCGTCGCCCATGCCTTCTGGGGCAGCAGCGCTCCGTTGGCGAGCCACGGCCTGGGATCGTTCAGCGCGTGCGCCACGAAATCCCACGCCACTCTCCTCCGGTCGTCCGACGCCTTGGCGTTCACCACGATGACGTACGAGAAGGCCATCGTCGCGGGCTTGGCCGGGTTGATCTGCGGCAGGGGCGCCACCGTGATGTTGTCCTTCATGCGCGGGTTGATGTTGGCGCTCTGCGCTTGACCGTTGGGGCCGATGTAGCTCATGGCGTCCTGCTCGGTCCCGAAATCCTGAAACGGCGAGGCGCCCGTGTTCTGGCTCACCTTGGGCGCCACCGTCACGCTCCTCCAGACCTCCAGCGCCTTCACCCCGGCGTCGCTGTTGAACGCCGGCCGCCCTTCCTTGTCCAGCGCCTCGCCCCCCGCCTGGTAGAGGAGATGGTGGAACGTGCGGCCCATCCAGTGCTCGTCCACGTACCGGAACTCGAAGCCCTTCTGGACCACCTGGTCGCCCTTCCGCTTGGTCAGGATCTTGTTGAGCCGGGCGACCTCGTCCCACGTCTTCGGGGCGTCCTTGACGGGATCCAGGCCCGCCTCGCGGAACAGCCGGTTGTTGATGTGCAGGCTGTGGGAGGCCACGAAGTCCGGCAGGCCGTACAGCTTTCCCTCGTGCTGCATGGCCGCGAGGCTGCCGGGCAGGTAGCTGTCGAGGAGGTCCTTCTGGGACTTGAAGCCGAACGCCTCGGCCGGCAGGGGGTCCAGGAGGTCGCGTCCGAAGTACGTAGGAAAGAACCAGTCGCCGAGCTCGAAGATCTCCGGAGCCGTGCCGGTGGCGGTGGCGGCCAGCAGCTTCTGCAAGAGGTTGCCGGTGGTGATGCTCTCGTACTTGACCGTGTAGCTCGGCCGGCGCTGCTTGTAGGTGGGCAGGATGAGCTCGTTGTAGAGCTTCGTCTTGAGGGCCGAGGTGGAGTCCCAGAACGTCAGGTTGACGTTTCCTTGGGGCAGCGCCCACTGG
The DNA here is from genome assembly GCA_963749975.1 of uncultured Candidatus Rokubacteria bacterium. Classification (GTDB taxonomy): domain Bacteria; phylum Methylomirabilota; class Methylomirabilia; order Rokubacteriales; family DASRDR01; genus DASRDR01. The sequence continues at coordinate 54,873 of CAVVOZ010000002.1, read as the reverse complement.
GCGCCAGCGCGGCGCCCGTGACCCAGGATCCCCAGTCCCGCCGCGCTGCCGATGCCGCCCAGGAGGGCGCGCCGCGACAGCCTCGCGCCTCTCTCGTGGCGATCCTGCCGTACCGTGTGCGGTGCCATGCGCATCCCCTCCCGCGTCATCGATGGTGGAGGCGTCGTCGTCCGCGACTGCGCGCCGACGCCTGGCGCGCCCGCGGCCGGGGCGCAGCGCCGCCGGTCCCTCGTTTCGCCGTTCCTCATGCGATTCGAAGTAGCCGTGCGAGGTTTCGTCCGAGCACCCGTGCCTCGCGGTCGGGCCCGAGGCCCATGCTCCGCACCGCGTCCACGGGCGCCTGGTGCCCCATGCCGAACGGGTAGTCGCTGCCGATCACCACGTGGTCGTCCCCGAGGCGGTCGAGGAGAAAACGCAAGGACAGCTCGCTGTGGGTGAGGCTGTCCGAGTAGATGCACTCGAGGTATTCGCTGGGGTGCCGGGGCAGCTGCTGCCGGAGCTCCCGCCGCACATCGTAGCCATGGTCCAGCCGGCCGACCTGGTAGGGGAAGAACCCGCCGCCGTGGGCCAAGATCACGCGGAGGCGCGGAAACCGTTCGAAGACCCCGCCCAGGATCAGCCGCGCGGCGGCCAGCGCCGTCTCGGTCGGGAAGCCCACGAGGTTCCAGAGGTGATAGTCTTGCACACGGCTCGTGTCGCCCCAGTTCTGGGGATGGACGAAGAACGGCACCGCCAGCCGCTCCGCCGCCGCGAACACCGGCGACAGGCTCGGGTGGTCCAGATCCATGCCGTTGACGTGCGTGCAGATCTCGAACCCTCGCAAGCCGAGCTCGGTCACGCCCCGGTCGAGCTCGCGCGCCGCCCGCGCGCCGTCCTGCATGGGGAGCATGCCGAGGCCGAAGAATCGGTCGGGATGGGCCCGGACCAACCCTGCGATCCCGTCGTTCATCGAGCGGGCGATGCGCTCCGCCACGGCCGCATCGGCCCAGCCAAAGAGAAGCTCGGGCGGAGGCCCGAGGGCCGCCGCGTCCAGCTTTCGCCGGTCCAGTCCCGCGAGGATCCGGCGGTCGTCGTAGAGATCCGCGCCGAAGGTCGTGTTGGGCTCGACGGCCACGCCGGGCGGCGCGTGGTAGACGACGCGCTCCCGCCCATCGCCGGGCTCGATCTGGACCGCCTCGCGGAACCTGTCGGCCCGGACCGCCTCGACGAACGGCAGCGGCACCACGTGGAAGTGAACGTCGATCGATTCCACGGCTCAGACGTCTCCCTGACGGTTCCGTGCGACGGACGGCCCGTCCCGACGGTTCGCGGCGAGCGCTAGCGCCGCGTCTCAGCTCTTCGACGCGCGCTCGAACTCCTCGGCGGCCTGGTCCAGAGCCTGCTTCGGATCCGCGTTGTTGAAGATGACGCGCTCGATCATGCGCGCGAGCGCTGCCTGCAGCTCAGGATAGAGCTTCGTCCGCGGCATGGGTCTGCCCGCGGAGAGATCCTGGATGAACACGCCGAGGAACGGGGTCTGCTTCGCCGCCGGCGTCTCGTACCAGCCCTTGACCGGCTGCAGGTACTTCGCGACGGCCATCCACTCGGCGGGGCGATTGCTTGCGTAGCGGATGAAGTCCCACGCCGCCTTCCGCTGATCCTCCGTGTGCTTGGCGTTCACGGCCCAGTTGTAGGAGTAGACGATCGTTGTGGGTCGATCGGCCCGGATGGCCGGCAGCGGAGCGCAGGTGTAGGCGTCCTTCATCTTGGGATTGATCTTCTCGATGGAGGCGCCGGCATTGGGGCCGGCGAACGTCATCGCATCCTGCTCGGTCGCGAAATCCTGATACGGCGCCGCGAGCGTGTTCTGGGACACCTTGGGGGCGAGCACGAGGGTCTTCCACACCTGGAGCGCCCGCATCCCCGCCTCGCCGTTGAACGCCGGTTTGCCGTCGCGGAGCGCGTCGCCTCCGGACTGATACAGCAAGATCAGGAACATGCGCGCCAGCCAGTGCTCGCCGGCATAGCGCATTTCCCAGCCCTTCTGCACGATCCGGTCACCCTCCCGCTTGGTCAGGAGCTTGCTGAGGCGAACGACATCGTCCCAGGTCTTCGGCGCGTCCTTCGTCGGGTCCAGCCCGGCCTCCCGGAACATCCGGTTGTTCATGTACAGGCTGTGGGCGTTCATCTGGTCGGGGATCCCGTAGAGCTTGCCGCCCTCCATGTTGAAGTCGAGCAGCTTGGGAATGTAACCGTTCAGCACGCCCTCGACGTTCGGCTGTCCCCAGGCCGCCGGCGGCAGGGCATCGAGGGCGTTCACCTCGACGGCCATGGGCAGCAGGAAGTCGGGCAGCGTGAAGATGGTCGGCGCGGTGCCCGTGGCCAGGGCGACCGGGAGCTTGTTCCCCAGGCCGGAGATGGTCTCGTACTTGATCGTGACGTTCGGATGGAGCTGCTGGTACTCGGGGATCAGCTTCTTGCTCAGCAGCTCGTTCTTGACGTTTTCCACCCCGTCCCAGTAGGTCACCGTGACCGGACGCGTCGAGAGCGTCCACGTCGGCGCCTGCGCTCCGGCCACGCCGTTCCATGCCGAGAGAACGAGTCCGATGGCAACGGCCAGGAACCGCTCTGTCAGGGCTCTACGATGTCGCATGGGCATCTCCTCTCCGCGCGTTCAAAAGGTCGCGGGCGTGTTCACCCATAGGAGTTCCGCCGGCGCCGACCCCGGATTGTGCCAGCGGTGCGGAAGCGTGCTCGGAAAGTACAGGCAGTCCCCCGGGCCGAGGACATGGTGCTCGCGCTCCTCCAGCCACACCTCCAGCGTCCCGGTGAGCACGAAGACGAACTCCTCGCCGATGTGGTCGTAGGCGCCCTCGCTGCCCGCCCCGGGGTCGACCCGGTAGAAGTGGGGCTCCATCTGGAGCCGGCCGAGCGCCAGCTGCTCGATGCGGACCCCCGAGCCGGGGGCAGACAGCGTCGGGCGCTCGGAAGGGCGGACGAGGCGGCCCGACGTTCGTTGCTCGGCGAGCAGGTCCTGGACGGTGACGCCGTAGAGCTTGACGAGGGTGTGAAGGGTCGAGATGGACACTCCGGAGATGCCGCGCTCGACGGCGCTCAGGAAGGAGACGGAGATGCCGGCCTTCGCGGCCGCCTCCCGCAGCGTCAGGCGCGAGCGCCGGCGCTCCGCCCGCAGGCGATCGCCCGGGCGGGGCGCACGGTTCGAGACCGCCGGGTTCGCCCGGACCGGCCGACCAGGCTCACGGTGGAGCATCTGGGCGATCGCCGGAGGGCTCAGGCGCTGTGCCCGTCGCAGGAGCTGGATCCGGCGGAGCAGCGCGAGGTGCGCCTCGCTGTACCGGCGGTTCCCGCCCCGTGTTCGGTCCGGCTGCACCAAGCCTTGTCGCTCCCACAGGCGCAGGGTCGCGGCGCTGATGCCCAGCCTGCGTGCCGCGTCGCTGACGCGGTAGGCCGGAACCAGCGGCTCACTGGATCGGGCCATTGGTCCGGACACTAGCAGAGCGCCCAGGGCTTTACAAGAACGCCTCCAATGTTGCGCGACTCGATGGCGTGGAGTCGTCCGACACGCCCGCCGGGCGAGCCCGGGCCGAGCCTCGCGCGACCCCCGCCGCGGACCAGTAGCCCGTGCCAGGCTCATCTGCGACCATGGGACCGGCGAAGGGCGTCCCCTGATCGGTGCAACGTGTGCCTCGCCGATTCTCCGGCGACCTCCCAGGGCCGCCCATGGGCCTCCGACGGGCCAGGTGAAGGGGACCCAGACGCCGTGACGTCCGGACGTCGTGGGTCGATGGGACGACGGGAGGACCGATCAACATGACGGGACACCAACCGCTCAAGGGCCAGAAGGCGCTCGTGACCGGAGCGAACTCCGGGATCGGCCAGGGCGTCGCCCGCGCGCTCGCCGCCGGGGGCGCGGACGTCGTCGTCAACTTCGTCAGCCGCCCCGAGGACGCCGAGCGCGTGGTGGGGGAGCTCCAGACGAAGGGGGTGAGCGCGATGGCCATCCGTGCCGACGTCACGCGCGAGGCGGAGGTGCGGTCGATGTTCCAGGAGATGATCCGGGCCTGGGGGACGATCGACATTCTCGTGTCGAACGCCGGGCTCCAGCGGGACGCCGCTCTCGTCGACATGACGCTCGAGCAGTGGAACACGGTGCTCGACGTCAATCTCACCGGCACCTTCCTCTGCGTGCGCGAGGCCGCCCGCGAGATGATCCGCCGGGGCCCCCGCCCCGACGTCTCCCGCGCCACCGGGAAGATCGTGTGCATCTCCTCCGTCCACGAGCGGATTCCCTGGGCGGGGCACGCCAACTACGCGGCGTCCAAGGGCGGCATGATGCTGTTCATGCAGTCCGTGGCCCAGGAGCTGGCGCCCCATCGGATCCGGGTGAACTCGATCGGCCCGGGGGCCATCCAGACGCCGATCAACACCGCCGCGTGGGAGACGCCCGGGGCGGTCGAGCAGCTCCTCACGATGATCCCGTACGGGCGGATCGGCCAGCCCGAGGACATCGGCCGGGCGGCAGCCTGGCTCGTCTCGGACGACGCCGACTACGTTCACGGCCAGACTCTGTTCGTCGACGGCGGGATGACCCTCTACCCCGAGTTCGCCCGTGGCGGCTAGCGGCCCACCGCTGACCGCCGAGGCGCTGCGCCTCGGCGAGGCGCAGGCGCGGACCGCCCACTGGAAGCGCTGGGGGCCGTATCTGGCCGAGCGCCAGTGGGGCACCGTGCGCGAGGACTACTCGCCGGACGGGGCGGTGTGGAGCTACTTCCCGCACGACCACGCGCGCTCGCGCGCGTACCGGTGGGGCGAGGACGGCCTTCTCGGGATCTCCGACAATCACCAGCGTGTGTGCTTCGCCCTCGCGCTCTGGAACGGGCGAGACCCCATCCTGAAGGAGCGGCTCTTCGGCCTCACCGGCCCCGAGGGCAACCACGGCGAGGATGTCAAGGAGTACTACTTCTACCTCGACGCCACGCCGACTCACTCCTACATGCGGGCGCTCTACAAGTACTCGCAGCACGAGTACCCGTACGCACGCCTCGTCGAGGAGAACGCGCGGCGCGGGCGCGAGCAGCCGGAGTTCGAGCTCCTCGACACCGGCGTCTTCGACGACGATCGCTACTTCGACGTGCTGGTGGAGTACGCGAAGGCGAGCCCGAACGACATCTTGGTCCGCGTGACCGTCGACAACCGGGGCGCGGCGGCGGCGCCGCTTGCCGTGTTGCCGACGCTCTGGCTCCGGAACACCTGGGCGTGGAAGCCCGACGCCCGGAAGCCGCGTTTGGTCCGGGACCAAGCCCAGCCCGGCGCCACGGCCGTGCGGGTGGAGCATCCGGAGCTCTCGCCGGAGTTTCGGCTCCACGTCGAGGGGGCGCCGCGGCTGCTGTTCACCGAGAACGAGACCAACGTGCGGCGCCTGTTCGGCGACGGCCGTCCCGACGCCGGACGGAAGGACGCCTTCCACGAGGCGATCGTCCACGGCCGGGAGGACCTTCTTCTCCCGGGCGAGGAGGGGACGAAGGTCGCCGCCTACCATTCGCTCGCGATTCCCGGGGGAGGCCGGACGGTCCTGCGGCTCCGGCTCCTCGACGGAAGGCCGGCGGCGCCCTTCGGGCCGGAGTTCGACCGTGTCTTCACCGAGCGCCGGGAGGAGGCCGACCAGTTCTACGCGACGGTGGTCCCGGACCGGCTCGGCGAGGACGCGCGGGACGTCATGCGCCAAGCGCTGGCGGGCATGCTCTGGTCGAAGCAGTGGTACCACTACGACGTCCGGCGGTGGCTCGAGGGCGACCCCGGCCAGCCACCGCCGCCGCCCGGGCGCCGGCATGGGCGCAACGCCGAGTGGACCCATCTCTACAACGACGACGTCGTCTCGATGCCGGACAAGTGGGAATATCCGTGGTACGCGGCCTGGGACCTCGCGTTCCACACGATCGCGCTCGCACTGGTCGATCCGGACTTCGCGAAGGAGCAGCTCGTCCTCTTCCTGCGCGAGTGGTACATGCATCCGAACGGCCAGATTCCCGCCTACGAGTGGGCGTTCGGCGACGTGAACCCGCCGGTCCACGCCTGGGCGGCCTGGCGCGTCTACAAGATCGAGAAGCGCCTCCGGGGCGTCGCCGACCGGCGGTTCCTCGAGCGCGTCTTCCAGAAGCTCCTCCTGAACTTCACCTGGTGGGTGAACCGGAAGGACCCCGAAGGGAAGAACGTCTTCGAGGGCGGCTTCCTCGGCCTCGACAACATCGGGGTCTTCGATCGCTCGGCGCCGCTGCCCGCCGGCGGCCACCTCGAGCAGTCCGACGGCACGGCCTGGGTCGGCATGTACTGCCTGAACATGCTCGCGATCGCGCTCGAGCTCGCGGTGGACAACCCCGCCTATGAGGACATGGCGTCGAAGTTCCTCGAGCACTTCGTCTACATCTCCCACGCGATGAACGACATGGGCGGCGAGGGCGTCGAGCTCTGGAACGAGGAGGACGGCTTCTACTACGACGTCCTCCACATGCCGGACGGCGGGGTCACGCCGCTCAAGGTCCGGTCGCTGGTGGGCCTGGTGCCGCTGTTCGCGGTGCAGGTCCTGGAGGCGGCCAACGTCGACAAGCTGCCGCAATTCCAGCGCCGGATGAAGTGGTTCCTGCGGAACCGGGTCGACCTGCGCGACCACTTCGTGCGGGAGCGTGGCCCGGACGGCACGTCGCGCCGGCTCCTGGCGCTCGTGAGCGGCGACCGCCTTCGTCGGGTGCTGCGCTACATGCTGGACGAGTCGGAGTTTCTCTCGCCCTACGGGATCCGCGCGCTGTCCCGGTTCCACAAGGACCGCCCCTACGTGCTGCGAGTGGACGGAGCCGAGCACCGGGTGGCCTACGAGCCGGCGGAGTCGACGACGGGGCTCTTCGGCGGCAACTCCAACTGGCGCGGGCCGATCTGGTTCCCGATGAACTTCCTCCTGATCGAGGCGCTCCAGCGCTTCGACTACTTCTACCGGGGGGCGTTCAAGGTCGACTTCCCGACGGGCTCGGGTCAGCAGATGGCGCTCTGTGACATCGCCGCCGAGCTGTCGCGGCGTCTCACGCGGATCTTCCTGCGGGATCCGGAGGGCCGGCGGCCCGTGCACGGCGCGGCACGACGGTTCCAGACCGATCCCCGGTGGCGCGACCTGCTCCTCTTCTACGAGTACTTCCACGGTGACACCGGGGCGGGCGTCGGGGCGAGTCACCAGACGGGCTGGACCGGCGTGGTCGCGAAACTCCTCCAGCAGAGCGGGGAGTAGCCATGCTCCAGCCCGATCGGATGCCGTGCCGTCCCTTCCGCGCCGGATGCGCGGTGGCGCGCTGAGCCCCAGCGCCTTGCCGTTCGACGGGCTGCCGTGGCCGCCAGGCCTGTCCAGGTATCGGTCTTCCCGCGCGGCGGTGGGGACGGTCTTCTTCCTGAACGGTCTCGTGCTCGCGAGCTGGGTGCCGTACATCCCACTGGTCAAGGCGGCGCACGGGCTCGGTGACGGTGTCCTCGGCGGCGTCCTTCTCGCGATGGCCATCGGCGCCGTGATGGTGCTGCCGGCGGCGGGGTGGCTGGTCGCGCGGGCCGGGAGCCGGCGCGTCACGCTTCTGGCGGCGGCCACCCTCGCGCTGGTCCTGCCGCTCCCGGTGCTCGCGCCCAGCGCGATCCTCGTCGCCGCGGCGCTCTGGCTCCTCGGCGTGGCGAACGCCACGCTCGATGTGGCGATGAACGCGCAGGGCGTGGCGGTCGAGGCCGCTCTCGGGCGACCGGTCCTCTCGAGCTTCCACGGGCTCTTCAGCCTGGGCGGTTTGGTCGGCGCGGCCGTGGCGGTGGGGGCGATGGCCGTCGGCGTGGCGGCGGTCGCACACGTGGTCGCCGTGACGCTCGGGAGCCTCGCGGTCCTCGCCGCGGCGCGCGGAGCGCTCCTGCCGCCGTCCGCGCCGGCCACGCCGCACGCCCCCGTCTTCGCGTGGCCCTCACGGCGTCTTCTCGGCCTCGGAGGCCTGACGTTCTGCGCGCTGCTGGCGGAGGGCGCGATGGGCGACTGGAGCGCCGTCTATCTCCATGAGGATCTCGGGGCGTCGCCGGCGCTGGCCGGGGCGGGGTTCGCCGCCTTCTCGCTTGCGATGGCGGTGGGGCGGTTCAGCGGCGATCATCTCGCGGCCCGCCTCGGCCCGGCCCGGCTCCTTCGCCTGTCCGGCGGGCTGGCCGCCGTCGGGCTGGCCGCGGCCCTCCTGATCGGCCGCCCGGGGGCCGCAATCGTCGGCGCCGGCCTGGTGGGACTGGGGCTCGCCAACTCGGTGCCGGTGCTGTTCGGCGCCGCAGGCCGGACGCCCGGACTCCCGGCTGGGGCGGCGCTCGCCGCGGTCGCGACGACGGGCTACGGCGGATTTCTGGCCGGGCCGCCGGCGATCGGGATCGTCGCGGAGACGATCGGACTGCCGGCGGCGCTCGGGCTCGTTGCGCTGGCCTGCGCCCTGATCGGGATGGGGGCGGGACTGGTGCGGCCACCGTGCGCGCCGGCCGCACGGGTGCTTGCCCGCGCGGACTGATGCGCCCACATGAGGCTGATCTCGCCCCGCGAGAGCGGACCGCCCCTCCGGGGCAAGCGCGTATGATGAAGGGCGTGCGATGGCTCCGGATGACGCGCCTGCGAGCCGCGCTCCTCGCGAGTGCTGCGCTCCTGCTTCTCGGCGCGGCCTGGCCGACGGTCCCCGCGCCGCTGCTCGACGCGCTCCAGCTCGGGCGGCCCACCTCGCGGGTCGAGGCGCCGGCCTTCGACCTCGCCACCCTCGGCAGCCGGCCCATACGTCTCGCCGACCTCCGCGGGCGCGTCGTTCTCCTCTACTTCTGGGCGACCTGGTGACCGTACTGCACGAGGGAGTTACCCTCGATCAACCAGGCGCACCGCGAGTGGGAGCCGAAGGGTGTGACCGTGCTCCTGGTCGACATCCGTGAGGATCGGGCGAAGGTGGCGCGGACCGTCGCCGAGAGGGGCTACGTCGCCCCCGTCGTGCTGGACCTCGACGGCGCGGTCAGCGACACCTACGGGATCCACGCCACCCCGACGGTCTTCCTGATCGCGCGCGACGGGACCATCGTGGGGCGCGCCATCGGCCCGCGCCCGTGGACCGGACCTGATGGCCGCGCGCTCTTCCTGGCACTCCTCACGCCGCCCCGCTGAGCCTGCGGCGTCACCCCCAGGCGCGTCGCGCGACACGATGCGTCGCGCGCCGGCCCCCTTTGGCCCCACCCTCGAGTCGCAGCGTCGCCCACGCGCTGTGACGGGGCGGCTTGGCCGGGCGGGCTGTCCACGGCGCGCGGCCGGCGGACCTACGCCACGTGACGGCAGCCGTCGGGCTTGAACACCCGCTCGGTCGACGCGGGATAGCGCGCCAGGCGGTCGGCGGGGCGAGTCGGCCGCCGCACGAGCTCGCCGCCGCAGTTCGGGCAGCGACCCCCGAGCCGTTGCTTGGCGCACGCTCGACAGAACGTGCACTCGAACGAGCAGATCATCGCGTCCGGGGAATCGCCCGGGAGGTCGCGATCGCAGCATTCACAACCGGGCCGGAGCTGGAGCATTCCTCCTCCTTGCCGCGCACTGGAGCGGCGGGACCCCGCGAGGCTCCGCCTGGCGGGCTGCTCACCACGGTCCGAGTCTCGGAGCGTCAGCCTGGCGGAGGGCGGCCGGCCCCTGACGTCTACCGCGCGCTGAGGCCGCCTGCCGCTGGCCGGCCCGTCGGTACCGGGGCCCCGTCGTGATAGACGACGGCGTGACGGCGGATGGCCGGCACGCGAGGGCCGGGCGTGAGGATGCCGACCAGGTTGAGAGGGTCGACCGCGGCGACGCGCACGATCTCGCCCGAGCGCTCGCGGCGGCGCGTCTCGCGGAGACCCTCGACTGCCTCGGGCAGCGCGTACTGCTCCCCGACGAATCCCGTGACGAAGCGGCCGCCGCGGATCGTGCCGCGCGCCTCGAGACGCCGGAACGCCCAGAGGATCTCGCGCCAGGACACGGCGAGCGTCTCGCGGGCGACCAGGTCCCGGAACACGACCCCCCAGCGCGCGAGCAGCTGCTCGGCCACCGCCTCCGCGAGCGTCTCCACGTCGACGGCGCTCGTCGAGGGTGGCGGCGGCACGAGGGCCCAGCGGCCTTCTCCGCCACCCGCGCGCGGGCCGCTCCGCCGCAGGCGCTCCCCCGGCCCGGGGCGCGCGGCGCGGTGCGACCACCGGTGGCGGGCACTGAAGAGCGCCCGCACGCTCCCGAATCCGTCCGCGGTCACGAGCCCGCGGGCGACCAGGTCCCACAAGGCGTCCGTCACCTCGATCCCGAGACGTCCCGTGACCGCGACGAGATCGTGGAAGAACAGAGCGCCCCGAGCCCGCAAGCACTCGAGCACGTCGTGCGTGGGCCCGGGCCCGGGCAGGACCGGCACGGCATCGCCCCGCGTGGCGCTCAAGAGCCACGGCAGATTCTCGCGCACGAGGAAGCTGACGGGCGTGGCGTGAGACGGAGTGAGGCCGCCCCGGCCCGGCGTCTCACCGGGGTCGCCGGCCGGGGCGCTCCGGACGGCGAGGCGTGCCCACGCGACGTGCCCCGACAGACAGAGCTCGTCGAGCCATTCAGGCCTGTACCCGCGGACGCGCGCCGGCAGCAGGGACGGCTCCCAGGAGCCCGCCGCGATCTCGAACCCCTGGAGCTGCTCGATCGCGGTCAGGAGACCCTGCCGCCCCTCGAGCTGGGTGTCCGGGGCGACGTGCTGCCATCGCAGGAGGAAGCGCACGAGGTCCTGCGCGGTGACGGGCTCGATCTCGCGGCGGAGGCGGTCCGTCGTATACCGATGAATGCGGGCGAGGAGCCGACGCTCGCAGAACTCCTCGCTGCCGGCCCGGGCGGGATCGAACCGCCCCCGCATCGCGACGCCTTCCGCCTCGAGCCGGGCGAGGGGGGCGCGAACCGCTGCCTCGGCGAGACCCGTGTGCGCCGCCAGGTCGGCCGCGGTGCACGGCCCGAGGCGAGCCAGATGCCCCCGGACCGTGAAGACGCGGGCTTCCTCCTCGTCGGCCGCCGGCGGGATTCCGGCAGGAACCCGGACGTCCGGCTCGACCCGGGCTCCGGGAAACATCGCCGCCACGCGGGGTCGCTGCTCCGCGGAGATCCAGAACGGACCCGCCGCCGTGCGGACGCTTGCGGCGCGCCCGGTCCCGGCGAGCTCGCCGAACCACGCCTCCCAGGCGGGCTCGGGGCGCAGGACGGCCAGCTCGAGCAGGAGGTCGTGGAGCTCCTCGGCGTTGCGGCAGTCGGGGCGCGCCTCCTCGCGGACCCGGGCGATGGCGTCGGGGTCGAGATGCGCGAGATCCCGCGCGGTCTCGGGCAAGCCCCGCCGGAGCGCGACGGCCCGCGTCCGTCGCTCCTCGAGCGGCGCGTCGTCGAGGAAGGTGTACGGCCGGCCGTTGAGGATCTCGTGGGCGAGCGGCGAGGGCTCGGTCGTTTCGCGAAAGACGGGCTCGATGGCCCCGGTCCGGAAGCCGTCGAAGAGGCGAACGAGCCCGTCCACGTCCGTCGCTTCATGGAGACAGTCATGCATGGTCTGGCGCACGATCGGGTGCTCCGGGATCTCGATGGGCCCGGCGCCCGCGTTCTCCTGGCAGCCGGCGAGCGCAGGGAAGACCGCGGCCATGAGGTCGTCCGCCTCCATGCGCTGGATCGGGGGCGGCGTCCGCCGCCCGCCGCGCTGCCGCAGCACCACGAGCGCCCGACCGAGGTTCCAGCGCCATCGCACCTGGAACATCGGCGACAGGAGCAGCGCCTGGGCGAGGACCTCCGCCGCGCTCTCGGGCGTCAGGAACTGCGGCACGTCGTCGAGCGGGAAGCTCTGCCCCGGGCCGAGGGAGAGCACGACCGCGTCGTCGCTGGCCGCGGCCTGGAGCTCGAAGTCGAAGCGCCGGCAGAAGCGCTTGCGGAGCGCGAGACCGAGCGCGCGATTGACCCGGCCCCCGTAGGGGGCGTGGACGACGAGCTGCATCCCGCCCGCCTCGTCGAAGAAGCGCTCGAAGACCACGCGACGCTGGGTCGGGAGGACGCCCAGGGCCGCGCGCGCGGCCGCGAGGTATCGCACCACCTCCGTCGCGACCCGGGTGTCGACGCCGGCCTCCGGCGCGAGCCACTCCGCGGCGGCGGCGATGTCGGCGGTCGCGAGCCGCTCGTCCACCGCCTCGCGGAGCGCGGACACGGCGGCCGAGGCCTCCGCGGTGCGCGCCGGCGCCTCCCCGAGCCAGAAGGGAACGGTGGGAGGCGCGCCCTCGGCGTCGACCACGCGCACGACACCCGCCTCGACGCGGCGGATCCGCCACGACGTGCTCCCGAGGAGGAACACGTCGCCTTGCATGCTCTCGATCGCCCAGTCCTCGTTGACGGTGCCGACCGTCGTGTCGTCCGGGTCGGTGACGACGCGGTAGTCGGCCGTCTCGGGGATGGCGCCGCCCGACGTCAGCGCGGCGAGCCGGGCGCTTCGCCGGCCTCGCAGGATGTCGTGGACGCGGTCGCGGTGAAGATACGCGGCCCGGCGTCCGCGCCCGGTCTGGATGCCGTCTGAAAGCATCGTCACGATCGCGTCGAAGTCGGCGCGGCCGACATCGGCATAGGGCGCCGCGCGCCGGACCAGGTCGAAGAGCTGGTCCTCGGGCCAGGCGTCGGCGGCGCACGCGGCCACGATCTGCTGTGCCAGCACGTCGAGCGGGGCCCGCGGCGGGAGGACCCGGTCCAGCTGACCGGCGCGCACGGCGCGGAGCAGCGCCGTCGTCTCGACGAGCTCGTCGCGCGTGGTGGGGTAGACCCGGCCCCGGGCGACGGCGCCGCGCGCGTGGCCCGAGCGGCCGACGCGCTGGAGGAGCGTCGCGATGCTGCGCGGCGAGCCGATCTGGCACACGAGCTCGATGGGCCCGATGTCGATGCCGAGCTCGAGGGATGCCGTGGCGACCAGCGCGGCCAGCTCGCCGGCGCGGAGCCGCGCCTCGAGGCGGAGCCGCCGGTCCTTGGACAGGCTCCCGTGGTGGGCCGCGACCCGGCCCTCCCCGAGCCGCTCGCCCAAGAGGTGGGCCACCCGCTCCGCCAGCCGCCGGGTGTTCACGAAGACCAGCGTCGTGCGGTGCGCCCGGACATGCGTCGCGATCCGGTCCAGGATCTCCCCCCACTGCTCGTGGGACGCGACGGCCTCCAGCTCGCTGTCCGGGAGCTCGATCGTGAGGTCGAGCTCCCGGCGATGGCCCAGATCGACGATGCGGCACGCCGGCGCGCCGTCGGGCCGGCTTCGTCCCTCGCCCGCGCCCACGAGCAGGCGGGCGACGGTCTCGATCGGCCGCTGCGTGGCCGAGAGCCCGATGCGCTGCGGCCGGGTCTTCGCCAGCGCATCGAGGCGCTCGAGCGTGAGGGCCAGGTGCGCGCCCCGCTTGTCCCGCGCCACCGCGTGGATCTCGTCCACGATCACCGTGCGCACGCCCCGGAGGCGCTCGCGGCTGCGGGCCGCGGTGACGAGGAGGTACAGCGACTCGGGTGTCGTGATGAGAAGGTGAGGCGGCTGCCGGAGCATCGCCGCCCGGGCGGTGGGGGTCGTGTCCCCCGTGCGGGCGACCACGCGGAGGTCGGGGACGACCAGCCCGAGCTCCCGCGCCACCGCCTGGATCTCCGCGAGCGGGCGCTCGAGATTCTCACGAACGTCGGCGGCGAGGGCCTTGAGCGGCGACACGTAGACGACCTCGGTCACGAGCTCGCCGTCCGGCTCGGTCCCTGCCCCGCGGAAGAGTCGATCGATCCCGACCAGGAAAGCCGCCAGGGTCTTGCCGGAGCCGGTGGGCGCCGCGATCAAGCGTGTCCTCGCCGGCGGCGATCGCGGGCCAGCCGAGCGCCTGGGGGTCCGTCGGGCCCTCCGGGAACCGGCGCCCGAACCACGTGCGGATCGCCGGGTGGAAGCCGGCCAGCGCGTCCATCAAACCGAGTGTACCCTATGGCCCGCGACGGTGACCCGGCGGGCCGGATCGAGCCAGGGGTGATGCGAAGTCGAGGAGGGCGGATGCAGCTCGGCGTCTACCTCAACGCGCAGCACCCGGCGGGGGACGACCCTGCGCGCCGGTTCGCCGAGACGGTCGAGCAGGTGCGCCTCATCCGGAGGCTCGGGTTCGACTCCATCTGGGGCGGGGAGCACCACGCCACCCCGGGGTTCCACTACTTCCCGCTCCTCCCGTTCCTCCAGCGGCTCGCGGCCGAGGCCGACGGGCTCTGGGTGGGCACGAACCTGATCCTCTTGCCGCTGCACAACCCGGTCGAGGTGGCCGAGATCGGCGCCTTCCTCGACGTGATCACCGGCGGGCGGTTCCTCCTCGGCGTGGGCCTCGGCTACCGGCCGGAGGAGTTCGCGCTCTTCCGGGTACCGATGGCCGACCGGGTGAGCCGGCTCGTCGAGGGCGTCGAGATCATTCGCCGCCTCTGGACCGAGGACGGGGTCACCCATCGCGGGCGCCACTGGCAGTTCGACGGAGTCAGCATCCGGCCCCGGCCGCTCCAGCGGCCGCGGCCTCCCATTCTCGTCGGCTCCCAGGTGCCCGCGGGGATCACGCGGGCGGCCCGCATCGCCGACGGCTGGATGGTGGTCCCGGTGCCGACCGTGGACGAATTCGCGGCGCAGGCGGTCGCCTTCGCCGCGGCCCGGAGCAGGGCGGGGCTGCCACCGAGCCCGCACGTCTGTCGGCTGATCGAGGTGTCCTGCGCGCCCGACGAGGCGACCGCGATCCGTCGGGCGGCGCCGTACCTCCTCGAGAAGTACATGGCGTATCTGTCGTGGGGAATCCCCGGGATCACCCTCGATCCGGACGCCGCGCCGGAGGTCCAGCTCGGCCGCCTGGCGGCGAATCGCTTCGCGGTCGGCTCACCGGCGCAGGTGGTCGACGCGCTCCTCGCGCAGCATCGGGCCGGGGTGACTCATGCCACCATGCGCGTCAGCTGGCCCGGGATGCCGCAGGACGACATCCTGGCCGGCCTCGAGCTCCTCGGGCGCGCCGTACTGCCCGAGGTCCGCCGCCGGGCGGCTACCGGATAGCGCTCTCAGAGCGCGGTCCGCCGGATCCCTCGCTACGGCGACCAGGCGGAGAAACCCCCGAGCGCTCCGGCTCGTCTAGGTGCGCTCGCCCGGCGTGGCCTGACGCTTGTCTTGTCCGACCCGTGCTGAAAGCATGAGTACGCAACTATTTACCCCGGCTGCCCGGGCACGCTATAGTCGGATGCTGAACAGAGGTTCGAGTCGGTGGCCGACCCCGATAGGGGGTGACGCCTCAGGCAGGAAGGACGATCGGGAGCGAATGGGAGTCGAGGTCAGGCTGCTGGGCGTCCGCTGCAACATCCAGTGCCAGTATTGCTACCAGAACCCACCGCGGGATGCTGGGAACGTTCCCCGCACGTACGATCTCGAGGCCACGAAGGCGGCCATCGCTGCCGAGGGCCGCCACTTCACGCTCTTCGGCGGCGAGCCTCTCATGGTGCCCCTCCCGGACCTCGAGGCCCTCTGGGCCTGGGGGCTCGAGCGCTACGGCCGGAACAGTGTCCAGACCAACGGATCCTTGATCACCGACGCTCATGTCGACCTCTTCAAGCGCTACAAGGTGCAGGTCGGCCTCTCCGTCGACGGCCCCGGTGAGCTGAATGACGTCCGGTGGGCCGGCACCCTTGCCCGCACCCGGGAGGCCACGGCCCGGACGCAGGCGGCCGTCGAGCGCCTGTGCCAGGAGGGGATCTCGCCGCGCCTCATTGTGACCCTGCACCGGGGCAATGCCACACCTGACAAGCTCCCCGTCATGCAGGACTGGTTCCGCCGGCTCGACGGGCTGGGCGTCACCTCGGCTCGGCTCCACATCCTGGAGACCGAGTCGGACGAGATCCGCCGGCGGTACGCCCTGACCACCGAGGAGAACCTGGCGGCCTTCTTGAGCTTCGCTCGGTTGGAGAGCGTGCTGACGCGGCTCCGCTTCGATGTCTTCAGCGACATCCGTCGGCTCCTGCGCGGCCAGGACGACGAAGTCACGTGTGTCTGGAACGCGTGCGACCCCTACACCACGCACGCTGTCCGAGGTGTCGAGGGAAACGGCCAGCGGTCGAACTGCGGGCGCACCTACAAGGAAGGCGTCGAGTTCGCCAAGGCGGCGACCGAGGGCTTCGAGCGCTACCTGGCCCTCTACCAGACGCCTCAGACGTACGGGGGGTGTCAGGGCTGCCGGTTCTTCCTCATGTGCAAGGGTCAGTGCCCGGGAACGGCCATCGACCAGAACTGGAGGAACCGGACGGCGGACTGCGCCGTCTGGATGGGACTCTTCGAACACTTCGAGGCCGAACTGGTCGCCGCCGGGGAGGCGCCCCTCTCCGTGAGCCCACGGCGAGCGGAGGTCGAGACCGCCTTGATGACGAGGTGGTCGCGAGGCCAGAACTCGACCATCGCCAGCGTGTTGCGTCAACTCAACGGTCTCGCGGGTGCCCCGGCCACCCAGCGGGAGAACGCACCGGTCTGGAGCGCCCCGCGAGCGGGCGGGCGCGTGAGCGCCGCCGCCGTGGACCGTCTGCCCTTCACGCTTCCGGACTTCACCCGTCTGATGTGGGTGAGCGATGCCGCCCGCGAGGTCTGGGCCCCGCGGCTTCAGGCGATTACCCGTGCGTGGCTCGAGATCGAATGGCGGGCTGTCCTGGCCGGTGTGCGCTCGTGCGCCGTCACGGTGGTGTCGCCGGAGGGGTTTCCGGGTCGGGCCGCGAGGTGGGTGGACGAAGGCCTCGCGGTGCTCCCGCTGGAGGTCCAGGGGGCCGCCGAGGCGTATGCCAGCACGCCGGTCCCCCTCGAGCCGGGCACGCCGATCGTCTTCCGCTCGGTCGTCGGACGGCTCGACGACCTTCGCAGCCTTCCGAGTGGCCTGGACGGGGGGCGACGACGCAGCGATCGGTCGGCTGCTCGGCTACCCGCCATGCTGCACCGCCTTCTTCCGCCGCGTGTGGGTGGCCGACGGCATGGTGGACACGACCTGGCCGACGGCGGTGGCCACGGCGGAGAGCTCCGCCGGCCGCCGTGAGCTGGCGGTCGAGGGGCCGCCCGAGGCCAACCCCCTCTGGCGGTGGATGGGGGTGCGCGCCGTCCCACACCTGCCGTGCCGTTTCGACTGCGCGTCCACCGTGGCGCTCGGCCGGCAATTCCTCGAGGTTGGCCGCGCGGCGGGCCACGCCGAGGAGATGGCGTGGCTCCTCGAGATCCTGCGCTGGCCGGTCGAGTGGTCGGCCCTCCACGGCATCGCCGAGATCCGGACGCCTGTGCTCAAGGTGTCCACCCGAACCGACGCGACGGCCGTCACGTACGTGGTTCGATTCGAGGGCGACCGATATCCCGCCGAGGGGGCGCGGGGCCTCCGCTTCCCGTACCAGACCCGGCCCGTCCTCGCCTCACCGCCAGTCGCGCCTTCCGCCGAGGGTTCGAGCACGAGCCACTTCTCATGCCCACGTCACCGTCGAAGATCTCCTGACATCCGATGCGAAAGGAGCCACGATGAGCCCCGACGAGACCCCGACCGCTCCCGCCGCCGAGCCGAACCCCGAGCAGCCCGACGACGCCACCGACGCGGCCGCCGACCGTCAGGCCAGCTTCACGCGGCGCGCCCTCCTGCTTGCGGGCTGGACGGCGCCCGTCATCCTCACCGCTTCGCTGCCGGGCACCGCCTATGCCCAGAGCAGCCATTCCGACACCCCCTTCACGGACTTCGGCGACTAGCCAGAGTCAGGCCGGATGGACCGGGCTGCCGGCGCCCCGGACCGCCCGCGGCGCGCCGCGGGAATCCTCGAGTGTCCGATCCTGGACGAGCTCCTCGTCTACGTCCCAACGGACGATAAGGCCGTGGCGCTCAACGTCTCGGCCCGCGCGGTGTGGGAGCTCTGTGCGGGAGCGCAGTCTCTGCCCGAGATCGCCGAGACGCTGGGCCGCCGCCTTGGCCTGCCGGGGGAGGCCCTGTTGCCCGACGTCCGTCAGGCGGTGACGCGGTTCCGGACCCTGGGGCTTATCGGGCCTGCCGAGGGCTGAGGTGACCTCCCGGCCGGACACCACCGCGCTCGGTGTCGGCTGGGCCGGCTGCCAGGTCGTGATCGAGGTCGCTGCCATGGAGGCCCGGCCGGCCGTCACGGGCACGTTCGCCGCTCTCCTCGAGCCACCCCGGCCGGACGCGCTGGCTTGCGTCACGCTCCGGCGCGAGTCGAACGGTTACGTGGTCATGGGTGGCCTGAAGCCCAACGCCGTCGACGGGTCGGTGGCCGGTGCCGTGCGGGACCTCCGGTATCAGGTGACGCTCCACTTCATGGCCGCGCGGCCAGATCTTCTCTGGCTTCACGCGGCCGGTGCCAGCCGCGCTGGCCGCGCCGTGTTGATCTGTGGGAGAGGTGGGTCGGGAAAGAGCACGCTCGTGACCCGCCTCGTGACGCAGGGCTTCAGCTACCTCAGCGACGATGTGATCCCCCTCGACCTGGCCACCGGGGCCGTCTTACCGTTCCCGATCACGCCAACCATCCGCACCGATCCGGGGGGTCCGCTATCCCCGGAGGCGGTGCGCGCGCTCCCCAGAGCTGAGGTGTTGCTCGATCCGGCGCGGATCGCCCGCGCTCCCGTTCCCGTCGGCCTGGTGGTGTTTCCCTCGTACGAGGCCGGGGCTGGGACAGCGGAGCCGTGCCCGCCCGCCCGCGCGGCACTCAGGATGCTGAGTCGCTGCTTCGACTTCGCCCGCCATCGCGAACGTGCGGTCCAGACCGTCTGCGATCTCGTGTCCGGGTGGCCGGCGGTGGGGCTCCGTTACGGCGACGCCGACTGGGCGGCGTCCGAGGTCGCCCGCGCTCACCTGGACGCCACGGCGGGTCACGCGATGGCCGGGTGACGGGGCTCCAGCGGTCAGAGCGCGAGCTTCTGCTGCGCTCAGCCACGAACCGGCTCGCTCCGCACCAGGCTGACCGGCTCTGCCGGCTCGTGCGAGCGGGGCCGGACTGGCGCGGGGAGGCGTTCGTGTGGAGAATTGCGATCATGCCGGCGAGATGCGATCGCAGCCGGGAGCTGCCGTGAGACCGATCTCGGACGCGCTAGTCACCCGGTCGCCGTCGGTCAGCGCCGAGCTGGTGGGGCGAACGCTACGGATCTCACAGCCGACAGGCGCCGTCTCTCTCAATCAGTCGGCCCGATGGATCTGGGAGCTGTGCGACGGCTCGCGTACGGCCGAGGACATCGTGCTGACACTCGGGCGGCGCTTGGGTCTCGCCGGAGGGAGCCTTCACGGTGATGTGGTGTCCGCCGTCGATCAGCTGGCTGGTTTGGGCCTCGTCGAGATCCACGAGGCCCGACCCCGCGCCGAGTGGCCTTCGACGACCGAGCCCGATTGGGCCCGGCTGGCCGAGCCACAGAAGGACGGTTACGACACGGCGATCGTCCGGGCCTGTGCGGATCGGCGCGACCGACGCGTCATCCGGGCGGCGAGCCCGCATCGGTTCCTCGAGGGATCGATCGCCGTCGCCTATTGCTATGGCGGCGACATCGAGGCTGGGCTGATCGATGCGCCACTCGATCACCCGTCGCTGCGCGATGCGGAGCGCTATGTGAGCTGCTGGCCGCTCGCCCATGCGCAGCTGCGAGATCTGATCGGCACCGTGCATCCGTTGCTGGACCCGCGCGTGCCGGAGGGCGAGGCGGCGTTCCTGAGCGAGAGCCGCGCGCACGCGCACGAGGCACTCCCCGGCACGCTCTACTCGACCGTCAACTGTCCGATCAAGCTCGCCCTCAACATGGTCCACGAGATGGCCCATCAGAAGCTCTACGAGCTGGGCGTCTACAAGGAGGGGGCCGATCGCTTCCTCCTGAACCCGCCTCAGGAGCTTCACTACAGCGCCTTCAAGCGGAGACCTCGGCCCGTATCCGCGATCCTGCACGGCGTGGTGGCGTTCGCCCACGTCATGCAGCTCGAGGTGAACATCGTCGGTGTGATGGGGGATCGAGAGCTCTCGCACGACCGAACGGCGGGGCTCGTCGGGCGACTGGCGCGGAGCATGCGCCTCCTGAAGGACGGCGCGGCGGAGCTCAGGCGGTACGCCGTGACCGATGACGCCGGGCAGCGGTTTCTCGCAGGCCTGTACGGCTGGCTCGACCGGCTGGAGGACGACCATTGCCGGCTGCGCCCCCCGGCGTCGTGATCCCGCCTCCGAGCCTCGTGTGGCCATCGCTGCGCCAGGAACAGGGCCACGGCGATCCCGCTCAGGGCGCCCTCCACGACCGGCCCGAGCCCCTGACGGGGATCGACGTTGCTGAACTTGAAGCCGACGGCGGCGAAGACCGCCCACATCCCGGCCAGGGTGTCCGCGAAGTAGAGGACCACGAGCGTGGGCGCCGACCAGCCGAAGAACAGGATTCCGATGATGCCCACGGCGTTCCGAGCAACGGCGAGGATCAGCCGCCAGGTGCGCTCCACTGCTGAGAGCGCCGCGCCTTGCGACGGAGGGAATGCGGCTCCGTCGTCCTCTCCTCGAGAGTCCGGCAGACCGCCCACCGCGCGGGCCTAGAGTTCGAGGGCGAGGCCGAGCGTGCGGAGCCGCCCCAGCTCGGGCACGAGCACGCCGCGTGGGCGCGCCCAGTCGGAAGGGACGGCCGGCACGTACTGCCCGGTGCCGGGCTCGGCATCGAGCCGACCGTCCTGAACGACGACGCGCCCTCGCGAGAGCACGGTGACCGGCCATCCCGTGAGCTCGCGCCCCTCGTACGGCGTGTAGCCGACCCGGTCGTGGAGCATCGTCGCCGTGACGCGGACGCGGCGGCCCGGATCCCAGAGGGCGAGGTCGGCGTCCCCGCCGAGAGCGATGGTTCCCTTGCGGGGATAGAGCCCGTAGAGCTTCGCGTGGTTGGTCGCCCCGAACGCGACGAACTCGTTGAGCGAGAGGCGGCCCGCCCCGACCCCTTCCGAGAAGAGCAGGGGGAGCCGCAGCTCGATCCCGGGCACACCGTTGGCCATGTCCTTGAACGTCGTGCGGTCGCCCTTCGGGAGCTTGCCTGATTCGTCGAACCGGTAGGGCGCGTGGTCGGAGGAGTAGGCCTGGAACGTGCCGTTGGCGAGGCCGCTCCAGATCGCCTCCTGAGAGGCCCGATCGCGGGGCGGGGGGCTACAGCCGTACTTTGCGCCTTCGAGACCTGGGCGGTCGAGGTCGTCGGCCGTGAGGAAGAGGTACTGCGGGCACGTCTCGCCGTAGACGCGAAGCCCTCGGGTCTGTGCCTGGCGGATCGCGCTCGCCCCTGCCGCGTCGGACACGTGGACGATCAGGATCGGCACGTCGACCAGCTCCGCCAGCGCGATCGCGCGTTGGACGGCCTCGCCCTCTGCCACGCGGGGGTGGGCGATGGCGTGGTAGCGCGGGGCGGTTGCCCCGGCGTGGACGAGGCGGCTCGACAGCCACGCGATCATGCCGTGATTCTCGGCGTGGATCATGGTGAGCGCGCCGAGCCGACGGGCCGAGGCCAGGACGTCCAGGAGTTGCTCGTCGGCCAGACGCAGACGATCGTAGGTCATGTAGACCTTGAGGGACGTGATTCCCTCCGCGACGAGTCGAGGGAGCTCTTCCTGAAGTGCCTCTTCGGTCGGATCCGCGAGGATCAGGTGGAACGCGTAGTCGATCACCGCTTTCTCGGTGGCGCGGCGATGGTAGTCCTCGACCACGGCCCGGAGCTTCATGCCGCGGTGCTGCGCAGCGAAGGGCATCACGGTGGTGGTTCCACCGAAGGCCGCCGATACCGTGCCCGAGTGAAAGTCGTCCGCGCACACGACCCCCGCCGAGGAGAGCTGCTCGATGTGGACGTGGCTGTCGATGCCACCGGGGAGAACGTAGAGGCCGCGTGCGTCGAGCTCCCGGCGCCCGGGTCCCAGTCCCTCGCCGAGCGCCGCGATCCTCCCACCGTCGACACCAACGTCGCACCGAAACGTCTCGGTCGCGGTGACGACGGTGCCGCCCCGCACGACGAGATCGTGAGCCATGACGCGGGGATTGTAGCTCGGCCGTCTACGCGGGCTTCTGCTGCTTCGCCTGCTCCCGCTCTTGGCGCTCGTCCTCGAGCAGCCGGTAGGCGACGTAGTACTTGAAGATGTTGCTCACGTACTGGACGGTCTCGCGGCCGATCTGCTTGGCCGCGATCCGCTCGACGTGGTTGAACCACACGTTCGGATCGAGCCCGGCCTGCTTGGCCTCCTTGCGGAGCCGCGCGATCTTGGCGGGACCCGCGTTGTACGATGCGAAGGCGAAGAGCATCTTGTCCACGGGATCCATCGGCGCGTCCTTGAAGTAGCGATCCGACATGAACCGGAGGTACTTGACCCCCGCGTGGATGTTCGGGTCGAGCTGGCGGACGTCCCCGACCTGCATCTCCTTGCCCGTCGAGGGCAGGACCTGCATGACCCCGACCGCGCCTGCGTGACTGCGTCGCTGGTTGTCGAGCTGAGACTCCTGGTAGCCCTGGGCCGTGAGCATCAGCGAGTCGAAGCCGTAGCGGTCACCGTACTTTCGGAAGAGCGCGACCGTGCGGTCGTACTTCGCGACTTCCTCCGGCTCGAGCGAGTTCCGGACATACTTGGCGCTGCGCAGGTATCGATTGAAGGCCTGGTTGCCGAAGGACGTGCCCATCTTGTGCGTGGCGACGAAGCGGTTGACGGCCGCGCGGAGCTTCGGGCTGTTCTTCCGGAAGGCCCACGCGATCTCCCCGCCCGTCCGGACGGTCGCGTCCGGGTGCAGGCGGATCTTGGGAAAGATCTGCGCCCAGAACTCGGCCTTGTGGCTGTCGACCACCACGAATCGGACGAGTCCCGCGTTCACCATCTCCAGGAGATCCTCATCCTCGAGGGTCTCGGGGGCGAGCTTGAGGCGGACGGCCGGCTTGCCCGCTTGCTGGAGCTCCGAGTTCAGGCGCAGCAGGCTCTCGTGGTAGCTGCTCGACTTGCGGACGAAGACTTCCTTGCCGGCCAGGTCCTCGGCGCGCTCGATGGGCGGGGACGACGGGCCGGTCACGACGATCTCGCTCACCCCGGTGCCGATGGGGTCCGAGAAGTCGACCTGCTGGCGCCGCTCCTCGGTGATCGTCAGGTTGGCTGCCGCGATGTCTCCGCGGCCCGCCACCAGTCCCGAGAGCAGCTCATCCCGCCCCACCGGGATGAAGACCACGTTCACCCTGAGGTGTCCCGTCTTCAGCCGCCGGTTGAGGTCATCCTCGAAGGCTCGCGCGAGATCGTAGGTCGCCCCCCGTTGGCGGCCCCGGTCGACGAAGTAGAAGGTCTTGCTGTACACGAGGAGGACGCGGATCCGCCGCTTCGCGAGCATCTCGTCCAGGTCGCCCGTCGCTCGCTTCTCCAGGGAGCTCAGGACGTCGGCGGGCTGGGCGCCCCGGGCGGTGAGCGGGGTCCAGACGAGAACGAGGAGAACGAGCGTCGCGACCCTCAGCGCTCCCCGCCGAGCTCCGTGGAGGTGCTGCGTGGGAAGTCGGCCGCCGGGGACGGCGGCGCCAACCACCGGCTGCGTGCTGGCCCGCGCGGGCATCTTGCTCCGGGGGGCGACACCGCCGAGCATCATGCATTCACTATACCGGACCGGTGCACGAACCGAGAGCAATAGCGCGGGCCGGGGCGCGATCCTTCCGATCGAGTCGAGCATCGCCAGGCTCGGCCCGGTCGGGCCGAGGAGCGGAACCAGCATGTGAGGGAGGGGACCTCGGCGGGGCGCGCCGCCGCGGGCGAGAGACTCCGCGCACGCACCTCGGCACAAACCGGTTGTGGCGTGGGGCGCGGCACCCTACAATCCGGCCTGGGAGCGACGATCATGGCCCAGGTGACGATCCACGAGCATCCAGGCCGGCTCCGGCGGCCCGTCCTCCTCCTGGCCTTCGCGGGCTGGAACGACGCTGCCGAGTCGGCGACCAACGCGGCGCGCTTCCTCCGGAGCGCGTGGGACGGTCAGCGGATCGCGAGCCTCGACCCGGAGGAGTTCTACCACTTCGGCCTCCAGCGGCCGCTCGTGCGACTCGTGCCGGGGACGCTCGACCGGGAGATCGTCTGGCCGGAGCTGGAGTTCACCCTGTGCACGCGCGCGAGCCGCGACGTCGTCGTCGCGGTGGGGATCGAGCCGCACCTCCGGTGGAAGACCTACTGCCGGGCCGTGCTCGACTTCGCGAAGGAGCTCGAGGTGGGACTCGTGGTCACCCTCGGCGCGCTCCTGGCGGAGGTCCCGCACACCCGGCCGGTCCGGTTGACGGGCTTCGCCACCGACCCCGAGCTGGGTGCGGTCCTCGGCGTCCGCCCGACCCGGTACGAGGGCCCGACCGGCATCGTCGGCGTGCTCTCCTCGACGGCTCGCACGACGGGGCTCGCGACGGCGAGTCTGTGGGCCAACGTGCCCCACTACATCTCGGCCATGGAGAACCCGCGCGCGACGCTGGCCCTGGTTCAGCGCGTGAACCGACTCTTCGACGGGCCGCTCGACTACCGCGAGCTGGAGGAGGCCGCGACCCAGTTCGACACCCAGCTGACCGAGGTCCTCCAGCAGAACCGGAAGGTCGCGGGCTACGTGCGCCGCCTGGAGACGAAGGATCAGGAGGCCGAGGAGGCCGAGCCCCCTCCGGCGGGGGATTTGCCGGACGGGAAAGACCTGGTGGCGGAGATCGAGCGCTTTCTCCGACAGCAGCCGCCCGGACCGCCACAGGAGTGAGGCGCCGGACCCTTCTGCTCGGCGCCGCGCTCCTGGGCCTCGCGTCGCCCACGGCCACCGTCGCGGGAGGGACGTCCGGCGGCGTGCGCGTGACCGTCACGCCGCCGAGCCCGCAGCCCGGCGACATCGTCCTCCTGCAGGTGACCGGGGCAGGCCCGGATGTCCGCGCGGAATGGGATGGCCGCCCGCTCGCGCTGTTCTCGACGGGGCACGGCGTCGCCGCGCTGATCGGGATCGACCTCGACGTCCGGCCGGGGGCGGTGGGTTGGCGGGTCACCCGGCCGAGCGTGGCGAAGAACGGCGGCGCGCTCGCCGCGGGGGTGGTGACCGTCCGGCCCCGCACGTTCCCGACCCAGCAGCTCACGCTGCCGAAGGGCATGGTCGACCTCGATGCGCCGACGCTCGCCCGGGTTGAAACCGAGGGCAGGGAGCTCCGGGCGGCCCTCGCGGCCGGCACGGGGGAGCGTCTCTGGCGCGGCCCGTTCCGGACTCCGGTCGAGGGCGGCCAGCCGACGGGCGGGTTCGGGCTCCGGCGGCTCATCAACGGCCAGCCGCGAAGTCCGCACACCGGCTACGACTGGGCCGCGCCGGCGGGGACCCCTGTCCTCGCGGCGAACGCCGGCCGCGCTGCGCTCGTGAGCGAGTACTTCTTCGCGGGGCGCAACGTCGTGCTGGATCACGGCCACGGCTTGTTCACCTTCTACTACCACCTCACCGAGACACGCATCCTGGCGGGCGAGCCGGTGGCGGCCGGCCAAGTCATCGGTACCGTGGGGGCAACCGGTCGCGTGACGGGCCCGCACCTTCACTTCGCCGTGCAGCTGAACGGCGCCCGCGTCGACCCCGAAGCGCTCCTGCGTCTGGTCCCGCCGGAGGAACTCTCGCGCTAGGCCGACCGCCAATGCGCCGCCCTTCGACCGAGGTGTCCGCTCAGTGGGAAGGCGGCGCCAGGGTATCCGCCGGGTATCGCGGCCCACGCCCTTTGCGGGCCCCCGCGACTGCGCAATTCGGGATAGTGTATGACCGCCGACCGCGGCGGGAGCCGGCGGGTCTGGAAAATGGAGGATCGCATGGCGATACGTCCCGGGATACTGGTCCGGTTCGGGGTTGCCCTTGTCCTCCCTCTGTTGCTGACCGCCTGCGCGGGCAAGGTGCGGCTGAGCGCGAAGACGATGTGTGAGGCGCACGGTGGGAGCTACTCGGGGCAGACCAAACAGTGCAGCTATCCGCCCCAGCAGCCAGCCCGAAACGTCAATGACATTTGCCTGGCGCAAGGCGGCACCTATGACGCCATCGGGGAGGCTTGCATTCTGGAGAACTCCTATAGATGAAAGGGCGGGTCGTGAAGCTCGACTTGTACTGCTGAGCCTCAACCGCCGCGCGCGGCAGCGGTGAGGCTCCGGATCCAGGCGCCGAGCCCCCGGTCGGACCCCACGAGGGCGAGCGAGCGGGCAAGGACCCACCGGACCTCGCCGCGCGACACCTTGACGGTGACCGTGGGGTCGAGCAGATTCTCGGCGCGTCGAAGTCGCGCGAGCGTGCCGAGCCCGATCAAGAGCGGCCACAGGGAGGCGAGACGAAGGCGCGGCTCGCGCCGCGGCACGGCCAGCGTGTACGCGCGGCCCGCATCCAGGCGGCGGAGCGCCTCGTCGATCAGCGCGTCGAGGAGCGGGCGGACGCGCGGCAGCGACGCGGGGGTCAGCAGGTCCTGGGGCACGAGGCCGAGCGTCGCGAGATCCGCCGCCGGGAGATAGCAGCGACCGATTCTGAGATCGCGCGGCACGTCGCGGAGCACGTTGACGAGCTGGAGGCCCTGGCCGAACTGGGCGCCGCGCTGCCGCATCGCGGGACGATCCCATGTCGCGCATCGCGGGCGGTGCGCCACCACCATGTCGGTCCAGAACTCGCCGACGCAGCCCGCATTGAGGTGCGTGTAGCGGTCCAGGTCGGCGCGCGTGTCGAAGGCGCCGACCCGATCCGCCATCTCGGGCGGGAAGCGCTCGAGAGCCTCGACCATCCCCTGGGTCAGCGCCAAGAGCACCGTGCGCGCACGCTCCCGATCGCGCGGCTCCAGCGCGCGGTACGCGGTCAGGACGTCGGGAAGCCGAGCGAGAAGGATCCGCTCGGCGGCGGTGTGGCCTCCCGCCGTCGATCCTCCCGGGATCGGCGCGGCGCCCGCACCACTGTCGAAGGATTCACGGAGAGCGTGGAGTGCGGAAAGCCGGGCGGCCGGCGGCAGGGCACGCGTATCGGCGATCGTGTCCGCCGCGCGCGCGGCAAGGTATGTCACCCCGAAGGGCCGACGGAGGGACCTGGGGAGGACGCGGAGCGAAAGGGCGAACGAGCGGCTGACGCCGGGGAGAACGTCGCGCAGGAGCTCGGGTGCCGCCACCTCGCCGGACGCCTGCGGCACGGCGTCAGGGTCCGAGGGATCCCTAGTCCAGGTCGATGGGGCGGATCGGCGGGTCCGGGTCGTCCTTCGCCCGCTTGAGCCCTTCGCCGAACTTCCGCGACAGGACCTCGCCCTTCGTCCGCTCGGCCTCGGTTGCCTGGCGGAATGCCGCCTCGCGACGCGCGCCGGCCCCCCGAAGGTGGTCCATGGCCTTGTCGAGGCTCGACAGCGGACCGCTTCGCGGCGCCTCCCGGTGCGCCAGCACCGCGTGAACCTCGGCGTCGACCGTCAGGATCGCCTTGCAGCACGGGCAGGAGACGTCGAACGTCGTGGACGGCTGGTCCCCCATACTTGACTCCGTACCATGCGTCCCGGGCGGCCGCAAGGCCGGTCCGCGGGGCGAGCCGCCCGGCAGGCCTACGCGGCGCGGGCGAGCCGCTGGAAGGACAGCGTGAATCGATCGACGCGGGCCAGGTATGCCGCGAGATCGTGCGTGCCGCACCGTTCCCCGGCGGCCACGCGGAAGCCGCGCCGGGCGAAGTCCGCCCCCCGGGACGGGCCGCAGAGGTGGATCACCGCGGCCAGGCGCTCGCGCGAGCTCATGCCGATCCGGCCCGCCCGCGCTGGCCCGAGGATCTGGACGAGATGCTCGTGGAGCCGGGCCGCGGTCATCTCGATGGCGTGGCTGGGCACCGTCCGCATGTAGAGGGCGGGGAACCAGCAGGCGTGTGGGTCGTACCACGATCCGGCGCGGGCGAGGTGATGATCGTGGACACAGAGCCGCCGACCCTCCTCGAACGCTGCGTCGGTGATCTGGTAGAGCCCCACCGCGCTCGACGCGGGCGCGTAGAAGGCGAACGGATTCCACGTCCAGCGCCAGCGCCACGCCGTGCGCGCGAGCGGGTCCCCCTGGCTCTCGGCGTGGGCGAGCGCGGCCAGGAGCTCGGCGCGAACGAGATCGGTGGAATGGGCCCGGAACTGGGCGCCGTAGCGCGTCCACGTTTCGCTCAGCGTGAGCGGCGCCGGCGCAAAGACGAGCCCGAAGAGCTCCGTCGGCTTGCGGGCGACCTGGTAGGCGACGTTCAGCACGGCCAGCACGACCAGGACCAGCACGCCCAGGAGCGCGAGGCGAAGGACGAGCGGCGCACGCATCGCGGCCCGGGTGAGCCGGCCCGCCAGGGTGCCCCGGTGTCTCCGGCGCGCGGGCGCGGCTCGGCGGCGCGCGGGCAGCGCCCCTCCCGTGGCCGGCCCGGCGGCGCGCCGGGACGTCACCGTGGCCAGCGGGTGATCCTCCGGCTGACGGCGCGGGAGAAGCAGCAGTTCGGGACGACGGTCGAGTGCTTGCCGGCTCCACCGGCGACCATGACGTAGACATCGTCCGGCCCCGGGACGACCGGCAGGAGCGCGTGCTCGTCGGCCGTCTCCATCCAGCGTGGCCAGTCGTGGATCCCCCACATCCCGCCCTGCTTCACCCGGTGAAGGGGCAGCCGCGCGTGCTCGTACACGTAGCGCTGGACGTCGGCGCGCGTGAAGCCGTCCTCCGCGATCGTCGCGGCGTGCTCCGGGCCGAGCACGAGGAGGAGCTGGCTCTGCGTGAAGTACCAGCCGACGTTGGAGCCGAGGGTGGCGGCAGTGTCGGCGATCACGGTGAGGAGGTTCGGCGCCTTCTGGCTCACGTGGTCGTTGACGTTGTGGGGCCCTTCGCCGCCGAAGACCGTGACGGCATCCGCCCCGGCGTCGAATCCGAGGCTCGCATGGAGCGGCCCCCACGGGCTTGCCTCGGCGCGCTCGGCGATCGCGTAGGTGTACTTGGCCGGGCTGCCCTGCGTCGCCATGTCACCCTGCCCCGGCCGCGCGCCGCCGAGGTTCCACAGACAGAGACGCACCGCGCGACCGAGCGTCGCGTTGGCGCGGTTGCCCGGACCGAAGACCCCGGCGCCGGCGTGCATGCCGAGGCGTGCCGCGGCCGGCCCGTGCACGATCAGGAGGGGGGCCACGGGGTGGGTAGTCGCCTGGACGCCGTACAGGTTGAAGGCGGGTTCGAGCATCGCCTCGAGTGCCGTGACCAGGACCGGCATCGCCTCCGGCCCGCATCCGGCCATGACGGCGTTGATCGCCACCTTCTCGATCGTCGCCTCCGCCCAGAGCGGCGGGATCTTCCCCACGACGTGGTCCGGGTCCGCGTCGAGCCCCGCGAGCATCGTCTCGACGCGCGCCTCGGTGGGGGGGACGATCGGGAGCCCGTCCGTCCAGCCCTCGGCGCGGAAGTGAGCCTCGACGGCCTCGAGCGAGTCGGGCAGCTCGAGGACCTCCGAAGCAAAGACGGGCGCGGGGCGCGTCACCATCACCCCGCGGGTGGCCGCGCGCCGAGACGCGCCAGGAGCTGGCTCACCGCGTGCCCCGCCCGGATCGCGATCCGCTCCGCGGGCTCACCGCCGAGCGGATGGTCGACCACCAAGAGCGGTAGGTCCGCCATCCCGAGCGTATGCGCCTCGTGGTGGGCGAGCGTCTCGAAGGCGGTCGTCGTCACGACCACCGCGGGCGTGCCGGCCCGCTGAAGAGTCACTGCGTCGTGGAGACTCCACGACGTGCAGGAGCCTCAGTCGGCGGAGCCGGTGACGACCAGGTCGACCTCGCGGAGCCGCACGAGAATCTCGGGCGCGGCGGGGGTCGACGAGTTCGCTTTCCGCTCGTACACGACGTCGGTGATCCCCGCCTGCGCCCGCAGAAGCGCCTCCATGCGGCGGAGGAGGAGCTCGAAGTTCGCCTTGGTGTTGTCGAGGAACCCGAGTCGCTTGCCGGCGAGGGTGCCCGGCAGGAGCAGGGAGGCCGTCTGGCTGACCTTGCTGTCGACCACGGGAGAGAGCACGCGGATCGTCCCCATGAAGCCCTCCGGTCAGGGATGGTGATCAGGCCCGGTCCCACCCAGGATCGCCCCTTCGGGCCCGGCGAGGCAAGCTGTCCGGAGCGGACGGGGTGGGGGTCCCCAACTCCCCCGTCAGCCCACGGCGCCCGCCCGCCGGAGGCGCGCGATCTCCTCCACGGACACGCCCGCCTCCGCCAGGATCTCGTCCGTGTGCTCACCCACCGCCGGGGGCGGACCGGCCGGCGCGCCGGGCGTGTCCGTCAGGCGGACGGGGACCCCCAGCATCCGGACCGGGCCGAGCGCCGGATGCTGGATGGTGGCCAGGGTGCCGTTCTGGAGCGCCTGGGGGTCCACCAGAATCTCCGGCACGGAGCGAACCCGCGTGCACGGCACGTCCGCCTCGGCGAACCGGGCCTCCCACTCGGCGGCCGTGCGCGGGGCGAGGCGCTCGCTGATCGCTCGGACCAGCTCCGCCTTGTGCGTGTGGCGCCCGACCATGGTCTGGAGCCGTGGATCGTCGAGCCACGCGTCGAGGCCGAGGGTCCGGCAGAGCCCCGTCCAGAACTTCGGCAGCTCCACGTAGAGATAGAGGTGGCCGTCCCGCGTGGGGTAGATCCGCGACACGCGGTCGCCGAGGAGATCCCGGACCGCCTCCGGAGGCTCCGTGGCCTCAGCCCAGAAGGCCCGGCCGGCCTGCATCGCCAGCACGCCGTCGAGGAGCGAGGTCTCGATCCGCTGACCCGTGCCGGTCCGGCCGCGGGCGATCAGGGCGAGCAGGATGCCGGACACGGCCAGGCTGCCGGTGTAGTAGTCCACGAGGCTCCCGCGCACGAGCTCGGGCGCGCCCTCGGCGGCCGCGCCCTGCTCCCACGCGAGGCCGCCGTATGACTGCACTACCGGATCGAGGCCGGGCCGCTCGGCGAGGGGGCCGGTCTGGCCGAACGCGGACACGGAGCAGTAGATGAGCCGCGCGTTCTCGGCGCGGAGCGTCCCATCGTCGAGCCCGAGGCGGGCCGCGACGCCCGGCCGGAAGCTCTCGACGAACACGTCCGCGGCGCGCACGAGCTGTCGCACGATGGCGAGACCGTCCGGGTGCTTCAGGTTGACGGCCAGGCTTCGCTTGCCGCGATTGATGCCGAGAAAGTAGCGGGAGAGGCCGGGCAACGTCGATGGGTAGGTCCGGAGGGCGTCCCCTTCGAGCGGCTCCAGCTTGACGACGTCGGCGCCGTAGGTGGCGAGGAACGCGGTCGCGGCGGGCCCCGCGATGATCGCGGAGCAGTCGACGACGCGGAGGCGCTCGAGGGGACCGGACACGGCGGCTCAGGCCCGCGCCACGCGAGACCACGATGCCGCAGGGTCCCGGTGCGTCTCCACGGAGCCTCCTCGATCGGGGATCGCGCGTCGCACGTGGCACCGGACGGTCCGGCGCCTGTCTTGGTACCAGAAGGTCCCGGGCCCGGTCAAGCCTGTGCGGCCCGGTGCTATGCTCTGGGCGATGGTAGATCTCGCCAACGTCTTCTCCTGGTCGCGCTCCCGCGCAAGCATGTTCGAGGACTGCCGTCGCCGCTACTTCTACCACTACTACGGGGCCTGGGGCGGCTGGGATAGCAACGCTCCGCTGGACGTCCGGCGGCTCTACGTCCTGAAGCAGCTGACGGGCCGGCAGGGCTGGGCGGGGCGCACGGTCCACTCGGCGGTGGAGCTCGTGCTCCGGGCGCTCCACGCGGGCGAGGAGTTGTCCGAGGAGCGTCTGGTGGAGGACGCCGTGGGCCACATGCGCGAGGAATGGCGATTCTCCCGCCGCGGAGGATATCGCGAGCGGCCGAAGGAGGCCGTCGCCCTCTTCGAGCACGAGTACGGCGTCGAGGTGACGGACCAGGCCTGGCAGGTCCTCCGGGATCACGTCTGCCGGTGTCTCCGCAACTTCCACCGGCTGCCGCTCCTCGCCGACATCCGGGACACGCCGCGGGAGCGCTGGATCCTCATCGAGGACATTCGCGCCTTCGACTTCGAGGGCACGCCCGTCTACGCGGCGCCCGACTTCGGCTACTGGACCCGGGAGGACCGGCTCGCGCTGGTCGACTGGAAGACCGGGAGTCCCGATCCGGACGAGACCGCAGTCCAGCTGGGCGGCTACGCGCTCTATGCGCGTGACATCCTCGACGTGTCGCCGGAGCGCGTGGATCTCCTCGAAGTGAACCTTCGCGCCGGCGAGGTCACCGTGCATCCGTGGGACGTTGCGCGGCTCGACGAGATTCGCGAGCGCTTGCGCCTCTCGATCCGTGGCATGAGGGCCTGGTTGCGCGACGCGGACGCGAACGTGGCGGCGATCGAGGACTTCGAGCGGACCGAGGAGCTCCGGCTCTGCCGGTGGTGCAACTTCAAGGCGGTCTGCCGACCCGAGCTCCTGGCCGCGCCGCCGGGCTCCGCTGCCGCTCCGGCCGCTAGTCCTGCGGGCAGCGCCCCGCTCCTGAGGTAGGGTCGGCGGCCGATCGGGCCCCGGCGAGCTACCGCGCGCGCCAGAGGCCGGCTCGTCTACGCGGGCGCCGCAAAGACCGCCGCGCGGGCGATCTCGTCGAGGCGGACCTTCGCGGGGTCGAAGGCCTCGAGGTTTTCCCGGAGGCGCTCGAAGGTCTGCTCGAACGAGGGGAGTGTCTTCCGGGCCCGGCTGAGCGGGGTCGTGCGGGCGAGCACGTAGTTCTTCACGTACGGGTGATTCAGCCCGCGCTTCTTGACCTTGGCGACCACATCCGCCAGCGCGTCGTCGGCGGCCCGGACGAGCTCCGCGCGCCGCTCGCGCTCGGTGTAGGCCTTCGGGAGGGGCGCCTTCAGGAACTTGTCGACGCGGCGGAGGAGCGGCGCGAAGGCGCCGCCGGCGAAGCGGGGGCGCGCGTCGTAGAGGAGTCCGAGCGTGATGAAGTGCGGGGCCTCGAACTGGAAGGCGAAGTCCTCCTCGGTCGCCTTCGAGCCCTCCTCGACGAGCCCCCGGTACATGCGGATGACCTCCAGCGACTTCTCCTTGACGTTGTGCGCCTTCTCCGTGTTGAGAGCGAGGATCTGGTAGGCGACCTCGGGCTCGGGGATGAGGATGGCGGGCATCCACTCGGCCTTGAGCTTCGTCAGCGCCTCGCGCCGGTGATTGCCGTTCGGCGTCCAGTATTTCCCGGGGCCGGTGGAGACCACGACGATCGGGTCGACGAACCGCCCGAGCCGCTTGATGACCTCCTGGAGCCGCTTGACGTGGGGCTTCGAGAGATCACGCTGGTAGGGCGTCGGCTCGACCTTCGCGAGCGGCAGCAGCACGAAGAGCTGCCACGCGCCCTTGAGCGGCTCTTGGTAGACCGCCAGGACCCGCCCCTCATCTCGGCCGACCTGCTCCGCGAGCGCCGCCACGGACTTCGGCGGCTCGCTGCCTTCGGGAAAGACCGCCCAGTTCGTCGCCACGGGTGCCTCCTCGGTTCAGGGAGAAGCGAGCGCGGCCCACGCGAGGCCGGTGAAGTCCGGGGCTGTCCAGGTAGCGCCCGCCTCGCGCAGCTCGGTCTCGGCGTGCGCGGTCGTGAGCCCGACCACGGCCATGCCGGCCCGGCGGGCTGCCTCCACACCGACCACGGCATCCTCGAAGACGACGCAGGCGGCGGGCGGGACGCCGAGGCGCGCAGCCGCCGTCAGGTACACCTCCGGATCCGGCTTGCCGCGCCGGACCTGCCCGGCCGTCACCTGCACCGGGAAGACGGCGGCCAGTCCGAGCCCGTCGAGGATCCGCGCGGCACTGTCCGCCACCGCGGAGGTGGCGAGGGCGCGCGGTACGCCCGCGGCCGCCAGGGCGCGGACGAATTCGACGACGCCCGGCACCGGCGCGGCGTGGCCGTCGGCGAGCTCGTGGTAGAGGGCGGTCTTCCGTCGCGCCAGGCGGGCCGCCTCTTCGGGCGGTACGGGTCGACCGAGGATTCGCGGGACCGCCTCCTCGACCGGGCGCCCGATCGCGTGGCGCCAAAATTCGGGATCGGTCAGGGCGAAGCCTTCCTCGCGGGAAAGGCGCCGCCACGCCTCGCGATGGAACCGCGAGTTGTCGACGAGGACCCCGTCCATGTCGAACACGGCCGCCCGGCGCCCGGGCCCCGTCACCCCGCGCCTCGCGCATCGGCCGGCGCGACGCCGAGCGCGTGCCCATTGGCACGCGCCAGCGTCGTCTCCGTCCGGGCCAGGTGCTGCCGGACTGCCTCGAGGCGGGGATGCACCGCGAGCGCGCGCCGGAAGCAGCGGGCCGCCTCGCGGAGCTGCCCCAGCGCCGCGTGGCAGAGGCCCTGGCCGGAGAGGGCGCCGAAGTGAAGCGGATTCAACCTCAGGACCTCCTCGCAATCGGCGATGGACGTCGCGTAGTGCGTCGCCAGAAAGCGCGCCGTGGCGCGCTTGTTCCAGCCCTCCGCGAAGGTGGGGGCCGCTTCGACGACACGGCTGAACGCCGCGACCGCGCCGAGCCAGTCCTGCCCCTCCATCGCGCGG
The DNA here is from genome assembly GCA_963749975.1 of uncultured Candidatus Rokubacteria bacterium. Classification (GTDB taxonomy): domain Bacteria; phylum Methylomirabilota; class Methylomirabilia; order Rokubacteriales; family DASRDR01; genus DASRDR01. Next base: position 20,337 of record CAVVOZ010000002.1, on the reverse strand, counting down.
AGCCCGTCGGCGAGGAGCGCGTCGACCGCCGGGCTGCCGGAGCGGCTCCAGACCTGCCAGAGCGTGGCTTCGGCCAGCGCGACGAGCTCGGGATCGTCGGCGTGAAGCAGGGCGGCGACGGCCGGCGTGACGCGCGCGTCGGCCTCCTGGGCGAGGGCGCGGAGCGTCACCCGCCGCTCGGCAGGCGTGCCGTGTCCGAGCCGCTGCCACGCCTCCTCGGGGGTCACGGAAGACGGACGCGGTCTCGCACGGCGCCGAACGTCGCATGGGCTCGCGCGGAACCCTCTGGGGCGAACGGCTCGCTGGCCATGCTGCGTCGTGCCTCCCCGGACCGCGTCTGGCGGGACACCGTTTCGTCGGCCGCGCCCGCCCGCTCGGCAAGGACCTTCGACGTCACGAGCGGCGTGCGTCCCGACGGGATCGATAGCCTCGTCGACGAGTCTACCATTCTCGCTGGCCCTCACTGAGCCCGCGGGCGCCAGCTCCTAGCGGGGGCGGGCGCGGAAGAAGAAGCTCGGCTCCGCCTCCCGGGCGGGGACGGCGAGGGCGAGGTCGCCCGCCACGGCCCGGCGCTCGAGCCCGGCGAGCTCCAGGAGGGTCGTGACCTCGGGGGCGGTGTAGAAGTTGCGCTCCGAATCCTGGACCGCGCCGGTCTCGAGGAACTGGCCCACGACGTGCCCGCGCCCCTCGACCGGATCCAGGGAAAACTCCCAGACGATCCGGAGCGCTCCCTGCGCGTCCCGGCGGAGGAAGACCGTGCGCGGCGTGTCCCGCCAGCGCAAGACGTCGAAGACGAGGTCCCCGGACGGCTCGAGCACGGATCGGATCGCGCGGAAGGCGGGAACGAGCACGGCCCGCGGAACGCAGTTGAAGACGCCGCCGAGGACGGTCACGAGATCGAACGTGCCCAGGCGCGCCAGATCCGGGTCGGCGAGGTCGGCGACCTCGAAGCGGAGGCGCGGATCCCCGGCCGCCCGCTGGCGCGCCAGCCCGATGGCGACCGGCGCCGAATCGATCCCGACGACCTCGACGCCCCGCCGGGCCCACTCGAGCGCATGGAGGCCGGCATTGCACCCGACGTCGAGCACGCGGCGTGGGCGGGGCGCCCACTCGAGGATCGCCTCGATCTCCTCGGCGGCTTCGCGCCCGGCGTAAAAGGCGCGCTCGAAGACGCCGATGGTCGCGCGGTCGTTGAAGAAGGGATCGATGGCCATCTCGCGGACCGTCAGACCGCGCGGGGCAGCCGGAGGCGCTCCCAGACCTCCCCCAAGGCCGCGACGAGGCGGTCCATCGTGGCGTCGTCGTGGAGCGGGCTCGGGGTGAGCCGGAGCCGCTCGGTGCCGCGGGGGACGGTCGGGTAGTTGATCGGCTGGACGTAGATCTGGTGGCGGCCCAGGAGCTCGTCGGACGCCTGCTTGCAGAGGACCGCGTCTCCGACGAACACCGGCACGATGTGGCTCGCTGTCGGCATGACCGGCAGTCCGGCGGCCCCGAGGAGGCGCTTGAGCCGCGCGGCCCGCTCCTGGTGCCGCGCGCGCTCGGCCCCGCTCGTCTTGAGATGCCGCAGGCTCGCGAGGGCGCCGGCCGCCACGACGGGCGGCATCGCGGTCGTGAAGATGAAGGCCGGCGCGAAGCTCCGGACGGCGTCGACGATGACGGCCGAGGCGGCGATGTACCCGCCGACCACGCCGAACGCCTTGGCCAGCGTCCCCTGGATGACGGTGAGCCGGTCGAGGACGCCGTCCCGCTCGGCGACGCCGGCGCCGCGGGCCCCGTAGAGCCCCACCGCGTGGACCTCGTCGATGTAGGTGAGGGCGCCGTGGCGCGCCGCGACGTCGCAAAACGCCCGGATCGGCGCGATGTCCCCGTCCATCGAGTAGACCGACTCGAAGCAGACGAGCGCCGGTCGGCCGGCCGGCACGGCGCCGAGATGGCGCTCCAGGTCTGCCGGGTCGTTGTGGCGGAAGATCCGCTTCTCGGCGCCGCTCCGGCGGATCCCTTCGATCATCGACGCGTGGTTCTTCTCGTCGGAGAGGATGACGCAGCCGGGCAGGAGCCGGGCCAGGGTGCTGATGGCGGCTTCGTTCGCGGCGTAGCCGGAGGAGAAGAGCAGCGCCGCCGGCTTCTGGTGGAGATCGGCCAGCTCCCGCTCGAGGAGGACGTGGGCGTGCGAGGTGCCGGCGATGTTGCGGGTGCCGCCGGCGCCGGCCCCGACCCGCTCGAGCGCCTCGGCCATCGCCTTCAGCACGGTCGGATGCTGGCCCATGCCGAGGTAGTCGTTGGAGCACCACACGGTGACCTCGACGGGCCCGTCGGGGCCGTGCCAGGTCGCGCAGGGGAAGCGCCCGCAGTGCCGCTCGAGGTCGGCGAAGACCCGATAGCGCCCTTCGGCGTGCAACCGCGCGAGGGCGTCCTGGAAAACCTGCTCGTGTGTCATGGCGGACCGGGCTCCGGGCTCGGTCATCTATAATACGCGAGCCGTGAGGGCCCTGGACCAGCTGGCCACGACGCGCATCACGCGATTCGCTCCCGCCCGGCGGCGCGAGCTGTTCCGTGCCGTGGAGGCGGCCGAGACCGCGGCCGAGCTGTTCCATCGGCACCGGGCCGGCGCGCCCGCGGTGCCGCACCCGATCGCGCTGACACCCTTCATCGTGCCGTCGCGCATGCTCCCCAGTCTCGCGCGGCTCGCGGATCTCGTCCACCGGGTTCAGGCCCATGCTCCCGCACTCTGGCGGGCCGACGCCGGCGGCTTCCGTGCGTTGTGTCCGGTGAGCGGCACAACCGTGGCGTGGCTACAGCGCGACGCGGCGCGGCCGCCTGCGCCGTGGGAGCTCTTGATCCGTCCCGACGTCGGCCTCGAGGCGGACGCCCGCGGCGGGCTCACGCCGGTGCTCTTCGAGACCAATGCGACCGGCCTGGCGGGCCTCTACAACCACGCGGCGGGCGTCCGGATCCTGCGTGCCGAGGTCTTCCCGCGCGTGTACACGGCGCGGGAGGCGCGCGCTCTCACCGATCCGCCCGATCTCCTCGCCCTCGTGGTGCGCTGGGTGCGCGCGGCTGCCCGACACGCGGGCCGGCGGCGCCTGCGGGGGGTCGCGTTCGTGGAGGATGCCCTGCCCCTCGACGGCTACAGCGAGGTGCCGCGGCTCGTCGCGGCCTTCCGCGCGGCGGGGGTCCCCGCCGCCCAGGGGACGGTGGCAGACCTGCGCCGCACCCGGAGCGGCGTGCGCTTCCAGGACCTCGCGGTCGACATGGTCTACCGGGACCTCGGGCTCGAGGACATCGGCCGCCCGACGCGGCCGGCGCTCGCCGGCTTCCTCGATCGCTTCGACGCCGGCGCGAGCGTGCCGGGCGTCGCGGGCGAGTTCGCCCACAAGGCGCTGCTCGAGTGCATCGGGCGGCCCGAGCTCGCGTCCCTGTTCACGCCCTCGGAGCGCCGCCTGCTCCGCGGGGCCGTGCCCTGGACCCGCGTGCTCGGAGCGCGGCACACGGAGGATCCGGCCGGTCGGCCGGTCGACCTCCCGGAGTTCGCGCGCCGGGCCCGGGAGCGTCTCCTGATCAAGCCGAACGTGGGATCGAGCGGCGCCGGCCTGCTGCTCGGCCTGGAAGCGGGGCCGGCCCGCTGGGAAGCGCGCATCGTCCGCGCGCTCCGGGAGCCGGGCCGCTGGGTGGTCCAGCTCCGACGGCCGGGCACGTGCCGCCCGATGGTCTATCTCCGGAACGGCCGCGCCCACACGGGCCTCTGCTACTTCTCGCTGGGGCTCTTCTACGCGCCGGGAGACCTCGGGCTCCACTGCCGCGTGAGCCGGGAGCCCGTCGTCAACGTCGCCCGTCAGGGGGCGGTTGCCGCCACGTTCCTCACGAAGGGCTAGGAGGCGGAACCCGGTCCGGGAGCCTCACGCCTCGGTCGACGGCAGCGCCCGCGAACCGCCGCGGCGCCGGCTACTTCGTCTCGATCTTCTTCGCGATCGCCACGTAGAAGACGGTGACCTTGTCACCCTTCTTCACCTTCACGTCCTTCAATCCGTCCGTGGAGAACTCCCAGGTCTCGCCGCCCTTGTCGACGACCATGGTCTTGGCCTTGGCGTCCACCTCCGTTACGGTGCCCGTCCACTGATATTGCTTGGGTCCGGCAGCCATCGACAGCGTGGCGACGAGTCCCACCAGCAGGAGAACGGCCAGCACGGCCATCGTGAAACGGTTGCGCATGCGATGCGGCTCCTTTCGTGGCGGCCTCGGCGCCGCCTCTCCGGACACGGGCTTCGGGGTCCGGTTCGGCCCGACGGGTCGACCGGCCGGGACGGAGTTCACTTCCAGGCGGGCGTGACGGAGCCCGCACCGTCGCGCCAGTAGGGGGTCCAGGCGAGCGCGCACAGCCGGATCCGCACGTCCGACTTCTTCGGCCGGACGGCCACCGGCTCCAGGCGATCGGGCTCGCCCCGGGCCTCGAGGGCGGCCAGCTCGTCCTGAAGCTCGGTCTCGAGCGCGGCGAGTGCCTGCTGGACCGCTGCCACCGTTTCCTGCGCACGCGCGACGTCCTCGCGCTCCTTCAGGACGCGCCCGGCCCCGCGCGCGGCTGTCGTGGCGCGTCCGATGTTGCCGACGCTCACGGTCTTTCGCCCGAGCACCGCGCCGAGGATGGTGGCACCGATCGAGATCACCGCCTGGACCCCTTGCTGGCTCACCTGCTCCCGCTCCCGGGACTCCGCCTGCTGCGCGCGCCGGAGACGCTCCTCGAGCGCCACGCGCTTGGGCGCGTACTTCTTGCGAAGCGCCTCCACGCGCTCGTCGCGGTCGGCCCGAGATGCCTCGCGGACCCGTATCCGGAAGTCGCGCTCGCTCTCGCCCGGGCGAGAGAGCGCCCCCGAAGCGGGGTCGCGGAGGAGCTCGAGCCGGCGCTGCCCGTAGAGCCAAGCCGCCAGGTCCCGGCTCCAGCCCTCGTAGCTCTTGGGCTTGCCGGCCGCCGGGGGGAGCGGCGCCCAGTCCCCCGCGGCACTGGGTGCGGTCTCGAGGTCGGCGACGTCGACGTCGATGGGGATCGCGCCTTCCCAGCTCACCGGGACCGCCGCCTCCGTGACGGGGGTCGCAACGACGACCTCTTCGCTCTGATCGACGCCCGCCTTGGCATCCGCGTAGCGCAGGGTGGTCACGCCGAGGACCATGGGTCGGTAGACGAGCGCCGTGCCCGCGGGCGCGGTTCCGCGGACGGGCACGAAGTGCTGGGGAACGCCAGGCGGGAGCACCGGGCGCCCCCCACCCGGGCTCGGCGCCGGCGGGGCGCTGCTGGCTGGCGCCGGGCCTCGGCTGGCGTCGGGTGCCGTGCCCGTGACCGGCGCGCTGGCGGGCCGCGTCGGGGCGGGGTCCGGCTTCCGGTCCGCCATGAGCTGCCTGATCTGGGTGCGGGTCAACGGGCCGCGCAGGTAGGACATGGCCCAGCGGCTCTCGAAGACTGCGGGCGCGTCCTCGTGCACGTTGTTCAGGAGGAAGATCCGGCTCCCGAGCCCGCCAAGGATCTCCTCCATCGCAGCGCGGTCGAAGCGCTTGTCGCCGCCGGCCGCCGCGCCCTCGAGGCCGTCGAGCACACGGGCGCGGTCGCGGTCGGTCTGGAGCCGCCCGATGAACCAGGTCCCGGTGTTGGCGAGGCCCTTGTAGTCGAGGTCGACGGGGTTCTGGGTCGCCAGCACCACGCCCACGCCGAACGCCCGGGCCTGCTTGAGGAGCGTCAGGAGCGGGAGCTTCGACGGGGGGTTCGCGACCGGCGGGAAGAAGCCGAAGACCTCGTCCATGTAGAGGAGCGCCCGCAGGCTGGTCGTGCCGGACTGCGCCCGCACCCATCCGAGCATCTCGTTGAGCAACAGCGAGACGAAGAACATGCGCTCGGCGTCGGACAGGTGCGCGATGGAGAAGATCGCGGCGCGGGGCTTGCCCTCGGCCGTGTGGAGGAGCGCGCCGATGTCGAGCGGCTCGCCCTCGAGCCAGGCGTCGAACCCTGGAGCGGCCAGGAGGTTGTTGAGCCGGGTCGCCATCGCGAAGCGATCCTTCGCGGGGAAGAACGCCTCGAGGTCGAGAGCCCCCACCTTGGCGATCGGCGGGCTCTGGATCTGCTGGATCAGGGCTCCCAGGTCGAGGTCCCGGCCCTCGCGCCACGCGGCTTCGAACAGCTTGGCGAGCAGGATGTGCTCGCGGCTCTGGAGGGGATCGGCCTCGATCCCGAGGAGGCCGAGAAGGCTCGTGGCGGTGGTCCCGATGCGGTCGCGGAAGAGCTCCGCGTCGTCGCGCACCGAAGGGGGCGGCGCGGCAAACGACTTGACGATCGAGACCGGGAGCCCCGCCGTGCTCCCGGGCGTGTAGACCGCGACGTCCGCGGCGTCGCGGAGGCGCCGGATCCGCGCGCCGTCCTCACCCCATGCCGCCAGCCCGGTCTTCCAGAGCTCTGCCTGCTGCGCGGCGAAGGCGTCCACCGCGAGCCCCTTCCGGCGCGCGTCGTCCTCGTTGACCCACGGCTTGAAGTCCTCCGGCCGCAGCTCCGGGAAGGTCAGGCAGAGGTTCGCGAGATCGCCCTTCGGATCGATGAGGAGCACGGGGATGCTGTCGAGCAGCGCCTCCTCGATGAGGGCCAGGCAAAGGCCCGTCTTGCCGCTGCCCGTCATCCCGATGCACACCGCGTGGGTGACGAGATCCTTCGAGTCGTAGAGGACGAGGCCCGGCGTGGGCTGCTTGGCCCCGAGGTCGTACGGTCGCCCGAGGTAGAAGACGCCGAGCTTCTCGAAGTCGGCGGAGGTGGGTCCTGGTGCGGGTGCGGCCGGCGCGCGCTCGGGAGCCGCGGGGCCCTGGGCCCCGCTCGACTTGGCCTGGGCGGGTCGACGCGCGCGGGGCGGCATTGACGATCCCAGCGTGAGTCGTCGCGCCGTTGCTTGTCAAGCGTTCGTCGGGAAGAACGCGCCGGCACCCCGGGGCGTCGTGACGGTCGCGTCAGTCGCCCGGGCGCGGCACACCCCAGTGTGATCGCGCGCCGAGCCGTCGGGCGGGGACCGCCAGGACCGTGTGGAAGGGCGTCGCGTCCCGTCCAGGATGGCCGGTCGCCGCCGTGGCCCAGGCGCGGCCCACGTCCTCGAGGAGCGCGACGAACGTGGCGTAGCCCGCCGGATCGCGGGCGAGCAGTCGGTCGGCGGCGAGGACGACGACCCGGTAGCCCGGCCCTGGGAGCCAGCCGAGGTCCGTCAGACAGTCCTCGAGGGCGTCCCACGTCCGCCCGAAGTACGCCGGGAACCCGAGGACCCGAGCCAGCTCGTCGAGCAGCGCGCGTTTCGTCCGGCAGCGTCGGCCGTCGAGCGTGCGGACCACGAAGCCGGGTGGCGGCGCCGGGAGTGTCACGGGTACGTCGTCCGTGTGGACCAGGAGGTGGACCCAGGGCGGTGCCGTCGCCGCGAGCTGGTCGAAGAGGGATGGAGACACCTTGGTCCGCCCTCAGTTCAGCGGCACGAAAGTGCGGTAGTGATCGCGGGTGTAGTAGGCCCGGCCGGTGGTCTGCTCGATGACCAGCCGTTCGGGGCCGCGGTCCTGCCCGGGAACCCGCGGATGCACGTCGTACTCCCGGTAGTGACCCGCCGGCAGCTGCCGCTCGCGGTTGTGGAACGCGCGCCCGCCGACGTACCCGGCCAGGGGCTTGCCGCCGCGGGCCTCGATCGCGGCCAGCACGTCTCGGGCTTGCTCGAGGTCGGCGGAAGCAGCCCCGCCGGGTTGGCCCGGCCGGATGGCGGGGCTCGGCGCGATCGTCGGCGCGGGCGCGGGCCGGGGCGCCTCGCCGGCGGTGGGTCCGGGCGGCGGCGGCTGGCCGCCCTGCTCCCCGCCCGGGTGGCGGCGCAGCACCACCGTGATCGCCGCGAGGGTGAGGGCGACGGCGAGGAAGACGAGGACTGCGCGGCGCATCCCGCGCCCATGATGGCACGAGACCGCCCGCGTCTTGAGCGCGCTTCCACGCTTCGGGTATAGTGAGCGCGGTTTCTACCCGACGCTAGGTGGAGGCGCGACCATGGTGAGATGGCCTCGATTGGGCTGGTTCCTCGGAACGGCCGCGGTCCTGGCGGTCGGTCCTGGGCTCGAGATTCCTGGGCTCCTCGGTCCGTCCGGCGCCAGCGCACAGAGCGCCGCCCTCGTGGTGCAAACCACGGCCGAGCCGCCGGGGCTCGATCTCACCGCGACGCCCGCGTCGGCGACGGCGACGGTGGTCTTCTACAACATCCAGGAGGCCCTGGTAAAAGTCGACGCTCAGGGGCGGTTGGTTCCCTGGCTCGCCGAGCGCTGGCACACCACCGACAACCTCAACTACACCTTCTTCCTCAAGAAGGGGGTGCGCTTCCACGGCGGGCGGGAGCTCACCGCCGAGGACGTGAAGTTCGTCCTCGACCGCGCCCGGAACCCCGAGACGAAGCATCCCCACGTCAAGCAGTACGAGGACATCGCGACGATCCACGTGCGGGACCCCTACACCGTCACGGTCGCGCTCAAGCGGACCAACGCGATGTTCCTTTACAATCTCGCGCGCCAGGGCTCGGTGATCTATCCGCGGGAGGCCGTGGACCAGCAGAAGTCGCAGCCGATCGGGACCGGGCCGTTCATGCTCGAGCGCTGGGACCGGGGCGACCGGATCGTCCTGAAGCGCAACCCCGAGTATCACGTCAAGGGTCTGCCGAAGCTCGAGCGGGTCACGTTCCGGTTCATTCCCGACGCCAATGCCGCCCTGGCGGCGCTCCAGGCGGGGGATATCGACGTGATGGCGTTCGGCCTCGGGCCCGGAGTCGGTCGAGGTCGTTCGCCGCACGCCGACCCTGCAGCTCATCCAGGGCGAGACCACGAATGACGTCATCCTGGCGCTCAACAACTCGAAGACGCCGTTCTCCGACGTCAAGGTCCGGCGCGCGATCACGCACGCCATCGACAAGCCAGAGGTCGTGAAGGGCGCGATGTTCGGATTCGGGCGAGTTCTGGGGTCCAACGTCGACCCGCTCAACCCCTACTTCGTCGACATGGCCAAGGCGGTGCCGCACGATCCCGCGCGAGCCAAGCAGCTCCTCGCGGAGGCGGGATACCCGAACGGCTTCGAGGCCGTCCTCAAGGTGACGCCGCAGTACTCGTACACGGTGCGGACGGGGGAAGTGCTGGTCGCGCAGCTCGCCAAGGTGGGCATCCGCGTGAAGCTCGAGCAGATCGAGTGGGGGCAGTGGCTCGATCGCGTCTACAAGAACGCCGACTACGACATGACCATCATCGGGCACGCCGAGGCCTGGGACGCCGGCAACTATGCGAACCCGAAGTACTACTACCGGTACGAGAGCCCGCGCTTCCAGGCGGTCTTCCAGGAGTCCGAGCTGACGCTCGACGACAAGAAGCGCCGCGAGCTGTACGTCCAGCTCCAGAAGATCATGGCCGACGAGGCGCCGGTCGTCTGGCTCTACGTGTACCCGCGCCTGGTGGCGGCCAAGAAGGGTGTCCAGGGCATCTGGAAGGACCTGCCGACTCCGTCCCTGGACCTCTCGGAGGTGGGCTGGGCGAAGTAGCGCCGCGCCCGGCCGTGCGGTCCCCCGCCGCCGCCCGCCCCGGGGTTTTTCCCGGGGCGGTGCCGTCTCGAGAGCCCGCGGCCCGGAGCTGTCCATGCGCCGGCTGATGCTGCGCCGGGCAGTGGCGTTTCTCGCCACGCTCTTCGTCGTCTCGCTGCTGGTCTTCACGGTCGTGCGGGTGCTGCCCGGGGACCCGGCGCTCCTCATCATGGGCACGGAGGCGAGCCCGGAGGCGGCGGCGGCGCTCCGGCGCGCGATGGGACTCGACCGGCCCATCCTGGTCCAGTACGTGGAGTGGCTCGGGGACGCGCTCCGGGGCGACCTCGGGCGGTCGATCCAGTACGACGTGAGCGTCGGCCGCCTGGTTCTGAGCCGTCTGGCCGTCACGCTGCCGCTCACCGTCCTCGCCGCGGCCTTCATGGTGCTGACGGCCATCCCGCTCGGCGTCTACGCGGCGACCCGGCAGGGGCGGGCTGGCGACTACGTCGCGATGCTCCTCTCGCAGCTCGGCATCGCGATTCCGTCGTTCTGGGCCGGGCTCCTCCTGATCCTCCTCTTCGCGGTGCGCCTCGGCTGGGTGCAGGCCGGCGGGTTCGACGGATGGTCGGGCGGGGTCTGGCCGGGGCTCCGCGCGCTGCTGCTGCCGGCCTTCGCGCTCGGGGTGGTCCAGGCCGCCATCCTCACGCGAACCACGCGGGCGGCGATCCTCGAGGTCCTCCGGGCCGACCACGTGCGGACGGCGCGCGCGAAGGGGCTGGCCGAGCGGACGGTGACGTGGAAGCACGTCCTGCGGAACGCGCTCCTCACGATCGTCACGATCGTGGGGCTCCAGCTCGGGCAGCTCCTCGCGGGGAGCATCGTGCTGGAGAACGTCTTCTACCTGCCGGGGCTGGGCCGCCTCGCTCTCGGCGCGATCAGCGCCCGGGACTTGCCGGTCGTGCAGGGCGTGGTGCTCTTCGTCGCCGTGACGGTCGTCACGCTCAATTTCATCGTGGACGTCCTCTACACGGTGCTCGACCCTCGGATCCGGTATGAGTAGGCGCTGGGGCCGGGCGCTCCACCATCCCGGGTTCGCGGCCGGCCTGGCGCTCACCGTGGCGATCCTCGGGACCGCCGTCTGCTCCCTCGTGTACACGCCGCGGGACCCCCTCCGCATGGAGCTCGCGGCCCGTCTGGAGGGGCCGTCCTGGACCCACCCGATGGGCACCGATCAGTACGGCCGCGACCTCCTGTCCCGGGTCATGCGCGGAGCCATCGCCTCGCTCGCCGTCGGGGCCGTGGCGGTCGCGATCGGGATGAGTGTCGGCGTGGTCCTGGGCGCGGCCGGCGGCTGGGTCGGCGGCTGGCTCGACGAGGCGGCGATGCGGGTGACGGACGCCGTCTACGGGTTCCCGGCGGTCCTCTCCGCGCTCCTGGTCACGTCGGTGTTCGGCCCTGGCGTGCTCATCAGCATGGTCGCCGTCGGTATCGCGTACGTGCCGGTCTTCGCGCGGCTCACGCGGGCGAGCGTCCTGTCGCTTCGGGCTCAGGACTTCGTCGCCGCCGCGGAAGCGCTCGGCGCGCGGGACGGCGCGATTCTCTGGCGGCACGTCCTGCCCAACACGGTATCGCCGCTGATCGTGCAGGCCACGATTTCGTTTCCCCTGGCCATCCTGGCCGAGGCAGCCCTCTCGTACCTCGGGCTCGGGACCCAGCCGCCCCATCCGTCGTGGGGGCTCATGCTGCGGGAGGCCCAGAACTTCCTCCAGCTGTCCCCCTGGTACGCGGTCTTTCCCGGGGCGGCCATCGCGCTCGCCGTCCTCGGCTTCAACCTGCTCGGCGACGGGCTCCGCGACCTCCTGGATCCGCGGGCCGGGTGACGTCTCCAGGCTCTTCAGCTGGGCTCCGACGTACGCGGCGACGACCTCGGCGGCGGGCCCGGTCTGACGCACCTCGCCGCGCTCGAGCCATATGGCGCGCTGACACGTCTCGGCCACCAGGCCCTTGTCGTGCGAGACGAGCACGATGGCCGTCCCGTTGGCCCTGAAGGCCTCGAACCGTTCGTGGCACTTCACCTGGAACGCCTCGTCGCCCACGGCCAGGACCTCGTCCATGAGCAGGACGTCGGGACGCTGCTCCGTGGCGATGGCGAATCCGAGGCGCGCGACCATTCCCGACGAGTAGGTGCGCACGGGCGCGTCGATGAAGGACGTCAGCTCCGCGAACTCGACGATGCGGTCGAACGAGGCGTCCAGCGCCCGGTGCGAGAGCCCGAGGAGCGTCCCGTCGAGGTAGAGGTTCTCGCGGCCGTCAGGTCGGGGTGGAACCCCGCCCCGTAGTCGAGAAGGGGGGCGACCCGCCCCCACGTGCGCAACGCGGCCCTCGGTGGGCCGGAGGACCCGGGCAATCAGCTTCAGGAGCGTGCTCTTGCCTGCCCCATTGCGACCGATCAGGCCGAGGACCTCACCCGGGATGACCTCGAAGCTCACGCCGCGCACGGCCCAGAACTGCTCGTAGGTCATTCGATTTCCGAGCGCGCGGATCGCGTACTCCTTGAGCGAGCGGAGCTTCTCGTGCGGGACCGTGAACTGGATCGAGACGTTGTCGAGGCGGATGGCGGGCGCGTGCTCGGAGGCCGGTCCCGGTGCACCCATCAGAGGCGGCTGGCGAGACCGTCGGCGCGAGCCGTGAACAGGAACCAGCCGACCAGGAGGACGGCGGTCGCCGTGCCGAAGGCCACGAGGCACGCGGTCACGCTGGGCAGGCGGCCCTCGTAGAGCGGCAGCCGGAAAAGGGCCACCAGGTGATTCAGCGGGTTGACGTCCACCAACCAGGGTCGGGCTGCGGCCGGAAGGATCTCCTTCGGGTAGATGATCGGCGTCAGGTAGAGAAGAGCAGGGAGGAATATGCTGTAGAGCTCGATCGCGTCGTTGAAATCGACCGCCAGGGTGGACAGCACGAGGCCGACGCCGAGGGTGAACGCCGCGAGGGTGACGATGGACACCGGCAGGAAGAGGATGGTCGGCCGGATGGGCACGCCGGTGACGAGCATGATGCCGAGGAGGGGGAGAAGCGAGAGCGAGAGATTGACGAGACCCGTGCCGAGCGCCGCCAGCGCGAAGACGGTGCGGGGCAGGTAGATGCGCCGGATGAGATGCGCCCCGGCCGCGAGCTGCCGGGCCGCCGAGAGCGATGTCTGGGCGAAGAAGCTCCAACCCAGGAGGCCGGCCAGGACGTACACGGGATAGGTCCGGCCGGCGCCGAACGCACGCGAGAACACCACGACGAGGATCACCATCGTGCCCAGCGGGTTCAGCAGTGTCCACAGCACCCCGAGCACGGATCGCTTGTAGCGCGCGACGAGATCCCGCCGGACCAGCTGCACCAGGAGGTCCCGATATGCCCACAGGGCGAACAGCTCCTCGAGGGCCCGTGGCGGGCGTCGGGCTGAGTCGTAGAACTGCGACTGGACGCTCCGGATCACGCGCCTGCCTCGAGCCCGTCGGACACTCGAAGGCTGGCTACAGCGCCTGCCGTACCTTGAGGTACAGCTTCTGGCACCCCTCCCGGTCGAGCCCCGACACCATGAGGTAGACCAGGTCCTTCTGCTTCCAGTACACGACGTTGAACCCGTTGACCTCGCGCATGTGCGGCCGGTACTGCTCGATTTGGACCCGGCCCTCGACCGGCATCGGTAAATCCGGCCCGGGAAGCACGAAGTAGGTCGTGTCGGGCAAGGTCTTGTAGCGCAGCGTGGCGGCCGCGGTCTTCCGGCTTGCCAGGATCGTCGGACGCGCGGCGAGCAGGTGGAGCTCGTCCGTTCCCGCGAACACCTTGGGGAGCTCGACCGTGGTGACCGACCGGACGCGCTGGAAGATCGCATCGGCGTCCGGGTGGCTGATCTCTCGTGGAGTCGCCTCGAGATCCAGCAGGATCCGCCGGTGCTCGGCGACGCCCGACTGGATCAGGGCGTCGACGACGTCCCCGGGCCGCTCCGCCGGCCGGCGCATCCAGGGCACGAGGATAGCGGCGACGACGACCGCGGCGACGGCGGCGGCGACCCAGGGCCGTCCCAGCCATCCGGCGATCCCCCGTTGGCGGGTGCCGAGGGCCCGGACCTGGCGCGCCAGAGCCTCTGGCGCCGGGGGGCGCGGCAGGGCCTGGACGAGCCTCGCCACGGCCTCGTCCCGCGCGAGGGTTCCCCGGCAGGCGGGGCACGCCTGAAGGTGCGCCTCGACGGCTCGAGCGCGGTCGGGCGCGAGCTCGCGCCGGCGGTACTCCTCGAGAATCTCGTGGGTCTCGTGGCCGTTCATGGCTCAGTTCGTCCGGTAGTCGCCGAGGCGGCGGCGCACCATGCGGCGTGCCCGGAAGAGCCGCGACTTGACCGTCCCGATGGGTATGTCCATGATCTGCCCGATCTCGTGCAGGGCGAGCCCTTCCAGATCCGCCAGGAGCAGCACTGAGCGGAAGTCCTCGGGCAGCTCCGCGAGCGCCCTCTCGAGGTCCAGCACCGTCACGACTGCCGGGTCCGGCGCCTCCCCCGCGGGTGCCTCCTCGAGCCCATCGTCGAGGTCTTTGTCGAGGAGCACCGGCTGGTGCGTCTCCCGCCGGTAGAACGTGAGGAACGTGTTCCTCAGTATCTGGAACAACCAAGCCCGGAGGTGCGTTCCCGGCTCGAATCGGTGGGCGAACCGGAAGGCCCGGAGGTAGGTCTCCTGAACCAGATCGTCGGCGTCCGGCGGCCGCTTGGTCAGCCGCAGGGCGAAGTTGTAGAGCGTGTCGAGGTGCGTGAGCGCCTGCTGGCGGAACTCGGTGGACGGCTCGGGCACGGCTGGCCTCTGAGTCGGGACGCTAGCAGAATGCCCCGACCCCGGCAAGGGGGCGCGGCTCAGTCAGGGTAGGGGAGCACGTCGCCCTCGCCGGGCAGCTCGTCCAAGAGATCCATGATCGACTGGTAGAGCGTCGGGTGCTCGACCTCGGGGGCGATGTCCGCCAGGGGGACCAGCACGAACCGGCGCAGGTGGAGAAACGGATGGGGGATCTGGAGGAGATCCTCCGCGATGACGTGGTCCGCGTAGAGCAGAATGTCGATGTCCAGCGTTCGCGGACTGGATGGCGCGGGCGGTCCCGCCGGGAGGACCCGGCCCGACTGGCTCTCGATGGCCTGGGTCAGCCGCAGGAGCCGGTGGGGCGGGAGGTCGGTCTCGATCTCCACCGCGCAGTTGAGGTGCCACGTCTCTCGCGGTGAGCCGAGCTCGGGCCAGGGCGTCGTCTCGTAGACCTTCGAGCAGGTGACGACGCGGACCCCCATCTCCGAGCGGAGCAGGGCCAGCGCCGCCTCGAGGTGCCGGCGTCGGTCGCCCAGGTTCGATCCGAGCGAGAGAAAAACCCGCGCCATGCCTAGCGACTCCGCTTCATGCGTACCCCTGGCACCGCGACGATCCCCTCGAGCGGCGGGGTCACCTTGCGCACGGTGACCGTGACGTCGCGCGCCGGGTATTCCCGGAGGAGCGCCTCGCAGAGCAGTCCCGCCAGCCGCTCGATCAGGTGGACCCGTCCGCCCGTGCCCAGCGCCACCACGAGCTGCACCACCTGGCCGTAGTCGACCCCCGCCTCCAGATCGTCGGAGAGCGCGGCCGGGGTGAGGTCGAGCGCCAGCTCGACGTCCACCGAGAACCACGCGCCCACCTCCTGCTGAGCAGGGGTCACGCCGTGATGGCCGTAAAACCGGATATCTTCCACGAACAGCATATCAGACGGCCCGCGGCTCGGCCGGACGGGACTCATGCGGGCGGCAGTTCCCTCCTCAGAGCCCGAGGACGTCGTGCATCGAGTAGAGGCCCGGGGCGGCGGTCGCGACGAACCGCGCTGCCCGAAGCGCCCCGTGCGCGAAGGTGTCTCGGCTATGGGCCCGGTGGGTCAGCTCGAGCCGCTCGCCGACCGCGCTGAAGACGACCGTGTGCTCACCGACGACGTCGCCTCCCCGCAGGGCGTGGACGCCGATCTCCGTGGCGGTCCGCTCCCCCACAAGCCCATGGCGCCCATAGACCCCGGCGTCCTCGATCCGGCGCCCCAGCGCCTCGGCGATCACCTCGGCCATCTTGGCCGCCGTGCCGCTTGGCGCGTCCTTCTTCGTGCGGTGGTGGATCTCGGTGATCTCGACGTCGTAGTCGTCGCCGAGGGCCGTGGCCATCAGCGCCAGCACGCGGAACGCGAGATTGACTCCGACGCTCATGTTCGGCGAGAGCATGATGGGCGCGCGGGCGGCCAGCCGGCGGATCTCGTCGACCTGGGCCGTCTGGAGCCCCGTCGTGCCGACGACCGCACCGGCACCTCGGAGGGCGGCGAGCCGGAGGTGCTCGAGGGTCGCCTCGGGGGCCGTGAACTCGACGAGGACGCGACCCGCGGCGAGCAGTGGGGCCGGATCGGCGCCGATCGGCACGCCCAGGTGGCCGGCGCCCGCGACCTCCCCGGCGTCACGTCCCAGGGCGGGGTGCCCCGATCGCTCGAAGGCGCCCACCACCCGGAACTCTGCCGAGTCCCGAGCCAGCGCGACGATGCGCCCGCCCATGCGGCCGGCCGCGCCGGCGACGACCAGTTCGACCACGGGCCGGCTCGACTCTTCTCAGGCCTTGAGAACGCCGGCCTGCACCAGCGCTTGGCGGAGCTTCTCCCGGTTCGACGGAGTCATGGGGCACATCGGCAGCCGCCACTCTGCCCGGATCATCCCGAGCATGGCCATGGCTTCCTTCACCGGGATCGGGTTGGTCTCGATGAACATGGCCTTGCAGACCGGGTACAGCTTCAGGTGAAGGTCCCGGGCCCGCTTCCAGTCCCCCTCCAGCGCGGCGTGCGTCACGTCGGAGACTTCGCGCGCGAGGAAGTTGCCGACCACCGAGATGACTCCACGCCCGCCGACCGACATGAGCGGCAGCGTGAGATTGTCGTCGCCCGAGAGGACGGTGAACTCCGGCCCGCAGGCCAGGATCACCGCCGTCATCTGGTCGAGGCTGCCGGAGGCCTCCTTCACGCCGACGATGTTGGGAATCTGGGCGAGCCGCGCCAGGGTGTCCGTCTCCATGTTGACCGCCGTGCGGCCCTGGATGTTGTAGACGATCAGCGGCAGATCGGGGGCCGCTTGGGCGATCGCACGGTAGTGCTCGTAGAGGCCCTGCTGGGTCGGCTTGTTGTAGTAGGGGGTCACCAGGAGCGCACCCGCGGCGCCGGCCTTCGCCGCGTGCCGGGTCATGTCGATCGCCTCGGCGGTCGAATTCGAGCCGGTGCCCGCGACCACCGGGATCCGGCCGCGGGCCTGCTGGATCACGATCTCGACCACCCGCTTGTGCTCGTCGTGCGTCAGGGTGGGCGATTCCCCGGTCGTGCCGCACGGGACCAAGCCGTCGGTCCCGTGTGCGATATGAAACTCGACGAGATCGCGGAGTGTGCCCTCGTCGACACGGCCATCGTGGAACGGCGTGACCATGGCGACCAGAGAGCCCTGGAAGGTGCGTCGCATCGCCAACCTCCTTTGCTACACGGCGCTACGCGGCTCGATCGCGCGGGCGCAACAGTTGCGGGGACCGTAGCATGCCCCCCGACGTGAATCAAGACGAAGGCCCTTCAGGGAAGGGCGGCGGAGGCCTCCTGTGAGGGCACGGACTCGTTGGCGCGCTTCGAGCGGTCCACCGCGGTGACCTGGTAGAAGTACGTCTGGCCCGGTCGCACGTCGGCGTCGACGTACGTCGTGCCCGCCTGGGGCGCCGCGGTCAGCCGCACGTGGCCCCGGCCCGCCGTCGTGCTCCGGTAGACGAGGTAGCCGGCGAGGTCGGCGTCCGGCACGGCCTGCCAAGCGAGACGGACGGCCGATCCGGCGAGCACCGCCACGAGGGCCCGCGGCTGGGCGGGAGGAGTGGCGTCCTCCGGCGTCGCGCTAGCGACCGCGCTCGGCCCGCTCTGGGAGCCGCCGGGTCCGAGCCGCGCGCGCACGGCGTAGTGATAGGTCACGTCGTTCCGGACCTCCAGATCGACGTACTGGGGGGAGGCGACAGGCTCGAGATTGAGGGGGCGGCCCGCTGGCGTGCCGGGCGTCGTCGCCCGGAATACGTCATAGACGAGGTCCGGAGGCGCCGGCGACCCGTCCACGAGCGTCGAGGGTGCGTCCCAGGTGAGTCGCACCTCTGCGTCGCCGGCCTGGGCCTCGATCCGCGGCGGCGCGTCGGGCGCCGCCGCGAGCGCGACCACGATGCGGTTCGAGGGCGGGCTGGGACGGCCCTTCTCGTCGAGCGCGACGACGACGTAGGTGTATCGTTGCCCGAACGTGAGTCCCTGGGCGTCCGTGTAGGTCACCTGGTTGCCCTGCACCTGGGCCTGACCCGGCTCGGCCACCGTGATGTCGGCGACCCGCTCGAATCCGGGGACGCCCGGAGGGGGGCCAAAGAGACCCCCGAACACGAGGATTGCCGGCCGGACCGGCTCCTCGGGCGCCCCGTCCTCGATCCGCCGGTACACCTCGGTCCGGCGGATCTCCTTGAGCGCGCTCCGGTCGAGCCGGATCTTCGGCAAGGTCCAGCTGAGGTGGATCGCGCTGCCCTCGACGGCGGCCTGGAGGTCCTGGACCGCGGCCGGGAGCTTTCGCTCCGGCGCCACGGGCGGACCGCGCTTGCCGCAGGCGGCGAGCGGGAGCGGCAAGAGAAGGGCGAGAGCGAGCGCGGTACGGAGCCGGCCCCGTCGGCCGGATGCGGCGGGGACACGTGTCCGGCTCAGGGGACCTCCAGGAGACCGCGCGCTTCCGCGAGGGCGTGAGCCACGGCTTCGGGGGCGGTGCCGCCGTAGACGTTCCGCGCGGCGAGCGACGCCTCCACGGAGACCGCGTCGCGGAAGTCGGCGCCGAACAGGGGGGACAGCGCGTGGAGATCCTCGAGCGGGAGCGCCTCGAGGCGCACCCCGCGCTCGAGGGCGAGCCGCACGGCGCGGCCGACGACTTCGTGCGCGTCGCGGAACGGCAGGCCGCGCTGGACGAGGTAGCCGGCGAGGTCGGTCGCGGTGGAGAAGCTCTCGCCGGCGAGCATCCGCAGACGGTCAGTGCGGAAGCGGAGGGCCCGGAGGAAGGGGGCGAGGACGCCGAGCGTGCCCCGGAGCGTATCCGCCGCGTCGAAGAACGCCTCCTTGTCCTCCTGCATGTCGGAGTGGTAGGCCAGCGGCAGCCCCTTCATCACCGTGAGCAGCCGCACGAGGTCCCCGTAGACCCGCCCGGTCTTCCCCCGGATCAGCTCGGCCACGTCCGGGTTCTTCTTCTGCGGCATGATCGACGACCCGGTGGCGTAGGCGTCGGGGAGGTCGACGAAGCCGAACTCGGCCGAGGCCCACAGCACGATCTCCTCGGCGAGCCGGGACAGGTGGGTGGCGGCGATCGCCGCTGCCGCACAGAACTCGAGCGCGAAGTCGCGATCCGAGACGGCGTCCATGCTGTTCGCCGTCGCCGCCCGGAAGCCCAGCGCGTGGGCGAGCGCGTGGCGGTCGACGGGGACGGTGGTCCCCGCAAGGGCGGCCGCTCCCAGCGGGCACACGTCGAGACGGCGGCGCGCGTCGGCCAGCCGCTCGCGGTCCCGGGCCAGCATGAACACGTACGCCAGGAGATGGTGAGACAGCCGCACCGGCTGCGCCCGCTGGAGGTGGGTGTATCCCGGCATCGGGCACGCGCGATGTCGTTCCGCCTGCTCGACGAGCGCCGCCTGCGCCTCCCGGAGGGCGAGGCGGATCGCGTCGATCTCGGCCCGGAGCCAGAGCCGCATGTCGAGCGCGATCTGGTCGTTGCGCGAGCGACCCGTGTGGAGCTTGCCTCCCACGGCGCCGATCTTCTCGATCAGGCGCCGCTCGATGTTCATGTGGATGTCCTCGAGCTCGATCCGGTAGGGGAAGACGCCCGTCTCGAGCTCCCGCCGCACCTCCGCAAGCCCGCGGAGGATCGCGTCCAGCTCCGCCTCCGGGAGAACACCGCCCTTGGCCAGGGCGCGGGCCCATGCCTCGCTGCCCTGGAGATCGAACGGGCCAGAGCCGGTAGTCGAAAGGTAGAGAGGCCGTGAACGCCCGGGCGGAGGCATCGGCAGGCTCTGCGAAGCGCCCGCCCCAGGGGCTCTTCGGCGGCGGACCCGTCATCGCGGCAGGCCTGCGGGCACCGGGGACCCGTCCGCGGCCAGCAGCGCGGCGATCTCCTCCATGATCCATCCGGTCACGTCGGCCCTGAGTCCTTGCGTCACCCGCTGCCGCGGGGTGGTGAAGCGCAGAGGCTCGCCGAAGCGCACGCTGAGCGGCACCCGCCGGGGGACGAAGAAACGTCGGGCTGCCAGGGCGTCGAAGGTTCCCGAGATGGCGGCGGGGACGACCGGGACGCCGGAGCGAAGGGCCACCAGGGCCACGCCGGGCTGTCCGCGGACGAGTCTGCCGAAGCGGCTGAACGGTCCCTCGGGGAAGATGCCCACCACCCCGCCGCTCTCGAGCACTCCGAGGGCCCGCCGGATGGCCCCGGGGTCCGGGCGCGCCAGCGAGACCGGGATCGAGCCCACGTGGTCGTGGAAGTACGGGTGCAGCGGCGTGGCCCGGTAGACGCGCGGCATGACCAGGAAGCTGATCTTCCGGGGCAGTGCCGTGGCGAGCACGACGCCATCCAGGTAGTTCGCGTGGTTCGCCGCGACGATGTAGGGGCCCCGCTCCGGCAGGTGCTCGAGCCCGCTCACGCGAAAGGCGAAGAAATGTCGCAAGAGCGGCGGGAGGACGCGCTTGAGTCCGGCGTACACGGCGGGAA
>CAVVOZ010000001.1:0-275489 GCA_963749975.1 uncultured Candidatus Rokubacteria bacterium | reverse complement strand
AAGCCAGAGGCCGCGGGTTCAAGTCCCGTCGACCCCGCCATATCCGTCGAGTAGCCTGGAGGGGGTGGCTCGTGCCACCCCCCTCCGATGTTGGGGACATCTGACAAGCGTCGGCCGCGCCCCGTGCTCCCTCACCTGACCGCGCATTGATCCTCGCCGCATTCCGCGTCCGCAGCTTCCGGTTCCAGTGGTCCGCCGACCTCCTCACCTCATGGGCGTTCGAGATGGAGACCCTCGTCCTCGGCTGGTACGTCATGGTCCATACCGGCTCCGTGCTGCTGCTCACCGCCTTCGGCTCGCTCCAGTACGTCGGCACGCTGGCCGCGCCGATGTTCGGGGTGCTGGGCGACCGGCTGGGCGGCCGGACGATGCTCTGTGCGATGCGCGCGGCCTATCCCGCCCTGGCCGCGCTCCTGACGTGCCTGGCGCTGGCCGGCGTGCTGACCCCGGTGTGGGTGCTCGTCCTCGCCGCCCTGGCCGGCGTCGTGCGGCCCAACGATCTCGTGATGCGGAACTCGCTCATCGGCGAGACGATCCCGCCGGAGCACCTGATGGGCGCCCTCGGTCTCTCCCGCGCCACCATGGACTCCGCGCGCATCGCCGGCGCGCTCGCCGGGGCGGGGCTGTCCACCGCGCTGGGCGTCGGCTCCACGTACCTCTTCGTCACGAGCTTCTACCTGGCGAGCCTCGCGCTCACCTTCGGCGTGTCAGCGGGCGGCCTCGGGTGGCCGATCCGGCGGCCTCGGCCCGGCGCTCCGTCACACCTCGGCCCGTCGCGCGGGAGCGACCTCGCGGAGGGCCTGGTCCGCGTCCTGAAGACGCCGCAGCTGCTCGCCATGATGCTGCTGGCGTTCCTGGTCAACCTGACCGCCTACCCGGCGTCGAACGGGCTCCTGCCGTACGTCGCCCAGCGGATCTACCGCGTCGATGCGACCGGTCTCGGGTGGCTGGTCGCCAGCTTCGCGCTCGGCGGTCTCGCGGCCTCGGTCGCGACCGTCCTGACGGGCGGCCCGCGACACCCGGCGCGCGCGACGCTGGTCGCCATCGGGGCCTGGTATGTGGCGCTGCTGGGCTTCGGTCATGCGGGGAGTCTCGGCCTGGGGTTGGCCATCCTCCTGCTCGCCGGATTCGCCCAGAACGTCGCCATGATCGCCATGGCCGCGACCCTGCTCGGCGCCGCCGGCGCGGGCTATCGGGGACGCGTCATGGGGGTGCGGATGCTCGCCGTCTACGGCCTGCCCGTGGGGCTCGTGGTCTTCGGCCTGCTCATCGACCGCATCGGCTATCCCTCGACGATCACGGTGGCCGCGGCGATCGGCCTGATCTGCACCGTGCTCATCGGAGCCAGATGGCGCGCCAGCATCTGGGCGCGGGCGGCGGCTGGCCGCGCGTGGCCGCCCGCGTGTGCTCGCGCGCGCGACCGTAGCCATACGCGTGAACCCGGGAGCACGGCGGTGCTGACACCGGCGCCCCGCCGTCGGCCCGTCGGCCGCCGGGCAATTCCGAGCGCTATCGCCGGGCGACCAGCCGCCGGAACACCGCTCCGTACGTGAACCCGTAGCCCGCCGCCAGCTCGGCGGCCTGGCGTTTCACGCGCTCGCCGAGGGTGTCGCCGTCCGGCACGTTGAACCCGGGCACCTGGCTCTCGTGGCGGACGAGCGCCGCGATCTGCCGGTCGATCGAGTCCGAGACGTCCACGATCACGTCGGGCTGGTCCACGCCCCAGTACCACAGCTCGCGGACCTTGTGCGGCTCGAGGCCTTCCGTGTCGACGTGCTCGGGGAAGTGGAGGTGGTCGCGGGCGAACGGGTAGACGGCGTCGGTCGTCACGATCCCCGCCTTCCGGTGATCGCGGTGCTGGAAGCTCTTCATGCGGTACGGGTCGTGGACGAAGACGGTGTGCGGGCGGTAGCGCCGGATCGCGCGCACGACGTCCCCGAGGAACTCGCGGGTGTCCTCCAGTCCGCCGTCCGGGTAGCCCAGCATGACGACGTGGCGCACCCCCATGAAGTCCGCGGCGGCCTGCTGCTCGTCGGCCCGGCGGGCCGCCAGCTCGGCGGGCGTCAGCGAGCGGTCTGCGGTGCCCGCCCCCCCGTTGGTGCAGAGCACGTAGGTGACCTCGCAGCCCGCGGCCACCCACTTGGCCACCACGCCGCCCGAGCCGATCTCGGCGTCGTCCGGGTGCGCGAAGATCACCATGGCCCGATCGGGCACCTCGGTCACGACCTCGAGCTTTTCGTCGCCGGACACCGTTCCTCCTGGCCTGGCCGCTGGCGCGCTCCGAAGACCTGATTCTCCCGACCGCGCGTGTCCCACGCCGCTGACCGGCCCCGCTGCGGCCGGCCGCCCGTCCCTGGGCGAGGGGCGAGCGAGAATCGACCGCTAGTGTAACGCGGGCAGGGAGCGGACAAGGCGTCGAGGCACGCCGCCACGGGCTCGCCGATGAGCAGGCCGCTTCCTGGGCCCTCTCGCGTCGGGCTACTATGGTGCGCGACGTTCGAGCACGTCACCGCGCTTCGGTGAGGAGGACGCACGATGAAAGACGAGAGCCGCTCTACCTCAGGCGAGCCGCGCGAGGCTCAGGTCCCGACGGCCTCGCTGAGTCGCCGCGGTCTTCTCCGGATGACGGCCGCCGCGGCGGCTGTCGCTGCGCCGACTCTTGCCGCGCCGCGGCAGCTCGGCCCAGCGCCGGGCGGTCACGCTCAAGGTGCTGGCCCGTGACTACACGCTCCGCCTCGACTCGCCGTGGCGCACGGGGGCCGCCGAGCTGAAGCGCCGCCACCCCGAGCTGGACGTCAACGTCGAGCTGGAGGGCTCGCCCTACAACGACCAGCGGCGCAAGGCCCTGATCTCCACGCAGGCCGGCCAGGGGGCCGACGTCATCCAGATGGACAACATCTGGCTGGGTGAGTTCGCCGAGGGCGGCATCGTCCAGGACAACACCGCGCGCTTCAACGCCTGGAGCGACAAGGGCGACGTCCCGCCGGTGTTCGTGCGGACAGCCACCTGGAAGGAGCGCGTCTACGGGCTCTGGCTCAACGCCGACGTCCGCCTCCTCCAGCTGGAACAAGCGCGTCTTCCAGAAGGCCGGACTCGACCCGACCCGCCCGCCCCAGACATGGGACGAGCTGGCCGCGATGGCGGCCCGCTGCACGAATCCCCCCAATAGCTGGGGCTACGTCTTCCCGGGCGGGCAGGCCGAGGAGACCGTCGACCGCTGGCTGGCCTTCCTGTTTCAGCTGGGCGGCTCCGTGCTCAGCCCGGACAACACCCAGGCGGTTTTCAACGGAACGCCGGCGTGCGCTCGCTCCAGTTCCTCACCGACCTCGTCAACAAGCACAAGGTGACGCCGCGGGAGATCCTCGGCTCCAATCAGGACAGCTGACCAACGTCCTGGTCACGAGCGATCGGTTCGCGATGGGGATCGTGGTCGGCACCGGCTTCCGGCCGGGCGGGACCAACGACTACAAGACCCCCGAGGAGTTCGCCCAGGTGCGGGGCGCCGCGGTCCTTCCCACGCCCGCCGGCGGGCTGGCGCGCCACGGTCATGGGGGCTGGAATCTCACCATCGGACGCAACAGCCCGAACGCCGACCTGGCGTGGGAGTACATGACGATCGTGAGCAGCGAGCCGGCGGCCCGGGACTTGCTGGCAGAAGCAACAGCGCGTGCCGACCCGGAAGGCGGCCTTCGACAACGTGGCCGCCTACGCCCAGGTGATGCCGTATTTCGACCAGATCGCCGCGTCGGTGCCGTTCGCGCATCTGGCCCCGCAGGTGCCGCAGTACCCGAGCTTCCTGCCGTTCATGATCACCGGCATCCAGCGCGCGCTGGCCGGCGAGATGGCCCCCAAGGCGGCGCTCGATGAGGCCGCGACCCAGACCAACGCCATCCTGCGGAGGTGACGACGGACGGGGCGGGATGGCGGGGCCCGGAACGCCGGCGGCCGTGACGGCGGGCGGCGCAACGCCGCGCGCGCGGGCGCTCCTGGCGGACCGGGGCGGGCTGGCCGGGCGGCGGCTGCTCCCGTACCTTCTGGTGCGTGCCGGCCGGTCTCCTGGTGATACTCCTCCAGCTGTACCCGACCCTCGCCGGCATCTGGTACGCCTTCCACGACGTCCACCTGGCCCGCCTCCACCGGATGCCGTTCGTCGGCCTCCGGAACTTCGAGCACATCCTGACCGGGCCCTTCCCGAACCTCGTCCAGCCGGTGGCGCTGGTCACCGCCGTGTGGGTCGTCGGCTCCGTCCTTCTCCAGGTCGGCGGGGGACTGGCGCTGGCCCTCCTTCTTCAGCAGCGGTGGGTGCGCGGGCGCCACCTCCTCCGGAGCCTCTATCTCTTCCCCTGGGTGGTGGCGGGGATCGTGGTCGGGTACTCGTGGCGGTTCATCTTCGATCCCACCGTCGGCCTTCTCAACGGGCTCCTGGCCGCGGCGGGCCTCTCACCGCGGGCCTGGCTGGTCAGCGGTCCCCTGGCCATGGGGGCGCTGCTCATCGCCACCACCTGGCGCGATGCCGGCTACAGCCTGGTCCTCCAGATGGGCGGTCTCCAGACGATCTCCGACGAGGTCTACGAGGCCGCGCGGATCGACGGGGCCACCGGCCGCGCGCTCCTGACCCACATCGTGCTGCCGCTGATCCGGCCGTTCCTGCTCATCAACCTCATCACCAGCACCGTCGAGGCGCTGAACACCTTCGACCTCGTGCTCGCCCTCACCCGGGGCGGGCCCGTTTACCGGACCGAGACCGTCGCCATGTACATGTACCACCAGGGCTTCCAGTGGGGGTTCCTGGGAGACGCCGCCGCGGTGTCGATCGTCGTCTACGGCGTGGCCATCCTCCTCACGATTGCCTACGTGCGGCTCCTCCACGACCGCGAGGCCCTGTGAATCCGCTGACGGGCGTCGCCGCGACCTGGCGGGCCTTCACCTACGGCGTCCTGCTCCTCTACGCGCTGTTCTGCGTCACGCCGCTCCTGTGGGTCCTCACGGCGGCGGTCAAACCGCCCGCGGAGGCCCAGGCCGTGCCGCCCACCCTGTTTCCCTCGGCGCTCCACCTGGACAACTTCCGTGTGGCGTTCACCTCTCCGGCGTTCGGGGTGCGCCCGTTCGTGAACAGCGCGATCTACGCCCTGGGGACGGTGGCGCTCAGCCTCGTGGTCGTCTCCTTCGCCGGGTATGCCTTCTCGCGCTTTCGCTTTCCGGGCGACCGGCCGATCTTCCTGGCACTGGTCCTGGCGAACCTGATGCCGGGCGTGGCCAAGCTGGTGCCGATCTACCTCATGTACTCGGCGTACCGCCTCTACGACACGCGGGTGGGCCTCGTCCTCCTTTTCACGCTGGCCGTCGTCCCGCTCGGTACCTGGATGATGAAGGGGTATTTCGACCGCATTCCCTGGGAGCTCGAGGAGTCCGCCCTGGTCGACGGCTGCACGCCGCTCTCGGCCTTCGCGCGCGTGACGATCCCGCTGGCCGCGCCCGGGCTGGCCGCGCTGGCCGTCATCGCCTTCGTCGACGCCTGGAACGCGTTCACCTTCCCGCTCATCCTGACCGGCCAGCAGGCGCTCAAGCCGTACACCGTCGCCGTCTACGGGTTCGTGGGCGAGTACGGGGAGGTCCAGTGGCACCTGGTCTCCGCGGTGGCGGTGGCGTCCGTGGTGCCGCTGCTCGTGCTGTTCGTCCTCTTCCAGCGCGCGCTGGTGAGCGGGCTCACCGGCGGTGCCGTCAAGATGTGACGGTGACCACGACCGGATTCGTCGCTGGAGGCGCTCACTAGGATGTGGGACCGCCGAGCCCCGCGGCCCTGGATCGATCGCCCATCGTGGCGCGTCGGAGGAGGAGCCGGAGAACACGCTGCGGGCGTTCCGGCGGGCGTTCGAGCTCGGCGCCGACATGGTGGAGCTCGACCTCCACCGGAGCCGCGACGGGCATCTGGTGGTGATCCACGACGGGCGGGTGGACGCGACGACCGACGGGCACGGCGAGGTGGCGGCGCTCACCCTGGCCGAGCTGCGTCGGCTCGACGCCGGGCGCGGGGAGCGGATCCCGACCTTCGAGGAGGTCCTTGAGCTGGCGCACGAAGGCTGCGGCCTCTACGTCGAGCTCAAGGCGCGGGAACCGCCGCGCCGGCCGTCGATGCCATCCGCCGCCACGGGCTCGGAGCGGCGGTGATCGTCGGCTCGTTCCAGCCTGCGTTCGTCGCCGAGGCGCGGGCCCGGGCAGGGGAGATCCCGACCTCGCTGCTCGTCCGGCCGGCCGAGGCGGATCCGGTCGGGGCGGCGGTCGCCGCCGGCGCGGCCTACGTCCACCTGTGCTGGGAGCGGCGCTCGGAGAACCCGGCCGACGACGTCACCCCGGCGCTCCTCGCAGAGTGCCGCGCGGCCGGCCTGGGAGTCATCCTCTGGCACGAGGAGCGGCCGGCGGTCATCACGCGGCTCCGCGGCCTGCCGGTGGACGGGGTGTGCAGCAACCGGCCCGAGCTCCTGCGCCCGCTCAAGGGCGCCGCCGAGCCCGCGCGGCCGCCGGCCCCATGATCGAGCTCCCGCCTCTCTCCGTGTTCGAGCCCCCGAGCTATCCGAACTGCTGGTTCTACGTCGACGAGCGGCTCCACGCCTCCCAGGCCGACGCGGTGGCTTGGCTCACGGGATGGCTGCGGGACCGGTGCGGCCTGGTGAACGACTTCGGTCGCTACAAGTCGCCGGAGGCCTCGGACGCGCAGGTGCGCCTCGGACGCCTCGTCCCGTGGACGGCGGCGCCCGATCCGGCGCTGAACCACGCCCACGACCTCCACGTCCGCTACTACCACGTGGCCCTCCGGCAGCGGGGCGAGGACCGTGCCGTCCTGGACGCGTTCGGGCGCGGCGCGCCTACTACCGCTTCGCGGCCAGCGCGCACTACGAGGTCGAGGACGAGCACCCGCGCCATCCGTACATCGACGAATGCCCCTCGTGCGGCCGGACCGGCGAGTACGCCGGGGCGACGGACCTCTTCGCGGGGGCCCACGAGCCGCTCGGGCTCGAGCTCCTGCTGGAGGGCACCGTTCGGGGCCGCCCGGTGGCGCGGACGGACGGACGGCTGGTCGGGGGGCTGGCCACGCTCCGGCAGACGCACGCGGTCGAGATCCACCATCTCACGCCGGCCCGTCCCGACATGAACGTGGTGGCGCTGGCGGTCGTGGTGATCGGTCCCGAGCACTGAGCCACCCGCCCCCGAGCCGATTCCTGGGGTGGCCGCAGCACGGGAGGCGTCAGACCCCGCTTGACGCACCGCGGCAAACACGCTAGCGTACGACCCGTCGCCACCGCCCATGGGGACGACGGTCGAGATCCTCTGCAACGGGAGAATCAGCCATGCACACACGGCGCCCCCTCCTCATCGGGCTCCTCGTCCTCATCGCGACCGCGGCCACGAGCACCGACCGGGCCCGGTCATCGGGACGACGGTCGAGACGCTCTGCGACGGGAGACCAGCCATGCACACACGGCGCCCCCTCCTCATCGGGCTCCTCGCCCTCATCGCGATCACGGCCGTCGGCCCCGGCCCGAGCCACGCCCAGGGCCCGATCAAGATCGGCCTGGTCCAGGGGCTGACCGGACCCTTCGAGGTCTACGCCAAGCAGGCGGTGACCGGCTTCAAGCTGGGTCTCGAGTACGCCACGGGCGGCAAGCTGGAGGTGCTCGGGCGCAAGATCGAGGTGCTGGTCGAGGACGATCAGCTCAAGCCCGACGTCGCCAAGCGGCTGGTCACCAAGCTCTACGGCGACGACAAGGTCGACCTCGTGGTGGGCACGACCAGCAGCGCCGCCGCCCTGGCCATCCTCCCCGTCGCCGAGGAGTTCAAGAAGGTCCTGGTGGTCGAGCCGGCGGTGGCCGACAGCATCACCGGCGAGTCCTGGAACCGCTACGTCTTCCGCACCGGCCGGAACTCCGGACAGGACGCGATCTCCAACGCCCTCGCGGTGGCGAAGCCCGGCGTGCTGATCGCCACGATCGCCCAGGACTACGCCTTCGGCCGGGACGGCGTGGCGGCGTACAAGGCGGCGGTCGAGAAGCTCGGCGCCAAGGTGGTCCAGGAGGAGTACACGCCGCGGGACGCGACGGACTTCACGGCGCCCATCCAGAAGATCGTCGGCGCGCTGAAGGACAAGCCGGGCCCCAAGTACGTCTTCGTGATCTGGGCGGGCAAGGGCGGCCCCTTCGCCCAGCTCGTCGCGAGCCGCCTCGACAAGTTCGGCATCACGCTCACGACCGGCGGCAACGTGCTGGACGTGCTCAAGGCGATGAAGGCCCAGAACCTCGAGGGCCTGGTCGGCGGCGCGTACTACTACTACGAGATCCCGAAGAACCCGGTGAACGACTGGCTGGTTCGCGAGCACCGGGCGCGCATGAGCGGCGAGCCGCCGGACTTCTTCACGGCGGGGGGCTTCGCCGCGGCCATGGCCGTCGTCGCCGGCATCCAGAAGGCCGGGGGCACGGACACCGAGAAGCTGATCCAGGCGATGGAGGGCATGGACTTCGACACGCCCAAGGGCAAGATGACGTTCCGGAAGGAGGACCACCAGGCCCTCCAGGCCATGTACGCCTTCCGGCTGACCGCGCGCCCCGACGTCCCGTGGCTCGTCCCCCAGCTCGTCCGCGAGCTGTCGCCCCAGGAGACCGCGCCGCCGATCCTGAACAAGCGGTAGCCCGCGTGCGCCCGGCGACCGAGCGGCCGCCGGGCGCCGCCGCCGCAGGGGCGTCTCGGCGCCCGGGCCGCCGATCCTCGAGACGCGCGGGCTCACGCGGCGCTTCGGCGGCCACGTCGCGGTCGACCGCGTCGATCTCGCCGTGCCCCGGGGCGCGCTCAAGTCGATCATCGGGCCCAACGGCGCCGGCAAGACCACGCTCTTCAACCTGCTCAGCGGGCAGCTCCGGCCGACCGCGGGCCGGGTGGTCTTCGACGGGCAGCGACGTCACCGCGCTCGGCCCGGCGGCGCGGACGCGTCTCGGGATCGGGCGCTCGTTCCAGCTGACCCACGTCTTCCCGACGCTGACCGTGATCGAGAACGTGCGCCTCGCCGTCCAGGCGCGCGCGGGCCGCGGCCTGGTGGCCTGGCGCGACGCCCACGCCTATCCGGAGCTGGAGGACGAGGCGCGCGCGATCCTCGGCACGGTTCGCCTCGACACGCGCGCCGGCGCGCCGGCCGGCACCCTGCCGCACGGCGACAAGCGGAAGCTGGACGTGGGCATCCTCCTCGGGCTCGATCCCCGGCTCCTGCTCCTCGACGAGCCCACCGCCGGGATGGCGCTGGAGGAAGTGCCGGCCATCGTCGCGCTGATCGCGGAGATCCGGCGCGAGGGGACGCGGACCATCCTGCTCGTCGAGCACAAGATCGACATGGTGATGGCGCTCTCGGACTCGATCGCCGTCCTCCAGGACGGGCGCCTCATCGCCGACGACACCCCGGAGCGCGTGAGCCGGGACCCGGCCGTCCAGGCCGCCTACTTCGGCGGCGCCCGCCGGGCGGGGTGAGCCCGTGACGGCGCGGTCCGACGCGGACACGCCGCTCCTCGAGCTCCGGGACGTCCACGCCGACATCGGGCAGCACCACATCCTCCAGGGCGTGTCGCTCAGCCGCGCGGCGCGATGCCGTCACCGTGCTCCTCGGGCGCAACGGCGCCGGCAAGACGACGACGCTCCGGACCGTGATGGGCCTGATCGCCGCGCGGCGCGGGGAGGTGCGGTTCGACGGCGAGCCCATCGCCGGGCGCGCGCCCCACCTGGTGGCGAGGCTCGGGATCGGCTACGTGCCCGAGGGCCAGGGCATCTTCGGAACGCTCACGGTGGACGAGAACCTCCGGGTCGCCCAGCGGACGTTCGACGCCGCGGCGCCCGACCGCCTCCGGCGCGTCTTCGAGCTGTTCCCCGACCTCGGCCGGTTCCGGCGCGCCCGGGCGGCGACGCTCTCGGGCGGCCAGAAGCAGATGCTGGCGATCGCGCGGGCCCTGGTCAACCCGAACCGGCTGCTCCTGATCGACGAGCCGTCCAAGGGCCTGGCCCCGATCGTGATCGAGCACCTCGTCGAGGCGCTCCGCGCGATGAAGCGGGACCTGACCGTCGTCCTCGTCGAGCAGAACCTGGCCATGGCGGAGGCGCTCGGCGACGACTTCTGCCTGCTCGACGACGGGCGCACCGTCCACGCCGGCCCCATGGCCGCGCTGGCCGCCGACGCCGCGCTCAAGCAGCGCTACCTCGGGGTCTGACCCGTGCGCCGCGCCGTGCCCGCGCTCGCCGCCCTCGCGCTCCTCCTCCTGCCGCTCCTCTGGATCGAGCCGCGCACCTACGTGACGCTCACGGTGGCGGGGCTGGCGATGGGCATGCTCCTCTTCCTGGTCGCCTCCGGCCTCTCGCTCATCTTCGGGCTGATGGACGTGCTGAACTTCGCCCACGGCGCCCTGTTCTCCTGGGGGGCCTTCGCCGGCTTCAGCGCGGTCGTCCTGCTCGACCGGCGCCTCGGCTGGGCGAGCGCGCCCTCGCCCCTCGCGAGCCTGGGCCTCCTGGTGGCCGCGGTCCTGGCGGCCGCCCTGGTGGCGGCGGCGCTCGGCGTGCTCCTGGAGCGCGTGGTCGTCCGCCCGGTCTACGGCCAGCACCTCTTCCAGATCCTGATCACCCTCGGCGCCACCATCGTGCTGGAGGAGCTGATCCGCATCGCCTGGGGGCCGAACGACCAGGTGGTGCCGCTGCCGGTGGCGCTCCAGGGCTCGTGGGACCTGGCCGACGTCATCGTGCTGCGCTTTCCGGTGGCGGCGATCGGGCTCGGCCTCCTCGTCTACGCGGGCCTCCAGCTCGTCCTCACCCGGACCCGCGTCGGCCTCATCGTGCGCGCCGGCGTCGAGAACGGCGAGATGGTCCAGGCGATGGGTCACGACCTGCGCCGCTACTTCACCGCCGTGTTCGCCGCCGGCTCCGCGCTCGCGGGGGTGGGCGGCGTCATGTGGGCCTTCTTCGGCCAGTCGGTGCGCCCCGCGATGGGGGGCGAGCAGCTGATCTTCGCGTTCATCGTCGTCATCATCGGCGGGCTCGGCAGCGTCACCGGCTCCCTGGTCGGCGCCCTCCTGGTGGGCCTCTCGTACAACTACGTGGCGTTCCTGGTCCCGAAGGCCGCCCTCGGCGTGAACATGGCGCTCATGGTGCTGGTCCTGCTGCTGCGGCCGACCGGCCTGTTCGGCGCCCCCCGATGAGCCGGGGCCCGATGAGACCGGGCCCGTGGCTCGGGCTCGGGCTGGTGGCCCTGTTCGCCCTGGTGCCGCTCGCCGCCGGCTCGTTCCGCACCATCGACCTCGCCCTCAAGATCGCGCTGTTCGGCACGCTGGCCGCGAGCTACGACATCCTCCTCGGCTACACCGGCATCGTGTCGTTCGGGCACGCCATGTTCTTCGGCCTCGGCGCCTACGCGGTGGCGCTCGCGCTGGGCAAGCTCGGCGCGGTGACGTACGGGCACCTCGCCCTCGGCCTCGTCGCGGGCCCCGTGGCCGCGGCGGGCGTCTCCCTCCTCGTCGGGCTCTTCTCGCTCCGGGTCCAGGCCATCTTCTTCGCGATGGTCACCCTCGCCTTCGCCGAGTTCGCCGTCATCCTGGCCGTCCAGCTGTCCCCGCTCACCGGAGGCGAGGACGGCCTGAACCTCCGCCTGCCGGGCGTCCTCGCCGTCGGGCTGGACGGGCGCCCCCGCGCTGGGAGTGCCGCTGACCAGCCGCGGGATCACGTACTACGGCGTGCTGCTCGTGTGCCTGGCCCTCCTGCTCCTGATGCGCCGCTTCGTCGGCTCGCCGCTCGGGCGCACGCTCCAGGCGATCCGCGACAACGCGCTCCGCGCGGAAGCGCTCGGGTACCGGACGGTCGTCTTCCAGCTCGCGGCCACCGCGTTCGCGAGCGGGATCGCGGGGCTCCTCGGCGGCCTCTACGCGACGTGGGTGCGGTACGTGAACCCGGAGTCGGCCCTCGGCATCTCGATCATGCTCGACGTGCTGCTGATGGTCGTGATCGGCGGCATCGGGACGCTCTACGGCGGCCTCGTCGGGGCGGCGGTGCTGCTGTCGGCGCGGACGCTCCTGCCCGACCTGCGGGGCCTCGGCGCCGCTGCTGGCGCCGGGCTCCGAGATCCTCCAGCGGCTCGCCGACCGGTGGCTGCTCGTCCTCGGGCTCCTGTTCGTGCTGGTCGTGCTCTTCTTCCCCCGCGGGATCCTGGGGACGATGCGGGAGCGTGCGGAGCGGCGCGCGGCCCGGCGGCGGGCGGGTAGCTCGGCCCGCGGCTGATACGCCAGCAGCGGCCGGCGCGGCGGGGGCCCGGGCGCCGCCACCCGCTCGAGCAACCTCCAGCGGGTCCACGAGTCCCGACGCTGGTCGAGTAGACTCGAGCGCGGGTGTCCCCCTTCACTCTCGACGCGAGGAGACGGTCATGCGCGGCAAGCGGATCAAGGCGAAGCTCCGGGCCGGCCAGCCCGTGTTCACGACAGGACTCAAGTTTCACGCCCCCCGCCTGGTCGAGATGCTCGCGCGGAGCGGCGCCGACCAGATCTTCCTCGACGCCGAGCACGGCCCGCTCAGCGAGGCGGAGTGCGAGGAGATGGTGCGGGCCGCCGACCTCCACGACGTGCCCGTGGCCATCCGGGTCCCGGTGAACGCGCCCCACGTGATCCTCCGCTACCTCGACATCGGGACCTCGGCCATCATGGTGCCCCACGTCGTCACCCGGGCCGATGCCGAGCGCGCGGTGCAGGCCGTGAAGTACCCGCCCGAGGGGACGCGAAGCTTCGCGCCGGGCCGGGGCGCCGAGCTCCTCGGCCTGACACCCGCCGAGTACGTGCGGCGCTCGAACGAGGAGACGGTGGTCTACGCGCTCTTCGAGGACGTGGCGGGCGTGGACGAGGTCGAGGCCATCTGCCGGGTGCCGGGCCTCGACGGCGTGGCCGTGGGCGCCTACGACCTCGCGGCGTCCATGGGCCATCCGGGCGAGCCGTGGCGGGAGGACGTCCAGGCGGTCGTCGAGCACGTCCTCCAGACGTGTCGCCGGCACCGCATGCCGTTCGGGACGGTGCCCCGGGACCGAGCCGACCTCGCGCGCCAGATCGAGCGCGGGTGCCAGCTGATCACGGTCTCGACCATCGACTGGGGGATCCAGGCGACCCGCGACGCCGTCGCCGAGCTGTCGCGCCTCGCGCCGAGGGCCAAGGGCTAGTCCGACCCCAGCTCCCCTACTTCTGGAACGGGTAGATGACCTTCCACTCCTGCTTCATGTCGACGACGGTCCAGCCCTTCTGGGTCGCCTCGTCGAGCGCCTTGTCGAGGCGGCCGATGGAGGACTGCCGGTCGTAGGCCCACTCCCGCTCGCCGTCGGTGTGGCGGACGATGCCCATGAACCGGAGCCCGTCGCCAGCGGCGGTCCACTGGAGCATCTGGTGGTCGCCGTCGGAGTTCCCGAAGGCGAGAAGTGGCCGACGGCCGATGAAGCGGTTGATGCCGACCGGCTTGCCCGCCTTGTCGTCGACGAGGTTGATCTTCGGCAGCTTGACCAAGACCGGCTTGCCGTTCCGCATCTCGAGCTTCGTCTCGCCGACGCTGCCGACGACCTGCTCGGGCGGAATGCCGTACACCTGCTCGGTGAAGACGCGCATGAACTCGACGCCGCCCCCCGAGACGATGAAGGTCTTGAAGCCGTTGGCGCGGAGGTAGGCGAGGAGCTCCAGCATGGGCTGGAAGACCAGGTCGGTGTAGGGCCGCTGGAAGCGCGGGTGCTTGGCCTGCGCCACCCAGTCCTTCACGGCCTGCGCGAACTCGTCGGTCGTCATGCCCGTATGGGTCGCGGCGACGACCTCCAAGAGCCCCTTCTCCCCGGCGGCCGCCACGGCCTTCATGTCGTTCTCGAGGATGCCCTTGAAGGGCTGCGTGGTCTTCCACTCCGGGTGTTTGGGGGCAAGGGCCTTCACTCGGTCGAAGGCGAAGAACCCCTGGAAGTACATCGGCTGCTCGCTCCAGAGGGTGCCATCGTTGTCGAACACGGCGATGCGCGCCTCGGGCGGGACGTACTGGGCGTTGGCGCGATCGGTCAGCGCCTGGACGAACTTCACGATGCTCTGCTTGCTCGCGCCATCGTTCCAGGACGGCAGGGGATCCGTCTGGGCGCTGGCAGCACCCGCGCCGGTCACCACGAGAATCAGTCCCAGGAGCCACAGGCCCAGCGTGCGTCGCGTCATCGTTCGAGTCCTCCTGTCCTCAGCTTCGACAACTCGTCGATTGTCTCAGCGTCCGTGCATCAGCGCCACGATGACCGACCCCCACGTTGGGCTCCGGGACCTGCCGCCGTGATCGGCCATGGCTCCACGCGGGCGACCGGGTGAGCCCGCATCGGCCCGCGGCCTGACGCCACCGGCGACGGAAGTCGCCGCCGCGACAAACCGCCGAAGTGGGCGCCCGAAGCGCGGAAAGCGTGGACACGCGCGTGGGCCCTCCGACCGGATCTGCGACTCCTTCGTCGCGGTCGATTCTCGCGAAGGTGTTCGTCGCACCGCAGCGACGTGATGCTAGCCGCGCGTTCTCGTCTGGGGTATGGGACCTTGGTCCAATGCCCCGCCGGCGGCTCCGCCCATGGTGCGAGAGCGGGCGCCCCCGGAGGCGGTCCTGACGGGTCCGGCGCGCGGCGACGTCAGCCGCGGCGGACGCGACGCTGCATCATGTCGAGGTAGGCGTCGAGCTCGGTCGAGCTCCCGAAGATCTGGCTGGACGGCAGCGCCTTGACGATGTCGAACACCTTCTGCACCGGGGGCTGGAGGTTCAGGAGCGCCAGGCTTCCCCCGCGGCCCTCCAGGACCTTCCGGGCCTTGACGACGGAGCGGATGCCGGCGCTGCTGATGTACTCGAGCGCGGCCAGGTCGAAGACCACCGCCGTGGCGGCGGGATCGGCCAGCAGCGTCGCGAGCCGGGCGTCGAGATCGGGCGCGGTCACCGTGTCGAGCCGTCCGGTGAGGCGCACCCGGCGCCGGCCGTTACCCTCGTCCGCGAGCTGGATGTCGAGCGCCACGTCACGTTCTCCTTTCAGTCGTTCCCGCGACCGAGCCCGTCGCTCTCACGCCAGCCCCAGGTTCCGGCGGATCCGGGGAAGGGGCTCCTCGGTGTCGGCGACGAACGCGCGGCCGGTCACGGTCTCGTAGGCCTCGATGTAGCGTCGCGCCGCCTCGACCCGCACGTCGTCGGGGATCGGCGGTGGGGGCCCCTCGCCCGTGTAGCCTATCGCGGCGAAGTGGCGTCGCACGTATTCCTTGTCGAGGGAGCGCGGCTCCTCGCCGCGCGCGACCCTCCGCTCGTAGTCCTCCGCATACCAGTAGCGCGACGAGTCGGGCGTGTGGATCTCGTCGATGAAGAGGATCCGGCCGTCGGGGGCGCGCCCGAGCTCGTACTTCGTGTCGACGAGGATCAGGCCTCGCGCGCGCGCCCGATCCTGGCCGAACGCGAACATGCGGAGGCACATCGCCGCGAGCTCGTCGAAGGTCTGCGGGTCGACCAGGCCGCGCTCGACGAGCTGCTCGCGCGAGACGGTCTCGTCGTGCGCGCCTTTCTCGGCCTTGGTCGACGGCGTGACCAGCGGTCGCGGCAGCGGCTGGTTCTTGCGCATCCCGTCGGGCAGGGCGTGGCCCGCGAAGCGCCGCGCGCCCGCCTCGTAGTGCTTCCAGATCGAGGTGGTGGTGACCCCGGTGAGGTACGCGCGCACCACCATCTCGACCGGCAGCGGCCGGCATTCGACGGCGCGCGTCACGTTCGGATCGGGCACGTCGATCACGTGGTTGGGCGCCACGTGCGTCGTCTCCTCGAACCAGTGGGCCGCGAGCTGGTTCAGCACCTGACCCTTGAACGGGATCGTGCCCAGGACCACGTCGAACGCGCTCAGCCGGTCCGACACCACGAGGATCCGCTGGCCGCCTCGGGTGTAGCTCTCCCGCACCTTGCCGTGATGGTGCTCGCCGAGCCCCCGGAGATCGATGCGGTCGAGGGTCTTCGGGAGCTGCGCCCGCAGGACGCCGTCAGGCACCACGCCGCGCTCCTCCGTGCGGGGTCGCGCCCCCGCTCGGCGCCGGGCGCCCCGCAGTCACTCGACGACCTCGTCGGCGCGCCGGAGCGCCGGCGCCGGGATCTTCAGACCGAGCGCCTTCGCCGCCTTGAGGTTCAAGACCAGCTCGAACTGGGTCGGGGGCTCCATCGGGAGGTCCGCGGGCGCCGCGCCCTTCAGGATCCGGTCGAGATACACGGCCGCCCGGCGGCAGAGCTCGGTCTCGCTCGCGCCATAGGACGCGAGTCCTCCGGCGTCCACCCAGTCCCGCGTTCCGTACATGGCGGGCAGGCGGCTCTTCGCGGCGAGGTCCAGGATGCGCTGCCGGTGGAGATCGAACAGGGGATCGGGGAGGACGAGGAGCGCGCCCGCGCGCTGCCGGGTCATGGCCTGGAAGGCGCGGTCGAGCTCGCCCGGAGCCCGCACGGCCAGGAGCTGCACCTGGAGACCCAGGGCGGGCCCCGCCGTCTCCGCCTCCCTCACCGCCTGCGCGTGCACGCCGGGACTGGCCGGATTCGAGAGCACGGCCACGCGGGAGAGCCGAGGCACGAGCTCGGCCAGCCGCTGGAGCGACTGGCCGAGCGTGTCGTCGGCGAGGGCGGACAGCCCGGTGGCGTTCCGCCCGGGCCGGGCGAGAGTCTCGACGAGGTCGGCCCCGACCGGGTCGGCCACGCCCACCAGGACCACGGGGGTCGTGCCGACGGCGTTCTTGACGGCCAGGGCCGCCGGGGTGCCGACGGCCACGGCGATGTCCACGTTGAGGCTCACCAGCTCGGCCGCGAGCTCGGGCAGCCGGTCGAACCGTCCCTCGGCCCACCTCGGATGGATGACGATGGTCCGATCCTCCACGTAGCCGAGCTCGCGCAGGCCGCGGCGGAACGCCTCGACCGCCGGCGACGGCCCCGAGGCGGACAGAAATCCGACGCGAGGGATCGCCGTGGCCGGCTGCGCGCCGGCGCGCGCCGCGCCGAGCAGGCCGAGGGCGATCGCGAGGAGGACCCGGAGCGCCGTCACGTGGCCCTGGGACCGCGCCGTCAGGGCGCGGGCGGCGCGCTCGAGGATCCCCGTGAGACAGCCGATGCCGCCCGCCGCCAGGCGCAGCTCGGCAACGGGCGTGGTGCGGCACGCAAGGCCGGCCTTCTCGAAGAACCGCTCGAAGATCGGGTACCCCTCGGCCATCAGGATGCGCCCCGGCGCGAGCGTGACGAAGTTCAGCGCCGTGTTCCGCTCCGCCGCCGGCCCTTCCGGCAGGAAGAGCACGCGGTAGCCGCGGCTGCGGAGGGCCTCGACGGCCCTGACGGCGAGGCGGCCGGGCCACGCGACGGCGAGGTCGCGGTCGGCGATCCGAAGCATGCCCATGAGGTGCATCGTGCCCCACGGCAGGTCGACCGGGATGGTCTCCACGCCCATCTCGCCGAGCGTGGCCGTCACCTGCGCGACGCCCTCCGCGTTCGTCCGGAGCCCGCGGCCGAGGAGGACTGTCGTCGCGTCCAGCCACATCGCGTCGGCGCCCTCGAACGTTCCCCGGCCCCGCACCGTCCGCACGATCGGGATTCCCAGGTCCGCGAGGCGGCGGGCGATCCAGCGCTCCTCGCCGGCGCGCACGGTCGACGCCGGCCGTCCGAGGATCGCGCCCTCCGGTGTCATGAGGAAGAGGTCCGCGCAGAACATGAGGTTCGGGCTCGGCGCGCCGGCGGGCTCGACGGAGCGAACGACCACGCCCTCTTCCCGATAGGCGCGGGCGAGCGCGTCGTGCTCCGCCGCGGCGCGGGCCGGATCGACGGGGGCGAGGAGCTGTGCGGCGTCGGGGTCCGGGACGGCGAGCTCGGGGCCCGGGCGGTGGAGGAGCACGGCCCGGAGCGGCCCCCACTCGTCGCGGAGCCCGCAGCGCGCCCAGAGCCCGCCGATCTCGTCGCGGAGCGGCGCCGTGCGGGGGGACCAGCTGCTCCCCGCCGTAGGCCGCCGCCCTGGTGAGGTCCGGCATGGGCGTCACGCTAGCAGAGCGTCGCGGCCGGCGCCAGCCGCGGTCAGGCGTCGAGCTGGCGGGCGAGGTCGAGGAAGTCGGCGGCCACCACGTCCCAGTTGGCCTCGGGCGCGAGGTCCGACGTCTGCCCCGGGCCGTGCTCGGCCGGGCGCGGGACGAACGCCGTGCGGAGCCCGCACGCGCGCGCGGCGCCGAGATCGTAGTTGTGGGCCGCGACCATCATGACCTCGTCCGGGCGGAGGCCGAGGAGCGCGGCCGCCGTGCGGTAGACCTCGGGCCGCGGCTTGTAGCAGCGGGCGTTCTCGGCGGTGATGATGCAGTCCCACGGGAGCCCCGCGAACCGCGCCAGGTGCACCATCCCGGCGAAGCTCCCGTTCGAGAGCGGGGAGAGGATGAACCGCGTGCGGAGGCGCCGGAGCCCCGGGACGGCGTCGGGCCAGGGCTCGAGCCGCCACCACGCGCGGGTGAGGCGGGTGAGGTCAGCCTCGCCGAGGCCCTCGATGCCGTGGCGCGGGAGGAGCTCCTCGAGCCGCCGCCGGTAGATCGTCTCGACCGTGGTCCACGGCCACTCGCCGGAGTTGACGCGGTCCATGCCCGGCCGATACCCGGCCTTCCACTCCGTGAGGAACCGCGTCCAGTCGACGTCGAGGCCGCGCGCGGAGCCGAACTCGACGAGCTGGGCGAGGACGCTGTCCCGCCAGTCGACGACGGTGCCGTAGGTGTCGAAGGTCAGCGCCTGGACGGTCATCGCTCGTGTGGCCGGACCGGCCCCCGAGGGACCCCCGGGACCGTCGCCTACCGCCGGAGCCGCGTGCGGATCCGCTCGACCGCCTCCTCCGTCTGGTCGCGGCGGCCGAAGGCGGTGAACCGGAAGTACCCCTCGCCGCTCGGCCCGAAGCCGACGCCCGGGGTTCCGACGACGTGGGCCTCCGTGAGCAGCCTGTCGAAGAAGTCCCAGGAGCCGAGGCCGGGCGGCGTCTTGACCCAGATGTAGGGGGCGTTCTCCCCGCCGAAGACCTGGAACCCCGCCGCGCGCAGCCCGTCGCGGATGATCCGCGCGTTCTCCATGTAGAAGTCGACGGCGGCCCGCACCTCCTTCCGCCCCTCGTCGGTGTAGCTGGCGGCGGCGCCGCGCTGGACGACGTACGGGACGCCGTTGAACTTGGTGGACTGCCGCCGGAACCAGAGCGCGTGAAGGCTCGACGGCTCTCCGCTGGCGGTGCGGCCCTGGAGCTCCTTGGGGACGACCGTGAACGCGCAGCGCGTGCCCGTGAACCCGGCGGTCTTCGAGAAGCTCCGGAACTCGATGGCGCATTCCCGGGCGCCCTCGATCTCGTAGATCGAGTGCGGCACGTCCGGGTCGCGGATGTACGCCTCGTAGGCGGCGTCATAGAGGATGACGGCGCCGTGCCGCCGCGCGTAGTCCACCCAGGTGCGCAGCACGTCGCGCGGCATCACCGCCCCGGTGGGGTTGTTCGGGTAGCAGAGGTAGAGGAGGTCCACCGGGCGATCGGGGAGGGAGGGCCGGAACCCGTTCTCGGCGGTGGCCGGCAGGTAGAGGAGCCGGGAGTACCGCCCGTCGGGGCCCGCCGTGCCCGCTCGCCCGGCCATCGCGTTCGTGTCCACGTACGCGGGGTACACGGGGTCGACCAGCGCCACCTGCGCGTCGACGGCGAAGATCTCCTGGATGTTGCCGGTGTCGCTCTTGGCCCCGTCGCTCACGAAGATCTCGTCGGTCGCGACGCGGACGCCGCGCGCCCCGTAGTCGTGGGCCGCGATGAGCTCGGTCAGGAACTCGTACCCCGTCTCCGGCCCGTAGCCGCGGAACGTGTCGGCCCGCGCCATCTCGTCGACGGCCTCGTGCATGGCGCGCACGACCGCCGGCGCCAGGGGCAGCGTGACGTCGCCGATGCCCAGGCGGATGAGCCGGGCGTCCGGATGGGCCGCCGCGAACGCCTTCACCCGTCGCGCGATCTCGGAGAAGAGGTACGTCGGCTTCAGCGTGAGGTAGTGCTCGTTGATCCTGACCACGATCGTCTCCCCGGGTGTGAGGTGGTTTGACGGGAATTCTAGCACTGGTTGACGCGCCGGCGGGTCTCGCCCACGATGCAGGCAGGAGCCCCTCCCCGCCGGAGGAGCCATCACAGAGGAGGCGGCATGGAAGCGCGGACGCGGAGCGCCCACGAGTTGGAGCTGGTGGCGAAGGCCGGCCGGTACCTGGCCGGGGGCACCCTCGGCAATCTCGTCGAGGAGGTCGTCCTCGCGCGGGGGCGGGGCAGCCGGGTGTGGGACGTGAGCGGCCACGAGTACATCGACTACCTCCTGGGCTCGGGTCCGATGCTGGTCGGGCACGCGCACCCGGAGGTGGTGGCCGCCGTGCACGAGCAGCTCGAGCTCGGCTCGACGTTCTTCGCGAACAACGAGCACGCCATCCTCCTTGCCGAGGAGATCTCGAAGGCGATGCCGTGCGCCGAGAAGGTGCGCTTCTGCAGCTCGGGGACGGAGGCGACGCTCTACGCCATGCGGATCGCGCGCGCCGTCCGGCGCCGCGATCGCATCCTGAAGTTCGAGGGCGGCTACCACGGCATGCACGACTACGCCGTGATGAGCATGAGCCCGCCGGTGCCGGGCGAGTTCCCGACGCCGGTGGCGGACTCGGCCGGCATTCCCCAGGCCGTCGCGTCGACCATGCTGGTGGCGCCGTTCAACGACCTCGAGACCACCGCCGCCATCGTCGATCGGCACCACGACGAGCTGGCCGGGGTCATCGTCGAGCCCTTCCAGCGCGTGCTGGCCCCCCGGCCCGGGTTCCTGGCCGGGCTCCGCGAGCTGACCGCCCGCCACGGCATCCCGCTCATCTTCGACGAGGTCGTCACGTCGTTTCGGTTCGCCTACGGCGGAGCCCAGGAGTTCTACGGGATCACGCCCGATCTCTGCGCCCTCGGGAAGGCGGTCGGCGGCGGCTTCCCGCTGACCGCCGTCGCCGGCCGCGAGGAGCTGATGGCGCACTTCGACCAGACCCGCGTGAGCCGGGACCAGTTCATCCCGCAGGTGGGCACGCTCAGCGGCAATCCGATTGCCACCGCGGCGGGGCTGGCCACCGTCCGGATCCTGAAGCGTCCCGGCACCTACGAGCGGATGCACGCCCTGGGCCGCCAGCTGAAGGCGGCCCTCCAGCGCATCTGCGACTCGGCGGGCATCCCGGCCCGCGTCGTGGGCGAGGGGGTGCTGTTCGAGGTCTACTTCACGGACGCGGAGATCAGCGACTACCGCTCGACCCTCAAGGCGGACCGGACTCGGCTGACGCGCTTCGTGCGGCTCCTCCGGGAGCGCGGGGTCTTCCGCGGCGCCTCGAAGTTCTACCTGTCCATCGTGCACGACGAGGCCGACGTCGCGGAGACCATCCGGGCGTTCGAGTCGGCGATCGCCGTCCTGGCCGACTGATCAGCCGGCCGGGTGGGGTGCGGTGCCGCTCGGCCGACGGCCCCGGCGGGCCGTCGCGGGGTGCGAGCCTTCTAGCGGGCCCCGCCTGCCGGCGCCGCGTCGAGGACTTCCCGGACCTTGTGGGCCAGTGCCGAGGCCGTGAAGGGCTTCGGCAGGAAGGCCATGCCCGTCTCCGAGACCCCCTGGTGGAGGATGGCGTCGTCCGTGTAGCCGGACACGTAGAGCACCTTGGTCTCCTGTCGCCCCGCTCTCAGGTGGTCGGCAAGCTCCCGGCCCCCCATCTGCGGCATCACGACGTCGGTGACCAGGAGGTGAATCGGACCGCCGTGCTCCCGACCGATCCGGAGGGCCTCGTCGCCGTCGGCCGCCTCGAGCACCGTGTAGCCCTGCTGGTGGAGGATGTCACGGGCGAGCCCCCGGACCTCGGGCTCGTCCTCCACGAGGAGCACCGTCTCGGAGCCGTGCGGTGCGGCGGCCGGGATCCCGGGGTCCCCCCGGAGGTCCGCCGGCGCATCGACGCGCGGGAGGTCGATCGTGAAGACGGCGCCCTGCCCGGGCTCGCTGTCGACGCGGATCGCGCCCCCGCTCTGCGTCACGATCCCGTAGACGGTCGCCAGGCCGAGCCCCGTTCCCTTGCCCGGGCCCTTGGTGGTGAAGAAGGGCTCGAACAGATGCGCCTTGATGAGCCCGTCCATCCCGACGCCGGTGTCGCGGACGACCAGCCGCACGTGGGGCCCCGCCCGAAGGCCCACGTGCTCCCGGGCGAACCCCTCGTCGAGCCGGACGAAGCCGGTCTCGAGCGTCAGTCGCCCGCCGAGGGGCATCGCGTCACGGGCGTTGACTGCCAGGTTGACGATCATCTGCTCGAGCTGGGCGGGATCCGCCCGCACGCAGCCCGCCGTCGGGTCGAGGCGGGTGGCAAGGGTGACGTCCTCGCCGATGAGGCGGCTCAGCATCGTCTCCATGCCGCGGACGACCTCGTTCAGGTCGACGACGCGCGGCTGCACCATCTGCTTCCGGCTGAAGGCGAGGAGCTGGCGGGTGAGGGCGGAGGCCCGGTGCGCCGTCTCCTCCACCAGCTCGACGTCGCGGCGGAGCGGGCTCTCGGGCGGGAGCTTGAGCAGGAGGAGCTGGCTTCGCCCCGTGATCACGGTCAGGAGGTTGTTGAAGTCGTGGGCGACGCCCCCGGCGAGCCGCCCGACCGCCTCCATCTTCTGGGCGTGGCGGAGCTGTGCCTCGAGCGCCCTCACGGCGGTGAGATCGCGCACGACGACGATGACCCCGAGGTCCTGCTCCTCGCCGCCCTTGAGCGTGGCCGTCGTGATCTCGACGGGCGTGCCCCCTCCCGTCCGGCTGGGCAGGGTCACCGTGACGGTTCGGCCCGTGCGCCACTGGATGGCCGCCTGCAGGATGGCCACCAGCTCGGGGGCGTGGCCCAGGACCTCCGTCACCTGACGGCCCCGGGCGGCGGTCACGGCCGGGCATCCCAGCAGGGATTCGGCGGCGCCGTTGAGGGTGACCACGCGGCCATCGAGATCGAGGGTGACGATCCCGTTGACCAGGGAGTCGAGAATGTGGTCGGTGTAGCTCTTCAGGTCGGACAGCTCGGCGAACCGGCGGCGGAGCTCGCCGTGGGCTGCCTCGAGGGCCGTCCGCTGCTCGAGGAGCGCCGAGCGCTGCTCGTGGAGCTGCCGCGCCATGTCGTTGAAGGCGGTCGCAAGCTGCCCGATCTCGTCGGACATCGTCGGCTCGACACGCTGGACCAGCTCACCCCGCGAGATCGCGACCGCGCCGGCCGCGAGCTGCCGGACGGGCCGCGCGATCCGGCGGGCGACCAGGGCCGAGGCCAGTCCCGCCCCGGCCAGGACGAGGACGGCCAGCACGACCAGCTGGCGCCGCGTGGCGGTGATCTCCGCTTCCATCCGGCGGCGCGAGAGCCCCACCCGGGCCGTGCCCCAGCGCTGGGCGTCGACCCGGATCGGCACCGCGAAGTCGTAGAGCGCCTCCCCGTCCGGCCCGTCGAGCTCCTGGGCCAGAGTGGCGTCCGTGGAGAGGATGCGATCGAGGGTGCCGCCAGAGAGGAGGGTCCCCACGATCTCGGGCCGGTGGTTGTGGGCCGCGACTCGCCCGTCGCGGTCGAGGATCATCGCGTAGGCCACGTCGGTCTCGGTGGCCACCCGCGCCACGTTCTGCTCGAGCTGCGTGTAGTTGTAGAGGACCAGCGGCCCCGGTGGACCCGGCGGCCAGGTCGCGCGCCAGGGTGTCCCCGCGCTTCTGCACCTCGCGGATGATGGCCTCCCGCTGCCGGTGCTCGACGATGATGACCAGGGCGCTCATGACCGAGGCAACGACGAGGAG
The DNA here is from genome assembly GCA_963749975.1 of uncultured Candidatus Rokubacteria bacterium. Taxonomy (GTDB): domain Bacteria; phylum Methylomirabilota; class Methylomirabilia; order Rokubacteriales; family DASRDR01; genus DASRDR01. Next base: position 251,631 of record CAVVOZ010000001.1, on the reverse strand, counting down.
GGTGCCGACCAGGAATCTTCGTCTGGAGCGAGACGAAGCGGCCGCCTATCCGGGCCGGCTCCGACGGCGGTTGGCTCGCGGGCGAGGGAAGGGTGGATCGAGGCGGGTCGGATCGCTCGGTCGTCACGCTCCCCCTCTGCCGCGGGCCCCTGGGGGGCCGCGAGGCCCAAGTAGGCTTGAAATCTAGGCCAACGGGCGGTCTCCGGTCAAGGAATACCTCCCCGTGAACATCGGGACTCGGTCCAGTGTCAAACCGGTGCGCCGGAGGAGGGTAACGGGCCCTCTGGGGGGCGCGTTCGTGGACAGCCCCTGACCCGGGCAGTAGACTGACAGGAAGCGCCGCCCTCGGCGCTTCCAGGGAGGTGCGGCGTGCGGATCCGAGTCGCGCACCGGGTGGTGTCCGCCGGCCTACTGGCCCTCCTCCTCGCGGGGTGCGCCGCCGGCAACGAAGGCGCCGCGAAGGGGGCCATCATCGGGGCCACCGGCGGCGGGCTGATCGGCGCGGCGACCTCCGGGTCCCACGTGGGGCGCAACGTCGGCCTCGGCGCCCTCATCGGCGGGCTGATCGGCGCGCTGGCGGGCGAGGTGATCCAGCAGCGCACGGCGGCGGCCTCGCCGCCGCCGATGCCGCCACCCCCCCCGGCGGGCCGCCGCCGCCCCCCCCGCCGCCGCCCGAGCAGTGGTCCGTGGTGACGGCACCCCCGCCGCCGCCCCCCGTGGGGCCGCCGCTCCCCGCCGGAGGCCCCGGCCGCCCCCCCGACCCGACGATGGGCGTGATCACCAACGGGACCCAGTGGGAGATCCAGGTCTTCATCGACAATCCGCCGGGATCCCCGAGTCCCCTCGTCTTGAGCCCGGGGATGCAGGCGCCCGTCGTGCTGGACATCGGTCAGCACCGGGTCGTGGCTCAGGCATTCGTGGACACGCAGCTCGGCCGCCGCCTCGTCGGAACGTTCGACCGCACGCTGACGGTCGACCCGCGGGCGCCGGGCTGGGCGATCCACTTTTTCCCCGCCAACTTCTGAGGCCAAATGCGACCAGCGCAGCCAGCGCAGGAGGAAGTCGAACCATGAGTGGCAACAAGCGGTGGCCCCTGGCTGTCAGCCTCGGGCTCCTGGTGTCTCTGATCGTCTCCACGCTTCCGGCCGGCGCGGCCGGCGGCGGCGTGCCCCTGACCACGGTGGCGCAGACGGCGCCGCGTGCGGCCGATCCCGCGTTCACCGGCGCGCTCCCGGAGTCCTACCCGTGGGTGCGGCTCGCGGAAACCCTCACGCCGGCAGTCGTCAACGTCCGCACCGTCAGCGAGGCGCGCCGGACGCGGGTGCCGCAGGTACCCGAGCCGTTCCGGCGGTTCTTCCCGCAGCCGCCGGAGGGCGGAGGGGAGCGTGAGGTTCGCCCGCGGGGCCTCGGATCCGGGTTCATCATCGACGCCGAAGGCTACATCGTCACGAACCATCACGTCGTGGACGGATCGAGATCGATCGAGGTCCAGCTCTCCGACGGGCGGACCTTCCAGCCGAAGGTCATCGGCAGCGACGCGGAGACCGATCTGGCCCTGCTGAAGATCGAGGCGACCGGCCTTCCGATGATCCCGCTGGGGAGCTCGAGCGCGCTCAAGGTGGCCGAGCCGGTCATGGCCATCGGGAACCCGTTCGGGTTCGACCACACGGTGACCGTCGGCATCGTGAGCGGCATGGGCCGGTTCATCGGCCAGGGGCGCTTCGACGACTTCATCCAGACCGACGCCGCCATCAATCCCGGCAACTCCGGGGGGCCCCTCATCAACACCCGGGGCGAGGCCGTCGGCATCAACTCGGCGATCCGGAGCAGCTCGGGCGGCTTCCAGGGCATCGGGTTCGCCATCCCGGTCGACCTGGCGAAGCCGATCCTCGGACAGCTCCGGGCCACCGGCAAGGTCACCCGCGGGTGGCTGGGCGTGGCGATCCAGCCCCTGACCGACGAGCTCGCCAAGTCCTTCGGGATCACGAGCACGCAGGGTGCCCTCGTCGCTTCGGTCAGCGAGGACTCACCTGCCGCCCGGGCCGGCTTCAAGCCGGGTGACGTCATCGTCACCTTCGACGGGAAGACCGTCGAGGGGCCGCGCGTGCTGCCCACGATCGTGGCCAACACGCCGGTCGGGCGCGCGGTGCCGGTCGTGGTCGTGCGTGACGGCAAGCGGCAGACCGTCACGGTCACGGTCGGGAGCCTCGCCGAATCGCGGGAGGCGCGCGCCGCGACGGGCGAGAAGCTGCCGGAAAGCCGGGCGACCGAGAAGCTCGGGCTCTCGCTCCAGGAGCTGACGCCCGAGCTGGCGAAGCAGCTCGGCGTGCAGAGCGACAAGGGCGTCGTCGTGACCGAGGTGAAGCCCGACTCCCCCGCCGCCCAGGCGGGTCTCGCGCCGGGCGACGTGATCCGCGAGGTGAACCGGATGCCGGTGCAGGGTCTCCAGGACGTCGAGCGCGGCCTGGCTCGCGGGCAAGATCCCGCCCAGGTCCTGCTCCGCGTCGAGCGCGAGGGCTCGCAGCGCTACGTGGTCGTGGGCGCCGGGTAGGCCGGATCCGCCCACCACTCCCGGCCGCGGCGCCGGACTTCCCGTCCGGTGCCGCGGCGCCTTGTTCGGCGTCCGCGCCGCGTGCTAGAGTCCCGCCCGTCTTGATCGTCCGGCCTCGTGTGCTCGTGAACCCAACCCGGGAGAAGCCATGTCGCCACTGACCGACGTCGCCCGTCCCCTCCATCACGTACGCACGCTCCTCGGCATCGGGGTGCCGATGCGGGATGGGGTGAAGCTCTCGACCGACGTGTACCTGCCCGACGGGCCCGGCCCGTTCCCCGTCATCCTGATCCGCACCCCGTACAGCAACAACGTCGAGGCCGGGGTGCAGGATGGCGTCTACTTCGCCCAGCGCGGCTACGCCGTCGCGATCCAGGACGTGCGCGGGCGCTTCGACTCCGAGGGGGAATGGGCGCCGTTCGTCCACGAGGCCGAGGACGGCTACGACGCGCAGGAGTGGTGCGGGACGCAGCCGTGGTCGACCGGGAAGGTCGGCACCAGCGGCGCCTCGTATCTCGCGCTCACGCAGTGGCTGGCCGCGCCCCTCCGCAACCGTCACCTGGCGGCCATGGCGCCCCGGGTCGGGTTCTCGAACCTCTACCACAACTGGGTCTACACCGGCGGCGCCTTCCAGCTGGGCTTCAACCTCCGCTGGGGCGCCGTCCAGATGCACACGCGCACCAACCAGACCCAGTACCTGTGGATGCCGCCCGAGCAGCACTACTCGACGCTCTTCTGGCACCTGCCGCTCCTCACGGGCGACGAGCGCGCGGGCCGCGTCACGGAGTTCTACCGGGAGTGGATCCGCCACCCGGACTACGGCCCCTACTGGGAGCGCCTCGGCAACGTCGAGAAGGACTACGCGCGGATCGACGTGCCGGCCTACGGGTTCGGCGGGTGGTACGACGTGTTCCTCCAGGGGACCCTGAACAACTTCATGGGCGTTCGGGCCAAGGGCGTGTCCGAGCGCGCGCGGCGCCAGAAGGTCCTGATCGGGCCCTGGATCCACTCGCTGGGGGAGCGCGGGACCCAGAGCCGGACGGGCGACATCGACTTCGGGCCGGCGAGCCTCGTCGACCTCCGGCGGGAGGAGCTTCGCTGGTTCGACTACTGGCTCCGGGGCGTCGACGACGGGATCATGGGCGAGCCGCCGGTGAAGGTCTTCGTCATGGGTCGGAACGACTGGCGCACGGCGACGGACTGGCCCATTCCCGGCACGCGCTTCGTTCCCCACTACTTCCACTCGGGGGGCCACGCCAGCACGCTCTGGGGCGACGGCACGCTCGACCGGCGGGAGCCGGGCGCGGAGCCGCCGGACCGGTACGTCTACGACCCGGCCGACCCGGTGCCGACCCTCGGCGGGAGCACGTGCTGCGGCGAGGACATCACGCCGATCTCGATGGGGCCACGCGACCAGCGGTCCGCGGAGTGGCGGCCCGACGTCCTCGTCTACTCGACGCCCCCGCTCGAGGCGGACGTCGAGGTCACCGGTCCCATCAAGGTCGTCCTCTGGGCGGCGTCGTCGGCGCCGGACACGGACTTCACCGCGAAGCTCGTCGACGTCTTTCCGTCGGGGTACACGATGAACGTCGCGCAGGGGATCCTCCGCGCCCGCTACCGCGACTCCTTCGAGCAGCCGCGCCCGCTCGAGCCCGGCCGGCCCTACCGCCTCGAGATCGACTGCTGGTCGTCGTCGAACCTGTTCCGGCGGGGCCACCGGATCCGGGTCGAGATCGCCTCGTCGAACTTTCCCCAGTTCGACCGGCACCCGAACACGGGCCGGCCGTTCGGGACGGACGCGGATCTCGTCCGCGCGACCCAGACCGTCTACCACGACGCGCAGCACCCGAGCCACATCGTGCTGCCGGTGGTGGGGTCGACTTTGACATCTAAACGATTCCGCCCGGCGAGGCCGTCGGCCCGTCGGCGCCCCGAAATTGCTAAGAAGTCAAAGTCTGACCCCGAGCTGCGCGATGCGAGTCTGGCCGGCGCAGAGGGCTCGTCCGCTGATCGCGCCCCGTCACCTGCGCCAGTCCCTGGCAGGCAGCTCTGACACGTCGATGGCGGAGTGTTATGATGTCAAAGTGTCATAGCGCCGAGGAGGAACCGAGATGGCCGGGGAGACGCGGACGACGATCTACTTCCAGCCGAAGGTGTACCGAGCCCTGAAGATCAAGGCGGCGACCAGTGACCGCTCGCTGTCGGAACTGGTGAACGCGGCCGTGACAGCCGCCCTGCGCGAGGATGGCCTCGACCTCGAGGCGTTCGAACGACGTCGCAAGGAGCCCAGCCGTCCGTTCGAGAGGGTCCTCGAGGACCTGCGGCGTGACGGCCTCCTATAGCCTCGTTGTCAAGCGATCGGCCGAGCGCGAGCTACGAGCGGTCCCGAAGCGGGATCTGGGCCGCTTGGTGGCGCGAATCCAGAGGTTAGCGGAGGATCCGCGTCCTCCTGGCAGCGAGAAGCTATCGGGACACGATCGGTACCGCCTTCGGCAGGGCGACTACCGGGTCGTGTACGCCGTCGACGACGAACGACGGATCGTCGAGGTCGTGAAGATCGGCCACCGTCGCGAAGTGTATCGCGACTGATCTTCCAGCCCTACGCGAGCGGCGGGCGCCGCCGCCACCAGCCGGCGGCTTGCTCGTACGCATGCCCGGCGCGGAGCAGCGTCGCCTCGTCGAAGGGGCGGCCGATCAGCTGAAGGCCCACGGGTCGCCCGTCGGTCGCGAAGCCGCAGGGTAAGCTGAGCGCCGGCAGCCCGAGCGCGTTCCAGGGCCGCGTCAGGCGCGAGAAGCGGCCCATGCGGCGGACGACGTCGTCGGGAGACCCCGCCTTCACGGCCGCCAGGGCGGGCGCTGGCTCGGGGATGGTGGGCGCGACCAGCACGTCGACCCGCGCGAACACGTCGTCCACGAAGGTCCGCGTGGCGCGGGCGCGGAGCCGCGTCGCCTGGAGATAGTCGTGAGCGCTCACGTGGAACCCCACCTCGAGACGCGCGCGGACGGCCGGCTGGAGCGCGTGGGGGGACTCGCGGACGATGCGGGCATGGACCGCGGCGCTCTCGCAGCGGGCGATCACGTTGGCGAGGTCGTTGAGGAGGGCCGGATCCGGCAGGGGGCACTCGATCACCTGGGCCCCGAGGCCGCGGAGCGCCGCGGTCGCCGCCTGGACCGCCATCCGCACCACGTCGTCGACGCCTTCCCCGTAGTAGCGGTCGGGCACTCCGATCCGGAGCCCGGCGATCGGCCGGTCGAGGCCCGTCACGTAGTCCGGGACCGGGCGGGGGCTCGCGGTCGCATCCCGGACGTCGGCGCCCGCGATCACGCCCAGGAGGACGGCCGCGTCGCGCACCGTCCGGGTGAGCGGTCCGACGTGGTCGAGGGACCACGAGAGCGGCATCGCGCCCGCCCGGCTCACGCGCCCGTAGGTGGGCTTGAGTCCCACGATGCCGCAGCAGGCGGCGGGCAGCCGGATCGAGCCCCCGGTGTCCGTGCCGAGGGCGCCATAGGCGAGGCCGGCGGCCACGGCCGCCCCGGACCCGCTCGACGACCCGCCGGCGCAGTGGCCGGGGCGCCAGGGGGTCTCGACGTCGCCGTGGTGGGCGTTGTCGCCGAAGGGCCCGAGCGCCAGCTCCGAGAGGTTCAGGCGGCCGAGCGAGATGGCGCCGGCCGCCTCCAGGCGGGCGACGGCGGTCGCGTCCTGATCGGCGCGGAAGTACTCGGGGACGGCCGTGCCGCAGGACGCCGCCCGGCCTCCCCAGACGAAGAGATCCTTGTGGGCGAGAGGTACCCCGTGAAGGGGGCCGCGGGCGCGGCCCGCCTTCACCTCGGCCTCACGGATGCGCGCCGTCCGGAGTGCGGCCTCGGCGTCGACGTGGACGAAGGCGTGAAGCCGAGGCCCGAGCGTCTCGATGCGGGCAAGGCAGGCTTCGGTGACCTCGACCGGGGAGATCTCGCGGGCTCGGATCTTCGCGGCGAGGGTGGCGAGCGTCTCGTCAGCCACGCGGTGGCTCAGCCGGCGCAGGCGCCGGCTCGGGCCGCGGCGCGCCGGCCTCGAGGGCCGCCCCGAAGCCCGACGGTTCCTCGGCGAGTCCGAGGTCGACGGCCGTCCGCTCGATCGCGGCGGCCAGATCGGCGAGGGCCCCCTGGCGGGCGCGCTCAGCTTCGGTCGTCAACGTGGGGCCAGGTGGCAGATGCGGAGGCCGGGGTCATGGTCGACGGAGGCGATGCTATCATGGCGACGCCGCCCGATGCCCACCGCGTTCCCGAGTCGGCACGCCGCCAGGCCGCCCGGGGGGAGGCCAATCCCAGCCGTGCACGCATTTCTCGCCGCCTGCCGCCGCCGCCCGACGGCGTTCACGCCCGTGTGGCTCATGCGCCAGGCGGGGCGCTTCCTGCCGGAGTACCGCGCGATCCGGGAGCGGATCGGGTTCCTCGAGCTCTGCCGGACGCCGGACGTGGCCGCCGAGGTGACGGTGCTCCCGGTGGAGAAGCTCGGCGTGGACGCGGCCATCCTGTTCGCCGACATCCTGCTCCTGGTCGAGCCGCTGGGGGTGGGTCTCGAGTTCTCCCGCGGGGAGGGGCCGGTCATCCGCCGCCCGGTGCGCTCGGCGGCCGACGTCGAGCGGCTGGTCGAGCGCGACCCGGCGGAGACCGTGCCCTTCGTCTTCGAGACCGTGCGCCGGGCGCGCGCGGCCCTGGGGGAGCGCGTGCCGCTGATCGGCTTCGCCGGGGCGCCGTTCACCGTCGCGTCCTACCTCGTCGAGGGCGGGGCCTCGCGCGACTACCTCGAGACGAAGCGGCTCATGTACGGCGACTCCGGGGGCCTGGCACGCGCTGCTCACCCTCCTCGCACGGACGACGGCGCGCTACCTGAACGGGCAGATTGCCGCGGGCGTCCAGGCCGTCCAGCTCTTCGACTCCTGGGTGGGCACGCTCGGACCGGACGACTATCGCGCCTTCGCCCTCCCGTATACCCGCGCCATCCTGCAGTCGCTCACGCCGGGTGTGCCCGTGATCCACTTCGGGACCGGGACGGCGGGCCTGCTCGAAGCCCTCCGCGAGGCGGGTGGCGACGTCATCGGGCTCGACTGGCGCGTCGAGCTGGGGGAGGGCTGGCGGCGGGTCGGCCACGACGTCGCGGTCCAGGGGAACCTCGACCCTGCCGCGCTGTTCGCCCCGCCGGCCGAGATCCGACGGCGGGCGGCGGCGATCCTGGCGCAGGCCGACGGTCGGGCGGGTCATATCTTCAACCTCGGCCACGGCGTGCTTCCCGGAACCCCGGTCGACCATGTCCGGGCGCTCGTCGACGCCGTCCATGAGCTGTCGCAGCGGTAGGCCGCTGGGTCCGCTCGCGCAGGCGAGTGTCGGGTGACGCCGCTCCGGATCGTCGTCGTCGGAGGCGGGATCGCCGGGCTCGCGGCGGCGCACCGCCTGGTCGAGCTGGCCCGGGACGAGGGGCGGGCGCTCGACCTCGTCCTCCTCGAGGCGGCCGACCGGCTGGGCGGGACGATCCGCACCGAGCGAGTCGACGGCTTCTTGCTCGAGGCCGGCCCGGACTCGTTCATCTCGGAGAAACCGTGGGCGCTTGCCCTCGCGGAGCGGATCGGGCTCGGGACCCGGCTCCGGCGGACGGACGATCGCTTCCGGCGCACCTACGTCGTGCGCGGGGGACGGCTCCTCCCCCTGCCGGAGGGGTTCCTCCTCCTGGCGCCGACCCGGGCGTGGCCGGTGCTGGCGTCGCGCGTCTTCTCCTGGCGCGGGAAGCTCCGGCTGGGCCTCGATCTGGTCCTGCCGCGCGGGCTGGCCGCCGGGGACGAGAGCCTGGGGAGCTTCGTCCGGCGCCGGCTGGGACGCGAGGCGCTCGAGCGGGTCGCCCAGCCGCTCGTCGGCGGGATCTACTCGGCGGATCCCGACCGCCTGTCGCTCGCAGCGACCATGCCGCGCTTCCTCGCGCTCGAGCGGGAGCACCGGAGCTTGATCCTCGGCCTCCGCCGGACGGCCCGGCGCGGCGAGACCGCCGGGGCGAGCGGGGCGCGGTGGAGCCTTTTCGTCACGCTGGCCGGGGGCATGGAGGAGCTGGTCGACGCGCTCGCCGCGCGCCTTCCGGCCGGCGCGGCGCGGCTCTCCACGCCGGTGGCGGCCCTCGCGCCCGCGACGAACGGCTGGCGGGTCGAGCTGCGCGACGGGCCGCCGCTCCACGCGGACGGCGTCGTTCTCACCGGGCCGGCCCCCGCGATGGCGGCGCTCGTGAGCGGAGCGGACCGTCCGCTGGCCGGACTGCTCGGCGGGATCGCGTGCGCGTCGTCGGCGACGGTCGCCTTGGCCTATCCGCGGACGGCGATCCGGCATCCCCTCGACGGCTTCGGCTTCGTGGTTCCACGGGTGGAGGGGCGCGCGATCCTCGCCTGCACGTTCTCGAGCGTGAAGTACCCGGGCCGGGCGCCGGACGGATTCGCCCTCCTCCGCGTGTTCGTCGGGGGGGCGATGCAGGCGGGGCTCCTCGCGCGCGAGGACCGCGCCCTCCTCCAGCTGGCGCACGACGACGTGGCGTCGCTTCTGGGGATCACGGGAGACCCGGTCGTCTCCCGCGTGTGGCGGCACCCCGGCACCATGCCCCAGTACGACGTCGGCCACCTCGACCGGGTCGCGGCCATCGAGTCCCGCCTCGAGACCCTCCCTGGCCTGGCCCTGGCGGGCGGCGCCTACCGGGGCGTGGGGATCGCGGACTGCGTGCGCTCCGGTGAGGCCGCCGCCGAGCGGCTCAACTCGAGCCTCAAAGGACGGTAACGATGGGCAAAATCGGTCGAATCGGCATCCTCGTGCTGGCATTCGGGCTCGGGCTCCCCGGGGGCCCGGGCCCGTCCCGGGCGGCGGACGTCGCCAGCCGGACCTTCGACGCCCCGGTCGACCGGGTCTGGGTGGTGACCGAGTCGGTCCTGAAGAGCCTCGGCTGGGACATCGACACGTTCGACCGGGCGGTGGGCTGGATCCTGACCGACTCCCGGGGGGTGGAATTCAAGGATTACGCCGTCTACGGCAAGGGGTTGCGCCACAGGCTCCGGCTCGCTCTCAAGGCTGTCGGGGAGGGCCGGACGATCGTCTCGGTGGAGCGGGAGCTCTACACCGAGGAGCGCATCCTCTGGATGGCCGAGCGGAAGCCCGTGGTCCGCGACGGACCAGACCGTGGAAACGGGGGTCCTGGACGCGATCCAGATGGGCCTGTGACCGAGAGCGCCGCCGCGCCCCCCGGTCGACCCGCTTGCTTTTGCACCGCGTCATGCCGAAAATAGCGGGCACCGTACGCCCGGACGGGCGGACGCGCGTCCGGGCCGCGCATACACGAACTACCGAGGGAGGTGATGGACGACCCTCGATCGCGAGGGGTCCCGCGCTGAGATCCGCGTATCCATCCGAACCCCGATACTCTCACCTGGAGGTCAGAAGATGATGCGACGTGTGTTTGTTGGAGCGCTGGCCGTGCTGCTGGCGGTGGGCCTGCTCGTGGTCCTGCCGGGCGGCGGCTCTGCGCAGCAGAAGGTCGCCAAGATCGGCATGTCCTTCCCCCTGACCGGGGCGGACGCCGACTCGGCCGATTCCATCACCAAGGGCGCCCAGCTGGCGGTCGACGAGATCAACCAGAAGGGCGGCGTGGCCGGCTACAAGCTCGAGGCCGTGATCTTCGACAGCGCCACCCCGGCGGCCGGTCAGTACGACCCCGCCCAGGCGGCGACCAACATCCGGAAGTTCGTGGCCGACAGCATGGTCGTGGCCCTGATCGGCCCGCAAATGAGCGGGGAAGGCAAGGCGACCTCGCCGATCCTTTCCGAGGCCGACCTGCCGACGATCACCCCCAGCTCGACGAACCCCGACATCACCGATCCGAAGTTCCAGAGCCAGTACCGGCCCAAGGGCAAGGCGATCTACTTCCGCACGGTGACGACCGACGCCTACCAGGGCCCGAACATGGCCAACCACGCCTTCCACAACCTGAAGGTCAAGAAGGTCTACATCCTGGACGACAGCGGGGCCTTCGGGGTGGGGATCGCGGACAGCTTCGAGCGGCGGGCGAAGGAGCTCAAGATCGAGGTCCTCGGCCGTGACCGCCTCGATCCGAAGGAAGCCGACTACAAGACCATCCTGACGAAGATCAAGGGCATGAACCCGGACGCGATCTACTACGGCGGCGTCCAGCAGGCGGCCGTGAAGCTCGCCCGGCAGCTCCAAGAGGTCATGCCGAAGGTCCACAAGCTGGGCTCCGACGGCATCTATGACCTCGCCTTCCCCGAGCAGTCGAGCAAGGAGGCGGCGGAGGGCTGGTGGGCCTCGAACGCCTCGCCGGACATGCTCTCCGACAAGAAGGCCACCGAGTGGATCAACGCCTACAAGTCGAAGTTCAAGAGAGAGCCGACCAACTACTCGATCACCGCGTACAACGGCGTCCTGGTCATCGCCGACGCCATCGAGCGGACGGTCAAGGCCAACAAGCCGGTCAACCGCTCGAACGTCCGTGATGCCATCCAGAGCGCGAACCTCAAGAACACGCTCCAGGGCAACATCGCGTTCGACGCGAACGGCGACATCCTGAGCAAGGTCGTGTCGCTCTACCAGGTCGACAAGGACGGCAAGTTCGTCTACAAGGGCGTCGCGCCCGAGAAGTAGCGGGCGGAAGCCGGGCCGGGCGGGGGGAACCCCGCCCGGCCCACCCCCACCTCCCATGATGAGCATCGGCGAGATCCTGCTGCAGCAGGTCGTCAACGGCCTCGCCCTGGGCATGATGTACGCGCTCCTGGCCCTGGGCTTCACGATGGTCTACGGCATCATCGAGCTGATCAACTTCGCTCACTTCAGCGTGTTCATGGTGGGGACGTTCCTCGGACTCACGGTCCTCCACCTGTTCGGCTTCACCGGATCGTCCGCGTCGCTCACCGGCCTGGCGTTGGTCGGGATGCTGCTCCTGGTGTTCCCCGTCACGATGGCGCTGACGGGCTGCCTCGGGGTCCTGATCGAGCGGATCTGCCTCCGCCCGGTGCGGGGCGTCTCCGGAACGGCGCCCATGATCACGACGATCGGCGTCGCCTTCGTCCTGATCAACGTGGTCCTGATGATCTGGGGCCCGCAGTCCAAGCCGTTCCCGCGGATCATTCCGGACCGGCGGTGGGCGATCGGCCAGGCCGAGATCACGCTGAGCCAGGTCCTCCTCGCGTGCACGGGGATCTCCCTCATGCTCGTGCTGAACTTTCTCGTCAAGCGCACCGCCCTCGGCAAGGCGATGCGGGCCACGGCGCAGGACATGGACGCGGCGAAGATGATGGGCGTCGACATCGACCGGGTGATCGTCCTCACGTTCTTCCTGGGGTCGGCGCTCGCCGGGGCGGGGAGCCTCTTCTTCGGCTTCTACTACGGCTTCACGGCGTTCTACATCGGCTACCAGACCGGGCTCCGCGCGTTCACCTCCGCGGTCCTCGGCGGGATCGGGAACATCCCGGGGGCCGTGGCCGGCGCGCTGATCATCGGGCTCATTCAGGCGCTGGGCGGCCAGCTCCTCGGCGTCAAGTGGACGGACGTGATGATCTTCTCGATCCTGATCGTCGTGATGGTGTTCCGGCCCGCCGGCCTCTTCGGCACCCAGACGCCCCAGAAGGCCTGACCGGACCGTGAGCGCGCTGACGACCTGGTGGGCCGGGACTCCCTGGGTGACGCGCTGGCAGACGGTGCCGCCGATGCGTCGCCGCCAGATCTGGGCGGTCGTGCTCCTGGCGATCGGGCTCGCGTACCCGTTCGTCATGACGGGCGGGGGACACGTCGATGCCGCCGCGAACGCGTACACGTACGTGGTCCTGGCGCTCGGACTCAACATCGTCGTGGGCTTCTCGGGGCTCCTCGACCTCGGCTACGCGGCCTTCTTCGCCATCGGCGCCTACACCTACGGCGCCGCCGCGTCGGGGCAGCTCAAGATTCCGTGGTCCGACCTGTGGGCGCCGTTCCTCTGGCTCGGCCAGGTCCAGCGCGTGCCGGTCGAGGGCGGGACCGAGCTGGTCCAGCTCCAGTTCTCGTTCTGGGTGATGCTGGTCGTGGGGGCGCTCGTGTGCGCCCTCTTCGGGGTGCTCTTCGGCGCGCCGACGCTCCGCCTCCGCGGCGACTACCTCGCCATCGTGACCCTCGGGTTCGGCGAGATCGTGCCCGTGGTGGCGCGCAACTGGGACTGGTTCACCAACGGGGCCCAGGGCCTGGGCGGCGTCCGCACGCCGAAGCTGTTCGGCTTCGACTTCGGGTTCTCGCCGTTCCCCTACTACTTCCTGGGACTCGGCCTGGTGGCGGCCGCGGTGTTCGTCTCGTTCCGGCTCCAGGAGTCCCGCGTCGGGCGGGCATGGATGGCCATCCGGGAGGACGAGATGGCGGCGGGCGCCATGGGCGTCGACCACGTGCGCTACAAGCTGCTCGCGTTTGCGATCGGGGCGGCGATCGCCGGGCTGGCGGGGACGTTCCACGTCGCCAAGCTCACCACGGCCACCCCGGAGATGTTCCAGTTCCCCGTCTCCGTCATGATCCTGGTCATGGTCGTGCTCGGCGGCATGGGCTCGGTGCGAGGGGTCGTTCTGGCGGCGCTCATCCTCGCGTTTCTCCAGTCGGAGATCCTCCAGGAGCTCACGTCCTGGGTGAACGCCCTCGGCCGGGCCGTGGGAAGCCCGTACCTCCAGAAGGTCCAGCTCATCACCTCTCTCGAGCTGATCTTCGGCCTGATCCTGGTCCTGATGATGCTGTTCCGGCGGGAGGGGCTCTGGCCGGCCGTGCGGCGGGTCGCGGCGCTCAGCCGCGAGCAGCAGTCGGCCGCGCCGTCCCGCGGCGCGGCGATCGAGCTCTCCTGGGCGACCCCGAAGTCGGGTGTCGTGCCGGCCCGGCCGCTGCTCGAGATCGAGGGGCTCACGAAGCGGTTCGGCGGCGTGGCCGCCGCCGACAACACCACGCTCGACGTCCACGCGGGTGAGCTGGTGAGCGTCATCGGGCCGAACGGCTCGGGGAAGACGACGCTCTTCAACCTCATCACGGGGCTGACGTCGCGGGACGCGGGGACGATCCGGCTCGAGGGTCAGGAGATCAGCGGGCTACCGTCCCACGAGATCGTCCAGCGCGGGGTGGCCCGCACGTTCCAGAACATCCGGCTGTTCAACAACCTGAGCGTGCTGGAGAACCTCCTGGTGGGCGAGCACTCGCGGCTTCGGGCGGGCGCGCTCGGGGCGATCTTCCGGCCGCCCTCGGTGCGCGCAGGAGGAGCGGCGGGCCGTCGAGAGCGCGCTCGAGGTGCTGGGCCTCTTCGGCAACCGTCTGATTCCCCGCCTGGACCACCCCGTGTACGGGCTGTCCTACGCGAACCGGCGGCGGACGGAGATCGCGCGGGCGATCGTCACGCGCCCGAAGCTCCTGCTGCTCGACGAGCCCGCCGCGGGCATGAACCCGGCGGAGACGCTCGAGCTCATGGATCTCGTGAAGGCGCTGCGCGGGCTCGGCATCACCGTCATCCTGATCGAGCACAAGCTCGACGTCGTCATGGACGTGTCGGACCGGGTGATCGTGCTCGACCACGGCGTCAAGATCGCCGAGGGCAAGCCCACGCAGGTGCGGAACGACGAGAAGGTGATCGAGGCCTACCTCGGGCGCCGGCGGCGGGTGGCGTGAGTTCCCAGGCCGAAGGCCGTCCGACAGTCGCCGGCGAGCCCCTCCTCCGGTTCCAGGACGTCCACACCTACTATGGGCCGCTTCACGTCCTGAAGGGCGTGACCTACGAGATCCACGAAGGCGAGATCGTGTCGCTCCTCGGCGGGAACGCCTCCGGGCAAGTCCACCACGATGAAGACCGTCCTGGGCCTGGTGCGCCCGACGGAGGGCACCGTCACCTTCCGGGGCGAGCCGATCCACGCCCTGCGCACGAGCGAGATCGTGCGGCGCGGCATCGCGCCCGTGCCCGAGGCCCGCCGCGTCTTCCCGCGCATGACGGTGCTCGAGAACCTGGAGATGGGCCGCTACACGCGCCGCCGCGAGCCGGGCTGGGAGGCGGAGCTGGACCGGGTCTTCGGGCTGTTCCCGATCCTCAAGGAGCGCCGGAGCCAGCTCGGCGGCACGATGTCCGGCGGCGAGCAGCAGATGCTCGCCATCGGGCGGGCCCTCATGGCGAATCCGACGCTGCTCTGCATGGACGAGCCGTCGATGGGGCTGTCGCCGGGCTACGTCGAGCAGGTGTTCGACATCATCAAGACGATCAACCAGCAGGGGACGACCGTCTTCGTGGTCGAGCAGAACGTCAACATGGCGCTGTCCATCGCCAACCGGGGCTACGTGCTCCAGATGGGCGAGGTCGTGCTCGCCGGCACCGCGAAGGAGCTGCTCGAGAGCCCGCTCATCCAGAAGGCGTACCTGGGGACGGCCTGACGGCCCGCGGGAAGGGCCTGCCGTCGAAGGTCAGGCTGTGAATCCCAGGGTATTCGCCGCCGGGGCCGTCCGCCCGACGTCTCGGTCGCCTGCTGCTCGCCGCGGTTCCGTGGGTTGCGGGGCTCTTGGTCGCGGGAGCTCCGGCGGCAGCCGTGGCGTGGCCGGCGATCCAGGACAGCGTCGGGACCGTGTATCTCTGCGACAGCCGGCCGAGCCAGCTGCCGGACGGCCGGTGGAGCTGTCGCGGCGGGGCCGGCACCTACGCGGGCGCCCTGGTGGAGGTCGCCCGGCCCGGCACCCCGCCCGGCGTGCGCCCGTGGGACACGCCCCGGGGCGCGCCGTACCGGTACGTCCCGTACCCCTGGGGCCCGCCGCCCCGCGAGCCGAG
Organism: uncultured Candidatus Rokubacteria bacterium; assembly: GCA_963749975.1. Taxonomy (GTDB): domain Bacteria; phylum Methylomirabilota; class Methylomirabilia; order Rokubacteriales; family DASRDR01; genus DASRDR01. The sequence continues at coordinate 236,266 of CAVVOZ010000001.1, read as the reverse complement.
CGGCTACGACGCGCTCGATCCCTGGCTGGGCCGGCCGGGCGGATCGGAGCGCTGACGACGGACCGAGAGCGACCCGCGCGCGCGCCCGCGTCGTCGGCGGGCGGTCCCGTCGTCGACGACCGGGCGCGGGCGGGGCTCTGCGCGGACTGCCGCTGGGCGCGGCGCGTGCCGAGCGCGCGCGGCGCGGCACCGCGCGTGCGCCCGTGGGACACCCCCCGGGGCGCGCCGTACCGCTACGCCCCGTACCCCTGGGGCCCGCCGCCCCGCGAGCCGAGCGGCTACGACGCGCTCGATCCCTGGCTGGGCCGGCCGGGTGGATCGGAGCGCTGATGACGGACCGAGAGCGACCCGCGCGCGCGCCCGCGTCGTCGGCGGGCGGTCCCGTCGTCGACGACCGGGTGCGGGCGGGGCTCTGCGCGGACTGCCGCTGGGCGCGGCGCGTGCCGAGCGCGCGGGGTTCCGTGTTCTTCCTGTGCCGGCGCGCCGAGACGGACCCGGCGTACCCGCGTTACCCGCGCCTCCCGCGCCTCAGCTGCCCGGGATACGACGGGGTCGGGCCCTGACCTCCGCACGCTCGGGGGCGCGCGTATCGAACGGTAGGGAAGCCCAGGCCTGACCCCAGGTTGACAGACCTTCCCGCGCCCTCGCATCATGACGCCCATGACGGAGCTCGGCCAGCGGCTTCGGCGGCTGCGACGCGCACAGGAGCGCACGCTCCGAGAGGTCGCGCAGAAAGCCGGGTATAGCGAGGCCTACCTGTCGCAGGTGGAGACCGGGCGAGCTTCGCCGTCCCTCGCGTCTCTCAAGAAGATCGCAGCCGGCTACGGGGTCTCCATCGTCGAGTTGTTCATCGACGACGACGGCGCCGACGGGAATCAGATCGTCCTGCGACGACAAGAGCGCCCCCGGTTGCCCATCACGAATCCGAGCATCGTGAAGGAGCTCCTGATCACGCGCCAGCGGGGCAAGAAGATGGAGCCGCTCTGCGTGACGATCGCTCCCGGAGAGGGCTCGAAGGGGGCGTACGACCACGCCGGAGAGGAGTTCGGGCTCGTCCTGTCCGGGACGCTCGAGCTCCGCGTCGAAGACGATGTGTTCCTGCTGCGAAAGGGGGACAGCTTCTACTTCAGCTCGACGCGCCTGCACGGGTTCCGCAACCCGAGCCGGCAGACCCAGGCCGTCGTCCTCTGGGTGATCACGCCGCCGTCGTTCTGACGCGCGCGCCCCGCCGCGCCCACGACCTTGACAGACTGTGAGACTCCGGCGAATATATCCCCACTTTAGAAACTGAAGTGATATCGAACAATCCTGTCGGTCGCGGTCAGGCGAGGGAGACGGATCCACCACCGATACGCTCCGCACAGACCCTCGATGCGGCAGGAGCCCCGTGTCCGGTGGCTGACCGGTCGTCACACTCCTGGGAGCCCCCCAAGGACGGAGGCATGAGATGAGAAACGGCACCGTCACCCGACGCGGTTTTCTCCGCCTCGCCGCCGCCGGCGCCGCAGTCACGGCCGGCACGGCTCGCGGCGCGCGACGCGTCGCGGCCAGCGAGCCCAAGCGCGGTGGGATCCTGCGCCTCCTGCAGATCGAGCCGGCCGTGGGCTTCAACCCCGCCCTGGAAGGCACGAACTGGCCGGAGACGCAGCGCATGGTCTACAACGGCCTCACCGACTACGGCCCGACGGGCGAGCTCGTTCCCGGCCTCGCGCGGAGCTGGACGATCTCCGACACGGCGGACACGTTCACGTTCCGCCTGACTCCGGGTGTCACGTTCCACGACGGCAAGGAGTGCACGGCCGAGGACGTCCGGTTCACCTACGAGAGCATCGCCGACTCGAAGGTGGCCTCGCCGCTCAACGTGTACGTCGCCAACCTGAAGGCGGTCGAGACGCCCGACAAGTACACGGTGACCCTGAAGTTCGACGGCCCCAACGTGCTCATGATGCCCGGCATCTCGGCCGTGGGCATCCTTCCCAAGCACGTCTGGGCCGGCAGCGACTTCCGGAAGAACCCCGCGCTGACCATGCCGATCGGCACCGGGCCCTTCAAGCTGAAGGAATGGCAGCGGTCCAGCCACCTCGCCTTCGAGGCCAACCGCGCCTATTTCCGCAAGGGCAAGCCGTACGTCGACCAGGTGATCTTCAAGGTCGTATCGGATGCGGCGACCGGCATCGAGGCCTTCAAGAACGGCGAGCTGGACGCGGTTCTTTCGCAGGGGATGCCGGGCGGCCTTCCCTACGCTCAGGTGCGACAGCTTGTCGACGCCAAGCCGCCGAACATCCTCTTCCAGGAGTTCGTGCAGAACTTCAACCAGAACCTCTGGATGAACTGCGCGGCCCCGCCCTTCGACAATCCCAAGGTGCGCCGGGCGATCGCCCTCGCGATCAACAAGGAGCTGATCGTCAAGGCACTGCTGCAGGGGTTCGGTCGGGTGCAGGACTCCTACATCGGCAACCTGCCCGCTCTCACGTGGGCGCACGATCCTGCGATCAAGTCGGAGTTCAATCCGGCGAAGGCCAATCAGCTGCTCGACGAAGCCGGACTCCCCCGGAAGGGCGGGACGCGCTTCGTGGTGACGCTCCTCGCCACCGAGGGATTCCGCGTGAAACTGTCCGAGGCCCTGAAGGCGATGCTCGCGCCGATCGGCATCGAGGCCAGCATCAAGAGCTACACGTGGGCCACGTACATCGCGCGGATCCGTCAGGATCGGGACACCGCCGGCTGCATCTGGAGCATCTTCCTGTCCCGGCAGGTGGATCCGGCATACGTGATGGACTACCTGAGCGGCCGCAACGTCAAGCCGGGCGGGGCGAACTACGCTCAGTGGAACCACCCGCGCGCGACCGAGCTGATCGAGGCGGCCCGGGCCACGGCGGTCCTGGAGAAGCGCAAGGGCCTCTACCTCGAGGCCCAGAGGATCGCGTTCGACGAGACAGCGGTGATCCCGCTGTACAGCGCGGTGGGCCTCGACATGTACCGCCGGCAGGTCGAGGGGCTCCACAGCATGGACGCCCTGACCGGCACGCTGACCTCGGTGGAGGGCGCCTGGCTGAACACGTGACGCGAGAAGCCCCCCGGGGGCCGCTCGGGCCCCCGGGGCCGACGCCCCGCCGCGGCGGCCGGCCGCGTGGACGATGACGCGGCCCCGCACCGCCGATGTCACTGTGGAGCTACGTCGTGGGGCGCGTGATGCAGAGTGTCGGGCTCGTCCTGCTCGTCATCACGCTCGGCTTCTTCGTGATGAGGCTCGCGCCCGGCGACCCAGTCCTATATCTCTACGGAGCGCAGAACGTGAGCGCGGAGACCCTCGACAACATCCGACACCAGTGGGGCCTGGACCGCCCGCTCTGGCAGCAGTACTCGGCGTACGTGCTCAACCTTCTTCGCGGCAACCTCGGGTACTCGCAGGTGAACCAGCAGCCGGTCAGCGCGATGCTCGCCCGCAACATTCCCAACACGCTCCTGCTCATGGTTCCGAGCCTCGTCCTCGCCACCGGGCTCGGGGTCCTCCTCGGCATCGAGTCCTCGCGCCGGCTGAACTCCTGGTACGATTATGTCATCGGCGCGGTCTCGATGGTCGGGTACTCGACGCCCCCCTTCTGGCTCGGGATCATCTTCATCGTTGTCTTCGCGAGCAGCCTCCGATGGCTGCCGACCCAGGGCATGTACACCCTGGGGTCGTCCGCGCGCGGCCTGGCGTACGCGCTGGACGTCGCCGCTCACATCGCGATGCCGCTCGGGGTGCTCGTCTGGTGGTACCTGGCGGCCTTCGCGCGGCTCACGCGCGCGTCCATGCTCGAGGAATCCCGGAAGCCCTACCTCACGACGGCCCGAATGAAGGGCCTGTCGGAGACCCGCGTGGTGTACCGGCACGCCCTCCGCAACGCCGCGCGCCCGATCCTGACCATCCTCGGCCTTCACCTGGGCACCATGTTCGCGGGCGCCGTGATGACCGAGGTCGTCTTCGCCTGGCCCGGGATGGGCCGGCTCACCTTCAACGCCATCATCCAGCACGACTACCCCGTCGTGCTCGGCGTCTTCATCGTGATCGGGCTCGCGGTCGTGCTTGCCAACCTCGTCGTCGACCTCCTCTATGTCGTGCTCGACCCGCGCATCCGCTATGCCTGAGCGGACCGTCCCCGTCCTCTCTTGGATCCGGGAGCGGCTGCGGGGAATGGACGACTTCTGGCGTGTCTTCCGACGCCACCGGGCCGCGCGGTTCGCGCTGTACACGCTCGTCGCCGTCGCCATCACGACCCCGGCGGCGGTCCTGCTGCTCGCCGTGGAGCCCGAGGCGATCTCCGCGCGCGTGCTCGACGCGCCATCGCGCGACCACCCGCTGGGCACCGACTACCTCGGCCGCGACATCCTCGGGCGCGTGCTGCACGGTGTGAACACCTCCCTGGTCGTCGGCACGACGGTGGCGCTCATCGGGATGTCCATCGGGGTCGCCCTCGGCTCGGTCGCCGGCTACTACGGCGGCTGGGTCGACCACGTGGTGATGCGGGCGGCCGATGCACTGCTGATCGTTCCGACCTTCTTCCTGGTCCTGTCCATCGCGTTCCTCTTCGGGGGCCGGCTCGTGTTCGTGGTCGTCCTGCTCGGTGTCACGACCTGGCCGCAGATCGCGCGGATCGTCCGCGCCGAAGTCCTCGCGCTGCGCGAGGAGGCCTTCGTGCTGGGCGCCCGGGCGCTCGGGGTCAGCGACGCGAAGCTGGTGTTCCGCGAGATCCTTCCCAACACGCTGCCCCCGGTCATCGCGATGGTCGCCCTGCTGGCCTCGTCGGGCATCCTGACCGAGGCGTCGCTGAGCTTTCTGGGCGTCGGAGACCCGAACGTCGTGAGCCTCGGGCAAATGCTGACCAGCGGCCTCGAGTATGCGACCAGCGCCTGGTGGGTGCCGGCCTTTCCCGGTGCGGCGATCTTCGCGCTCGTGCTGCTGTTGAACGTACTCGGGGACGGCTTGAACGTCGCGCTGAACCCGAGACTGCGGAGCTTCCTCGCCTGAGCCCCGTGGTCGGGAGTCCCTCGGCGGAGTCGAGGTCGAAAGGAGGCCTGGCATGCCGGTAGTGCGGATCGAGATGTACGACGGGCGGTCGGTCGACCAGAAGCGACAGCTCGTCAAGGAGGTCACGGACGTGGTGGCTCGCGTCACGGGCAACACCCCGGAGGGGGTGCACGTGATCATCGAGGAGGTCAAGCGAGAGAACTGGGCGATCGGGGGGCTGCTCTGGCCGGACCGACAGCGCCCGACGACCTGATTACTCCCAAGAGGAGCGAGAGGAACGATGAGCAAAGTCGTCACGATCGGGAATGCGGCGATTCCGCCGGTCGAGCTCGCCAAGGGCATGGGCACCGTCTACAACGTGTGTCAGGAGACGGTCGGCAGCGAGATGCTGCGGATGGGGGTCTGCCACCACGCGGCCGACATGGCCGACATGAAGTGGCAGGGGAAGGCGGAGGAGGCCTTCTACGTGGCCCAGGGCAGCATCAGAGTCGCCTGGGACAACGGTCAAGGGGATGTGGGGGAGGCCACGATTCGCCAGGGCGAGCAGATCTTCCTCCCTAAGGGCTACCAGTACACGCTGAAGGCGACGGGCGAGCCGGCGATCAACGTCTTCGCGATCGCCGGCGGCGCGCCGAACGTCTCGGCCATCAAGGCCGAGGCTGGGGCGATGCTCCGGGCGGCCGCGGCGAAGCTCGGACGCTGACGAGGTCGGCCGGGGGCCGGTTCTCCGGACCGGCCCCCGGCGGCCCGGCCCGGCGTCGCCTGCCGTCGAGAAGGAGACCCATGACACGATCCCTGCGGATCGGCTGCCTCTTGAACGCCGAATACCGGGCCGCGGAGCTCATCCGGCTGGGCCGCCTGGTGGAGTCGCTCGGGTACCACCAGCTCTGGTACACGGACGTCCGGTTGTTTCGCGAGTGCTTCGTGGGCCTGGCGGCGCTCGCCATGAGCACCCACCGCATCGAGCTGGGGCCCGGGGTGACCGACCCCTACTCCCGGCACCCGGGGGTCACCGCCGCGACCCTCGCGACGTTCGACGAGCTCTCGGGTGGCCGGGCTCTTCTCGGGCTCGGGGTGGGCGGCACGGGGTTCCGGGAGCTCGGGATCACCGCCAAGCTGCCGGTGGCCGCCCTCCGGGAGACGGTCGACGTCGTCCGGCGCCTGCTCGGCGGCGAGCGCCTGACCGTCCGGGGCAAGGTCGTGGAGCTCCACGATGGAAAGCTCCAGTTCACGCCGGTCCGGAAGTCCATCCCCATCTACTTCGCGACGCACGGCGCCCAGGTCATGCGGCTCGCCGGCGAGGTGGCGGACGGCGTCCTGGTCGCCAACACGCTGGTGCCGAGCGCGCTCGACTTCTACCTCGAGCAGCTTCGCGAGGGGCGGGCCCGGACGGGGCGGACGCTCGACGATCTGGACGTGTGCCTCCGGCCGGAGATCTGCATCGACGCCGACGAGACGGCCGCACGCGGCGTCATGCGCCGCCGCGTCGCGGCGCGGCTGATCGCCGGGTATCCGCACTGGGACTTCCTCGAGCGGCTGGACCTGCAGATGCCCGAGCGTTTCACCGAGATTGCCGCCGCCAAGGACACGAGCCGGCTCGACGAGGCCGCCGCGGCCTTGCCGGAAGCGGCCGTCGATCGGACGGTCCTGGCGGGCCGGCCAGAACGGGTGGCCGATCAGATCGCCGCGGTGCTCCGCCCGGCGATCACCTCCATCACGATCCGCCCTCACGCCCTCCCCGGCCGGAGCGTTGGGGAGGTCCTGGGTGCCTTTGTCGAGCAGGTCGTCCCTCGGCTCGGCGTCACCCTCGTGTCCGCGTGAGCGCCGTGTCCGGGGACAGGGGCCATCGCGCGCCCGCGCGCCGCCCGACCGTCACCGACTCCATGACCTCAACCAGAAAGGACCAGCAATGCTGAAGTGGGAGGGCCGGGAGATTCCGCAGACGCTCGCCGAGATCGTCGACCCGGCGCACACCGTGGTGATCATGCACGACATCCAGAACGACAACACCGGCCCCGACGGTGTCTTCGCCAAGGCCGGGCGCCGGATCGACGTCACCGGTATCGTCGCGCCGATCGCCGGCTTCCTCGACACCGCACGGGCGCGGAAGGTCCGCGTGATGTACACGCAGTACACCAACCTCCCGAATGTCGCGACCTTCCCGGACACGCGGATCCGCGACAACTACGCGGTGCTAACCGACCCCGCCCGGCGCTGGACCCTCGAGTCCTCGATTCACGGTACCCGGGGCTGCCAGACCGTGGATGCGCTCAAGCCGCGGGCCGGGGAGACGATCATCGACAAGTACCGGGTCGACGCCTTCATCGGCACCCCGCTCGAGTACCTGCTGCGGCTCCACCGCGTGCGGACGATCATTCACACCGGCATCGCCACCGAGGTGGGCATCCTCCCGACCGCGTGGCACGCCATCAACCTGGGCTTCTTCGTGGTCGTGCCCGAGGATCTGGTCGGCCCGATGCAGAAGGAGTACCACGAGGAGGCCATGGCCTTCCTCCGGCGCCTCACACTCGTGACCCGGTCCGAGAGCATAGTGGACGCCTGGAAGAGCAGCGGTTCGTAGCCCATCACCGGCTAGGCGGAGAGGGTGCCGGCTGGACGCGACGAACGCATTCATGATGAGGGGGGTGCTGCGGCTCGAGCGCGCGGGGTTGGTCACGGCCTACGCCATCGAGGGCGCCGGGCCGCCGGTGCTCCTGATCCATGGCGTGGGTGCCCGACTGGACGCCTGGGACGGAGTCGTGGCGGCGCTCGGCGGGCGCTTCACGACGATCCGCTTCGACCTCCGCGGTCACGGGGAATCCTCGAAGCCACCGGGCCCGTACTCGGCCGCGCTCTTCGCCGAGGACGCGCGGGCGCTGCTCGACCACCTCGGCATCGGCCGGTGCCACGTGGCGGGTCACTCGCTGGGCGCCACGGTTGCCCTTCGCCTGGCCCTCGACGCGCCCGACCGCGTCGAGCGCCTCGCTCTCCTCAGCGCCGCCGCCGGCCGCACCGACGAGGAGCGGCAGCGCGTGCTGGAGCGGCTCGCGATCGTCGAGCACGGCATCCCCGGCGAGCATTTCCGCCGCTCGCTGTCCCGATGGTTCTCGGATGAGTTCCGGCGCGACAACCCGGAGCTGCTCGAGCGATACGCGGTGCGCAACATGGAGAACGACCCGCGCGCTTACGCGGCGGCCTATCACGTCCTTGCGACCACAGACCTGGCGGACGAGGCCGGGCGGGTCCGCGTCCCGACGCTCATCGTGACGGGCGAGGGCGACATCGGCTCGAACCCGCGCATGGCGCGGCTCCTGCACGCACGGATCTCCGGCTCGCGGCTCGAGATCCTTGCCGGGCTCCGACACGCGATACTGATCGAAGCGCCGACGACCGTCGCGCGGCTGCTCGCCGGCTTCTTCGCCGGCTCTCCGACCGGTGCCGGGCAGGGTTGACTTCATGTGTCGGCTATCCCAGGCTGACGAGATGCAGGACAAGGTGGACGCGCTCGAGGCGCCGGCCGACGGAGGAGAGCGATCACGATGAAGTTCGACTACTTCCTGACCCACACGCGGACGGATGCCGCCGAACCGTACGAGCAGGTCTACGCTGGCGGGCTGGAGCAGCTGAAGCTATGCGACCAGATGGGACTGAACACCGTCTGGTTCCCCGAGCACCAGTTCACCAACCAGCTCTGCTCGCCGGCACCGCTCATCAACGTGGTGGACGCCGCACATCGCACCCGTCGCGTCAGGCTCGGCACGGCGGTCGTCATCACACCGTACTACGACCCCCTGCTCGTGGCGGGGCAGGTCGCGCTGGCCGACCAGCTCACGCAGGGGCGTCTGGACATCGGCTTCGGCCGCGGCGGATTCAAGTACGAGTACGAGCGGCTCGGGATGACGGAGCCGCTCGCCGCTGCGCGCCAGCAGGAGGCCCTCGAGATCATCCTTCGGGCGTGGACGGAGTCGGACTTCTCCTACTCGGGCACCCACTTCAAGTTCCCCGACGTGACGGTCGTCCCGCGCCCGTTCCAGCGCCCGTGCCCGCCCACGTGGATCGCCGCGCGCACGCCGGACAGCCTGCGGTTCGCGGCCCAGCACGGCATCGGCATCATGATGGCGCCGCAGCGTCAGCCGATCAGCCGCCTCCAGGGGCAGATGCGGCTCCTCGACGCCATCTGCGAGGACCTGGGCGTGGACCGGCCCCCGGTGCGCATGAGCCGCGAGATCTGGGTGTCGACCAGCCAGGCCGAGACGCGGCGGGTCGCCGAGCTGCTGCGGGAGTACCACACGGTGCAGTGGAACCTCCACCAGAATGCCGCGCCGACGGTGGACGGCTTCACGGAGGCCACCCCGCTTCCCAAGGGCTACGACATCTCGCCAGAGGAGCTGATCGCGCGGAGCGTGATGGGCGAGCCCGAGCAGTGCGTGGAGCGGCTCCGCGAGTACGAGGCCCTGGGTGCCGACGCATTCATCGCCAACTTCGACTGGGGCCAGCCACTGCCGGACATCCTCCGGTCGATGGAGCTCTTCGCCGAGCGGGTGCTGCCGCATTTCGCCGACGACCGGCCCGCGGGCCGACCCGTGCCGGACCCGCATGGCGGGGCCCGCACCCCGGTGCGAGAGCCGGTGCTCATCGACGTCGAGGGGCTGGCGGGGGATTGGATGCACTGGGAAGCCGACGCGTGGTTCGAGCAATTCGAGCGCGTGTCCGGGGGCGAGCGCCGGCGAAGCTACATCTTCGACTTCGCCACCGCGCCCAAGGTGCGGGCACACGCGGACGGCTCGGTCGACGTGCAAGGGCTCCTGCGTCTCGTCTCGGACGTCGGGTGCCCGGACTGCGGTCGGCCCGTCATCGCGCTGTACCGGCGATGGGAGGGCGAGGACCGGGCGGCGATCACCCGACAGCTCACGGAGCGCATGCGCGCGCTCCGGTGGCACGAGCGACACACGAACCGACGACCGATGGGACGGTGACGACCATGGCGACGCTGGAGGAGTATCGCGCGATCGGGCAGAAGCTGCGGCAGCGGGTGTTCGGGCCGCCGACGGGCGCCAAGAGCCCGACGCAGGAGCTGGCCCCCGACCTGGGCCGGATCAGCGACGAGGTCCTGTTCGGCCAGATCTGGAGCCGCCCCGGCCTGGAGCTGCCGCACCGGAGCATGATCACCATCGCCGCGCTCACGGCGCTGGGCCGGGAGACGGAGCTCCGCGCGCACATCCGGGGAGGGCTCAACGTCGGGCTCTCGCGCGAGCAGATCGTGGAGATCATCATGCAGATGGCCTTCTACGCCGGCCAGCCGGCGGCCCACGCCGGCTTCCGCGCGGCCAAGGAGGTCTTCGACCAGCTCGACAAGCAGGGAGGACACTGACATGCGTGCGTATCGCGCTCGGCGCCTGCTGAACGCCTGGATCGCCGTCTCGATCGTCGCGCTGCTCGTCGCTGTTGCCGGACCCGCCGCCGCCCAGACACCGGTGCGAGGTGGGACCCTCAGAATCGGGTGGATCGCGGACGCCAAGATTCTCGATCCGCACTTCTCGGTGCAGTTCTCGGAGCGCTACGTCCTCTACATGGTCTTCAACACGCTGGTCGGCCTGGACAAGAGCTTCAACGTCGTGCCCGAGCTCGCGCGCGCTTGGCAGGTCTCACCGGACGGCAAGCGCGTGACGTTCCAGTTGCAGCGCGGCGTGAAGTTCCACGACGGCACCGACTTCACCGCCGAGGTCGTCAAGTGGAACATCGAGCGCATCCTGGATCCGCAAAACAAGTCTCCCCAGCGCAGCCAGCTGGAGCCGGCCGTGGCCGCGGTCACGGTGACGGATCCCCATACGGTCGTCTTCGAGCTGAAGAAGCCGTTCGCCCCACTGCTCGCCGCGCTGGCGGAGCGCCCGGGGTTCATCGTGTCGCCGGCCGCCGTGAAGCAGGCCGGTGCCGATTTCGGCAGGCGCCCGGTCGGGACCGGACCGTTCCGCTTCGTCGAGTGGGTGGCCGACTCCCAGGTCACGCTCGAGCGGTTCCCGGACTACTGGGACAAGGGCAAGCCCTACCTGGACCGCGTCATCTTCCGGATCGTCCCGGATCCCACGGTGCGGCTCACCATGGTGCGGACGGGCGAGGTGGACATCGCCACGGACGTGGACGCCAAGGACGTCCCCGCGCTTCAGGGCGAGGCCGCGCTCCGCGTCTCCGAGGTGCGACCCCCGGCCCGGTGGACGGCGCTCCAGTGGCAAGTCGACAAGCCGCCCTTCAACAACAAGGCGCTCCGGCAGGCGATCGCGCTCGGCCTCGACCGGAACGAGCTCAAAGAGGTGCTGCTGAGCGGCTTCGGCGAGCCGGCGCGCGGCCCGGTCGTGCCCGGGCTCTGGTGGTTCGATCCCAACTTCAAGGGCTTTGGCCACGACGTCGAGCAGGCCAAGCGGAAGCTGGCCGAGGCGGGGTTCCCCAACGGCTTCCGGCACAAGTTCGTCGTCGAGAACACCCCCCAGTGGATTCGCCAGGCGGAGCTGCTCCAGGGACAGCTCCAGAAGATCAACGTGACGCTGGAGCTCGAGCCGGTCAACACCGCGGACGCCTACGCCCTCATCGTCCAGCGGAAGACCAACTGGACCCACACCCGCTGGACCCAGCGGGCCGATCCCAGCGGGCTGCTCACCATCCTGTTCCACAGCAAGGGATTCGCGAACTCGACCGGGTACAGCAACCCCCGGGTGGACGAGCTGCTCGACCGCGCGGCGGTAATCTACGAGCCCGAGCGCCGGAAGCCGCTCTACCAGGAGGCCGAGCGGCTCATCGTGGACGATGTCCCGTACGTGTTCCTCAACTACACGACCGAGTTCGCGGTCATGAACCGGAAGGTGCAGAACTGGGGGTGGATCCCCGACCTGATCCCGCGCTTCCGCGAGCTGTGGCTCGAGCGCTGATCGGCCACGCCGCGCGCCCCCGGGCCCCGGGGGCATCGCGTGATGGTCGGACGATCGGCACCGCGCCTGGGCCGCGCCCGACCGCCTGACCGTGCCCGTCTTCGTGCTTCGCCGCGTGGCGGCGATGCTCTTCGCCATGCTCTTCCTCACCGCGCTGATCTTCTTGCTGATGCAAGCGATCCTGGGCGACCCGGTGGTCCTGATGCTGGGGCGCGACGCGGACCCGGCCACGGTGGCGCGCCTTCGCCAGGACCTCGGCTTCGACCGGCCCGTGCACGTGCAGTACCTCGACTGGCTGGGTCGGCTCCTGCGCGGCGACTGGGGTCGTTCCTTCCGCACGAGCCAGCCCGTGCTGGGCGTGATTGCCGCCCGGCTGCCGGTGACCCTCGAGCTGACGCTGCTCGCGCTCGGCCTCGCCCTGGGGCTGGCCCTCGTTCTCGGCACCCTCGCCGCGGTCCGCCCGCACGGACCGCTCGACTCGGGCGTCTCCATGCTCACCGCGCTCGGGATCGCCATGCCGAATTTCTGGATCGCGATCCTGCTGATCCTGCTCTTCGCCCTCCACCTCCGCTGGCTTCCCTCCTCCGGCAGCGTGCCGCTGTTGGAGGACCCGCTCGGGAACCTCCGCGCCATGGCGCTGCCGGCGATCACGCTCAGCGCGGCCTACTTCTCCAACCTGGCCCGCCTGACGCGGGCCCGGATGCTCGAGGCGCTGGAGAGCGACTACGTGCGGACGGCCCGCGCCAAGGGAGTGCAGGAGCGCCGCGTCCTGTGGGCACACGCGCTGCGGAACTCGCTCCTGCCGGTCCTGAGCGTGCTCGGCGTCAGCCTCTCGCGGCTCCTCGGAGGCGCGGTGGTCACCGAGACCGTCTTCGCCCTGCCGGGCGTCGGCATACTTCTCGTCGATTCCATCCTGAGCCGCGACTTCCCCGTCGTGCAGGGCGTGATCGTCGTCGTGACCGTCGGCGTCTTCCTCACGAACCTCCTCGTCGAGCTGGGCTACGGGCTGGTGGATCCGCGGGTGCGGCATGAGTAGGCGGACCGCGCAGGTCGCCGCCGGCGCCGCCGTCATCGGCGTCGCGCTCCTGTGCGCCGGCGCTCGGCGCGCGCCTCGCGCCGCACGACCCGCTGCGCTACGACGCCCGCAGCACGCTCCGCGCCCCGAGCCCGGCGCACCCGCTCGGCACCGATCCCCTCGGACGCGACGTGCTGAGCCAGGTGATCACCGGGGCTCGCGTCTCGATGGTCGCCGGCATGGTGTCGGTGATCGTGGGCATGGCGGCCGGGACCGCGGTGGGCCTGGTGGCGGGGATCACCCGCGGCCGCGCGGCCGGCCTCCTGATGCGCGCCATGGACGCCCTCCTCGTCTTCCCGTCCCTCGTCCTGGCGCTGGCCATCACCGCCTTCCTCGGCGTGGGCCTGTGGAACGTGATCGTTGCGCTCGCGGTGACGTTCCTGCCGACGTTCGCCATCCTGGTCCGCGGCGAGGTGCTGTCGCTGCGGGAACGCGAGTTCGTCACCGCCGCCTGGGCGCTCGGGTCCCGCCGGATGCGAGTCATGTGGCGCCATCTCCTGCCGAACGTCGGCGACGTCCTGCTGGTCCAGGCATCGTTCGGCGTTGGGACCGCGATCCTGACCGAGGCGAGCCTGAGCTTCCTCGGGCTCGGCGTGCCGCCGCCCACGCTCTCCTGGGGTCGAATGCTGAGGGAAGGCTACTCGTATCTCCTGCTCGCGCCGTGGATCTCGGTTGCGTCCGGCGCCGCGATCTTCGCCGTCGTGCTGGCGTTCCAGTTGCTGGCGGACGGACTCCAGGACGTCTTCGCCCGGCGAGCCGGTGGCGCGCGGCCTCGCGGGATGGTCGGCCGGGCGTAGAGGGGACGCTCGGGCTGCGATGTCCCGTGTCGCGGGGTCCGGACCGCGCCTCGGGTGGCGCCGCGCGGCCGGCCGATCCAATAGTGACCGGATCCGACTAGGCCCTCCAGGGCTGTGGAGCGGGGTCAGACCTCGACGTCCACATGCGTCGCGGGGCACGTGACGCACCGTCGGGACGTCCAGACCTGACCCTCAGGGTTGAACCCTTAGGGAAAGACGACCTTCAGGCAGTCGGCCAGCACGCCGAGCACCGTCTCGACCTCGCCCTCGTCGATGATGAGCGGAGGCTTGATCTTGACCACGTTCGGCAGCGCCGACGCCGTCGCCAGGATCACCCCGCGCTGCCACGCCTCCGCGACCAGGCGCTTGGCCTCCGCGGCCGCCGGCGCCCGGCTCTCCGGATCCGTGACCAGCTCGACGCCGATGAAGAGCCCCGGCCCGCGGATGTCGCCGATCTGCGGATACTCGGCCTGCAGGGCCTTGAGGCCGCGGGTGAAGAGCGCGCCCATCCGGGCGGCGTGCTCCGGGATGCGGTCGCGCTCCAGGATCTCGATGACCTTGAGCGCGGCGGCCTGGGCGATGGGGTTCGACCCGAACGTGTAGACGTCCTCGCCCGTCGCCTCGAACTGCTTCAGCCGGTCGTCGGACACCACGGCGGCCATCGGGAAGCCGCCCCCGATCGCCTTGGACAGCACCATGATGTCCGGCGTCACGCCGAGCCCCTCGGCGGCGAACATCCGGCCCGTCCGCCCGAACGCCGTCTGGATCTCGTCGAAGATGAGGAGCGCGCCGAACTCGTCGGCGATGCGGCGCACCTCGCGGGTGAACGCGGCGGGGAAGGGGATGCCGCCGCCGTTGCCCTGGATCGGCTCCATCATGATCGCGGCCACCGGGCCGTCCACGCCGCGCTGGAGCGTGTCCCGGATCGGCGCCGCGCAGCCGGCGTCGCACTGGCCGTCGGGCCCGTGCTGGGCGCGCCGCCAGCAGCGGTACGCATACGGGTTCGGCACCCGGACGAAGTTCTGCATGAACGGCATGAACTTCACCCCGGGCCCGTAGTGACCCGCCGTGCGGGTGGGGCTCCACGACGCCGCCATCGTCGCCAGCGTGTTGCCGTGATAGGCGTGGTAGAACGTCACGAACCGGTGCGCGGCGGGCCGGTTGATCATCGCGAGCTTCATCGCCGACTCGATCCCGAGGGAGCCGGTCGGCGCGTAGGTCACGATGTTGAGATGGCCGGGGCAGAGGTCGGCCAGACGCTTGGCGAGCTGGAGCCGCGGGAGCGTCGGGAAGCCCGCGCGCACGTGGGGCATGGTTCGCATCTGGGCGAGCGCGGCCTCCGTCACCTCGGGATGGTTGTACCCGAGGGCGAGCGTCCAGGCCTGGGCGGTGCAGTCGATGTACGACTTCCCGTCGATGTCCGTGACGCGGGAGCCCTGTCCGCCGACGAGGACGGGGCCGAGCCACGTGGCGCCGTAGCCCACGTGGCGCTGGAGCTCCGCGATCTGCTGGGGCGTGAGCGATCCTTGTTGCTGCACGAGCGACTCCTCCTGTGTGGGCGTCCGGCTCAGACGTACTCCATCCGGCCGCCGTTGATGTCGAGGACGGCGCCGTTCACGAACGCGGCGCCGTCGGAGGCGAGGAAGACCACGGCCGCGGCGATCTCCGCGGGCTTTCCGATGCGGCCGACGGGGATCTGCTTCGCGAGCGTGTCCAGACGCTCCCTGGGCAGGGAGCTTCCCAGGCGCTCGGTGTCCACGTAGCCCGGGGAGACGGCGTTGACCGTGACACCGTGCGGCCCGAGCTCCCGCGCGGCGGTGCGGGTGAGCGCGATGACGCCCGCCTTCGCGGCGCCGTAGTGCCCGAGCGTGGGCCGTCCGCCGATCCGGCCGTGGATCGACGAGGTGTTGACGATCCGGCCCCAGCGCTGCCGGACCATGTGGGGCGCCGCGTGCTTCAGACAGAGGAACGTCCCGGTGAGGTGGGAGTCCATCATGAGGTGCCAGGTGGCCTCGTCGAGCTCGAGGAGCGGCACGTTGAGCTGGGCGCCGAGGGCGCCCGCGTTGTTGACGAGGACGTCGAGCCGCCCGAGGGTCCGGACCACCGCGTCGACGGCCTGACGGACCTCATCCGACCGGCGGACGTCTGCCTGGACGACGAGCGTGCGGCGACCGGCGGCCCGGCATCGGCGCGCCGTCTCCTCGGCGCCGGCGAGGTCCGTGTGGGCGAGGATCGCCACGTCCGCCCCGGCCTCGGCGAGCGCGACCGCCTCCGCGCGCCCGATCCCCGCCGCGCCCCCCGTGACCAGCGCCACGCGCGGCTCGCTCCATGTCCCGTGGGCCCCGTGCCGGTCGTCGCTCACTTGGCCACCCGTGTCCCCCGGCAGTTGATCTGACGGCCTTCGGCCTGTGGGCTCACCCGGTCCTCCCGCGTCCCCGGCGGGAGCCGCTGGCCGGCAGGCCCGGACGGACGCCGTCGTCGATCATATGCCGGAATACTCGTAGGCCGCCCGGCCGGTCAGAGAGACCAGCACCTCCAGCGGGGACCGGCCTTGCCGCGCCGCGACCTCGGCGAGGGACGGCCCTGCCGCGGGCTCGCTCGCAAGGAGACAGACCGGCGCTCCCGCTCGCGCGCTCTCGACCTCGCTCACGTCCACGACGGCGTGCTCCAGGGAGACCGAGAGCACCGGAGCGTCCCGGCCCTCCACGCGCACCTTCTGGCCCGCCTTCGGGACGAGGATGGAGTTCGAGTAGCCGATGGGCAGTGTGCCGAGCCGGGTCGGCCGGGTGGTCGCGTGGCCGCCGCTCGACCCGAAGCGCGTGCCCGGTAGGACGTCGCGCAGCGGGCCGAGCGTCGTCCGGACTTCCGTGAGCACGGGGTGCGTGCCGATGGGGGTCGGGAGCCACGCAGGCTCGATTCCGAAGAGGAGCTGCCCCGGGCAGACGGCGTTGGTCTCGGGCGCCTCCAGGCCGCACGCGATGCCCGCGCTCGCCAGGGCCTGGACCAGAAGCGGCCCCGCCGTGGCGGCGCGGATCTCGGCCACGACGCGCCCGAACTCCGCGAGCCGCTCTTCGACCCAGGCCGCCCCCTCGCGTCCTCCGAAGGGGAGGTGCGTGAAGACGCCCGACAGCCTGACGCCCGGGAGCGCCGACCGGATGCGAGCCGCCAGGTTGGCGGCGTCCGCGAGCGGAACGCCGACGCGCCCGAGCCCGCTGTCGACCTTCAGGAAGATCGACGGCGGGCGCGCGCGGGCCGCCCGGGCGAGCGCCGCCGCTTCGGCGAAGGACTGGACCCCGACGGTGATGCCGGCCTCGAGCAGGGGGGCGGGATCGCCGCCCTCCCCGGTCGGGAAGAGCAGGATGTCGCAGGTGACGCCCCAGCGGCGGAGCGCGAGCGCCTCCGCGGGGCTCCCGAGCGACAGCCAGCGGACCCCCTCCCCCTCGAGACAGCCGGCCACCGCCCGGAGGCCGTGGCCGTAGGCGTTCGCCTTGACGCAGGCGATCAGCTCGGTGCCCGCCGGGAGCCTGCGCCGGACCAGGGCCAGGTTCCGTCGAAGGGTCGCGAGCGAGACGACGGCGCGCAGATGGGCGGCGGGGGCCAGTGTCTCGAGCGCGCTCACGGTCGTCGGTCTCGCCGCCGATCGCTCGGCCGGTCCCGGCTCGGTTCCGCCGCCCGGACCGTCAGGTCGTGACGCCCGCGCGCGCGGACAGGAGGCAGTCGTCGGGGAGCGGCACGACGGGCGTGAAGTCCCGGTGGTGCTTGTAGTCCGGGCGCGCGAAGCGCGTCTGGGCGTTGGCGATCGGGTTGAGGATGAGCGAGAAGATCGACCGATCCCAGGGCGACATGTTGGGTGGCGAGCCATGCACGAGGCAGTCGCCGAAGATGAGCGCCGTTCCCGCCAGCCCCGTGGCCGTGACGAGCCCACCCGCTCCCGCCAGCCGGGCCACGGTCTCGTTGTCCACGGTCCACAGCGCGTAGCTCGTGGTCTCGGTGTCGAGCGCGGTGCGGACGGGACCCTCCCGGTGCGAGCCGCGAATGAAGACCAGGGGCCCGTTGTGCTCGGACACGTCGTCCAGGAAGACGTGGAGATTCAGCGCGAGCGGCTCGGGCACGCCGTCCTCCGCGTGGTGCGTGGCGAAGTCGTAGTGCCACTGCCAGGCCTCGCCGGAGAACGCCACCTTGGCGTTGATCTTCGCCTGCTGGATGTAGAGCCGGTCGGTGCCGAGGATCTGCCGCGCCGGGTCGACGAACCGCGGGTGCCGGCAGAGCCGGGCGAAGACGTCGTTCCGGAGGTGGAGGCCCATGACGGTCCGGACCTCGCCACTCACCTTCTCGCGAATGTTGGCCGGGGAATCCTCCGCGAACAGGCGTGGGAGCTCCGCGCGCAGGACGTCGACCTCGGCCCTCGAGAAGAGCGCCGGCAGGACCAGGAAGCCCTGCGCGTGGAAGTCCGCCAGCTGAGCCGTCGTGAGCCGCACGAGTCGAGGATAGTCGAGGCAGCGCCCGGGCTTCAAGGTGACCGTCCCGCGCGCGGGCTCACGGGGCTAACCCCCGCGCTGCGGGAGCTGATCGGCCCCGCGGACCAGGTCCTGCGGGGCCGGCGGTCGTGTCCCCCGGCGGCATCTCGCAGGCCACCCGGAAGCCGTAGTCCGAGTAGCGGAGGTGGGGCGGCAGGCTCGAGCGGTGGGCCACCGGGCTCCACGGCTCCTGATGGCGCCAGGCGCCGCCGCGCGACACGCGGCGAGTGCCCTCCGGCGGACCCATCGGGGCGCGGACCGGCTCCGGGCCGTAGGCGTCGGCGGCGTACCAGTCCCGGCACCATTCGTGGACGACGCCGGCGAGATCCGTCAGCCCGAAGCCGTTGGCCGGCCCCTGTCCGACGTGCGGGGGCGCGGGCAGGGGTCCCGGTCGATTCCCGAACCAGCGGGCGGGCGGCTCGTCGCCCCACGGATAGCGGGCGCTCTCCCGGCCGCCCCGCGCGGCGCGCTCCCACTCCGCCTCGGTCGGCAGGCGGTGGACGTGGCCACTCTCGCGTGTCAGCCACTCGCAGAAGAGGACGGCCTCGGCCCAGGTCACGCCCACGACCGGCTGCTCGGGATCGGAGAGCCGCGGATCGGCCCAGAAGGGCGGGGGCGGTGCGCCGCTGGCCCTGAGGAACGCCCCGAACTCGGCGTTGGTGACCGGCGTGCGAGCCAGCCTGAACCCGTCGACCCAGACGGGATGCGCGGGCCGGGCGTCGGGCAGGCCGGCGTCCCAGCCCATCTGGAACCACCCTGCCGGGATTTCCAGGAGCTCCACGGGTTCGCCGGCCATTCTACGTGGGCAAGCCGCCTGCTAACATGAGCGCGTGCGCGTCGAGCCGCCGCCGGCCGATCCGATTCTCGTGGCGCTGGACGTGGGCTCGTCCTCCGTGCGGGCGCTCGCTTTCGACCGGCTCGGCCGGGGACTCGACCTCGGAGGCCAGCAGCCGTACGAGCCGACGACGACCCCCGACGGCGGCGTCGAGATCGACGCCGACCGGCTGTTCGCGCTGACTGCCGAGGCGCTCGACGCCCTCATGGCCGTCCTCGGCCCGCGTGCCGGCGGCGTGGCGGCGGTCGCCCTGAGCACCTTCTGGCACACGGTGCTCGGTCTCGGACCGGACGATCGCCCATCGACCCCCGTCTATTCCTGGGCGGACACGCGGAGCGTCGGTGCGGTGGAGGCGCTCCGCGCGCGGGTCGACGAGAAGGCGTACCACGCGCGGGTCGGATGCCGGCTTCACACGTCCTATCTCCCGGCGCGGCTCTGGTGGCTCCGCGAGCGCGACCCTGCCGCGTTTCGCGGGGTGCGACGCTGGGTCTCGTTCGGAGAGTACGTGGGGCTTCGTCTCTTCGGCGAGCTCCGCACGAGCGTCTCGATGGCGTCGGGGACCGGCCTCTTCGACCAGTGGGCGCAGCGCTGGGACCCGGGCATCCTCGAGGTCCTCGGGCTCGGCGTCGAGCACCTCGGCCCCATCGTCGACCTCGGCCAGCCTTTTCGCGGGCTCCGGCCCGAGTTCGCGGCGCGCTGGCGCGCGCTGGCGGGCGTCCCGTGGCTGCCGGCGCTGGGTGACGGGGCGTGCTCCAACGTCGGCGCCGGCTGCACGACGGCAGAGCGGGCGGCGCTCATGGTCGGGACGTCCGGCGCGATGCGGGTCTGCTTTCCCGCCGACGCGGTCGCGATCCCGGAAGGCCTCTGGTGCTACCGCGTGGACGGCCGTCGCCTCCTCCTGGGCGGCTCCCTGTCGAATGGCGGGAGCCTCTACGCGTGGCTCACCGAGACCCTCGACCTGCCCCCGCTCGAGCGCGTGGAGGAGATGCTCCAGGCGATGGAGCCCGATGCCCACGGCCTGACGATGCTCCCGTTCCTGGCCGGGGAGCGGAGCCTCGGCTGGGTCGCCGGCGCGCGGGCCGCCGTCGTGGGTCTCTCGCTGGCGACGCGGCCCGTCGACATCGTGCGCGCGGCGCTCGAGACCGTGGCGTACCGCTTCGCGATGATCCACGAGCGGCTGCGCGACGCCTGTCCCGGGCTCCGGACGGTGGTCGGCACCGGCGCCGCGCTCCTGGCCTCGCCCGCGTGGATCCGGATCATGGCCGACGCGCTCGGGGTGGCGGTCACGCCGTCAGCGGAGCCCGAGGGATCGAGCCGTGGCGCGGTCCTTCTCGCGAGCGAGGCGCTCGGGCTGATTCCCTCCCTCGAGGCGGCCCCGGCCGGCACGCGGCCGGTGATCCTGACCGATCCCGCGCGGCAGGCCCGGTACCAGGTCGGCCTGGCCCGGCACCGGCAGCTCTACGACCTTCTGGTGCCGCACACGACCGCGGAGAGGAGAGCGGTTTCATGACGGATCGGGATCTCGATCAGCTCTGCGTCAACACGATCCGGTTCCTGGCGGCCGACGCCGTCCAGCAGGCGAAGTCCGGCCATCCCGGCCTGCCGATGGGCGCGGCCGCGATGGCGTACGTCCTGTGGACGCGCTTCCTGCGTCATCACCCGGCCGATCCGGCGTGGCCCGATCGCGACCGGTTCGTCCTGTCCGCGGGCCATGGCTCGATGCTGCTCTACGCGCTGCTCCATCTCACGGGCTACGCCCTCCCGCTCGAGGAGATCAAGCGGTTCCGCCAGTGGGGATCGAAGACGCCGGGGCACCCGGAGTTCGGCGTCACCCCGGGGGTCGAGGCCACGACGGGCCCGCTCGGCCAGGGGCTCGCGAACGCCGTCGGCATGGCCATCGCCGAGCGCCATCTCGCCGCCCGGTTCAACCGGCCGGGGCACACCATCGTCGACCACCACACCTACGTCCTCTGCTCGGACGGCGACCTCATGGAGGGCGTCGCGGCGGAGGCGGCGTCCCTCGCGGGGCACCTCGGGCTCGGCAAGCTGATCGCCCTCTACGACGACAACCAGGTGTCGCTCGCGGGGAAGGCGGCGCTGTCGTTCTCGGAGGACGTGCCTCGGCGGTTCGAGGGGCTCGGATGGGACACGCAGACCGTCCACGACGGCAACGACCTCGACGCGATCGACAAGGCCATCCGGGCCGCGCGGGCGGAGCCGACACGCCCGTCTCTCGTCGCCGTGCGGACGGTGATCGGCTTCGGGGCGCCGAAGAAGGCCGGAACCCACGAGGCCCACGGCGAGCCCC
Source organism: uncultured Candidatus Rokubacteria bacterium (assembly GCA_963749975.1). Lineage (GTDB taxonomy): Bacteria > Methylomirabilota > Methylomirabilia > Rokubacteriales > DASRDR01 > DASRDR01. Next base: position 214,803 of record CAVVOZ010000001.1, on the reverse strand, counting down.
TGGGCGACGCGGAGCTCCGGGGGGCGAAGCAGGCCCTCGGCTGGCCGCTCGAGCCGTCGTTCCTCCTTCCGGAGCCTGCGGTCCGCCGCTTCCGCGAGGCCATGGCTAGCGGGGCGCGGGCGGAGGCCGATTGGCGCGCGCGCCTCGACGCCTGGCGCCAGGCCTTCCCGGACCTCGCGACCCAGTGGACCCACGCCCAGGCGCGGGCGCTCACGCCGGGATGGGACCAGGATCTCCCGCGATTCCCGGCGGACGCGCCGGTGGCGACCCGCGACGCGAGCGGCGCCGTGCTCGCCGCCGTGTCGCCCCGCCTGCCCCATCTGGTGGGCGGCGACGCCGACCTCGCCCCGTCGACCAAGACGCTCGTCAAGACGGCGGGGTCGTTCCTCCGCGGCACGCCCGAGGGGCGGCACCTCCACTTCGGCGTGCGCGAGCACGCGATGGGATCCATCGCCAACGGCATCACCTACCACGGCGGGCTGCTCGTGTTCTGCAGCACGTTCTTCGTCTTCTCCGACTACATGCGCCCGGCGGTGCGGCTGGCCGCGCTCTCCGAGCTTCCCGTCGTGTACGTCTGGACGCACGACTCGATCGGGGTCGGGGAGGACGGGCCGACCCACGAGCCCGTCGAGCACCTGGCGGCGCTCCGCGCGATGCCGAACCTGGTCGTCGTCCGGCCCGGGCGATGCCGCCGAGACCGTGGTGGCCTGGCAGGTCGCGCTCGCGCGCCGCCACGGCCCGACCGCGCTCGTCCTCACGCGGCAGAAGGTGCCCGTGCTCGATCGGACGGTCTACGCGCCGGCCGAGGGACTCCGGCGCGGCGCCTACGTTCTCGCGGAGGCGCCCGGCGGCGCTCCCGACCTCGTCCTGATCGGGACGGGCTCGGAGGTCCAGCTCGTCGTCGCCGCGCAGGCCGCTCTCGCGAAGGACGGCATTCGCGCGCGAGTCGTCAGCATGCCCTCGTGGGAGCTGTTCGCGGCCGAGCCCGAGGACTACCGGGAATCGGTGCTGCCCCGGGCGATGCCGCGGCGGCTCGCGGTGGAAGCGGGCGCGACCTTCGGGTGGGACCGCTGGGTCGGGACCGCCGGAGCCGTCGTGGGGGTCGACCGCTTCGGCGCATCGGCGCCGGGCGAGGTCGTCATGAAGGAGCTCGGATTCACCGTGGAGCACGTCGTGGCCCGGGCGCGCGCGCTCCTGGGCCGCTGATCCGGTCCGTGCCGCGATAGGCGTGCGGCGTCCGTTCGTCGTCCTCTGGCTCGCGACGCTCCTCTTCTATCTCGGGTTCCAGCTGCTGCTGCCGGTCATCCCGCTCTACGCCACCGAGCTCGGAGCTCGGGAGGCGCACGTCGGCTTCATCATAGGGGTCTTTGCCCTCGCCGCGATGGTGCCGCGCCCGATCGCCGGCGACCTCGCCGACCGGATCGGTCGCCGGCCCCTCGTCCTGCTCGGCACCGCCATCTTCGCGCTGGCGCCGCTCGGCTACGCGGTCGTCGGGACGATTCCCGGACTGCTCGTCCTGCGGCTGTTCCACGGCACGGGCATGGGGTTCGGCCCGACGGCCGCGACCGTGATCGCCACGGATCTGACGCCCCCCGAGCGGCGCGGCGCCGCGATGGGCGTCTACGGGCTCGCCTCGGCGGTCGCGCTCGCCGTCGGGCCGTACCTGGGCGGCGAGCTGGTTCGACGTCTGGGCTTCACCTCGACGTTTCTCGTGGCCACGGCGATCGAAGCAGGAGCCCTCGCCCTGGCGTGGACCCTGCCGGAGACGCGGCCCACCGGCGGACTCACCCGGGCTCCGGCCGAGCCGCCGGGCGGGGTGGCGTCCGCCCGGGGCGTGCTCGCGCGCTTCTGGCACCGCTGGTTCAGCACGGCCGCGGTCTACCCGTCGGGGCTCGTCCTGGCGCTCTACGTCTCGTACGGCGGTCTCGCCGCGCTCCTGCCCCTCTTCGCGGAGCGCCGTCAGCTGGGGAACCCGGGGCTGTTCTTCACGGTCTTCGCCCTGGTGAGCCTCGCGGTTCGATCCCCTGCGGGCCGGCTGTCGGATCGCCTGGGACGGCGGGCCGTGATCGCACCGGCCCTGGCCATCTCCGGCGGGGGCCTCGTCCTGCTCGGGCTCGCCGCGTCGCAGGGGACGTTCCTCGGCGCGGCGGCACTCTACGGCGTCGGCTTCGGAGCGGGGCAGCCTGCGCTCCTCGCGATGGCGGCCGACCGCGTCCCGCCCGGAGAGCGCGGGCGCGCGATGGGCACTCTCTACACCGCGTGGGAGCTCGGCATCTCGGGCGGCTCGATCGTGCTGGGGCTCTGCGCGACCCGGCTCGGATACGCGGCGACATGGTGGATCGCCGCTGCGATCGCGGGGATGGGGGCGCTCGCGGCGCTCTCCCCGGGTGGCCGGCCGCGCCGGTGAGGAGGTACCGAGCGGTCGAGTTCTGGCCGGGTCGGCGGCGTCAGCGCGCGGCGCCGCGCTCGCCGCTGGCCGACCGCAGCACCCGCGGAGCGCGAGCGGCCTCGGCGGTGGCGCCCGGCACGAGCTGAAACCCGAGCCGGGTCCACGTCTCGGGGGGCGAGCCCCGTCGCTCGGTGCGGCGGCGCTCGTGGCCGGTCGGGCGCCGCGCGCCCCGTCGCCGCTCGCTACGACGACGGTCCCAGATCACGGCGAGATCGGGTCCCGCTGCCCCGCCCTCCACGGCGTGGTAGAGATCGCCCCGTCCCCGCTGGACGACGACGAGCGCGCCGGTCGCCGCACCGGTCTCCTTGTCGCCCGCTGTCTCGGTCTTGGTCGGCGGGGAGCCGGGGACGAGCCGCCGCCGGAGCTGCTGCACGTAGCCGACGCGGAGGGCCGTGGCGGCTTCGTCCAGCGCCCGGGCGATCTGGCGCACCCCGTCCTGGGTGTCGGTGACGAGACCCCGGAGCATCCCGACCTCGTGATCGAGCGCGACCACCCGGCGCTGGAGGCTGCGTAGCTCGCGCCAGAGCAGGACGCCTACCGCTGCCATCGCGGCGAGCGCCAGGAGGGCGAGGGCGGCGGCGGCGCTCACCAGCAGGCGGTCGAGCCACCCGGCGCCTGCCGCGCTCTCGGGGGTGAGACTCAGGACGGTGAGGAGGCCGTGGGACTCGTCCATGGCGCCGAGCGTGAAGCGGACCCGGTCCCCGGGGCGCAGGTCCTGGACCACACCCTGGACCGGGAACTCCGACTGCGCGGCGGGGAGGAGTCCGGGGATGCCGCCGTGCTCGATCGTCACGGTGCTCCGTCCCGGATCGACCGCGATGATGCGGCCCTGCCCGTCGAAAGTCGGACCCGCCCCGGCCGGCCCCGCGGCCCAGAGGCCAAGGGCGAGACCGAGCGCGATTCTCAGGGCTGGACCGACGCGCCACCGGCGCCGGCTATCCATCCGTCACCATCCGTGACCCCCTCCGATCGAAGCCGGGTAGGCAGACGGTAGGCGGCCAGCGGGGTGGCGTCAAGGGCCTTCGGCCGTCGCCACCCCTGGCGGCGGGGCCCCGGTCGGACCCGCCCTCTCCACGTGTTTGGGGGCCGTCAGACTTGCGATCCGGTGAGGCGCTGGGCTATCGTGAGTCTCCCCGTTTCCGGTGAGCTGGGGCAGGAGGACGTGCGATGGGCGAGGTCAAGTTCGGCGAGCTGCGGTCGGTCGTGGAGGCGGTCCGGCAGATCGTCCTGGACTGGGACGGTTTCGTCTCCAACGTCGAGGCCCTCGCCCGAGAGCACGACGAGTATCGCCAGAGCGCCGATCGCCTCGCCTGGGAGCTCGGCGAGCTACGCGCCGCGCACGAGCGCCTCGGTCACGAGCATGACGAAGCTCGCACGGCGCTGGCATCGCTCCGGGAGAGCCAGGACGCGTTGACGCGCGAGCACGGCCGGCTTGGCCAGGAGCGCGAGGAAGCGCGGCGGGCCCTGACGGCGCTCCGGGAGAGTCAGGACGCGTTGACGCGCGAGCACGGCCGGCTCGGTCAGGAGCGCGAGGAAGCGCAGCGGGCCCTGACGGCGCTCCGCGCGAGCCACGAGACCCTGGCCCGGGAGCGTGAGCGCCTCCAGCGCGAGCTCGCCGACGTGCAGGAGCGTCACGAGGCCGTGATGCGCGAGCGGCACCGCGCGGGCGAGGAGCTCGAGGCGATCCTGCGCCGGTTCCGCGCCTCCGCCTGACTCGCGGCCTGGCTCGTCGGCCGGCTCACCTCGCGTCGCCGCCGGCCACTTCGCCGAAGACGAGGTCCTCCAGCCACTCGATGCGGATCCGGTCGGGCCCCCGGAGGCTTCCGCCGTAGCTCTCGCTGACCGATCGACGCGTCGTCCAGAGGATGACCTGCTTTCCCTGGGCCTGGAGCGTCTTGACGACCTCGTGAAAGTCTCCGTCCCCGGTCCCGATGACGTACACCGGGATCTCGGGGTGCTCCCGCAGGACGAAGTGGATCTTCTCCCGCAGCAAGTGATCGGAGGCGTTGGCCTTCTCGCGCCCGGCGATGTCCGTGGAGAAGCGCGCGTTCCGGACGGCCTTCTGATCGCCCTCGAAGAAGTCCCGGTCCCAGTCGGCGACGGCCCACCGCTGCCGGGGGAGACCGTGCCGCCAGGCCGCGTCGAGGAGCCGGGAGGCGAGCTCCACGCCCATGAGCCGCGCGCGCCCGGCCTGCGCCCGGGCCTCCGGGAGGTCGTCCAGGTGGCGCGCGAGGCTCACCTTCACGTTCTCCCAGTCGAGCATGAGGGCGAGGGCCGCACGGCGCGCGGCCGGGTCTCCGGCCCGCGGTCGGCTCCCTTCAGGCGTGTCACGCTCGGGCGTCACGGTCACCGCCGGCTCGGCCCCGCTGCCCGGCGCCCCGCCGTCCTCGACCGTCCCGCCGAGCCGCTCGGCCCACAGGCGCGCGTCGGCCTCCGAGAAGCTCGTCTCCGGCCAGCTCTGCCGGAGAACTCGGAGCGCGTCCTCGCGGAACCCGTGCCGCTGGGCCCAGCCGAGGAGGGCGCGCAGGAGCTGAGCTTTCTTTCGCGGATCGACGTTGCGCCGGTGCTGGGTGACGCGCCAGCTGTGGAGCCGGCAGCGCCAGCTGGCGGCGAGGTCCCCGGCCTCCTCGTTGAGCGTGGCGGCGCAGTCCCAGTTCTTGAAGACGCCCGCCTCGGGGCCGGCCGCGACGCGCTGCCGGAACCACTCGACACCCGTGGCGACCAGCGAGGTCTCGATGAACTCACGCGTCAGCTGGTCCAGCTCCTCGAAGAGCAGCCGCTCCCGCGGGTCGGGGAAGATGCGGTCCGGATCCCGCAGGATGCGGTTGATCCGGCGAAAGTGGTCGCGGAACCGCGCGGCCGCGCCGCGGCCGGGCGCTTCCGCGTCCTGGAGCGCCGCGAGGAGGTGCGCCTCGTAGTGGCGCGCGCGGAGGCAGAGCGCCGCGAGCACATCCGGGCGGCTCTGCTCGATCGCCCAGAGGAGGCATAGCTCGAAGGCCTCCGCCGGGTGAGCGTCCAGGTCCAGCACGGGTAGCAGGACGTCGAGCGCCTCGTCCGCGCGGGACGGGAGGCGGCGCAGCGCGCAGGCGAGGTTCCAGCGCGCGGTCCATCCACGGTGCTCGTGGAAGCGGTCGGAGGCGATGGCGGCCTCGAGCAGCTCGATGACGTCGTGGATGTCCGTGCCCTGACCGAACACGGTCAGCGCGTATGCGTACCACTCCTTGGCGATGGTATTCGTGCTGCGGCGGTAGTGAAGGTCGGCGAACTCGTCGAGCGCCCGGGGATCACGCCGGAGGAGGAGCTCGCGAGCCTGGTGGAAGGCGGGGTCGGCGGCGCCCACGACCCGCAGCTCCGAGACCGGCTCGCGGTGCTCGGGCTTCGCGTCGAGCCGGAGGCGCAGGTTTCCTTCCAGCTCGTCCCGCACGTCGGCCAGGGCTTGCCCGAGCGCCTCGGTGTCGCCCCGCTCGACCGCGTGGCGGATCTCCCCCCAGATGATCGGTGTCACCAGGGTGGACAGCGGCTCGGGGCGCCGCACGGCCCGCTGCGCACGCCGCACCGCGGCGGGAGCGATCCGCTCGCCGATGTCTGCCCAGTCCCGACGGATGCGCTCGAGGCGTGTCGGTACCTCGAGCTCGAGGACGGCCTCGATGTTCTCCCGGATCAGGCGGTCGCGCGCCTCCGGGTCGCTCTCGGCCGCGAGCCGCGCGCGCTCGAGCTCGAGCAGGATCATCTCGTCGATGGCCAGCGCCACCTGGGTTGGCAGCGTGCCCCAGGCCGAGCTGACGAATGCCGCCATGGCGGCCCGCACGGCGCGCACGTCGGCGTCCCCCCGCCGGCACCGGGCGACCTGGTCGGTCACGAGGGCGCGCACCGCGTTCCCGAGGGCCTGGCGCATCGGGCGGGTCGCGTGCATCAGCGGGCTGGCCCGCCGGAACAGCTCGTGCGCCGCCTGAAAGAGGCGGAGCGCCTCGTCGAGGTCGCCGTCCCGGGCGGCGCGGCGCCCGAGCACGTCGAGCGCGAAGCCGAGCGTCGTGAGGTCCCGGCTCCGGGAGCCGTCCCGGACCTCCGCGGTGCCGGGGACGTCGCCCTTCAGGACTTCTACGGCGGTGCGATTCTTCTCGAGGTGCTCGGGGGGAAGATCCTGGAGGTGGATCTCAACCACAGCCACGAGCCCGGGAAGGGCATCGACGATCTGCTCGGCGGACCAAAGCGGCCACTCGACAACCTTGTCCATGCGGGATCACTCCAGCTGAGCCTCAAGGATTGAGAGATTCGCCTCCGACTTCGAGCCGGAGGGAGAAGGAGGGCCTCGCGACCCAGGGGCGCGGCTCCTAGCGCCGCCGCCGTCCCGCGCTCTTCCGACCGACCTCGACCGGGTGGGACCGCCGGGGTGGAGCCGAGCGGGGCACGTGGCGGGTCGGCACCGACTTGCGGGCCGCCGCCAGCTGGAGCCCTCGGTCTGGCGGAAGCACGGGACCGACTGGCCGATTGTCCTTTCCCGGCATTGGCTTGCGGGCCTTCGGATCGTGGGAGGCCGGGGTGAGGATGGTGCCCACGGGGTCCAGGAAATGACGAAGCGCAAAGCCGCAGACCTTGCACCGCTTGTACGAGAAGCGCCGGCTCTGCTCATCGAGCCGAGGGCGGCCCAGGACCTCCATGCGGCCAGGACAACACTTGTTTGGTGACGGCGGAGAAATGATACGTCGCGGGTAAAGATTCTGAGCCTTTAGCTCACGGCTGTAGACGATGATGTTCTTCACGCTACCCAGCGCCTCACGGAGCATTTTCGCCACGAATGCAGGACTTTGCAAGCGGAAATCGCCCGGCGGCGACCTGTCAGCCGGCGGACTCCTTGCGGGCGAGGTCGCGGGCACTGGGGAACCACCGAGCCAGGTCGTCGAGCGGGGTGGTTGCCAGGAATGGCTCGACCAGACGGCGGGTGTACGCGCGGCTCCCGGCAAAGCGGACCTCGGCGGTGGCCAGGAGCGTCCCGTCCGGACCCAGGAGGACGCCGCTCACCCGGGAGTAGCGGCCCCGAGGGTCGTCGTCACTCCCGACGGCGGTCCGGTCGCCCACCGCCAGGAGCGGTGCGAACGGCAGCGACTCGAAGAGCGTGATCCGGACGTCCGTCGTCACCCCGCACTCCTTCTGGGCGAGCGCGCCGAGCCACCAGCCGAGCTCGTCCAAGAGGATGAGCGCCAGCGCCGGATGCGCGCCCTCCCGCGTCCGGTAGGTCGGCGACGGCATGTGCTCGCCCCACAGGAAGCGATCGTTCACGCGGAAGCGGATGCGGAGGCCGAGCGGGTTCGCCGAGCCGCACGCGAGGCAGGTCGCCGTGCCGGGCACCTCCTCGCGCGTGTCGTGGTCGGCGGCCCACCGGGTCCTGAGGGGAGCGACGTCCGGCTGAACGAGCCCCTCGCGGTGGAGCGTCGCCTCCGCCAGGGAGCGTTCGCCCTGGGTCAACGCCAGTCGCGCGGTCGTGCCTGCGCTGCCCGTCCGGAGGCCGAGTGGCGTCCCGGTGGGGACGCCGCGAAGCAGCTCGACGCGGAGCGCCACGGGCGGGCGCGGCAGCGCGAGACGGTGGAAGACCGCGGCGACCGCTCCGCCGTGCGCAGTGCCGGGAAAACCGTGGAGATCGGCCGGAAACGTGACGACGCCGCGCGCGGCGTCCGCGACCGCCTCCCGGAGCGCCTCGTCGATCGTCATGGCGAGCGCGCAGCGCTCAGGGATCCGAGCAGTCGCGCGTGTATCCGCAGTGCGGGCAGACGATCTTGCACTTGATCTCGCGCATGATCGCGCCGCAGACCCAGCAACTGTGCACGATCGCGTCCTGGGCCATGTCGAGTCGGGTTATAGTAAGCGCGATGTGCCGCCCGCTTCAACCTTTTGGGAGGCGCGTGCCCCTCCTGCTCCTCCTGGCGGGCCTTCTCGGAAGCGGATGTGCGCGGGTCACGCTGGACGCCGTGCGCGCTGACGTCGCCGCGGGCCAGGGCCACCTCATCACCACCGTGCCCTTCATCGCCCAGGACGCCTATCAGTGCGGCCCCGCCGCGCTCGCCATGGTCCTCCGCTACTGGGGGGCGGCCGCCGACGCAGAGGAGATCGGTCGGGCCCTCTACCTGCCCTCCGCCCAGGGCGTCCTGAACCTCGAGCTCGAGTTCGAGGCCCGCCGGCGCGGGTTCCGCACCCAGGCCTTCGAGGGCTCCCTCGACCGCGCCAAGACCGAGCTCCGCCGCGGCCGTCCGGTCATCGTGTTCCAGAACCTCGGGCGGGGGCCGGTATCCGTCCCGCACTTCGCCGTGCTGCTGGGTTACGACGACCGGGCCGAGGTGGTCGTGCTTCACTCGGGAGCGACTCCCTACCAGGTCCTCCCGTATGCCGAGTTCCTCCGGACCTGGGCCGCCCGCCGGGGCTGGTCGCTCCTGATCACGCCGCCCGGCGCCGCCACGTGACGGGGGCCGAGATCCGGGGCCGCCTCCTCGGAGTCGCGCTCGGCGCGGCCCCGGCCGACCTGCTCGCCGTCGGCGGCGACGTGGTCAACGTCTACACCGGCGAGGTCGTGCGCTGGGACGTGGCCGTGGCCGACGGGCGCGTCGCGGCGGTCGGCCCGGATCTCGCGTCCCTGGCGGGCCCGGCGACCGAGCGGCTCGACGTCCGCGGCAAGGTGCTCGTTCCGGGATTCCTCGACGGTCACACGCACCTCGACGTCCTCGTCACGCTTCCGGCGCTCCTGCGGGAGGCGATCCCGCGGGGCCTCACCGCGCTGGTCACGGAGATGGTCCAGGTCACGTCCGCGCTCGGGGTGCCGGGCGCGCGGTGGTTCCTCGACACCCTCCGCGTCCAGCCGATCCACGCCTACGCCACCGCTCCGGTGATCTCCTACCTCTCGGCGGAGGCGGGCCCGGGTCAGCCCCTGCTCGACGCCGAGGCGCTCGGGGCTCTCCTCGAAGACCCGGGCGTCCTCGGCCTGGGCGAGGTCTACTGGCACCGGCTCCTGCCGGAGCCCGAGCGGCTCCTGCCGCTGATCGCGCGCGCCCGGGCGCTCGGCAAGACGGTGGATGGCCACACGGCAGGGGCGCGGGGCCCTCGGCTCGTCGCCTGCGCCGCGGCCGGGCTGGACTCCTGCCACGAGCCGATCACGGCCGGGGAAGCGCTCGAGCGCCTCCGCCTCGGCATGCGCGTCATGATCCGGGAAGGCTCGGTGCGGCGCGACCTGGAGGCCGTCCTCGAGGTCCGCCACCAGGGCGTGTCCCTTCGCCGGGCGGCGCTCGCCTCCGATGGGATCTGGCCGCCCGATCTGCTCGCGCGCGGCTACATGGACGGCATCGTCCAGCGGGCGATCGACCGCGGGCTTCCGCCGGTGACCGCCTACCAGATGGCCAGCCTGAACGCGGCCGAGCACTTCGGCCTCGACCGAGAGCTTGGCGGGATCGCGCCGGGGCGCTGGGCGGACTTCCTCGTGCTCCCCGACCTCCGCACCGTGCGCCCGGAGGTGGTGGTGGCGCGCGGGCGGCTCGTCGCCCGCGAGGGGCGCTGCCTGGTGCCGTGTCCCGAGGTGCCCATGCCCGCGGGCCTCTACCCGGCCCCGCGGCCGGGGCCGCTCGACCCGGCGTCGTTCCGCCTGGTCGCGCCGGGCTCGCGCGCCCGCGTTCGGGTGATCCGGATCGCCGGGGACATCGTGACGGCCGAGGCGGAGGCGACGCTGCCGGTCGGCGACGGGGCGGTGCTGGCCGATCCGGCATCGGACCTCCTGCTGGCGGCGGTCTGCGATCGGCGGAGCGGGCTCCGCCGCGGTCTCGGGATCGTCCAGGGGTTCGGGCTCCGCGAGGGGGCCGTCGCCTCGACGCTGTCGTTCGACACCGCCGACCTGGTTCTCGTCGGCGCCTCGTGCGAGGCGCTGGCGGCCGCCGGGCAGCGGGCGGTGGCCCTCGGCGGCGGCTTCGTCGTCGTGGACGGCCGGGGCGCCGTGCGCGCGGAGCTGCCGCTCCCGCTGGGCGGCATCGCCGCGGCGGGCTCCGTCGCGGAGCTGGCCCACGGTCTCGAGACGGTGACCGGGGCGTTGCGCGACCTGGGCGCGCAGCTCGCCCGCCCGCTCCTGACGCTGCAGACCCTCACGTTCTCGGCCATCCCCGCGTTGCGCCTGACCACTCGCGGGCTTCTCGCCGTCAAGAGCCGCGAGCACGTGCCGGCCCTCCTCTGAGCGATCGCGCGCTCGCCAGGCCCGCGATGTCGTCCTCCACGATCCTCACCGCGGCGTTCCTGACCGCGGCGATCGCGAACTTCCTCTTCTTCACGGGGCTTGCCGGCTTCGTCCTGCTGCCGCTCCACCTCCGGCGGCTCGGCGCGACGGACGGCCAGCTGGGGCTGATCATGGCGTGCTACAGCGCGACGGCGATCGTCGTGCAGCCGGTCGTCGGCGCGTGGGTCGACCGCGGCGGCCGCCGCGCGTTCCTCGTGACCGGCGCGGTGCTCACCTCCGGCGTGGCCTTCCTGTTCGCGGCCGCGCCCGACGCGCTGGGGCTCTTCCCGCTGCTGCGCGCGCTCCAGGGCGTGGCCTTCTCCGTCTTCTTCATCGCGAATTTCACGGTCGTGGTCGACCTGGTTCCACCGGACCGGCGCGGCCAGGCGCTCGGGATCTTCGGGATCTCGGGGCTCGTCTCCGGAGCCGTGGGCCCGGCCCTGGGCGAGCTCCTGGTGCAGGCGGCCGGCTTTCGCGGGCTGTTCCTGGCCGCGGCGGTCCTCCCCCTCCTGGCCGCCGGGATCTCGGCACGGCTCCGCCTCCCGCCGGAGCCGCGCCGGGTCGGCGCGGGCGAGGGCCTGCCGGGCCTGCTTCGCGGGATCCTCTCGGCCCCCCGGCTTCCGATGACGCTTGGCGCGGCCTTCGGTCTCGGCCAGGGCGTGATGTTCACGTTCTTCCCGACCTACGCCCTCGACCTCGGGGTTCGATGGGTCGGGCTCTTCGCGGTCACCTACTCGGGCGCGGCCCTCGGCGTGCGGGCCACGGCCAGCGGCCTCGCGGACACCATCGGGCGGCGGGCCGTCATCATCCCCGCGCTGGCGCTCCAGGCCGGCGCCACCGTGCTCCTCTCGAGCCTCGGCCTTCTCGCGCGGAGCCTGGGCTTCCCGGCCGGACCATCCCTCGCCCTCGCCGGCCTCCTCGCGGGCGCCGCGCATGGACTCCTGTACCCGGCGCTGACGGCGCTCGTCGTGGACGTGACGCCGCCGGAGCGCCGCGGCCGCGTGGTCGGCGTGTTCATGGCCTTCATCCTTCTCGGCCAGGCCGGGGGCGCCGCGGGGTTCGGCTACCTGGCCCACGCGGTGGGCTACGGCCCGATGTTTGGCATCCTGAGCACCCTCCTCGCCGGCGCGTGCGTCCTCGCGTTCCGCCTGGAGCGCTGACTCGCGGGCCGCCGGGAGGCCGGGAGGGATGGGGTATACTTCGGCACGGCGCCGGCGGGGCGCCTTGTGAGGGAGGAGCGGACCATGCGGGGAGCGCGGGCGTGGACGCTGGGCATGGTGATGCTGGCGGGGCTCGATGAGCCTGGGCGCGACGGAGCCGCCGAAGACGGGCGGCCCGGGGGCGAGCCCGCAGGAAGCCGAGGTGACGGGCGTCGTGGTGGACCCGAGCACGCGGCTGCCGATCGTCCTCCTCCAGGGCAAGCGGGACCGCCGGCCGCTCGCGATGACGATCGGCCAGTTCGAGGCCAACGGGATCGCGATCGCCCTCCAGGGGATCACGCCCCCGCGCCCGCTCACGCACGACCTGTTCCTGAACGTCCTCGGCGACCTCCGCGCGTCCCTGAAGCGCATCGTGGTGACCGATCTCCGCGACGACGTCTTCTACGCGCAGTTGCACCTGGAGGCCGCGGGGTCGCGGCTCACCATCGACTCCCGGCCCTCGGACGCCATCGCACTGGCGCTCCGGGCGCGGGTGCCCATCCTGGTGGAGGACCGGGTCTTCGACAAGGCGGACCGGCTCCTGCCCAAGGGTGGCGGCCCGCCGACTCTCTGACCGCTCGTGCGTGACGGGTCCGGATCGAGCCGTGCTCTGCCCGCGGCCGAGTGGGCCGTCCAGCGCCGCCTGGACGACCTGATCGGCAAGCTGGAGCCGAAGTTCGGCGACCTTCGAGGCCGGGTCGAAGTTCTCCCGCGCCCGGGCGTGACCTTCGCGATGATCGGCGGGGCGGACTCGGCGAAGGCGGCGATCAGCGGCCTGTCCCACGCCCTCCGGATGCCCGATCTCTACCGGCGGTGGGGCATCACCCCGCCGCGCGGCGGGCTCCTCTACGGGCCACCCGGGAACGGCAAGACCCTGCTCGCGAAGGCCCTGGCCACCCTGTCGGAGGCGCTCTTCTACCACTTCCGCCTGGCGACCCTCACCTCCAAGGTGGGCCCGCTGGCGGCCGAGGTGATCAAGGAGGTGTTCCAGCTCGCGAGCTCGGAAGGCAAGGGCGTCCTCTTCTTCGAGGACGCCGAGGCGCTCTCCTTCGAGCACATCCTTCCGCCCGAGCGCGCCCGGGAGGCGGCGGCGCCGCTCCTCATCGGGATCTGCGAGCTGCTCGACGGGCTTCGCGCCTTTCCCTCGCTTCTCGTCGTCGCCTCGACCAGCCGTCCCGACGGGATCGGCTCCCTCCTCATCAGCCCCGGACGCCTGGACCACCTGATCGAGGTGCCGCTGCCCGACGGCCCCGCCCTGCGGGAGATCCTCGAGATCCAGCGCAAGCGCGCGGAGGCCCTGGCCGAGCGGACGCTCTTCGAGCCGATCGATTCGGAGGCGCTCATGTCCCGGCTGACCGGAATGAGCGGGGGCGAGGTCGCGGAGGTGGTCCGCCGCGCGCTCGAGGAGAAGGTCCACCAGTCCGGGGACGGTCCGGAGGCCGGACTCGTCCGGACGGCCGATCTCCTCACCGCGGTGGACGAGTCGCGCCGCGTGCGGGACGTGGTCGTCAAGATCCGCTACGGCCAGTACCTCTGATGCCGAGCCCGGAATCGGAGACGCGCGCGGCGCGGGACCCGCGGCGGCGACTCGCGCGGAACGTCGCGGGCGTAGCCCGACGACGACGCCAACGACACGCCAACGACACGATGGTTTCCGAGACGACGATCCGGGTGCGGTACGCCGAGACCGACACCATGGGCGTCGTCTACTACGGCAACTACCTCACCTACTTCGAGGTCGGTCGCGTGGAGTTTCTTCGCCAGCACGGCTTTCCCATGTCGGCGGTGAACCGGAAGGTCCACATGCCGGTCGTGGAGGCGTCGGTGCGGTACGTCAGGCCCGCGCGGCTCGACGACCTGCTCCGCGTCCGGTGCTGGATCAGCGAGCGGAAGCGAGCGTCGTTCGTCTTCCGCTACGACATCCGACACGCGGAGACGGGCGAGCCCGTCGCGACGGGAGAAACCCGGCACGCGTGCTGGAATCCGGAGACCCAGCGCATGATCGCCATCCCCGACTGGCTCGAGCCGCTCCTCACCCCGGAGACCGCGTCTGCGCTGTGACCGCCGTCTGCCCCGGCCGCCGGGCCTGACCCGGCCGGCTCTCCCACTGCGTCTCAGCGCCTGCGCGCCGAGCCCGGGGCCCGTGCCTCGGAGGAGGTTCCCGTGTCCAGCGTGACTCCTGGCCGCCCGCGTCCGATCATGGAGGTCGCCGCCAGTGTCGGCCTCGCCGACGAGGAGCTCGTTCCCTACGGCCGCGAGATCGCGAAGGTCTCGATCCGGGCGCTCGGCGCCCGGCGTGACGCTCCGTCGGGCAAGCTCGTGGTGGTCTCGTCCATCACCCCCACCCCGCCGGGCGACGGGAAGACGACGGTCACGATCGGGCTGGGGCAGGCCCTGTGGCGGATCGGCCGCCGGGCCGTCATCGCGCTTCGCGAGCCGTCGATCGGGCCGTGCCTCGGCATCAAGGGGGGCGGGACGGGGGGCGGGCGCTCGCAGGTCCTTCCGGCCGACTCGATCAACCTCCACTTCACCGGCGACATTCACGCGGTGGAGACTGCCCACAATCTCCTGGCCGCGTGCCTGGACAACCACCTCTACCACGACAACGCGCTCCGCATCGATCCGCGGCAGGTCCTCTTCCGCCGCGCCATGGACATGAACGACCGCGCCCTGCGGGAGATCGTGCTCGGCCTGGGCGGCCGGTTCCAGGGCTACCCCCGCGAAGAGGGGTTCCTCATCACGGCCGCGTCCGAGGTGATGGCGCTCCTCTGCCTGTCCGAGGACCTGATGGACCTCAAGACCCGCCTGGGGCGGATTCTCCTCGGGTTCACCTTCGACGGCCGTCCGGTGCTCGCCCAGGACCTCAAGGTCACCGGGGCCATGGCGGCGCTCCTCCGCGACGCGATCCACCCCAACCTGGTCCAGACGCTCGAGGGCACGCCGGCCCTGGTCCACGGCGGCCCGTTCGCCAACATCGCCCACGGCTGCAACTCCGTCATCGCGACCAAGCTCGCGCTCAAGCTCGGCGAGATCTGCGTCACCGAGGCGGGGTTCGGGTTCGACCTCGGCGCCGAGAAGTTCTTCGACATCAAGTGCGGCTACGCCGGGCTCCGGCCCGATGGGGTCGTGCTGGTGGCGACGGCGCGGGCGCTCAAGTACCACGGGGGCGTTCCGATGAGCGCCGTGGACCAGGCGGACCTGCCCGCCATCAAGCGCGGCATGGCGAACCTCGAGAAGCACGTCGAGGACATCCGCCTCTTCGGCGTCCCGGTCGTCGTGGCGCTCAACCGGTTCCCCTCGGACACCGACGCCGAGCTGGCGGCGATCGTCGAGCATTGCGCCGCCCTCGACGTCCCCGCGGTGCCCGCCAACGTCTTCGGCGAGGGCGGCGCGGGAGGCGAGAAGCTGGCGGAGACGCTCGCCGACGTGCTCGCCCGGCACCCCTCACGGTTCCACCCGCTCTACGACTGGGCTGCGCCCGTCAAGACGAAGATCCACACGATCGCGACGCGGATGTACGGGGCGGAACGGGTCGTCTACACGAAGCGGGCGGAGGGGCAGATCGCCCAGGCGGAGACGCTCGGGTACGGCGGGCTCCCGATCTGCATGGCCAAGACGCAGCGCTCGCTCTCGGACGACCCCACCCTCCTCGGCCGGCCGCGGGACTTCACGGTCACGGTGAGCGAGGTGCGAATCTCGGCGGGCGCGGGCTTCCTGGTGCCGATCACCGGAGACATCCTGACGATGCCGGGGCTGCCCCGGATCCCGAGCGCGGAGCGGATCGACGTGGGCGCCGACGGGCGCATCACGGGGCTCGTCTGAGCCGGCCCGGCGCCGCTCGCGCCGCCGCGGCCGGCCGCGACGCCATGCTATACTCCGTGACTGGATCGCAGCCCCGTCGTCCTGCAGGGCGCGACAGCGCGGAGATTCTTCGGCCGATGACCCAGCGTGCATCTCCACGGAGCGGAGCGATGAGCGATGATCGAGGTTGATCGCCTCACGAAGCGGTACGGGCCGGTTCCGGCCATCCAGGACGTCTCCTTCACCGTCGAGAAGGGCCAGATCGTCGGCTTCCTGGGCCCGAACGGTGCGGGCAAGACGACGACCATGCGGATCCTGTCCTGCTTCATGCCCGCCTCGAGCGGGACCGCCCGGGTCGCGGGCTACGACGTGTTCGAGCAGTCGCTCGAGGTCCGCCGCCGGATCGGTTACCTGCCCGAGAACGTGCCGCTCTACGGCGACATGACGGTCGCCGCGTACCTGGACTTCGTCGCCAACATCAAGGGCCTCGGCCGCAGCGAGCGGCGGCGGCGCGTCGGCGAGGTGCTCGAGCGGTGCCAGATCCCCGACGTGCGCGAGCGCTTGATCGGGCGGCTCTCGAAGGGGTACCGCCAGCGCGTCGGCCTCGCCCAGGCGCTCATCGCCGATCCGGACGTGCTGATCCTCGACGAGCCGACGATCGGGCTCGATCCCAAGCAGATCGTCGGCATCCGGCAGCTCATCAAGTCGCTGGCCGGTGCCCACACGGTCATCCTCTCGACGCACATCCTGCCCGAGGTGTCGATGGTGTGCGAGGGGGTGATCATCATCAACCGCGGACGGGTCGTCGCCTCCGGCCCGCTCGACCGGCTCATGCAGGAGCTCTCACCGGTGGCGCGGATCCAGGTCCAGATCGAGGGCCCGGCCGAGCTGGTCGCGCAGTCGCTCCGGGCCCTCCTCGGCGTCCAGCGCGTGGAGGCGCGGGGTGTCGTCGACGGAACCGGCACGTTCGTCCTCGAGGCCGACCGCACGCGGGACGTGCGGCGGGAGGTCGCTCAGCTGGCCGCGCAGCAGCGCTGGGGTCTCCTCGAGCTCAAGGCCCTCGACCTGTCGCTGGAGGACGTGTTCATTCGCATCGTGGCCGGCGAGGAGCACGAGGAGGCGATGGCGGACGCCGCCGCCGGGGCGGCCGAGGAGGTGGCGTCGTGAGGACCTGGGCGATCTTCAAGAAGGAGCTCCGGGTCTACTTCAGCTCGCCGATCGCCTACGCGGTCCTGACGATCTTCTCGCTGATCAGCGGCTGGTTCTTCTACAACGTGTTCGGCTACTACGTGATGGCGAGCATGCAGGCGGCGATGAACCCCATGATGGCGCGTGACCTCTCGGTCATCGAGGGGGTGCTCCGGCCCCTGTTCCAGAACATGAGCGTCATCATGCTGCTGATGATGCCGATCCTCACCATGCGCCTGTTCTCCGAGGAGAAGAAGAGCGGCACGATCGAGCTCCTCCTGACCTACCCCGTGCGAGACGGAGAGGTCCTCCTCGGGAAGTACCTGGCCGCGTTCACCGTCTTCGCGGCGATGCTGACGCTGACGCTCGCCTATCCGCTCATCATGGCCTGGGTCACCCCGCTCGAGCTGGGGCCGCTCGCGACCGGCTACCTCGGGCTCCTTCTCCAGGGAGCGGCGTTCATCGCGATCGGGATCCTGATCTCGTCGCTTGACCGAGAACCAGATCGTGGCGGCGGTGGCGACCTTCGGGACCCTCCTGATCTTCTGGGTGATCGCCTGGGCGTCCGACTCGGCCGGCGGGACCCTGGGGCGCGTGCTGTCCCACGTGTCGCTCACCGAGCACTTCGACTCGTTCGCGAAGGGCGTGATCGACACGAAGGACCTGATCTACTACCTGGACCTCACCATCCTGGCCTTGTTCCTCACCCTGCGCTCGCTGGACTCGAAGCGGTGGAGAGGCTGACCGCCATGGACCGATTCGCAAGCCCGGCACTCTTCCTCGGCCTCGGCGGCGTCGTGGCCGGCTTCCTCCTGCAGAACTTCCGCCCGTCCTGGACCAAGGTCTGGCCGGCGCTCCTCATCCTGGGCGGCCTGGTCCTCCTCTTCGGGCTCTACGCGAGCTTCGCGAGCAACGTGCGCCGGGCGCTGGCGGGGCGCGCGACCCGGTACGGCCTCAACGCGGCGATCCTGGTCGTCCTGATCCTCGGCGTCATCGTGCTCGTCGAGGCGGTGTCCTACCGGCACAGCTACCGGGTCGACCTGACCGAGAACAAGCGCTGGAGCCTGTCCCCCCAGACAACGAAGGTGGTGAGCGAGCTTCCGGTGCCGATCAAGGCCGTGGCCTTCTTCCGGCCCGACCAGCCCGGCAAGCGGACCGCGGAGGATCTCCTCAAGCAGTACGCGGGGCGCTCCGACGGAAAGTTCAGCCTGGGAGGTCGTCGACGCGGACCGGAACCCGCTGCTGGCCCGGGAGTACGGCTTCGAGAGCTACGGGATGGTCGTCCTCGAGGCGGTCCTGAAGGACGGGCAGAAGAAGCAGGAGAAGCTCCAGGAGCTCGACGAGGAGAAGCTCACGAACGCGCTCATCCGGGTCACGCGTCCGGGGAAGCGTGTCGTCTACTTCCTCAAGGGCCACGGGGAGAAGGATCCGGGGTCGAGCGACCGGACCGGCTACGGCCAGATGAAGTCTGCCATCGAGAAGCTGAACTACGAGGTCAAGGATCTGGTCCTGGCGCGGGAGGTCAAGATGCCGGACGACGCCACCATCGTGGTGGTGGCCGGGCCGCAGAGGGAGCTCCTGCCCAACGAGATCGACGCCATGGTCGGGTACGTGGCCCGGGCCGGGAAGATCCTCTTCATGGTCGATCCGTTCCAGACCACCGGGCTCGGACCGACCCTCGAGCGCTGGGGGCTCGGCCTCGGCAACGACGTGATCATCGACATCAGCCCCACCGGCCGGCGCGCCGGCGCGGGGCCGGAGATCCCCGTCGTCGCGGACTACCTCTCCCACCCGATCACCCGAGACTTCCGGTTCGCGACCTTCTTCCCGGTCGCGCGCACCGTTTCGGTGAAGGAGAAGCCGCCCGAGGGCGTGAGCGCGCAAGGGCTCGCGCGGACGTCCGGCGAGAGCTGGGCGGAGACCAGCCAGGACCAGATCCGGACGGGCCAGGTCAAGCCGGACCCCGGCGAAGCCCGGGGCCCCCTCACGATCGCCGCGGTCGCGACCGTCGACGCCAAGGACGCGCCCGCCGACCGGAAGAGCGCGAAGGCGCGGATCGTCCTGGTCGGCGACTCGGACTTCGCGGCGAACGAGTTCGTCAACCTCTCCGGCAACCGCGACTTCTTCCTCAACACGCTCTCGTGGCTCGCCGAGGAGGAGAACCTGATCGCGGTGCGGCCCAAGGAGTCGCGCGCCGCCCCCGTGTTCCTGACCGGCGCGCAGGGGCAGGTGATCTTCCTGGTGCCGGTGGTGTTGATCCCCCTGACCGTGATCGTGGCCGGCGTGGTGGCGGTCGCCCGCCGGCGCGGGCGGTAGTCCGGGAGCCGCCCGATGCGCTGGCTCACGACGGCGGTGCTGGCGGTCCTGCTCGCCGGGCTCGCGAGCTTCTACTACGTCTACGAGATCCGTCAGGCGCCCGAGCGCGAGAAGGCCGCCGCGGTCAAGGACCACCTCTGGAAGGATCTCGAGTCGAAGGACGTCGAGGAGATCGTCGTCCGGAAGGGTGACGTCGAGACGCTCCGCCTGAAGCGGACCGGCGGGACCTGGAGCCTGGCCGCCCCCGTCTCGGCCTCGGCCGACTCGCGCGCGGCCGACGACCTGGCGACGTCCCTGGCGACGCTCCGGGTCGAGCGGGAGATCGAGGCCAACCCCCAGAAGCCCGCCGACTTCGGGCTGGCGCCGCCGGCCATCGAGGTGACCTTCAAGGCCAAGGGGCAGGAGCACACCGTCAAGCTGGGGGCGAAGAGCCCGAGCGGCGTCTGGGCCTACGCGCAAGAAGCGGGGAAGCCCGCGGTCCTCCTGGTGCCGGAGGGGCTCCTGAGGGACGCCCAGAAGCCGCCGAGCGAGTTTCGCGACCGGACGCTCCTCGCCTTCGAGCGGAAGGACGTCAAGACGGTGGAGGTGCGGGGCCCGGCGGGGCAGGTGGTGGCGGCCGCGGGCCTCAAGGGCGCGGACGAGTGGCAGCTCACCGCTCCCCTCACGACGTCCGCCGATCGGGAGGCGATCACCGGGCTGCTCGAGAAGCTCCGGGCGGCGAAGATCAAGGAGTTCGTGACCGACGCCCCCAAGAGTCCGGCCGAGTACGGGCTGGACCGGCCGACGCGGATCACGCTCGGCGTGGGCGAGGAGGCGTCGCGGACCGCGCGGACGCTCCGCTTCGGCAAGGCGGTGCCGGACAAGAAGGGCGTCTACGTCCAGCGGGAAGGCGACAGCGCGGTGCTCCTCGTCGAGGACGAGCTCTGGAAGGCGATCCCCGCGTCGGCGATGGCGCTCCGGGACAAGACGGTCTTCGTCTACGACCGGGGGAAGCTCGAGCGCGTCGAGCTGGAGAGCCCCAAGGGGAAGGTGGCGCTCGCCCTCCAGGACGGCAAGTGGCGCATCACCGCGCCCGTGGCGCTCCGGGCCGACGAGGGCGCCATGAGCCAGGTCCTCTTCAAGGCGCGGGACCTCCGGGCCCGGGATTTCGTGGCCGAGGACGCCAAGCGACTCGCCGCCTACGGCCTCGACAAGCCCCAGATCCGCATCAGCGTCTGGGAGAAGGAGGCCAAGGAGCCGAAGATCCTGCTCCTGGCGCCGGCCCGCGAGAAGGACCGCGCCTACGCGACCACCCTCGGCCAGGGCGCCGTCGGGGTGGCGGCGGTCGACGCGACGGTGCTGCAGGACCTCGCGCGCGGCGTGACGGATCTGCGCGACCGGTCGCTGTCCGAGGCCTTCGACACGAAGGACGTCACCCGGATCACGATCCAGCGCCCGAGCGTGACCCTCTCGCTCGACCGGACCGGGGCGGGCGAGGAGGACTGGCAGCTCGCCGCCCCGAAGAAGGGAAAGACCCGCGGGAGCCGCGTGAGCGAGCTGCTCTGGACCCTCCGCAATCTCAAGTGGAAGGACCTCGTCGCGGAGCAGGGCTGGGACCCGGCCCGCTACGGCCTCGACGCCGGCGCCACGACGGTCACGCTCGCGGGCAAGGACGGCCAGTCGATCGCCGCGCTGGCCATCGGCAAGCAGGAGGCCGGCCTCACGTACGTCCGGATCCCCGGCCAGCCGGCGCTGTACGCGATCGACTCGAAGACGCTGGGCGATCTGCCCGGCACGCCGGAGGAGCTGCTCCTCTAGTGGCGTGCCCGAGGACCGTCGCACCTCTTCGTCCTCGGCCCTCGCCTACCCTCGACGTACGCGACGTACGCCTCCGGTGGGCTCGGGCCTGCGTCGGTCGGACGGCCTTCGGCCTGTGGGATCTGCTCGATCCTCGGGCACGCGGTTCCGCGCGGTCCTGAGCG
This sequence comes from uncultured Candidatus Rokubacteria bacterium, assembly GCA_963749975.1. GTDB lineage: Bacteria > Methylomirabilota > Methylomirabilia > Rokubacteriales > DASRDR01 > DASRDR01. The sequence continues at coordinate 193,650 of CAVVOZ010000001.1, read as the reverse complement.
AGAGAGCGATGCCGGAGACGATCCTCCTCGAGGTGACGGACGGAGTCGCCCTCCTCACGCTGAACCAGCCCGCGCGCCGCAACCCCATGAGCGAGCGCATGGGCGAGGAGCTGGCCGAGACGCTCCGCGGCGTCGAGGCGCGCGAGGACGTGCGCGTCCTCGTCCTGGCCGGGGCCGGGGAATCGTTCTGCGCCGGCGGGGACATGGCGCTCATCGAGGCGAACACGCGCCGGGACGTCGAGGCGCGCCGCCAGGTGATGCGCGCCTACTACGACCGCTATCTCACGCTGCTGCGCCTCCCGATCCCCACGATCGCCGCCGTCCACGGTCATGCGGTCGGCGGCGGGCTGGCCCTCGCGCTGGCCTGCGACCTCCGGTACGCGGCGGAGGACGCGCGACTCAGCGTCAACTTCGCGCGCCTGGGACTCCACCCGGGCATGGCGTCGACCCTGACGCTGCCGCGCGTGATCGGCGCGGCGCGGGCGCTCGAGCTCTTCTACACCGGCCGGGTCGTCTCCGGGCGCGAGGCCGAGGCGATGGGTCTGGTCAACCGGGCGGTGCCGCGCGGCGAGCTGATGTCGACGGCGCTCGAGACCGCCCGGTCGATCGCCGCCAGCGCGCCGCTCGTCGTGCGGATGCTCAAGCGCGCCGTGTACCAGGGGCTCGAGAGCGCCGTCACGGCGGCGGTCGAGTACGAGGCCTTCTGCCAGGCCATCACCTTCGGGAGCGAGGACCTCCAGGAAGGGCTCGCCGCCGCGCGCGAGCGCCGCGCCCCGCGCTTCGTGGGCCGGTGACGAGCCGGTGGCAGACGCCGGGGCGGCGGCTCTACCTCCGGCAGATGGAGCTCGGCCCCATGCAGAACTTCGTCTACCTCGTGGGCGACCGCGAGGCGGGCGAGTGCGTCGTGGTCGATCCGGCGTGGGAGATCGACACCATCGTCCGGACGGCCGAGGCCGACGGGCTCCGGATCACGGGCGCGCTCGTCACCCACACCCACCAGGATCACGTGGGCGGGAGCCTGGCCGACTGGGGGATGCCGGGACGGATCCCCGGCGTCGAGGAGCTCCTCGGTCAGATCCGGGCCAAGGTCTACGTCCACCGGGCCGAGCGCGAGTTCCTCCGCGGCTTCGGCTCCGACCTGGTCCAGGTGGAGAGCGCGATGGACCTCCCGATCGGGCGGTTCACGATCACGTTCGTCCACACCCCCGGCCACACTCCGGGCTCGCAGTGCTTTCTCGTCGACGGGCGACTCGTCTCGGGCGACACGCTCTTCATCCAGGCGTGCGGCCGGACCGACCTGCCGGGCGGCGACCCGATCGAGATGCACCGGAGCCTCACCCAGCGGCTCGGGCGGCTCCCCGACGAGACGATCCTGCTGCCCGGCCACAACTACGGCGGCCCCCAGTCGACCCTCGGCGCCGAGAAGCGCGAGAACCCGTTCCTCCAGATGGGCCTCGGTGACTTCCTGCGCGCCATGGGCGGCGGCCGGATCGCCCCGCCCTAGCCCAACTACGCTCGCGCTCTCCTCCCTCGGGACACCGTCACGACAATGGCGGCGGGCCGTAGGCCGCGCAGGTCGAGGTTGTAGGTCGTGGCAAGCTTCTGGCACAGGCGAGCCTGGTGGCCTTGGACCGAGGTCTCGCCTGACGGCGGCCGGTTGACTCCGTGGCGGATCCTCCTGATCTTTCCCGCGCACTCAATGCGCGCCGAGTATCCAGCCTTCTTCCCTTCGGATGGTGCGGTCGTCCGCCGAGCCCGGCGCCACTCCATTGGGGATCCGGAATTCATCCTGTAGCTCGTCACGGATGTCGAGCTCGTGAGCCCATCGCCACATGGCGCGTACTTGGCCGCGGTCCTTGATCGCATCCGCTAGGGGTTCACGCACGCTTGGATAGATTTCGGCATAGAGGATGCGAATGGTGCCCGTGAGCCAGTTGTCCCCGGCTGCCCAACCTGTCTCGAAGGGCCACACCCTGGATGTAGAAGAAAGCGCCGGATCGAACCGCAGTCTCGCTACGCGAGGGATGCCAGTGAGGATTTGACTGCCGACACTCCCAGTGCCGAACAGTCGGAAGGCCGTATCGCTTTGGGCGCGGACGTCCGTCAGGCGCTCCGAGCGGATCCTGGGCCCCGAGCGCGTCACAAAGGGAATTTGTGGCTGACCTTGTGGAATATGCTCTTGGCTTCCAGGCTTGAATAGGCACCAAAAGGGACCGAGTGGACCGGTTGATGGCGACAGATGGCGGTTGATCACGTCCGCGACTTCGAAGCGGTTGTTCTTGTTCGATGGTTTCCCACCTGCCCGCATCCGAAGGTCGTCCCTCACGGCGATTGCCAAGTACTGCCAGACCCTCCGCCACGGGGGCACTCCGCGCGCGGGAGAGACGACGCCCAGGCAGGAAGCGAATCCCTTCGGGTAGCCATATGCGAAGTCGAAGCAAACCAACACGCGCTGCGGCTTCTTCGACGCCGCAAACGGCGCAACGAGCTCGCGCACGGCCTTCTCTGCCTCGCTGCGGGACGGCGGGCTCATGGTTGTCGGTGTCGCCGCCGTCCTGTCTCCGTGCGCGATCCAGATCGCGTCCTTCCTGTTGGACCTGCGGCTGTTGCCGCCGCTCCAGTCAACCATTACATAGCGATCGAAGAGAGGCATAGATGACGCTCGAAGATAGACTCAGCGTCGAATCGAGGCAAGAGTACAACAGGCACGCCGGATACCTTTGTGGTGGGCATTGTGGGGTCTTCCCAAGGATCCAATGTCAGGTGCCCCATGTGATGGCCGCCGACACGAAGGCCGATTGCGTGCGTTGACCCTGTCGGGCGGCCGGGCTACCCTCGCCGCGTGGCGCTCGACTTGGTGGTCCGCGGGGGCACCGTCGTCACGCCCCAGGGGGTCGGCCCGTGGGACGTGGGCGTCCAGGGTGAGCGCATTGCCGTGCTGGCGCTGCCCGGGACCTTGCCGACGGACGGCGCCCGGGTTCTCGACGCCTCGGGACGGGTCGTCGCGCCGGGCGGTGTCGAGCCTCACACGCATCTTGCCCACGCGATCCGCACCCGCCCCGACGACCCCGGTCTGACCCTCGGCCCCGAGGAGGACACCCGCGGCATGGCGTGCGGCGGCACGACCACGCACATCGACTTCGCCTTCGTCCGCCCGGGGAGCGGCATCGCCGAGACCCTCGAGCAGCGGGCGGCCCGCTGGGCGGGGCGCTCCCACGTCGACTACAGCTTCCACGTCACCCTCTGCGGGGCGCTGCCGTTCGCCGTCTTCGCCGAGATGCGGGAGGCGATCGAGGCGGGATTCCCGAGCTTCAAGGTGTTCACGACGGACGTCCTGCCGCCGCATCCGAAGCGGCCCTCGTTCCGGCTCGACTTCGGACGGATCGAGCTCGCGATGCGGGAGGCGGCCCGGCACGGCGGCCTCATGACGGTCCACGCGGAGGACGACGAGCTGGTGCAGACCGCCTACGAGCGCTTCCGCGCCGAGGGACGGCTGGACGGGACGAACATGCACCTCGTCCACACGAAGCTCTCGGAGCAGCTGGCCTTCGGGCGGGCGATCGGACTGGGGCGGGCGACGGGCGCCGGCATCTACTTCGTCCACACCTCCGCCCGGGAAGGGCTCGAGGCCGTCGAGGCGGCGCGGGCGGCGGGCGCTCCCGTCTATGCGGAGACGCTCCACCAGTACGCCTGCTTCGACGCCGAGTACTACAAGACGCCCCGCGGCTTCTGCGCGCACACGTACCCGTCGCTCAAGCTACCGGAGGACCGGGAGGCGCTCTGGCGCGGGCTGGTGGAGGGCGGCGTCTCGACCCTGGCGACGGACGAGTACCCCACCAGCCTCGCGCTGAAGCTGCGCGGCCGGACGATCGAGGACGTGACCGGCGGCAACCTCGGCGCGGAGGCGCGCATGGGCATCGCGTTCACCGAGGGGGTCGTCAAGCGCGGCATGTCGCTCGAGCGATTCGCCGCCATCACCGCGACGAACGCCGCGCGGATCTTCGGGCTCCACCCGCGGAAAGGCGTGATCGCGCCGGGCAGCGACGCCGACCTCGTCCTGATCGACCCGGCGATCCGGAAGACCCTCACACGCGACGACTTTCACGTGAGCGACTACAGCCCGTGGGAGGGCTGGGCCGTGTCCGGCTGGCCGGTCACCACGCTCCTGCGCGGCAAGGTGATCGCGGACCGCGGTCAGGTGCGCGGCGAGGCCGGGGACGGCCGGCTCGTCCCCCGCCGGATCGATCCGGCGGTGCTCCGCCACCCCGTCTGCTGACCGGGCGCGGCCGGCTCAGGCCGGTGTCGCCGGCCGACTCGCACCTGTCCGCCACGGCCGGGTCGTGGCCAGGAGGAGGAGCAGGCCGAGGCCGAGGCTTCCGTTGAGCAGGAAGGCCGCGGAGACGCCGTAGCGCTCCGAGGTCGCGCCGACGAGGAAGGAGCCGAACGGAAACACGCCGCCGTAGACCCACGTGTAGAGGCTCATGACCCGCCCCCGGAGCTCGTCCGGCGACCCGAGCTGGATGGTCGTGTTGCAGCCCGTCACCGTGATGATCCCCGCGAAGCCCGTCACGAAGAGCATCGGAACGGCCGCCCAGACGTGGTGGACCGTCGAGAGCCCGACGAGGCCGGCGCAGGCCACCGCCGCGGTGCCGAGGAGCAGGCCGAGGCCGGGCTCCGGGTTGGCCCGCGCGCCGAGGGCCAGGGCACCCGCGACCGCCCCCACCCCGAGCGCGGCCATGAGGAACCCGAACCCCTCGGGCCCGAGCTGGAGGACCGTCCGCGCGAGCAGCGGGACGTAGACCGTGAAGTTGAAGACGCAGAGGCTCACGACGAAGAGCACGCCCAGCACGGCGCGCATGCGGGGCGTCCGAACCACGTGACGCACGCCCTCCGCGATGTCGAGACGGAGGGACGCGCCGCGCGGGGGCCGCGCGACCTGGTCGTCGGACAGGCCGAGCAGCGTGGTCAGCACGACCGCGAACCCGAGGCCATTGACGACGAAGGCCGGAACCACGCCGAGCCGCGCGATCAGGAGGCCCGCGACCGCCGGGCCCACGATGCGCGCCGCGTTGAACGAGGCCGAGTTGAGCGCGACCGCGTTCACGAGGTCCTTCCGGCCGACCAGCCTCATCACGAAGGACTGCCGCACGGGAGCGTCGAGCGTGTTGGCCAGGCCGGTGACGAGCCCGAGCAGCGCGATCTGCCAGTAGCGAGTCCGTCCGGTCGCCACGAGCAGGGCCAGCGCCCACGCCTGGCACGCGAGCACCGCCTGGGTGGCGATCAGCAGGCGTCGCTGCGGCCAGCGATCGGCGATCACCCCGGCAACCGGCGAGAGCAGGAGGATCGGCCCGAACTGGAGCGTGCCGAGGAGTCCCAGCTTGAACGGCGAGTTCGTGAGCTGGAGGACGAGCCACGCCTGGGAGACCGTCTGCATCCAGGTGCCCACGAGCGCGACGAGCTGCGCGAGGAAGAAGGTGCGGAACGGCCGGTGGTTCAACGCGCGAAGCCCGTGGGGAAGCGCCATGACCCGCGACAGTGTACCGCCGCTCGTCACCCTGGACCGGGCGCGCCGGGAGGCGAACCGCGCCGGGCCCTATAATGGCCGGTGGGAGGACCCACCATGCCGGACGCCTTCATCTGCGACGCTGCCCGCACCCCCATCGGCCGCTACGGCGGCGCTCTCGCGCCCGTCCGGCCCGACGACCTCGCGGCGATCCCGATCCGGGCGCTCGTGGGGCGCCATCCGCGGGTCGACTGGGCGCGCGTCGACGACGTGATCCTCGGCTGCGCCAACCAGGCGGGCGAGGACAACCGGAACGTGGCGCGGATGGCGACGCTCCTCGCGGGCCTGCCGGTCGAGATCTCCGGGGCGACGGTCAACCGCCTCTGCGGCTCCGGGCTCGACGCGGTGGCCACGGCGGCGCGGCTGGTTCGCGCGGGCGAGGCGGATCTCATCGTCGCCGGCGGCGTGGAGAGCATGTCACGGGCGCCCTTCGTCATGGGCAAGGCCGACGCTCCCTTCGCGCGCGACACCCGCCTCTACGACACGACGATCGGCTGGCGGTTCGTCAACCCGCGGATGCAGGAGCTGTTCGGCACCGACGCGATGGGGGAGACCGCGGAGAACGTCGCCGAGGAGTGGAAGATCGAGCGCACCGACCAGGACGCGTTCGCCCTCCGGAGCCAGCACCGGGCGCGGGCCGCGCAGCGGAGCGGGCGCCTCGCGCAGGAGATCGTGCCCGTCGCCGTGACCCGGGGCAAGGAGACCGTCCAGGTCGCCGAGGACGAGCATCCGCGCGACACCACGCTCGAGGCGCTCGCCCGGCTCCGGCCCGCCTTCCGGGCCGGGGGCACCGTGACGGCGGGCAATGCGTCGGGCGTGAACGACGGCGCCTGCGCGCTCCTCGTCGCCTCCGAGGGCGCCGCGGCCGCCTACGGCCTCACGCCCCGGGCGCGCGTCGTCGCGGGAGCCACGGCCGGTGTGCCCCCGCGCGTCATGGGGATCGGCCCCGTGCCGGCGACGCGCAAGCTCTTGGCGCGCGCCGGCGTCGACATCGGCCGGATCGACGTGGTCGAGCTGAACGAGGCGTTCGCCGCCCAGGCGCTGGCCGTGCTCCGCGACCTCGGGCTCCCCGACGACGCCGAGCACGTGAACCCGAACGGCGGCGCCATCGCGCTCGGGCACCCGCTGGGAATGAGCGGCGCCCGCCTCGCGGCGACGGCGACCTACGAGCTCCAGGCGCGGGGCGGCCGCTACGCCCTCTGCACGATGTGCATCGGCGTCGGCCAGGGCATCGCGGTCCTGCTGGAGCGGGTCTGAGAGAGACAAGGAGGGCCCTGGGCCATGACGACGGTCAACGTCCGCTACATGGTCGACGACATCGATGCCGCCATTGCGTTCTACACCACCCACCTCGGCTTCAGCTTGCTCACGCGGATGGCGCCGGCCTTCGCCGACGTCGCCCGGGGTGACCTCCGGCTCCTGCTCAGCGCGCGCACCAGCTCGGCCGGGCGGGCCATGCCCGACGGCCGCCAGCCCGTCGCCGGGGGCTGGAACCGGATCCAGCTAATCGTCGACGATATCGCCGCCGAGGTGGGTCGGTTGCGGGCCGCCGGGGTACCGTTCCGCAACGAGATCGTGCGGGGCCCGGGGGGCGCCCAGATCCTGATCGACGACCCCTCCGGCAACCCGATCGAGCTCTTCCAGCCCGCCGCTCGCTGACGGCGGTTCGGCGCGCCCGCGGGGCTCGAGCGGGCCGTAGCGCGGGTTGGGAGCTATCCGCCGAGGAAGGCGCCGAGCCGGCGCGTGAAGGCCTCGCGCTCCTCGACCTGAGGCGAGTGGCCGCTCGCCTCGAAGATCGTGAGCTCCGAGTGCGGGATCAGCCGGTGGATCTCCTCCGCCTGGTCGACGGGGCAGATCCAGTCGTGGCGCCCCACCATGACGAGGGTCGGGCAGGCGATCCGCGGGAGCTCGGAGCGGCAGTCGTACGCCGGGTACTCGTGCTCGATCACGAACCGTCTCACCGCGAGCCGATGGCGCGTGTCGGCGCGTGCAGCGTTGGCGGCCGCCGCCAGCGCCTTGTCGTGGAAGTAGAGGGGCCGGATCGTCTCGAAGGCGCGCCGGAAGCTCTGGTCGTCGGGGAGCGAGCCGTCCCAGAGCGAGCGATACGCCGTCCATTGCTCCGGCGTGGCCTGGCGGCGGGCGTTGGCTTCCGCACGGGGCATGAACTCGTGGCTCGCCGCCGCCCCGACGACGGCGAGCCGGCGAATCGAGCCGGGGTGACGCGCGGCGAACATGAGGCCGAGGTACCCGCCCCAGCTGATGCCCAGCACGTCGACCGGGCCGAGCCCGAGCGCGAGCCGCACGGCCTCCGCGTCCGCCACCAGCTGGTCCTGCGTGCACTGCTCGACGGGCACCCACTCCGAGCGCCCGTGGCCGCGGTGGTCCCAGAAGATCATGCGACGGTCGAGGGGGCCGGCCAGCGGCCCGAGGGAGCGAACGTAGCCGCTCGAGTCCGTGCCGGGACCGCCGTGGAGGACGAGGCAGGGCGCCCCGTCCCCCACGACCTCCGCGTGGAGCGTCGTCCCGTTGACCCGGAGCTCCAACCCTCCTACCGCCCCGTCAGCTGCACGGCCTTCATCGACTGGTAGATCCCGCCGTAGGCCGGGATGGGGACGAACCCGTCGTAGCTCTGGCGGGTGACGTAGACCTGCTGGGGGAAGTAGAGGAAGACGTACGGCGCGTCCTCCATGAGGATCTTCGAGAACTCGGCGTAGTGCCGCTTCCGCTCCGCCTGGTCGCCGGCCCGGCGCGCGGCCTCGAGCGCCGCGTCGGCTCGCGGGTCCTTGTAGTGGGCGAAGTTGCGGGCCTTCCACTGGCCCGAGTGCCAGATCGAATAGGCGAAGGGGTCGGGGTCGTGGAAGTTCGTCCAGCCCACGACGATCCCCTCGAACTCCGAGGCGAAGAGCTTCTTGACGAACGTCGGCCAGTCGAGCGGCTCGATGGTCGCCTCGACGCCGACCTTCTTCAGGAACTCCTGGATGATGATCGCCGTGTCCTTGACGGTCTGGTCCGCCTGATCGTGCCGGAGCGAGAAGGACAGGCGCTTGCCGTCCTTCGTCAGGATCCCGTCCGCCCCCGGCTTCCAGCCGGCCTCGGCGAGAAGCGCCTTGGCGCGGTTCGGATCGTACGCGTAGGGCTTGACCGACGGGTCGAACGCCCAGGTGCCAGGCGGGAACTGCCCGTTCGAGATCGTCCCGTAGCCCTGGAGCACCTCGCGGACGATCGCGGGGATGTCGATCGCGTGATAGAAGGCGCGCCGGACGCGGACGTCGTCGAACGGCGCGAGGTCCTGGCGGAACCCGAAGTACGTGTACGAGGTGTTGTCGGCGGTGAGCACCTTGAGCCCCGCCGTCTGCTTGAGGCGTCCCACCTCGGTCAGCGGGGGCCGCTCGATGAAGTCGACGCCGCCGGCCCGGAGCTCCTGGAGGAGCACGACGTTGTCCGGGATCACGCGGTAGATCAGCCGGTCCAGGGCGGGGCGGCCGGCGTGGTAGTCGGGATTCGCCTCGAGGACGATCCGCTCGCCGCGCTTCCACTCGACGAACTTGAACGGGCCGGTGCCGATCGGCTTCCGGTTGTACTCGGCCGTGTTGAGGTCGACCCCCTTCAGGAGGTGCTCGGGGATGATACCCGCGCGCGGGTTGACCAGGACGGCGAGGAAGGCGCCGTACGGGTAGCGCAGCCGGAAGCGGATGGTGTGGTCGTCGATGACCTCGATCGGCTTCTGCGCCAGCTCCTCGGGCTTCTTCGGGTTGTCCTTGTTCGTGAGCTCGGGGAAGCCGACCAGCGCGTCGAAGTAGCCGCGATGGGGCGTGGTGACCTTGGGGTCGAGCACGGAATAGAAGGTGAACGCCACGTCACGGGCGGTGAAGGGCTTGCCGTCGTGCCACTTGACGCCCTTCTTGAGCTTGAACGTGTACGTGAGCCCGTCCCGCGAGACCTCCCACGACTCCGCGAGGAGGGGCTTCACGCCGAGCTTCTCGTCGAGCTCGACCAGGCTGTCGAAGATCGGCCACTCCGCGATGTAGGACTGCCCGTCCGTCGCGATCACGGGGTTGAGACTGGTCGCGTCGCCCAGGTAGCCGATCACGAAGTCCTTCCCGGCGGCGGCGGCGTCCGGCGGAGCGCCGGGCGCCCCCAGCGCCAAGATCAGCGCGAGGGACAGGAGCAGCGAAACCGCGATCCGGTGACCCATGGAATCTCCTCCTTAGCGGGAGCCCGAGCGGAGCGCCGGGTCGAGCGCGTCGCGCAACCCGTCGCCGAAGAGGTTGAAGCCGAGGACGGTGGCGAAGATCGCGAGGCCCGGGAAGGTGGAGACCCACCAGGCCGAGGCGAGGAACTGTCGGCCCTCCACGACCATGTTGCCCCAGCTCGGGGTCGGCGGCTGGACCCCGAGGCCGAGGTAGGAGAGGCCGGACTCGATGAGGATCGTCTGACCGAGGAGAAGCGTCCCCTGGACGATGATGGCGGGGATGGCGTTCACGAGCACGTGCCGCGCGAGGATCCGGCCGTGGCTCGCTCCCAGCGCCCGTGCGGCCTCGACGAAATCCCGGGCGCGAAGCGTGAGGCACTCGCCCCGGACGATGCGGGCGACGGGCGGCCAGGTCACCAGGCCGACCACCAGGGCGGTGTTGAGGAGGCTCGCGCCGAAGAGCGCCACCACGACGAGGATGAGGAAGAGCGCCGGGACCGACATGAACACGTCGGCCACCCGCATGATCGCCGTATCGACCGCCCCGCCGAAGTAGCCGGCCGCGCCGCCCACCGCGGTGCCGGCCAGGACGGCGAGCCCCGTTGCGAGGAAGCCGATCTCGAGCGAGACGCGGGCGCCCCAGATCACCCGCGTCAGGATGTCTCGTCCGAACCCGTCGGTGCCGAGCCAGTGCGAGGGCGTCGGGGGCTTCAGGCGCTGGAGGAGCGACTGGGTGGAGTAGCTGTAGGGCGAGACGGCCGGGGCCAGGAGGCCGGCGGCCAGCATCGCCGCGACCACGACCCCGCCGAGGAGGCCGCGCCGGTTCCGGGCCAAGCGCGCGAGCCCGCTCACGAGTAGGAGATCCGGGGATCGATGACGCAGTAGGCGAGGTCGGTGAGGAGATTCGCGGTGATGACGACCGTCGCCACCAGGAGGTTCACGCCCATGATCACCGGGTAGTCCCGCTCGAAGACCGCGCCGACGGCCAGGCGCCCGATTCCCGGCCAGGCGAACACGGTCTCCGTCAGGACCGCGCCCCCGACGAGGGCGGGGAGGGAGAGGCCGACGACGGTGACCACCGGGATGAGCGCGTTGCGGAAGGCATGCCGCCAGACGACCTGGCGGGTGGGGACGCCCTTCGCCTGCGCCGTCCGCACGTAGTCCTGACGGAGCGCCTCGAGCAGGCTCGACCGGGTGAACCGCATGAACGACGCCATCTGGATCAGCCCGAGCGTCAGCGTCGGGAGGGCGGCGTGGCGGAGCCGGGCGCCCAGATCGCCTTCGTGGCCGTACTCGCTCAGTCCGGAGGGCGGCAGGAGGTGGAGCGCCTCCGAGAAGAGCAGGATCAGCATGATTCCCAGCCAGAAGCTCGGGAACGAGACGCCGAAGAGCGACACCGCGGAGGCGAGCGTGTCCCAGATGGTGTCCCGCCGGACCGCGGCGAGGACCCCGAGGGGCACGGCGACGACCAGCGCGAGCGCGAGGGCGCCGCCCGTCAGCTGGAGCGTCGCGCCGAGCCGGTCGAGGATCAGGGTGAGGACGGGATCGCCGGTCTTGAACGAGCGCCCGAGATCGCCGCGCACGGCGGCCAGCACCCAGCTCCCGTACTGGGCCGGGAGCGGGCGGTCCAGGCCGAGCCGCTGGCGCACCTGGGCCGCGACCTCCTGCGAGAACTCGCCGCCGATCAGCACCGCCTCCGGCCCGCCCGGCGCCAGGCGCATCAGCGTGAAGAGGACGACGGAGACGCCGGCCAGCATCAGCCCGGCGAACCCGAGCCGCTTCGCGACGTAGCGCCCGAGACCTCGACTCATCTCTCGCGGTGCAGCGAGGGTGACGCTAGCACCGGCGAGCGAAGACCGTCAATGGCGGCTCCGGAGCGGCGCGCGCGGCTACGCGCGGCGCCGGACGCGAACCAGGCGATGGGCCACGAGGGCGGCGAGCCCCGCGGCCGCGATCGCGACCGCCATCGGGACCGGCGTGCCGTCGTAGAGACGGCCCACCGCGATGCCATAGGCCGCGGCGGCCGTCAGCTGGAGAAACCCGAGGACGGCCGACGCCAGACCGGCGGTGCGGGGGAAGGGCCCGATGGCGCCGGCGACGGCGGTCGGCAGCACGATCCCGACCCCGATCGCGAAGGCGTACATGGGCCCGATCACCGCGGGCACCGTCCGGACGCCGCCCCAGGCCAGTGCCGCCATGAGGCCCCCCGCGACCGCGCCGAGGCTGGTGCCCGCGGCGATCAGGCGGTCGATCCCCGCCCGGGGGGTGAGGCGGGCCGCGAGGAAGCTTCCGGTCATCAGGCCGAACGCGACCAGGCCGAAGCAGAGCCCGTAGACCTCGGGCGGCACCCGCAGGACCTCGATCAGGACGAACGACGAGCCCGAGATGAAGGCGAACTGCCCGCCGAACATGAGCGCCACGACCAGCACGTAGCCGAGGAACGACCGGTCGCCGAGGAGGTCCGCGGCGTTCGTCGCGAGATGTCCGGGCCGGAGCGCGTCGGGGTCGCGCCGGCGGTTGGTCTCCGGCACGAGCAGGAGCGCGAGGCCGAGGAACGCGGCGCCGCACACGGCGAGCGCGAGGTACACGGCGCGCCAGCCGAACGTCACGTGGATCACGCCGCCGACGATCGGGGCGAGGATCGGCGTGAGCGCCATGGCCGTGCCCATGTAGCCGAGGACGCGGGCGGCCTGCGCGGGCTCGTAGAGGTCGCGGACCACCGCGCGACCGACCACCGGGCCGCTCCCCGCGCCGAGCGCCTGGAGGAGACGGCCGGCGACGAGGAGCCGGGCCGACGGCGCCGCCCAGCAGGCGAGGCCGCCGACCACGTAGACGACGAGCCCGCCCAGGAGCACGCGGCGCCGGCCGATGCGGTCGGAGAGCGGGCCGTGGATGAGCTGGGCCATGGCGAACCCCGCGAGGAACAGCGTCACCGTCAGCTGCACCGTCGCGGGCGCTGCCCCGAGCGTCTCGGCGGTGGCGGGAAGGGACGGCAGCGCCATGTCGATCGACAGCGAGCCGATCGCGACCACGGCCGTGAGCAGGACGGCGACCGGACCACGGAGGCGGTCGCCCGGGCCCGCCGCCCCGCCGGACGGGGGGTCTGCGGAACGCGTGGATCCGGCCCCTACGGCTCCGCTGTCACGAGCCGCGCGAAGGTCGCCGCGTCGATGTTGGTCCCGCAGACGATGATGCCGACGCGGCGGCCGCGGAGCCGCTCCCGCAGGGGGCCGAGGAGCGCCGCCGTGGCCGCCGCGCCCGCCGGCTCGACGGCGAGCTTGACGCCCTGGAACAGGAGGCCCATGGCGCGCTTGAGCTCGTCGTCGCTCACGATCACGAGATCGTCGAGGGCGCGGCGGCACAGCTCGAAGCTGTAGGGCGCGGCGTGCGGCGCGCCGAGACTGTCGGCGATCGTCCGCACCGCCTCGATCGACTCCGGCTTCCCCGCCGCCAGGCTTCGCCGCATGGAGTCCGCGCCCTCCGGCTCGACCCCGAAGACCTGGCAGCGGGGCAGGGCCAGCTTGACGGCGGTCGCGACGCCGGCGCAGAGTCCGCCCCCGCCGATCGGGACGATCACCGCGTCGAGGTCCGGCGCCTGCCCGCAGAGCTCGAGCCCGAGCGTGGCGGTGCCGAGGGCCGTGAGCGGGCCTTCGAAGGGGTGGACGAAGGTGCGGCCCTCCGTGGCCTCGATCTCGCGCACGCGCTCGAACGCCCGGTGCACGTCCTCGACCAGGTCGACCTCGGCGCCCCACCACCGGCAGGCGGCCACGCGGGCGGGGTTGGCGGTCCGCGGCATCACGACCTTCGCGGTCGTGCCGAGGACCCGGGCCGCGTAGCCGACGGCGATGGCGTGGTTGCCCGCGCTCACCGCGGTGACCCCGCGGGCGAGCGTGGCGCGGTCGAGCGCCAGCATGACGGTCAGCGCGCCCCGCGGCTTGAACGTCCCCGTGTGCTGGAAGAGCTCGAGCTTGAGGATGACCCGGGTGCTCGCGTCCAGGTGGTCGGTGATCTCGCGGCTGCGCCACCACCACACGGGCGTCTCGACGACCAGGTCGCCGAGGCGCTCCCGGGCGGCGCGGATCTCGGGGAGCGTCGGCGCGGACACGTCCGTCTTCATCTGACTGTGGGGACTGGGGAGACCGAGGCCGCCGGCAGCGGCATCCCGTGGTTGCCCCGGTAGTCGGCCGGCTCGGGCGACCGCCAGCCCGCGAGGAGCCCGGCCTCCGGCTGCCAGATCTCGACGCCGAGCGGCCGGCAGACCTCGATCGGGTCGCGGGCCCCCGGGCCCCACAGCGGGATGGAGAGGTCGCCGCCGGGGCAGGTCGAGATCGCGCAGAGGAGATCGATCTCGGCGAAGATCTCGAAGAAGTCGCCCTTCTTCGCCGGACTGGCCTTCATGAAGTAGCGGTCGTCCTGAAGCCCGGTCACCTGGAAGATGTTGAGCACGTCGTGGACGTCCAGCTCGGTGAGCCGCCACGGCGCGATCGCCCGGACCAGGTTCGAGTGGCAGCAGAAGTCGAACTCCTGTCCCGTCAGGAGCTTGGTGACGTAGGGATCGCAGCGCGTTCCGAGGAGGTCGTGGCAGCGCCCGCCGTCGGCATCGATCCCGTACTGGAGCGTGTCGTTCGTGATCGTCGCCATCGGACGCAGATAGGGGAGCGTCGACCAGAGGCGGTCGTGGGTCGTGACGTGAGCCCGGTGAAGCTGCTTCGTCCGCGATGCCCAGAAGCGCTCGCGCGGGTTGTGGAGGTGCCAGGCGTTGAAGTCCGCCACCTGGGGACCCTCGACGGTGACGATCCGGCACAGCTGGCCGGCGCGGACGGGCCACGCGCGTCCCGACCGGATCGGTACCACGAAGCGGTCGACGAGGGTCCGCGTGGTGGTCTCGCGGGCGAGGCGGTCGTAGAAGGCGCGGTCCACCACGAGGGGGCCGCTCGGGGTCGAGGGGAGATAGGTCCAGGGTCGCGACATCGTCGGCCTCCGGGTCAGAGTGTGCGGGCGTCACTCTAGCACGGGCGCCCGAGGCGAGCCCGCCACGCTCGAGGCTCGCGGCGATGCGGACTCGCCCTCAGGCGAAGCGCCAGCCGTCGAGTGCGGCCGGGTCGTCGGGCCGGATGCGGAGCGGGAGATCGTGCGGGGCGAGGATCCCGGCGTCGATCAGGGGCTCGAGCCCCGCCGCAAGGGCGAGCGGCCGCGGGAGGCGCGGCATCAGGGGGAGACGGTCGGCCCAGGGGCCTGCCCTGGCCGGCAGCCGCGGTCCTTGGCCGTCGGGCGTCCACACACGAAGGTCGGGCTCGCGGCCGACCTGCCGAGCGAGGACGGGCACCTGCGTCCAGAGCGTGCGCGGGCGCGCCGGCGGGATCGGCTCCGCGAACCCCGACACCACGTCCCACCAGAGGAGCCCCGCCAGCGGGTGCGGGCGGCGCGCGGAGCGCGCGGCCGGCCGCGCGGCTCGCTTCCATGTGAGCGTGACGGCCAGCGAGCGGCGCCGGCACACGACCGCGTGCGGTGTCCGCGCCGGCAGGTGGAACAGCGTGCCGGGCTCGAGGTCGAAGGTGCGCCATCCCGCCTCACGGCCGCGCCGGGGGGCCCGGTCCTCGAGCTCTTCGGGGGTGCCTGGCGGCACCCGGGGCCCGATGGTCACCGTCCTTCGCCCCTCGAGCTGGAGCCAGAACGCGTCGACGTCCCCGTCGTGGTGGAGGCCCATGCCCGCCCGCCCCGCCCCCTCGACGATGAACAGGAACGAGCACTCCTCCCGGGCGCCGTCCGATGCCGGCCTGAAGAAGGCGCTCCGGAGGCAGACCATGAGCCGCATCAGGCGCGGCAGCACCTGGTGCACCTGCGGGAGATAGGCCGTCTGCCCGGACGCCAGGGCGGCCGCGAGACGCCGCGGGTCCCCCGACCGGTCGACCTGGCGCTCCGCGGCGATCTGGAATGGAAGCCCGCTGCCGGCCATCCTGACGCACGCGGCAAAGTCGGGAGCGATGGCGCGCCATGCCCGGTCGCGCGGCGCGAGGACGGCCGGCACGCGACCAAGGGCTCGCCGGTGAAACGCTGCCAGTGCGCGGTCGCCGGGAAACCAGCTCCCCAGCGGCGACACCACCGCACGTCGAGAATCGAGCCGGCCGGGAGTCACGCGGATCGGTGCCCGGATCGCGCCATCATGCCGCAGGACAGGATAGGGGAGACGCGCGGCGCGGACAACCGATGGGGCCGGTCGCGGCTGCCCGGGCGTCGGGCCCCCGATCGGCGGGGTGGACGCGGGGCGGCGACCGCGGTAGAGAGGAAGGAGCTATCCGTGCCGGCATCCCGTCGGCGTCCCGTCACCCGCCATCCCGCGGAGGTCCTATGATCGTCGAAGGCAAGCTCGCGAGCCTGGGGCTCCCCCTCCCGGACCTGGAGGCCGACTACCGCAAGAACCGATCCGGTGCGCGGTTCGTGTCGCACCGGGCCGTGGGCTCGCTCCTCTACCTGTCCGGCACCGTGCCGATCCGCGACGAGGAGCCGTATCTCCCCGGCCTGCTCGGCGGCGGGCTCACGATCCAGGAAGGGTACGAGGCGGCGCGCTGGGCGCTGGTCCAGGCGCTGTCGGCCGTGAAGTACGCGCTCGGTGACCTGGACCGATTCGATACCGCGATCCACCTGACCGGCTACGTGAACTCGGCGCCGGGCTTCGCCGACCAGCCCCGGGTCATCAACGGGGCGACCGACCTGCTCGTCGAGCTCTACGGGGAGCGGGGCAAGCCCACCCGGGCAGCGATCGGGTGCCACGGCCTGGCCCTGAACTCCTCGGTGGAGCTCGTGCTCGTCCTCAGCTTCACGGGCACCGACGTGCGCCCGCCGCTCGGCCGCGACCGCTGGGCCCGCTGACCGGCGCCGGCCGGTCAGCGCGGGAGCACCGGGCCACCGCCCGGCGCACGGGAGGGAAGACTCCCGCGCGCCGGGAGCGAGGCCCCGCGGGCCAGGCGGCGGGCCCGGGCCGGCGCAGGGGCGGGCTGCCGGGAAGGGGCTGCCGTCATCCGCTCCCGGCACCGGTCGGGCGCCTCCCGGGCGGCGCGGCCCGAACACCCCAGGTATAATGCGGAGATTCGGCGGGAGGCGGCGCGTGCCAGGGCAGATCCAGTCGTGGTTCAAGGTCCGGTTCTTCACCGGCGTCTTCGTCACGTTGCCGGTGGTGCTGACCGCCTGGGTCTTCTGGCTCTTCTACTCGTCGGTCGACGACTTCATGGCCCCCCTCTACGAGCACCTCCTGGGGCGGCACCTGCCCGGGCTCGGCTTCCTGACCGCGGTCCTCATCATCTTCTGCGTCGGCGTGTTCGCCACCAACGTCGTCGGGCGGCGGATCCTGCAGTGGGCGGAGCGCGTGATCCGCTACATCCCGCTCGTCCGTCGCGTCTATCCGACGGTCAAGGACTTCGTGGACGCGTTCTCACCGAATCGCCGGTCCGGCTTCCGCGAGTTCGTCATCGTCGAGCATCCGCGTGACGGCGCGTACTCGTACGGATTCCTGACCGGCGACGTGCGCATCGAGGGGACGAAGCCCGACGCGCTCGTGTCAGTCTACGTGCCGACGAACCACCTCTACCTGGGCGACATCGTCCTCGTGCCACGGGACGCGGTCGTGTCGACGGGACTGTCCGTCGAGGACGGCATCCGAATCATCCTCTCGGCCGGCACGGCGGCGCCGCGCCGGCTCCCCCCCGAGGGAGACAGCGGGCTCGGCGCCGCCGCAACGTGACGCTTCCAAGGAGACCAGCGCCATGAAGTTTCTCTGCATCGCGTGCGACCAGGCCATGCGGCTCTCGGGAACGGGGGGGCCGGACGCGGGCTCGCTCACCGTCACCTTCACCTGCCCGGGTTGCGGTCACCGGGTGGCCATGCTGACGAATCCCTGGGAGACGCAGATGGTCCGCACGCTGGGCGTCAAGGTCGGCGGCGCCCCCGCCGAGGCGCCCGCTCCGTTCGCCGCCGTTCGGGCTGGTCTCGCGCATCAGCGGGAAGCGGGGCTCGTCGCCGAGGCGCCGGATCCCGCGAGCGGGTCCCTGGCCACCGCGGCGGCGGGCGCTCCGGCGACGGACGGGCCCGGCTGTCCCTTCGCGGCGATGATCGGCGGGACCGGGGCGAGCGCGGCCGCCACCGTCGCCTGGACTGTCGACGCGGCGGGGCGCCTCGAGCGCATCCCGGCCTTCATCCGCCCGATGGCCCGGCAGGCGATCGAGCGGTTCGCGCAGGAGCGGGGCTATTCGACGGTGACCGACGAGGTCATGGACCAGGCGCGCGACTTCATGGGGATGTAGACGTAGGCTCCGCCTCCTCGGGCTCGAGATCCTGGACGTCTACCGGGAGCAGGCGGAAGGGCTCGCTGGCCCAGGCGGGGGGCCGACCGGCCAGCAGGATTTGCCGGAACGCGGCCAGGGTCGCATCCTGCGGAATCTCGGGGTGGCCCTCGAGCGCGGCCCAGAACTCCTCCGGCTCGTCGTGCGCCCACCGTGACACCCGGGCCACGGTCGCGAAGAATCGGCGCACCTTCCGCTCGACGGCGCGCTCGACGGTGGGCCGGGCGAGCGTCGTGGCGAGCTGGGCGACCGCACCCATGAGGGGCGTGTCGAGCCGCATGTGCCCGGTGACGCTCGCCTCCACGCGGGTGCCCCCCGCCGGGTCGTCCTCGTGCTGGAACTCGATCATCACGAGCATCCGCCCCTGGATCGTGGGGAGCCCGCGCGCCTCGTACATCCCTTCCAGGTGGTAGAGGCGCCGTCCCTCGTCCGCATAGAGCACCCGGATCATGCCGCGGGCGCCCCGGCTGTCGTCGCCCCAGAACCCGTCGTCCCGCGCCTCCACCTGGTATTTCCCGAGCCGGAGGGCGCGGGCGACGGCGGCGGCGAAGTCCGGATGGTCGAGCAGGAAGCGAAAGACCGGCTCGCGGCTCCGGGCGCGGAGCCCGGTAACCCGCTGGGAGAACAGGCTCGTTCCGAGCACGGCCTCGGCGCGCCCGCGGGCCTCGTCATCGAGGCGGGCGAACGGGACACCGAGCGGCAGCGTGTCGAGCGTCACGATCGGACCGCTGGGATCGCGCGGCGACTCGACGGGCTCCGCGTCGACGCCCCGCGGGCCTATGGCCAGGGCCGCGACGGCCAGGAGCGCGAGGCCGAGCCGGATTCGGCCGGACGCTGGCGGCGCGGTACCGGACCGGGGTGGGGGGGCTAACGAGCATGACAGACGCTCCCGCCGCTACCCTACCACGGCGCCGGGGGCCCGGTCCTGGGCCATCGCCATTTCCTACGGGGTCGGGCCTCCCGCTGTTACAATGACGCCTCATATGGCTCTCCAAAGCGGTTTCGCGGTTCGCGGGCTCGGCCTTGTGGTCGCGCTCGGGCTTGCCCTGGCGATGTTGCAGCCGCAGCCGGCGGCGGCCTCGAGCGAGAGCAGCCCCGGCGGGGCTCCGGTGGGCAACGTGCCGGTCTCGGCCGAGGCGGTCGTGCTCCTCGACCTCGAGACGGGCAAGGTGCTCTTCGAGAAGAACGCCGAGGAGGACCGCGCGCCGGCGAGCCTCGTGAAGATGATGACCCTCTACATCGCCTACGACGAGCTCCGCGCGGGGCAGGTGACGCGGGGCGAGCCGGTGACGATCGGCCCGAACGTGATGCGGACGCCGCGATTCCGGATCGGGCTCGCCACCGGCCAGGTCGTGCCGTTCGAGACCCTGCTCGCGGCCGTCGCCATCGCGTCCGCGAACGACGCGGCGACCGCTGTCGCGGAGCGCCTGGCGATGAGCGAGGAGAAGTTCGTCGAGCGCATGAACGTCGAGGCGGAGCGCCTGGGGCTCACCCACACCGTGTTCGCCAACCCGCACGGGCTGCCGGACGCCCGTCAGCGGACGACGGCGCGGGACATGGCCGCCCTGGCGGAGCATCTCCTGCGGGATTTCCCCGAGAGCCGCGGCCTCCTCGGTGACACGGACTTCCTGTGGCGGGGGCGAGTCTTCCGGCGCCGGATCCCGCTCTTCCGGGATCCGGGGGGCGTGACGGCGCTCAAGACCGGGTTCACGCTGGAGGCGGGCTACAACATCGCCGTGGCCGCCGGGCGCGCGGGCCAGCGGCTGCTCTGCGTGGTGCTGGGGGCCGAGACGCGGGGCCTGTCGTTCCTCGACGCCGGCCGGCTCCTCAAGTTCGGGTTCGGCGAGCCGTTCGGCAACTCGGGGCGCACCGGCCGGCACTGGCGGGTGCGCGGTCGCGCAGTCCCCCACTAGCCTCGGGCGCCGCGCCGCCGGCGGGGCCTACTCGGGCTCGACGGCCCGCCGGACGATGCGACCCTCCCCGTCCACGTAGAGGAGGACCAGCTCGTACTGGTTGAGGCGCTCGCCTCGATCCTCGCCGTAGTAGCGGTTCGGATTCACGTCGACGACCACGGCGCGCCGGTAGACCAGCACCGGGCCGACATCCGACGAGCGGACCTCGTGGGGAGGGCCGAATCGCTGGACCGCCTCCTCGCGCGTGTTCACCGCGGCGAGGTCATCCCCGGGGCTGAGCGGCGGCTGCCGGAGCGGCGCCAGCTGGGCGCACGCACCCAGGGCGAGGCCCATCGCCAGGAGCGCGAGGCGGTGCAGGGACTTCGCGCGCGGTAGTGCTCCACCGCGCGCATCGCGGGCTCCCGGGTCGTGGGGATGCGGCTCTGCCCCCCGGGGGCTCCCGCCCGCGCGATTCCGATGACCCCGGTATTTGACGGTCGGCGACATGGCGCCTCATTGTACGGGCTTGGGCCGGAGGCCGGCAAGGCTACGGCCGCTGCGGGGGTCGGCTCGACTGGCCGTCCGGCTTGTCCGCGAGACGGGACGTGGAGGAGGGGGGCATGCAGGTGCAGGGCCTTCTGTTCGATGCGTACGGCACCCTGTTCGATGTCCACTCGGTCGTGGAGGCCGGGCGGGCCGTCACGAGTGATCCCCAGGCGCTGTCCGTGCTCTGGCGGCAGAAGCAGCTCGAGTACACGTGGCTCCGGAGCCTCATGGGGCGCTACGAGGACTTCTGGGCCGTGACGGAGTCGGCGCTCACCTTCGCGTGCCGGCGCCTGGGGCTCGAGGTGAGCGCAGCCGAGCGGCGGCGTCTGATGGACACCTACCTCGCGCTCGATGCGTTTCCCGAGGTGCGCGAGGCACTCGTCCGGCTGCGGGACCTGCCGTGCGCCATTCTCTCGAACGGCGCGCCGCGCATGCTCGAGGCGGTCGTCGCCCACAGCGGCCTCGGCGAGCACCTCCGCGCGGTCATCAGCGTCGACCAGGTGCGGACCTACAAGCCCCATCCGGCCGTCTACGCTCTCGGTCCCGCCCGGCTCGGGCTCGCCCGCGACACCATCGGCTTCGTGTCGTCGAACGCCTGGGATGTCGCCGGGGCCAAGGCGTTCGGCTTCCGGGTCGTCTGGGTCAACCGTCTGGCGGCGCCGCTCGACGAGCTCGGCGTGAGCCCGGATCTCGAGGTGCGCGACCTCGCGGAGCTGGCCGAGGCGCTCGGGCGCTGAGGATCGGCGGCGCGCTACTCGCGAGCCTTGCGGGCGCGGGCGGCCTGCATCGTCTCGCGGGGCCGCCCGCCGAAGCGCTCCTCGAGCCACGGGTCCCCGCGCATGTGGTAGCCGTGGCCCTCCCAGAATCCGGGGCGGTCCTGGTCCATCAGCTCGAACCCCGTGACCCACTTCGCGCTCTTCCAGAAGTAGAGGCGCGGGACGACCAGGCGCACCGGGCCGCCGTGCTCGGCCGGCAGGGGGCTGCCGTCGTGGTGCGTGGCGAGCACGACGTCGTCGTCGAGGAGGGCCTCGAGCGGCAGGTTGGTCGTGTAGTCGGGCTCGGCGTGGACCATGACGTAGCGGGCTTCCGGGCGGGGCCGCGCCTCGGCCAGGAGGTCGCGAGGCCGGACTCCGCGCCACCGGTTGTCGAGGCGGCTCCAGCGAGTCACGCAGTGGACGTCCGACTGGCTCTCCACCGGGGGCAGGGCCGAGAACTCCGTCCACGTCCACTCGCGCGGGATCTCGACGGCGCCGAAGATCCGGAATCGCCACCGGGCCGGGTCGACGCGCGGAGTGTCTCCGTACGTGAGCACCGGCCACTTTGCCGTGAGGGTCTGACCGGGCGGCACGCGCTCGTGCGGGGCGGTCATGGGTTCGGCTCGCCGCGTTTCAGGCTCCGCCCGGGCGGAGCGGCTCGAGGGCGGCCGGAGCCACCGGGAGATCCCGTGGCGTCTGGCGGCGCGCGGCCGGTCCGAGCGCCGTGACGAAGATCGCCTCCTTGCCCGTCGCGTCCGGCTCGAAGAATTGCACGACCTCGTCATCGTAGAAGGTCAGCCCCGTGGCCCCGAGCCCGAACCCGTACGCGCCGAGGTACAGCCGGCCGCCGAGGAGCCCGGCGGCCAGGTTGACGGCCCGGTAGCCGCGGCTCCCCCAGCGCGCCAGGACCGGGTCGAGGTCGGAGAGGAAGAACGCAACGGCGCTGGCGTCCGCCCCGAGCGGCTGCTCGAGGCAGAGCTCGCCGCCCTCCCGTCGGAACTCACCAGGCTTCAGGAGCTGGAGGGCCCGTGCCTCCGGATCCCACGCGTAGGCGCCCGAGGCGAGGTCCTCGACGGCGTGGATCAGAAGGTAGGTCTCGACGAGGGCGTCGGTCTGGCCGAGGTCGAGCGGGAGCGGGCGCAGGGCCGCGTCCAGGATCGCCGTGAGCCGGGTGCCCGCGATCGGGTCCCGCCGGAACTCCCGGGTCGATCCCCGTCGGAGGATCGTCTCGCCGAGCGCCCGGGACGGCTCACGCACCGGGGCGCCGGGACCGGAACCCGCTTCCTCGGCGTGGGCGAGCCAGGCCCGTGCCGCCGCTCCGTCCGGAAGGCTCGAGGCCTCGTAGGCCGCGCGAACCAGCGGGTAGTCCTCCTCGTGCGCCGAGAGAGGCAGCGAGGGGAGCGCAAGCGGCGGGGCCGCGGGGCTCGGTGGGGCGGGCCCGGCCCCCCGGCCGAGCGGCACCAGGGCGAGACTGCCCTCCCGGGCCGCGTCGATGCCGAGGAGGGCGTTCACCAGGGGATCCGCGAACCCGAGGAGCACCCGGGCCGGGACGTCAATCGCCACCGCGGTCGCGAGGAGGTTCGCCAGCAAGGTGCCGGCGTCCCAGAAGAAATGCCGGAACGCCCGCGCCCGGTACTTCCAGGTGTTCCGCCAGTGAATCGCCGTGAGGATCGCGGTGGCCGGCGCGTCCGCGACGAGGTCTCTCCGGCCCGTCGCTTCCGCGAGCGCCGCGCGGTGATCACCCGCCGCGGAGGCGACGCAGCGTGAAGTCCCCGGGGCAGAAGTGATAGACGCCCGGCTCGAGCCCCGCGACGGCCCCGGCCACGACGTAGACCTCGGTCTGATAGAGGGCGCCGGTCGATGCCGCCGCGCGGAAGTGGATGGTCTCGCCGCCGGGGTAGACTTTCCGCTTCGTGAGCCCCGCCGAGAAGAAGAGGAGCTGCGCCAGGGCGGCCAGGTCGACGACCCCCTGCCCGGTCGACACGGCCCCGCGCGCGACCGCCTCGAGAGCGGGGAGCGCGGGCGGCGGCACCTCCCGGGGTAGCGGCACCGCCGGCGGGTCGGGGTACACCTTGAAGAGGAAGGGCTTGTTCGCCCAGTCGAGCGCGTGGCGATCGTTCCGGACGCTCGCTCGCGAGTGCTTCGTCGCCCGGTGATAGGCGCGGGCGTCGCCAGGGCTCTCCGGGATCCGGCCCGTCGGGGCCGGGCGGGTCACCCGCGGAGTCGCGGCCGTGGCGCCGGCCCTGCGCCCGGGGAACGCGGCGTCGCCGCGGCGGCGGCGCGGGACGTCTCGCGGAACGCGGTAGGATCGCGGTCCACCTTGCCCCCGACCGGCGTGCCGCACTGCTGGCACACGTAGTCGTACTTGTTGCCGGTCGGCAAGACCAGGAGGAGCTTCTTCCGGACCGGCACGGCGCGGCGGCAGGTGGCGCAGAACAGGCTCTCCGCCTCGAACTCGCGGTAGGCGTCGGTCATGGGTTCATTGTAGCGCGGCCGCGCGCGCTCCGCCGTCGGCCGCTCCGGCCGCCTCCGGTGGCCCGCGCCCCTCAGCTCTGGCGCGGGGTCAGGGCGAGCATCCGGAGCGGCGACCCCGAGGCTCCGCGGATGCGAAGCGGCGGGACCACGAGGCAGAACAGGTGGACGCGCGCCGCGCCGAGCTCCTCCAGGTTCGCGTTCTCCACGAGGTAGATGCCGTTGTCCGCGATCATGAGCATGTGGACGGGGAAGAGCTCCTTGCCGTGGACGGCGGGCCGGACCTCGTACGTCGCGGTGTCCGTGCCGGTGAGCCGCACGCCCTGGGCGACCAGCCACCGCCCCGCATCCACGCCCGGCCCGGGGGACTTCTCCCCCAGGTAGCGGGCGTTGTCCTTGGCGAAGTACTGGCCCCAGCCGGTGCGGATCAGGACCGAGTCCCCGCGGGTCACGCGGACGCCCTGGGCGCGGGCGGCGTCCTCCAGGTGCTTCGCGGTGATCTCGAGGCCGGGCGGCAGGGGATCGGCGGCCCCGCCGGCGACCATCCGGGCCACGTCGAGGAGGACGCCCCGGGAGAGCAGGAGATCGCGCGGGAAGGCCTCGATCCCGAGGTCGTTCCCGATGCCGTCGGGCCGGCTGGTCGCCTGGACCGCGTCCACGCCGCCGTGGAGCTTCAGGTTCCGGCCGATGTGACCGATGGCGTCGATCGTGGGCGCCCCGTGCTGGCCCGAGAAGTAGAGCATCTCCGACGTCCACGAGACCTGGCTTCCGGGGGCCGAGCCGTAGACCTCGTGGGTCTGCCGGTGGGTCGCGTTGAGCGCGAACGCGTACGGCGGATTGAGCGACAGGACGGGCGAGGACTGGTCCCAGGTGAAGCCGAGGTCGAACACCCGGGCCGCTCGAACCCCGCTGATGAACGCCTCGACGTTCACCTGCTCCGGGGTCTGCGCGCGGGCTTCCGTCGCGAGCGTCGCGGCGGCTGCCGTGGCGACCCCGCTCAGGAATATCCGCCGAGAGACGTCGCCCTCCGGGCTATCGCGCTCCACGCGGGGGCCCGGGGGACGGCCGTCGGCCTGCGGGCTTCCTGGGTCGTCTCGTTCCGCGCCGGGGCTACCTGAGCTGCGCTCGGTCTCCGTGCTCATGTCGTCCCCCTCGAGATCGGCCGGCGCCGGAGCTGGCCTGGACGGTTCAGAACCCTCGGCCCCCGATCAGACGCACCACCACCAGGCCGAAGACGAGGAGCCCCACGGCTGCGGCGACGAGCGTGCGCCAGTCGCCCAGGCCGACCGAGCGCTTCCCCTGTGCCTTCGGCCGCGCCCGCTCGGGCAGGAGCATCTGGGCCGTCGTCGCGGGAGCGAGGCGGAGCAGCGGCGGCGCGACCCCGAGCCCGTGGATGCCCTGGCGCGCCGCTTCCGCCTCGTCCGCGGTGAGCGCCAGGAAGGTGACGAACGTGCCGTGCTCGAGATCCTCCTGGACCTCGGTCAGGCCGTGAGCGGGCGCCCGCTCGACGACCCAGCGGGCGACGCGGTAGCGGAGCCGCTCGTCGACCAGCGGGCTGAAGGACAGCGCGTAAGCCTGCTTGGTGCCCGGCGGGACCGCATCAGGCGCGGCGGCGGCGGCCGGTGCTGGCGCCGCGCCCGCCCCGTTGCCGTCGCGGGGAGTGAGGCTCGGGGCGACCCGCGCCCCGCACGCCATGCAGAAGACGCTCTGGTCCGGGACCGCCGTCCGGCACTTCGGGCACGTCACGGCCGGTCCGCCGAGCCGGCTAGAGCCGCGCCTCGACGGCGCCGATCGCGGCGTCCAGGATCGCCACGATGTCGTCCGCCTGCGCGCGCGTGAGGATGAGCGGCGGCGTCAGCTTCGTGTGGTCCCCGAGGACGCCGTCGACCGAGCCCGTGCCGGGGTACGTCACGAGACCCCGGGGCAGGGCCTCCAGGGCGATCGCCCGCGCCACCTCGCGCTCGGCCGGGAAGGGGGCGCGCGTCGCGCGATCGGCCACGAACTCGAGTCCGACCATCATGCCGAGACCGCGCACGTCGCCGATGATGGGGTGGCGTGCCTGGAGCCCGCGCAGTCCCGCCAGCAGGTGGGCGCCGACCTCTCGCGCGTTGCGCACCAGGTCGTGCTCCTGGATGTAGCGGAGCACGGCAAGGCCGACGGCGGCGGCGACGGGATGGCCGGAGTACGTGTGGCCCCCGACGAAGTTGGAGCTGTTGCGCTCGAAGGCCTGGATGAGCTCATCCCGGACGATGACGGCGCCGAGCGGGATGTAGCCGCCGGAGATCCCCTTGGCCGTGGCGATCATGTCGGGGATCACGCCCCAGTGGTCGACGGCGAAGTTCGCCCCGGTCCGGCCGAAGCCGGTCATCACCTCGTCGGCGATGAAGAGGATCTCGTAGCGGTCGCAGATCTCCCGGATCTTCGGGAAGTACTCGGGGACCGGCGGGACGGCGCCGAGCGTCGCGCCGACCACCGGCTCCGCGATGAAGGCGGCCACGTTCTCCGGCCCCTGCATCCGCACCAGACGCTCCAGGTAGTCGGCGCAGTAGGTGTCGCAGGAGGGATAGGTCTGCTTGAAGTGGCAGCGGTAGCAGTACATCGGGGGAAGATGGCTCCCCTCGTTGAACATCGGCACGTACTTGCGGCGGCGGATCGTGTGCCCGCCGAAGCCCATCGACCCCATCGTGTTGCCGTGAAAGGACTGCCAGCGCCCCATCACGATGGACTTCGACGGCTTGCCCCGCTCGAGCCAGTACTGGCGGGCGAGCTTGGCGGCGTTCTCGGTCGCCTCGGACCCTCCGGACACGAACCACACCCGGTTGAGATCGCCGGGGGCGAACTTGGCCACGGCCTCGGCCAGGGCCTCGAGGGGCTCGCTCGTGAAGAGGTGCGAGGGCACGAACGCGACCTTGCGGGCCTGCGCCGCCATCGCCTCCGCGATCTCCTGGACGCCGTGGCCGATCGAGGTCACGGCCGACGCAGCCGCCCGACCCGTCGATGTAGCGCCGGCCCTCGGCGTCCCAGAGGTAGACGCCCTCGCCCCGCACGATGGTGGGGTAGGCGCGCCCGAGGTCGCGGTAGAGCACACTCGACTGGATCAGGGACCGGCTCATGGTCGCCTCCCGGAGGTCAAGGCCTCGCTGCGTCGTGTGGCCGCGGTCAGGGTATCACGCCCCGGCGGCGCGGATGAGGTTCGGCAGGCCCTCGAGCCACTCGGCGAGCGGCACATCGGCGTCGAGGACGATCTCGAGCTTGCCGCTCGGCAGGCGGCGCACCCGCCCCGGCCGCCCGGGAGAGAGCGGGATGACGAGCGCCTCGCGAGAGATGCCGAGGGCGTCGGTCACGCCGAAGACCGCCTGGATCTCGGCCAGGGCGACCCGCTCGAGCACGGCGGCCGGCTCCCTGCCGTCGCTTCTCAGTTCCGGCGACGCAGGGCGGCGGTGACCCCGCCAGGGATCGCCTGCAGCATCGCCGTGTACCAGATGTCCGCCATCACCCGATAGCCCTGCTCGTTCGGGTGGATCGGATCCCGGTCGGGGGAGATGCCGAAGAGCTCGCGCTGGTTCATGCCGTTGAAGATCTCCGCCACCACGATGTTGCTCGGCCGACGCGAGGGCGTGGATGTTGATGTTGACCTCGGTCGATGATGTCGTCGGCGCAGGGGTTGTTCCGGAAGCTCGGCGGGATGGTCCCGATGATCGGGATCGTCTTGTTGGCGATCGCGGCCTGCACCATGCTCCGGAGGTTGTTGATGAGGGCGATGCTGTCCATGCACTGGTGGGCGTCGTTGGTGCCTTCCAGGATGAGGACGAAGCCGGGCTCGATCGAGCCGGAGAATGGAGGGCAGTCGCGCGGCGCCTTCGCCCGAGTGTTCCCCGCCCACGCCGCGGTTGATCACGCGCCACGCGGGATCGAGGCTCTGGAGCTTTCCCTGGAGGATGGCTCGGGTAGTTGTTGCTGGTGGTGAGGCGGAAGCCCCGGCGCTGCTGGTCGAGGAAGCCGTACGTGATGCTGTCGCCGAACGCCGTCGCCTTCCGGGGATCGTTGTTCCCGAAGTCGAAGTCGGACGCGAGCCTGCGACGAGGAGCTCGTCGAGCTGCTCTTGCCCCCCCCGCAGCCGGCGGCGGCGAGGAGGGCGAGTGCAAGACAGACGTCGCGGACGAGACGGGAGCTGCGGATCATGATGTGCCTCCAGAAATGATCTCACGAACCGTGTACACAGGCTTCCGCTGGGACTCGTGATAGGTGCGGACGAGCATCTCGCCCAGGAGTCCGATCGACACGAACTGGAAGCCGACGAGGACGAGGAGCACGGCGAGCAGGAGGAGCGGGCGGTTGGCCAGGGCCATCGCGTGGAAGATCTTCTGGTACGAGAGGACGGCGCCCAGCCCGATGCCCAGTCCCCCCAGCACCAGGCCGAGGAGGCCGAAGATCTGGATCGGGCGGGTCCAGTAGCTCATGAGGAACTTGACCGTCAGGAGATCTAGCAAGACACGTACCATGCGCCCCAGGCCGTACTTCGACACCCCCCGGCGCCGCGGCCAGTGGCTGACCGGCAGCTCGCCGACGGTGGCGCCCACCCAGCGGCACAGGGCGGGCAGAAAGCGGTGCATCTCCCCGTACAGGGCCACGTCCTGGAGGATCTCGCGGCGGTAGACCTTGAGGGCGCACCCGTAGTCGTGGAGGCGAACCCCGGTGATCCACGAGATCAGGGCGTTGGCGACCCGCGAGGGGAGCCGCCGCGACCAGAACGGATCCTGCCGGTCGTGGCGCCAGCCGCTCACGACGTCGTACCCTTCCTTGAGCTTGTCGACCAGCCTCGGGATGTCCGCCGGGTCGTTCTGGCCGTCCCCGTCGAGGGTGATGATGAGCGCGCCGCGGGCCAGGTCGAAGCCGGCCGCCAGCGCGGCCGTCTGGCCGAAGTTCGAGCGAAGCTGCACGACGCGGAGCGCCCGCAGCTCGACCGTGAGGTCGCGGAGGCGCGGGCGCGTCGCGTCCGTCGATCCGTCGTCGACGACGATCAGCTCGTACGGCTGCCCCAGGCTCTCCATGACGTCCCTGAGGCTCACGAGGAGGGGGCGGACGTTGTCCTCCTCGTTGTAGACGGGGATGACGACGGAGAACGCGAGACCGCTCATGCGCTCTTGCCGCCGGCCGCCCGGAGCTCGCCCAGGGTGAGGTTGAGGGCGCTCAGGTAGGCGAGACCCACGAGGGTGATCGGGATGTAGTTCGCCAGGTGGTAGACGATCGACAGCGAGAGGGCCGTGTCGCGGGCGACGCCCATCAGGGCAAGGCCCTGGACGGTGCCCGCCTGGAACGGACCGATGTACCCCGGCGCCGACGGCAGCACGAGGGCGACCGCGATCACCCCCAGCAGGAGGAACGAGGCGTAGGGCGGCAAGTCGAGCGCGAAGGCGCGGAACATGGCCTCGACGCCCGCGGCGTTGACGACCCAGATCACGATGGACAGGAGCGCCGTGAGCAGGAGAGCCCGGACATCACTCAGCACGTGGAGCCCGGCGCGAAATGACTCGAGCAGGCGCCGGGCCGGGGCGCCCAGCCGGTCGGGCAAGCGCCCGAGCGCCCAGTACAAGAGGCCGAGTCCCCGCCCCGTGCGGAGAGCGACCAGGCCGCCGAGGATTCCCAGGTAGAGCGCGCACGTCAGCGCGGCCGCCCAGAGGAGCGTCCGGCTCGGCTGGAGGAACGACAGCCCCCCTACCAGGAACAGGAGGAGCGTGAAGCCGTCGAAGATCCGCTCGATCACGATCGTCGCGAACGCCAGGGAGGGCGGAATCGCCTCCGATCGGCCGAGGGCGTAGGCGCGCACGAACTCCCCCAGCCGGGCGGGGAGGACGTTGTTGGCCATGAAGCCGATCATCGTGATGGCGAAGAGGCGGTGGATGCCGACCCGCTTCACCGGCCGGACGAGCACTTGCCAGCGGACGGCGGTCAGCCAGAACCGGAGGAAGATCGACACGATCACCGGGACCAGCCAGACGGGGCGCACCTGGCGGAGCTGCTGGAGGACCTCGTCCAGGCTGACCCCCCGGACGGCCACCCACAGGAGCACCGCGCTGACGGCCACGCCGAGCCAGACCTTGCCACGCATCGCTCACCGCGCGGGACGCAGGTAGACCGTCACCCCGGGACGCCCTCCGGGCGGGCGCCGTCGCGAGCCCCCCTGTCCCTGGGCCTCCGAGCGCATCACAACCGGGGGAGTATACCCCCGCTCCCCAGGGGGGGCAACCGACGGCCCCGGGGCCCTCAGCCCGCCCCGGACCGGCTCAGGTCCGGCGGGCCACGGCGACGAGGGACAGCCCGAATGGCAGGGGGAGGGCCGCCTCGGCCCGGAGGAGCGGGACCAGGAGGTTCTGGAGGTGGAGCTGGATGCTCGGGACCCGGGTGCGTCGCAGGATCACGCTGTTCAGGTACCAGCCGACGACGCCCAGGCGGTTGAAGAACTGCGTGGACTCGACGTGGAAGCCGGCTTCCTCGAGCTTCGCGACGAGCCCTGGCCGCTCGTACCGACGGTGGTGATCGATCGCGCGGTCGATCGCCCCGTAGAGCCACTGGTGGGCCGGGACCACGAGCAGGAGGCGTCCTCCCGGTGCCAGCGACGCGTGCAGGCGGCGGAGCGCTTCGCGATCGTCCTCGACGTGCTCGAGGACGTTGAGGCAGAGGATCGTGTCCAGGTTCCACGCGGCGAGCGGCGCCGGATCGAAGTCCGTGAGGTCGAGCGGCATCACCTCCACGCGCGTGTGCCGGTCGAAGGTGTTTCCGAGAATGCGCAGGTAGCGCGGATTGAGCTCGGTCGCGACGATGAGGTCGCGCCCCACCAGGTAGCGCGTGAAGCTCCCGATTCCGGACCCGACCTCGAGGACGCGCTGCCCCAGCCAGGGGGCCAGTTGCTGGAGCATCCATCGGTTGTACCGCTCAGCCCTGGCCAGACGCAGGAGGGTCTTGTAGCCGGGATCCGCGTTGTCCTGGTCGTCGACGAACGCGTAGCGAAGGATCGTCCAGAGGGCCACGACCCCGTCCGTCCAGCGGATCTTCTTGCCTTCCCAGTAGGCTCGTCCGGCGTACGAGATCGGCACCTCGTAGATCCGGGCGTGCACCTTGGCAAGCTTGGCGGTGAGCTCCGGTTCCACGCCGAAGCGGCTCGACCGGATGGGGATGCTCTTGATGATGTCGGCGCGGAAGACCTTGTAGCCCGTCTCCATGTCCGTGAGGTTCAGGTTCGTGACCATGTTGGAGAAGAGCGTGAGGAGCTTGTTCGCGATGTGATGCCAGAAGTACAGGACGCGGCGGGGGGTGCCCGTGAAGCGCGAGCCGTAGACGACGTCCGCCTTGCCCTCGAGGATCGGCGCCAGGAGCTTCGGATAGTCGCGGGGGTCGTACTCGAGATCCGCGTCCTGGACCAGCACGATGTCCCCGGTCGCCTCCGCGAAGCCGCGCCGGAGGGCGGCACCCTTCCCCTGGTTGGGCTCCTGGTAGTAGATCCGGATCTCGTTCTTCTCGTCGGCAGTCCCGAGGCGCCGCGCCTCCGCGAGCTCGGCCTCGAGCCGGCGGAGGTAGTCCCGCGTACCGTCCGTGGAGCAATCGTCGACGATGACGATCTCCTTGGGGATTGTGACCGCCTGGACGCGCTCCAGGATCTCGGGGAGCGTGAGACGCTCGTTGTAGACGGGGATGACGACGGACAGGCGCGTGGAGGGGCTGTGTCCCACCGCCGGGCATTATAGCAGGCGAACCGCGTCGCGTTGACGTTGCGGCGACCCGTTCTATAGTGGCCGCGTGACCCGGAGCGGTCGTCCGCCTGGCGCGCCGGCCGCCGGGGCGTGGGCGCGCGAGTGGCCGGCCGTCGTCCTGGTGCTGGCCCTCGCCGCGGGAGTCCGGGTGCTCCGCTTCTGGAGCCCCCTCGCCTGGCCGCACGCGGACGAGGTGAACGTCGCGATCCCCGCGACGCAGATCCTCGGCGGGACCTTCCCGGTCCATCACGTCGGGGTCGAATACGTCGGGGCCACGGCGGCCTATCCCATGGCCGCGTGGTTCGCGGTGGCCGGTCTCTCGACGACCGCGCTGGATCTCTTCTGCTACGCCGTTGGCCTCGGGGTCGCGTGGACCGGCTTCCTCGTCGCGCGGCGGCTCCTGGCGCCGGGCGCGGCGCTTTTCGCGTTTGCCGTGCTGGCCGTGCCCCCTTTGCTGCTGGCCCGCTGGGGGATCAACGGCGCGCTGAACCCGCCGCTGACGCTCCTCATCGGGAACCTCATCCTGCTGGGCACGCACGCGGTCGTCTTCCGGCGTCCCGGGCAGGCGGGGCCGCTGCTGGTGCTGGGCCTCCTGGCCGGGATCGGCTGGTGGACCTACCCGCTCGTGGTGGTCTACTGGGCGCCGTTCGGGATCCTCGCCCTGCGGACGGGACTGGTCTGGCGGGCGCGCTTCTGGCTGTTCCCGCTGGGCGTCGCCCTGGGCGGACTGCCGGACTGGATCTACGAGATCCTCCAGTATCCGTCGACGCGGTTGATGCTCCACGGGTCGGGTTCGATTCCCACCGAGTCCATCGGAGCCCGGGCGTCGGCGCTCTTCGGCGACATCGTGCTCCAGGTGGTCGGGGGATCCGGCACGGATGCCTTCATCCCCTCGGCCGGCGCGCGGGTCGTGCTGGCGGGGCTCGGCGCTCTCGCCGTCGCGCGGGCCGCGGTCCGGGATCGGGTCGAGCTCCGATGGCTCGCGGGGACGGGTGGCGATCCGAGGCAGGGACTCGGCCTTCTCTGGGTGCTGGTGGCGACCAACGTCGGGCTCGTCCTGCTGACCAAGCGCCCCCTCGGCCCGAACTACCTCCTGCCGCTCTTCAGCGTCCTGCCGATCTGGCTGGGCGAGTGTCTCTGGTGGCTCTGGACTCGCCGGCGCTGGGTCGGGGCTGGTGCGCTGGCCGGATGGCTCGCGCTCCAGCTCGGGGCCAACTGGGCGGTGACGCTGGGGCGCGAGCGGGACACGCCGCCGCGCTGGGCGGGTCTCGAGGCGACGACGCGTCCCCTGACCGAATGGCTCACGGCCCGGGGCCTCGGGCACGTGTACTGGGCCGTGGACTCGGGTATCGCGGCCTTCGAGTTCACGTACCTGAGCGGCCTGCGTGTCGTCGCGGCCCACATCTGGGCCGACTCCGTGGTGCAGCACGCGCACGCCGTGGACGCCCAGTCGGCGCCGCCGATCGTGACCACTCCGGACCGGCTTCCCGAGCTCCGGGCCAGTCTGGGCGGCCTGTCCCTCGGGTTGCGCGAGACCCCGGTCGGGAGCTTCGTGGTGATCGAAGCGAGACCGATTCGGCCGATGGGATTCGTGGCGATCCCGCCGACCGGGTGGACGGTCACGGCGAGCCACCGGGGACACGAGGCGGGGCAGCTCGTCGATCGGGACGCGGGGACGGGCTGGAGCATCGGGGATCGTCAGGCGCCCGGGCAGTGGCTCGCGGTGGATCTGGGTCGCGAGGCGGACGTGACGCGCGTGGATCTTCTGGCCATCGACTGGCAGGAGGTGCCGGCGGGGTTCCACGTCGAGTGGTCCGCGGATGGCGTTCGCTGGGAGACGGCGGTGTCGGTCCCCCACTACTGGGGGCCGCTGTTCTGGTCCGAGCGGCACGCGTTCCTCAAGGTCCGGCGCGGGCGAGTCCAGGCGATCTTCGACCCCGTCCGGGCGCGGTTCCTTCGCGTCACCCTGGACCAGTCAGGGCCCCAGGCGTGGGCGGCCCGGGAGCTGTTCGTGTACGGGCCCGGGCCACCCGCGACGTCCGCTCCCGAGGCCGGCGCGCTGGCCGCGGCGCTCCGCCGCGAGGGCGTGCGCTTCGTCTACGCGAGCCACTGGCTGTCGGCCCGGGTTCGCGTCGAGTCGCGCGAGTCCCTCGGGGCCCTCGAGTCGAACTCGGCGGTGAACTCCTACGGGCGGTCGGTGCCGGCGCCGACGCTCCTGGAGCGCTTCCTGCCCAGGCCGGGCCGGGCGGTGCTGCTCGGCGCCGATGCTGACGCCGCCGAGGTGCGCCGCGTGCTCAGCGCGCGGGGCGTGCTCGCGCGGGAGGGCGTGGCGGGGCCGTACCCGCTGCTCGTGCTCGGGCCGGAGGCGCCCCGCCGGGCGCTGGCGCGGGAGGGGTGGCAGGGGAGCGCGAGCGAGGGGGCCGCCACGGCGCCGCGGGCGGTCGACGGGGATGCGCGGACCCGCTGGACGGCGGCGGGGCCGGTGGACGGGACGGTGAGCTTCACGCTGGCGCTGGATCGGCCGCGGCGGCTGACGGGGCTGCGGCTGGTGCCGGGCTCGCGGGAGGGCGGGCCGGCGGAGTTCGTCCTGGCGGGCTCGGCGGACGGGCAGGCGTGGCAGCCGCTCGCGCCCACGACGTGGGCGGGGCCGCTGTTCTGGACGGGCGCGGAGCTCTTGCGGAACAGCCGGCCGGAATGGGCGGTGACGTTCCCGCCGGCGACCGTGCGCTACGTCCGGATCCGGCCGGCCGCCCCCGCGCCCGCCTGGGCGATCGCCGAGATCGAGGTGTTCGGGTCGCCTTGAAGCCCTGTCTCCAGACGAGTCCGGGATCCGGAGCGGGGCGGGGCATCGCGTGGCCGGTGGTGGCCGCGCTGCTGGTCCTCGCCGCGGGAGTCCGGGCGCTGCGCGTGTGGAGCGTGATCAGCTGGGCGCACTGGGATGAGGCGAACGTCGCGGTGCCGGCCCTCCAGGTTCTCGACGGGGTCTTTCCCGTCCATCACGTCGGTGTCGAGTACCACGGCGCTGCCGTGGCGTACCCCCTGGCCGCATGGTTCGCCGCGGCGGGTGCGTCGACCGCTGCGCTCGACGCCTTCTGCTACGCCGTCGGCCTCGGGTTCGTGTGGACCGGCTTCCTCGTCGCGCGCCGCGTGCTGCCGCCGGGCGCCGCAGTCGGCGCGCTTGCCGTGCTCGCGGTGCCACCCCTCCTCCTCGCCCACTGGGCGCTCAGCGGCAACCTGAACTACCCGCTCACACTGGTGATTGGAAACCTCATCCTGCTGGGCACGCACACGGTCGTCTTCCGGCGCCCCGGGCAGGCCGCGCCGCTGCTGGCGCTGGGGCTCCTCGCCGGGATCGGGTGGTGGAGCAACCCGCTGGTCGTGCTGTACTGCGCCCCGCTGGCGGTCCTCACCCTCCGCACGGGGCTGATCCGGCGGGCGGCGTTCGGGCTGTTCCCCCTGGGGGTCGCCCTGGGCGCGCTGCCGGACTGGATCTACGAGGCGCTCCACTATCCTTCGACGCGCTTGATGGTTCACGAGGCGGGCTCGCAGCCCGTGCAATCGGTCGCCCACCGCGCCGCGTATCTGCTGGGCGAGATCTCGCTGGCGCTGCACGGGGCGACGGCCACGGACGGATTCGTTCCGCCGCTCTGGGCCCAGGCCGCCGTGATGACGCTGGGCGGGCTCGTCATCGTGCGGGCAGCTGTCCGCGATCGGGCCGGGCTGCGATGGCTGGTCGGGGCCGGCGGGCATCCCGGGCAGGGGCTGGGCATCCTGTGGGTCCTGTTCGTCGCAAACCTTCTGGCGGTGCTCGTCACCAAGCGCACGCTGGGGCCCAACTACCTCCTGCCTTTGTACGGGGTGCTGCCGATCTGGACCGGCGAGTGTCTCTGGTGGCTCTCGGGCCGAAGGCGATGGCTGGGCGGGAGCGTGCTGGCGGCACTCCTGGCCTTCCACCTCTGGGCCAACTGGACGGTCACGCTCGGGCGAGGTCCCCGGGCGACACCCCGGTGGGCTCCTCTGGAGCAGGGCCTGCGCCCGCTGACCGACTGGCTCGCCGCACGCGGAATTCGCCGCGTGTACTGGACGCCGGACAGTACCGTGCGGGCCTACGAGTACAGCTACCTCACCGGGCTCCGCGTCATTGCGGCCGACCTCTGGGCCGAGGACGTCGTGCAGCACGCTCATGCCGTGGACGCCGAGGAGGCGCCGCCGATCGTGACCACGGCAAACCGGCTCGAGGAGCTTCGGGCCAGCCTGGGCGGCCTGTCGCTCGCGCTCCGCGAGACCGAGGTCGGTGGCTTCGTGGTGGTGGCGGCCCGGCCGGCCCGCTCGATGGGGTTCGTGGCGATCCCGCCGACCGGGTGGACGGTCACCGCGAGCCACCGGGGACACGAGGCGGGGCAGCTCGTCGATCGGGACGCGGGGACGGGCTGGAGCATCGGGGATCGTCAGGCGCCCGGGCAGTGGCTCGCGGTGGATCTGGGTCGCGAGGTGGAGGTGGCGCGGGTCGACCTGCTCGCGATCGACTGGCAGGAGGTGCCGGCGGGCTTTCGCGTCGAGCGGTCCCGGGACGGCATCCGGTGGGAAGAGGCCGTGTCGGTTCCCGCACTACTGGGGGCCGCTGTTCTGGTCCGAGCGGCACGCGTTCCTCAAGGTCCGGCGCGGGCGGGTCCAGGCGATCTTCGAGCCGGCCTCGGCCCGGTATCTCCGCATCGTCATGACGGGGGCATCGAGCTACCGCGCCTGGGCGGCGCGCGAGATCTTCGTCTACGGGCCCGCGCCCCTGGCCGCGGCCCCGCTCCGCGGGGGCGCGCTGGTCGCCGCGCTCCGCCGCGAGGGCGTGCGCTTCGTCTACGCGAGTCACTGGCTGTCGGCCCGGGTTCGCGTCGAGTCGCGCGAGTCCATCGGGGCCCTCGAGTCGAACCTCGCGGTGAACTCCTACGGGCGGTCGGTGCCGGCGCCGACGCTCCTGGAGCGCTTCCTGCCCGGGCCGGGCCGGGCGGTGCTGCTCGGCGCCGATGCCGACGCCGCCGAGGTGCGCCGCGTGCTCAGCGCGCGGGGCGTGCTCGCGCGGGAGGGCGTGGCGGGGCCGTACCCGCTGCTCGTGCTCGGGCCGGAGGCGCCCCGCCGGGCGCTGGCGCGGGAGGGGTGGCAGGGGAGCGCGAGCGAGGGGGCCGCCACGGCGCCGCGGGCGGTCGACGGGGATGCGCGGACCCGCTGGACGGCGGCGGGGCCGGTGGATGGGACGGTGAGCTTCACGCTGGCGCTGGATCGGCCGCGGCGGCTGACGGGGCTGCGGCTGGTGCCGGGCTCGCGGGAGGGCGGGCCGGCGGAGTTCGTCCTGGCGGGCTCGGCGGACGGGCAGGCGTGGCAGCCGCTCGCGCCCACGACGTGGGCGGGGCCGCTGTTCTGGACGGGCGCGGAGCTCTTGCGGAACAGCCGGCCGGAATGGGCGGTGACGTTCCCGCCGGCGACCGTGCGCTACGTCCGGATCCGGCCGGCCGCCCCCGCGCCCGCCTGGGCGATCGCCGAGATCACCGCCCTCGAGTGAGCGGCACCCGCCGGGTCACGCGGGCGGAGAGACCAGGCGCCCGCGCCGCCACGTCAGCCCCCCCGCGACGCCGAGGGCGGCGAGGGTGGCGATCGTGACCCCCAGCCCGACGAAGACGCTCGGCTGGCGATAGCGGAACTCCACCCGGTGGCGGCCCGCCGTGAGGAACACGGCGCGGAGCGCGTGGTCCGCGCGCGCGATCGACACGGGCTGACCGTTGTCCCATGCCCGCCACCGGCGGTCGAACGTATCGCTCAGGACGAGGACGGCCGGCTCCGGCGCCTCGGTCTCGAGGACGACGTGCTCGGGCGCATACGAGACGACGCGGACGGGCGGCAAGGGCGACCCGCCGAGGTGCGGAGCCGGCGTGAAGCCCGGCGGCGGGGGGTCGGCCGTCAGCACCTCCTCCACGGGGTCGAGATCGGCGAGCTGGTCGAGGACCTGAGCGGCCGGCACCTGCCGCGCGCGTCGCACGAGAAAGGCGCGGGGAAGCGCGCGCACGTTCTCGTAGAGCCCGGCGGTGACCTGGCGGAAGCGCTCGGGATCCGGCCCGGGCGGCCATGCCAGGGTGCTGTCGACGGCGAAGCGTTCCAACACGAGCACGGCCGGTCCCGGGCCTCCCTCCAGCAGGAGCTGCGAGGGCCGGAATCCCCTGGGAAGGTCCACCGTCGCGCGGTAGGTGTGGCCCTGATACCCCTCGGGGACGGACCACGAGCGCACCACTGCGGGCCTCCCGTGCCCGGCCTGCGCCCCCGGGCGGTCGAGCGACCACTCGCCGGTCTCGATGCCGGCGCGGAGCGGGATGGTTGCGACCGAGCCGTCCGCGGCGATCACGCGGGCCGTGGCGACGATCTGACCTTGCCGGGCCGCGAGCCCATGGACGAGGTGGGAGTGAATCTCGACCTGCCGCGCCACGCCGCCGGATGGGAGCGGGAATCGGCGGAGGGCGCCGGGCCAGACGCGCAGGGGCCCGGCGGGCTTCGCGGGTGCCGGCGGCGGCCCGGCGCCGGCCGGCAGCACGTACCGGACGTTGAGCAGATCCTGGAGCCTCGGGTGCTCGCGGCCGAGGGCGTACAGGTCGAGGAAGGCCGGGGGCGCGAAGGTGCTCTCGCCGTCGACGACGCCCCACCCGTACCGATAGATCGTCTGCGGATGGATGTGGTCGCCCCGGTAGAGCCGCAGGGGCTCGGTGGTTCGGCTGATCGCCTCCACCCACTCGCGCTCGCGCGGCGGGCGGAGGTCCGGGTTCCGGGAGGTGTCCGTCACGGGATAGGAGCCGAAGAGGAGGTCGGCCAGCAGGACGACGAGCGCGGCGGCGCGCAACGCGAGCGGGCTCGCCCGTCCCGGCCACGACACGACGAGCGCCGCCCCGGCCAGCAGGAGCACGAGCATCAGGTACTGGCTCGCGAAGTTCTGGAAGTCGTCGGCATTCGGCCGAGCCTGGGCCCACACCAGGACCAGCATGAGGGGGACGACCCCGGCTCCGGCGACCAGCGCCAGCCGGCCGACTCCTCGGGCGAGGGTGTTCGGTCGGGGACCGGTGACGAGCGCCTGCGCGCCCAGGCCGGCGAGGATCGCGACGGCGAAGCCCGCGAGGCCGACGAATCGCGCCGGAATCCGGAAGAGCGTGATGCCGGGCAGCAGATCGTACGTGGGCCGGTAGAGGCCGTAGTGGTCACCGAAGGCCAGCAGGATGGCCACGAGGCCCAGCACCGCGTGAAAGCCCACCCGCCAGTCCCACCGCCGCATGAGGGCGTGAACGGCCAGGATCAGGGGGAGCACGCCGGGGTAGAGGTAGTACTCGGAGCCGCTCGTTCGCCAGCCTCCGACGGTGAACAGCCCCCAGGGCAGGATCGCCTGGGCCAGATAGGCGGGGAGGAGCGAGCCCGTCGTCTTCCAGTCGTAACCGAGCCCGGCTCGGTGTGACGCGAACGCCATCTCCCAGGATGGGAGGAGCTGAACGGCCGCGACCCCCAGCGCGACCGCCGGGACGAGCAAGAGGATCGCCGCGAGCCTCCGCCAGGGCTCCGCGGCGGCCGCGCGCCGCACGACCAGCGTCAGACCGAGTGCGACGGTCGCCAGGACGACGTGATAGAAAAGCTGTGGATGTCCGGCGAGAAACGCCACCCCGAGCGCCAAACCGCCGAGCGCGCCCCAGCGGGGCCGCTGGGTCGAGTCCGCGCGCACGAGGCAGGCGAGGATGGCGGGGAGCCACGCCATCGTGTCGATCATCGTCCAGTGGGGGATGTGCGCGAGCATGAAGCCCGAGAACATGAACGCGATGCCGCTCAGGCTCGCGGCGAATCGTCCGAGACCGAGCTGCCGCGCGAACAGGTACGTGAAGCCGCCCGCCATTGCGTAGTGCAGGAGATGGTGATACTGCAGGACGACGTGAGGGATGTGCTGCCCGCGCTCCAGAAGGCCCAGCACCAGCAGATTCAGCGGATAGAACAGGTGCAGGTGGGCCTGCAAGAACATCGGGTGGTGCGTGCCACCCCCGAGGAACGGCGAGCCCGTCCCGAGCGTCGGGTCCCAGAGCGCCAGGATCCCGCGCTTGAGCTGATGGTAGAAGTAGGGCTCCACCGCGAGGCCGAAGTCGCCGCCGAGGTGAAGCCGCGACCCCGCGAACGGCGTGACGATCGCCCAGAGCTTGACGGTCGCCAGCGCGGCGAGGCCCGCGATCGGCAGAGCCTCACGCACCCACAGACGGTGCCCGCGCATAGTGATCGTGCCGTGCTCTCCCAATCGGCCCGGGTAGCCTAGCAGAAAGGCCATGGAGCCTCAACAGAACGACGGAGGCGGCAGCGATGGGTCGGGGCTGTCGATCGTCGTGCCGGCCTTCAACGAGGCCCGCCGTCTCCCGGGCACGTTGCCGCGGGTGATCGAGTACGCCAGCCGTCTCGACGAGTCCGTGGAGATCATCGTCGTGGACGACGGGAGCACCGACGGCACCGGCGACGTCGCGGCCTCGGTCGGGCAGGCGTGTGGCCTGGTCACGGTCCTCCGGAGCGACCGGAACCGCGGCAAGGGCGCGGCGGTGCGCCGCGGCATGCTGGCCGCGCGCCTCGGGCACGTGCTCTTCACGGACGTGGACCTGTCGACGCCCATCGAGGAGGCGGGCAAGCTTCGCGCGGCGCTGGCCCGCGGGGCGGACGTGGCGATCGGGTCTCGGCGTCTCGCCGAGTCCGACGTCCAGATCCACCAGCCCTGGCTGCGAGAGCTGGCCGGTCGCACCTTCAGCGGACTCGTCTCGCTCCTGCTGCTCCCCGGGATCCGCGACAGCCAGTGCGGGTTCAAGGCCTTCCGGCGGTCCACCGCGCGCGAGCTCTTCGGCCGGCAGCGCCTCGAGGGGTTCGGCTTCGACGCCGAGGTGCTGTGGCTCGCGCGACAGCTCGGATACCGGGTCGACGAGGTTCCCATCGTCTGGCGCGACGACCGCCGCAGCAACGTGCGGCTTGTCCGTGATTCGGGCGGGATGCTGCTCGACCTGGGCCGCATCCGCCTCAACGGCTGGGCGGGGCGCTACGCACTGAGGCGGCCCCACTCGTCGCCGTCTCCGCGGTAGGGGCCGTGAGCCGCCCGGACCGGCGGGGCGGCGCGAATCCCCCGGCCGCGCCCGAGTCCGGGACGGCGTCCCGAGGGCTGCTGATCGCGCTGGGAGTCGGGGTGATCGTCCGGCTCCTGCTGCTCCGGCTGCCGCGTCTCTGGTACGACGAGGCGACGTCGGGTCTGCTGGGCCTGTCGGTGCTCAGGGGCGAGCTGCCCGTCTACTTCTTCGGTCAGCCGTTCATGGGGGCGCTGGACGGCTACCTCGCCGCGCCGCTCTTCTGGCTGCTGGGCGTGTCCGCCCGGACCCTCGAGCTGGTCCCCGTGCTCCTCGCGCTGGCCAGCGTCGGCCTGACCGTCCGCCTGGCGCACGATGCGTTCGGGCCGAGGGCGGGGCTGTTCACCGCGGTCCTGCTGGCGGTCCCGCCGGACTTCTTGCTGTTCTGGTCTCACGAGGCCCGCAACCACTATCCGCTCACGATCCTGCTCGGGACCCTCGCGCTTCTCCTCGCCCTGCGGGCGCCCGCCGCGCGAGGCGGTCGGGCGACCGTCCTGTTCGCCCTGCTGGGCGGGATCCTCGGGCTCGCCTTCTGGACCAACTTCCTCTCCCTCGTCTATTTCCCGGCGGTCGCGCTCTTGCTCCTTCGCCGGGGACTCCGCCCGCTCGTCCCTCGCGTCCTCGCGGCTCTGCCCGCGTTCGCGCTCGGCAGCCTGCCGCACTGGCTGTACGGCGTGCCGCACGGAACGGCGATGCCACCGCCGGGCCGACCGGTGGGGCTCGAGACCGTCCTGGCCCATCTCCGCTTCTTCGGAAGGACGGCCTGGCCCATCGTCGCCGGCGTGCCGCAGAGCCTCCGGGACGCCGCCCTGGGCGTCGGGCTCGCGCTCGTGCTGGGCGCGCTGTACCTGGTGGCGGCGCTCGCGGCCCTCCGCGCCGTCCGCCGCGCCGCCGCGCCCGCGGGAGCGGCGGGCCTGGCCCTCGTCGCCCTCGCGTGCACCAACGTGGGCATCGCGGTGGTGACGCAGTACGGACGCGGTCTCGACGACAACGATCCGCACTACCTCTTGCCGCTCTACACGGCGCTGCCGCCGCTCCTCGGGTGGTTCCTGGGCGGGCTGTCGGATCGACGGCGCGCGCGCGTCCTGACGACGGCGCTCGTCCTGCTCAACGCGCTCGGTGCTCTCGACGGAAGCTTCGGGAGCTTCCATCCGGCCATCGCGGCGGCCGAGCGCGCCGGGCTTGCGGCGCAGCTCGCGACCGTCGAGGGTCTCGAGCGTGCCGGGCTACACCGGCTCTACGATTCCGACGCCACGGGACGGGTGTTCACGGTCCTGTCGGCGGGCCGGATGATCGTCTCGAATCCCTACGAGGAGATTCGACCTGGCTTCGCACGCGCCGTCGATGGCGCTCCGGTGGCGGCCTGGTGGATGCCGCGGCGCGCGCCGGTGCTCGAAGCGCACTTCGCCGCGCTGGGCCTCCGCTTCGCGTTCCGCCGCGTGAGCCCGCTCGGCGGCGCGTACGACGGGTTCGCGCTGGTCGCCCCGCCGGTCCGCGAGGTGGCGCCGCGGGCGCTCCGGGTCACCGCCAGCGACGGGTCCGGCGATGCCGGCCGCATGACGGACCGCATCGGCGCGACGCTCTGGAGCACCGGCCATCCCCAGCGGGGCGGCGAGTGGATCCAGGTGGACCTGGGCGCCGTCGTGCCCGTCGCGCTCGTCCGCTGGCTGCCGGGCACGTACCAGGAGGTGCCCCGCGGCCTCCGGCTCGAGGGGTCCCTGGACGGGTCCGCCTGGCGCCCGCTGGTGGATCTGCCCGAGTACGCTGGACCGCTCTACGCGTCGGCGGGGCGGCCCATCCAGCGCGTCCGAAGCGGCCGGGTGGAGCTTCGGGTGGAGCCGGCTCCGGCTCGCCATCTCCGCATCACGCAGACGGGGCGTGGCGCGTTCTGGGCGTGGACGATCCGGGAGCTGTACGTGTACGCGGCGACCGGAGGCGCCCCGGTCCCGGCGGTCGAGGCGGACGGTGCGGCGCTCGCGCGCGCCGTGAGGGCCGAGGGCGTGCGGCGACTCTACGCCGACCACGGCTGGGCGAGCCGCGTCGCCCTTGCCGATCCCGCGATCCGGGTTCTGCCCGCCAACCTCCAGCTGGACGACTACGGCTTCAAGGGATCGGCCGCGATGCTGCTCCCGCCCTTTCGCTGGGAGGCCGGGACCGGAGTCCTGCTGGAGTCCGCCGATGCCGAGGCCTTCGCCGAGGCGGCCCGCGCGGGCGGGCTGGCGTTCGCCCAGCGGACTCTCGACGGGCTCGCGCTCTTCGTTCACGTGCCGGCCGCGCCGCCCGGGCCGCTCCTCGCGGCAAGCGCGCTCGGCGTGACCGCCGCGCGTCAGCCGAAGCGCGCGGGCCTCGCGGTCGACGGGGATCCCGCGACGCGGTGGGCCACGGCGGGCCCGCGCGCGG
The DNA here is from genome assembly GCA_963749975.1 of uncultured Candidatus Rokubacteria bacterium. Classification (GTDB taxonomy): domain Bacteria; phylum Methylomirabilota; class Methylomirabilia; order Rokubacteriales; family DASRDR01; genus DASRDR01. Next base: position 150,591 of record CAVVOZ010000001.1, on the reverse strand, counting down.
CCGGCGACTGGTTTCGCGTGGACCTTCCGGCGGCCCGATCGCTTCGCGGCGTGCGGCTCTCCGCGGACAACCCCGCCGACCTGCCGCCGGAGCTGGTCGTGGAGGGCTCGCGCGACGGCGTGCGCTGGGAGCGCCTCGCCGCGACGCTGCGGCCGGAGCACCAGTATCGATGGGGCGGCTTCGGTGTCCTCGACGACGGCGCCATCGCCCTCCGGCTCGAATTCCCGCCGGTCACGGTGAGGGCGCTCCGCCTGGTGCTGCCGGCGGGTGACCCGGTGTTCGACTGGTCGATCAACGAGCTCGCCGTCTACGGCGGGGAGTGAAGCCGCGAACGCTCGGGGGCGCCCATCGTTGGCAGTACAGTGAGAAGCGGATGACGCTCGGACGGGTGCTCTCAGAGTTGATGCTCGTCGTCGTGCTCGACGTCGCGGTGCCCTTCCTCCCCGGCCCCGGGAGGGCCCGATGACGGTTTCCCTGCACGTGGGCGTCTACGGGCTCTTCCTGGCTCTGGCGGCCGCCTACACGTGGCCGCTCGTCACGGACCTCGCGCACCTCCTCCCCCCCAACGGCGACCCGCGGCTCTTCAGCTGGGTGCTCCTCACGATGTTCGGCAACCTGACGAGCCGGCCCGACCTCCTGTTCCACGGGAACGCCTTCTACCCGTTCGGCAACACGCTGTCGTTCGCGGAGCCTCTCCTCGTCCCCGCCCTCGTCGCGGGGCCGATCCACGCGTGGACGGGCAACCCCATCCTCGCCTACAACGTCACCCTCCTCCTGTTCTGGGCGCTCTCGGGCTGGGCGATGTACTGGGTGGCGTGGCGCGTGACGGCCTGCCATCCGGCGGCCTTCCTCGCGGCGATGATCTTCACGTTCGCGCCGTACCGGATCGACCACTACATGGAGTTCCAGATGGAGATGGCGTTCGGGATCCCGCTCGCCATCTACGCGCTCGTGCGCTTCCTCGAGACCCAGCGCGTGCGGTACGTCGCCGCGCTCGGCCTGGCGTTCTGGATCCAGGCGGCCTCCGTCTGGTACTACGCGATCATCCTCGCGCTCGGCCTCGCCGCCGTCGCCGTCCAGGTCGTCGCGCTCCGCTGGGGCGGGTGGCGCCCCCGGGCGCTCCTCGCCGCGGCCCTCGGGGGCCTCGTGCTGCTGGGGGCGCTCGTCCCCCTCGCGGTGCCCTACTTCCTCACCCGGCAGGAGCTCGGGCTCGAGCGGAATCTCGCCGACGCGGTCCCGCGCTCGGCGAATCTCGGCTCGTTCGTCGAGGCGCGCGCCAACTGGCTCTATCGCGCCTTCACCGTCAAGCGCGCGTGGGAGGCCTCCCTCTTCCTGGGAGTGGCGGGGCTCGGCCTGGCCGGCGCCGGGCTCGTCTGGCTCGGTGGGACCCGGGCGCCGCGCGGGCGGCTGGATCGCTGGCTGGGGTGGGGCGCGGGGGCGCTCCTCGCGGGGACGCTCGGCGCCATCCTCCTCGAGGACGGCATCCGGATCGCCGGGGTCACGCTGCGGCCCTTCACCGAGCTGGGCGTCGCGCTTCTCGGGATCGGGCTCCTGCGACAGTCGGTGGAGGGCTGGCGCCGCTGGCGGGCCGGCATGACGGACCGGCAGCTCACGGAGCGTGAGTGGGCGCGGCTCCTGCTCGGCCTCGGCGCCGTCGCGTTTCTCCTCTCGCTCGGCCCGGTCGTCGCGCTCGAGGCCTTCGGCACCCGCCCGATCGACGAGGGGCTCTACGCGTGGCTCTGGCCCTACGTCGTGCTCTTCCGAGCCATCCGGGGGCCCACGCGGATCGGGATCCTCGTGATCGTCGCGGGGGCGCTCCTGGCCGCGCTCGGCGCGAAATGGCTGCTCGCGGCGCCCCGGCGGACGTGGGGCCGGGTCCTCGTCGGCGCCCTCGGGCTCGTGCTGGTCGTCGAGTACGCGCGGATGCCGCTCCGGTACGAGCTCGAGGCGGCGTCTGCCCGCGCGGTGGACGCCGTGCTGAAGGCCGACCGCACCGACGTCGCCGTCCTCGAGTGGCCGCCCAACGTCGAAGTGGTGGATGTCGACGCCATGTTCCGCTCCCTCGCCCACGGCAAGCGCGTGGTCAACGGGCTGTCGGGTTTCGTGCCCGCCACGCTCCGGGACCTGTCGGGCCTGCTGAGTGCCCGCGAGGCGCCGTTCCCGGCGGCGGCGCAGACGGCGATCCAGCGCATCTACCCCTTGCGCTACCTGGTCGTGCGTCTGGCCGATCATCACCTCGCCCCGGCGTGGCAGCCCACGTGGCACCGTCTCCGCCGGGCCCCGCCGAGCTTCCTCCGGCATCGCGGAACGTATGGCGACGACGACCTCTACGAGATCCTGGCGGTGCCCGAGCAGGGCCCTCTGCTCGAGCGCTGGGTCTCGTACGACTTCCTCGTGGGCCATCCCGTGCTGGAAGTCTCCGTGCGCCCGCTCGGGCGTTCGCCGGGGCGGGCCGCCTGGGTGGAGGTGGCGCTCAACGACCGCTCCCTCACGCACGTGCCGCTCGACGGGCCACGCCGGCTCCGGCATCGGCTCTCCCCGCCCTACCACCAGGCCGCGCCCAACGTCATCCGCCTGACGTACGGCTACGACCGGATCGGCCCGGGCTCCCCGAGGTCCGAGATCGGCACGACCGGCGTCCGGAGCCCGGTGGACCTCGTGGTCATGAGCGGCGGTCAGCCGCACGGCGACGTGGGATCGGTGCGCGTCAACGCCGTCGAGCGCGCGGGGAACAGCCGCGGCTACAACCTGGTCGCGCTCGACCGGGCCGGCAACGTCCTCGGCGCCGAGACGTTCGACACGTTCTTCGATCCACGCGCCGCGGGACGGCTCGCGACCTGGGTGGCCGCGCTTCCGGCGGGGACCATCGTCGCAGGGGCCGTCAAGGACGACGCGGCTGGGCGGCTCGACCGCGCCGCGATCCGCGCGCTGGGGACCCTCGGCGTTCTCGGGGACCTTCGGGGACGCTTCCGCGCCTCCCACGCGTTCGTCGGGCTGAAAGGGGCACCACCAGGGAGCGCGCTGGAGGGCCTGGGCCCTCGACATGTCACCCTCGCCGTGGGCGAGACGCGCCCTGAGGAGCTTCAGGGGGAGACTCCCGTGGGCTTCGAGCTGTCCGCGTTCGCCCTGCAGGCGGGACGCCGGGCGGGAGAAGAGCGGGTGGGAGGAGTCGGCGGGAATTGAACCCGCGAGGCGGCGCTCCTCGCGAGGGCGATGACGCGCGGGCCCGTCGTCGTGGCGCCTGCCGGCGGGCCCCTGCTATACTCGGCGCATGCGCACGCTCGTCACCGGCGGCACCGGGTTCACCGGCAGCCACCTCGTCCGGCGCCTGCTGGCGCGGGGCGATCAGGTGCGCGTCCTCGACGCCGCCCCCGGGCTGTTCCACGACGAGCTCCGGCGTCTCGGCACGGAGATCACGCTCGGCAGCGTGACGGACAAGGCGCTCGTCGACCGGCTGGTCGCCGGGACCGACGTCGTCTTCCACCTCGCGGCCGCCTTCCGGAAGATCAACCTCCCCAAGCAGGAGTACTGGGAGGTCAACTGCCAGGGCACGCGCTACGTGGCCGAGGCGTGCCTCCGGCACCAGGTGCGCCGGCTCGTGTACTGCTCGACCCAGGGCGTGCACGGACACGTCGCCCACCCGCCCGGCGACGAAACCTCGCCGATCGCCCCGGAGGACTACTACCAGCAGACGAAGTACGACGGGGAGCAGGCGCTCTGGGAGGTCGCCCGCGGCGGGCTCGAGGCGAGCGTGGTCCGCCCGATGGGCATCTACGGCCCCGGTGACCCGGGCCGCTTCCTCATGCTCTACCGCGCGGTCCGGCGGGGGCGCTTCCTCATGTTCGGTGACGGTGAGACCTTCTATCATCCCTGCTACATCGACAACCTCGTCGACGCGTTCGAGCTGGCCGCGGAGCACCCGAAGGCCGTGGGCGAGACGTACCTGATCGGCGACGACCGCTACGTGTCGCTCAACGAGCTCGTGCGGACGGTGGCGGAGAGCCTCGGGCAGCCGGTGAGGATCGTCCATCTCCCGTTCGCGCCGCTGTGGGCCGCCTCCGCGCTCTGCGAGGCGGTGCTCATGCCGCTCGGGATCGAGCCGCCCCTGTTCCGGCGGCGGGCCGACTGGTTCCGCCAGACCCGCGCGTTCACCATCGACAAGGCGGTGCGGGAGCTCGGCTTCGTCGCCCGCGTGCCGCTCGCGGAGGGCCTCCGGCGCACGGCGGCCTGGTATCGCGAGCACGGCTACCTCCGCTAGCCATGTGCGGCATCGCCGGCGTCTTCGAGTTCCGCCCGGGGCAGTCGCCCCAGCCCCACGTTCTCGAGGCCATGGGGAAGGTGATCGAGCACCGCGGCCCCGACCAGGGCGCCGTCTTCCAGGATGGCCCCATCGGGCTCGTCGCGCGGCGCCTCCGGATCATCGACCTGTCGCCCGCCGGCTCCCAGCCCATCCCGAACGAGGACGGCACGATCCAGCTCGTCTACAACGGCGAGATGTTCAACCACGAGGGGCTGCGCCAGGAGCTCCAGGCGCTCGGGCATCGCTTCCGGGGGCGCTGCGACTCGGAGGTCGTCGTCCACGCCTACGAGGCGTGGGGTCCGCGCTGCGTGGAGCGCTTCCGCGGGTTCTTCGCGTTCGCGCTCTGGGACAGCGTCCGCGGGGAGCTCCTGCTGGCGCGCGACCGGATCGGGATCAAGCCGCTCTACTACGCGTGGTCCGAGGACCGCCTGGTCTTCGGCTCGGAGATCAAGGCGATCCTGGAGCACCCGGACGTCCCCCGGGCCATGGACGTCCAGTCGATGTACCACTACCTGGGCTACGAGTTCGTGCCCGGGCCGGCGACCATGTTCCAGGGGATCCGGAAGCTCCCGCCGGGCACCATCGCGCGAGTCCGCGGCGGCCGCCTCGAGATCGAGCCCTACTGGGAGCTGCGGTTCGAGGACGCGCCCGACGACGCGGCGACCCTCGCCCGGCGAGTCCGCGAGACGCTCCGGGACTCGGTGCACGCGTGGATGATGTCGGACGTCCCGGAGGGTGTGTTCCTCTCGGGCGGGCTCGACTCGACGGCGGTCCTGGCCTTCACGCGCGAGGCGACGACCGGACCGCTCCCCACCTTCACGCTCGGCTACGACGATCCCTCGTTCAGCGAGTGGGAGTACGCGCGCGAGGCCGCGCGCTACTACGGGACCGAGCACCGCGAGATCCGCGTCCCCCCGATCACGCCCGACGTGATCGAGCAGACCGTCTGGCACCTCGACGAGCCGATGACGGACCTCTCGGCCGTGCCCCTGTTCCTCCTGTGCCGGGAGGCGCGGCGGGACGTCACCGTCTGCATGTCCGGCGAGGGCGGGGACGAGGTCTTCGTCGGCTACGACCGGTTCGTCGCCTCGAAGGCCGAGCGATTCTACCGGATGCTGCCGCGCGCGCTCCGGCGCGGGGTGATCGAGCCCCTGGTCACGCGGCTCCCGGATCAGGAGCAGAAGAAGGGGCCGGTCGTCGTCCTCCGGCGGTTCATCGAAGGGGCCCGTCTCCATCCGGACGCCCTCCACATGCGCTGGCAGTACTTCGGCTCGGACGCCCTCGACGCGCGTCTCTTCCGGGACACCGTGCTGCGCTCGGTCGACCGGGACCGCTTCGCGCCGATCCGCCAGGCGGCCGAGCGCTGCAACTCGCGGCGTCAGCTCGACCGCGAGATCTTCGTGGACACCCGGTTCACGATGCCGGATTCGGTGCTGATGAAGGTCGACAAGATGTCGATGGCGCACGCGCTCGAGATCCGGGTGCCGCTGCTGGACCACCACCTGATCGAGCTGGCCGCCTCGATCCCGCCGCGCCTGAAGTTCCCGGGGTTCCGGACCCGCGCGATCTACCGGCGAGCGCTCGAGGGCGTGCTGCCCCCGAGGATCCTCGCGCGCGGCAAGCAGGGCTACAGCCTCCCGCTCAAGCAGTGGCTCCGGAACGAGCTCCGCGACTACATGGTGCAGCTGCTCCGGGGATCCGAGGTGGTTCGCGCGCACCTGGACCCGTCGGGTGTCGAGGCGCTCATCGGCGAGCACCTCGCTCGCCGCGCGAACCACAACCACACCCTCTGGGCCCTCATCAACCTGACGCTGTGGCACCGTCGGTTCATTGAGGGAGCCTGAGCGCCCGCGCCGGGAGGGCGGCCGCCGCGGGCTTCGCCTCCGGATCGCGGTCAGTCTCGCCCTCCTCCTCCTGCTCGTCCTCTTCGTCGACTGGGGCCGCCTGGGCGCGCGCCTCGGCGCCGCGGATCCCCTCCTCATGCTGGCCATCGTGGCGCTGGCGACGGCGGACCGGCTCCTCATGGCGTGGAAGTGGTGGCTCCTCGTGCGGAGCCGGGACGCGGCCCTCGGGCTCTGGGCGGCGGTGCGCGCCTACTACCTGGCGTCGTTCGCGGGGTACTTCCTTCCCATGACGGTGGGTGCCGACGCGGTCCGGGTCGGGGCCCTCAGCGGCACGAGCCGCCCGGCGGTGCTGGTGGCGTCGGTGGTGCTCGAGCGGCTGATCGGCGCCCTCGCCCAGGCCGTGCTGGCCGTGCTGTCGGTGGCGACGCTGGTGACGCTCGGCCTCGGGGCCCGGGTCGGACCGGCCGAGCGCTGGGGCCTGGGCGCGGCCGTCGCGCTCGCGTTCGCGGCATTTCCGTTCTCGTTCCCGGCGGCGCGGTGGGTCGCGGCGCGCCTCGGCTCGGGCGGAGGGTGGCGGAGGGCGCTTCGCGCGCTGGCCGAGCAGTACGCGGGGTACGGAGCGTCGACGGGCCTGCTGTGCGCGTTCTTCGCGCTGACGCTCCTCGAGGGCGGGTTTCCGGTCTCGATCCACTACGTGGCCGGGCGATCGCTCGGTCTCGATCCGGGCTGGAGCTTCTACATCGCCACCGTGCCGCTCGTCTACCTGGTGGCGCGGCTGCCGGTGAGCCTGGGGGGCCTCGGGTTCCTGGAGCTGTCGTTCGTGTCGCTGGCGGGCGTGCTCGGCGTGGGGTGGACGGACGCCTTCGCCATCACGGGCCTCGCGACCGCGCTGTACATGGTGGCGCTCGTCCCCGGAGCGGTGCTCTACCTCATCCCGGCGCCGGCCCCCATCCGGTCCACGCCCCGGGAGCGGCTGCCGTGAGTGTCGAGGCCGGAGGCCGTCCGATCAGCCCCGGCGCGCGGGGCGAGAGCGGCCCGCCGAGCCCGAGCGACCGGCTGGCGGACGTTCCCGGGACGCTGTTCGACCCGCGGCGGTCGAAGGTCGAGCGATACGCCGACCTCGTCGTCGGCGAGCGCGGGTGGTGGCCGCTCCTCCGCTACGAGCTCGTCATGCTCGTCGCCTCCTGGGTTCCCGGCGCCCTCGGCCTGGTGCTCCGCGGCTGGCTCTATCCGTGGCTGCTCGGCGCCTGCGGCCGGAACGTCAGCTTCGGGACGGGTGTCGTGCTGCGGCACCCCGGGAAGATCCGGATCGGCAATGACGTCGCCATCGACGACGGATGCGTGCTGGACGCCAAGGGATCGGCAAACCGCGGCATCGAGATCGGCTCCCGGGTGTTTCTCGGCCGGCACACCCTCCTCGCGTGCAAGGAGGGCGACATCGTGCTCGAGGATGGCGTCAACGTCTCCTACAACTGCACGGTGTTCTCCGCATCGTCGGTCCGGATCGGGGCGGAGACCTTGCTGGCCGCCTACTGCTACGTGGTGGGCGGCGGGCACGACTTCGACCGGGCCGACGTGCCCGTCGTGCAGCAGGCGCGACCCTCCCGGGGGATCGCCGTGGGCCCGGGTGGCTGGCTCGGGGCGGGCGCGATCGTGCTCGACGGCGTCACCGTCGGGCCGAGCGCCATCGTGGGGGCGCACGCGGTCGTGACGCAGGACGTTCCCGGCTATGCGATCGTCGCCGGCGCCCCGGCCCGCGTGGTCCGGGACCGGCGCCAGCCCGCATGAGCGGTCCGGCGACGGGCTCTCCGCCCGCCGTCCGGCCAGCGCCCTCCGGAGGGCCGGCCGCCGCGCGCCGCATGCCCCGCGGGCTCTTGCGCCTGGGCCTCGGGCTCCTGGTCTCGGGCGCCATCCTGGCCTACCTGTTCACGGCGCAGGGAGCCGATCCCCGGGCGCTGGTCCCGCTCGTTCGAGCGATCTCGCTCCCGGGACTCCTGGCGTACGTCGGCCATCTCGGCCGTCGGCCTGGTCCTGCGCGCGCTGCGCTATCGCCTCCTGCTCGGCCGCCCCGTGCCGCTCTGGCCGCTCGTGCTGGTGACCGCCGTCCGCAACATGGCCGTCGACCTGATCCCCGCCCGGGCCGGGGCGGCCGCGAGCTATCTCTACCTGGTCACGGCCCGGCTCGGGCTCCCCCTCGAGGCCGGCGTCGCATCGTTCGCGCTCTCGTTCATCCTCGACACGCTCGCCGTGGCGCCGCTCCTCGTGCTCGCGCTGCTCGCCGTGGGGAACGCCCCCTTGCCGCCGGCCGTTCTCGTCGGCGGGAGCCTCGTGATCCTGCTCGGCTCCGTGGCCGCGCTCTGGGTGCTCGCCCCGATCCTCCGCCTCGGCGCGGCGGCGGCGGCCCGGCTGCCGGGCCCCGTGGCCCGGCTGGTGCCGCTCCTCGGCGCGGCGGCCGGTGAGGTCGAGCGGCGCGAGCGCGCCCGCACCCTCGTGCCGGCGCTCGGCCTATCGCTCCTCCTGCGGCTCACGAAGTACGGCGCCTACTACTGCCTTCTCCAGGCGCTCCTGGCCTCCCAGGACCAGTCGGGGCTCCAGCTCGGCTTCCTCCGCGTCTTCCTCTCGGTCGCGGGCGCGGAGATGGCCGCGTCCCTGCCGCTGCCGACCCTCATGAGCGTCGGCCCGTACGAAGCGGCCGGCGCCGCGGGCTTCGCCTTCTGGCTCGGCCTGCCGCGGGAGCTCGCCACGCTCGCCGTGACCGCGTTCCACGGTCTGTCGCAGGTCCACGACTACGGGCTCGGGCTGCTCGCGCTCGTGTGGATCATGGCGACGCGCCCGCGCCGCCCCGTCGACCCCGGATCGGACCGCGCGGCCGTGCGGGCCCCCGGGGAGGCGTGAGACGCGAATCGGGCGAGGATCCCCCCGCGGGGCCGGCGTCGTTCGACGCGTCGAATCCGGAGGCTGGTGCTAGACTTCAGAACGTGAACGGTGCGGGGCGCGGCTCGTATGATGCGGGAGACCGAGGTGATCGAGGACGCAGCGACGGATCCTGCCGCCGGTGGTCGGCCGTCCGGGCCAATCACGGCGGCCGTGGGGCTCGAATACCTCCGGCCCCTCCGCTTCGACCACTGGATCAAGAACCTCGTCGTTCCGGTCGGAAGCCTCCTGGCCCTGGCCGCTCACCGGTCCTACCCCAGCGCGACCGAAGTCGGCGCGATCCTCCTGGCGTTCGTCGTGTCCGGCCTGGTGTCGTCGGTCAACTACGCCGTGAACGAGATCCTGGACGCGCCGTTCGACGCACGGCATCCGACGAAGCGGGATCGGCCCATCCCGTCCGGACGCGTCCGTGTCGCGCCCCTCCTCGTCCTGACGGCCGCCGTCGCGCTGCTGGCGTTCGGAGTCTCGTGGTGGCTCCTGCCCCCCGCCGTGCTCGGGGGCGCGGGTGCCCTGTTCGTCGCCGGGCTCGTGTACAACATTCCGCCGCTCCGGTTCAAGGACTGGCCGTACCTCGACGCGGTCACCGAGTCCCTCACGAACCCGATCCGGATCGCGATCGGCTGGTACGCCGTCGCCGCCGAGGCGCCTCCGGTGCTCCTGCTGGTCACCGTGTGGGCCTTCGGGGCGTTCCTCATGACCGGCAAGCGCCTGGCGGAGCTGAGACTCCTCGGCGACCTCGCGGCGCGCTACCGTCCGACGTTCCAGGCGTACTCGGTGACGGGCCTGTTCGTCGTCCAGCTGGCCTACGCCCTGGTCGGTTTCGGAGCGCTCGCGCGTCTCGTGGTGACGCAGCGCCCGGAGGTGCTGCCCGCCCTTCCGCTGGTGGCGGTGCTTCTCGGCTGGGCGTTCAAGATGACCTTCGAGCCGGAGAGCCCCCTCATCGATCCGGAGCACCTGTACCGGCGCCCCATCTTCCTGCTCGTCGCCATCGCGGTCTTCGCCCTCCTGGTCGAGCTGGCCCTCGGCTAAGGGGCGGCGGCGGTGAAGCTCCGAGCGCATCTCGGCGCTTACCTCGCCTGCCTCGCTCTGATCGCGCTCTGGACGTGGCCCCTGGCCCACGATCCGGCGCACCTCGTTCCCGACAACACCGATCCCCGGCTGTTCAGCTGGGTGATGATCTCGGTGTTCCGGAATCTGCTCGCGCGCCCGCACCTCCTGCTCCACGGCAGCGGCTTCTATCCCTACGGCCTGAGCCTCACCTTCGCGGAGCCGCTGGTGACGCCGGCCCTGGTGGCGGGCCCCCTCTTCTGGTGGACGGGCAACCCGTACCTCGCTTACAACGTGACGCTCTTGCTGTTCTGGGCCGCGTCCGGATGGGCGATGTACGCGGTCACGTACTGGATCACCCGTCGCCACGGGGCGGCGGCGGTCGCGATGCTGATCTTCACGCTCGCCCCGCCGCGGATCGAGTACGCGGTCGAGTTCCAGATGGAGATCATGTTCGGGCTGCCGCTCTCGGTGTACGCCCTGGTGCGGTACCTCGAAGCGCAGCGGCTCCGGTACCTGGTGGCCTTCCTCGTGGCCTTCTGGCTTCAGGCCATCGCCGTGTGGTACTTCGCGGTCATCCTCGGCATGGGACTCGTCGTCCTCGCGCTCAGCTACGCGCTCCGTCGCTGGTCGGGCTGGCGCCCGGCGGCGCTGCTGGCGGCCGGCGCCGGCGGGGTGGCGCTGAGCGTGGCGATGGCGCCCGTGGCCTGGCCCTTCTTCGTGACGCGCAGGGAGCTGGGTCTCGAGCGGAGCGTCGGGGACGCCTTGGGGCGCGCGGCGGACGTCCTCACGTACCTGACGACGAGGGGGACCTGGGTGGCGAAGGTCGTCCACGTCGACTTCGTGGCGGAGACGACGCTGTTCCCGGGCCTTCTGGCGCTGGCGCTCGCCGCCCTGGCGGTGGCCTGGATCCGGGCCGACCGTGACGCCGGGCCGCCCGGAGGGTGGCCCGAGAAGCTGCTTTCCGTCGCGATGGCGCTGAGCCTGGTCATCGGGGTGCTGACGGTCCGCGGTCACGGTCGGCTGAGCATTGGCTCCGCGTGGACCCGATTGCCCTCGGTCACGGCCTGCGGCGTCGGGCTCCTCGCGTGCCTGCTTCTGCGGGACGCGCTCGCGGGCTGGCGACGCTGGCGCGCGGGAATCCGCGACCGGCGCTTCACGCCCGGGGAATGGGCGCTCGCCCTGAGCAGCATGGGGCTCTTCGCGTTCCTCCTCTCGCTCGGCCCCATCGTGTGGGTCGGCGGCCGGCAGGCCGGGCCTGGCCTCTACCTGTGGCTTCACCCGTACGTGTTGCCCCTCCGGGCGATCCGCGGAACGACGCGCTTTGGCCTCCTGGTTCTGATGGTGGTGGCCCTCCTCGCGGGGCTCGGCGCGGCGTGGCTCTTGAGCCGGCTGTCGCGGACGCCCCGGTGGCTCGTGACGGCGGTCGTGGTCGGGGCCTTGACCCTCGACTACGTCACGCCGTCGCCTGACTACCAGCGGATCGAGACCTACGCGCGCCCCGTTGACGCGGTCCTCCGGGCCGATGCCGACGATGTCGCGGTGCTCGAGTGGCCGCTCAACAAGCCGGGCGTCGACGTCGACGCCAAGCTCCGATCGGTCGGGCACGGCCAGCGGGTCGTCAACGGCTTCGCCGGCTTCGTTCCCGATCTCCAGCGCGAGCTGTCCGGGGTCCTGGCCGACGCCGCGCCACCGTTCGCGTCCCCGGCGGCCCGGACGGCCCTGGCCCGGATCTATCCGCTACGTTATCTGGTCGTGCGCGACTCCGCGGCGCGCCCCGGCCGCTCTCCCGCGGGACAGGCCCTCGCCGACCTGTCGGGCGGGTTCCTCCGCTTCCGTGGCACCCACGGGAACGACGATCTCTACGAGATCGTGCCGTTGCCGGAACGGGGAGTCGTGCTGGAGCGGATGGGATCATACGACCTGCTCGTCTCGCGCCCGCTGCTCCGGGCGGCGCTCCGGCCCCTCCGGACGCAGGCGGGCGTCGAGCAGTGGGTGAGTCTCACGCTCAACGGGGCGACCGTGACGCGCACCGCCCTCGACGGCCCCACGGTCCTGTCCGCGACGCTGAGTGGACCGCTCCGGCAGGCGGAGCCCAACGTGATCGCGTTCGAGTTCGAATATCGACGGAGCGCCGCCGCGCTCGGCCCCGCGCACCGGGTGGGCGCGACGGGCGTGACGGTCCCTGTGGACGCCGTCGTGCGGAGCGGCGGTCAGCCGTACGGGGACACCGCCTCCATCCGCGTCGGGATGGGCGACGTCGCGCCCAACCGGCGGGGCTACAACCTGGTCGCCCTCGAGCCGTCGGGAGCGATCCGGGACCGTGCCTCCTTCGACACCTTCGGGGATCCGATGGCAAGCGGGGCGCTGGCGACGTGGGTGCGGGCCCTTGCCGCGGGCACGATCGTCCTGGGCGCGGTCAAGGACGAGGCGTCGGCGCGGCTCGACGCCGAGGCGGTCGGGGCCCTCGCCACCCTCGGGATCCAGGGGGACCTTCGTGGCCGCCGCCGGGAGTCCCACGCCTTCATCGGCGTGAAGGGCGCGCCGCCGGGCTCGGCCCTCGAGGCGCTGGGCCCGCGCCCCGTCGAGGTCCGGGTGGGAGAGCCGGGCGCGGCGTTCGGCCTCGAGCTCGTGGAGTTCCAGCTCGACGGCCGCGGCGCCCGCCCGCTGACGCGGGCCGGCCGGGGCTGCCTACCGGGGAGTGACCGTGACGCGATCGAAGAACACGCCCACGTCACCGAGGAAGGCGACGGGAAACTCGAGGACCCTCGGCCGATCGAGCGTGAAGTCGAGCGTCACCTCCCGGTAGTCGCCGGGCGGCGCCTCGGCCGCCTCCACCACGCGCGAGAACAGGGTCCGCCCCGCGGGCTCCGTGACCGAGAGACGCACGAGCGGGCCCCGGCCGACCCCCGCGGCGCGGAGCCGCAGGGCGAGCTGGTAGCGGCCGGCGGGGAAGAGCCGCGCGGGCCCGCCCACGAGATCCCCTCGGAGGCTTTCGACGGGGTCGGCGTAGGCCGCCCAGCCGCCCGAGGCGGCCGGGTCCGCTCGCTCTCCCAGGCGGTGCGGCAGCGCCTCCACCTCGTACGTGCGCTCGACCTCCGGACGGTCCGCGGCCACGACGAGCACCCAGTCCACCGCGGCGTCACGCCGCCCGTCCCACGCGACCCGGAGCTCGAGCGGCCGGGCGTGTTCCACCCGGAACGGCAGGACCTCGTCGACCCAGTCCGGGCCAGGATCCACCGCGCGCTCGGCGAGGACCCGCTCGCCGAAGTTGCTCGTGACGTCGAGGCGCAGACCGGACCCGCGGACGCGAAAGCGCGCGACATAGGCGCCGGCCGGAAGCGGGCGATAGGGCCCGAACGTGAGGAACCCCGCCGCGGCGCCCGGCCGTCCGGCGACGACGCGGCCGCCCGAGGCCTCCGGGGTGTCCACCACGGCCCCCGTCTCGTGGTTCTGCCACTCCGCCTCGTAGAACACGCCCACCGGCGACGTTTGCCTGTTCGAGGCGGGCGCGCCAGCGGTCACCCGGAACAGCGCGAGCGGTCCGGCGACCTGCTGGAGCGCCAGGATTCCGGAGGCGCCGAGGCGCTCGACCGTGAACGCGGACGGGTAGGGCGAGACCTGGGGGGGGAAACCGGCGCGGTCGACGACGACGTGGGAGATGTCCAGCCGGTGCAGCGCTTCGGCCTCGCCGGCCGCGAGATCCCCGACATTCATGGCGGCGAGCGGCTCGAAGACAGTGTCGACGTACCGCCGCGGCACGAGCGGCGAGTAGCCGTTGAGCATGGGGATCCGCGTCCGCGTGACCGCGTAGAGGTAGAGCCCCGATTGGGCGCTGTCGCCGGGCCAGACCGGGAGATACAGCACGCGCGTGGCCTCGCGGCGGAGCGTCTCGTACACCGGGCTGTCACCGAAGCGCGAGAAGGCGATGCCGTGCCAGGGCGGCGTCGCGATGAGGACGAGGACGAGGAGCCCGCCGAGCACGCCGACCCGCCGGGGGCCGGGTTTCGCGACGAGGCCGTCCAGGACGGCCCGGGCGCCGAGCCCCGCCAGCACGACCGTGGCCACGCTCGTCACGAGCTGGAGCTTCTCGGGGTTCCGGATCATCCCGAAGAACGGGACGAAGCGGTGGAGCGCCTCGTACAGCGAGAATCGCGGAATCGTCGGCCCCAGGCTCAGGAGGAGCCCGAGGACGAGCGCCGTTCCGTAGAGGAGTCGGAGCCCCGCGTCTCCGGGGCGCCCCCGGGCTCCGAGGCCGACGACCGCCAGCGCGGCGAGCACGAGCCCGCCGTAGCGCGCCGGGTCGGCGAGGGCACGAAGACCGGGAGAGAACAGTTGAATCTCGTCGAGCCGCCGTCCGGCCTCGGCGATCGAGCCGGCCACGAACGCCTGGCGCAGCATGAGGACCCAGCCCGCGGCGCCGAGGGCCAGGACGGCGAAGGTCAGGAGGGGGGCGAGCCGGAGCCGCCGGCCGGGCCCGATCGCGACTCGCATGCCCGCGTGCGCCAGGGCCAGGCCTCCGGCGAGGTACGTGTATTGCGGCTCCAGCATGGCCAGCGCGATCAGCGCCGCGCCGCCGCCCACGCCGCCGGCGATCCGTCCCTCCCGGAGCGCCACGTCGAGCCCCCACAGCATCGCAGGCACGAGAGCCATGGCGAAGCCCGCCGGATGCCCCCCGAAGAGCGGCCCGGTCCTCGCCGGGAGAAGGGCGAAACCGATTCCCGCGACGACCGCCGCGGCGGGATCGCCGGTCAACCGCCGTGCGAGCCCGTAGGCGGCCAGACCGGCCGCGGGGAACGAGAGGAGGACGAGCAGGTTGTAGGCCGTGTGGGGGCCGAGCACCGACAAGACGGTGAAGGGCAGCGCCAGCGGCAGGAAAGCTTGCGGCAGGTTCCAGCGCGGGCCGTCCACGCGGAACTGGTACGGATCGGTGAACAGCGGCGTCGGGCCCAGCAGCCCGTCGCGGACGAGCCAGAGCTGGTAGTAGAGCTGGAGCGTATCGGCGGACACCCGCGTGAGAACCGGCAGCTCGGCGAGCTGGCGCGCCCCGACCGGCAACCCGCGAGTGATCTCGCGCGGGGAGGGGCCGGGAGACGACGAGCGCGGCGCCGAGGGAGACCGCCGCCACCGTCAGGGCGGCCCACCTCACGCCGGGCCCTCGAGGCGCTCGATCCGGAGCCGATCGAACCAGACGCCCACGCCGCCGCGATACGTGCACGGGAACTCGAGCACGGCGGGCCGCGGCACGGTGAAGGGCACGGCCAGCTCCACGTAGCGTCCAGGCTCCGGGACCTCGGCGCCCGCGAGCTCACGCCCGGCCAGCTCCCCGCCGCGCGAGGCGAGCTCGGCCCCGCACCGCGCGAACGCACCCGCGACGGGATGGTCGAGCTTCAACCGCACCCAGAGCTGGTAGCGGCCGGGCGGATAGTGGCGGAGGGGACCGGTCCACACGGCATCGCGCGCGGTGCGCCCCGGCGTCGCGTAGCCGGCGGCGCCGCCAGAGGCGTTCGGGTCGGGTCGCTCCTGGAGCTCGTGGCCCAGCACCTCGACCTCGAAGAGCGAGGCCGGATCCGCCTCGGCCGCGAACGCCGCGGTCACCGAGTCCACCGCGACCCAGCCCTGCCCGTCCCATCGGGCGCGGTACTCGATCTGTGCGGGGGCCGTCAGCGTGAACGACGCCGGCACCTCCACGAACGCTCCGTCGGCCAGGTAGAATCCCGGCGCGACCGAGGATCTCGCGCCCGCCCTGCGTGGTGACCTGGAGGTCCACCCGGCTGCCCGCGCCCTTCAGCCGGAACCGGGCCCGGTAGCTCGCCCGGCGGGAGCAGCCGGTACGGGCCGAACATGACGAACCCTGGCTGGTCCACGGGGCCCTTCGGCGAGGCTCACTCGTCCGTTCGACGCGTCGGTGTCGTCGGCGACGCGGCCGGTGTCGCGCCCGAGCGACTCGGCCTCCCAGAAGATGCCGAGCGGGCTCGTGGGGGGCGGCGCCGGGGGAACCGCGCGGGGCGTGTCCCGGACGCGGAACACGCGGAGCGTCCAGTCGCCGGCCGGCGTCTCGACGGGATCGAGATAGGGCGAGGTCTCGAGGTAGGCGAGGGCGAGCGCCGGGCCGAAGGCGCTCACCTTCAGCGGGAAGGCGTCCCGGTCGAGGATCACCTGGCGCACGCCGTACCGGCGCAGCACCTGGGCCTCGGCCTCGCCGACCACGCCGAGGTTCACGGTCTCGAGCGGGCGGTAGACGTCGGTGAGGAACGAGCGGTCGAGCCAGGCGGAGTAGCCGTTCAGCATCGGGACGCGCGTGAGCGTCGTCGCGTAGAGATAGAGCCCCGAGTAGGAGCTGTCGCCGGGCCAGAACGGGATCCAGAGCGCGCGCGGCCCCTCGGCTCGGACCGTCGCGAACTCGGGGCCGCCTCCGGGGAGGCCGCTGACGCCGGCGGGCTGCCACGGGTGGTAGTCCGCCGCGACCAGGAGCCCGAGCCCGAGCGCGACGGCGCCCCGGAGGACGCGGCCGCGCCGGCGCGTCAGGGCGTCCGCACCCACCGCCCCCAGCATGGCAAGGGCGAGGGCCACGAGGACCTGGGCCTTGGCCGGCTGGCGGATGAAGTTCCACGAGGGAACGAGGCGGAACGCGACCTCGAACAAGGGGAGCGCCTCCAGCCGGGGGCCGAGCGACACGATGATGCCGGCGACCAGCAGGGGCGCGAAGATCCAGAGCATCCGGCGCATGCCCGCCGGCCGCTGCCGCGAGAGCGCGACCACGGCGAGAACGGCCAGCGCGAGCGCCACGACGCCGGGATACACGGTCCGGCCGGAGGCCACGTTGACCCGAGTGATGAGATCCTCGGGCGCGGGCGAGAAGAGCAGCACCTCGTGGAGCGTCCGGCCGGCGCCCGACACGGACCGGTTCAGGAGGAGTCGCTGCAAGAGCAGGAGGAAGCCGCCGGCCGCCAGGCCGCCGCCGACGGCGAGCGCCACCGGGATCACGGGGAGCCTGGGAGACCACCACCGCCGCCACCCGGCGAAGAGCCACGCCCCGTGGACGAGGAGCGGCAGGGCGAGTGCGGCCGCGACGAGCCGCCCGCGGCCGGTCACGGCCACGGCCGCGAGGAGCCACGGCAGGCACGCCACGAGACTTCGCCGCGCGGCCTGGCGCGGATCCGTCACGACACCCGCCGCGAGAAGCCAGGCCGCCAGCGCCTGCCAGATCACGAGCGCAAGGAGCGCGACCACCGCACCGATCGCGAGGTTCACGGACAGCGGGTCCTGCCAACCCTGGCGCCTGAGGGCGCCGAGCGCTCCGTAGGCGAGGGCGAGGGCGACAGCGCCCGCGGCCAGCCAGGCTCCGGGGCCGATGGCCAGGAGCTCCCGTCGCCACGCGGGAAGCCCGACGCGCGCCAGCGCATAGACCGGCAGGCCGAGGGCGGCGAAGTACGCGAAGTGGGGCTCCATCAGGGCGAGTCCGAGGAGCGCGCCTCCCGCCGCGAGGCCGCTCCCGAGCGATCCCGCCAGCGCGCCCTCGACCCCCCACAGCACGAGCGGGACCAGCGGATACGCGAGGCCCGCGGGATGCCCTCCGAGCAAGGCCCCCACCCGGTAGGGCGCGCAGGCGAAGACCACCCCGGCGACGAACGCGCCGGCCCGCGAGACGCCGTAGCGCCGGGCGAGAAGCGCCGCGGCCATGCCGGCGAACGGGAAGGACAGGAGGACGAGGGCGTTGTAGGCGAACCGGTGGCCGAAGGCGGAGAGCGGGACGAAGAGGAGCGCGGCCGGCAAGAAGATGTTCGGGAGGTTCGCCCGAGCCCCGTCGATCGCGAACTGGTACGGGTCCTTCAGGAAGGAGGCCCCTGACAGCAGGCGCTCCTCGACGAGCCAGAGGTAGTAGTAGAACTGCAGGTAGTCGCCCTGGACGCCGTAGACGAGCTCGCGGCCGGGGGTCGGCACGGCGGCGTAGGGTAGCGCGTGGCGGAGGTGCTGGACGAGGGGCGCCGTGAAGACGACGCCGAGGAGCAGGAACAGGAGGAAGAGGGCGACCGCGGCGCCGCGCCCGAAGCGCGGGAGGCTAGCGCTCCTCGAGGCAGGTCCGGTAGACATCGACGAGCCGCCTGCCCAGCGCCGGCCACCCGAAGTGGGCGACGGCGCGCTCACGGAGCGCCTGACCTCGGAGCTTCTGCTCGTGCGGATCGCGAAGGAGCCCGGCCAGGGCGGCTGCGAGCGCCGGGACGTCCCGCATCGGTGCGAAGACGCCGGCCTCCCCGAGGAGCTCGCGGGAGACCGGGCCGTCGTAGGCGACCGAGGGGAGTCCCATCGCCATGTAGTTGAGCAGCTTGCCGTTGGCCTCCGTGCTGACGTGCTTCGGGCTCACCGCGACGTCCCCGAGGGCCAGGTAGCGGGGGGTCTCCCCGTAGTCGATCCGGCCCGTCAGCGTGACCGAGCCCGGCGGCGTCAGCTCGGCGGCCCGGGCGCGATACCGCTCGACGTTCGGGTGTCCCATGAGGAGGAGGTGCGCGTCGGGGACAGCGGCCATGACCGCGGGCCACGCGGCGAGCAGATCATCGATGCCCTGGTACTCGGTGAGGACGCCCAGGAAGACCACGACCCGCTTGCCGACGAGCCCGAGCCGCTCGCGGAGGTCGTCGGGGGCCGGCCCGGGCCGGAGAAACTCGGGGTCGATGCCGTCCGCGAGCAGCACCACCCGCTTCCGCGGGACCCGCCAGACCTCGACCAGCTCCCGGGCGAAGTTCGCCGACGAGGGCAGGAGCCGGGCCGGCCAGTGGAGCACCCACCGCTCCAGGCGGCGCAGCGACGCCGGAAGCGGCCCCCGCGCGGCCAGGTGCCCGTGCGCGATCATCTCGTCGGCGACGCTGCCCTGGAGGTCGGCCACCGCGGGGCGCCCGACGAGCCGGCCGACGACCGACGCGATCGCGGCGCCCTCGTGGAGGTGTCCGTGCAGCACGTCCGGCCGGAAGCGCCGCGCGGCCCGGAGCGTCGTCCCGAGGAGCAGCCCGTCCAGGTACGGTCGGTGGGGCGAGAACCCGACGGGCAGCGTCCGCACCCACGGCACGCGTGGCGCCCGGACCGTCGGGACCTCCGGATGGTCACGTCCGACCGCGTAGGTGGCCACGAGGGTCTCGACGCCGAGGCGGCGAAGGACCCGGACCTCCTCGAGGATCCGGATGTGGCATCCGCGGTCCCCGAAGAACGGTGTCGGGGCGACCATCAGCACGCGCATCAGCGCCACATTGTAGCAGAGGGCCGCCGCGCGCCCGGCGGCTCGCCGGGGTCAGTCGGCGAGGTGCCCCTTGGCGCGGAGGTAGGCGTCCAGCGCCTCGGACCACGGGCGGAGCGGCGGGAGCCCGAGCGCGGCCGCGCGAGTGTTGGCGAGGACCGAGTACGGCGGCCGCCGGGCCGGCGCGTTGTATTCGTCGCTCGTCGTCGGCTTGAGGTCGGGAGAGAGTCCGCAGAGCTCGAAGATGCGACCGGCGAACTCGAACCACGAGCACGCGCCCGCGTTGGTGAGGTGGAAGAGGCCGCCCGGGGGGTTGGCGGCGACCAGCCGGGCGATCGCCTCAGCCAGGTCGGCCGTGTACGTGGGACCCAGGATCTGGTCGTTCACGACCTTGAGGGGGGCGCCCTTGTGCGCGAGCCGCAGCATGGTCTCGACGAAGTTGCCCCCCTTGCCCGCGGACCCGGCAACCCCGTAGAGGCCCGAGGACCGGACGACGATGTGGCCCGGGCTCGCGTCGCGGACCCGGCGCTCGCCGGCCAGCTTCGACGCGCCGTAGACGCTCAGCGGCGCGGGCGAAGCCTCTTCCGTGTACGGCCGCGGAGGGTTGCCGGGGAGGCCCCCGCCGAAGACGTAGTCCGTGCTGAGGTGGAGAAGCCGTGCGCCGCGGCGCGTGCAGGCCTGGGCCAGGTGGCCGACGGCCACCTCGTTGACGGCGAACGCCAGCGACGCGTCCTTCGTCTCGATGTCGTCGACCCGGTGGTACGCGGCCGTGTTGATCACCCACGCGGGGGCATGGGTCGCGAGGGCCCGCTCCACGGCCCCCTGGTCGGTGACGTCGAGATCGGTCCGGGTGAGCGGGATCAGCGCCGCCGCGGGCAGCGTGCGGCGGAGGTCGGTGCCGAGCTGGCCGTTCGCTCCGATGAGGAGGATGCGCTCCACGCCCCCATGCTACTGCGGAAGCGGGGTCGGGGGGGCGTCGAGCACCGAGCCGGGGATGCCCGCGGCCTTTCGATCGTCCTCGAGGTGCTGGATCCAGCGGATGTTGTAGTAGCGCGGGTTCTCGAAGTCGGTCCTGCCGTCAGCCCGCACGCGCTGCACCATGTCGGCCACCGACTCCTCGATCGAGACCTTCGGACGGAAGTTCAGGACGCGCCCGATCTTGTCGCCCGAGACCCGGTAGTTGCGCACGCTGCCCTGGTGGTAGTCGGGCCGGACGTCGACGTCGATCCCGAGGCGCCGCAGCGCTTCCTGCACGCGGAGGGCGAGCTCGGAGATGCGCAGGTTCCGGTAGCAGAGATTGAAGACCTCGCCCCGCACCGCCGCGTCCTCCGCCTCGACCAGGGCGATGTAGGCCTGGGCGGCGTCCCGGACGTCCACGAGCGGGCGCCACATCTCCCCGCCGTGGTGGAGCGTGAGCCGGCGGTGGACGAGGGCGTCCCGGACGAAGGTGTTGACCACGAGGTCGTAGCGCATCCGGGGCGAGTAGCCGTAGATCGTGCCCTTCCGGAGGACGACGGGGCAGAAGCCCTCGCCGGCCATGGGGAGGATCTCGCGCTCCGCATCGTACTTCGACAGGGAGTAAGCGGCGCGAGGCGCAACCCGCGCCGTCTCGTCCTGCAGCACGTCCGCGCCCTCGTCCAGCACCCCGCAGTCGTAGATCGAGCAGGACGAGGCCAGGACGTAGCGCCGCACGCCCTCCGCCTTGCAGAGCCGCGCGAGCGCGGCCGTCGCCACGGTGTTCATCTCGTGGTTGGCCTGCGGGTTGTACTCCGCGGTGGGATCGTTCGACAGGCCGCCGACGTTCACGACCGCGTCGACGCCCTCCAGCACCCGAGGGGAGACCGCGCGCATGTCCGCCTCGACCAGCTCGATCCGATCGCGCACGGCCCGGAGGCCGCTGTCCCCGAAGTAGAGGCGGTCGAGCACGCGCACGGTGTAGCCGCGCTGCAGGAGCTCCTCGGTGAGGACGGAGCCGACGTACCCCGCGCCGCCGACGACGAGGACCCGTCGCACCCTACCGGCCCTTCACGGTCCAGACGTCGCCGAACGCGTCCGGGGGGATCCGCACCTCGTCGGGCTTCGCGTGGTTGTAGACGTGGCTGGCGGTGCTCACCATCTGCGTGTCGTCCTCGAGGGACATCCATCCGTGGTACACGCCGGGAGGCACGACGATGAGCCGGGGCTTCCGGGCGCTCGCGATGACCGTCATCAGGTTCCCGTGCGTCCGGCTCCCGGGCCGATCGTCCTTCAGCACGAACTTGGCGCTGCCGTGGCTGATGAAGAACCAGTCCCAGAGCTCCTCGTGCTTGTGGAAGGCGCGGATGGTGCCGCGGGCGGGGTTGCCGACCAGGTAGACCTGACCGAACCGGTGGACCACGGCATGGGGCTCGGGGTTCTCGGCGTGGCGCGCGACCTCCGTCAGATAGCCCCGGTCATCCTCGTGGGTCACCAGCTCGACCACCTTGACGCCGTCGATCATCGATCATTCGCTCCGCTGTTGATGTGGCCGCCCATCCCCGCGCCCGTGCGTCGCCTGCCGGAGGTCTCGCGGGGCGGCGGTTCGACCTCGCGCGGCAAGATCGCCAGAGTATACGGGCGCTTCCGGAGCGCGTCGTGTCGGGCTTTTCCCGACCCGACGCGCGGAGGATTCAGACGCGCGCCAGCCGGCGGAGCCATCCATAGGACATGAGGTGGTCGGACAGGAAGGTCTTGAGGTAGTCGGTCGGCACCTTCATGACCTGATGGCGCCAGATGCGGTCGCACGTGTAGCAGGGGAGCTCCTTCGGAATGTCCCCCTTCGCCATCTTGGCCCGCAGGTCCACCAGCCGGGCGTCGTTCCAGATCTCGCGGAGCGGCTTCTGCTTGAGATCGCCCATGCCCAGCTTCCCGAAGAAGTCCTGGGGGCACGCGACGACCGTGCCGTCCCAGTAGACGGACGTGGAATACCAGAGGAACGTGCACGGCGTGAACCGCCGCCCGTCGGCGAGGAGCGCCTCGCGCGAGAGATCGGGCACGAAGACGTCGCCCGCCCAGTTGTGCGGGGTGCGCAGGATCACGCGGTCGAGCGGCAAGTCCTTGAAGTTGTCGAGGAACGCGCGCCGGAGGCGCTTGAGCTCGGGCTTCGGCGGCGCGCCGATCTCCATGACCTGCAGCACGGTCAAGGGATTCTTGGCGCCGAGATCGCGCTTCAGGCGCAGGAACCCCTTGAGATGATCGAGCGCCCATTCGAACTTGGCCCCGACCCGGTTCTTCTCGTACATGTCCTTCTCGTACCCGTCGAAGGAGCACGAGAGAAAGTCGAGGCCGGACTCGATCAGGGCCCGCCCCTTCTTCTCGTTGAGCAGCGTGACGTTGGTGTGGACGCGGGTGTAGAGGCCCTTGTCCCGGGCGTAGGCGACCATGTCGGCGAGCCGCGGGTGCATGAGCGGCTCCCCGCGATGGAAGAGGTTCACGTCGTAGGCGTGGTCCTTGACCTGGTCGATGATCGAGGTGAAGAGCCCGAAGTCCATGAACCCGTGGTCTTCCTTGACCACGTCCTTGTTCGGGCAGTAGCCGCACTTGAGGTTGCAGCGGCTCGTCGACTCGATCCAGAGCCGAACCGGAAGCTGGGGGACCGTGGCCGCGCCCGTCCGGTAGGCCCAGAAGATGCGGGCCAGGCGGCCCATGTGACGAAACTTCCGCCCGTCCATCCGGCTGAGTATAGCAGACGGGCTCGGGGCGCCCCGCCGTGTGCTCAGGGCGCGGGGCGGATGACCTCGACGCGGCCGAGCTCGAGGGTCGTGTCGAGGGTCGGCAGAATCCCGCGCCACCACCGGTGGAGCCGCCAGCCGGACCCAGGGCTCCAGAGGCCAGCGACCAGCCGGTACCGCCCGGCGGTCGCGTTGGCGGGCACCGGGATCCGCCGCTGGATGCTCATGTGCTGCGGCGCGACGCCGAGCTCGGGCAGGAAGCCGGCCAGCGGATAGTCGTCTCCGAACCGGGTGCCCTGGTTGTCAGGCCGGCTGTCGGCCCGAAGGTGCACCCAGACCATCAGACGGGCCCAGGGCGCCCGGTAGAGGCGCCAGTGGGTCGTGAGCTCCACGGGCTCGCCGGCCCGGAGCGGCTCTGGCCGGACGTCGTAGCCCACGAGCTCGGCCTGGCCGCCCATCAGGGCGCCGACCGGCCGTGCCGGCGCGAGCGCCGCGTCCGCCTCGGCGGAGAGCCGGGCCGCTTCCCGGGCGTCACCGTCCGCCGCGGCGAGGCGAGCGCGAAGCCGCCAGAGCTCGACGTGGACCCGCTCCGGCCCGAGGGCCCGCGTCGCGTCGGCGTAGGCCCCCCGCGCGTCGGTGAGGAGCCCGAGGGTCGCGAGCCGCGCGGCGTACTCGAGCGGGGACCGGACGCTCGCCCGGAGCCGGGTGGTCAGCCGCGCGGCCGTCTCGTAGCCGGCCGGATCGTCCGGGCTCAGACGCATCGCCTCGTGGTAGCGCAGGAGCGCCGGTCCGGGCTGTCCCGCATCCTCGAGCCGGCGGCCCTCCTGTACGAGCGCGGTGGCGACGTCGGGCGGGGACCCCGGAGGCGCGGGGCCCAGCAGGAACAGCTCCGCCACGCTCCAGCGTCCGGGCGGCCCCTTCTCGACGAGTCGGACGCGCCGGGTGACCACCGGCATGAAGCGCACGGTCAGCGTCCGGCTCGCGCGTGATCCGGATCGCGCCGTTCTCCCAGTGGGCCGCGACACCCTGAGGGGCGAGCGCCGCCACCGTGCTGAGCCCGGCGCCGGCACTCTCGGCCATCACCACCAGGTCGTCCGGGACGCGCTCGGCGCGGTCGTTCACGAGCGTCACCCCGCTCACCAGGCGCTCGGCACCGAGGTCCACCTCGACCCAGGCCGAGCCCTTCGGACCCCGGGCGCTCGACCACCCGGTGTCGAGCCTGGCGTCGAGCAGGCTCGCGGCCTCCCCGCGGCCCGCGCTCGAGCGGACGGTGAAGGTCGAGCGAGCCAGGGATCGGACCTCGGGCGGCGGCGTGAAGTCGTGAAAGATGTGGTACTCGCCGGCCACGTCCTCTCGGGCCGTGATCCGCATCGCCTCCAGCCAGGCGCGGAAGGTCTCGACGCCCGCCTGGACCACGTATGCGGGCCGAGGCGACCGGTCGACCGCCAGCGTGTGGGGGGGATGGCGGTCGTTGAACGGCTGGGCCACGATGATCTCTCCCTGGGCCTCGAAGGTGAGCCGAGGGGCCAGCCAGTAGTCGAAGGCGTAGGCCTTCCGCAGATCCATCGCGCGGAGCCACTCGAAGAGCCGCGCATCGGCCTCTCGCTCCTGGCGATACCGGAGCCTGGCCTCGGGTCTGAGCGCCGTGACGTCGGGAGCCAGATCCATCCCGACGGCCAGAAGGTACGCCGCCACCCACACGATCGTGCCGGCGCCGCGTCCAGCGCCACGTCAGCTGGGCCGCGCGAGCGAGCACGAGCGCGAGCAGGGGGATCAGGGGCAAGAGGTAGCGCGGGACGCGGATGTACCCGCCGTACCAGACCACGCCGAGGGTCACGGCGATCCCGATCAGGAGAAGCGCCTCGCCGGCCCGCGGGGCGTCGCGACGCAGGCGTCCGATTCCCGCGACGACCCGGGCCAGGAGGAGCAGGACGGCGCCGCCCACGATCAGCGGGATCGTCCAGGCGAGCGGGCCGGGCAGATGGGAGGGCTGGTCCGTGCCGGATCGGACCCCGAGGACCACCGGGAGCAGATCGACGGCCAGGATCCGCGCGGTCTCGAGCCCCGAGAGGCGCCCCTGGAAGCGCGCGCCGGTCGCCACCGTCGCCCAGTCGTGGGTGAGGTTGTAGACCCAGAAGGGCAGGCTCCCGAGGAGGAACGCGCCGACGCCGAGCCACGCCGCCCGCCGGAGCGGCAAGCCCGGTTCCACCAGGAGGAGGGCCAGCAGGGCGGGGATGAGCGCGTCCACGATCTGGAAGTTGAAGTAGAGACCCAGTCCGCCGGCGAGGCCCATGGCGATCGCGACCCGGCAGCGTGCCGGCTCGGAGAGCGGTCGGGCGAGCCAGAGTCCGGCGCCGAGGAGCACGACCTGGCCGACGACCAGATGCTCGACGTAGTACGACCGGGCCAGGGTGTAGTTCGCCGCGACGTACGCCGACACCACGGTGGTGAAGAGAACGCCCAGGAGGCCGGCCCCGCGGCCGAAGAGGACGAGCCCGGTGCGGTAGATGGCCAGAGCGAGCGCGAGCGTGCCGAGCGCCGGAACCAGGTCGAGGACCCGGCGCGAGATGCCGAAGAGGAAGAAGAGGGGGGCGGCGGCGTACGACTCCGGGACCCCGGCGTGGTCCTGCATCCAGAAGAAGACGGGGAACTCGCCCCGGAGCACGTAGACGCCCATGAGGCCGGTGATCGCCTGGTCGGCGTCGAGCCGGGGGAAGGCGAGGTAGAGCGCCAGGAGGAGCCCGAGCAACCCGAAGAGCGCCCAGAGGCACCAGTCGCGCGCGGGGCGGGGCGCGGCTCCGCCCCGCGGCGGGCTGCCCGCGCTCACTGGGCTGCCGTAGGCGTGCGGGAGTTGATAGGACAGTCCTGATCCGACGGCCTTGGTCCGACGGCCTTCGGCCTGTGGCGGCCTGTGGCGGCCTGTGGGCTCACCGCCGGGCCAGCCGGAGCCGGAACACCGAGGCGAGGTACGTCCAGAGGTACGCGGCGAAGCGAGTCTTGGACTCGCCCCCCTTTCGGAAGCGGTAGACGGTCGGGATCTCCAGCACGCGGCCGCCCTCGCGGACCACGTGGTGCAGAAGCCGGATGGCGTAGTCGCCATAGCCGTAGAACACGGCCTCGGGGGTGAGCCCGCGAAGCAGCGTCGGTCGGAAGGCGAGGTAGCCGGAGAGGTTGTCGTGGATGCGCAGCCCGAGCACCATGCGGATCAGAATGTTGAAGGCGTAGGAGCCCCAGTAGCGGAACCGTGAGGTGAGCATGCCACCCCCGAGGACGTAGCGGGAGCCGATCACCACGTCGAACTCCTCAACGCAGCGGACCATCAGCGGCAGGAGGGCGGGATCGTGGTTCCCATCGGAGTCCATGACCACCACGATGTCGCCGCGCGCCTCCCGGATGCCCCGGTAGATCGCGCTCGCGAGGCCCCGCTCGCCTCGCCGAACGTGAACGCGCACGGCCGGGTCGCCCTTGAAGCTGGACTCGACGTGCGCCGCCGTGCCGTCCGGTGACGCGTCGTCCACGACCAGGACCTCCAGGTCGAGACCGGCCCGGCGGGCGACCGCCAGGATCTCGGCGACCAGCTCGCCGATTCCCTCGCGCTCGTTGTAGGTGGGCAGGATGACGGAGACCATGGTGGCTCGGCTCAGCTCCCAGTGCGCGGCCATCGGCCGGGTCATGGGTTCTCGGCGGTCCTCAGCGCGAGGAGAGCGCCCGCAGCGCGTCGCACACCGTGGTGATTTCCTCGAGGGTCAGGCCCGTGCCGGAGGGCAGGTTGATCCCGCGCGCCCCGAGCGACGTGGCCACCGGGAACGGGGTGTCCAGGCGGTACGGAGGCAGCTCGTGGAGCGGCACGAAGAACGGGCGGGAGTCGACGCCGCGCGCCCGGAGCCCCGCGATGACGGCCTCCCGGCTCGACCCGAACGCCGGCTCGATCAGGACGGAGTACATCCAGTACACGCTCTCCGCCCAGGGCTCGGCTGGCGGCCGCGTGAGCCCGGGGATCCCGGCGAGGCCGGTCTCGTAGGCTCCCGCGATCGCCTTCCGCCGCGCGAGGATGGCATCCGCCTGCTCGAGCTGGGCGCAGCCGATCGCCGCCTGGATGTTGGTCATGCGGTAGTTGAAGCCGATCTCGGGATGGTAGTACCGGCGGCGGGGATCCATGGCGTGGTCCCGCAGGAACGCCGCGCGCTCGGCGAGCGCCGGGTCGTTGGTCACGACCATCCCGCCTTCGCCGGTCGTGATGATCTTGTTGCCGTAGAAGGAGAAGGCGCCGATCCGCCCGAGCGCCCCGACCCGCTGTCCCTTGTAGCGCGCCCCGTGGGCCTCGGCGGCGTCCTCGACGATGTCCAGCCGATGCTCGGCCGCCATGGCGAGAAGCGGGTCCATGTCGACGGGGTGCCCGTAGAGGTGGACCGGGATGATGGCCCGGGTCCGCGCCGTGAGCTTGCGTCGCGCGTCGGCCGCGTCCATCCCCCACGTCCGCGGCTCGGAATCCACCAGCACGGGCGTCGCTCCGGTGTAGCGGACGACGTTGGCCGTCGAGACGAAGGTCAGGTCCGGGACCAGCACCTCGTCGCCCGGCCCGATCCCCAGCGCCGCCAGGCAGAGGTGAAGCGCCGTGGTGCCGTTCGACGTCGCCACGGCGTGGCGAGCCTCGCAGAAGGTGGCGAAGTCGCGCTCGAAGCGCCCGACGTACTGCCCGAGCGAGGAGATCCAGCCCGAGTCGATGCAGTCGAGGACGTAGCGCCGCACGTTCTCGGAGAGCCAGGGGGCGAAGACAGGAATCATCCGCGTTCCTCTCGCACCTCGGCCACGGCCTGGCACACGTAGGCCACCTCGGCCTCCGTGAGGGTCGCGCCAGAGGGCAGGTAGAGCCCACGCTGGCAGAGCTCCTCAGCCACCGGGAAGCGCTGCCCGCGGAACAGCTCATAGTAGATCGGCTGCAAGTGGATGGGAATGAAGAACGTACGGGTCTCGATCCCCCGGCGGGCGAGGCGTTGCCGCAGCTCGTCCCGGGAGATCCCGAACGCGTCCTCGACGACGACGCCGTACATCCAGTAGACGTTCTTGGCCCAGGGTCGTTCCACCGGCAGCGTGAGCCCGGGGATCCGCTTGAGCCGCGCCGAATAGCGCGCGGCGTTGTCGCGCCGGATGCGCACGAACTCCTCGAGGCGCTCGGTCTGCGCGAGCCCCACGGCGGCCTGCATGTTGGTCATCCGGTAGTTGAACCCGAGATACTTGTGCCAGAAGTGCCGCTCGTCCGAGAAGGCGTGATCGCGGAGCCGGCGCCCCAGGCGCGCGATCTCGGGGTCGTTGGTCGTGACCATCCCCCCCTCGCCCGTGGTGATGATCTTGTTCGCGTAGAAGGAAAACGAGGCCGCCTGGCCGATGCTCCCGACGGGCCGGCCCCGGTAGGTCGCGCCGTGGGCCTCCGCGGCGTCCTCGAGGACCCACAGGCCCCGGCGCTCGGCCAGCTCCATGACGGGGTCCATGTCGACGGGGTGCCCGTAGGTGTGGACGACGATGATGCCCTTCGTCCGGGGCGTGATGGCGCTCTCGAGCCGCGACGTGTCGGGGTTCCACGTGTCGCGCTCCGAGTCGACCAGCACCGGCGTGGCGCCCGTGTAGCGGACCGCGTTCGCCGTGGCGATCATGGTGAAGGCGGGCAGGACGACCTCGTCACCCGGCCCGAGGCCGAAGGTCACCAGGGCGAGATGGAGCGACGTGGTCCCGTTCGAGCACGCGACCCCGTACCGGCACCCCATCATCTGGGCGAAGGTGTCCTCGAACTCGCGGACGAAGCGGCCGGCCGAGGAGATCCAGTTCGACTGGATGCACTGGGTGAGATAGCGCAGCTCGTTGCCGTCCAGGCGCGGGTCCGAGACGGGGATGATCCGGCGGGTCAGGGCCTCCTCCACGACCGGGATGCGGGGGAGGCGGACCTCCAGCGCCGGCTCGGGCCCCGGCACGATCTTCGAGAGCTCGGCCATGATGTTCTCGGGCAGGCGGGTCTCTTCGATCAACGCCGATCCTCCTCGGTGCGGCTCTCGCGTCGCAGCCGCCGGATGGTTTGGGCGTAGCGGAATCCCAGGGCCGCGAACCGGCGCAGGCTCGGGCTGGTCTTGCTCGTGCCCGCGCGCCGCTCCACGCACGCGTAGGGCACCTCGACCACCCGGAGGCCCTGGCGACACGCCCGGTGCAAGAAGTCGATGCAGTAGTCACCGTAGACGTGGTCCGCGCGGATGGGCACGCGCTCGAGCGCCGACCGCCGGGCCGCCACGAAGCCGGAGGTCCAGTCGCGGACCGGGCCGCCGAGCGCGAGCGTGCCGAAGGCGTTGATCGCCCGGGACGCGAGGATGCGCGCGGCGGAGTCCCGGGCGTCCCGGCCGCCGGCGGCGTAGCGCGAGGCGACGGCGACGTCGGCGTCGGCCGTCGCCGCCACGAGCGCCGGGATGACGTCGGCCGGCATCGAGCCGTCGGCGTCGAGCCACACCACCACGTCGCCCTGCGTGCCCGCGATGCCCTCGGCGATGGCCGAGGGGAGTCCGCGGCGGCCCACCCGGCGGAGGGCGCGCGCGCGCCGGTCTCCGGCGAAGGCGGTCTCGACCGCCTCCCAGGTCCGGTCCGGGGAGTCGTCGTCCACGACCAGCACCTCGACGTCGCCGACCGCGTCGAGGATCTCGCCGACCACGCCGACGATGACGTCGCGCTCGTTGTACGTGGGCAGCACCACCGAGGCCGTCACGCCGCCGCCTTCCGCGCCACCAGCACGACCGAGCTGCCGAAGGGCAGCGGGCCCAGGCGCAGGAGCGCCCGCTCGACCGCCTGCACTCCGAGGAGCGCGGTATTGAGCGGGCGGGGCAGCGGGTACACGTCCGAGCCGCCCGCGGCGCCGCGCCGCGCGAGGCGGACGGCCGCCACGACCGGGAAGACGAGGCAGTAGGCGTAGGAGGCGAGGACCGGCGTGAAGCCCGCGGCCCGGACTCGCTCGACGAGCTCGCGCCGCGTGTAGCGGCGGGCGCCGTGCACCGCCTCGTCGTGTGCCGAGCGGAGCCACTTGAAGGCCGAGTCGGTCACGAGCAGCAGGCCGCCGGGGCGCAGGACCCGGTGACATTCCCGGAGCACGCCGCTCTCC
This sequence comes from uncultured Candidatus Rokubacteria bacterium, assembly GCA_963749975.1. Lineage (GTDB taxonomy): Bacteria > Methylomirabilota > Methylomirabilia > Rokubacteriales > DASRDR01 > DASRDR01. Next base: position 120,416 of record CAVVOZ010000001.1, on the reverse strand, counting down.
GAGACCACGTTCCGGTGGTAGAGCAGGTCGAGGCAGAGACAGGCCGCGAACGTGCCCTGGCGGAAGGGCAGCGCCTCGGCCCCGCTCCCGGCGAGGCGGGCGAGCCCGCGCCGCCGGGAGAGCTCGAGCGCGGCCGGGTCGGCGTCGACGCCGACCCAGGTGCCCTGCCGGGCGAGGACCGCCAGCGTGCCGCCCGCCCCGCACCCCACGTCGAGACCCGGGCCGCCGAGGACGCCGTAGCGCCGCAGGAGCGAGAGGATCAGGATGCGCTTCGAGCGGAACCACCAGTGCGTGTCCTCGAGGTCGAAGTGCTCGGTGAAGACCTGCGCGTCCATCGCTCATGCCACCCGGCCGCCGCGCGCGCGGCGCCCGCCGCCCGGCCGGCTCACGCCGCGCCTCCGCCGAAGACCTGCGCCACGAAGGCGAGGTACTGGCGGGTGATGCCCGGCCAGCGGTAGCGCGTCTCGACGTAGGCCCGGCCGCGCTCGCCGAGCGTCTTGCGGAGGGGCTCGTCGCCGAGCAGCGAGCCCGCGGCCGCGCCGAAGTCGCCCGGCGCCCGGTCGTAGAGGAGGCCCGCGCCCGAGCGCTCGACGTGGCCCCGGAGCACGGGGGAGCGCGCGGTCGCGAGGACCGGCGTGCCCTGCGACCACGCCTCGAGGATCACGAAGGAAAAGCTCTCGTGCGGCGAGGGCATCACCAGGGCCGTCGCTCCGGCGATCGCGTCGTGCTTCTCGGCCTCGGGCCGGAAGCCGAGCGCGCGGACGGCCGGATGGCGCGGCAGCTTCAGCGCGACCGTTCCCATGAGGACCAGCGTGACCGGCTCGCCCGCCCGCTCGCGCCAGGCGAGGAACGCGTCGACGAGCGCCCGGCAGCCCTTCTCGACGTCGACCCGGCCGACGTAGAGGAAGTAGGGGCCCTCGAGCCCGTGCTGGCGCCGGAACCGCGCCGCGTCGGCGTCCGTGACCGGGTCGATCCCCGCGCCGATGACCGCGGACGGAAGATGCTCCGTGTGGAAGCGCTCCTCGACGAAGGCCCGCTCCTCCTCCACCTGGAAGATCAGCCCGCGCGGGATCCGGAACAGGCTCCGGAAGAGGTCGAGGTAGATCGGCCGCTCGTCGTGGGCGGTCGGCACGAGGACGGCCTTGTGGGCGACCAGCGGCAGGCCGAGCGTCGTCGGGAGGTAGAGGTACGTGTAGAAGAGGAAGCCGTCGTGATCGTCGGCGTGGGCGCGGATCCACTCGACCAGGAGCGGCGTCAGCGGGCCTTGCCGGCGCACCCACTCGGCCTCGTCGAAGAAGGTGTGCGGCGTGGCATAGAGCCAGTCCGCGTAGCGGCCGAACGCGCGCACGCGGCGCGGGCGGTCCACGGGGAACCGGCGCACGCGGACTCCGTTGACCGTCTCCACGCCCGGCGGGTAGACGTTCCGCCAGGTGAGGTAGTCGCGCGCGCACGTCGTCAGCACCTCGACGTCGTGGTGGGGCGCGAGCGCCTCCGCGACGCGCCGGCACTCGTACTCGGCCCCCCCGTCGATCTCCGGGCCGTAGCGCTGCACCACGAAGGCGAGCCGGAGGCGGGTCCGCGGATCCATCACCGGACGGCCTCCGCGCTGGCCAGGGTCTCGAGGTGCTCGCGCAAGGTGGCCCCGATCGTGTCGGCGTCGAACGCCCGGAGCCGGGCGCGCTGCCCGGCGACGACGGCGGCGCGAACCGCCGGGTCGCGGACGACCCGGTGGACCAGCTCGGCGATCGCCGGGAAGTCCTTCTCCGGGACCAGGAGCCCGGCGTCGCCCATCGTGCCCGGCACGCCGGCGGCGGCGTACGCGACCACGGGCACGTCGAAGTGCATGGCCTCGAGGAGCGGCACGCAGAAGCCCTCGTGCTCGGAGAGGCAGAGGTAGGCCGACGCGAGGCGGTAGTAGGTGCAGAGCTCCGCCTGCGACACGGCGCCGGCGAACACCACGTGGTCGAGGAGACCCAGCTCGGCGCAGAGCTTCTGGCAGCCGGCGAGGTAGGTCTCGGTGTCCACCGCCGAGCCGACGACGATCAGCCGGCTCTCCGGGTCGAGCCGCCGGTAGAAGTAGTACGCCTTGATCAGGTCCTCCACGCGCTTGTTCGGGGCGAGGCGGCCCACGAACAGGAGGTTCGTCCCGCGCCCGTACGCCTCCTCGAGCGCCCGGACCGGGGGATGGGCGTACTGCTCCCAGTCGACCAGGATCGGCAGGACCCCGGTTCGCCGGAAGCCCGCGCGCTCGAGCTCCTGTCGGTTGAACTCCGAGACCCCGAGGGCGAGCTCGGTCACGCTCCGGAGCCGCGCGAGCTCCCAGCGCCCGCGCCGGCAGCGGTCGGCGACGCGCGCGTTGACCCCGACGAAGTACTCGGGCGGGGTGATGTTGTGGTAGACGATGGCGCGCCGGTCCGGCAGGCCCGCGAAGAAGCTGGTGACCTCCGAGCCGATCGAGAAGTGGAAGAGCACCACCGTGTCGGGCGAGGACACCGCCCGGTACGTCGTGTAGAAGTGGGCGTCCTTCAGGAGGCTCATGTGGCGGTACTGCGCGTACACGTCGGAGGCATAGCCCCAGCTCCGGAGAAGCCGGCGGAGCGCCCGGACGTGGTTCCCGATGGCGTCCCCCACGTCGAAGTTCGACACCAGCTGGTGGACGGCCCGGAAGGGCGGGCGCGTCACGGGAGCCGCGCTCCCACCCGGCGGAGGACGGCGAGGTAGTTGTCCGTGACCCGGTCCCACGTGTAGTTGGCGAGGACGTACGCGCGCCCGGCCTCGCCCATCCGCTGTCGGAGCGCCTCGTCCCGGGCCAGGAGCTCCAGCGCCTCGACGAACTCGAAGTAGTCCTCGAAGAAGAGGCCCCCGTTCGACGCGAGGCAGTGGTCGCGCGTCACGGCGCACCGCCCGTGGACGAGCGAGGGGGCGCCGGCCAGCCACGCCTCCATCATGACGAGCGAGAAGCTCTCGAGGAGCGACGGCTGGCAGAGCGCCAGGGCGGCCGCGTAGGCGTCCGCCTTGTCCTGCAGGGGAACGAACCCGAGGTCGAGGATGTCGGCGGACAGGCGCCCCGGGATGCGCACGCCCCCCGAGCCGATCAGCAGGAGCTTCAACCGGCTCCCGGGATGCGTGAGCTTGTAGCGGGCGAAGTACTCGACCAGGAGCGGCGTGTTCTTCTCCGCCGCCTTCCGGCCGGCGTAGAGGATGAAGGGGTCGAGCACCCGGTGCGTCCGCCGGAACCGGGCGCCGTCGCCCGGCGGCGGCGCGTCGACGCCCTCGCCGACCAGGTGGAAGCGCTCCGCGTCGGCGCCGGCCAGGCTCTCCGCCAGCGCGCGCTCCGCGGGCACGTGGAAGCAGACGGCGCGGACCGCGCGCAGGATCCGGCGCGTCCACTTCAGCTGGGCGAACGGCTCGTCGTGGAGGCACGGGATCAGGAGCGAGCGCTCCGGCGCCACCAGCGCGCCCTCCCAGGTGGTGCCGAAGCAGTACGGGATGAACGCGTACCAGTACCGGTCGCGCTCGCCGCCCAGGTACGCGTAGAGGTCGTTGGAGTTGACCGATTCGCGGACGAAGTCCTCTTCCTCGAACGAGGTGAGCGTCCCGCCATGGTTCAAGCGCCACTGGAGCCTGCCGTACCGCTCGGGGTCGCGCGGCCGGACCTTGAAGCGGCGCACGACGAAGCCGTCCTCCTCGGTCACGCCGTCCGGGTGGTGATCGGCCCAGGGCGAGGCGTGGTCGCGCGCGCAGGTCGTGAGGATCTCGACGGGGACGCCCCGGTTCCGGAGCGCCCGCGCCGTCGCGCGGCACTCGGCCTCCGCGCCGCCCGGGATGTCCGGCCCGTACCAGGGTGCGACGAAGGCGAGGGTGTCAGGCAACGAGGCGCTCCAGGGTCTCGTGAAGGCGCGCGGTCACCGCAGGCCAGCTGTACATGGCCTCGACGTAGGCTCGGCCCTGGTCGCCGAGACGGCGTCGCCGCTCGGCGTCCTCGAGGAGGAGATCGAGCGCCTCCGCGAACTCGTAGAAGTCCTCGAAGGCCAGGCCGCCTCCGGCGCTCAGGACGTGGTGTGTCGTGACCGCGCAGCGCGCGTGGACGAGGACCGGCGTCCCCGCGAGCCAGGCTTCCATCAGGACGATCGAGAAGGACTCGTTGACGGATGGCTGGCACACCACCGTGGCGGCCGCGTAGGCCGCCGCCTTGGCGGCGGCGTCGAGGTAGCCCAGGTCTCGCACCCCCGGGGTGCCCGGCGGCGCGGTGACCGGGCCGTCGCCGGCGAGCACGAGCGTCAGGTTGGAGCCGCGCATGGCGCGGTAGCGGAGGGTGTACTCGATGAGGAGCGGGACGTTCTTGCCCGTCTCCTTCCGGCCGAGATAGAAGAGCAGCGGCCCCTCGAGGCCGTGGCGCCGGCGGAGCGCCGCCGGGTCGGCGGGCGGCGGCGGATCGAAGCCGAGCCCCACGATGCCGGCCGGGCGGTCCCCGATCCCGTAGAGCTTCTCGGCCAGCGCGGCCTCGGGCGGCGAGTTGAAGATGAAGCCCCGGCAGGCCTGGAACGCCTCGCGGACGACGCCGAGGTGGGCGAACGGCTCGTCGTGAAGGCACGGGATCAGGACGGCCCGCCCGGGGACGAGCGGCACGCCGCGGAGCGTCGTCCCGAAGAGGTACGGGGCGAAGCACACGAGGTCGTAGTCACCCTGTCGGCGGGTGAGGTGGTCGAAGAGCTCCGTGCTCCCCACCGACTCCTCCGCCCAGCGGGCCTCCTCCTTCGGGCGGAGCCGCGAGCCCCGGAGGATGCGCTGCTGGAGCCAGGCGTGCCGGCGCGTGTCGCGGAGCCGCACCGGGAAGCGGCGGACCACCACGCCCGCCTCGCGGCTCGCGCCGGCAGGGAGCACGTTCTTCCACGAGAGGTGATCCCGCGCGCAGGTCGTCAGCACCTCGACGGCGCTGCCCTCGGCGGCGAGGTGCTCGGCGAGCCCGCGGACGAGCGTCTCGGCGCCCCCCACCACGTCGGCGCCGTAGCGAGGCACGACGAACGCGAGCCGGGGCCCGCGGCCCGGCGTCGCGCGCCCGGCGTCGCGCGCCGCGGGCGCCGGGCGCGCCCGCCCGAGGAACCGCCTCATGGGCGCCGCCCGATCACGGCGTAGTCCTGCGCGCCCCACAGGAGCTGGTTCAGGCGCTCGAAGTTGTCGTTGATCTGGCTCAGGAAGACCTCTTCGTAGCGGCGCATGTACCAGAAGGGCTCGAGCCGCTGGAGCTTCCCGTCGGGCGGCACCGGGTTCACGTACCGGATCTCGACGTCCCGGAACCCCGCGGCCTCCAGCACGAAGCGCGCCGCCTCCGGATGGATGGGTTTCAGATGCGAGAGGTCGACGTAGAACGCGCCGGAGAAGACGGTGAGGCACGCCGGGTTCGGCGTCTCGCAGAGCAGCACCCCGCCCGGCCGGAGCTTCCGGTAGGCCAGCCGCACGAGGGCGATCAGCGCCTCGGGCGGAATGTGCTCGATCACCTGGGCCGAGAAGATGCCGCCGAGCCCGCCGTCCGGCTCCGCGTCCAGGTAGGCGAGCGCGTCCGCCTGCTCGGCGGCGAGGCCGGCCTCCCGGCACCGCGCCACCATCGCCGCGTCGACGTCGATGCCGCGGGCCTCGATGCCCGCCTCGCGGCACAGCTCGAGGAACTCGCCGCGCCCGCACCCCACGTCGAGCACGCGGCCCGCACCGGTGAAGAGATCGAGGTAGGCGCGCTGGCGGTGGCGGATCTCCTCGCGGGTCCCGCGGTGCCGATCCTCGAACTGGACGTAGGCGGTCGCGGGGAGCGCGCCGAGGCCCGCCGGCACGGCCGGTGGGGGCGGGAGCTCCACGGCCGGGGCGCGCAGGCGCAGGCGCTCCATCTCGCCCCGGAGATCCTCCACGCGGGCCGTGAGGGCGCCGAGACGCTCCGCAACCTCCCGCTCCTTCCGCTGCCGCTCCCCGTGCTCGACCGTCAGCCGCTCCTGGAGGTCGAGGGACAGGTCCTCGTGGCGGCGGGTGAGGGTGGCCAGGCCGTCGCGAACCGGCAGGACGAAGGCGTTGAGGAGGTGAAGGAGGGCGCTGTTGAACTCGACCTGGCGGGCGAGGATCAGCGTGATGTACGGCCGGGTGACGCGCCGGAGGAGCTTCTTCGCCGCGACGATGACCGCGCCGACCCCCGGCGCGGTGGGACGCGATGACGGGCTCGGCGGCCGTGTCCCACCCGTCGTTGAGCTGCTCCAGGTGCTCCTCGAGCTCGTCCTGGAACGTCGGCGCGCTCTCCGCGAGCTCGATCTCCATCTGGGTGATGCGCCGGACCTCGTCCTCGGAGTAGAAGCCGGAGGCCCGCCGCTCCTGCACCCGCTCCTTGATCTCCTCCATGAGCCGGCCCGCGTCCACCGTTCCCTCGCTCGCGCGGCCGGTGTTCCGGCCTTCGGCCTGTGGGCTCACGAGGCCACCCCTGGCGAGCGAGTGTGTGGCGGACGGACTTGATCGGACGGCCTGCGGCCCGTGGCGGCCTGTGGGCTCACGCTTCGTCTCCTCCGCCGTGCTGGAGCCGCCACCGGTGGGCGAGCCGCGCCACGCCCGTGTCGCGCACCCGGGAGCGCACGGCGAAGGCGTAGAAGCGGCTGTGGTAGTCGTACGGATGGCCGTCGCGCGCGTGGACGGCGACGTCGAGGAGGTACTCTCCCTCGACCAGATCGAGCCGCTCGATCTGCATGGTGACCACGCCCTCGCCGTCGACCTTCCCGAACGCGAGTCCCTCCACCGCGGTGTTGGTCCCGTAGCAGCAGACCCCGTCCTTGCGGAAGACGCCGACGCCGAACACGGGGTCCTCGACCGGCCGATGCGCGCGGAAGGTGAGCTGGACGGCGCAGGGCTCCCCCGTCTCGAAGAGGTACCGCTCGTGACCGTCCCCGCCGGTGAGCTGGACGCGGGTCAGCTCGACCTCCCGGCTTCCCCATCGCGCGGCGGTGCCCGTCCGGGCGAGCGCCTCGGCCTGCGCGTGCTCCACGCCGAGCGCCCGGGCTTCCTCGCGGGCCACGTGGTCCAGGTAGCGGCCCACGACCTCCCGGGTCTCGCCATGCGCCTGGAGTCGCCCCCGGTCGAGCCACACCGCCTCGTCGCAGAGACGCTCGATGCTGCCGAGGTCGTGGGAGACGAGGACGATCGTCTTCCCGCGCGCCTTGAACTCCTGGATCTTGCCCACGCACCGGTGCTGGAAGGCCTCGTCGCCGACGGCCAGCACCTCGTCGATCAGGAGGATGTCCGGGTCCACCGTGACCGCGATCGCGAAGCCGAGCCGCATGTACATCCCCGACGAATAGGTCTTGACGGGGCTGTCGACGAAGGTCTCGAGCCCGGCGAAGCCGACGATCTCGTCGAACCGCGCGCGGATCTCCGCGCGGGAGAGACCCAGCAGGACGCCGTTGATGTAGATGTTCTCGCGCCCGGTGAACTCCGGGTGGAAGCCGGCGCCGAGCTCGATCAGGGCGGACACCCGCCCGCGCACGGAGACCTGACCGGCGGTCGGCTTGAGGATGCCCCCGAGCACCTTGAGCAGCGTGGACTTGCCGGAGCCGTTCGAGCCGACGATCCCGACCATGCGCCCGCGGTCGAGGTCGAGGCTCACGTCCCGGAGCGCCCAGAGCTCCTCGCCCGAGAAGAGCCCGGGCCCGCCCTGCCCGACGAAGAGGCGGACGAAGAGGTCCTTCACGGTGGAGACCTGGCGCCCCCGGTAGAGCCGGAAGCGCTTCGAGACGTCCCGGAGGGAGATCGCGACGTCCTTCGGCGCTGGCGGCGCTGGCGGCGCTGAGCGCGCGGGCGTCCCGCTCACCGCGTCAGATCTCCTCGGCCAGGCTGTCGCGGAGGCGGTCGAACACCCACCAGCCACCGACCAGCGCGAGAGCCGCGCAGACGCTCACGGTTCCGAGGTGGATCCAGTGCGGCTCGCGGCCGAAGAAGAAGATGTTCTGGTAGCTCTGAACGAGCCCCGCGATCGGATTCAGGAAGTAGAGCGGCCGGAGCGGCACGACCAGGGTCTCGCTCAGGTGGAGCGTCGTCGGCACGGTGGACACCGGATAGAGGATCGGCGTCAGGAAGAACAGCAGCGTCAGGCCGTTCGTCAGGATCTGCTCCACGTCCCGGAGATAGACGTTGAGCGCCGCCAGCGCCAGCGCGAGACCGGTGGTGAGGAGGAGCTGGAGGACGAGGAGCAGCGGCAGGAACAGCAGCACCGCGTGCGGGCGGACGCCGAAGACCAGGAGGAACCCGAAGAGGAGGGGCAGCGACAGCAGCATGTTGATCAGGTTCGCGAGGACGGAGACCAGCGGAAGCACCTCCGCCGGGAACAGGATCCGCTTGACCAGCGCCCCCGAGGCGACGATGACGCCGGCGGCGTGACCGAGCGAGGACGAGAACCACAGCCAGGGGAGGAGTCCGGAGAACAGGAAGACCGCGTACCCCTCCATCGGTACCCGGAGGTAGATCGAGAACACGAGGGCGTACACCAGCATCAGGAGCAGCGGGTTCAGGAACGACCAGAGGAAGCCGAGGAAGGAGCCGCGGTAACGCGCCCGGAGCTCCCGCAGGACGAGCGTCCCGATCAGGGCGCGGTATCGATACAGATCAGCCAGGTGTCCCACCATAGCCGCCTATGTCTCACCGCCGGGCGCCCAGTCAGACCCGCCGGCGCCAATCGTCCAGCACGTCCTCGAGGCTCTGTCGGAAGGAGATGGTGGGAGCCCAGCCGGTGAGCGTCCGGAGCCGGCTCGCATCCCCCACGAGGATCGGGAGGTCGATGGGGCGAACGCGCTCGGCGACCTGGCGCACCTCGATCGGGCGCGCGGCGTGCTCGAGGAACCCGTCGATGACCTCGCGGATCGACACGGCCTTGCCCGAAGCGGCGTTGTAGGTCCTGCCGGGATCGCCTCGGGCCAGCAAGAGCCAGTACGCCCGCACCATGTCGCGGACGTCGGTGAAATCGCGCTGCGTCGTGGTGGTGCCGACCTCGAGGATCGCCGGCCCACGCCCCCGCTCGATCTCGGCGATCTGCCGGGCGACGTCGCTCCAGACGAAGCCGAGTCCCTGCCGGGGGCCGACGTGGTTGAAGGCGCGGACGATCACCAGCGGCAGCCCCTCGGAGCGGGCGTAGTACCCCGCGTAGAGCTCCTGGGAGGCCTTCGACAGAGCGTAGGGCGACCCCGGAGCCCAGCGCCGAGTCTCGGAGATCGGCTGCTCGGCCTCGGGGACCACCCCGTAGACCTCGCCCGAGGAGACCACGAGGCAGGGAACCGGATGGCGGCGCAGGCCCTCGCAGAGCTGATACGTGGCCTCGAGGTTCGTCCGGAGGACGTCCGCGCGCAGCGCCCACGAGGTGCCGACCACCGAGGCGCCCGGCCAGGTGGAACACGCGGTCCGGGCGCGTCGCTCGCAGCACGTTGCCCGCGGCCCCGGGCTCCGTCAGGTCGCAGGCGACGGTGGTCACGTCCTTCTCGCACGGCCGCCAGGTTGTCGGTCGGCGCGTCCGGCAGGACCGTGCCCACCACCTCCGCGCCCTCCCGCAGAGCGAGCTCCGCGAGATGGCTCCCGGCGAAGCCGGCGATGCCGGTGATCAGGACCTTCACGGCATGCGCGGCCTAGACGCGCTTGCGCCAGTGCTCGAGCAGATCCTTGAGCGTCACCTCGAACGGGATCGTGGGCTCCCAGCCCGTGGCGCTCCGGAACTTCGAGCAGTCGCCGAGAAGGAGCGTGACGTCGGACGGCCGCATCCGGGCGGGATCCTGCCGCACCTCGACCTTCACGTGGGCCAGGCCGAGGAGGATGTCCAGCACCTGACGCGCGGAGTAGCCGCGACCCGAGCAGATGTTGTAGACCTCGCCGGGCGTGCCGCGCTCGAGGGCCAGCCAGTAGGCCCGGACCATGTCACGCACGTCCGTGAAGTCCCGGACCGACTCGAGGTTCCCCACCCGGACGACGGGCTCGCGGATGCCCTTCTCGATCTCGGCGACCTGCCGGGCGAAGTTCGAGGTGACGAAGACCTCGCCGCGCCGCGGGCCCGTGTGGTTGAACCCGCGCGTCCGGACCACGTGGAGCTGGTAGCTCCTCCAGTACTGGTAGGCCAGGAGGTCCTGGGCCACCTTGGAGACGGCGTAGGGTGAGAGCGGCCTGAGCGGGCTGTCCTCCCGGATCGGGACCTCGTGGGGCAGGACCAGTCCGTACTCCTCGCTCGATCCGGCGATGTGGACGCGCGCGGGCAGCTCGAGGTCGCGGATCGCCTCGAAGAGGTTCACCTGGCCCGCCACGTTGCCGTTCAGGGTCTCGCCGGGCGCCAGCCACGACGTGGGCACGTAGCTCTGGGCGGCCAGGTGGAAGATGCGGTCCGGACGCACGTCGCGGAGCACGCGCCGGACGGCGCCCGCATCGCGCAGGTCGCACTCGACTCGTCGCACCCGGTCCCCGAGGTGCTCGACGTTCTCCATGCGGCTCCGCCAGCGGTGCATGCCGAAGACCTCGACGTCGCCGCGGGCGACCAGGTAGTCGGCCAGGTGGCTGCCGACGAAGCCGGTGAATCCCGTGATGAGGACGCGCATCAGGAATCTCCTTCGAAGAAGCCGCGAACGGCGGCGATCACGGCGTCGATCTCGTCGGGCCGGATCTCGGGGAAGCATGGGAGCGAGAGCACCTCCCGGGCGGCAGCCCACGCCGCCGGGAAGGGGGTCGCGTCGTAGCCCAGGTCACGGAACAGCGGCTGCGCCGGGATGGGAAGCGGGTAGTGACAGGCGGTCCCGATTCCGGCGGCCGTCAGATGCGCGGCGAGGGCGTCTCGTTGAGGCGTGCGGATGGTGTACTGGTGGAACACGTGCGTGGCGCCGGGCCGCTCCGCGGGCAGGACGATGGGAAGTCCGGCGAGCCCTTCGCTGTAGCGCGCGGCGAGGGCCTGCCGGGCCAGGGTCCACGCCGGCAAGTGGCGCAGCTTCACCCGGAGGATGGCCGCCTGCAGCTCGTCCAGCCGCGCGGTCCACCCGAGCTCGGCGTGACGGTACTTCTGCGACTGCCCGTGGTTCCGGGCCAGCCGCAGGTGCGCGGCGAGCGCCGCGTCGGTCGTCGTCACCAGGCCTGCGTCGCCGTAGGCGGCGAGGTTCTTCGTGGGGTAGAAGCTGAAGGCGGCCGCCCGGCCGTGCCCGCCCACGGGACGACCGCCGAGCGTCGCCCCGAATGCCTGGGCGGCGTCTTCCACGAGGTGGATCCCGTGAGCGTCCGCGAGGACCCGGAGCGGCCCCATGGCGGCCGGGAGCCCGTAGAGGTGGACCGCGAGGATCACGCGCGTCTGCGGCGTGATGGCGTCCGCGACGCGGTCCGGATCGAGCGTGAGCGTGGCCGGCTCGACGTCGACGAAGACGGGCCGGGCCCCGAGCTCGAGCGCCGCCGTGGCGGAGGCGACGAAGGAGAAGGCGGGGGTCACCACCTCGGTGTCCGGGCCGACGCCGAGCGCCCGCAGGGCCAGCTTGATCGCGTCCGAGCCCGAGCCCAGGCCGATCGCGTGGCTCACCCCCAGGTAGGCCGCGCATTCCGTCTCGAACGCCGCGCCCTCGGGGCCCAGGATGAACTGGCCGCTGCGCAGGACGTGCCGGAGGGCCGACTGGATCTCCGGCTCGAGCTGCTCGTACTGGCGGGTGAGGTCGAACTGGGGGATCTTCATTGAAAGCCGGTGAACCCCCGCCCGAAGCCGTATTGCCCCAGCTCGAGCAGGTTGATGCTGATCCGGAACTCGTCCTCGTCGACCCGGTCGATGAAGGCCGCGGTGATGGCCCAGCACTGCTCGCGGAATTCGACCTCGAGCCGGTTCTCGATGACGGTGCCGGTGTCGATGTTGTAGTCGCTCGAGAACCGGGCGGTCCAGCGCGAGCCAATCTTGGCCTCGATCGAACCCTGGATGTAGACGAGCTTGCCCTCGTCGCCGTGGCGAGTGCCGAACGCCGCGCGCCAGCGCGCCGCCTCGTAGGAGAAGTCGGTCGTGGCGGCCGTGACGTTGTACTCGTAGGGGTCGAACGACGCGGTCCCCCGGAAGCGGACGCCGTACACGGGCTCGAGGATCAGGTCTGCGACGAGGTCCGAGAGCCGCTTCGGCGTGACGCTCGTGGTAATGGTGGTCGGGGTCGGGTCGGCTCGGTCTCCTGGGCGAGACGGCGCCGCCGCTGCGGCGCCGTCGTGGTGGGCACCGGCGCGGGGGTTCCGAAGACCGTCGTCTAGATCGGATCCGGCTCGATCGTGTAGGTCTGGCTGAGCGTGAAGCGGATGACCTCCCACACGCGTCCCGGGCGGTCGTCCTGGCCGACGGCGCGCGCCTTGAGCCGGTTCGTCAGGGAGTAGGTGACCGTGTGGCCCGGCGTGATGATGTCGATCCCGTCCCACTGGGGCAGGTCCTTCGAGTCGTTGCCGTCCAGGAAGTTGTAGCTCACGCGCGGCTCGATCAGGTGCTGGAGCTTCTGGATGCCGAAGGCCCCCTCGAGGTCGAACACGCGCTGCGCGCGCGCGTCGAGATCGGCGCCCGCCTCGAAGAGGGAGCGCACGGTGAACTCCTTCACCGTGTCCTCGACGACGAACCCCTGGTCCTCCTTGGTGCCGACGACCCTGGTGTCGTACATGGTCTCGCGGAAGCCGACTCGCGGCGTGAGCGTGAAGAGGCCGCCGGGCGACAGGGGATAGGACACGCGCGGCGTCACGTCGAGGCGCTGGCCCCCGGAGCCGATGTCGCGCACGAAGTTGTTGTAGGAGCTGTCCATCTCGAAGAGGAGCCCGGGCACCCAGGGCACGGGCTGCTGGAAGGCGGTGAGCCGCAGCTCGGGGAGGCGCTGCAGCTCGATCGGCTGGTCGGTCGTGAGGTCCTGGTAGAAGAACAGCCGGCCGAAGAAGTTCCACTTCTCCCAGCGCTGGGTGAGCGAGAGGTTCGACTCGAGGCGCTGCGCGCTCCGCTGGTCGAGCGAGTCGCCGAACTCGCCGAGGAACTGGTCGTCGCTGACCCGGGCGACGTCCGCCTTCAGGACCAGCCGCGGGGTGATCACCTCCTCGTGCCGGAGGCTCGCCACCCACCGGTCCTGGTCGTGGTCCGGCGACTCCTCGTCGTCGTGGAGGTAGAAGCCGTCGAGCTCGCCCCTGGAGCCTTCCTTCCGGACGTAGCGGTACGTCGCGCCGAGTCCGAACCCGCGCTTCTCGAAGTAGGTCGGCGACAGCGTGAGATCCTGGCTGTCGGACAGCACGAAGTAGATCGGCTGGCGGACGGAGAAGCCCTTGTCGCTGCTGCTCCCGAAGGTCGGCGTGAGGAGCCCGCTGTGGCGGTCCTTGCGCAGGCTCGTCGCGAAGAACGGGATGAAGGGGACGAGCGGGATCTTCCAGACCCAGAACGAGGCGTTGGTCCCCCACATGTAGTCGTCGAGGTAGGCGGTGGCCGAGCCGAGGCGGACGGACCACGGCGGGGTCTCGTCCTCGCACGTCGTGAAGACCCCGCCCGCGATGCGATAGGCCTTGTCCCCGAACCGCTCCATGCGGTTTCCGCCGAAGAAGAAGTGCGGCTCGGCGGCGGCCTGCGCCTTGTACACGACGCCGGTGGCCGACCGGAGGTTGTACTCGATGCGCTCGCCGGTGAGCCGGTCGCGCCCGTCGAACAGGACCACGCGGCCGGTCGCGACGGCCTCGCTGGTCTCCGTGTTGATCTCCACGCGGTCGGCCTCCAGGCGCACGTCCCCCTGCTCGATCTGGACGTTCCCCTCGGCGAGGAGGAGCTTCTCGCGGTCCAGATTCTCGACACGGTCCGCGTACACGGTGACCGGGGTGCCGGCCTCGAGGGAGATCCGCTGCCGCTCCTGACCCCGGACGAGACTCGGGAGGAGGGCGAGCCACGCGACGACCATGAAGCCAGACGAAACGCGGTACGGGCACAGACCTCCCCCTCGACGAAGTGGCCCGCTCTCTGGGGCCGTCAGACGCGTCCACCGTCGAAGTGACGCGGAGTTAGGGAACGCGGGCATCCTATCAGAGGCCCTGCGAGGACGCAATCTTTGGAACGCTGTTCGGGGTCCGAAAGAGGGCCACAGGAGGCCGAAAATCCGCCGACTTGCGCGGGCTCGTAGAGGGGAGGTGAGTGGAGCACGAGCCGGTGCCGGATGCGACGAGAAAGGGGAGTCTGATGAGACCTCGACGGTTGATCGGAGCGGGCGTGACCCTCGTGCTGGCGCTCGGGGTCGCGGCGCCCGCGCTCCCGCAGGGCGGAGTCGTGGCGAGCGCCGCGATCCGCGTGTTCCAGTTCCAGCCCGGGGCCCTCGCGGTGCGCCCCGGCACCCGTGTCACCTGGACGAATGAGGACGACATCACTCACACGGTGACCTCGGGCCTGCCCGGAAGCCCGGACGGGCGGTTCGACGTCCGCCTCGCGGGCAAGGGGACGAGCGGCAGCGCGAGCTTCTCCGAGCCCGGGGTCTACCCGTACTTCTGCGCGCGGCACCAGTCCATGCGGGGCGAGGTTCTCGTGCGCTAGCGCCGGTCAGGCCGAGGCCGCGAGGGCGGCGCGGAGCGCGCGGATCTGCGCCCGGTGGTCGAGGAAATGGAGCCGCTGGACCAGCGCGTACTCCTGCCACGTGAGCTCGGCCGCGAAGATGTCGGGCGCGCCTCCCGCCTCCGGCGCGCTCACGACGAGGACGGCGGGAGCGGTGACGGCGCTCGGATCACCGGGGCCCGGATGCTCTGCCGAGGCCAGCGTCGCGTCCAGCGCGGCGCTGGCCTCCCGCAGGCCCTCGACCAGCTCCGTCCACGGCACGCGATGGGCGGCCCCGGAGAGCAGCGCCTCGTAGACGGGCGGTCCCGGGGGCCGGCGGCCCGCGCGGAGGTGACGGAGCTCCTCCGCCGCGCGCACGGTGGACTGGGCGACGTGGTCGACGACCTGAGCCACGGTCCATTCGCCCGGACGCACGGCGGTTCTCGCGTCCCGCTCCGCGAGGCCCGCCAGCGCCGCCGCGAGCTCGGCCGCGGCCGAGCTGACACGCGCCCGGAGCCGCGGCGCGTCGAGCGCGGCGGCGCGGGTCCGGATGTAGTCGAGCAAGCGGGCTCGCTCGGTCCGTGCGGCATCAGCCATGGCGGTTCTCCCGGTCGTCCGGCCGATCCGCCGCCCCGAGATAGGCGCCGAGCGCCTCCTCGGCGAGGCGCACGGCACGGCCGAGCGGCATCAGGTCGGGATCGAAGGTGAGCTGGAGCGAGAGCCCGTCGACGAGGGCGAGGATCACCGCCGCGGCCTCGTCGGGCACGACCTTGCGAAAGGCGCCGGCCGCGGTCCCCCGCGCGACGCTCGCCGCGAGGAACCGCCGGGCGCGCGCGTACGCGTGCCGGTTCAGCCGCGCCAGATCCGGGTCGTGGAGCGCCTCGCCCCAGAGCTCGATGAACACCGTCCAGAAATCCCGGCTCTCCGTCGCCACCTTGAGACACGCGCGGAGCAGCGCGCGCAGGTGCCCGCGGGCGTCGCGGACGCCGCGGGCCTCCGTCGCCACGCGGCGGTCGAGGTCGGCCATGACGGTGGCGGCCGCGCGGCCGAGGATGGCGCGCTTGTCCCGGAAGTAGTAGTGGAGGATCCCGGGGCTCACGCCGGCCTCCGCCGCGATCCGCTTCATCGTGAGGCCGGCGTAACCGTCGCGCGCCAGGCAGCGGATCGTCGCGCGGACGATCGCCGCACGGCGCTCGGGGGCGACCTTGGGACGCGGGCTCATCTGGGGAGGACGCGGGCTCATATTGGTTGGTCGACCAATCTACTGGTTGGCCGCATTCTGACGGGGCGGGCCCGCGGCGTCAACCCCCCTTCGCGGCGTCCGGGACCTCGGCCCGCGCGGGCGGCGGGCGAGGCTATACTGGTCGCCGTGACGCCGCTCGCGGGACTGACCGTGCTCGACCTCACGCAGAACGTGGCCGGGCCGTACTGCACCCAGATCCTCGGCGACCTGGGCGCCGACGTGGTCAAGGTCGAGCGGCCGGGCCGCGGCGACGAGACGCGCGCGTGGGCGCCGCCCATGTGGGGGCCCGAGGGCGCGCTCTTCCTCTCGTTCAACCGGAACAAGCGGAGCCTCGCCCTCGACGTGAAGGCGCCCGCGGCGCGGCCGGTGATCGAGCGGCTCGTCCGCCGGTCGGACGTGCTCGTCCAGAGCTTCCGGCCCGGGAACGCCGACGCGCTCGGCTTCGGCGTGGCCGAGGCGCGCGCCCTCAACCCGCGGCTCGTCTACTGCTCGGTGACCGCGTTCGGCACCCGCGGGCCCCTGCGCGAGCACCCGGGCTACGACCCGATGATGCAGGGCTACAGCGGCTTCATGCGGCTCACGGGGCACCCGGGCCAGGCGCCCGTGCGCGCCGGCACCTCGATGGTCGACATGGGGACGGGGATGTGGGCGGCCCTCGCCGTCGTGGCGGCGCTCCGGGAGCGGGACCGCACGGGCGAGGGCGCGGAGGTCACCACCGCGCTCTTCGACACCGCGCTCGGGTGGATCCCGTACCAGCTCATGGGCTACCTGGCGACCGGCGAGGTGCCCCAGCCCCAGGGGTCGGGGGCGGCGATGATCGTCCCCTACCAGGCGTTCCCCACGGCCGACGGCTGGCTCATGATCACCACGCCGACGGACGCGCTCTTCGGGCGGCTCGCGGAGGCGCTCGGCCAGCCCGGGCTCGCGGCCGACCCGCGCTACCGCACGAACCCCGACCGCGTGCGGCACCGCGCGACGCTCGTGCCGGCGCTGGAGGCGTTGACGCGCCCGTGGCCGACGGCGGCGCTCCTCGAGCGGCTCCGCGCCGCCGGGGTCACCGCGGGGCCGGTGCAGACCGTCGACCAGGTGGTGACGGATCCCCAGACGAAGGCGAGCGAGATGCTCGTGCCCACGCCCCGCCCCGACATTCCCGACCTCACGACGGTCGCGCTCCCGGTGCGGTTCGGGGAGGAGCGCCCGACGCCCCGCCGGCCCCCGCCGCGCGTGGGCGAGCACACCATCGACCTGCTCGGCGAGCTCGGGTTCGGCGCCCTCGAGATGGGGGAGCTTCGCGCCCAGGGCGTCGTCGACTGGCCGCTCCCCGAGTGAGCGGCGCGAGCCCGTGACCGAGCCAGCCTTCCGCACGCTCCGGCTCGAGCGGTCGGCGGACGGGCACGTCCTCACGGTCCTGCTCCACCGTCCCGAGGTCCTGAACGCGATGAACACCGCGATGGGCGAGGACCTCCTCGCCTGCTTCCGGGGCCCGGCCGCGGCCCGCGACGTGCGCGCGGTGGTCTTCGCCGGGTCGGGAGACCGCGCCTTCTGCGTCGGCGGCGACCTGAAGGAGCGCGAGGGCATGTCGGACGAGGTCTGGCGGGCCCAGCACGTGATCTTCGAGCAGGCGGCGATGGCGATCCTCCGCTGCCCGCCGCCCGTCATCGCCGCCGTGGAGGGCTTCGCGTTCGGCGGCGGGTGGGAGCTCGCCCTCCTCGCGGACTTCATCGTCGCGAGCGAGAGCGCGGCGTTCGCGCTGCCGGAGGTCACCCGCGGGATCTTTCCGGGTGTCGGCGGGACGCAGCTCCTGCCGCGGATCGTGGGCGCGCCGCTGGCGAAGGAGCTGATCTTCACGGGCCGGCGCGTGGAGGCCGCCGAGGCGCGGGCGGTCGGGCTCGTGAACCACCTCGTCCCGCGCGGGCAGGCGCGGGCGAAGGCGGCCGAGCTCGCGGCCGCGATCGCCGAGAACGGGCCGGTGGCGGTGCGCCAGGCGAAGAAGGCGATCGCCTGGGGGAGCGAGACCGACCTCGAGACCGGGATGGTGCTGGCCATCGAGGCGTACAACGCCACCGTCGTCACCGAGGACCGCGTCGAGGGGGTGCGCGCGTTCAACGAGCGCCGGAAGCCCCGCTTCCAGGGGCGCTGAGGGCCGAGCCATGGCGTCCATGCCCGTGACCCTGACCGACGAGCAGCGCGCGCTGAAGGCCGGGGTGGCCGAGATCTGCAAGCGCTATCCGGGCGAGTACTGGCGGCAGCTCGACCAGGAGCGCGCCTACCCCGAGGCGTTCGTCACGGAGCTCACCCGCGCGGGCTACCTGGGGGCGCTGGTTCCCCAGGAGTACGGAGGCGCCGGGCTCGGCATCCTCGAGGGCGGGCTGATCCTCGAGACGATCAACGCCTGCGGCGGCAACGCCGCCGCGTGCCACGCCCAGATGTACATCATGGGGACGGTCCTCCGGCACGGCTCGGAGGCCCAGAAGCGGCGCTACCTGCCGAAGATCGCGTCCGGCGAGCTCCGGCTGCAGGCCTTCGGCGTGACGGAGCCGAACTCGGGCTCGGACACGACGAAGCTCCAGACGACCGCGGTCCGGCAGGGCGACCGCTACGTCGTGAACGGCCAGAAGATCTTCATCTCGCGGGTGCTCCAGTCGGACCTGATGCTGCTCCTCGCCCGGACGACGCCCGTCGACCAGGTGAAGCGAAGGACGGACGGGCTGTCGGTCTTCCTGTTCGACCTCCGCCAGGTGCAGGGGCTCGAGGTCCGGCCGCTCCGCATGATGATGAACCACTCCACGAACGCGCTCTTCTTCGACCACATGGAGATCCCCGCCGAGAGCCTCATCGGCGAGGAGGGGCGGGGCTTCGCCTACATCCTCGACGGCATGAACGCCGAGCGCATCCTGGTCGCCTCCGACTCCATCGGCGACGGGCGCTGGTTCGTCGAGAAGGCGGTGGCGTACTCGAACCAGCGCGTGATCTTCGGGCGGCCCATCGGGGCGAACCAGGGCGTCCAGTTCCCGATCGCGAAGGCCCACATGGCCGTCGAGGCGGCGGAGCTCATGCGGAACAAGGCGGCCGCGCTCTTCGACGCCGGGGAGCCGTGCGGCCCCGAGGCCAACATGGCGAAGTACCTCGCGGCCGAGGCCGCGTGGGACGCCGCCAACGCCTGCGTCGACTGCCACGGAGGCTACGGGTTCGCCGAGGAGTACGACGTCGAGCGGAAGTTCCGCGAGGCGCGCCTCTACAAGACGGCGCCGGTGAACCAGAACCTCGTGATGGCCTACGTGGCCGAGCACGTCCTCGGCCTGCCGCGCTCGTACTGAGGCCGGCGTGCGCCCGCGTGTGATGACGGCCGCGCGCCGCTGGCTTCTCCCGGAGAGGTGGACCCGATGACCCTGCCGCCCGTTGACCGCGTGAGCGTCACCACCGTCGTCGACAACTCGGTCGACATCCTGCGCCCCGACGAGAAGGTGGCGCGCCGCTGGGGCGTGCCGCGGGCGCGGAAGATCGCCGACCTGCGGGCGGAGCACGGCCTCGCCCATCACGTCGAGATCGCGCGCGGCCGCGAGACGGCCCGGATCGCGTTCGACTTCGGGCTCACCGCCGCGTCCATGACCCACAACTTCCGCGAGCTCGGCCTCGACGCGGGCGCGATCGACGCGCTCGCGCTGAGCCACGGCCACTCCGATCACTTCGGAGGCCTCCTCGGCTTCCTGTCCGCGTACCGGCGCCGGATGCGGCCGGGGCTCCGCTTCTACGGGCACCCGAACCACTACGTCGGCCGCTGGAGCGAGCGAGACGGGGACCGCGTCTCGCTCGGGCGCCTCGACCGCGGCGACGTCGCGCGCTGGGACGTCGACGTGGTCGACGTCGCGGAGCCGGTCGTCCTGGCCGAGGGCGTGCTCCTCTCCGGGGAGATGCGCGCGACCGAGCCGTACGAGGCGATCCCGCCGTCGCTCCGGATGGAGCAGGACGGCGCGCTCGTCCAGGACACCTTCATCGGGGAGCAGACGCTGGTCGCCCACGTCCGGGACCGGGGCCTGGTCGTCGTGACGTCGTGCTCGCACCGCGGGATCGTCGGCATCTGCCGGAACGCGATGCGCGTGAGCGGTGTCCCGAAGATCCACGCCGTGCTCGGCGGCTTCCACCTCTCCGGCCTCGACGCCGAGCGGATCGACCGGGTGGTCGAGACGCTGCGAGGTTTCGAGGTCGACTACCTCGTGCCCCAGCACTGCACCGGCTTCGAGGCGTTCGTCCGGCTCGCCCAGCGGATGGGGAAGGAGCTGGTCGTGAGCTCGACCGGCTCGACGTTCACGTTCGGGGCGTAGGGTCGCAGGCGCGATGGCCGAGCTGCCCGTGGCCTGCACCCTGACCGAGCCCGAGCTCGCGGCCCGGCGGGCGGGCGTGCTGGCGGCGATTCGCCGGGATCAGCAGGAAGCCCGCTGGCTGCCGGACGGGGTGGCGCTCCGCTTCGCCGCCGAGCCCGACCGCCTGGCGACCCTGGCGACCTTCATCGACCTGGAGCGCCGGTGCTGCGCGTTCCTCCGCTTCCGGCTCACGGTCGAGCCGGGCGGGGGGCCGATCTGGCTCGAGCTCACGGGCCCGCCGGGGACCCGGGACTTCCTCGCCGCCGAGCTGGTCGCGCCTGGCCCCGCCGCCCCCTGAGGGCCGGCCGGGGCGGCGGGCCGAGGTGCTCGGTCAGTGCTGTTTCACCGGGCCGTAGAAGACGACCCACACCGCGAAATCGTCGGAGAAGTCCTCGAAGCGGTGCACCTCGTGCGCGGCGACGTAGAGCAGCGCGCCCGGCCCGATCGGATCGACCCGGTCGCCGACCCGGAACTTCCCGTGCCCCGCCGCGACGATGTAGAGCTCGTCGCGGTCGTGCGGGGTCTGCGGGTCGTGCCCCTTCGGCGCGTAGAGGCGGATCTCGAGATCGCCGTCGACGAACACCTCGGCCGAGCGCCGCCCTTCCGGCAGCGGCAGGGCGAGGGCGGCGGCGAGCGACAGGGCGGCGGACTCTTATCCATCAGTGTGTCTCCGGCGGGCGCGCGCCAGCGACATGTCGCCGACGCGGCCGCCTCGCATGGCAGGTGTCATGACGCGACCGTCTCGTCCTACCCGATCCGCTTCTCGTAGCACAGGCTGACCGGGTCGGGCTTGTAGGCCCCGAACGGCGGGATGCGCCGGAAGCCCAGGCCCTCGTACAGGCCGATGGCCTCCTTCTGGTGAATCCCGGTCTCCAGCCGCAGCAGGCTCACGCCGTGTGCCCGGGCGTGATCGGCCAGACGGTTCAGGATCAGCTTGGCAAACCCGGCACCGCGAAACTGCGGGCGGACGTACATCCGCTTCACCTCGCCGTAGTCGGTGCCGAACAGCTTGATCCCGCCGCAGCTCGCGGGCACGCCATCCGACCGGAGCACGAAGAATGCGACCCCTTCGGCGATCAGCCGCTCGACGCTGAGGCCGTGACGGCTCTCGGCCGGATACAGCGGGGTGAGGACAGCCTCGAGCTCCGTGATCAGGGCAACCGCGTCGGCGCTGTCGGGGCGTTCCATGGTGATCACGACCGGCATAGAGCGATCTCAGTCCTTTCGAGGGTCGAGGGTTCCACTCGAGCGGCGGTAGAGGGTACGTCCAGCGCAGGGGGCCGTCACCATGATGCTCGGCCGGCGACGGCGACGCGGCCGGACTGGGCCAGGGCTGCGGGCATGCTCGGTTCCTTCCCCGTGGGTGGCCCCCAGTGTAGTAGCAGGGGGACGCGACCGGGAAGGCCCCAGCCCCGGGGCCACGGGGCAAGGCGGTCTTGGGAGCCGCCGGGGGCTCTGGTACCCTGAATGGCCAGCGCGCGCCACGCGCGCCGGCGGGGGGAGCGGGCCATGATCCGAACACCTGCGGCGTTCCTGACCGAGGGCGAGGTCCGCCGGGTCCACGAGGCGTCCCTCGAGATCCTGGAGCAGGTGGGGCTCCTCGTCCGGAACGCCCAGGCCCGCGAGATCTTCGCCCGCCACGGCTGCAAGGTCGAGGCGGGCGGCGAGAACGTCCGGTTCCCGCGCGCCGTGGTCGAGCAGCACCGGGCCGGCATGCCCCCGAAGTTCACGTTCCGGGCGCGCGACCCGGAGCTCGACCGGACGGTGCCCGACGACGCGCCGGTGGTGATCTCGGGCAGCTCGGCGCCCGACATGGTCGACCCGGCGACGGGCATCGCGCGGCGCGCGCTCGCCGCCGACATCGCGCGGATCGCCTGGCTCGTGGACCAGCTGCCGAACTACGACATCTTCTCGGTCTCGACCCTGGCCGACGACGCGCCGCCCGCCTTCTTCTCGACCACGCGGCTCTACGCGGCGCTCAAGTACTGCCGGAAGCCGATCCGCATCAGCGGCCCGCCCGAGGAGCTCGACTCCATCCTGAAGCTCGCCCACATCATCGCCGGGAGCGAGGCCGCCTACATGGAGCGGCCGTTCATCACGCACCACTACTGCCCGTGCGTCTCGCCGCTCACGATGGACTACGACTCCACGGCGACCCTGATCTACTACGCGGAGCGCGGCCTGCCCGGCCACCCGACGCTCGTGCCGAACGCGGGGCTGACGTCGCCCCTGACGCTCGCGGGCACCCTCGTCCAGGGGAACGCCGAGTTCCTGGCGGCGGTCGTGCTGGAGCAGATGGTCCGGCCGGGGAAGGCGACCATCTACTCGAGCCTGCCGACGGTGGCCGACATGCGGACGGGCGCCTACGCGCCCGGCGCGATCGAGACCGGGATGCTCTTCATGGGCGTCGCCCAGATGGCGCGCTTCTACGGCGTGCCGTGCGGCGGCTACATCGGGCTCTCGAACGCCAAGGTCAACGACGCCCAGTGCGGCTTCGAGACCGGCATGTCCGCGGTGGCGGCCCTCCTGTCGGGGAACCACCTCTTCAACATGGCCGGGCTCCTCGACGCCCTCATGTCGTTCGACTTCGCCAAGGCCGTCATCGACGACGAGATCGTGGCGATGCTCCGCCGCATCCAGCGCGGGCTCGAGATGAGCGAGGAGAACTTCGCCCTCGACGTCATCAAGGAGGTCGGGCCGGGCGGCATGTTCGCCGACCACCTCCACACGCTCGAGCGCATGCGGACCACGGGCTTCCTGCCCGAGATCGCCGACCGCGACCCGCGCCAGGGCTGGATCGAGAAGGGCGGCCTCGACGCGCAGGGGCGCGCCATGCTGCGGGTCCGCGACATCCTCACCCGCGACGCGCCGAGCCTCTTCTCGCCCGACGTCGACGCGCGGCTCCGGCAGGAGTTCGCCGGGATGATCTGCGCGGAGTTCTCCCCGCCCGAGGGCTGGACGCGCGCCCCCGACGAGGCGCTGTCCGACCGGGCGGAGCGGCGCCGCCGCCGGCTCGCGCAGCAGGCCTGAGGCCCATGGTCGGCTCACTGATTCGAGCCCTGCCGGCGAGCCCAGGTCATCCCCCGTGGGGGGGATTCGAATGAGCGATCTGACCCAGCTCCCGCTCGAGGAGCTCCTCGAGCAGATCCAGGACAACCTCTACGGGGGAAACGCCGAGCCCGTCGTGGCCGGCGTCCACGAGCTGCTCCGCCGCGGCCTGACGCCCTACGACGCCCTCACCCAGGGGCTGATCGCCGGCATGGACGTGGTCGGCGAGGACTTCCGCATCGGCAAGCTCTTCGTCCCCCAGGTGCTGATGGCGGCGAAGGCGATGAAGGCCGGCATGGAGATCCTGCGGCCGCTCCTGGCCGAGACGGGGGCGCCCCGCATCGGCACGCTCGTCATCGGCACCGTGAAGGGCGACATCCACGACATCGGGAAGAACCTGGTCGGCATGATGATGGAAGGCGCCGGCTTCCAGGTGGTGAACCTCGGCATCAACACCGACGTCGAGAAGTTCCTCCACGCCGTCCGCGAGCACGCGGCCGACATCCTCGGGATGAGCGCCCTCCTCACGACGACCATGCCCTACATGCGCATCGTCATCCAGGCGCTGAAGGAGTCCGGTCTCCGCGACAAGCTGATCGTGCTCGTCGGCGGGGCGCCGCTCAACGCGGACTTCGCGAAGCAGATCGGCGCCGACGCCTACTGCCGCGACGCGGCGAAGGCCGTCGAGACGGCGAAGCGCCTCATGGCCGAGAAGATGGGGGGTGCGCTTGCCTGACGGCGCGCGCTGGCGGGCCCTCCTCGCGACGCCGGGCCCGATCCTGGCCGACGGCGCCATGGGGACCATGCTCTTCGAGGCGGGCCTCACCTCCGGGGACTCGCCCGAGCGCTGGAACGTCGAGCGGCCGCGACGTGATCCGCGGCGTCCATGAGGCCTACCGGGCGGTGGGCTCGCGCATCCTCCTGACCAACACGTTCGGCGGGAACCGCTTCCGCCTCGCCCTCCACGGCCTCGACACGCGCGTCGCCGAGCTCAACGAGGCCGCGGCCCGTCTCGCCGCCGAGGTCGCGCACGCGCCGGGCAGCCGCGCGCTGGTCGCGGGCGACATCGGGCCGAGCGGCGGGATCCTGGCGCCCCTCGGCGACCTCGAGCGGGCCGACGCCGTGAAGGGCTTCGCCGAGCAGGCGGCCGCGCTCCACGCCGGCGGCGTCGACGTCTTCTGGATCGAGACCATGTCGGCCCTCGAGGAGGTCGAGGCGGCGGTCGAGGGTGTACGGCAGGCCGCACCCGGGGTGCCGGTCGTCATCACGCTGAGCTTCGACACGCACGGCCACACGATGATGGGCGTGAGCCCGGAGCAGGCCGCGAAGGAGCTGACCGCGCTGGGCGCGGTCGCGGTCGGCGGCAACTGCGGCCTCGGTCCGGCCGAGCTCCTGCCGGCGATGGTGGCGATGCACGCGGCCGCGCCGGACGCGGTGCTGGTCGCGAAGCCGAACGCGGGCCTGCCCGTGCTGGAGGACGGTCGCGCCGTCTACCAGGGTAGCCCCGGCGAGATGGCCGACTACGCGCGGCGCCTCGTGGTCGCGGGCGTGCGCATCGTCGGCGGCTGCTGCGGCAGCGCGCCCGCTCACCTCCGCGCCATGGCCGAAGCGCTGGGAGTCAGACCATGATGAAGCTGCCGAAGCGCGTGACCATCTGCGAGGTCGGCCCCCGGGACGGCTTCCAGATCGAGCCCGAGTGGATTCCGACCGAGACGAAGGTCGAGGTCATCGACCGCCTCGCCGAGACGGGCCTGCCGCGGATCGAGGTGACGTCGTTCGTCCATCCCGAAGGTCGTGCCCCAGATGCGGGACGCGGAAGAAGTCATGGCGCGGATCCGCCGCCGGCCGGGGACCCAGTACATCGCCCTCGTGCCGAACGAGAAGGGCGCCGTGCGTGCCGTCGATGCCGGCGTCGACGGGATCCACACGGTCGTCTCGGCGAGCGAGAGCCACAACCTCGCCAACGTCAACATGACGGTCGCCGAGTCGCTCGGGAAGCTCCGCGCCGTGCTCGAGGTCGCCGCGCGCGCGAAGGTGCCGGTGAGCTGCGCGGTCTCGACGTCGTTCGGCTGCCCCTTCGAGGGCGACGTGCCGGTCGACCGCCTCGAATGGGTGGTCGCGTCCCTCGTCGACATGGGCGCGCGGTCGGTCGCCCTCGCCGACACGACCGGCATGGCCAATCCCCGCCAGGTGACGGAGATCCTCGAGCGCTTCGGGCCGCGCTTCCCCGGCGTCGAGTGGACGCTCCACACCCACGACACGCGCGCGCTGGCGATCCCGAACATCCTGGCCGCGATGGCGTGCGGCGTCACCCACTTCGACAGCTCGATCGGCGGGCTGGGCGGCTGCCCCTTCGCCCCCGGCGCCTCCGGCAACGTCTGCACCGAGGACCTGGTCCACGGCCTCCACGCCATGGGCGTCGAGACCGGCATCGACCTCGACCGCCTGCTCGCCGTCTCGCGCTACGTGCAGGAGGTGGTGGGCCGCGTCCTCCCCGGCCAGCTCGTCAAGGCCGGCCCGGCGACGCGGCGCTACCCCGTCCCCGACGGCGTCGCCGCCCGGCTGGCGGCGACTGGCAGAGTCTGAGGCCCGCCGCGAGTGCCGCAGGTCAGGTTGCGTGAAACGCTGGAACGCGCTTTTGAACGAGCTGATCGATGGCTTCTTGAGCACATCCCGACCGGAGCAGAATTCGTGGCCACGCACGTTCAGATTGACGAGTTGAACAAGACCCGCGACGAGGAGCGGAGGGCGAGACTGTTTCTAAGGTTTGCGACCACTGTGGATTGGTGCTGAGATGTTCGTCGGACACTACGGCGCGAGCTTCGCAGCCAAGGCGCTTCGCCCTGCAATCCCGCTCTGGGTGCTCTTCGTCGCCGTTCAGCTCGTGGACGTGGGGTGGGCGGTGCTGGTGCTCCTCGGCATCGAGAAGGTGCGAATCGTTCCGGGGATAACCGCCTCGAATCCGTTCGATCTCTACTACATGCCGTACACTCACAGCTTGGTCGCGGTGATTCTCTGGTCGGTGGCCGCCGGGGTGCTCGTCCGGGCGCTACCTGGCATCAAGACGTGGTCTGCCGCCTCGATGGTTGGAGTCGCTGTGACCCACTGGGTGCCCGGCGGGACATGCGCCCTTTCAGGACTGACGCTTCCGAGGTCGCGCTGAGTGAGCGATGTGACAGCCATGGCCTGCCGCTCGTATGGAGCTCTTGCGGCCGCGTGCCTTGCTGCGCCGCTCGCCGCCGGGGCCCAGCAACAGGTGGGGACGCTGTCGCGCATCGGCGTCGACGAACCTCGATCCTCCCGACGCGGCCGCCGCCTCGGGTCCTTCGCATGGGCTCCGCTGACCTCGGCTCGTCGACACGCAGAATCTCGGCTCGCTGGCGGTCCGCTGGGCTCGAGCGGCCGCCTGCCCGCTTTGGCCGCGGAGCTGGTCCGTCGCACGCCGGACTAATCGTCGCCGATTCCACGGTGGCCACCGCGCCGCATGCAGACCTCTCGACCATCGCGACGTGATGCGAACAGTGCCGATGCCGAGCGGCCGAACGCCATCCTCGACGAGGCCGGCTTCGACCGGTTCGCGGAGGACGCCGTGTCGGCAGTTCTACGCGCCGATGATGGGCCGGCCGAGCCTGCCGCCGGGCCTGTACTTCCGGTTGCTGCTGATCGGATACTTCGAAGGGCTCGACTCGGAGCGTGGCATCGCCTGGCGGGCGGCCGATTCGCTCGCCGTGCGCCGCTTCGTGGGGCTCGGCCTCGACGCCGCGGCCCCCGATCATTCCACGATCTCGCGCACGCGGCGGTTGATCGCCGTGGAGACCCATCGGGCCGTGTTCACCTGGGTGCTGGAGCGCCTGGTCGCCGCCGGCCTGCTCACGGGGCGGACCGTGGCCATCGACGCGACGACGCTGGAGGCCAACGCGGCGATGCGGAGCATCGTGCGGCGGGACACCGGCGAGCGCTACCAGGAGTTCCTGACGCGTCTCGCCACGGCCTCGGGGATCAAGACGCCGACCCGCGAGGCCTTGGCGCGCCTGGACCGGCGCCGGAAGAAGCGCACGTCGAACCAGGACTGGAAGAACCCGTTCGATCCGGACGCGCAGATCACGAAGATGAAGGACGGGCGGACGCATCTGGCGCACAAGGCCGAGCACGCCGTGGATCTGGACAGTGGCGCGCTCGTGGCGGTGACGCTGCAGGGCGCCGATGTCGGGGACACCACGAGTCTGGTCGACGACGGCCCGCGTCGCCGCGCAACAGGTCGAGGCCGCGCACGTCGCGAGCTCGATCCCGGCCGCGGTGGCCGAGATCGTCGCGGACAAGGGCTATCACAGCAACCAGACGCTGATCGACCTCGCGACGGTCGCGGTCCGCTCCTACATCGCGGAGCCCGATCGCGGTCGACGGCACTGGACGCAGACGCCGGCGGCGCAGGCGCCGGTCTACGGCAATCGTCGGCGAATGCGCGGCGCGCGCGGGACGCGGCTCATGCGGCGCCGCGGCGAATACGTCGAGCGCTCCTTCGCGCACGTGTACGACACCGGCGGCCTGCGCCGCACCCACTTGCGCGGGCATCAGAACATCCTCAAACGGCTGCTGGTCCATGCGGGCGCGTTCAATCTCGGCCTTCTCATGCGCCAGGCGATCGGGCGCGGCACGCCGCGAGGGTGGCAAGGACGCCGATTCGGCATCGGTCCACTTGAAATCGCCTTCGCAATCGTCGTCGCGCGCGTCTGGACGGCCGCCATGCGTCTGTGGTCCACCCCCGAGCTGATGCCGGGCGTCGTGCGTGCGTCTTCAACGGTCGGCTTCGCTTGGTGAAGTCCCCCACTTCCACCACGGGCTGCTGAGCGATGGGCCGATCGGCGGGCGCTGGCGCCTTTTCGGAGCAGAGGGGGTGCCCCGGCAACTCCCTTACACAGCAGTGGGTGGGGCGAGGCCGTCGCCGGATGACGCTGCGCGTTGCGAAGCAGGTCTGCGTGCGCCTGCTAGGTTGACCGTCGCGTGCTAGAGTCGCCGCCATGCGCATCAAGTACCGCATCGGCGTGATGCCGGGGCCGTGGCCGCACGGCCCGGCCGGCCGCGACTTCTTCTGGCGCTTCGTCGAGCTCTGCGAGAAGAGCGAGATCGACTCCGTGTGGTTCTCCGAGCGGCTGTCGTCGCCGCTGCCGGTGCCCGAGCCCATGACCGCGATGGCGGCGGTCGCGGCGCGGACGACGCGGCTCAAGTTCGGGCCGAGCGTGTTCGTCACGCCGTTCCGGACGCCGGTCATGGCCGCGCGCGAGATCGCCATGGTGGACTACCTCTCGAACGGGCGCATGCTGCCGGCCTTCGGCATCGGGGTCGACCAGCCGCGGGAGTTCGAGGCGGCGGGCGTGCCCTTCCGCGAGCGCGGCCGGCGCACCGACGAGGCGATCCAGATCATGCGGCGCTGCTGGAGCGAGGACGAGGTGACGTTCGCCGGGGAGTTCTGGCGCCTCGACCGCGTCACGGTGCTCCCGAAGCCGGTGCAGCAGCCGATGCCGCTCTGGATCGGCGGCAACAGCGAGGCGGCCATGCGCCGGGCGGGCCGCCTCGGCGACGGCTGGATCCCGTCCTTCATCACGCCGGAGCAGTTCCGCGTCGGCGTCGAGAAGACGCGGGCGTTCGCCGCCGAGGCCGGCCGCGAGGTGCCGGCCGACCACTTCGGCGCCCTCTTCTACTACTGCCTCGACCCCGACCCCGCCGTCGCCCGCGCGCTGGCCGATCCCTTCATCCCGCGCGGTCGCGTCGACGACGCCACCCTCGCGCGCTGCACGGCGTTCGGCCCGCCCGCGCGGGTGCGGGAGCACCTGGAGGCGTACGTCGCGGGCGGCGCCTCCAAGTTCATCCTGCGGCCGATGTGCCCGCCCGAGCGGATGCTCGACCAGCTCGGCCAGCTCGCCACCGACGTCGTCCCCGCCTTCCACCGCCGGGAGAGCTGACCGGGCGCCGGCCGCCCGGCGTCAGAACTCGATCTGCGCGCCGAGCTCGACCACGCGGTCGGGTGGGATGCGGAAGTACTCCGTCGCCGAGCGGGCATTCCGCGCCAGGAAGCCGAAGAGCAGCTTCCGCCACTTCGTCATGGGCGCGGGCCCGGTCGGCAGGAGGCGCGTCCGCCCGACGTAGTAGCTGGTCTCCTCCAGGGCGCTCGCGATCCCGAGTCCGCAGCAGTGCTCGACGACTGCGGGCGCGTCGGGCGTTTCCATGAAGCCGTAGCGTGCCCGGACCCGGTGGAAGCGCGCGGCGAGGGCTTCGCTCGAGATGCGGTCTGCGTCGACCACCGCTGGCTCGTCCGTGGTGAGGACCGTGAGAATGACGACGTTCTCGTGGAGGGCCTTGTTGTGCTTCAGGTGCTGGAGCAGGACGGGCGGCACGCCCTCGCTCGTGGCGGTGAGGAAGACGGCGGTGCCGGGGACTCGGGGCGGGGGCACCTGCTCGAGCCGCTCGAGGAACGGCTCGAACGGAACCGACGCCCGGGCGAGCATCGCGCGCATGAGGTCGGTGCCGCGCTTCCAGGTCGACAGGAGGACGTAGAGCGTCGCGCCGATGGCGAGCGGAACCCAGCCGCCCGCGCGGATCTTCGGGAGATTGGCGCCGAGGAACGCGAGGTCGACCACGAGAAAGAGCGCGGCCAGCCCGCCCGCTCGCCAGACCGGCCAGCGCCAGCGGTGACGGGCGACCAGGTAGAAGAGCACGCTCGTGACGGCCATCGTCCCGGTCACCGCGATGCCGTAGGCGGCGCCGAGCGAGCCCGAGGAGCGGAAGTCGAGGACGAGCAGCAGGCACCCCGACCATCAGGGCCGCGTTGATCTCCGGGAGGTATACCTGGCCGGCTTCCGTCCACGAGGTGTGGACGATCGTGACGCGCGGAAGGTATCCGAGCCGGACGGCCTGGCTGGTGAGCGAGAACACCCCGGAGATCAGCGCCTGGGAGGCGATGATCGTGGCGAGCGTCGCGAGGCCGAGGAGCGGGTAGAGGAGGGCCCGCGGAGCCAGGAGGTAGAAGGGACTCTGCACGGCCTCGGGCTGACGGAGGACGAGAGCTCCCTGGCCGAGGTAGTTGAGGACCAGGGCCGGGAACACGAGGGCGAGCCAGGCGAGCCGGATCGGCCGGGGCCCGAAGTGTCCCATGTCGGCGTAGAGAGCCTCCGCGCCGGTCACCGCGAGGACGACGGCTCCGAGCACGAGGAACGCCGCCCCCCGGTACTCGACGAAGAGCCGCACCCCGTGCCACGGGTTCAGGGCGTGGAGGACGCTCGGGCTCCGCGCGATCTCGGCCGCCCCGAGCAGCGCGATCGTGACGAACCACACGAGCATCACGGGTCCGAACATCCTCCCCACGCTGGCGGTGCCACGCTTCTGGACGGCGAACAGAAGAATGAGCAGGACGACCGCGATCGGCACGACCCACGGGGCCAGCGCCGGCGCGGCCACCTCGAGTCCCTCGACGGCCGCCAGCACGGAGATCGCCGGCGTGATCACCCCGTCCCCGAAGAGGAAGGCCGCGCCAGAGAGGGCGAGGGCCACCACGGCGGGTCCACGCGCCCGCGGGGGGATGAGCGCGAGGAGCGCCAGGATCCCGCCTTCTCCGCGGTTGTTGGCGCGCATCACGAAGACGACGTACTTCACGCTCACGATCAGGACCAGCGACCAGACCAGGAGCGAGAGCACTCCCAGCACCGTGTCCGGCGTCACGGGGAGGCCGTGGCCGGGGCGCAGGCACTCGCGCAGCGCGTACAGCGGGCTCGTCCCGATGTCGCCGAAGACCACGCCGAGGGCGGTGATGGCGAGGGCGGCCCCGTGCTGGCGTCCGGGCGGCCGAGCGAGTGCCATGGCCCCACTCTACAGAAGGCGGCGCCCGGGAGCATCATCCCCGCAGCCAGTCCATCGCGGCCAGCCATCCGACGGCGCCGTGCATCCGGGTCTTGGCTGCGCCGGGCCACGGCCGCGCGTTCGCGCCGTGCTAGCATCGGCCGAGCGGACGGAGCTGGCCGAGGACGGACAGGGCAAGACGCATGCGCGAGCAGCGGCTGGAGCGGCGGGTCGTCACCGCGCTGTTCGTCGACGTCGTGGGCTCCACGACGCTCACGCTCGAGCTCGGCCCCGAGCGCGTGAAGCGGGCCCTCGACCGGGCGTTCGGCGAGCTCGCGGCGCTCATCGCCGCCGAGGGCGGCACGGTCGAGAAGTACATCGGCGACGCGATCCACGCGCTGTTCGGCGTGCCCGCCACCCATCCGGACGACCCTCAGCGCGCCCTCCGAGCCGCGCACGCCTGCGTCCTGTGGGCCGCCGCCGCTCGCACGTCCGTGCCCCTCGCGGTGCGCGCCGGGGTTGAGACCGGCGAGGCCATCATCGACCTCGCGGCCACCGAGACCGAGCGCCAGCAGATGAGCATCGGGGCGTGCGTCAACGTCGCGGCGCGTCTCCAGCAGGTGGCGGAGCCGGGTCAGGTCGTCGTCGGGCCCACCTGTCGCGAGGCGACCGCGGAGATGGCCGAGTTCGCCGGACTCGGGGACGTCGATCTCAAGGGACTGGGACGGCTCCCCGCCTGGCGGCTGCTCGCCCTCGTCCGGCCGCACGCCCGGGGTCGCCTGCCCTTCGTGGGGCGCGAGCCCGAGCTCGCGCTCCTCCATCTGGCCCACGGGCGCGCCCGATCCGGGCGTGGCGTGCTGGCCCTGGTCTCCGGTCCGCCCGGCCAGGGAAAGACTCGCCTGGTCGAGGAGTTCGTCGCGGGACTCGGCGCGGCGCACCGCATCGTCACGGCGCGGTGTCGCCCCGCCGGAGAGGCTGAGGCGGGGAGCCCGCTCCGGCAGCTGCTGGCGTCCGAGCATCCCGCGACGTCCATCGAGGCGCTGGCGGCGAGCCTGACGGCCCTCTTGCCGGACGTCACCGAGCGCCACCGGGTGGCGACCGCGCTCGGCCACAGCGCGGGGCTCATGGTCAGCCGGGAGCTCGGGGGATTGCCGGTGGGCCAGCGCCAGGACGAGATCGTCAACGGCTGGCGCCGCTACCTCGGCGTCCTCACCCGCGCGGGGCCGGTCGTCGTCTGGATCGAGGACCTCCACTGGGCGGACGGCGAGGTCGTCCAGCTGCTCGATCGCCTGACGCTGGGTGCGGCGATGCCCCTTCTCGTCGTGGCGACCGCCCGCCCCGAGCTGGCGGCGCAGGGCGGGTTGCGCCCCGGCGGCGACCGCTTCTTCCTCACGCTCGACGCCCTGGACGACGGGACGGCCCAGGCGCTCGCCCGGCACGCCGGCAGCGCCGACGCGGCGGGCATCGAGCGGGCGGAGGGCAACCCGCTCTACGTCATCGAGCTCGCCCGTGCGCGCTCCCTCGGCATCGCGCGCGACGTGCCGCTCACGCTGAGCGGGGTGATCGGCGCCCGTCTGGAGGAGCTGACGCCGCACGATCGGGAGCTGCTCCAGTGCGCCGCGGTCGCCGGCGAGACATTCGCGGCGCGGGACGTGGCCCTCCTCTCGGGCCGCGATCCGGTCGAGGTCGCCGGGGCGCTCGAGCGGCTCGCCGAGCGGCTCTACCTCCACCCCGCGCCTGGCGGCTACCGCTTCCATCACGCGCTCGTCCGTGACGTCGCGTACGGCCGCCTGACGACGGCGGACCGGATGCGACTCCACGCGCGTTACGCGCGGGAAGGGGTCCGGCCGGAGGACGTCGAGGTTCTCGCCCACCATCTCTGGGAAGCCGTCGGGCCGGCGGACGCCGAGTGGGTGTGGGAGGACAGCCCGGACCTTCCTGGGCTTCGTCAGGCGGCACTCCAGGCCCACGTGCTGGCGGGCGGGCGCTATGCCGATCGGGCGGCCTATGCCCGCGCGGTCGAAACGTGCCGCCGGGCGCTCCGGTTCGCGGGTGCCCCGGACGACGTCGCGCGCGTCGAGCAGGCGATCGCCCGGGCGTGCGCCGCCGGCGGCGACGCCGACGAGGCGTGGACCCACTACCTGCGAGCGCGGGACGTTCACCGGGACGCGGGGACCGTGCCGCCTGCGGATCTCTATCCGAGCCTTCTCGAGCTGCCCGTCTACACGTCGGGCATGTTCCGGCGGGCGCCGGCCGATGGCGTCGTCGAGACGCTGCTGCGGGAAGGGGAGGACGCGGCCCGCCGTGCCCGGGACGATGGTTCCCTGGCCCGGCTCCTGGCCCTCGACGCTTACCGGTCCCATGACCCCGCCCAGCTCGTCGAAGCCCTGCGGCTCTCCGAGGGGCTCAGCGATCCCGCTCCGCTCGCGTCGTGCCTCGAGCACGCCGCCATCCTGCAGAACCGGGTGGGCGAGTTCGCGATGGCGGAGCGGCTCTACGAGCGCCTCGACGCGCTGGGGCCGGCCGGCGTCCCGGCGGATCGCCAGCTGGAGTTCCGCGCCATCCTGGCGCTCAACCGCGGTCGCCTCGGTGAGGCCGAGCGCCTGGCGGAGCGGTTCCTGGCGGGGAGCGCCTCCCGCGGGCCGCATCTGAGAACGCACAGCTTGCGGGAGCAGTGCCACGTGCTCTTGGCCCGGGGCGCCTGGCGCGCGCTCCGCGAGCTCGGCGCCGAGACCGAGCAGCTGGTGGCGGCACATTCAGGCACGGCTTTCTGCTATGCGGTCACGACCGCCCGGGCGTTCGCGGTGGTCGCCCACGCGCTCGAGGGGCGGCCGACCGAAGCGCGGGGACTCCTGTCTCGCGCCGAGCTGCCGCTCCAGGCGGAGCCGCTCGAGCGGGAGAGCGTGCTGCTCCTGGCGTATGGAGTCGCCGGCGCGCGCGGCGACGTGGCGCGGCTCCGCCGGCAGGTCCGCGAGCTGGGCGAGACCCAGTTCTGGTTCTTCCATCGCATGGAAGCGGTCGTGCTGACGATGCTGGAGCGCTGGCCGGAGCTGGCCGACGTCCTGCCGCGGCTCGAGCGCGTCGCCGCCCACGGCAGCCCGTACCTCGAGGCGCTGCTGGCGGCCATCCGCGAGGAGATGGCCGCGGCGCAGGGCGGTCCCGTCCCGGCGCACGGGAGGCTCAGGGAGCTCGGGTACGCCGGCTGGAGCCAGCTCCTGCGCCACCGGCCCGTGGCCCCGTGAGGGCTGATGGACCGCGATCGACCAAGGGATTCGCGAGCTAGACCGACGACTTCGTGAACGGAATGGGCACGTAGATCGCGCCCTTCATCGGCAATGCGAGCGGGTCATCGTGGCTCCGCAATCGGCGACATGATGCGGCGGAGGTCCTCCTGGTTCTTTCCGTACCAGAGATTTCCCATGTGCCCTCCCTGCGGGTACAGATACAGGCGAGGGCCCAGCCAGGACTTCAACGCCTCGATGTCCTCGGGCCGGGCGAGGAAGTCGTCCACGTTCTCGACGACGAACACGCGGGGGTTCGCGCTCAGCTCCGGGGCCAGCGCGCCCAGGCTTGCCCGCTCGAGCAGATGCTCGTCCAGTTGGTGGACGCTGCCCGGGTGCCGGAGGGACGGGAACACGAACTGTGACAGGTAGTCGCCGAACGAGAATCGGCCCGCCTGCTGGACCTCGCGCGGATGCCGCTCCGGTGACTCCGGGGGAGCGAGGAGCCCGTGCGCCCGGATCTGCCGGCTGGCGAAGATGGTGCCCGTCGTCGCGCCGCGGAAGGACCGGCCGATGATCCACTTCATCTCGTCGTCGCTGAACGCCCACTGATCCGCCGCCCAGCGCACCAGGTCGTCGGTGAGGGGCCGGTTCCTGAGCCGGATGACGCTGTCCACCATCGAGCTGAGCAGCTTGCTCCTGCGGCCCTCGTGAATCGAGTGGCCGGACGCGAAGAATCCATCGACGACCTGGATCGCGTGACGGATGTCGATGGCGGGATTGATGATGACCGCCCGCTCGAAGTCGAAGGCGCGCCGCTCGCCGTCCAGGCGGGTCAGGAATCCGGTCAGGAGCCCCCCGAACGAGTACCCCGCCACCGAGTAGCCGGTGATCCCGAGATGGTGCGCCTTCTTCAGGTGCCCTGCGACCTCCTTCAGCAGCTCGTAGTACTCGCCGGCGTCCAGGGGCAGGTACCCGGGGAGGGCGGACTCGCTCACCCCGAGCGTGTATTGCCAGGACAGGGGATCGGGCAGGGTGACCGAGTGAAAGCCCATGCCGTGGAACTGCTCCGCGAGCATGAGCGCCGATTCGCTGAGGGCGTTGCTCCCCACCCCGGGGATCACGAAGACGAGATGGGCCGGCCCCCGCTGGGAGAACAGGGCCAGGACGAGCTTGTTCTTTCCTTGGAACCGCGGCACGTTCCGGCGGTCGGCCCGCACCTCGAGCAAGCTCACCAGGTAGTTGGTGCGATGGGGACGGTATCCCGCCGGGATCAGGCTGGCCTTCAGCGGATTCGCGATCGGGAACCGATAGTCGTCCGCGGAGGCGACCGCCGCCCCGAGGAGCTGGGCGGCCGTGGCCATCACGACCAGGGCCATCGCGATCGGGGCTGCTCGCTTCATGACCTTGATTGTCGGCACCGCTGACACTGCAGGCGTCCGCGCCGCCTCCGGTCGACGCTACTCCACCCCGGGCCGCGGCGCCAGGGCTCGCGCGAGGGCGGCGGGACCACGGCCAGGGTCCCGGGGGCCGCGACGCGCGGGACTGGCGACGCGCCGGACGGCGCGCCGGGACGCGCCGTGACGGTAGAGCTGCCCCGGCGGCGCGGGGGGCGCGCCGCCGCCGCCCGGGGCGCTAGCGCATGTTGCCGGTATGCCCGAGCGAGTAGCGTCCGGGCTGAGGCCACACGGTGAGGCCGTGCGGCTCCTTCCCGACCGGGATCGTCGTCACCTCGCCGCTGCGGGTGTCGAAGACGTAGACGACGTCGTCGAAGCGGCCGCTCAGCCAGAGCTGGGTGCCGTCGGCGCTGACGTTGCCCATGTCCGGGCTGCCGCCGCCGGGCACGGTCCAGGTCGCTTCGACCGCGCGGGTCGCGAAGTCGACGACCGCGACGCTGCCCGGTCCCTTCGGGCGGCCCCGGATCTGCCGCGAGCCGCGATTGGCCACGTAGAGCTTCTTGCCGTCCCGGCTCGGATAGAGGCCGTGGGTGCCGATCCCGGTCTTGAGGAAGCCGGTGACGGCGAAGCGGGCGCCGTCGATCAGGTGGACGCCCCCCGCCATCATGTCGGCGACGAAGTAGGTCTGGCCATCCGGGGAGACCCGGATGTCCTGGGGCATTCCGCCGCGAGGCAGCGCGAGGTAGCCGAGCACGGTCCGGTCGACGAGGTCGACCTTGACCAAGCCGCTCTGGAACTCGCAGGTCGCGATCAGGTACTTGCCGTCGATGGAGAAGTCCGCGTGATTCACCCCCGCGCAGTTCGGCACCGCGATCGACGCTTGGAGCGCCATGGTGCGCGGATCGCGGAGGTCGAGCCGCTTGAGCGCCTCGGCGACGACCATCGCGGAGCGGCCGTCCGGGGTGAAGTAGAGGTTGTACGGATCGTCGACGGGGATCGGCCGACCCGGCTTGCCCGTCGTCGGATCGATCGGCGTCAGGCTGCCCGTCGTGAGGCCCTCGGCGTTGTTGGCCACCCAGAGGGTCGTGAGGTCGTAGGACGGCACGACGTGCTGGGGGTTCACCCCGACCGGGAACGTGTCGACCACCGTCAGTGTCGTCGAGTCGATCACCGTGACGGTGTTCGCCTTGACGTTGGGCACGTAGACCCGGGGGAGCGCGCCGGCCACCGTCGGGCTGAGCCGGCCCACCGCGGTCTCGCTGTAGAGATTCGTGGGATCGGGCACCGGGGGCATCCCGGGGATCGTTTGCACCCCCGCCGGCGCCGGCCCGGGCGCTGTCGCCGGCGGCGGGGCGGCGCCGGGCGTCTGCGCGCTGGCCCGGAGGTGCGACGACCGCCAGAGCGCGCCGGCGCTCCACAGGGCGAGGAGGAGCCCGAGCAGCACGGCGACCC
Source organism: uncultured Candidatus Rokubacteria bacterium (assembly GCA_963749975.1). Taxonomy (GTDB): domain Bacteria; phylum Methylomirabilota; class Methylomirabilia; order Rokubacteriales; family DASRDR01; genus DASRDR01. The sequence continues at coordinate 83,337 of CAVVOZ010000001.1, read as the reverse complement.
GCGACCATCGGGATCGGGCGCGCGTCGTTCTCGAGGCGGCGCCCTTGCGAGCGCGAGCCCGGGTCATGGACGCGACCCGACCGGCGTCGGCTCGCGCCGCGCGAGCGATCGCCGGATGGCCTCCACCGTCTGGGCCACGATCGTCTGCTCGATGAGCCGGCCCAGCTCCGCGCTCGCCCGGCTGGGGTCGCCGTCCGCGCCCTCCCAGGCGTCGGCGCCCGGCGCCGCGCGAAGCCGCTCCTGTCGAACGACGCTCGGGTCGACGGCCAGCATCAGCGAGGTATCCAGCGCGCCCGCGTGGCTGCCGATCTCGCGATCCTGATAGCCGCGACTCTGCAGGAGCGCGCGCGCGCCCGTGGTGCTCGCCCGGTAGTAGGCGTCGATCGCGTGGGCGCGGGTCGGCGTGGCCGCCCAGCCGCGGTTCAGGCGGCGCGCCACGGCTTCCTGCCCCACCTGGTTGCCGCCGCTGTCCCCGATGAGCACGATGTCGCGAAATCCGTGGATGGCGAAGCTCCTGGCCGCGGCTTCGAGAACCCCCTCGAAGACCGGCTCCGGGAGCGTGATCGTCCCCGCGTAGCGCATGTGCCCGGTCGGCGGGGCGAGCCCGCCCTCCGGCACGTAGGCCAGCACGGGCGCCACCAGGGTGCTGCCGAGGGAGCGGGCGATCGCCGCCGCGAGCGCCTTCGCCCGGACGTTGTGCTTGCCTAGCGCCATGTGCGGTCCATTCTGTTCGGTGCCTCCCGTCGGCAGGATGATGGTTGTGGCTCCGGATCGGACGAGATCCCGCACTTCCGTCCAGGTCAGCTCCTCGAGGAAGACGGTGGCCGGGGTCTCCGCCCAGCTCCCCGGCGGCGACACGAGCGTCCACGCCACCAGGGCCAGGACCGCGCTTGTTCTCATGACACTCCCTCGCGGGCACTTTCAGTGACGGGCCCGACCGTCGCCTCCGCCGGGCCAGAGGAGCGGGCGCGTTCCGACGCCGAGTGTACCAGCGGATCCTCCGGTGACCGAGGGAACGCTGTGGACCCCGGTACCGGCCGCCTGTCGCGCCGGCCGCCCGGCGAGTCGCGGGTCGCCCTGGTGTCCGCTCAGCCCGGCCGGCGACCGAAACCTCCTGCCGCGATCCTGGCAAGGCCGAGCCGGCTCGCAAGGTCCAGCCACTCGGCCGGCCGGACGAACGCCAGGAGGCCCAGGTACATGACCGGGCCGAACAGCCGGATGCCCATGAGGAGGTCGATGCCCACCTGGAGGCCCGCGACCAGACCGAGCGCCAGCCACCGCGTGGGCGGCCAGAACACGAGCGCGGCGAACGCCAGCTCGATGGCCACCGTCGCGTGCGCCATCAGCGCGAGGAGCGGCTTCTGGCCCAGGATCCACGGGAACACGTCGCTCCCGGTGCTGAGGAGCGCGTAGTAGACGGCGGACCCGTCGCGCCACGGCTCCGTCCCGAGCTTGGCCAGGCCCGCCGCGAGGTAGATCAGCGCCATCTGCACCTGGAGGGCCTTGACCGGCCAGAGCGCGATCGCCCGGCGCGCCGGGCGTCCGCGCCAGGCGCCGATCAGGCGGTCGATGGACCAGACCCGTCCCGATGGGAGGCACGCGAGCCACAGCGCGACGTGGAGCAGGACGCCGTCGGCGCCGTAGAGCATGAACGGATTGCGCCGCTGCATCAGGAGCAGCAAGCCGAGCGAGGCGCCGACCGCGGCGCGCGAGGCCAGGCCCACCGTGGCGCTGGCGGCCATCGCCACCGAGGTCCAGAACCAGACGCGGAGCGCGCCGGGGGAATCGTGCCGGTACAGAAGGGTCTGGAGCCCGATCTCCGGCACGTAGCGCCGGTCGAGCGTGCCGAAGTACCCCCCGTGCCCCAGGAGGAGATCCAGCGCCGGCCAGAGATCCCACAGGAGAAAGAGGAAGACCACGCCGTATCCGATCCGCAGGGCCGCGGCGCTCGCCGCATCCCCCTCCTCGAAGAACCAGCGATGGGCCGCGGCCGCCCACCCCCTCATGACGCGCAGTCCTGCTCGTAGAGCGCGCTCCGGAAGTCGGAGGCCGACGGCGGCGGCCGCGGCCGCCCCGCCCGGTCCGTGTCGAAGAAGTGGGGCGGCGTGCGGGCCTCGAGGTAGAAGCGGACGGAGACGAGCTCGTGCACGCGTCCGTCGCCGTGGCAGAAGAACTCTGCGAGCTGCTGGTAGTAGAAAGCCCGGGAGCTCCGGTCCGTGAGCTCGAGATCACGGTTCGAGGGCCGGAGGAACGATCGGACCCGGAACAGTCCCCGCTCCAGGATGAGGCGTCCGCGGAGCCGCGTCTGGCTGAAATCGTCCAGCGGGTACGGGTCCGTCCATCCTTCCGCGAACTGGAACGCCGCCAGGATCGCGACGTGCTGGCGCGGTGGAGGGGCGAACATGTTCCAGCGCTGGTCGAGATTGTGGGTCGCGTAGAAGCGGCGGACCTCGGCGAGCGGCCGGAGACGCCAGATCGCGCTCCGCTCGGGGACGACGGCCACGATGCTCGCCACGAAATGGCCGGCGACGAGGGCGAGGATCACCGGCCGTCGACCGGGCCTCATCGGCTCGAATTTGACACGTTCTCGAATGCGCTGCTAGAGTCGGCTGACGTAGGGCCTCGTGCCCGAATCCGTGGCCGAGGGAGGTTCTCATGCGCTATCGCGTGATTGCGCTGCTCCTGGCTCTGGGGTTGTGCACGACGCTGCTCCCGCACGCCTGGGCGAGGGTCCTCCTGGCCCCGACGGGAGTCCTCAAGGACGGGACGAAGTTCGCGACCGAAGGGGACAAGCTCTTTCTCCTCGACCGGGCCGGGAAGAAGATCCCCGCGAAGAACGGGATCCACGTCACCCGGGACGGCAAGCAGTTCGTGGTCCAGAACGGCCGCGTGACGCGGTTCGGGCCGCTCGGGAAGGAGCCGCCGCGCGTGGCCGTCGGGACGGCCAAGCCGGGCACGATCGGGCAGAGCGACGACATTCCGGAGAAGACGGAAAGCTACTACGTCGAGGTGGATCCCTCGGAGGAGTACGGGGACGACAAGAGCAAGCTCGGCACCAGCCCCGGGGTGAAGGGCAAGATCCTCACGCCGAGCCAGAAGCCGGCTACGCCATAGCCGTCCGCCATAGTCACCTGGTAGACGACTGACCCCCGCCGCGCCTCCGGACTCGCCGGGGCGCGGCCGGTCCTCTCGGTCGGCTCCGCAGGGCCCGTGGCCGGGAGACCAGATGAGCCATCGCCTGGGTGTCGACGTCGGCGGCACGTTCACCGACCTGGTCCTGGTCGGGCCGGACGGGCGGGCGCTCACGCGGAAGGTCCTCTCCTCCACCGGCGACTACGCCGAGGCGATCGTCCAGGGCGCGCGCGAGCTGATGGCGGCGGCCGGCATCGGCGCGGCCGACGTCGGCGAGCTGATCCACGGGACGACCGTCGCCACGAACGCGATCCTCGAGCGCCGGGGCGCGCGGACGGGGCTCCTCACGACCGCGGGATTCCGCGACCTCCTCGAGATCGGGCGGCTCCGGCTCGCGCGGCTCTACGACATCGACTTCGAGCGCCCGGCGCCGCTCGTCCCGCGGCGCTGGCGGCGCGAGATCGCCGAGCGGCTCGGGCCGGGCGCGGAGGTCCTGACGCCGCTCGATCCGGCGAGCGTCGTGGAGGCCGTCGATCTCCTCACGCGCGAGGGGGTGGAGTCGATCGCGATCGCGTTCCTCCACGCCTACGCGAGCGGCGCCCACGAGCAGGCCGCGGCGGCGATCGTCCGCGAGCGGGCGCCCGGCGTCCTGCTGACGCTCTCCTCGGAGATCCTGCCCGAGGTGCGCGAGTTCGAGCGGACGAGCACGGCGGTGACCAACGCCTACGTCATGCCGGTCATGAGCCGCTACCTCGGGAGCCTCGAGACGGAGCTCCGCCGGCTCGGCGTCGGCGCGCCGATCCTGGTGATGCAGTCGAACGGGGGGGTCATGACGGCCGCCAGCGGCCGGCGGCGCCCGGTGCACGTGATCGAGTCGGGGCCGGCGGCGGGCGTGATCGCGACGGCCGAGCTGGCGCGGCGGATCGGCCGGCCGAACGCGATCAGCATCGACATGGGCGGGACCACCGCGAAAGCGTCGGTCATCGAGGGCGGAGAGCTCAAGCGCACGGGCGAGTTCGAGATCGGGGGCGCGCTCTCCCAGGGCAGCCGGCTGAACCGCGGGAGCGGCTTCCTCCTGCGGGTCCCGGCGATCGACATCGCGGAGGTGGGCGCGGGCGGCGGCAGCATCGTGCGGGTCGACGACGCGGGCCAGCTCCACGTCGGGCCGCGGAGCGCGGGCGCGATCCCGGGGCCCGCCTGCTACGCGCAGGGCGGGAAGGAGGCGACCCTGACGGACGCGAACGTCGTCCTCGGCTACCTCCATCCGGAGCGGCTCCCGAGCGGCCTCGCGCTCGACGCGGTCCGGGCGCGCGAGGCCATCGCGGAGCAGGTGGCGCGGCCGCTCGACCTCGGCCTCGAGGCCGCCGCGCACGGGGTCTATCTCGTCGGCTGCGCGCGGATGGCGCGCGCGGTCCGCGCGGTGACCATCGAGCGCGGCCGCGACGCGCGCGACTTCGTCCTGGTCGCCTTCGGCGGGAACGGGCCGCTCTTCGCCGCGGAGATGGCGCGCTCGCTCGGGATCGGGACCGTGCTGGTGCCGCCGGCGCCGGGGGTCTTCAGCGCGGTCGGCCTCCTCGAGGCCGAGAGCGAGCACCACCTGGTGCGGAGCGTCCTGCGCCCGCTCTCGGCCGAGACGGCCGACGGGGTGGCCGCGGCCCTCCGGGCGCTCGAGCGCGAGGCCGAGGCCCTCCTCCGGGCCGAGGGCTACCGCGAGCCGGTGGCGATGGACCGGGGCGTCGACCTGAAGTACGAGGGCCAGTCGTTCGAGCTGACGATCCCGCTGCCGGCCGACTGGCGGGGCGCCGCGGGCGTGGAGGCCCTGGCCGCGGCCTTCGCCGGAGAGCACGAGCGGACGTATGGCCATGCCGCGGCGGGCGACCCGATCCAGGTCGTGAACCTTCGCGTCACCGCGCGGCTGGTCCGCCCGGCGGGGCGGCAGACGGTGCGGCTCGCGAGCGAGCGGGCGGCGACGGCCGGCGGGACGCGCCGCGCGTACTTCGGCCGCGAGCACGGGATGCTGGCGACGCCGGTCCTCGCCCGCGCGGACCTCGGCCCGCACCCGCGCCCGGGCCCGCTCCTGATCGACGAGTACGACGCGACGACGCTGGTGCCGCCCGGTGCGACCGCCGGCCTCGACGACCACGGCAACATCCTCATCGTCACCGGCGCGCCGTCATGAGCGCGAGCCGCCGCGCCGCCGCCGATCCCATCACGCTCGAGCTGATCAAGAACGCGCTCGACGCGATCGTCGACGAGATGGCGATCGCGCTCGTGCGCACCGCCTACTCGAACAACCTCAAGAACTCGATGGACATGTCCTGCGCCCTCTGCGACGCGGAGGGGCGCCTGATCGCCCAGGGGCTGACGCTGCCGCTCCACCTCGGGTCGGTGCCCGACGCGATGGCGGCCGTGAAGCGGAAGTTCCAGGGGAAGATCCGCCCGGGCGACGTGTTCATCCTGAACGACCCCTTCGAGGGCGGCACGCACCTGCCCGACTTCTACATCCTGAAGCCGATCCACGTCGGCGCGGACCTCGTCGGCTGGTCGGCGAGCATCGGGCACCAGCTCGACGTCGGCGGGAAGACCCCGGGCGGGAACGGCTGCGACGCGACCGAGATCTTCCAGGAGGGCCTCCGCATCCCGCCGGTGCGCCTCTACGATCGGGGCGAGCCGGCGGAGGCGGTCTTCGACTTCATCGACAAGAACGTGCGCGTGCCGCGCCAGGTGCTGGGCGACGTCCGCTCGCAGGTGGCCGCGTGCCTCACGGGCGAGCGCGGCTATCTCGCCCTGCTCGAGCGCCATGGCCGCGAGGGGTTCGCCGCGTGCACCGACGCCCTCCTCGATCAGGCGGAGCGGCTGGCGCGGAACGCCATCAAGGCGATGCCGGACGGCGTCTATCGCTTCACGGACCACATCGACGACGACGGCATCGACCCCGATCCCATCCCGATCGCGGTGACCGTGACGATATCGGGCGACCACCTGATCGCCGACTTCACCGGCTCGGCGCCGCAGGTGAAGGGAGCGATCAACTCGCCCATCCCGTTCACCAAGTCGGCGGTCTACGCGTGCGTCCGCCACCTGATCGGCGGCGACCCGCCGAACAACGAGGGCTACTTCCGCCCGATCGAGGTGGTGGCGCCGCCGGGGACGATCGTGAACCCGGTGCTGCCGGCGTCCGTCGCCGCGCGCGGGCTGACCGGCTTCCGCATCGCCAACGCGGTCTTCGGCGCCCTCGCCCAGGTCGCGCCCGACCGCGTGTTCGCCTGCGAGGTCGGCGGCGACACCGGCGTCAGCATCGGCGGCTACGACGCCGAGCGCCGGGCGTTCGTGTTCCTGGAGTTCCTCTTCGGCTCGTGGGGCGGCCGGCCGACGAAGGACGGCATCGACGCCTGCAGCAGCTCGGTCGTGAACTTCTCCAACAACCCGATCGAGGTGATCGAGGCCGAGTACCCGATCCGGATCCAGCGGTACGGCTATCTCCCCGACTCGGGCGGGGCCGGCCGGTTCCGCGGCGGGCTCGCGCTGATCCGCGAGTACCGCTTCGAGGAGGCCGAGGGCACGCTCCAGCTCCGCACCGACCGCCGGCGCCACCTCCCGTACGGGCTCCAGGGCGGGCGCGAGGGGACGCCGTCCGCGAACCTCCTGAATCCCGGCACGCCCGCGGCGCGGGACCTCCCGGCCAAGTGCACCCTCACCCTCCGGCGCGGCGACGTCTTCCGGCACGTCTACGCCGGCCCCGGCGGCTGGGGCGATCCGATGACGCGCGATCCGGAGCGCGTCCGCTGGGACGTCCTCGAGGAGAAGATCACGGTCGAGTACGCCCGCCGCGAGTACGGCGTCGCCCTCGACCCGGCCACGCTGGAGATCCTCCCGGACGAGACGGCCCGCCTCCGCGCCGAACGCTGAAGATGATCCGATCCCTCCTGGTGGTTGCGTCTCGTTCGGTCCTGCCGTAGGCTCGCGCCCACCCAGGGAGCGGGAGATGGACGACCTCGACAGTCGCGTCCGGCTCGCGGCCTTTCAGTTCCTCGTGGATCAGTCGGCGCTGCATCCGGACACGCTGCCCTACGAGGTGCTCCAGCGAGGGTTCGATTTCGAGGGACGTCGTGTCCCTCTCTTGGGACCCCAGGGCATCTTCAAGCCTGCCATCCTGCCGGACATGCCGCTCAGTATCTATACAGCGCCTGTCGTTGAGGGTCGTCCGCGCCCCTATGAGGATGAGATACAGAAGGACACTATCCTCTATCGATACCGTGGGTCCGATCCGTACCACCGGGACAACGTCGGCCTGCGCCTCGCCATGCAGCGCCGGACGCCCCTCGTGTACCTACACGGGATCGTCCCCGGTCAGTACGTGGCGGCATGGCCTGTGTATGTGGTGGGTGACAACCCGGGGCGACTCTGTTTCACGATTGCCGTCGACGCACAGGAGCGAGCGCTCGTATCAGGACCCGGGGACGAGCCGATGGCTGCCGAGGCACGACGTGCTTATGTGACCGTTGTGACGCTTCGGCGACTGCACCAGCGGGCATTCCGTGAGCGGATTCTGCAAGCCTATCAGGCCCAGTGTGCGGTCTGCCGGTTCCGTCATCGAGAACTGCTCGACGCGGCGCACATCCTGCCTGATGGTCATCCCCGCGGCGAACCGGTGCTTCCCAACGGGCTGGCTCTGTGCAGTCTGCATCACGCGGCGTTCGACCGACACCTCCTCGGCATCCGCCCTGATCTGACGATCCAGCTCCGAGTCGACATCCTGCGTGAAAGCGATGGCCCCACGCTTCAACACGGACTCCTCAGATTCCATGGCATGATGATCACAGTTCCACGACGTCCCGAGTCACGACCCAATCCGGAGTTCCTCGCGGAGCGCTACGAGCTGTTCCGGAAGGCTGGCTAAGCCACCCGGCACCCCGAACGGTCGACGGGCGGCTCGCAGGCAGCCCGTCGGCGAGCGTCCGTGGAAACCGGTTCGAGTCTAGCGGTCGGGAATGTACCGATCCGCCCAGTATCCCCGGCCGTGCCGGTTGCGGACGTGTACCGGATGCGGTGCGTGGGCGACGTGGCGCGGGCCCTTCACGATGACCGGCGCGGGCTGGTACACGCCGGGCGGCGGCGTCTGGTAGACCACCGGCGGCGGCGTGACGATGACCGGGGGCGGCGTCTGGACGATGACCGGCGCGGGCTGGTACACCACGGGTGCGGGCTGGTACACGACCACCGGCGGCGCAGGCTGGTACACGACCGGCGTCGCAACCACCGGGCGCGGCGCAATCGCGTCGAGGACGAGCGCGGCGCCGATGCCCACGGCCACGCCCGCGAGGACGGCGGCCGCCTTGTTGCCGGCCTTCGCGGGCCGCACGGCTCCTAGAAGCGCTACTGGTACGATCAGCGCGGCAACCAGCATCTTCCTCATGACACCCTCCTTTGCCTCTTGAGCGATTCGATGGGGGTGGCCGGGCGCCTATTCAGTCCCGCCCGCGGCCGGCCCGTTGCGTCGCGCGCAAGTCTGGGATTCACTTGGCCTTCGACCATGCCAAAGCGGTGGGCGGTCCTCGCGCTCGTCGTGCTCCTGTGGCTGGCGGTCCTGCCCGCGCTCGCGGCCTTCCGCGCGCTTCAGCGCCGATGGTCCATGGCCGGCGCTGGGGCCGGCGCTGGGGGCGGGGCCGCCCAGGAGTAGCTCCGGCAGCCTCCCACCGCGTTGCTTGTTGCTCGCGCCCCGGCGGTGGCACACTAGCGCCGCATGACCTCCGTCAAGGACTCGCTGGCACCGCTGGCGGGGACGCCCGGTCTCGTCTTCCACGGGATCAGCTTCGACCCGTCGAACCACACGGTGCGCACCTTCGACCTGGCCGGGTTCGACGCCGAGCTGCAGGACCCGGTGGTGTTCTCCTGGATCGACATCGAGGCGCCGGACATCTCCCCGATGAACGAGGTCCTCCGGCGCATGGACATCGACCTCGTGCTCGTCTCCCACTTCGACCGGCCGGAGGTGCTTCCGCGGATCGTGGAGCGGTCGGACTGTCTCGCCTTCTATCTCTATCCCATCTACGAGCCGGAGACACACCTCGACACCGCGCAGACCATCACGGAGATCGAGTTCGCCCGGATGATCCTCGTCCTGGGCGCGGACTACGTGATCACGTATCACCGGCGGCGGCTGGACGCGGTGGACCAGATCAAGGAAACCTGCATCGACAGCTTTCATCTGGCCGGGAAGACGCCCGGCTTCATCGCGTTCCTGTTCCTGCAGCGCTGCCTCTACGACTACGCCCACCTCAATCTGGCCAACGACAACTACCTCGACCTCCTCGAGGCCGAGCTGGCCGAGGGCGGCGGCGGCGGCGTGCCCGAGAGCGTGACGATCGCCTCCGGCAACATCCTGACGCTCAAGAAGCTGGCGGCGAGCCTCCACATCGTGCTCATGCTCCTCGGCACGAAGCGGAGCCGCTTCGTGAGCGACGACGGGCGGAACGCCTTCCTCGAGATGCTCCGGAACGCGCTGGCCATCCGCGAGGCGGTCGACTCGTCCCGCGACCTCCTCGACGGGATCCTGGGCGGCATCCAGGCGGCGGCGGCCAACCGGACGAGCGAGATCGCCCGGGTGCTGACCGTGGTGTCGAGCATCATGCTGCCGCTGACCCTGATCGCCGGCATCTACGGCATGAACTTCGAGAACATGCCGGAGCTCAAGTGGGCGCTGGGCTACCCGGGTGCGCTCGGCGTGATGCTCGCGGTCGGGTGCGGACTGCTCGGGGTGTTCTGGCGGCTCGGCTGGCTGGGCGGGATCTCGACGCGGCGGTCAGGGGGGAAGAGGCCTGACCGATCCCGCTGACCCGCCGGCCCCGGGCCAATCCCTCCGTAGCACGAAGAGCGCGACTATCGGCGAGACGGCGGCGGCCTCCTGAGGCGCCGGTCCGACGTCGCCTCAGCCGCGCATGACAGACGGCTCTGAGCTGCGCGTGAGCGCGGCCGCTTCAAGGCGCGATGCGCACGTCACGGAAAATCTCGTCGACCACTTCCTGGATGCGCGCGGCCCGGGCATCGACGGGCAGGTCCCGGAGGATCGGCCGCGTGGCGTAGTTGCGCTTGACCACCTTGAACCCCTTCGACTCGATGATGTCGATGAGCAGCGTACCGGCTTCGAAGGAGTTTGGATTCTTGGTTCCGGTGTAGGCTTCTTGCGCCTTCTCGTGGAGGGCCCAGGCGTCGTCCCTGTAGCCGAAATAGTCGTTGATCGACACAGTAGACACGTTGTTTCCGAGGATGACGAGGTAGGCTACCGTGACGTCTCCGCCTGCGGGCACCCGCTTGACCCCGTGGGCGGCGAGGTTCTTCGCGATGGCCTCCTGAATCAGCGCGTGGACGGCGTCTCGGTTGTCGGCGTAGGCGGGCGCCGGCTTCAGGCCTCCATCCACGAAGTTGAACGTGGCGGCGCGAATCGGTCCGGTGTCGACCTTGGTGGGGGCGGAGGAGCAAGCCGCGAACGTGAGGACGCCGGCGGTCACGATGAGGAGGGAGTGTAGCTTCATGGTTGATCAATCCCTGGCTTGAGTTCCGGGGTTCGTCACGAGCACTCCACGATGACTCGATCGTGCGCGCCCGCGAGGGCAGTGTCAACGGTGTGGCGGAGTGGCGACCGGGGCGGCGGCTCAATTGCGCCGGTCCCGCTTCTAGCCTAGTCTCCTCACCGTGGCCGAGATCATCGACCTCGACGCCGCCGTCGCCCTCGCGCGTGACGGCGATCACGTGCTGCTCGGCGGCTCCGGCGGCGGCCATGCCGTGCCGGAGGCGTGGATCGTGGGTCTGGCCGAGCGTTTCCGCGCGACGGGGCGGCCGCGCGGGCTCTCGCTCACGAGCGTGGTCGCGATCGGCGACTGGAAGACCACGGGCATGAGCCGCCTCGCCCAGCCGGGTCTCGTCAAGCGTGTGGTCTCGGCGGGCTTCAACAACTGTCCCGCCATCGGCGCGATGGCGGCCGCCGACGAGATCGAGGCGTACACGCTTGCCCCAGGGGGCGCTGTCCCAGCTCTGCCGGGACATGGCCGCCGGCCGCCCGGGGCTCCTGACGCGGACCGGCCTCCACACCTTCGTCGACCCGCGCCTGGGCGGCGGCAAGCAGAGCCGCCGGACGACGGAGGACCTGGTCGAACTCGTGACGCTCCACGGCGAGGAGTACCTCTTCTACCGCGCCCAGCCGATCGACCTCGCGGTGATCCGCGGGACCACCGCCGACGAGCGGGGCAACGTCACCATGGAGGACGAGCCGTACTTCGGCGAGCAGCTCTCCATCGCCCAGGCGGCCCGCAACCGCGGGGCGCCCGTCGTCTGCCAGGTCTCGCGGCTCGCCGCGGCGGGGACGCTCCCTGGCAAGCAGGTGAAGGTCCCGGGGGCGCTCGTGGACTACCTCGTCGTCGTGCCCGACGAGTGGCAGACCTACGTCACCCGGTACGACCCGGCCTACGCGGGCGCGATCCGGCGGCCGGACGCGGGGCTTCCGCGGCTGCCGCTCGACATCCGCAAGGTCATCGCCCGGCGGGCGGCGCTCGAGCTCTTCCCGGGGGCGATCGTGAACCTCGGGTTCGGCGTCTCGAACGGGATCGCCCCGGTGGCGGCCGAGGAGGGGATCCACCGCGACGTGACCCTGACCGTGGAGCAGGGGATCGTGGGCGGCGTGCCGGCGGGCGGCAACGACGCCGGCGCCGGCCACAACTACGACGCGATGGTCGACCAGCCCTACCAGTTCGACTTCTACGACGGCGGCGGGCTGGACGTCGCCTTCCTCTCCTTCGCCGAGGTCGACGCCGAGGGGAACGTCAACGTGAGCCGCTTCGGCCGCGTCGTCAACGGGCCGGGCGGCTTCGTCAACATCAGCCAGGGCGCGCGGAAGGTCGTGTTCTCGGGGACGCTCACCGCCGACGGCCTCGAGATCGAGCCGGACGGGACCGGGGGCGTGCGCCTCGTCCGGGAGGGGCGGACCGCGAAGTGGGTGCCGGCCGTGCAGCAGATCACCTTCAGCGGGCGGTACGCGCGGGCGCGGGGGCAGCAGGTCATGTACGTGACCGATCGCGCGGTGTTCCGGCTCGGCGCCGACGGGATCGAGGTCGTCGAGGTCGCGCCCGGCGTGGACCTCGAGCGCGACGTCCTCGCGCGCATCGGCTTCCCCGTGCGGGTGCCGGTGCCGCCGCGTGCCATGGACCCGCGCCTGTTCCGGCCCGAGCCGATGGGCATCCTCGCCGAGTTCCGCCGGCGGCCGTCACCCCGCCAGAGGAGGCGTCCCGAGCCATGAGCGACCCGGAGCTGGTCCGCGTGACCGTCGAGGCGGGCGTCGCCGTGCTGACGCTCGACAACCCGCCCCTCAACCTGGTGACCCTCGAGCTGACGCGCCGGCTCCGGGCCGCGCTCGACCGGCTGGCGGCCGACCCGGCCGCGCGCGTGCTCGTGGTCACGGGCGCCGGGCCTCGGGCCTTCTGCGCGGGGTCGGACGTGAGCGAGTTCCCGTCGGTCCAGGACGACGTGGTGCGGAAGAAGCTCGCGCCGGAGAACGAGGCGTACAGCCGGCTCGACGACTTCCCGAAGCCGACGATCGCCGCGCTGAACGGGCTCGCCTACGGCGGCGGGCTCGAGCTGGCGGTCTGCTGCGACATCCTGATCGCGGGCGCGGACGTGCGGCTGGCCCTGCCGGAGGTGAAGCTCGGCGTGCTCCCCGGGAGCGGCGGGACCGTCCGCGTGCCGCGGCGGATCGGCGAGGGCCGCGCCAAGGAGCTCATGTTCACGGGCGATCCGATCGACGCGGAGACCGCGCGGAGCTGGGGGCTCGTCAACCGCGTGGTCCCGCCGGGCCAGGCGCTGGCCGCGGCCCTCGAGCTCGGCGCGCACGCTGGCGGAGCGGCCGAACCGCGCGCTCCAGCTCATCAAGGAGGCCGCGGAGCTCGGCCAGGACACGACCGAGGACGAGGCGATCCGCCGGACCCTGGCCCTGTCCGAGGCCGTCTTCCGCACGGAGGACGCCCGCGAGGGGGTGCGGGCGTTCTTCGCGAAGGAGGCGCCGCGCTGGCGCCACCGGTGAGGCTGGCCGGGCCGACGCGGTGAGGGGGCGGGGGGATCAGGGCGCTGCGCGCCGGCCCCGGGCCAGCGCCTGCTTGGCCGCCGTCCACCCGCGCGGGCCGAGCGCCGCCACCGCCAGGGCGCCGGCCACGCGCCGGGCCGACTCCGGGAGGAACCGCGAGAGCCGCCCGGCCCGACTGAGGGCGTCGCGGCGAGGGCGGGCCCTCCCGCTCTGGGCGCGCGCCTCCGTCCGGGCTCGCTCCACCGATTCGGCCAGCTCGAGCCGCCATCGCCGATAGGCTGCGCGCCCCGAGGTCTGGACGAGCGTCGACCGCCACTTCGCCTCCATGAGGGCGACGTCCGGCAGCTTGAGCGCGAGGTTGCGGGAGAGCTGATCGCCGTGTCCCACGTGCCGCACCGCCAGGATGTCGGCGCTGGCGGCGAACTCGGTATGCTGAGCCAGACGGAGCCAGAGGTCGCGGTCCTCGATCGTCCGGAGCCGCTCGTCCAGCCCGCCGACCTCGACCAGCAGCGACCGGCGGATCAGCGTGCACGACACGACGGGGTTCCACCAGGCCACGAGGCGGTCGAACACGTTCCCCTCGAAGACGTCGGCCGGCATGATCGACTCGCGCCCGGTCCGCGCGTCTCGGCGCCAGGCACGGCAGCACACCACGCCGGCGCCGGGCCGCGTCCGCGCCACGGCCAACTGCCGCTCGAGGTAGCGGGGCGCCCACTCGTTGTCGTCGTCGAGAAAGGCCATCCACTCGCCTCTGGCCAGCCGGATGGCCGTGTTCCGGGTCCGACCGACCCCCTGGTTCCGGTCGTGCCGCGCGATCCGGAGCCGGGGGTCGCCGATCCGGGCGAGCACCTCGGGCGTGCGGTCGGTCGAGCCGTCGTCCACGACGAGGAGCTCGATGTCACCGAAAGTCTGGGCCAGCGCACTCCGAATGGCGCGCTCGATCAGGTGGGCCCGGTTGAACGTCGAGACGGCCACGCTCACGAGAGGCGGCGGGCCGGGCGCGCTCGCTCTGGGGTCCATCCCGGCCGTCACGCGAGCAGGGTGGTGACCGCCCGCTGGAGCGCCGCCGGCTCGATGGCCGAGCGGTTGCCGATGATCCGGACGGCCAGCGCTCCGGCGATGCCGCCGATCACCCCGACCACGTCGAGCGGCATCCCCGCCACCACGCACGGGGCCGTGACGGCGAGGTAACAGTCGCCCGCCCCCATCCGGTCGACGACATTCCGCGACAGCACGGGCACCTCCCACCGGGCACCGTCCGCCCCGCACGTCACCGCGCCCCGGTGCCCCCGCGTCACGGCGAGGACCTGACAGCCGAGCAGCCCTCGCATCTTGTCGGCGAGCTCCATGACCGGGGTCCACCGGTCTTGCATGGCCAGGCGGATCTCCGGCTCGTCGACGCACACGTAGCTGGCGCGCGGGTACTTCGTGATGAGGTTGAAGCCGAGGTTCGCCGCGTTGGTCTGGGTGGTCACGGCGAGGAACCGGGCCCGCCCGGCGAGCAGGGCCGCGGCGCGCGGGCTCAGGAGGCCGTGGCCGAAGTCCGCGACGATGACGACATCGTAGTCGGGGAGTGTCCGGTCCAGGTGGTCGAGCAGCTCGTCCTCGAGGTCCGACGGCAGCGGTGTGTCGTCCATGGAGACGACCTCGAACATCTTGACCAGCGAGGACTCCGAGACGTACCGGCGCTTCGTGATGGTCGGCGCGCCCGGCCGGACGAGGAAGCGCGGCGTCACCCCGGCCGCGAGCCGGGCCCGGATGAACGCCTCGCGCGAGTCGTCGTCACCGAGGCAGGTCAGGAGATGGACGTCGTCGCAGAAGCCGCTCACGTGGTTCGCGCAGGCCAGCGCGCCGCCGGCGTGGTCCTCGCGCCGGACGTGCTTGGCGGAGATGATGGCCTCCTTGGGCGGCTTGCCGAGGGGCGTGCAGTAGCTGTACTCGTCGACGATGGCCTCACCGACGACCAGGACCCTGAGGCGCCGGAGCGCCGCCAGCCCCGCCAGCACCTCGGGGGCGCCGTGCCGCGCCCGGAACGCCTCGAGGAAGCGGCGCGCCTCGTCGGGCGGGATCAGGTCGCGCGCGGGGTCCACCCGGGGCCTCGCCAGGCGGGCGCGTACCGGTCCAGGAGGGTCGTGGAAGAGAACACCAGTTCGTGGGTGAAGCGCACCTCGCCGCCGATCTCCTTCAGCATCGCGATCTCGGCCCGCAACCGTTCGCGCCCGCGCAGGGCGCCGGCTGGCCCGGCGGCGCCGGGGCGCGCGCGGCGGCGCTCCTCAGCGCGCGCGCGACGAGCTCCCGCGGGGGCACGCCCACGTAGTCGGCGCGCGGCCGGATGAGGCGGTTGTCCGCGTACTGCTCGAGGGCGTGCGCGCACCAGCCGGCGACGCGCCCGACCGCGAAGATCGACGTGCAGAGATCGCCCGGGATCCCGAGCGCGTGGTACACCACCGCCGAGAAGAAATCGACGTTGACCGGGAGGCCCGTCCGCGCCGTCATCGCCGCGTAGACGCGCTCGGCGACCTCGAAGAGCCGCGCGTGCCCCGTCGCCTCCGCCATCGTCTTCGCCATCTGCCGTAGGACCCGCGCGCGGGCGTCGTCTACCCGGTAGACGCGGTGCCCGAAGCCCGGGACGCGCGCCCGGGGGTCCGCGCGCTCGGCCCGCGTGCCGCGCGCGTGGGCGTCCAGGCGGGCCGCGACGTACGCCTCGGCCCGGTCGGGATCGCCGATCTCGAGCAGCATCGCCAGCACGTCCTCGTTGGCGCCGCCGTGGCGCGGGCCCTTGAGGGTGGCGATCGCGGCGACCACGGCCGCGTGGAGATCCGCCAGCGTGGCCACCGCCACCCGCACCGCGAACGTCGAGGCGTTGAGCTCGTGGTCCGCGTGGAGCGTGAGGATCGTGTCGAGGACCCGCGCGACGTCCGGCGCGGGCGCGCGGTCGTGAAGGAGACGCAGGAAGTGGGCGGCGTGCGAGCCCTCCGTGCCGGCGGGCACCGGCTCCTGCCCCGTGCGAAGCCGCTGCCAGGCCGCGACCACCGCCGGGATGAGCGCCGTGAGCCGGAACGCCTTGCGGAGGTTCGCCTCGGCGTCGGTGGCGCGGCGGTCCGGATCGACGGTGGCGGCGAGCGAGACGGCCGTGCGCAGGGCGTCGAGGGGGTGCGCGTCCGCGGGAAGCGTGCGGAGGAGCGCGAGGACGGGCGACGGGAGCGCGCGGGCGGCGCGCAGCCGGGCCGCGAAGGCGTCGCGCTCGGCCGGCGCCGGCAGCTCCCCGAACCAGAGGAGGTGGGTCGTCTCCTCGAAGCTCGCGTGCGCCGCGAGCTCGCCGATCTCGTACCCGCGGTGGTAGAGGCGCCCCTCCGCGCCGTCGATGGCGGTGATCGCCGAGCGCGCCGCGATCACGTCCTCCAGCCCTGCCTTCCAGGTGGTCTCCATGACAGCCCTCCTTGCTAGGGACTCGGACGCCGGTCTGGACTGGTCTAACTTGATTATTATTGATTATATTGATTCTACAAGATCCCTGGACGCGGGTCGGAGCGGTTGCTAGGGTGGCGGGAGCGATGGTCGTCATCGGGGGCGAGGACTACCTGACGGTCGACGAGGCGGCGGAGCGGCTCGGCGTGAAGGCCGCGACCCTCTACGCCTACGTGAGCCGCGGGGTCCTGCGAAGCTACCGCCAGGGCATGCGCCGGCAGCGTCTCTACCGGCGGGTCGACGTCGACGCGCTGAGCCGCCTCCAGCCCAGCGCGCGGGCCCGCCGCGCCGGCGGCCCCCGAGATCCCGCTTCGCCGAGAGCTGGATCCGCGAGTAGCCGGGACCCTAGCCCGGCCGGGACCCCGCCCGCTTCGCTCGCCGCCTGCTCGGCGGACCGGACTCCACCCGCCCGAGGAACGCGAGCACGGTCCGGTTCCACGCCTCCGGCTGGTCGCGGTTGGCGAAGTGGCTGGCCGGAGACAGGACGACCAGCCGCGAGCCCCGGATCTTCCGGCGCATCACGCGCATCGGCGCCAGCGACGGGTCGCGGTCGCCCCCGACCAGGAGCACCGGGATGCCGTGCTCCGCGAGCCGCGGCAGCTCGTCCGTGATGTGATCCATGGCGAGCAACGTCCGCACCGAGTTGGCGTAGCCGATGGGCGTGAGCCGACGGTACTCCTCGTAGAACTCGGCCTTGGCATCGGGGTCGAGCGCGAGCCGCCCGGCGACGTTCGGATTCGCGGCCATGGCGTACTCGGCCATCGCGTCCATGCCCTGCGTGAGCGTGATCTCGATGCTCCGGGCGCGCATCACCAGGCTCTCGACGGACAGCGGCAGGCCCGACGCCGAGGAGGAGTTGGTGACGACGAGGGACCGGACGCGCCGCGGGTAGAGGAGGGCGAAGCGCGTGGCGATCCCGGCGCCCAGCGACAGGCCGCCCACGTGAGCGCGTCGGAGTCCCAGGTGGTCGAGGAGGTCCCGGAGGTCGAGCGCCCAGCGCCGGAAGGAGTAGCGGGCGGGGTCCGGCGGGCTGTCCGATCGGGCGTGACCCCGCGGTTCCCAGAGAACCACGCGGCGGCCGGCGGCCAGACCGGGCGTGTTGGGGGCCCACATGTCCGTGTTGCCGCCGATCCCGTAGGCCAGGACGAGCGGCGCGGGGGCGCGCTCCCCCCGTCGGGCAGTTCCCGGGCGGCCCGGTCCAGTGGGGCCGTGCTCCTCGTAGTAGAGGCGCACCCCGTCGGTCGCCCGCGCGTAGGGCATCGGCGTCTAGCGCGCCGCCGTCACTTCTTGCCCCCCGACCCGCCGCCTCCCCCGACGGCGACCAGCACCGTGGCAGCGGCGAGGAGCGCGACGTACTCGTAGCCGGCCCAGGTCCGCCCGATGGCCGCGTCGACGATCGTGCCCTTGAGGAGCGCGCTCTGGCGGACGTAGACGGTGAGCAGGCCGAGCAGCAGCACGGCGGCGTTGAGCGCGCCGGCCAGCCGGGTCCAGAGCCCGATGATCAGCATGGCCCCGCCGATCCCGTTGATCGCGATCACGCCGACCGCCAGGATCGTGTGCACGTGGAAGCCCAGCTTCTCGATGTAGGCGGCCAGGCCCTTCGGCGTCGACGCGAACAGCGCGAGGTAGGCCTGGAACAGGTAGACGGCGCCCACGACGACGCGCAGGGTGAGGCTCGCGTATGCGCTCATCGAGCGGCCCTCCCGCGACGCGGACCCGCAGCGGCATGTAGGCGCATGGTGCCGGGCCCCATGGCGCCAGAATCCGCGCGCGTCGTCAAGCCCGGGTGATGCCCGACCGGCGCTCGACGGGGTGTTTGACAGCGTGTGCCGGGCCTCCGTAGGCTGGGCCGGATGGCCTCGATGGTGAGGGGGCTCCCGCCCTTCCTTCGACGCGCCCGGCTCGCCGGCCTAGCAATGGCCGGGTTCGTGGGTCTGCTTCTCATCGCGTCTCCCGCGACCGCAGCGCATCCGCCGGCGACCGTCGGGACCTCATCGGCCGATCCGCTGGCGGCGGAGGCCACCCCGCCGGCCACGCCCGCGACCGCGGCGCTGGTCTGCCTGGCGGTCCTGGCCTTTCCCGTGGTCCTGACGGCGCGACCCTCCCGGCGAGCCGGCATCGTCGCGGCGGTGGCGCTCCTCATCTGGTTCGCCGAAGAAACCGCGGTCCACTCCGTCCACCACCTCGGCCACCCCGCCGAGGCCGAGCGCTGCCCGGTGTTCTCTGCGTCCCAGCATCTGTCCGGACTCGACCCCGAGCCGGCCGGTCCCGTCCTCGAGCGGCCAGCGCCGACGGCCGTCGGACCTCCTCCGTCGCCGGCCGGTGCGGATCACGTCGCGCTCGAAGGTCAGCAGACCCGCGCCCCGCCCGCTCTTCCCGCGTAGCCCCTCGCTGCCTCGTCGAGATCTCAGTCCGCGCCGGTGATGTCCGGCAAAGGCCGTCCTGGGCCTGCCGCCGTCCCGGCGCCGGGTGCGAGTCCTGGACCCAGTCCGGGGACGCGCGCCCGACCGGCATCCGCACTCTCACGCGGGAGGTGCTCGCATGGCTCCGAAGCCCCCGACATCCGTCGACATTGACGACATGGGCATCGGGACGGGTGGTGGCTCGCCCGCCCGCGCGTCCGGGACTCCGCACGTGTCACGCGACCGGAGTCGAGGAAGGAGGGCGGCGTGGGCCGGCCTCGTCGCCCTCACGGCCGTCACCGGACTCACGGCCGCTCCCGCGTGGGCCCATGGCCTCGCGGGGCGTCGCTTCTTCCCGGCGACACTCGCCATCGAGGATCCGTTCGTCGCCGACGAGCTCGCCTTACCCTCCTTCTCCTACATCAACGGTCCCGAGGGGAAGGAGACGAGCATCGGCGGCGAGTTCCAGAAGAGCATCACGCCGAACTTCGGCATCTCCGTCGGCGGCGAGTACGTCATCCTTGATCCGGCGGAGTCGGAGGCGGAGAGCACCTCCGGGTTCGCGAACCCGGAGGTCGGCGTCAAGTACACGTTCTTCCGCAGCGATGCGCACGAGACGATCCTGAGCCTGGCCTTCGACTGGGAGATCGGGGGCGTGGGCAAAGAGGCGGTGGGAGCCTCGTCCTCCTCGAGCGTCGCCCCGTCCTTCCTTTTCGGGCAGGGGCTGGGCGACCTTCCCGACGCGCTCGCCTACCTGCGACCTCTGGCCGTGACCGGCGTCTTCGGGGCCGAGATCCCGTTCGCGAATGACGACGCCATCGCCCTCACCTACGGGATCGCGATCGAGTACAGCCTGGCCTATCTCCAGAACGTCGTGCGGGACGTGGGTCTGCCCCGCTTCGTGAGCCAGCTCGTCCCGGTCGTGGAGCTCCTCTTCGAGACCCCGATCGAGGGAGAGGAGAAGTGGAAGACGACCGGCACGGTGAATCCGGGTCTCATCTGGGCCGGCAAGTACGTCGAGGTCGGCGTGGAGGCCATCATCCCCATCAACGAGCGCACCGGCAAGGACGTCGGGGTCCGGGCGCTTCTGCACTTCTTCCTCGACGACCTCTGGCCGACGGTCTTCCGGCCCGTCTTCCCGTGAGCAGCTGAGAGGGGGCGCCCATGGCTCTGCGATGTGCGGTCCGCCGGCGCATCACGATCGCGGTCTGCCTGACCGCGCTCCTCGGGACGGGCGCGCGCGTCGCCTTGGCGCACGCGTTCCCGGAGCGGGCCGAGCCCCGGGTCGGCGCCGTGATCCGGGGGTCGCCCCCCGTCGTCCGAGTCTGGTTCGACGGCGAGCTCGAGCCGGCGTTCTGCCAGCTGGTGGTCGCCGACGGGAGCGGCCGCCGGGTCGATCAGGGAGACGCTCGAGTCGATGCCGCGAACCGGCGGCTCCTCCAGGTCTCGGTGCCCGGACTCGCCCCCGGCGACCTACAGCGTGCACTGGGCGGTGCTCTCGATCGACGGCCACCGCACCACAGGGGACTACCGGTTCACCGTGAGAGGGCCCGAGTGAAGCGCGCGATCGCAGGCCCAGCCGACGCGGCGGCCGCGCGAGGGACGCGACGGTCACGCGCCCCGCCGGGTCGCGCAAGCTTGACAGTCGGCGGGGGCGGCGGGTAGGCTCGCCGAGGCATGGCGGCGCGCTCGATCTTCGTGACGTGGCCCATGGAAGCGGAGGTGCGCGCGGTCCTCGAGCGCGTCGGCACGGTCCGCACGAGTCACACCGAGCACGAGCTGCCGGTCGCCGAGCTGGCCCGCCACGTCGCCGACGTCGAGGCGATCATCCCGATGGGCGCCCATTCGATCCCCGAGGCGGTCATCGCCGCGGCGCCCCGCCTCCGCATCGTGGCGGTCGCCGCCGCCGGCTACAACATCGTCGACGTCGCGGCGGCGACCCGGCGCGGGATCCTCGTCACGAACACGCCGGGCGTCCTCACCGAGACCACGGCCGACATGGCCTGGGCGCTGATGCTCGGCGTCGCGCGCCGCGTGCCCGAGAGCGACCGCTTCGTTCGCGCCGGGAAGTGGACGGGTGTCTACTGGAGCCAGCTGATGGGCACCGACGTGCACGGGGCGACGCTGGGCATCGTCGGTCTGGGCCGGATCGGGCAGGCGATCGCGCGCCGCGCCCAGGGCTTCGGCATGCGCGTCCTCTACCACAAGCGGAACCGTGACCTCGAGGCGGAGCGGAGCGTCGGGGCGGAGTACCGCTCGAAGGCCGAGCTCCTCCGGGAGGCCGACTTCGTCGTGCTCTCGATCCCGCTCTCGCCGGAGACCCGGCACCTGATCGGCGCGGCGGAGCTCGCGCTCATGAAGCCGACGGCCTTCCTGGTCAACGTCGCGCGGGGGCCCGTGGTCGACGAGGCCGCCCTCGTCGAGGCCCTCCGGACGAAGCGCATCGCGGGCGCCGGCCTCGACGTCTTCGAGGAGGAGCCGAAGCTCCATCCGGGTCTCCTCGGGCTCGAGAACCTCGCGCTCACGCCCCACATCGGCTCGGCGTCCCGCGCGACGCGGCTCAGGATGGCGACGCGCGCCGCCGAGAACTGCGTCGCCGCGCTCGAGGGGCACCGGCCGCCGAACCTGGTCAACCCGGAGGCGTGGCGGCCGGCGTGAAGCGCGGGAAGCTCTGGCTCCTCCTCCTGATCCTGCTGCTGGCCGGCGGCGGGTTCCTGATCTGGCGGCAGCGCCAGCCGCCGGTCCGCGTGACGATCGAGCCCCCGCTCGCCGCCCTCGGGCAGTCGGCGCGCGCCGTCACGGTGGTGCTGGACGCCCCCGCGGCCAACCTCGCGGCGGTCGAGGTGCGGGTGGTCCAGCAGGGCACCGCCCGCCCGGTCCTGACGGAGGATCTGACCGCCGGGGCGACCCGCAGCCTGCGCAAGCCCGTGACGCTCGACGCGGCCGCCCTCAAGCTCCAGGAAGGGCCCGCGGAGCTGGAGATCGAGGCCCGGGACACGCTCTGGCGCCCCCGGCCCCCGCGCGGGCCCCGCCTGGTTCACCGCTTCACCGTGGACCTCACCCCGCCGAAGCTCGAGCTCAAGACGGCCACGGGCTACATCAAGCACGCGGGCGCCGGCATCGTGATCTACCGGCCGGAGGGGGCGGCGCGCTCCGGGGTCCGGATCGGCAGCGAGTTCTTCCCGGGCGTGTCGGGGCTCGCCCAGGATCCGGCCATCCAGGTCGCGCTGTTCGTGATTCCCCACAACGGCCCGGCCGTGGCGCCGTCCGTCGTGGCGGTCGACGAGGCCGGCAACGAGCGCGTGATCGGCGTCCCGGTGACGTTCCTGCCGGTGCGCTTTCCCAAGGACATCATCAACCTCACCGAGGCGTTCCTCCGCCGGAAGATGCCGGAGCTCGCGCCGCAGACGCCGAGCACGGCGTCGGCGGACGCGCTCCTCCAGGCCTTCCTGCGCGTCAACGGCGAGGGGCGCAAGGCCTTCGAGGTGAAGAACCGCGAGATCGGGTCCGGGGAGAGCTCGCCCAAGCCTCTCTGGACCGGCGCGTTCCGCCAGCAGCCGAACACGAAGGTCTTCGCCAACTTCCCGGAGGAGCGGACGTACCAGATGGACGGCCGCACCGTGGACACCCAGTGGCACCTCGGCATCGACCTCGCGTCCAACCGGCAGAGCCCGGTGGAGGCGTCCAACGCCGGCCGCGTCGTGTTCACCGGACCGAACGGCATCTACGGGAACATGGTCGTGGTGGACCATGGCCTCGGCCTGATGAGCCTCTACGCCCACCTCTCCGACATCGCGGTGAAGGTGGGGCAGACCGTCCAGAAGGGCGAGGCGCTCGGGCGGAGCGGGGAGACGGGGCTCGCCGGCGGCGACCACCTGCACTTCGCCCTGCTCATCCACGGGGTGTACACGAGCCCGCTCGAGTGGTGGGACGACCACTGGCTGAAGGACCGGATCGCGAAGCCGCTGGTCGACGCGGGCATCACGCTGCCCGGGATCACCGACGGCGTGTCGGCGGCCGGGACGGCCTCGGGGCCCGCCGCGCCGCCTCCCCCGAAGCGCCGACCTCCGCGCGCTCGGCGCTGAGGGCGGACCCCGGCGCGGCGCCTCACCAGGGACGCGCCGCGCGCCCCTCCAGGATGACCGCGACGACCGTGCCGCCGACGGCGAGCAGGAGGAAGAGCACGGCGGCCAGGCGCGGGCGGCGCGGCAGCGCCTCGGCCGAGCGCCGGGCGCCGAGCCATCCCCAGATGGCGCCGAAGCCCATGAGGCCGAGCGCCAGCGCGAGGTAGGCGAGCCGCAACTGGTCCATCGGCGACAGTGTGGCGCAACCTCCTGTCCTCAGGCAAGAGCCTTGGCGTCCGGGCCATCCCCGACCGGCCCCCTGCCCCCACCCGTCTTCTCCCGGACCCCCTGATCGGCTAGACTAGGCCCGGCTCTCGCCGGAGGCCGCGTGTGGTACTGGTGTGTCGCTGCCTACGCTGCGGCTACATTCAGCCCGGGGAAGACCCCCCAGAGCGCTGCCCCCACTGTGGGGCACCGACGGAAGACTTCGAGCTCGTAGAAGAGGACTGAGCCCGGCATGGGCCGGGCGGGAGGTGCCCTATGGCCATCGTGACGATCACGCACGAGACGGGGTCCGGTGGCCCCGAGATCGGGATCGAGCTGGCCAAGCGGCTCGGGTGGCGCTACGTGGACCGGGACATGCTCTCCGAGGCGGCCCAGCGCTACGGGGTGGGGGAGGACAAGCTGACCGAGCTCGACGAGAAGAAGCCCTCGCTCTTCGAGCGGTTCGACGTCGAGACCCGGCAGTACATCACCGTCATCCAGTCGGCACTCCTGGACGCGGCGGAGCAGGACAACGTCGTCATCAACTCGCGGGGCGGCCAGGTGCTGCTCCGCGGCATCCCGCACGCCCTGCGGGTCTTCGTGATCGCGCCGTTCGAGCTGCGCGTCAAGCGTGTCATGACGAAGATGGCCGGCCAGGCGCAGGAGGGGGTGGACGTCCGCACGACGGTGGAGATGGTTCGCCACAGCGACCACGAGAAGCACGGGCGGATCCGGTACCTCTACGACGTCGACTGGGGCGACCCGGCGCTCTACGACCTGGTCCTCAACACCGAGAAGCTGACGGTGGACGCGGGCGTCGAGGTGCTCGCGGGGCTCGTCCGGAGCCTCGTGACGACCGCGGAGTCGCGCCAGCAGGTGCGGGACCGCGCGCTCGCCTCGCGAGTGCGTGCCGCGCTGGCGGCCCACCCCGACACGCGAAAGTACCGCCTGACCGTCGATTCCGACCGCGGCGTGATCCGTCTCGAGGGGACGGCGGCGCTCGAGCGAGCCGCCGACGTGGCCCGGACGGTGCCGGGGGTGGTGGACGTGAAGAGCCAGCTGCTCGAGGTGCCGCCCATCCCGCCCTTCGTAGCCTGATGGGCCGCCCGCCATCGTTGCGGCGCAACTCGACGTATCCATGCGGTGGGGGGGTCTGGGGGAGGAGCGTCGCCGCTCCCCCCCAGGGGGAGTAGGCGCGGCCTACCGGACCTTGACGACCCGGCTCACGATCCCGCGGCGCGCGAGCGCCTCCCGGTACGCCTGGGCGTCGGCGCGCCGCGCAAACTGGCCGTACCGGATGTGGTACTGCCCGCTTGGCGCCAGTGCCTCGCTCACGCGCACCTCGAACCCCCGGGCGCGGAGCGGGCGTGCCGCCGCGACGGCCGCGGCCAGCGAGGGGTGTCGCCCGAGGACGACCTCGGGGTTCCCGCCCTCCTCGACGACGGTGCCACGCCCGATCTCCCGCACGGCCTGGCGAGCCTCGTCGGTGGACGCGAAGCCCGTGGCGGTGACCACGAACAGCCGGGCCGTGTCCTCCTTGCGGAACCGCACCGTCGCGTGCCCCAGCCGGTTGAGCTCGGCCTCCAGCCGGTCCGCCGCCTCGCCGGCGGGGAAGGGCCCGCTCTCGAGCGCGAATCGCTCCGGGGTGGGAACCGGCGGGCGCGGCGCCGCGGGCGCTCCGCTGGCCGGCGTCTCGGGTCGGCCGGGACCGGGGGCCCGCTCGGCCGGCGCCGCGCTCTCGCCCGCGTCCGGGACGGCCGGGATCGCCACCACCGAGGGGGGCGGCGTGGCCAGGCCGCGCCAGCGTGGCCAGGGTCCTCCCAGACGGTCCACGAGTAGCCACGCGATGACCGCGGCAAGGACGACCACGCTCGCCGCCGCGAGTGGCACATGGGTGTATCGCGAGATCAGCCAGCGCATCGGAGGCCCGAAGTGATGTTCGAGACCGTGCTCGGGGAAGTCAAGACGATTGTGGGCGGGGCGGGCTCGCCGGGACCGGCATGAGCCGCCTGCTCCTCAAGGCGGGACTCGCCGTCCTGGTGGCGCTGGCCGCCGGCCTCGGGGTCGGGATCGGGCTTCAGGTATCGGGCATCCGCTGGCCGGGGACCGCGGCCCCGCCGCCTCGCGTCGCCGGACCCACGACGGCGGACATCCAGCGGGCGTTCGTGGGGGTCGCGGACCACCTCCGGCCCGCCGTGGTGAACATCGCCACGGCGCACTTCCTGCGCCGCCAGCGTCCCCGGGGGGCGCGCCCACTCCCGGCACGCCGCCGAGCCTCAAGGACTACTTCGACCAGTACTTCGGCCAGATGCCGCCCGGGGAGCGGGAGCGCTCCGGCGTCGGGTCCGGCGTCATCATCGACACGCAGGGGCACATCCTGACGAACCTCCACGTCATCAAGGGGGCGGACGAGATCACGGTCCGGTTCCAGAACAAGAAGGAGGTCGCGGGGAAGATCGTGGGCACGGACGCCACGACGGACCTGGCCGTGATCCAGATTCCCGTCGGGGAGGGTGTGGTCGCGGCGAAGCTCGGAGACTCCGACCGCATCGAGGTCGGCGAATGGGCCATCGCGATCGGGAGCCCGTTCGGGCTCGAGCAGACGGTCACGGTCGGCGTCGTGAGCGCGACGGGCCGGTCGGAGGTCGGGATCGTCCCCAACGAGAACTTCATCCAGACCGACGCGTCCATCAATCCCGGGAATTCCGGCGGTCCTCTGCTCAACGCCCAGGGCGAGGTGATCGGCATCAACACCGCGATCCTCTCGTCCGGCCAGGGCATCGGCTTCGCCATCCCGATCAACACCGCCCAGCGGGTCGCGAACGCGCTGATCGCCCGGGGTCGAGTCCAGCGTGGCTGGCTCGGGGTGGCCCTCGAGCCCCTCAACGACGACCTGGCCCAGGCGCTCGGCGCGCCCAAGGGCAAGGGCGCGGTCGTGAAGCGAGTGCTTCCCGGCGGTCCGGCGGAGAAGGGGGGGATCCTCCCGAACGACGTCATCGTGCGCTTCGGCGAGACGACCGTGGGAGACCTCCAGCATCTCCAGCGTCTCGTTCTGGACGCTCCGGTCGAGCGCCCGGTGAGCCTCCGCGTCCTGCGGCAGGGCAAGGAGGTGCAGGTGTCCGTCACGATCTCCGAGGCGCCGGCCGAGCGCCCCGGGGCGTCCTGAGGCGACCTGCTCCATGGTCTTGTCCTGGCGCCGTCTCCGCGAGCGGGCGACCCACGTCCTGCATCTGGACGAGGAGCCCTCGCGTCTGGCGGCGGGCATGGCGGTGGGCGTCTTCATCGGGGTGACGCCCTTCTACGGCCTTCACACGCTCCTGGCGCTCGCCGCGGCCTACGTGTTCCGGCTCAACAAGGTGGCGACCATCACCGGGGCCTGGCTCAACCTCCCCTGGTTCGCGCCATTCGTGTACGGCTTCTGTCTTCGCTTCGGCGAGGCGGTCCTCACCGGCGACTGGAGCAGCTTCTCCCTGGCCAGCGTCCACGGATTGGCCGCGTACCTCCGGGCGAGTCCCCGGGAGACCGCGGGCACGCTGTACCAGGTCTTGTGGAACATGCTCTTCGTCGCCTCGAAGCCTTTGTTCGTGGGGACGACCATCGTGGGCCTGGTGCTCGCGGTGGCGGCGTACTTCATCACGCTGGAGGCCGTGCGCGACGTCCGCCGGCTCCGGGCCCGGATCCACCCGGTCCACGGGCCCTCGGGGGGGCCGCCCCGGGGGACGGAGCGGACCCCCTGATGCCGGCCTTCCGGTCCCTCCTCGAGGAGCTGTCGCTCCTGGCGGCGCGGACGCTCTCCCTGGGCGAGGACGCGGCCCACGTCCTCGCCCGGATCGCGGTGATCGCGGGCGCGATGCTGGTCGGATGGGTGGTCTACCGGATCATCACCGGCGTGATCCGCCGGCTCCTCCAGCCGCTCGTGGGAGCGACGGACTACCCGGCGCGCGCCCAGCGCGCTCGCACCCTGGGTCCGCTGCTGACGAGCGTGGCCCGCTACATGATGGCCTTCGTCGTCGCCGTCGTCGATCCTGCAGCAGATCGGCATCGACGTGCGCGCCCTCCTGGTGTCGGCGGGGGTGGTCGGCGTCGCGATCGGCTTCGGGGCGCAGAGCCTCATCCGCGACGTGATGATGGGGTTCTTCATCCTCCTCGAGAACCTGGTCGCGGTCGGCGACGTGATCGAGGTCGGCCAGCACACGGGCGTGGTCGAGTCGGTCGGGCTGCGCGTCACCAAGATCCGGAAGTTCTCGGGCGAGCTCCGCATCATCCCGAACGGGGAGCTGACCGCGTTCGGCCACCACACCGCCGGGTGGGCCCGCTTGGTCGTAGAGGTCTCGGTCGACTACGAGGAAGACGTGGATCGAGCGCTGAGGGTGCTGGGGGAGGTCGGCAAGGCCCTGGCCGCGGCCCATCCCGGGACGGTCCTGGAGCCGGCGACCGCCGAGGGCATCCTGCGGTTCGGCCAGGGCGGCCCGGCCGAGGCGGTCCTGCGCCTCCACGCCCGCGTCGTCCCGCTCGAGAAGGCCCCGCTCGAGTTCGAGGCGCGCCGGCGCGTGAAGGAGGCCTTCGCCGCGCATGGCATCCGGGCCCCGCGCGCTGCCATGGAGGTCCGCCTCACCCCGCCGTCCGGCGGCGCGCGCGTCGAGGACAGCCGAAAGGAGTCGGTCGCATGAGGGTCCGCACCGCCGTGTTCCCCGCCGCGGGTCTCGGCACCCGCTTCCTGCCCGCGACGAAGGCCCAGCCGAAGGAGATGCTGCCCCTCGTCGACAAGCCCATGATCCAGTACGTCGTCGAGGAGGCGGTGGCCGCCGGGCTCGACCGCGTCAGCATCGTGACCGGGCGCGGCAAGCGCGCCATCGAGGACCACTTCGACTCGGCCGTCGAGCTGGAGTTCTACCTGCAGGAGCGGGGAAAGTGGGAGGAGCTGGCCCAGATCAAGACGATCTCGGACCTGGCGTCGGTGTCCTACGTCCGCCAGAAGGAGCCGCTCGGCCTGGGCCACGCCATCCTGTGCGCGCAGCCCCTGGTCCGCGACGAGCCGTTCGCGGTGTTCCTCGGCGACGACATCATCGTGTCCGACCCGCCCTGCATCGCCCAGCTCCTCGCCGTGTTCGAGCAGCACGGCGACCCCGTCCTGGCCGTGAAGCAGGTGCCCGCGTCGCAGCTGTCGCGATACGGCGTGATCCGCGGGACGCCGGTCGCCGAGAACGTCTACCTGGTGGATGACCTGGTCGAGAAGCCGGCCCCCGAGGCGGCGCCCTCGGACCTGGCGATCATCGGCCGGTACGTCCTCACCCCCGACATCTTTCCCATCCTCGCCGAGACGCCTCCCGACCACCGCGGGGAGATCCAGGTCACCGACGCCCTCCGCCGGCTGCGGGCCCGGCGGCCGCTCTACGCGGTCCGCTTCACCGGGCAGCACTTCGACACGGGGGAGAAGCTGGGCTTCCTCAAGGCCACCGTGGACATGGCGCTCGCCCGTCCCGATCTCGGCGACGCCTTCCGCGAGTATCTCCGCGGGGTCAAGCTCTAGCGCGTCGGCCGAGGTCTACCCGCGCGGGGCAGGGTCGGCGGCGTCGCGGCTACGCCGCCCGAGACGCCCGGGAACCGTCGAGAAGCGAGGGTCCGAGCCGGTTTTTGGGCGCTGCCCGGGTGGTAGGCCCCGCCTGGCAGACCCAGGTCCTGGGGCCCGCGACCTTGCTGCGGCCGGGCGGGGTCTGCTAGACTTTTGCCTACCTTTTCACCACATACGGCCAACAGTGAGCCCCTTCACGGTCCGGTTCCCCCACCTCTCCCTGGCCCCGGCGCCCTACGGCGACGGGGAGGTGCCTCTCTGTCCGTCGGCGGCCTCCGAGCGCGCGAGGGGATGCCTCCGGGCCGCGCGCCCCGGTCTCGGCCGGGTGCGCTGAGCCGTTCCGACCATGCCCGACAAGCGTCCGTTCCACCTCGCCACCCACCAGGAGATCAAGTCGGGCGAGGTCACCGACGTCTACTTCAACCGCACGGTGCAGATCCTCCGGGCGCGGGGCAACCGGGCGCGCGTCAAGGCCGAGGTGTACCTGAAGAGCCTGCCGGGCGACTGGGGCTGGGGCATCCTCGCCGGGATCGAGGAGGCGGCGCGCCTCCTGGAGGGGCTGCCGATCGACGTGACCGCCATGGACGAGGGGACGGTGTTCGGCGCCTACCAGCCCATCCTCACCGTCGAGGGCGTGTACGTGGACTGGGCCGAGTACGAGACGGCGCTCCTCGGGCTCCTCTGCCAGGCCTCGGGGATCGCCACCAAGTCGGCCCGCTGCAAGAAGGCGGCGGGCGAGCGCCAGGTCATCAGCTTCGGCGCCCGCCGGATGCACCCCGGGCTCGCGCCGATGATCGAGCGGAACGCGTTCGTCGGGGGCTGCGACGGCGTGGCGGTGACGAAGTCGGCCGAGCTGATCGACGCCGATCCCATGGGCACGATCCCCCACGCGCTGGTCCTGGTGATCGGGGATACCGTGGAGGCGCTCCGGGCGTTCCACGACGTGGTCGATCCGAAGGTCCGCCGGGTGGCGCTGATCGACACCCTCCAGGACGAGAAGTTCGAGGCGATCCGGGTGGCCCAGGCGCTCGGCCGGGACCTCTACGCGGTCCGGCTCGACACCCCGTCCTCGCGGCGGGGCGACTTCTACCGCATTCTCGAGGAGGTCCGCTGGGAGCTCGACTACCGCGGGTTCGAGTACGTGCGGATCATCGCCACCGGCGGGATCGACGAGTACCAGATGCCGCGGCTCAATCCCCTGGTGGACGCCTACGGGGTGGGGACGGCCATCGCGAACGCCCCGGTGCTCAACTTCGGGCTCGACATCATGGAGATCGACGGCCAGCCGATCGCCAAGCGGGGCAAGCATTCCGGCTCGAAGCGGGTGCTGCGCTGCCGCGCCTGTGACAAGACCATCGTCGTGGCCGCCCACAAGCCGGTCGACCGGTGCCCGTGCGGGGGACCGTACGAGGACCTGCTGAAGCCCCTGATCCGCGGCGGCCGCGTCGCGCGCGACCTGCCGCCGCCCCGCACGCTCCGCGAGCACGTCCTCGAGCAGCTCCGGCGCATCCCGCTCGAGCTGCCGGGGGCCGGCGGACGCCGCGGCGACTTCTGAGCGAATCGATGCCATGGGCCTCCTGGACGAGATCGTCGCCCGCAAGCGTGTCGACGTCGCCGCCCGCCGGGCCGCCGTCCCGCGCGGCGCGCTCGCCACGCGCGCCGCGACGCTCGCGCCCCCGCGGAGCCTCGCCGCGGCGCTGACCCCGCGCGCGGCCGGCGAGGTGCGGATCCTCGCCGAGCTCAAGCGCGCGTCCCCGGTCAAGGGCGTCCTCGCCGACGGATTCGATCCCGTCGCCCGCGCGCCCGAGTACGTCCGGGGCGGCGCGGCGGCCCTCTCCGTGCTCACCGACCCCCACTTCCAGGGCGGCCTCGACGACCTGGACACGGTCCGGGCCCTGGTGGACTGTCCGGTGCTCGAGAAGGACTTCGTGATCGACGAGTACCAGCTGTGGGAGGCGCGGGCCCACGGCGCCGACGCCATCCTCCTCATCGTGGCGATCCTCGAGCCGGACCGCCTCGCCGACCTCTTCCAGGGGGCGAAGGGGCTCGGGCTCTCGGCGCTCGTGGAGGTGCACCGGGAGGCCGAGCTCGACCGCGCGGCGGACCTGGGCGCCGGCCTGATCGGGCTCAACAACCGGGACCTCACGACCTTCCGGACCGACCTCGCGACCACGGAGCGCCTCGCGCCCCGCGCGCCGGCCGGCGCATGCGTCGTCTCCGAGAGCGGGATCGCGACGCGCGCGGACGTCCTGCGCGTCCGGGCTGCCGGCGCCCACGCGGTCCTCGTCGGCGAGTCCCTGTCGCGGAGCGGCGATCCCGCCGGGAAGCTCCGCGAGCTGCTGGGGTCATGAGCTACCTGCGCGTCAAGATCTGCGGGATCACGTCCCTCGACGACGCCCTCTGGGCGGTGGAGGCGGGCGCCGACGCCGTCGGGCTCATCTTCGTGGAGGGCACGCCGCGCTACGTCGCGCCCGCCGCCGCGGCGGCGATCGTGGCGGGGCTCCCGCCGCTCGTGTGCCCGGTGGGCGTCTTCTGGGACCATGCGCCGGCTCACGTGGCTGCCGTCGTCGCCGAGTGCGGGCTCGGCGCCGTGCAGCTCCACGGCGCGGAGCCCCCCGAGATCGTGGCGGCGATGCCGCGGCCCGTGCTGAAGACGATCAAGATCCGGGCGGCGGCGGACCTCGCCCAGCTCGACCGCTACAAGCCCGCCGCGTTCCTCCTGGACAGCCCGGCGCGCTGGAGCGAGGGCGAGGCGCGGGTCCCGATCTCCTGGACGCTCGCTCGCGAGGCGACGGCGCGGGGGCGCGTGATCCTGTCGGCGGGCCTCACGCCCGAGACGGTGGGCGAGGCCGTCCGCGTGGCGCGGCCGTGGGGCGTCGACGTCAACTCCGGCGTCGAGGCCACGCCGGGCCGGAAGGATCCGGCCAAGGTCGCGCGGTTCATCC
The DNA here is from genome assembly GCA_963749975.1 of uncultured Candidatus Rokubacteria bacterium. Lineage (GTDB taxonomy): Bacteria > Methylomirabilota > Methylomirabilia > Rokubacteriales > DASRDR01 > DASRDR01. Next base: position 51,421 of record CAVVOZ010000001.1, on the reverse strand, counting down.
GCGCGGCGCGCGCGGCGGCCGCCCGGCTGGACGAGGCCGGGGAGGGTGGCGGTGGGTAGAAAGCCCGAGCGGCCGCGCCTGCCCGATCGCACCGGGCACTTCGGGGCCTTCGGCGGCCGCTACGTGCCGGAGACCCTCATGACGCCGCTCCTCGAGCTGGAGGCGGCGTATCGCGAAGCGCGGCGCGATCCGGCCTTCCGGGAGCGGGTCGCCCAGCTCTCGCGGGAGTACGTCGGCCGCCCGACGCCGCTCACGTTCGCCGAGCGGCTCACCGAGCACGCGGGGGGCGCGCGCATCTACCTCAAGCGCGAGGACCTCTGCCACACGGGCGCCCACAAGATCAACAACACGCTCGGCCAGGGCCTCCTCGCGACGCGCATGGCGAAGCCCCGGGTCATCGCGGAGACCGGCGCCGGGCAGCACGGCGTCGCGACGGCGACCATCACCGCGCTCCTCGGCCTCGAGTGCGAGGTCTACATGGGCGAGGAGGACACGCGGCGCCAGGCCCTCAACGTGTTCCGGATGGAGCTCCTCGGCGCGCGGGTGATCCCCGTGCGCTCGGGCAGCGGGACCCTCAAGGACGCGATGAACGAGGCGCTCCGGGACTGGGTCACCAACGTCCGGACGACCTACTACTGCATCGGGTCCACCGCCGGCCCGCACCCGTACCCGATGATGGTCCGCGACTTCCAGTCGGTGATCGGACGTGAGGTGCGACGGCAGCTCCGCGGCCTTCCGGACGTGCTCGTGGCCTGCGTGGGCGGAGGGTCCAACGCGCTCGGCCTCTTCTACCCGTTCCTCGGCGACCGCGAGGTCCGCCTGGTCGGCGTGGAGGCGGCGGGGGCGGGGCTCCGGAGCGGCCGTCACGCGGCGCCGCTCTCGGCGGGCATGCCGGGCGTGCTTCACGGCAGCCTGTCCTACGTGATCCAGGACGAGGACGGCCAGATCCTGCCCGCCCACTCCATCTCGGCGGGACTCGACTACCCGGGCGTCGGCCCCGAGCACTCCTGGCTGAAGGACACCGGCCGCGCCGAGTACGTCGCGGTGACCGACGAGGAGGCGCTCGAGGCCCTGGGCCTCCTCACGCGGCTCGAGGGCATCATCCCGGCGCTCGAGTCGGCCCACGCCGTGGCCCACGCCGTCCGCCTCGCCGCCACGCTGCCGCGCGAGGCTCGTCTGGTCATCGGGCTCTCGGGCCGCGGCGACAAGGACGTCGACACCGTTCGCGCCGCCCGGGCCGCCGCGCGCGGCGGGGCGGGCCGGGAGACCGGGGAGAGCCGTGTCGCGCATTGACGAGGTGTTCGCCCGCCTCCGCCGTCGGGGCGAGCGCGCGCTCGTCCCGTACTTCTGTGCCGGCGACCCGAGTCTCGAGGTGACCGCCCGGCTGGTCGAGGAGGCGGACGCCCGCGGCGCGGACGTGATCGAGGTGGGCCTGCCCTTCTCCGATCCCCTGGCGGACGGCCCGACGATCCAGCGGGCCGCCGTCCGCGCGCTCGCGCGGGGGACGAGCCTCTACCGGCTCCTGCCCGTGCTCGCCGCGGTCACCGGCCGGATCCGGGCGCCGCTGGTCGTCATGACCTACCTCAACCCGCTCTACCGGTACGGGTTCGACCGGGTGACGCACGATCTCGCGAAGGCCGGCGTGGCCGGGCTGATCGTGCCCGACTGCCCGATCGACGAGAGCGGGCCGCTCGGGCGGGCGGCCGAGACCGCGGGCCTCGACCTGGTCGCGCTCGCGGCGCCGACGAGCGGGCCGGAGCGGCTCCGCCGGATCGCGCGCGCGAGCCGCGGCTTCGTCTACCTGGTCCCGCTCACGGGGATCACGGGCGAGCGGACGGAGGTGCCGGCGGAGCTCGTGCGGCTCGTGCGGGACCTCCGAAGCGTCACGACCAAGCCCATCGGCGTCGGCTTCGGGATCTCGACACCCGCCCAGGTGGCCGCGGTCGTCCAGCACGCCGACGGCGCCATCGTCGGCAGCGCCATCGTCCGGCTGGTGGAGCGCCTGGCCGAGGATCCCCAGCTGGTCACGAAGGTCGGGGACTTCATCGCCCGGCTCAAGGCCGCCACGCGCGCCGGGACCGCCGGCAACGGCGGCGGTCCGGTGGAGTAGGGGCACCGCCGTGGCCTGGCTGTTCGGCCGTGACCGGCCGCCGCGCAAGATCACCACCGAGGGCCTCTGGACCAAGTGCGAGGCCTGCCGGGAGATCGTCTACCGCGCGGACGTGGAGAAGAACGCCCAGACCTGCCCCCGCTGCGGCCAGCCCTTCCGGCTCTCGGCGAAGGAGCGCCTCGATCTCCTGCTCGATCCCGGCTCGTTCGAGGAGCGGGACTCGGGGCTTCGCTCCCAGGACCCGCTCGGCTTCAAGGACAACCGCGGGCGCTACGCCGACCGCCTCCAGTCGTCCCGGACGAAGACCGGCCGCGAGGATGCCCTGGTCTCCGGCGTCGGCCGGATCGACGGGCACCCGATCGTCGTGTGCATCTTCGAGTTCGGGTTCATGGGCGGCAGCATGGCCTCGGTCGTGGGCGAGAAGATCACGCGGGCGATCGAGCTGGCCACGCGCAAGCGAATCCCGCTGCTCATCGTGACGTGCTCGGGCGGCGCCCGGATGCAGGAGGGCGTGCTGTCGCTGATGCAGATGGCCAAGACCTCGGCGGCCCTCGGCCGGCTCGCCGAGGAGCGCGTGCCGTACTTCGTCCTCCTCGCGGACCCGACGACGGGCGGGGTGACCGCGTCGTTCGCCATGCTGGGCGACCTCATCCTCGCCGAGCCGAAGGCGCTGATCGGCTTCGCGGGGCCGCGGGTGATCCAGGAGACGATCCGCCAGCCGCTTCCCGAGGGCTTCCAGCGGGCCGAGTTCCTCCTCGAGCACGGGATGGTCGACCGCGTCGTCGAGCGAAAGGATCTCCGCGACCTCCTCCGGCGTCTCCTCGCCTTCTTCGCGGAGCCCGTCGAGCCTCCGGTGCCGTGACCGCCCCCCTCGAGCGGCTCCTCGGCCTCGCGCGCTGGGAGCGCGCGGGGATGCGGCTCGGGCTCGACCGCATCGAGGCGCTCCTCGCCGCGCTCGACCGCCCGGAGGCCGCGCTCCGCATCGTTCACATCGGCGGAACCAACGGGAAGGGCTCGGTCGCCGCGCTGACGGCGGCGATCTTCCGGGCGGCGGGCCTCCGCACGGGCCTCTACACCTCGCCCCACCTGCTCGAGGTGACGGAGCGGATTCGCATCGACGGCCTCGCGGTCCCGCGGGAGGTCCTGGCCCGCCACGCCGCACGGATCGGGCCCGCGCTCGAGACCGGCGCGGCCACGTTCTTCGAGGCGATGACGGCCGTGGCGCTGGCGGCGTTCCAGGAGGCCGGCGTCGAGGCGGCCGTCCTCGAGGTGGGGCTCGGGGGCCGCTGGGACGCGACGAACGTGGGCCAGCCGCTCGTGTCGGTGGTGACGCGGATCGACTACGACCACCAGGAGTTCCTCGGCCGCCGGCTCGAGGACATCGCCGGCGAGAAGGCCGGCATCATCCGGGGCGGCACGGCGGTGTCGGCGGCCCAGGCGCCGGAGGCCATGGCGGTCATCGAGGCGCGGTGCCGGGCCGTCGGGGTTCCCCTCCTCGTGGAGGGACGCGAGCTCGCGGTCGAGACGCTCGCGAGCGACCTCGAGGGCCACCGGCTCCGCCTCCGCGGCCCGGGCTTCACCTACGACGACGTCCGGCTCGCGCTGCCCGGGCTCTTCCAGCCCGGCAACGCCGTGCTCGCGGTCGGGGCGGTCCGGGCGTTCGCGGCCGCGTCGGGCCTGGCGGTCTCCGAGGCCGCCGTGCGGGCCGGGTGCGCGGACGTGCGGTGGCCGGGGCGCTTCCAGGTCATCGCGGGCGCCGCGGGGCGGCCGACGCTCGTCCTCGACGGCGCTCACAACCCGGCGGGCGCCGCGGCGCTGGCCGCCTCGCTCGGCCACCACTTCGCCGGGCGCCGCCTCGCGCTGGTGCTCGGCGTCTCGGCGGACAAGGACCGGGTCGGGATCCTGAAGGCGCTGGCGCCGCTCGCGTCCCGGATCTACCTCGCCCCCGCGGACCACCCGCGGGCGACGCCGCCGAAGGAGCTCCTCGACCAGCTGCCGCCGGTGGAGGCGGACGTCGTGCTCACCGCGGGCTCCGAGGAGGCCCTCGAGCGGGCGCTCGGCGAGCCCGGGATCGACGTGGTCTGCGTCGCGGGCTCGCTCTTCCTCGTGGCGGACGCCCTCCGGTGGCTCGGCGCCCGTGGCCTCGTCGACGCCGTCTGAGGCCGTCCCGGCGAGCCCGGGGCCGGGGCGCGGAGCGGCTCCGCCCGCTGCCGCGACCGAGTATCGCGTCGGCACCGCGTCCTGGCTCGACCAGTCGCTGATCGCCTCCGGGCGCTTCTACCCGCGGCCCGCGATGTCGGCCGAGGACCGGCTTCGCTGGTACGCGCGCTTCTTCGACTGCGTCGAGGTCAACTCCACCTACTACGCGCTGCCCTCGCCGCGGAACGCGGCGCTCTGGGCGGAGCGCACGCCCCCGGGCTTTCTCTTCCACGTCAAGGCCTACAGCCTCATGACGGGCCACCACCCGCGCCTCGACACCCTTCCGCCCGAGGTTCGCCTCATGCTGCCGGAGGACGTCCCGCTCAGGCGCCGCGGCGAGCTCGACCGCGAGCGGATCCCGCCCGCGGCGCTCGATCGCTGCTTCGAGCTCTTCCGGGCGGCGCTCGAGCCGCTGGCGGCGGCCGGCAAGCTGGGCTACGTCCTCTTCCAGCTCGCGCCCTGGGTCCGCTACGAGGAGGCGACGCTGGCCTACCTCGCCTCGCTGCCCGCGCGCCTTCCGGGCTTCACGCTGGCGGTGGAGGTCCGGAACGAGACGTGGATCCCGGAGCGGACGGACGAGGTCGTCGCGTTCCTCGAGCGTCACGGCCTCGTCCTCGCGACGGTCGACGCCGTGTGGCAGCCGTGGGTGGAGGCGGCGACGACGGCCGAGTGGTCCGTGCTCCGGCTTCACGGCCGGAATCTCCGGGGCTGGCTCGAGCAGCGCGCCGGCCGCGAGCCGACGGTGGCCGAGAAGTACGACTACCTGTACGGTGCGGAGGAGCTCGGGGAGCTCGCCGGCCGCGCCCGGCGCCTGCACCGCCACGCCCGCCGCGTGGCGGTGACGTTCAACAACAACAACGAGGATTTTCCCACGCAGAACGCCCTCGACCTGAAGCGGCTGCTCGGGCTGGACGCGCCGGACGTCGCCGCCGTGCGCGCCGCGTGGCGGCCGGCTCGGCGGCGGTCGTCGCCGAGCGCGCCCCCGCCGGAGCCGGAGCTCTGGGAAGACGAGGCGAAGAGGAGGCAGCCGTGACGCCAACCGACATGCCCGGAGCCGGTGTCACCGGACGCGTCGTCGACGACCGGATCGTCCCGGCCGGCGGCGAGTGGTCAGGCGTCGTGCCCGCGGGCCAGGTCCTGCGGATCGTGGATCTCGAGGGCCGGCAGGCGGTGGACTTCCTCTGCTACAGCGCCGCCGATCCGAGCGAGCGGTACAACGCCGCCGACACGATGAAGTTCGCGGGGACCATCTTCCTGACGACGGGCCACGGTCTCTACTCGGGGCTGGGGCGGCGCCTCTTCACCATCGTCGCCGACACCTGCGGCCGCCACGACACGATCGGCGGCTGCTGCAGCGCGAGTCGAATCGCCTCCGCTACGGCGTCGAGGGGACGCCGAACTGCCGGGACAACTTCCTCCGGGCCCTCGCGCGGTTCGGGCTGGGCCGGAAGGACATCGTCGCCAACCTGAACTTCTTCATGAACGTCCCGGTCGCGGGCGACGGCGCGATGGCGATCGTCGACGGATGGTCGAAGCCGGGCGACCACGTGGACCTCCGGGCGGAGATGGACGTGCTGGCCGCCGTGTCCAACTGCCCGCAGATCTACAATCCGTGCAACGGCGGGCGGCCGACCCCGATCCGGCTGGTGACCTACGAGCCGGCCGTCACGCCCGCGGGAACCCCGGCGTCTTCTTGATCCGCCGGATCTGCTGGAGATGGTCGCGATCGTGATGGGCCTGGAGCATCCACCACTGGCCGAGGTCCATCTCGCCGAGCGTGAAGTGGCGCCACGTGAACGTGCGAGGGTCGACGGTCGCCAGCCGCTCGAGCGACTGACGGCTCCGCTCGCGGGCGGCCCGCATGTCGTGGAGGAGCTGCCCGATCGGGTGGCCCTTCTCGGGGCGAACGACGGGCGGCGCCTCGCGGGGGCCCGGCGGCCAGGGGGGCAGGGGGGCGAACCCGGTGAGGTCGGGCGGGTAGGGCGCGACCGCGCTGCCCGTCTCCTTGAGGAGCTTCGAGGTGAGCTTGCCGGTGTTGATCTCGGCGAGCGTGAGGTGGTGGAGGATCTCGCCCACCGACCAGTCGTCGGCGGTCGGGCGCCAGTCCGCCTGGGCCTGCGAGAGGCCGTCCGCCTCGCGGTGGACCTCCGCGCGCACGGCGTCGAGCTCGCGGGCGAGGGCGTCGAGGGCGGCGGGCAGCGTCATGGCCGTCTCCTCCGGGGCGGTGCCAGGTGGCCGGGGGACCGCGCGTGCCGGCGCGGCCGTCGGGGCGGATTATAGCGCGGTCGCCACTCGAGTGAAGGAGCGCGACATGACCACGGATCTCAGGGGCGTCATTCCCATCACCGCCACGCCGTTCGACGCCGCGGGCCAGGTGGACGAGGCCAGCATCGCGACGCTGGTCGAGTTCGAGGCGCGCTGCGGCGTCCACGGATTGAACGTGCTGGGAATCATGGGGGAGGCGCACAAGCTCTCCGAGGGCGAGCGCCGCCGCGTGGCCGAGGTGTTCGTGAAGTGCGCCGCGGGCCGCTTTCCGATCGTGGTGGGGACCTCGCACGGGGGAACGGCCGTGGTGATCGAGCTCTCCCAGGCGGCGGAGGCCGCGGGCGCCGCGGCCGTCATGGTGGCGCCGCCCATCGGGCTTCGCGGCGACGCCGCGATCCTCGCGCACTACCGGGCCGTGGCGGGCGCGATCGGGATCCCCGTCGTCGTCCAGGACGAGCCGGTCACCACGGGCGTTCTCATGTCACCCGAGCTGCTCGTCCGCATCGCGGCCGAGGTTCCCGCGTGCCGCTACGTGAAGCTCGAGGAGCCGCCGACGCCCACGAAGATCACCGCCATGCGGCGGCTCGCGGGCGGCGACGGCGTGCGGATCTTCGGCGGCATGAACGCGATGTACTTCTACGAGGAGCTCTGCCGCGGCGCGGTCGGGATCATGACCGGGGTGGCGGTCCCCGACCTTCTCGTGCGGATCTACGCGGCGTTCGCGCGGGGCGACCGCGCCGGCGCGGCGGCGATCTTCGACCGCCACGCGTCCTACATCCGCTACGAGGGCCAGCAGGGGATCGGCCTCGCGCTCCGGAAGGAGGTCCTCCGCCTTCGCGGCGCCATCGCGACCAGCACGGTGCGCCAGCCCGGGCCGACCCTCGACGACGTCACGCGGCAGGAGCTCGGCGACATCCTCGCGCGCCTCGGGATCCTGGGGACGTAGCGCCGCGACGCGCCTTCATTCGCGGAGCTGCTGCGCTCGGCGCGCGCTCGCGTGACACATCGCGGGCGCGCAGAACTCTCTCGGCGCGCCTCCGGATCACGCGGCCTGCGACGCCGCTTCGTTCTACCCGGCGAGCCGGGCGTCGACCGCGGTCCTTCAGAGTCCAAGGGGGAATCCTGCCAGGCTTCGTACCGTGATGGCTTCACCCAGATGCACCGCGTTGTGCCGGATGGCGGAGCCGGCGAGCTGGGCGGCCCGCGTATGACCCTGCCATGGCTTGTATCCCACGCCTTCCACCCAGGCGGTGTTGGGCGCGAAGGCGCCAGCCGCGGCGGCGCGGGCTGTGTCCACCAGCCCCACGATGTCGTCCCAGGAGTCTGGCCGGAGCCCGGAGACGACATCCCGGGTCTGCCGTCCCACGGCGGACCGGTAGGCTCGCACGGCGTCGACGTCGGCGCGTCTGGTCAGGTCGGCGACCTCGCCGTCGGTCATCCCGGTGCCGATGGTGCGCGAAGGCACGTTCATGCGCCGGGTCCAGTCGTCGTCCAGGACCTGCCGGCCGTGCGCGACGACGAGATTGACGGCGGCGTCCTCGGTCCGCGCCATGTGCCACAAGAGCCAGACCAGCGAGTTGAGGCGGTCATCTGGACGGACCCGCATCTGCTCGTCGGTCACACCACCGAAGACCCGATCGGCGAACGATGCGGCACCACCGTCCTCGAACGAGTGCAGGTGACCGTGCTGCAGAAGAAAGAACCCCAGGGTGTCCATGCTGGTCCTCCGCCCGCCGGGGGGTCTCTTGGTCCGCGCGCGCCATCCCCGGGGCGTGACCTGGTGGCTAGCGCCAGAGCGTCAGCGCAAGCAGGAGTGCGGCAAGGATCAGTGCCGCCAGACGCCAACGGGCCGTGGCGCGCGAGGGCTCCTCACCCGGCTGGGCTCCTCGATGAGACTCCTCGCAGGGCGCGTAGAACTCGAGCTCCGTCGCGTCGGTGCGCTTGCGGATGACGGTCCAGAGGGCCTGGTCGGGCGTGGGCTCGCCTGCGGTGCGCTCCAGCGAGACGGGCAGAGGGGTCTCGGGCGCGATCGTCAGCGAGAGCCGGCCGCCGTGCGGCAGGGACTTGCCGTGGACACCGTCACCGAACGAGATGACCGTGCCGCCCTCGTCGCTGACGCGAACGGTGTAGACGCGGCTGTCCGGCCCGCAGTCGGCCAGCGTCGAGCGGAGCGACCATCGCTCGCCGTTTACCGTGAGGGTGACGGGCTTCTGGTCACGCGACGCCATGGTCTCCGTCCCAACTGGGCATCAGGCGGTCCCGGGGCAGCATAGTCGAGCCCGCTCGGGCCAGGCAATCGGCGGCTTGGCCTCGGGGCACGCCCCGGGACGAGGTTCTGGCGGCGCCGGGGACACATGGATCAAGGATTTCTCTGTCTTGATGGATGTTTGTGGAGCGGGAACTGGATGACGGCCAGGCCGGTCCAAGGAAGCGGAGGGAGACGCGTGTCAGCTTGTTCGGGCGTCGCCGTCTGCGCTAGGCTCGGGCCGTGGGTAGCGGCACCCGTGGCTGAGCCGGCGGCAGGCGATTCCGCGGAGTTCGTGAGCCGGCTCCGGGCGGGCGACCGCCGGGCGTTCGAGGAGCTCGTGCGCACCCAGCAGCACCGGGTCTACGGGCTCGCTCTCCGCATGCTCGGGAACGCCGCCGAAGCGCAGGATGTCGCCCAGGAGGCGTTCCTCCGGGCGCACCGCGGGCTCGCCGAGTTCCGGGGCGACGCGCGGCTGTCCACCTGGCTCTACGCGATCGTCTCGCGCCTCTGTCTCAACCGGCTGGCCGGAAGCGAGCGCCGGCTCGCCCGCGACGGCGAGGAGACGCTGGCGCGGCTGGCCGATGCCCGCCCGGGTCCGGACCTGGCGCTCGAGCGGGGCGAGCTGGAGGAGGCGCTCCACCGCGCGATCGGCGAGCTTCCCGAGGAGCGACGCATCGTCGTCGTGCTGCGGGACGTCGAGGGGCTCGCCTACGAGGAGATCGCCGAGGTGCTCGAGCTCCCGGTGGGGACCGTGCGCTCCCGGCTCCACCGCGCGCGGCTCGACCTCAAGGAAAAGCTGGAGCGGTTCTTCCCGTGACGTGCCACGACGCCCGCCCGCAGCTGTCCGCGCTCCTGGACGACGCGCTCTCGGTTCCCGAGCATCAGGCGCTGGAGGCGCATCTGGCCGCGTGCGCCGAGTGCCGCCGGGAGCTGGAGCACCTCCGCGGGACGGTGGCGCTCCTGGGCCGGCTCCCGCCGGTTCACGCGCCGGCCGGGTTCGTCGACCGGGTGATGGGAGAGGCCTACCGCCCGCCGTGGCCGAGGCGGCTCCGCGACGCGCTGTTCCGGCCGCTCCGGGTGAAGCTGCCGCTCGAGGCGGCGGCGGTGCTCCTGGTCGGCGTCTCGGCGCTCTACGTGTACCAGCGCGCGCCAGAGGTGCAGCAGGTCGCCCGCCAGGAGAGCCCGGTGCCGCCGCCCGCGCCTCCCGTGGCCCCAGCCCAGCCGGCCGCGCCCGCTGCCGCGGGAGCGGCCGGGGACGCGTCGCGGTCCAAGGACGTAGGCTCTCAGGCGAAGCGCGCGCCGGCCGAGCAAGAGGCGGCGCGCGACAAGATCGCTCAGGAGGCTCCCCCCGCCGTGGCGGCGCCGGCAACCCCGATCGCGCCCGCGCCCGCCCCGCAGAGAGAGAACGCCCTGGAGGTCGCCGGCCGCGAAGACTGGCGCGAAGCCCGCGCCGGCGTCGGAGCTGACGGCCGAGGTGAAGCCTGAGGCGAAGAAGGAGGCGCTCGCCGAGCGGCGACCCGATGCCTCCGGAACGGCGCCGCCGTCCGGCAAGGTCGAGACGTTCGCGCAATCGGCGGAGCCGCCGGCGTCACGCGACGCGGCCGGGACGCGCGTCGCGCCGGTGCCCCCGCCAGCCAGGCCCGTCCCTCCGGCGGCGGCCCCTGCGTCGCCGCCCGAGGCGCGTGGACGCGTGGGCGGAGTGGGGTCTGCGGCGACGGCGCCGCCGGCGCACGAGAGCGCGGCCAGCGACACGCTCTCGACCGCGAAGTCCCGGAGCGCGGCGCGCCTCATGCGCGCGTCGGACGCGAGCGGGCGCCTGACGGTGCCCGCCCGCGACCCGGCCGAGGCTGCCCTCGACGCGCTCCTCGGCCGTCTCGGGGCCACGCGCGTGGCGCGACGGCTCGAGGGCAACCAGGGTCTGGTCCTCATCGACGTCGTCGTCCCCGTCGCGCGCTACCACGAGCTGATCGAGGGGCTCGGGAAGATCGGCCGGTGGACCACCGAGCACGAGATCAAGACGCTCCCGCCTCAGGTCCGCGTCGAGGTCGCCGTCACCGTCGAGCCCTGACCGCGTTCCCTCGGCACTTCCTCCAGGGAACTTTCTCGCCGGCGGCCGGTCCAACGGACCGAGCTGTCAGATTCGACGAGACCCAGGAGGAGCCACCCATGCGCCGTTCCATCGCCCTGATGCTGCTCACGCTCGCCGTCCTGTCCCCGGGAGGCCCGGCCGCGGCCGCGCCCCCGCTCGCCATCACCCGCGAGAGCCAGCGCGACTTGATGGTCACGATCTACAACGGCAACCTCGGGCTGGTGAAGGACACGCGGGAGGCGCGGCTGCCCGCGGGCACGAGCGAGGTCCAGTTCGCCGACGTCGCCGCGCAGATCGACCCGACGTCCGTGCATCTCAAGTCGCTGACGGATCCCGCCGGGCTGCGCATCCTCGAGCAGAACTACGAGTACGATCTCCTGTCGGCCCAGAAGCTCCTCGAGAAGTACGTCGGGCGCAAGGTCCGCCTCTACCAGGGCAACGGCTCCTACCTCGAGGCGACGCTCCTGTCGACCGACGGGCCCGGTCTTCGACATCAACGGCGAGATCCACATGGGCCACCACGGCCAGCTCGTGTTCCCGTCGCTGCCCGAGAACCTGGTCTCGAAGCCGACGCTCGTGTGGCTGCTCCGGAACGCCGCGACCGCGCCCCAGCGGGTCGAGGCGTCGTACCTCACCGGCGGCATCACCTGGAAGGCCGACTACGTGGTGATCCTCAACGCCGCCGACGACCGCGCCGACCTGACCGGGTGGGTGACGGTCGACAACAAGAGCGGGGCGACGTACAAGGACGCGGCGCTCAAGCTGGTGGCCGGCGACCTGAACCGCGCGCGCGATGACCGCACCCGGCAGGCGATGGAGATGGCGGCGAAGTCCGGGGCGGCGGCGCCGGCCTCCCGCGACTTCGTCTCCGAGGGATTCTTCGAGTACCACCTCTACACGCTCGACGGCCGGACCACGATCAAGGACAAGCAGACCAAGCAGCTCACGCTCATGACCGCGGCCGGCGTGCCGGTCCGGAAGGAGCTCGCCTTCTTCGGCGCGCGCGACTACTACCGCTCGCAGTACGGCACGCCCATGAGCAACCAGAAGGTGAGCGTGTTCGTCGAGCTCACCAACGCCAAGGCGAACAACCTCGGGGTGCCGCTGCCGAAGGGCAAGATCCGCGTCTACAAGGCGGACAAGTCCGGCAGCCAGCAGCTCGTGGGCGAGGACTGGATCGACCACACCCCGAAGGACGAGCGCGTCCGGATCAAGATGGGCGAGGCGTTCGACGTCGTGGGCGAGCGGACCCAGCGCGACTGGAGGAAGATCGGCGGATCGACCTACGAGGTCGAGTGGGAGATCAGCCTGCGCAACCACAAGAAGGAGGACGTGGTCGTGAGCGTGATCGAGCCGATCCCGGGCGACTGGGAGGTCCTCCGCGAGACCCAGCCCCACGAGAAGCTCGAGGCGCACACGCTCCGCTACCAGGTCCCGGTGCCGCAGGAGGGCGCGGCGAAGGTGACCTACCGTGTCCGCCTGCGGTTCTAGGCGAGCGCCCGCGCGCGGCGCGAGCCGCAGCGGGCTACCCGATCACTCCGGGAGGCTCCGCTGCCTCCACCGCCCGGATCGCGGCAGGCTGGCCGGCGGGGCGTCCGCGGAGCTCCTGATCGACCTCGCCGCGTAGAGCGCCACGACGCCCATCGCGAGGTAGGCGCTGATGAGATGCCGGGGATAGTAGATGGTGGCCGTGTAGACGAGATGTACACCGAGATAGAACGCGGGAACCAGCAGCAGGAGCGCGGCGGACACCCGTGACCCCCGCCACCGCCGGGCGACCAGAAGGGCGGCCAGGATCCACGCAGCCTGGAGGCCGTGCATGACAGGCTGGAGGAGGGCCTCACCGGAGCTCGTCAGGTACAGAAGGTATCGGAGGTGAGTCCACGCCGCGTCGCGCGCCTCCGCGTCGTGCGCGACGGCGAGCCAGCGCGACGGAGGAAAGACCAGGTTCGCCGGGAGCTCCGCGCTGGAGACGACGAGGACCCAGCGGCCCCCGTAGGAGGAGAAGGCCCGCGCCGACGAAGAGCGCAATGCCCGCTCGTGTCGGTCGCGGCCCTCGCCAGAGCCGGGCGGCCAGCCAGAAGAGCGCCCAGTTCAGGGCGGCCAGCGACGCGGCCAGGAGGAGCAGCTCGCCGTCGCCGAAGAGCAGGTGGCCGACGAACCGCACGTAGCGGAAGAGCGGCTGGTAGAAGAAGACGCGCTCGCCTCCCGCCGGCGACCACGTCTCCAGGATGGAGTAGGCGAGCGCTTCGTACGTGAACCAGTCGTCGTTGGGCGGCCGATAGACCACGGTATCGAGGTGGCCGAAGCTGCGGAAGGCGGTGAACAGGGCCAGGTATCCGGTGGAGAGGTAGACGGCCAGCAAACGGCGAGGTCGGGGGCGGGCGAGCAGGAAGGCGAACAGGCAGCCGACGAGGAGGAGGAACCCGGGCCCCCGGGGCAGCCCCGGCAGCGTCACGCGAAACGCGTAGGCGAGCGGGCCGCCCACGGCGACCAGCGCGAGCATCCACCAGTCGCGCGCGAGGAGCCGCGCATAGAGGAGAAGCGTCGGGCCGGCCAGGAGGAGCACGGCGGCGTCCACGAGGCGAGTCCCCGCGCGCTCGAGGCGCGACGGCCGGGCGGCCACCAGGGCCGTCGGTCCTGCGGGGCCGGGCACTCGGATCCGGAGCGTCGCGTACGGGCCCGGGGGCGCGCCACTGCCCACGCGGGAGCCGTCGTCGAACCGGTAGGCGAGCGCCATCTCATGACGACCGGCCGGGATCTCGACGGTCGCCGTGGCCGGCTGGCCATAGTGGGGCGGCAGCTCGAGGATCGGGACGGCGCCCAGGCTCATCGTCGCCTGGCCGACGTAGACGATCTCGGCCACGGCGGACTGCGCCGGCGCGAGGACACCCTCCCAGCGCGCCTCGAGCGGGAGCCGGTCGCGCCGCACGTTGCCCGCCACCCAGGGCAGGAAGCGGAGGCGCGGGGAGTTCACGAAGACGAGGTTCCAGTCCGTCGGTAGCACGCGCGCCGCCGGCCAACCGGCCCTCCGGGCGCCGCCGTCCCGCGCGCCGGTCGCGGCCCGGCGTCGGGACGGCGCCGGACTACCCGAAGCGATCGGGATCGAGCAGGCGCACGTCGGCCGGCGGGGTCGCGCCCGCCGCGAGCTGGGCGACGAGCTTGCCGGTCGCCGGGCCCATCGACATGCCGACCATCGCGTGACCGGCCGCCACGACGAGATTGTCGAACCGCCGCGGGCGTCCGACGAGCGGCAGCCCGTCGGGCGTGCACGGGCGGAGGCCGCGCCAGATCTCCAGGAGCTCCAGGCTCTCACCGCCCTCGATGCAGGCGAGCGCCTTGCGGCGGAGGGCCTCCACGCGGCGGCGGTTGATCGAGAGGTCCATGCCGGCGAGCTCGAGCGTGCCGCCGAACCGGAGGAACTCGCCCATCGGCGTGACCGAGAAGCGGCCCTCGGCGGGCAGGAGGGGAATCTACGGGGCCCGCGCCGGGCGCCGATAGGTGAGGCTGTAGCCCTTGGCGGGCTGGATCGGCACGCGGAGCCCGAGGGCGCGGCCCACGTCCGGTGACCAGGCGCCCGCCGCCAGGACGACGGTGCCGGCGGAGAACGTCCCGCGCGTCGTCTCGACCTCCGTGACGCGGCTGCCGCTCGTCCGGAAGCCGATCGCCTCGGTGCCGGTCCGCACGCGCACGCCGACGGATTCCGCGAGCTTCGCGAGCCCCTTGACGAAGCGGTCGGGCACGAGCAGGGCGTCCTCCCGGCCGTAGAGCGCGCCGACGACGCCGGCTCCCAGGGCCGGCTCGACCGACCGCGCCTCCGCGCCGTCCAGGACCTCGACCGTCGCGCCGCCCTCGCGGAGCAGCTTGGCCTCCTCGCGGCCGTGGGCCAGACCCTCGGGCGTGGAGAACACGGTCATCGAGCCTGCCTGGCGGAAGCCGAAGTCGAGCTCCTTCTCGGCGAACTCGCGGTAGAGCTCGAGGCTCTCCACGCTCAGCCGCCGGAGGAGCGGCATCGCCCGCCGCACGCGGCCCGGCGTGCACGCCGCCCGGAAGCGCCAGAGCCACCGGGCGAGCTCGAGGCTCGCCCGCGGCTTGATGTAGAAGGGGCTCTCGGAGTTCAGCATCCACTTGACGCCCTGCCACCACACGCCCGGGGCCGCGAGGGGCACGAGGTGGCTCGGGACGATCAGCCCGGCGTTCCCGTACGAGCTGCCGGCGCAGATCTCGCCCTTCTCGAGGAGCGTGACCTCCCACCCGTCCCGGGCGAGGTAGTAGGCGGAGCTGACGCCGATCACTCCGCCGCCGATCACCACGACGCTGCGTCCGCTCATGCACGTCCTCCGCTGGGTGGATTCGCCAGCATTGCGCTTCGTGTTTGGCTCCCGTGCCGATTCGAAGATACTCGACGTCCGCGGCCGTCGCCAGGGGCCGCTGCCCGCAGGCCTATTGCGCTGTCCCGCACGGGTCGTCTAACATGCGCCGCGGACGGCCTGGTGTCGTGGGCCGTCACGGCGATGCGTCCCGAGAACCCGCTCCGTGGACCGAGGAGGATTGTCATGAGGACCCGTGGTGGCCGTGGATCGTTCGCGCTCTTCACGGTACTGACCGTCCTGGCGATGGTGGCCACTGTCTCGCCGGCACTGGCGCAAGACAAGTCCCTCATCAAGGAGATCCAGCAACGCGGTGAGCTCCGCGTCGGCTACGCGGTCGCCGACCCACACCCGTTCAAGGACGCCGCCACCGGCCAGTGGAAGGGAATCGCCGTCGAGCTCATGGAGGAATGGGCGAAGGAGCTCGGCGTCAAGCACGTAGCCGTGGACACGAGCTGGGAGGCCATGATCGCCGGGCTCCAGGCCAACAAGTACGACGTGGCCGCGGCCATGAACCGACGGCCCGCCCGCGCGCTCGCGGTGACCTTCTCGACGCCGTACATGAACGACATCGGCGACGTTCGCGGTGAACCGTGCCAAGGTCAAAGCCCGGACGTTCGAGGAGCTGGACAAAAGGGCACGAAGATCGCGGTCGTCCTCGGCACTGCCGAAGACAAGTCCCTGTCCCGGATCGTCGAAGCGGAACTGGAGCTCCTGCGTCTCGCCGACCAGAACGAAGCCGCATCGCCGTACAGTCCGGTCGGGCCCCGGCCTTCTTCGACGATATCTCGGGCAACGCCAAGTTCGCCAAGGAGAACAAGACGTTCCGTCTCATCATCCCCGACCGCCATCGAGGTCGAGGGAATCGCGTACGCGATCCGCGAGGGCTACCCGTACGACGACATCCAGGCCCTCGACATCATGGTCGAGGACTTCGTGAACACCGCCAAGCTCCAGGCGGCCCAGGAGAAGTACGGCCTACCCGATCCGCAGCAATTACGTGAAGTAGGGCTTCTCCTGGCGGCGCCGGAGTCCGGACGCGGCTCGAACGTCACGTCCGGGCGCTCGGCCGCCCGCCGCTCGCCTGACCGTCGGCGCCGGAGCAGCGGGCCCCGCAGAATCGACTTCCGTGACCTACGACTGGGCGTGGTACGTCGTTCCTCGCGCCCTCCCGGCCCTCTTCCTGGGGCTCCGGATGACCATCGCGGTCACCGTCGTCGTCATCGTCCTCGGTTTCTTCCTCGGCATCCTCGTCGCGGCCGGGCGGCTCGCGCGGAGCGCGCTCGTCAACAAGCCGGTCGCGCTCTACATCGAGTTCTTCCGGGGCACGCCGGCGCTGATCCAGCTCGTCTGGATCTACTACTGCCTGCCGATCGTGCTCGGCCTCGAGCTCCCGACCTTCGCGTCGATCGTCGTGGCCTTCACGCTCAACGTCGGTGCGTTCTACGGCGAGGCCATTCGGGCGGGCATCCAGGCCATCCCCCGCGACCAGATCGAGGCCGCGGACATCCTCGGGCTTGCGCTACGTCGACAAGATGCGGTTCGTGGTCCTGCCGCAGGCGTTTCGCATCATCATCCCGGTGGCCCTGTCCCAGAGCATCAGCCTGTTCAAGGACACCGCGCTCGTCTCGACCCTCGGCGTCGCTGATCTCATGTACCAGGCACGGGTCCTAGCCGACCCAGACCTACCGGCCCCTCGAGATCCTGACCGTCGCCGCCCTGATCTACTTCGTGATCGCCTTTCCCCTGCACCGTCGCCACGCGCAGTCCTCGAGCTGAGGCTCGCGCCGCACGCCGGCACTGACCACAGCGTGATCAGCGTACGGCGGTTGAACAAGCGGTTCGGGTCGCTCGACGTGCTACGGGACGTGAGCCTCGAGATCGGCCAGGGCAGGCGGTCGTCGTCATCGGCCCGAGCGGCTCCGGGAAGAGCACCCTTCTCCGGTGTCTCATCGGGCTCGAGACGCCCGACGTCGGGCGAAGTCGCACGTCGACGGCCACCCGTTCATCCGGCGCGCGGACGGACGACCGAGGTCCTCTCCGCCGCACCGCGGAGTTCCGCCGCGATCCAGCGGTCGATGGGGATGGTCTTTCAGCAGTTCAATCTGCTTCCCGCACCTCACCGTGCGTCCAGAACGTCGCCCTGGCGCCGATGCGAGTGCTCGGACTCCGCGGACCGAGGCCGCACGCGCGCGGCCCGTGCCCTCCTTTCAAGGTCGGGTCTCGACGAGAAGACCTGACGCCTATCCGGACAAGCTCTCGGGAGGGCAGAAGCAGCGCGCGTCGATCGCGCGCGCCCTCGCCCTCGAGCCGCGATCATGCTGTTCGACGAAGTCACCTCGGCCCTGGACCCCGAGCTGATTCACGAGGTGCTGAGCGGTCATGAAGCAGCTCGCCACCGACGGGATGACGATGGTGGTCGTCACCCACGAGATGGGTTTCGCCAACAAGGTCGCGGATCGCGTCATCTTCATGGACCAGGGGGTCATCGTCGAGGAAGGGCCTCCGGCCGCCGTCTTCGGCTCGCCGCGCGAGAGCCCGGACCCGGACGTTCCTCGACAAGGTCCTGACCCACATCTGAGAGCCCGCCGCGTGACGCACGGTCGTGGCGCCGCGACGGGCCGAGACCGGGGCGAGTCATCCCGGCCCGGAGCCGCCCGGCGGCGGGCTCGGTCAGTCGACGACCTGTCAGAGGCGTGTCGACCGCGCCACCTCATGCGGTCTCCATCGACCGTCAATGCGCGGATCGCTCCGTATCGATCCGCGCGCGTCATGAGCCCGCCCGCCGGAGCACCAGCTCCAGGTTCTGCGGCGACTGCTGGCGGCCGCCGGCTTCCACCTCGCGCACGGCCGCCACGATCGCGGCCGAGACCGGCGTGGGAATGCCGGTCTGCCGGCCCTGTGCCATCACGTAGCCGTTCATCTCGCCGATCTCCGTCAGCCGGCCCTTGGCGACGTCCTGGGCCATCGAGGCGCGCCAGCTGCGGGCGGTGGCGGCGGCCGGTGTGAGCATCCGGTCGAGCGCCTCCCACGTCTCGCGTCGATCGGCATCCGCCCACCGTTCGGCGGGCGCCCCGCCGAACGCGGGGACCCGGTGCCCGAGCGCGAGCCCGACGCGCGCGGATTCCGCCGCGAGGCGGATCATCAGCGTCCGCCCGACCTCGCTGGAGGCGACCTCGAGCGAGCCGAGCCCGGACAGGGCCTGGAGCGGGTTGCTCATGGCGTTCTGGGAGAGCTTGGCCCAGCGCTCGCCCCAGAGGTTGTCCGTGGCCCGGGCCCCGTCGATCACCGAGAGCATCTGGGCGAGCTCCTGCACGCGCGGCGTGATCCGGCCGTCGTGCTCGCCGGCCCGGAACACGTCGTGTCCCGCGCCCTGCCCCTTCTCCATCCCGCGCTCGACGTGCCCCGGCGTCCAGAGCGCGACGCCGATCTTCGACATGACCAGGCCCGACCGACCGGGTCGCCCCGGCGATGCTGGCCACGATCGGATCGGGCCAGCAGTTCTGCGCCGACACGACGGCGCCGGCCGGCGCCGCGTGGCGCAGGGCGAGCTGGGTCGCCCAGGCCGTGTCGTAGGCCTTCATCGCGACGAAGACGATCTCGAAGTCGCGCGGCAGGCGCGCCGCCTCGTGGAGGTGCACGGCGGTCGGGCGGGCGACGAACGGCTCGTGGGGACCCTCGACGGCCAGGCCGTCCCGGCGGATGGTCTCCACCTGCTCGGCCCAGGGGTCGATGAGGGTGACGTCGTGACCGGCTCGCGCCAGGTGGCCGCCCAGATAGCTCCCGATCGCGCCCGCGCCGACGAACAGCAACCGTTTCGTCATCGGACCTCCATGTCGATCTCCAACTCTGAGAGATTCTAGCGGATGGTAACGCGAGACAGAAGTGTCAGCCAGATGCCGCGCGCAGGATTGCAGAACACGGCAGAACGCGGCGTGACGCAACCCAGGCGCAGCCGGGCAGGGGAGCCCGGCGACGCAGACCTCCCGGGCCCGACTCCGCGGGGGTGAGGCGAGCGCGACGCGACGCTGTCACCCGGCCCCCGCGCAACCATTGAGCCAGCTGGAGGTCCAGTCGGTCGATGGATCGATTACCTCCGAGGACGGCGGGAGATTCTAGCGGACTCCACCGGCGCCACCGCGCAGCTATTCCCCGACAGCCACGGCATGCGGAGACCTGGCGCCACGAGCCCCGACTACGGGCTCAGGACGCGGACGGGCGAGCCGGCGAGAAACGCGCGGATGTCCTCGAGCGCCTGCGAGTAGAAGATGCGGTAGGTCTCCTCGGTCACGTAGCCCAGGTGCGGGGTGATCACGGTGTTCGGCAGCCGGCGGAGCGCGTGATCCGGCGGGAGCGGCTCCTCGTCGTAGACGTCGAGTCCCGCGCCCGCGATCGCCCCGGCCCGCAGGGCTGCGATCAGCGCCCGCTCGTCCACGATCGGCCCGCGCGAGGTGTTGACCAGGTACGCGCTCGGTCGCATGAGGGCGAGCTCGCGGGCGCCGAGGAGCCCCCGGGTGCGCTCGCCCAGCACCAGGTGGATCGTGACGACGTCGGCGCGGGCGAGGAGCTCGTCCTTGCTCCCGGCCAGGGTCGCGCCGGCCGCCGCGGCGCGCTCGGCGGTGAGATTCTGACTCCAGGCGAGCACCTCCATCTCGAACGCCCGCCCGACACGCGCCACGCGCGAGCCGAGCTGTCCCAGTCCGAGCACGCCCAGGGTCTTGCCGCTGAGCGTCGTCCCCAGGGTCTCCTGCCAGCGGCCGTCCCGGGTCGCCCGATCCTCGTGGGGCACGTGGCGGACCAGCGCGAGGATGAGCGCCCAGGTCAGCTCGGCCGTCGGGGAGGGGAGGCCTCCCGTGCCGGAGACGAGGACGCCGCGCTCGGTGGCCGCGCGCAGGTCGATCGACGCGTTGCGCATCCCGGTGGTCACCAGGAGGCGCAGGCGCGGCAGTCGCGCGATGAGGCTCCTGGGAAAGGGGGTACGCTCCCGCATCGCCACCACCACGTCGAAATCGGCGAGCCGAGCCGCCACGCTGGCCTCGTCCGACACGTGGTCCCGGAACACCACGACGTCGGCCGGGAGGCTCGCCCAGTCGGCCAGCCGGAGCGCCACTCCCTGGTAGTCGTCGAGGACCGCGACGCGCGTCACCCGTTCACTATGGGGCTAGGCCCGCGCCCCGGCAAGTCACTGGGTGTCCGAGTCATCGGCCTCACCGCCCTGGACGACCCCGCGGTCAGCTCTTGCCGCGCCGCGCTCCTGCCGCTGCGGCAACAGGGACGGGGGCCAATGCGAGCCGCTGCGCCCGGGTCGCGCCTCCGCACACCTGTCCTGACGCACGTTCTCGATAGCGGTCTCCCGACAGAATCGATTTCAACTGATCAAGCCGCGATCAAAACTCAAACGAGCAGCGAGCGGATACTGGCACCGACGATGTCGTTCGCGCCCCGCAGCGCTCAGGGGTCATTGTTGCGCATCCGCCGATCCACAATGTCATGATGGCCATGCTCAGCGTCTTGATCAGATGATGGTAGGCGCCCATAGCAGTCTCCTCGCGCGGCCCGGGCCAATCTGACAGGGCGCGCGGCCCCGTCGCCTCGCCGCCCCAGTACGCGCTCCCCAGGCTGGTGTCTTCCCACCTTGCCACGCGGGGCCGCCACTCTGCTCCTAGCCTCCTGAGTCAGCCGGGCGCCGGCCTTCTGGAGCATCCCCTCTGTGACGATCGCGTAGCGACTGGAACACGCTGCGCGTCCGGTGGCCCGTCAGCTTCGTGGCGACGGTCTCGGAGATCCCGCCGCCCCTTCGCATCCATCCCGACCATCCTGAAGAAGCCCGCCCGAATACACCCGCTCGCCCTGTCGCGGGCTGGGGCACGTCTGCCACACGTGTGGCGCGACCTCCCGGCGGCCCCTTGGGGGCCGGCGTCCGCAAGAACTCGAAACCTAAGGCTTCTCGAGTGGCATCAGCCGTGCACGGTTGACCGTGTGGTGGGATCTACACGAAGGAGGGTACGTCGATGAAGAGAGCGTGGACCGTGGCGGTCGCGATGGTGATTGTCGTCTTCCTCGCCGGCGTGGCGGTGGCGCAGATGGGCTGGGGGCCGATGGGGCCCGGGATGGGCTCGGGCCACATGGGTCCCGGCATGATGGGCCCCGGGATGGGTTGGGGCCACATGGGCCCCGGCATGATGGGCCCCGGCATGATGGGCGGCTGGTACCAGGGGCAGCCGGCCGGTGAGGCGCTGACCCTCGAGCAGGCCGAGCAGCGGGCGCAGGCGTATCTGGAACGGGTCGGGAACAAGGACCTCGCGCTCGACGAGGTGATGGCGTTTGAGTACAACGTCTACGCGCTCGTGAAGGAGAAGAGCACCGGGCGTGGCGCGTTCGAGCTGCTCGTGGACCGGATGACGGGCGCCGTCTATCCCGAGCACGGCCCGAACATGATGTGGAACACGAAGTACGGGATGATGACGCACATGGGTCGCATGATGGGCTATCAGCCGCCCACGGGACCCATGACCGTCTCGGCGGACCAGGCGAAGGCCATCGCCCAGCAGTGGCTCGACCGGAACCTGACTGGCACCACCGCCGAGGCTCCCGATGAGTTCTACGGCTACTACACCGTGCACACGCGGAAGGACGGCAAGATCAGCGGGATGCTGTCGGTGAACGGGTACGGCGGCGCCGTCTGGTACCACACCTGGCACGGCGCCTTCATCGCGAGCAAGGAGGCCATGGGGTAGCCGTACGATCCGCGGCGAGTGCACAGGCCGTGGGCCAACGCCCACGGCCTTTCGTTCGAGTCTGGAGGGCGGCGGGGCTCCCCGCGAGGTCTTGGGCCGTCGGCACGCGCACGCGGACCACGGCCCGATCCAGCCATTCTCCCGGCCTGGCCCCGCCCCACATCAGACCCCGCGCCGACGCGGCGGCACGGGGAGCGAAGAGGAGGCGCGGGCCATGTCTCTCGAGCGCTGGATCCGCCTGATTGCCGGGAGCTTCGTCACCGCCAGTGTCGTGCTGAGCTACGTGCACAGCCCATACTGGCTCTTCTTCACGCTGTTCGTCGGGCTCAACCTGTTCCAGTCCGCGCTGACCCGCTGGTGCCTGATGGAGGAATTCCTGAAGAGGCTGGGGGTCAGGAGCGAGACGGCGGACGTCAAGGCGTGACCCGGACCCGCGCGGCTCTGGGGCTCGTGCTCCTCTGGCTGCTCTCCGCCTGTACGGGGGAGCAGGCGACGGAGGCGCCGGGGACACAGCCGGCGGCGGTCAGCGACGTCCGGGTGGCAGTGGCGGCCATGGCGCCTGTTCAGAACACGGTGGACGTCACCGGCACCGTGCGGACCAAGACCCAGATGCTGATTGCCAGCAAGGTGCCGGGGTACGTGCGCGAGGTCCGGGCCCGCGAGGGGGACCGCGTGGAGGCGGGTGCGGTGCTCGTCACGGTCGACGCGCGCGAGTCCGTGGCCCGCGTCGACCACGCCCGCGCCGCCCTGGCCGAGGCCGAGATGGGCCTGGACGAGGTGACGAAGACGCTGGAGGAATCCGCGGCCACCCTCCGCTCCGCCGAGGCCGACCAGATGTATGCCGAGGCCACTGCGACCCGCTATCGGCGGCTCTTGGCTGAGGGGCTCGTCAGCGCGCAGGACTACGAAGCGGTCGAGGCGAAGCGGAAGAGTGGCGCGGCGGCCGTCGACCAGGCCCAGGCGCGGATCCGCTCGCTCCGAGCGCGCGAGGCGCTGATGGGCCACCGCATCGACCAGGCACGGGCCGAGCTGAGGACGGCCGAGCTCGCGCTGGACGACACGCGCCTCACCGCTCCCGCCCCCGGCGTGGTGGTGCAGCGGCGCGTGGAACCGGGCGACCTGGCGGTCGCGGGGCAGACCCTGCTCGTGCTCGACGACCCCCGCGTCTACCGGCTCGAGGCCGAGGTGGGCGAGTCCGCCGTGGGGCACGTTCGCCTGCGCCAGCCGGTCCCGGTCGTCCTCGACGCGCTCGGGCGAACGCTGGAGGGCCGCGTGGCCGAGATCGTTGCGGCGGCCGACCCGTCGAGCCGGACGGTGACGGTGAAGCTCGATCTCCCCCCGGACCCGGCGCTGCGCTCGGGCCTCTTCGGCCGCGCTCGCTTCCCCACCGGGGCGCGTGAGGCGCTGCTCGTGCCGACGACGGCCCTCGTGGAGCGGGGCCAGCTCACCGGTCTCTACGTGGTGGACGATCGCGGGATGGCGCGGCTCCGGCTGGTGACGGTGGGGGCCCGCCAGGCCGACCGGGTGGAGATCCTCTCCGGCCTCAGTGCCGGCGAGCGCATCGTCGTGGAGGGGGCCGAGCGGACGACCGATGGCGCCCGCGTGGTGGCGGGGCCGTGACCGGACCGCTTGGGTTCGCGGGGCGCCTCGCGCGGACCTTCATCGACTCCAAGCTGACCCAGCTGATCGTCCTGGCCTCGCTGCTGCTGGGCCTGTTCGCCATCCTGGCCACGCCCCGGGAGGAGGAACCCCAGATCGTGGTCCCCTTCGCCGACGTCTTCGTGGAGATGCCGGGGGCGGGGATCAAGGAAGTCGAGGAGCGTCTCAGCATCCCCCTGGAGAAGAAGCTGCGGGAGATCCCCGGGGTCGAGTACGTGTATTCCATCAGCCAGCCGGGTGCGGCCCTGGCGATCGTCCGCTTCCACGTGGGCGAGGACGAGGAGCGGAGCATGGTCAAGCTCCACGACAAGCTCCGGGCCAATCTCGATCTGATCCCGCCGGGCGCCTCCCAGCCGCTGGTCAAGCCCCGCTCGATCGATGACGTCCCGATTCTCGCGCTCACGCTGTGGAGCGAGCGGGTGGACTCGTACATGCTCCGCCGGATCGCCGCCCAGCTGGACGACCAGGTCAAGGCGGTGCTGGACGTGTCGGAGACCCGGCTGATCGGCGGTCTCCGGCGCCAGCTTCGCGTGACGCTGGACCGGGACCGTCTGGCGAGCCGGGACGTGACGACGGGGGCGGTGCTGGCGGCGCTCGGGGAGGCCAACCGCGAGCTCCGGGTGGGGCGCTTCGCGCGGGGAAACCGCGAGTACCTGGTCGACGCCGGCACGTTCCTCGCGAGCGCCGCCGAGCTGGGACAGGTGGTGGTGGGCGTCTCCGGGGCCCGACCGGTCCACCTGCGGGACGTGGCCGCCATCGACGACGGGCCGGAGGAGCCGCGGGAGTACGTGCTGATGAGCGGGGGCGGCGGGACCGGGGCGGTCGATCGGGGCCCGGGGCCGGGTCGAGCCGTGCCGGCGGTGACGCTGTCGGTGGCCAAGCGCAAGGGCACGAACGCGGTGGTCATCGCCGAGCGCGTGCTGGCCAAGGTCGAGGCCGTGCGGCCGAGCCTCATTCCCGCCGACGTCCACGTCACCGTGACGCGCAACTACGGGGAGACGGCCCGCGAGAAGTCCAGCGAGCTGCTCAAGCACCTGCTCCTGGCCACGGTGTCGGTGACGGTGCTCATCGCGCTCTTCCTGGGCCTCCGCGCCTCCCTGGTCGTGCTGGTGGCGATCCCGGTCACGCTGGCGCTCACGCTCTTCCTCTACTACCTCTACGGCTACACGCTGAACCGCGTCACGCTGTTCGCGCTGATCTTCTCCATCGGCATCCTGGTGGACGACGCCATCGTGGTCGTGGAGAACATTGCGCGTCACGTCCACTTGCCCGCGAACCGCGATCGCCCGCGCGCCGCCGTGGCGGTGGAGGCGGTGGACGAGGTGGGCAATCCCACCATCCTGGCCACGTTCGCGGTCATCGCCGCGATCCTCCCCATGGCCTTCGTGGGCGGGCTCATGGGCCCGTACATGCGCCCCATTCCGGTAGGCGCGTCGGTCGCCATGCTGTTCTCCCTCCTCATCGCCTTCATCGTGTCGCCCTGGGCGGCCACCCGGCTGCTCCGGCCGCCGGTCAGCGACGGGCCCGCTCACGAGGCGGGCGCCGAGGACTGGACGACCCGCCTCTACCGCCGGCTCATGGGGCCGCTCCTGCGGGACTGGCGGCGCCGCTGGCTGTTCTTCGGCCTGGTCGTGCTCCTGCTGCTCGCGGCCTGCTCGCTCGTGCTCCTCAAGCTCGTCCGGGTCAAGATGCTGCCCTTCGACAACAAGAGCGAGCTCCAGGTGATCGTGGACATGCCGGAGGGGACCACGCTGGAAGAGACGGCGCGCGTCAGCCGGGCGCTGGGCGACGCGCTGGCCGCCGATCGCGACGTCACGGACCTCCAGCTGTACGTGGGAACGGCCGCCCCCTACAACTTCAACGGACTGATCCGCCATTACTTCCCGCCGATGCGCCAGGGGCCCAACGTGGCCGACATCCAGGTCACCCTCCGGCCCCGGGGGGAGCGAGCGGAGCAGAGCCACGCGATTGCCGGGCGGCTCCGACCGGTGCTGGAGCGGATCGGCACGCCGGCGGGGGCGCGGATCAAGGTGGCGGAGATCCCGCCGGGGCCGCCCGTGCTCCAGACCCTGGTGGCCGAGGTCTACGGCGACGACCGCCCCGCCCAGCTGGAGGCCGCCCGGCGCATCCTCGGCATCTTCGAGCGGACCCCCGGGGTCGTGGACGTGGACTGGTACGTCGAGGATCCCCAGCCGGGGTACCGCTTCGTCGTGGACAAGGAGAAGGCCGCGCTCTACGGGGTTTCGACCGGCCAGGTGGTCGACACGCTGCGCGTGGCGCTCGACGGCGCGAGCCCGGGGCTCGCCCACATCCCCGCGGAGAAGGAAGACGTGCCCATTGTTCTCCGGCTGCCGCGCGATCAGCGAAGCGGCGTGGACGCGCTGGCCGCGCTCAAGCTCAAGGGGGCGAGCGGCAGCCTGATCCCGCTCTCGGAGCTGGCTCGGGTAGAGGCGACGACGGCACCGCCCTTCGTCTACCGGAAGAACCTCCAGCGGGTCGTCTACGTGACGGGCGATGTGGCGGGGCAAGAGGAGAGCCCCGTCTACGCCATCCTGCGGATGAACCGAGAGGTCGACCGGCTCCGTCTGCCTGACGGGCACGGGGTGCCCCGGTACGTCGCGAGCCAGCCGTTCCTGACCGACCGGATCTCGATGAAGTGGGATGGGGAGTGGCAGGTCACCTACGAGGTGTTCCGGGATCTCGGCCTCGCCTTCGGCGCCGTCATCGTGCTGATCTACATCTTGGTGGTGGGCTGGTTCCGCTCGTTCCGTACCCCGCTGGTGATCATGGCGCCGATCCCCCTGACCCTGGTGGGGATCCTCCCGGCCCACGGGCTCCTGGGCGCCTTCTTCACGGCCACGTCCATGATCGGGTTCATCGCCGGGGCCGGCATCATCGTCCGCAACTCCATCATCCTGGTGGACTTCATCGAGCTGCGCCGGGCCCAGGGCATGCCACTCGCGGAGGCGGTGGTGGATGCGGGCGCGGTGCGGTTCCGTCCCATGCTGCTGACGGCCGCGGCCGTCGTGGTGGGCGCCTCGGTGATCCTGTTCGACCCCATCTTTCAGGGGTTGGCCCTGTCGCTCATGGCGGGCGAGGTGGCCTCGACCCTCCTGTCCCGCATGGCGGTGCCGGTGCTCTATTACATGGCCGAGTGCTGAAGGGAGACACGGAAACCAAACCATGGCGGACGGCCCGAAGCGCATGGCTCGGAACCACCCGCGCGAGCGAGGAAAAGCCGTCCCGGATGTGGTACCCTGCGGGTCCGGGGCCGACGTAGCTCAGTTGGTAGAGCAGTCGATTCGTAACGGAAGATTCCTGTCCCGGAACCCCGCAAGATTTCAGCGCGCCAGGTTCACCACTTTGCCACGCGAACGTATCACTTTGCTCTTTGCCCCCTGAGTCAGCCTGGCGCCCGCCTCCTGGAGCATGCCCTCTTCCACGATCGCGTAGCGCTGGAACACGCTCCGCGTCCGGTGACCCGTCAGCTTCATGGCGACGGTCTCGGAGATCCCGGCCCGGATCAGATTCCGCGCGCTCGTCCGGCGGAGGCCGTGGAAGAGCATGGTCGGCACCTTGATCGGACGGCCCGGGTCAACTCCAATCCGGGGCTGATCTTGACGCGCCCCAGCACACACGGGCGCCCCTCGGCCTTGACAGCCCGTTGGCTCCCGAGATATGAGGACTGCCACCCCTACGACACTGCGACGAAGGAGACCGGGATGAGACCGTGGCGTGTCGCCCTGCTCGCCGTGATCGCCCTGGCGTCCGCCGTCGGTCTTGAGGCGCCCGCGGCCACGCGTGTGCCCATCCCGGCGGAGACCGGGCCACGGAATGTACTTGTGGGTCTCTCTGCCGGTGATAGTCACACGTGTCAGCTCTTGTCTGATGGGACGGTCCGCTGCTGGGGTGGCAACAGCGCCGGCCAGCTCGGCGACGGGACCTTCTCGGACGCCCCCTTGCCCGTGCGCGTCCAATCCGTGACCAGTGCCCTGGCGGTGACGGCAGGGTTTCGCCACACCTGCGCGCTGCTCAGCGACGGCACCGCCCGCTGCTGGGGTGGCAACAGCGCCGGCCAGCTCGGCGACGGGACCACCACCCCCCGGCCCAGCGCCGTCCGGGTGTCCGGTCTGACCAACGCGGTCGCCATCGTGGCGGGGGAGTTTCACACCTGCGCGCTGCTCGCCAACGGGACGGCGCGCTGCTGGGGGAGCAACGGGTTCGGCCAGCTCGGGATCGGCTCCACCCGGGACCCCACCACGCCGACCCCGGTCAGCAATCTCACCGATGCACGGGCCATCGCCGCGGGCTGGCAACACACGTGCGCCATCCGCGTGGACTCCTCCGTGCGATGTTGGGGCGCCAATTTTCAAGGTCAGATCGGCGACACGACCGCGACGAACCGGTTCGCTCCGGTCGCGGTGAGCGCACTCACCAACGCCGTCGCCATCACCGCGGGAAGCCAGCACACCTGCACCATTCAAGCGGATGGCACCGCGCGGTGCTGGGGCGGCAATCTGCTCCGGTCAGTTGGGCGACGGCACCAACGCTGGCAAGGCCCAGCCCGTCCCCGTGAGCAGTCTCACGAACGCCGTGGCCATCACGGCGGGCGGCGTGCACACGTGCGCGCGGCGCGCCAATGGCAGTTCGCTCTGCTGGGGCAACAACGTGGTCGGCCAGCTCGGCGACGCGACGAACACTTTCCGAGCGAAACCCTTCCCGGTCGTGGGATTCACCGGCGCCATCGCGCTCGCGGCCGGCAACCATCACACCTGTGGCTCGACCGCCGACCACGCCGTTGCGTGCTGGGGCCTGAATGACGCAGGGGCAGCTGGGCAACGGCACCGTGTCGAACAGCAGTGTGGCGCAGACGGTCGCGGGCGGTGGCGGCGGCATCAGCGCCACTGCCATAACCAACGGCCTTGCCGACACCTGTGCCCTAAGGGCATCAGCCTCCGCTTCCTGCTGGGGTCGCAACTCAGTCGGCCAGCTCGGCGATGGCACCCGGGATGACCGGCCTTTTCCGACGGCCGTCACGAACCTGACCAGTGTCGTGGCCATCGTGGCGGGGACGCTTCACACCTGCGCGCTGCTCGCCGATGGGACGGCGCGCTGCTGGGGCGAGAACTCTCACGGCTCGGTCGGCGATGGCACCAATAGCCCTAACTCCGGCCAGCCATTGCCTACTGCCGTCACGGGCCTGACAAACGCCCTGGCCATCGCGGCGGGAGCCGATCACACGTGCGCATTGATCGCCGATGGAACGGCACGTTGCTGGGGCAGCAACCGTTCCGGCCAGTTAGGCGACGGCACCACCGGCAATGGCACCAGCAATAGCGACCGGCTACTGCCTACTGCCGTCACGGGCCTGACAAACGCCGTGGCCATCGCGGCGGGAGCCGATCACACGTGCGCATTGATCGCCGATGGAACGGCACGTTGCTGGGGCAGCAACCGTTCCGGCCAGTTAGGCGACGGCACCACCGGCAATGGCAGCCGCAATAGCGACCGGCCACTGCCTACTGCCGTCACGGGCCTGACAAACGCCGTGGCCATCGTGGCGGGAAGCGATCACACGTGCGCGCTGCTCGCCGATGGTACGGCGCGTTGCTGGGGCAACAACCCTAGCGGCCAGTTAGGCGATGGCACCAATAACGAACGGTTGGTGCCCAATACAGTCGTTGGCTTGACCAACGCCGTGGCCATCGCTGCGGGAAACAATTACACCTGCGCGCTGATTGTCGTCGGCACTGCGCGCTGCTGGGGTGACAACCTGTTTGGCCAGCTCGGCAACCACAATAGTACTGAGCCCTTGCCTGTTACCGTCAACGGCCTTACCAATACCTTCGCCATCGCTGCGGGAGAGGCTCACACTTGCGCCATCAAGGCCACCGGAGCAGTTTTTTGTTGGGGCCAGAATGGCGAGGGTGAGCTTGGCATCGGCCCCAGCGGTGTCATCCTCGTCCCGACTGCCGTTCCCTCCTTCACTCTAAACATCGATCCTCGCGTTGAGCTGCAAACGCGTGGTAGGTTCGCAACCGTCACCATTCTCGCCAACTGTCCTGAAGGTCAGTGGCTACAGGTTCAAGTCAAGCTCACGCAAGACTCCGCCACCGCTCACGGCTTTGACATGAGCCCCTGCGAAGCAGGTTTAGAGCGGTACCCGCTCACGGTCATTGACCTAGGGCGCAACAGTTTGCACACCGGCCCCGCCGAGGTTGAGGCCGACGCGGTGATTTGGAACCACCTCAGAGTTGCAGACCGCCAGGAGTGGACGCGCAAGGTCGACATCGTCGATGAGCAGTAGCGGCGCAGGATCCCCCGAGCCGCGATTGCTTGAGGATCTTGGTACAGACGTAATGGTATCGGGTGAACCGCCCCGGGTTCTCCGGGGAGCTCGTTACGTGAGAACCGCCATGCCGGCTGGAGCCGCCTGACGGTCATGATAGGCCGGCTCGAACTCGGCCGGCGGGACGTAGCCGAGCGGTTCCAGCAGGCGGCGCCCGTTGTACGATGCGACCCACTCGAGGTCGCGAACTCGACGTCCTCCAGGCCCTTCCAGGGCCCGCGCCGATGGGCCTCCTCCGTCTTGAACAGCCCGATCACCGTCTCGGCCAGCGCAGTCGTACGAATCCCCGGTGCTCCCGACCGACAGCTCGATTCCGGCCTCGGCCAGCCGCTCCGTGTAGCGAATCGACAGATCTTGGGTGAATTCAATCGGTCGTCGCAACACCGCACCGGAAGGGGTTGCGATGACGACACGGAGGCGGCGTTCGGAGCGGGCCGGACGAGCCAAACTGCGCTCGCCAGGCCGACCCTCGGTTGGGCGGCGTGAGGAGCGGCGCCGGTTCTGGGCGGCGATTGCGGCGGGACGCTCGAGTGAGGACGCGGCGGTCGGCGCCGGGGTGTCGCCGGCGGTCGGGACCCGGTGGTTTCGGGAGGCAGGCGGCATGGCACGCGTCACACCTCAGGCCGTCGGCGCCGCCGCCGTCGGGGCGGTATCTGGCGTTCACCGAGCGGGAGCAGATCGCGCTCTGGCGCGCCCAGGGGCATGGCGTGCGCGAGATCGCCCGCCGGCTGGCCCGGGCGCCGTCGACGATCTCGCGGGAGTTGCGCCGCAACGCCGCCACGCGCGGCGGCGGCTTCGAGTACCGAGCGACGACGGCGCAGTGGCATGCGGATCGCGCCGCGCGCCGGCCGAAGCCGGCGAAGCTTGCGGTCAATGCCGACGCTGCGGCGGTACGTGCAGGAGCGGCTGGCCGGCGTGGTCATCGCGCCACGCGGCGCCATGGTCCGCAGGCCGGTGGTGCCGTGGAAGGGGCGCCGGCACGGGCGGCGGCAGCCGCGGCGGTGGGCCCGGGCGTGGAGCCCCGAGCAGATTGCCCGGCGCCTGCCGCGCGACTTCCCCGACGATGAGTCCATGCGCATCAGCCACGAGGCCATCTACCAGGCGCTGTATGTGCAAGGGCGCGGCGCGCTGCGCCGCGAGCTGACGGCGTGTCTGCGCACCGGGCGGGCGCTGCGCGTGCCGCGGGCGCGCACCCGCGGACGGGGCAAGTCCTTCGTCACGCCCGAGGTCATGATCAGCCAGCGGCCGGCGGAGGCGACCGACCGGGCGGTGCCGGGGCACTGGGAGGGGGATCTCATCCTGGGGCTGGGCAGTTCCGCCATCGGCACGCTCGTGGAGCGCACCACGCGGTTCACGATCCTGCTCCACCTGCCGCGCATGGCGGGCCACGGCCCTGGCGTTCGCGTGAAGAACGGGCCCGCGCTGGCCGGGCATGGCGCCGAGGCGGTCCGCGACGCCATTGCGCGCACGATCACCACGCTGCCCGCGCAGCTCCGCCGGTCGCTGACCTGGGATCAGGGAGCCGAGATGACGCAGCACGCCCGCCTGCGGATCGACACCGGGGTCGCGGTCTACTTCTGCGATCCGCACAGTCCATGGCAGCGCGGCACGAACGAGAACACCAACGGGCTGCTGCGCCAGTACTTTCCGAAGGGCACGGACCTGAGCGTGCACAGCGCCGACGCCCTCGCGGCCGTCGCCCTCGCCCTCAACACCAGGCCGCGCAAGACGCTCGGCTGGCGAACACCGGCCGAGGCGCTCGATGAGGTGCTACGATCGGCTCACACCGGCAGTGTTGCGACGACCAGTTGAACTCGGGTTGGACGCCCCGATCGCTGTGATGCACCAGGCCGGTCCGACTGGCCGATCGGGCGAGCGTAGAGCGCCTGCTCCAGCGCATCGAGCGCGAGATCGCTGCGCAGCGAGCTCGACGCCCGCCAGCCGACGATCCGCCGCGAGAAGACGTCGATGACGAAGGCCACGTACACGAAGCCCCGCCAGGTCGCCACGTACGTCAGGTCGGCGACCCACAGCTGGTTCGGCCGCGACGCCGTGAACTGGCGCGTGCACCAGGTCCGGCGGCCGCGGCGCCGTGGTGTCCGGGATGGTCGTCCGCCGGAACGTCCGGCCGCGCACCGCGCCCGGCCAGCCCGAGGCGCCGCATCAGCCGCG
Organism: uncultured Candidatus Rokubacteria bacterium; assembly: GCA_963749975.1. Classification (GTDB taxonomy): domain Bacteria; phylum Methylomirabilota; class Methylomirabilia; order Rokubacteriales; family DASRDR01; genus DASRDR01. The sequence goes on along the minus strand of CAVVOZ010000001.1, from coordinate 19,223 downwards.
CGACCGTGCAGCGGGCCACGGCCATGCCCTCCCGCCGCAGCTGCTTCCAGACCTTGCGCACCCCGTAGACCTCGCGGTGCTCCCGCCAGACGCGGCGCAATGTGCTCGCACAGGGTGGCGTCCCGCCGGGTTCGCGCCGGCTGGCGCTGCGGGATCGCGCGCTCCGAGCCTTGCGCTCGTAGTACACCGACGGGGCGATCGGCAGGACCGCGCAGATCGGCTCGACCCCGAACGTCGCCCGGTGGGCGTCGATGAACGCCACCATCACTTCGCTCGGCGGTCGAGCTCCGCCTTCGCGAAATACGCGGACGCCAGCCGCAGGATCTCGTTCGCCCGCCGCAGCTCGACGTTCTCGCGCTCGAGCTGCTTGAGCCGCGTCCGCTCGTCCGTCGTCAGACCGGGCCGCCGGCCGCGCGTCCCGCTCGGCCTGCCGCACCCAGTTGCGCAGCGTCTCGGCCGCGCACCCGATCTTCTCGGCGATCGACGTGATCGCCGCCCACTGCGAGGCGTGCTTCCTCGGCGTGCTCGAACACCATCCGGACCGCCCGCTCCCGCACCTCCGGGGAAAACCTGCTGGGTCTCGCCATGGCCCCATCCTCTCAAGGAATGGAGCCTCCGAGAAACCCGGGGCGGTTCAAGTTCCAGACGCAGCCCCTGGAGGACGGTCTCGATCGTGGCGAGCTTCTCGTGTAGAGTCCCGGACTCCGCCCGCGCGGAGGAGCGGTACTGACAGACGACGGCGCGGCGGGGAGCACTTTGCTCTATCCCCTCGCACAACCCAGCATTCCAGGGCACTCTGGGGCACTCCTGAACCCTGGCGGACGGCCCGAGGAGCATGGACCGCAACCGCCTGCGATGGCGAGGGAAAGGCCGCCCCGGATATGGTACCCTGCGGGTCCGGGGCCGACGTAGCTCAGTTGGTAGAGCAGTCGATTCGTAACGGACAATTCCTGCCGCGAAACTCCGCGGGATTTCAGCACGCCAGGCTCACCACTTTGCCACGTGACCGCGCCACTTTGCTCTTGACGCCTGATTTTGGCCGGGTGCCCGCCGCCTGCCGCATCCCCTCTTATACGATCGCGTAGCACTGGAACACGCTCCGGGCACCGGTTCGGGTGCGCGGTAGTCTGCTGGGACGATCCGTCGGTCGGCTTGGTGACCGCTCGGCGGCGGCCACGCTTACATGATTAGCCTCGATCGCGGATGCCAGTCTCCCTGTGGCTCCTCCAGGAGACCGTGGCGCGAGGCCGGAGCCGCTAACCCCAATCGGCGAATAAATCAGGCCGCCAGGCGGTGAGCGATCTGCTCATACAGCGTCTCGGTCGCGGGGTTCTTGGTCAGGCGGAGCACGTTCCGGCCTCCGAGTCGGCTCAGGCGGCCGGCCCGGGCGATGAGGAGGAACCGGAGCGTGCGCATGCTGCGGAAGAGGTACGCGTAGGTGCGCTTGCGGGACCGCGGCTTCGGCTCGGCGAGGGTCTCCAGCTGGAAGCTCCGGATCAGGTTGTGGGCGAGGATGCTCAGTTGCTGCCAGGCGCTGTTGGCCGCGTAGTGCTTCGTCGGGACCACGTCGAGGGCGAACTCGCCCTTGAGCTCGGCGAAGGTCTTCTCCTGCGCCCCGCGCCCGCAGGCGAAGGCCCACAGCGCCGGGAGGCCCAGGGGCAGGTTGGTCGCCACGGCCGAGTACTCGTAGTGCCCGTCATCCGGGGTGAACAGATCCAGCTGGAAGTTCCGGCGCGTCTCGTGGTGCACGTGCTTCCGGTAGAGGACCACGCGGAGCCGGAGGTCCTGCCACTGCGGGATGACCAGTTCGGTCTCGTGGCCGGTGACGCCGGGGGCGACCGGCTGCCAGCGCCGGCAGGCGGCCGCGATCGCCTTGAGCGGGAGCCAGCTCCAGTAGCCGACCTTGATCGCGTAGCCGCAGTCCCGGGCGGTCAGGAGCTGCAGAATCCCGCGCTGGAAGAAGGCCGCGTCCATGCGGAACTCCAGGGCCACGCGCCGGCCGAACCGGGCGCGCAGGTCGTCGATGATCTCGCGCAGGAAGGGCACGGCCTGCTTGGAGTCGTGCACGTTGCCGGGTCGGTTCTTCAGCCGGAGGATGTGGCCGGTCTGGGCCACATGGGCGACCAACGGGTAGTAGCTCGGGTCCTTCCGGTGATGCGGGTTGAAGCCGCGGAACGCCCAGCCGACGGTGGCGCCCGTGCGGATGACCGACCCATCCACGTCGATCGTCAGGCGGGGCAGCTCGAGTCGCGCCAGCGCCTCGGTCACGAGATCCCGATTCAGGGCGACGAGCGGGGCCAGCGTCTCCTGCGTGAACTGCCGCAACCAGTCGGCGACCGTCCGGCGGGTGGGCAATCGGGCCAAGCCGCAGAAGCGCGTCACCAGCGGATCGCCGCCCAGGTAGCGCAGGTGCTCGAGGCGCCGGGCCCCGACGTAGAACAACGCCAGCAGCACCATCGCGATCCGCGCACTGCCGTAGTCGCTGCGCAGTCCCGCGAAGGCCTGACGCAACCGCGCCCCCAGCTCGATCTGGCGCAGATAGCGCCCGAGCAGCTCCAGTCCGCCGTACGACGTGAGCGCCTGGGGGACGAACTGAATCGTGAGATCACCCTTGACCACCCGCCGCAGGGTCGCTATCGTCAAACGCATCAGAGGGGCCTCCAGTGTGAGAGGGAGTGCATTGGCGTGTTCTCCCTTGAGACCGCATTGGAAGCCTCTCTGATTCATGTTCCCCGCAGTTTCCCGTCCCGCTTATTCGCCGATTGGGGCTAACGCCCCTGGCTCTCCACCGGCACCCTGCCGTGAACCTGGACGTCGAGGTGGTGTGGGTACCGTCGCCACGGGGCTCGAGGGTCCGGGCGAGTCAGGAATGGCGGACAACAAGGGATGCGAAATCTGACACCGGGATTTTCAGTTCTGTGACCGGGTGGGGTCTATCGGCCATCATTCGACGCAATCGATAGGAATCGGGAGGTTAGATGCGAGATCGCGGTGGACCGAGCGGGGTACCTTTACGTGGTCGGCGCTCCGGACCACCAGGTGCACAAGCTGGACCGGGACGGCCGCGTCCTCGCGAGCTTCGGCCGGGGCTACGGCGAGGGCGATGGCCAGCTCTTTGACCCGATCGGCCTTGCGGTCGACACGGCCGGCCGCGTCTACGTCGCCGACTGGCTTCGCGGCCAGGGCCGCGTCCACGGCTTCGCGCCCGACGGCCGCCTCCTTGGGACCTGGTCGGTCGGCGACGACGGCCAGCGGCTCCGGTCGCCGATCGGGGTGGCGGTGGATGCGCAGGGGCGGATCATCGTGGTCGATGGGGCGTTGCCGATGCTCGCGACGATTGCAACGAGTACACGACCGTGAGCGGGGACGCTTCGCGGACTTCCGGGAGCGACGGCCACAAGGTGCTTCTCCGACCGGCTTCTGTGACCGACGATAGTGGGTGTGGAACGACAAGCAACGAACCCTCTCACATGGCTGGAGGCCAGACTCGGTGCTGCGTGTGGCCGGGCTGCCGACCTTACACTCATCTTGAGTCTCCGTTAGTCGAACTCCCCGGGATCCTCAGGGCAGGAATGCGAGGAATCACATGACCACGCATGATCCGTACAGCCTCATCGGGAAGGCCGCGATTGTTGTAGGGAGCGCGAATGGCATCGGTCGCGCGATTGCACTTGAGCTGGCCCGCGCCGGCGCGAGCATCGCGTGTGTGGATCTCGACGAGACCGGCACGCGAGAGACGGTGGGATCGATCAGGGATGCGGGTGGCACCGTGGTCGGTATCCGCTGCGACGTGTCAATGGAAGTACAGACGAAGACTGCGGTGGATGAAGCGTATCGCGCACTCGGTCGGATCGACGTACTGGTGAACGGCGCTGCCGTCCGCGAGGCAGGAGGTACTGTTTTGGAGTATGACCTGGCTCGATGGAACATCGTGTATGCCGTGATGGTGGGTGGTGCATTTCTGATGAGCAAGTTCACCGTGCCGCTGATGGCGAAGTCCGGCGGTGGCTCCATCATCCACATTGCCTCGCAGCTTGGTAGCGTCGCCGCGGCCGGGCACGCCGCATATTGCAGCGCCAAGGGTGCGCTGATCCAGCTAGCGAGAGCGATGGCTGTGGATCATGCCGCCGCTGGCATTCGAGTGAACTCGTTGTCTCCCGGTGCGGTGGAGACTGGACGTCTCGTCCACCACTTCGGGTCGATCGAGGATGCGCGCCGGATATCCGGGCCAAAGCATCTGTTGGGGCGACTCGGACTGCCTGAGGAGATCGCGCGAGCGGCGCTCTTTCTTGCGAGCGACGCGTCCAGTTTCATGACCGGGGCGGATCTCCTTGTTGATGGTGGCTACAGCACGACCTGAGCCTGTGCGCTCACCCGTTGAGACGCGCTGCGTTGTCGGTACCACACAGGATCGAAACGAACTGCCGAGATCCACATGCGTCCAAAACAGGTTGCAGGTTGACTGGCGTCGCATGACCCTCTAGTGTGTCTCGGGATTCATCGACGGGAGGACATGCCCGATATGTCGGAACGCGGTCGCGTGGTCGCGCTACTCAATCGCCGGCGCCGACCCATCTCGCCAAGTCAACGACGTGTGGCGGAGTATGTTCTTCGTCAGTACCAGGACGTGGCGTTCATGAGCGTCGCCGAGCTGGCAAGGGCGGCCAAGATCAGTCCGGCGGGCGTGGTTCGATTTGCGACCTCCCTGGACTTCGACGGATATCCGGAGTTCAAGCGGGCGCTTCATGACATCGTTCGGAGCGAACTGCGACAGGACGAGCGACTGACCGCCAGTCTCCACGGGCGATTCCCCCGTGTGCTGGCGGGGCGGGTGATCGATCAGGAGCTTCGAAACCTCGTGACGCTCCAGTCGCGATTCAACCTGGCTCAATGGAACGAGGTAGTGCGTCTCGTGGTCAGAGCCCCCGCGGTAGTAATCATTGGTTTCAGAGCCGCCGCAACACTGGCGCACTATCTTTGGTACAACCTGCGGAAGGTGAAGCCGGACGTCACGCTTCATACGCGCGCAGGGAGTGTGACGTTCGAAGAGCTCGTGCTGACTGATCGGAAGACCCTCCTGGTCCTCATGACGTTGCCCCGATACTCGCAGGAATTGCTCGACGTCGCGAGGTTCGCCAAGCAAGAGGGGTTCAAGAGCCTCGGTCTGACCGACATCGAGCTGTCGCCTTTGGCGCCTCTGTGTAGCCGCATGCTCTACACGGAAGTGGGCGAGACGTCGTTCACGGACTTCCTGGCAGCGCCGCTGGCGCTACTGAACGCCCTAGTAGCCGAAGTGGCCGCCCGTTCGAGCACGAGGGCGCTGGGACGCCTGAGGCAGCTCGACGACTTTCTCGCCGAGCGGGGATACTTGTTCAGGGCCCGACGGAAGGGCGGAGAGGCGTCGGATGAATTCTCCGCGGGTCGGGCGGTCCGAAACGGAAAGGTCAGCGATACCGAAGGATCATAGGCGGACAGTGTTGATTGGACTGTGAGCGCAGAACGAGGGGCCAGACCAGCTCTGACCTGAGAGGTGTCAAGTTCCAGCACTCGGTCGGTGCGCCCCTGGGGTGCACCGTGGGGCTGAACCAGAAGCTCCGCCTCCCTTGCAGACCTCGATCAAGCCGACAGATCAAGTGGACAGCGACATGGAAGTAAGATTTCATGGCGACTGAAATAGGAAGAGCGTGTCCTTGACCGTGCTTCCGACGCGGGCCTAGGCTTCGAGGGATCTGCCGGCGAATCGTAGGGGGCCGGCCGGTATCCGAGGGAATAGAGAGGGACGATGCGAGTCGATGGGAAGGTAGCCCTGGTGACAGGCGCCCAACAGGGAATCGGTCGGGCCATGGCCTTGGCGTTCGGGCGCGAGGGCGCTGACGTCGGCATCAACTATCTCGACGATCCGAGGGCCGCAGAACAGGTCGCCGACGGAGTTCGCGCGCACGGCCGACGGGCCCTGCTTGTCCAGGGGGATGTGTCGAAGGTCGAGGAGGCGCGCGCCATGGTCGAGACTGTCGTGCGGGAGATGGGCGGTATCGACATCCTGATCAATAATGCGGGGATGTATCCGCGCGTGTCCATGCTCGACATGCGGGAGAGCGACTGGGACTACGTGCTCGACATCAATCTGCGGGGCAGCTTCTTTTGCGCCCAGGCCGCGGCTCGCGCGATGATCACCGCGAAGCGTCTGGGCTCCATCGTGAACTTGGCGTCGTCCGCGGTAGCGGGGGCCATACGCGGTGTGCATTACTCGGCCAGCAAGGGCGGTGTCGTGACAATGACGCGCGCCATGGCACTGGAGCTGGCTCCGTATCGGATCCGCGTCAATGCGATCGCCCCGGGTCTGACCGATACCGCGCAACCTCGCTACGGTAATAGCGAGGAAGAGATACAGGAGCGGTCGAGAGCCATTCCACTCGGCCGGATGGCCAATCCCGGCGACATTGCGGACGTCGCCGTGTTCCTTGCGTCGGACTATGCTCGCCACATGACCGGCCAGGTGCTTCATGTGAATGGCGGCTCATACATGCCGTAGGTCGTCGGCCCCACGTCCTCAGCTCCGAGCCCTAGACCACGAGATGAGGGCGGGTACGGCTGACCGGAGTCGAGTCGCCGCGGGACACGGGGCCTCCGAGCACCGGTGATGATCCTGCTCGCGGTGACCCTCCTCGCGTTAGCATCCTCACGAAGTACCGACGCTGTACGGGCAGAGGCGTGGTGCCGGACACAACGCCCCCCGCTCGGAGCCACCATGATCGTGGACGCTGCGAGAGCATGGACGCGGGAGCGAAGCAGCGTTGACACGATGTGGAATAGGATTCTACACTCGCCAACATAGTGAGAGATTATTTTTAGCATGATTGAATCTGTATCCAAGAGACGGACGGATTGATCGGAGGATCGGAGGACGCCGGATGCTCGATCTCGTGGTCCGTGGTGACCGGGTGGTGACGGCGGAGGGTGTCGGACAGTGGGAGATTGGTATCCGGGGAGCACAGATCGTCAGCATCGGTCCTCCGGGTTCGTGTCCCAGGGAAGCCGGCCGACATATTGACGCAGCGGGGAAGATCGTGGTGCCAGGAGGGATCGAGCCTCACACCCATCTGGCGCATTACATCTCCATGCACCCGGAGGAGGCGTTCTATACTCTGGGGCCCGAGGAAGACACGCGCGGCCTCGCCTTTGGTGGCACCACGACGCACATCGACTTCTGCTTCATCCGTCCGGGGGTCGATCTCCAGCACGCCCTGGAGGAGCGGATGGCACGATGGCGAGGGCAGTCACACGTGGACTACTCCTTTCACGTCACGCTCCTCGGCGCCCTAGATCTTGACGTTTTCGATCAGATTCCGGAGGCGATCCAGCAAGGCTTTCCCAGCTTCAAGGTGTTCACGGCGGATCTATTGCCTCCTCACTCCAAGCGGGAGTCGCGCCGCCTCGACTTCGGGCGCATGCAGTTCGCGATGGAGAAACTCGCGTCGCACGGGGGAATTCTCGCGGTTCATGCCGAGGACCATGACGTCGTCCAGTTCATGTATGAGAAGTTCCGTCGCGAGGGGCGGTGGGAAGGCTGGAACATGCATCTGATTCATAACAAGCTGTCGGAACTCCTCTCGTTTCGTCGCACCATCGAGGTGGCGAGAGCGACGGGCGCGGCCGTGTATTTCGTGCACACCTCGGCGAAAGAGGGCGTGGAGGCCGTGGCGGAAGCCCGGGCGGCGGGCTTGCCCATCTATGCGGAAACGTTGCATCACTACGCGTGCTTTTCGGCAGACCAGTACAAGGCGCCGCGCGGCTACTGTTACCACACCTATCCGTCGCTGAAGGGACCTGAGGACCAGCGCGCTCTGTGGAGCGGGCTGGTCGGGGATGACGTGTCGACGACCGCGACGGATGAGTTTCCAACCTCTCTGGAACTGAAACTCCGAGGGAGGACCGTCGAGAACGTCACGGGCGGGAATCTCGGTGCTGAGGCTCGGATGGGGATCGTCTTCACCGAAGGGGTTGGGAAACGGGGTATGTCACTGGCCCGGTTTGCCGACGTCACCTCCACGAATGCCGCGAAGATCTTTGGCATGTTTCCGAAGAAGGGGGTCATCGCGGTCGGAAGCGATGCCGATCTTGCCATCATCGATCCGTCGATCAAGAAGCAACTCACTCGCGATGATTTTCACGTCAGCGACTACAGCCCGTGGGAAGGGTGGGAGGTGTCCGGTTGGCCGGTGACGACGATCCTGCGAGGGAAGGTCATCGTTGACGGAGGCCGCCTCGCCGGCACCTTGGGTGACGGACAGCTCGTCACGCCCCGGAAGATTGATGGCGCAGTACTTGGGCGAGCCGCCTGTTGAGGCCGCCCGGGTGGTCTGAACACCAGCAGTCGTGACTCGTCTTGGGTGGAGGGCGTGTCGTGATGAAGCCGCGTGAAGACGAATATCTGGATGAGCTCGGTCGCTTCGCGGCCGAAGCCCGCCTCTCGGATCTGAGCCGCCGGGCTCATGAACACATTCGGTGGGTGCTGGCGGACTGTCTCCCGGTGATCGCGGCCGGAATGCAGGTGGACGAGATGAAGGCGCTCGTCGCGGCGCACCTCGACGCTGTCGCGCCGGGAAGCGCCTGGGTGATCGGGACGGGGCGCCGAGCTGCTGCCCTGGATGCCGCCCTACTCAATGGCACGGCGGGAACATGGCTGGAGCTCGATGAGGGCAACCTATTCGCGAAGGGACACCCGGGCATCCAGGTGGTGCCCGCCGCCGTCGCGGTCGCGCAAGAGAGTGCCGGGTCCGGCGCGGAACTGCTGCTCGCGGTTTCGCTCGGGTACGAGGTGTGCTCTCGGATCAGCCGCGCGGCCAAGGTTCGCATGATGGTGCATCCCCATGGCACGTATGGGGTGATCGGCGCGGCGGTGGCGATCGGACGTCTACGGCGATTCACCCCGACCGCGATGCGCGAGGTTATCAATGTTGCCGCGACCATGGGGATGGCGACGAGCCGCCGGACGCTGCTCGAGGGGGCGACGGTCCGGAACATCTACTCCGGTCACAGCGGCTTCATGGGCATCATGGCAGTTCGTCTGGTCGAGGCCGGATTCACGGGGGAGCGTGACGGGGTGCGATCGATCTTCGGACATGTGCTATCGGACGGATTCGATCCGGAGACCGCCGTCGCGGGTCTCGGCCGAGAGTGGCTGTTGGCCGACGGATACTTTAAGCTTCACCCGACCGGCCGATACGTCCACTCCGCCATCGATGCACTGGAGGATGCTCTCGAGAAGGCGCCCGGAGGCCGCCTGGATAGCGACGAGATCGAGGCGATCGATGTCCGAGCGTACAAGATGGCGGCGTTCCTCGCCGAGAGGTCGGTCACGAGCAGCTTCGGCGCCCGGTTCTCCATTCCCTTCGCCTTGGCAAGCATTCTCCACCACGGACGGTCTGGGCTGGAGTCCTTCAATGAAGCCGCGGTCGCCAACCCGAAGGTCCAGGCGTTGGCGGCCCGGGTGTCCGTCGAAGAGGATCCGGCGTTCACGGCGGCATACCCGGCTCAGCAGCGGTGCTTCGTGAGGCTGCGGCTCAAACGGGGAGGGACGCTCGAAGGGACCTGTACGGTAACGAAGGGCGAACCGAGCAATCCGCACGCGCCGAGTGAGTTGGAGCGAAAGTTCTTTGAACTCGGGACGCCGATTTGGGGCGATGAGGCGACGAAACGGCTCTACCGCGCCTGCATGACGCTGGAGACGCTGGCTGATTTCCGGGCGTTCGGGGCTGGGCTCACACTGTAAACGGTGCGAGCTGGCTGCTGGGGGATTGGTGCCACGGCGATAGTTCGGCAGTGATCTCCGTCAGGACGCAGTAAGGATCCCAGGCGTCGCCCGCCCGTCTCATGTCGGTCCGTGGCGCGGGCGATTTAGCGGGCCCGCAATCGAGGGTCGATCGCATCGTGAACCCCATCGCCAACGAAGTTGGCCGCGAGGGCCCACCGTGAGAATGGCGACCCCCGGGAAGGTCGAGACCCACCACTGCGCGGTCAGCTCCCGGCCCTCCGCCACCATCGCCCTCCACTCTCGCGTCGGAGGCACCGCCCCAAGGCCCAGGAATGATAGCGCCGCGGTGGTGATGATGGCGGCTCCGAAGTCCATGGCGATGAGGACCAAGGATGTGGCCACGGCGCTGGGCACACGCGACTACAAGTACACGCCGCGACTCGCCCCGCCATCCACCGTGATGGCGATCCCCGTGATGAAGCTTGCTCGTTCCGACGCCAGGAATGTGACCAGATCGGCCACGTCCCGGGGGCGTCCCATGCGGCCAAGGGGGCTGACCGAACGTCCCGCTTCGTCACGACCCGACTCCTCGCTGGCGGTTGGGCCTGGGCTCACCGCGGTCACGAGGATGTGGTCGGGTGCACCCAGATCGGCGAGAGCCCGCGTGAAGTTGATGAGCGCGGCATTCGCGATTCCTCCTGCCATGAACGTGGTCGTGGGATTGCGAGCGGCGGTTCCGACGATGTTGATGATGCGCCCCCATCGACGCGGTCGCATGAGGGGTAGCGCGGCCTGAGCCATCCGGATATATCCCATGAGCTTGAGCCGCCAGTCGTACTCCCATACAGATAGCGCCGTGTCCAAGAAGTCTCCGTCCCGGATGGCGCCGGCATTGTTCACAAGGATGTCCAATCGACCGAAGTGGCGGTTCACCTCGGCCACCACGCGGCGGGCCGAGGTCTCCTCGGAGAGATCCGCGGAGATCGTGATCGCTTTCGCTCCTCGGCGAGCGAGCTTCCGGGCGGCAGCCTTCAAGGCTTCCTGCCCACGGGCGCAGATGGCGATCTGGCACCCCTCAGCGGCCAAACGTTCCGCGCAGGCGCGGCCAATGCCCTTCGAGCCTCCGGTTACCAAGGCGACCTTACCGCCCAGTTCAAGATCCACGATGGTTCCTCGACGCATGGTGGGTGTGCGGGATCCTGTGACTGTTCGCCCTGGAGAGGCGGTGACAGCCGGAGCAATGGAAAAACTGTCTCATGTAGCAATGGTATTGACAAGAATGAATCATCGGCAGAGACTAGCGTGCCAGCTGCCCAGAGTGGCGAGCCTAGGCCAGTCGTTGCCCGCGGCGACGGCGTGCGGCAGGGGGATATGGGCGCTCTGACGTGGTCGCGATGTGCGGTCGTGCGGTGCGGGTGACCGTGCCGCCGAGACGGGCTCGTTTGGATATTTCTAGCTCTCTCATCCGGGGAAGACCCGCGTGGCGCTGACGCAACCTACGTGTGGAGGAGGGGCTACCACCATGAGGCGGACGCGCATTCCTTTCATCTTCGCGCTCGTGACACTCACGATCGTTGCGGCGACTCTGCCGGCGACAGGCCAAACGACCGGAAGTGACAAGACGTTCATCATGGCCCTCGACCAGTCCGAGGCGAAGACACTCGACCCCGGCCGCGGCTTTGAGTTCATGTCGTTTTTCATCGATAGCAATACGTATGATCAGCTTCTTGCGCACAAGGGGGCGAATGACCTAAATACCTTCGTGCCGATGCTGGCGACCGAGTGGAAGATCTCGGCGGATGGCAGGGAGTACACCTTCAAGCTGCGGCCGAACGTCAAGTTCGCGAGCGGGAACCCATTCACTGCCGAGGATGTGAAGTTCAGCTTGATGCGGCTCAAGAACGTGAAGGGCAACCCGAGCTGGCTGATGGATCCGCTCAAGGACGTCGTGGTCGTGGATCCGTTGACGGTCAAGATGGTCCTGAACGACGCGTTCGCCGACTGGCTGGCCGTCATGGCGGGCCCGAGCTCCTCGATCCTCGATTCGAAGCTGGCCAAAGAGCACGGTGCCAGCGACGCGGGGACGGCGGACAAGGACGACAAGGCAGAGGAGTGGCTCAGCCAGAATTCGGCGGGGAGTGGTCCGTTTGTTCTGAAGGGGTGGCAGAAGGACACCGCGGTCACCTTGGAGCGAAATCCGACGTACTGGAAGGGCCCGGCCAAGCTCGCCAAGATCGACGCTCGGGCCGTCACGTCCGCGGCGACGCAGAAACTGATGGTGGAGAACGGTGATGTCGACGTGGCGATCAACATCACACCGGACCTCACCGCCACCATGAGAAGCAATAAGAACGTCAAAATCCTCGTTGGCCAATCACTCGACAACATGTACATGGGCGTCACGGTTGATCCCGCCCTCAACCCGGCGTTCGCGAAAAAGGAGGTCCGGCAGGCGCTCCGGCACGCAGTCGATCGGTCGGGGCTCATCAAGCTGGCGGGGGGCCGGGCGGTGATTGGTCCGACGCTCTTTTCGATCGGGGTCCTCGGCTTGGAGACCCAGGCTGACGCCGATAAGCTCAATCCCAAGTTCGACGTAAACCTCGCCAAGGAGCTGCTGGCGAAGGCGGGGTACCCGAACGGCTTCAAGTTTCCGCTGAAGTACTTCACGGGCCAGTCGCCGGTCGGCGTCACGTACGAGGCCGTTGCGCAGAAGGTCCAGTCGGACCTGAAGAAGATTGGCGTGGAGGCTCAGCTGGTGCCGCTCGAATACGGGGTCATGATCACCCAGTACCGAGCGAAGACCGAGATCGCCGTCATCTCGTACAACAACCCGGACTACATCGGGCCAAGCGACTGGGCCGGCCAGATGGTTCTCCACACCTTCGCCCCCCGGCTCCGGTGGGACGATCCGAAGGCCAAGGACATGACGCGAAAGGCGGATGCCGAGATCGACCCGAAGCGACGCTCGGCCATGTACAAGGAGCTGATCGCGTATATCGTGGAGAACGGCCCGTACGTGAACCTCCTCCAGGGGAAGATCGAGGTCGTTGTGCGGCCGAACATCAGCGGATATGAATACTTTCCCCTGGGCGCCGTACGACTGTACCCGGTGGGGAAGAACTAGCTAGCCTTCGCTCGTCGACGGCGTGTCGGGGATCCAAGCGCTGGGCTAGTAGGCTGCGCAGTCCGGAGAATCCGAGTGGTCGGCCCGAGAGTGGCCGCTGCTAGAGGGAACGAGGAGGATCGGAGCAGATGGAGAGTGTGACGGGAACCTTGTACCGGGCGCGGAAGGGTTCGAAGGAGCTGTTCGAGCGGGCGGTCGGCTTGCTGCCTGGTGGCGTGTCGCACGAGAATCGCTTTGCGGCACCCTTCCCGATCTACATCGAGCGGGCGGACGGTCCCAGAACGTGGGACGTCGACGGAAACGAGTACATCGACTACTCGATGGGAAGCGCATCGCTCCTGCTTGGCCACGCGTCACCGACCGTGGTGAAGGCGATCCAGGATCAGGCGGCGAAAGGCACATTCTTCTCGAACTGTCACCCGCTGGAAGTCCAGTGGGCTGAGCTGGTCCACCGCCTGATTCCGTCCGCCGAACGCGTCCGCTTCGTGGGCTCCGGGACTGAGGCCACCATGCTGGCCGTTCGGATTGCCCGTGCGTTCACGGGCCGGACGAAGATCGTTCGCTTCGAAGGCCACTACCACGGGTGGCATGACCATCTGGCCACCGGGATGGACCTGCCGTTCTACGAGGCCCCGTCGCTTGGGATCCTCCCGGGGAGTATCGAGGCGACCGTCGTATTGCCCGCCAATGACGCCACTCGAGTGGAGGAGGTGCTTCGGAAGGATCGGGATGTGGCCGCCGTCATCCTCGAGGCGTCCGGGGCGTCCTGGGGCACCGTGCCGCTGTCACCCGGCTTTCACGCCGAGTTGAGACGGCTGGCCACGCAGTACGGGGTCGTTCTCATCTTCGATGAGATCATCACCGGGTTCCGGTACGGTCCCGGGGGCGTCCAAGCGCGCATTGGTGTCACACCCGACCTGACAACGCTGGCGAAGGTCGTGACCGGCGGGTTGCCCGGTGGAGCGGTCGGGGGCCGAGCCGAGATCATGCGCGTTCTTGATCCTCGCGAGGAGGTGCGCGGAAAGCGGTCGCGCGCCATCCATCGTGGGACCTTCAATGCCAATCCGCTGGCGGCTGCCGCCGGCGTCGCGACGCTTACGGAGGTGGCGACTGGCGCACCGCAAGCACAGGCGGATGCCATGGCGGCGCGGCTGCGGCATGGATTCCAGGAAGTGATGAGCCGTCGCGGCATTGCGGGCGTGGTCTATGGCGACTCGTCAACCTTCCACATCTACATCGGGAAACCGTCCATCGACGATCTCGATGCCGCGCAGCTCAAGGGTATTCCCAAGCCCATCGTGTCGGGGATCCAGCAAGCCCTGCGGGCCCGAGGGATGGATGTCCTGTCTTACACCGGCGGGGTGACATCGTCCGCTCACACCGAGCGTGAGATCGATCGGACCATCGGGATCTTTGACGATGCGGTGAAGGAACTGGTGGAGACGAAGGTCCTGCCGCGAATCTGAGCAGGATCAGCCCGTCTGAGGTGGGAATGACCTAAGGGTGATTGGCCATGTGAGAGAGGTCTGGAAGTCAACTGTCCTTGGAGGCGGGCATCTCATCGTCCTCCCATCGCCTGCGCCACGAGAGACGTGTCCACGAGCTCCTCAAAGCGGTGGCGCCGGGCGATGAAGCCTCCCGCGAGAAGAATCTCCTGCAGCGCCTCGAACCCCTCCGGCGTGATGGCCGGATGTGCCGCCCAGGTGTCCTGGCGCGCATAGCGCTCGACGGCGCGCCGGCGGAGGTCGGCCGTGATGTCCGGGAAGGCCGGCGCGATCGCTTCGGCGATTCCCTCAGCGCCGGCGTCGCGCATCCATCGCTGCGCTCGCGCCAGGCCGCGGACAAAGCGCCGGAGAAGGTCACGGCCGTGGACGAGCATGTCCGAGGTCGTCATGCACGAGCTGAACGCAAGCGGTCCGGTGGCCTCGCCCATCGACGCGACGAGGTGGCCGATCCCGTCGCGCACCAGCTCATCGACCAGCGGCGGCCCGTGCTCGAGGAAGTCGGCGTCGCCGGCGCGGAACGCGGCCGCCGCGTCGGGCGCGGCGAGGTGACGCACGGAGTTGACGCGTGCCGGGTCGACACCATGCCGACGCAGGACGGCCTGCATGCAGAGCCATGGCGTGGGCGCGCCGGAGTATGAGAGCACCGTTCGCCCTACGAGATCGGGCCAGGCGAAATCTGGACGAGGCCTCCGACTCAGCAGGAAAAAGCCGTTTCGATCGTTGACCGCAGCGAAGTGGACGAGACGCGGACCACCTCGGTCGGCGAGATCGAAACTGCGCACGAGCCCCGAGATGGCCACGTCGGCCCGGCCTTCCAGGAGGATGTCGGCGATGCCACCGGCGTGCTCTGCCGCCGTGAGCGTTGGCTCGAGACCTTCCGCCGCTAGGTGCCCCCCGAGGACCGCGATGACCACCGGTGAGTAGAAGATCGAATGGAAGGCCTCGATCAGCCGAATGGGTTGAGGTCGAGTCACGGCCGCGTCCCTGACCTGTGCTGTGACGGTACCGGGAGCACGCTAGGGCGCGGCCTTTGTCTCAGGGGAAACCGCTTTCGATGTCAGCGGGTCGAGCTCATCGGCATATCGCCGGGCCCATCCGAGCCATTGCTGATCGACGTCGCGTGGCACGCCCTCATCCCCCCGTTCCGCCGCGGCATGCTCGACGGCGGCGAGATAGCGCCGGCGCCGTTGGCTGCTCGCCCACCGGTCGGCCTGAGCATGGAGATCGCGTCGGCGCGCCTCTTCCTCCTGGCGCTGGCGCTTCAGTTCCAGGCGTCGGCGCTCCGCCTCCTCGTATCGCTCCCGCTCTCGTCGGCGTTCCTGCTCGTCGCGCCGCTTGGCGTCGGCCGTGAGGACCATCCCGGCCACGACGTCGTTGAGCTGTTCCTCGAGGGGGTGGTGTGACCGGTCGGACCACCTCTTCCGGGTCCGTGCCCTAGTGAACTCGTCGACCGTGAGGACCAATATGCCGGTTGGGATGTGGTTCCACCGCGGCGGCCGGGGCCAGGACCATCGCCGTTGCTCTTCGAGTTCCTTCGGCGTGGGGACATGGTCCCGTTGCCGGACGGATTCCCGGATTCCGAAGGCGATGGCCTCGCCATGGATCCGGACGCCCCCATCCTGGGAAGCGAACCCCCGGGTTTCGAGGGCCTTCAGCAAGGTGTCCACGAGACGGAGCGCCCGCGGGACCGAGGACCGGGCCACCGCGATGTTCAGCAGGGGGATCCGGCTGGGTTGGTCCCGCGGGGTGAACGGGTGGACGAGTCCATACTTGTCCGGCGTCGTCCCGTGCAGCGCTGCGCGGGTGGCGCGCACGCGGGGGTGAAAGCGCGCGATCCGCTCGGGGACGCGGATGTGATGCTCGGGCTGCTGCTCACGCGCCACGTCGGTTAGGACGTCGGGTGGGAGTGTTGGGTTGCGCGCCGCGGACGTGATGCCCGCCCTGCGAGCCGTAGCTGGGTCGTAGAAGCGACTTCAAGGGCGAATTGCTGGCGCGTCGCCTACACGGCCCAGAAGGGGGGCCTTCCGCTGAACCGAGCAAGCGATCCCGTGGGAAAGTCGAGGCGCGGTCAGTATCGGCTACCAATTGGCCACCAAGCGAGACGAACTACCCCTCCGTTCGTAACGGACAATTCCTGTCTCGGAACTCCGCGGTATTTCAGCGCGTCAGGCTGACCACTTCGCCGCGAGACCGCGTCACTTTGCTCTTGGTCCCCTGGGTCGGCCGCGCACCCGCCTCCTGGAGCATTCCCTCTTCCACGATCGCGTAGCGCTGGAACACGCTCTGCGTCCGGTGGCCCGTCAGCACTGTTCGCGCTTGCCGAGTGGCGTTGAGCGCCCGCGGGGGAGGGGCCGGGGAAGCGAGGCGAGGACCACCTACGTTCGGACCTCGGAGGATTGAAGCATCGCCGGCAGGTCTAGACCGAGTTGGTTGAGTATCGCTCGCCCGAGCTCCATCCGGCACGTCTTCAGGGAGTTCACGACTTGGCACACGCAAAGATCGCCTGCCAGGCTGAGCAACATGGCGGCGTCCGGCAGCGAGAGGCCCGTGTGCCTGGTGAGAAAGGCCGCCATCCGCTCGACGGCGCCGGTCGCGGCTTGTTCCAGAGAGTCAGCCGAGAAGACCGTGACGGCCTTGTCGGCGGTGATCACGAATGGGAGCGGCACGTCGAGGCACCGCAGTAGGCGGAGCCGCAACACTACTTCACCCGCGACCTCCGCGCCCGCGCATCCCACCTCGCCATCCCCCATGACGGCATGGAGATCACCGAGGGAGAGATGGGCGCCCGGGACCAGCACCGGCAGCAGTACCGACGCCCCGGCCTCTATGAGCCGACAGTCCATGTTCCCGCCGTGGGAGCCGGGTTTCCCAGCTCGAATTGCCTCGCCGACGGGCGCGGTGCCGATGCTTCCGATCATGGGCCGGATGGGAAGTCGCACCGAGCCGCCGAACGTCAGCGTATGGCCGTCGATTGGCAGCACGCGGCTCTCCCCGGTGTGGATCCGGTTTCCCAGCACTCCGCGATCCTTCAGGGCCATGGTCCACGCCCGAGGCGCCACCTTGATCTCGCGCACCTCGACCAGCAGGGTGTCGCCTGGCTCCGCTCCCGCGACGTCGATCGGCCCCGTCACCGGCATTCCGGGCGTGTACGCGAGCTCGGCGTAGAAACGCTCGGGAGCGGTGCTGACGTCCCGCTGCACGGCGCCCTGCGAACAACAGTGGAGATCCACCGTCACGTCGACCCCCGGGCGACCGAGCCGCTGCGGGAAGGCCGGCGTCGTAGTCTCGCGACCAGTGCTGCGATCCAACGTGGACTGTTTCAGCAGGCCGACCGGTCATGCCTTCGCCTCCAGTTCGTTCCAGAGCGCCTGGCCCCCCACCATGGTCAGTGCGGATCCGTAGAAGGCCCCGGGATCGACGAAGGGATTCCCCCTCGAAGGACGTGATGTCCGCGAGGTGGTCGGGCGCCAGCACGCCGCGATCGGCCAGCCCGAAGGCGCGCGCGGCCTCCCGAGTGGCCGACAGCAGGGCCTCCGCTGGGCTCATGCCGATGTGCCGCACCGATAGGTCGAGGATGAGCCCGAAGTTGTCGAACCACGTCCGCGGCATGCCGGCGTCCGATCCGGCGATGAATCGAAGACCGCGGCTGCGCATGTCCTGGAGGAGCTTGATCCTATCCTCGAGCCGGGCTAGCGTGGCTGGTTCCAGATCCTCGCGCAGCCGGCCCAGGGGTCCATGCGCCCGTCGGTGCCACCCCACGATCACCTGGCACCCCGGAATACCGCCCTCCACCAGCCGGTCCACCAGGGCGCCGTCGTACCGGATCTCCTCGTCGGAGTTCTTGTGGAAGGTCAGGTGCTCGACCGTGCGGGGCCGTGCCTCGACGACTTCCGCGATCCCTTCCGTGCTCAGGCTGTGGACGGCCACATGAACCCCCAGCTGTGCCGCCTCGTCGATGATCAGGCGGAGGGCCTTGCGATCGAACTGGAGTAAATGCGGTGCCATTGCCGCGAACCAATCCGCCTCCGGTGTTCGTGACCTTGATGAAATCGGCGCCCGCCCGTACCTGCTCCCGGACCGCGCGAGGCAGCTCCAAGGGATCGTCTACCTCCCGGCCGACGAAGTACATGTGACCGCCGGTGGTCGTGAGACGCTGCCGCTGAGGAGCAGCCGCGGCCCGCTGGTGATCCCGAGGCGGATCGCTTCGCGGAGCCGGCTGACCACGCGATGGCGGGAGCCGCAGTCACGGAGCGTTGTGATCCCCGCTCGCAGGGCGGCGTGGGCGTGGTCCGTGGCGCGGATGGTGGCGGTCAGATCGTCGTCGTCGAACGCGTCCGCCACCATGCGGTCGCTAGCGCTGCAGGTGAGGTGCGTGTGCCCGTCGATCAGCCCGGGCACGATGGTGCCGTCGGGGGGCATGTGGAAGCGCTGGACTGGGCCGTCGGGCATCCCGATGTCGCTCTCCCGCCCGGCCGCCACGATCCGGACCCCCTCCACCAGGACGGCGCCCCGGTCGATTAACGTGCGATCGAGTCCTGTGAAGAGCCGTGGGGCGGTGATCAAGGGCATGCATGCGCTACTCGATTCGTATGCGAGGGTCGAGGGCGTCTCGCAGCCCATCGCCCAGGAAGTTGATGCACAGCACGGTGATCAGGATGAACAGGCCGGGAAAGATCGCCACCCAGGGCGCGAAGTCGAGGACGTTCTGGGCCCGGTACAGCATGCTCCCCCAGCTGGCCGTCGGGGGGCCGACACCGAGACCGAGGAAGCTGGCGCCCGCCTCCAGCAAGATCGCGTTACCCACTCCGAGCGTGGCAGCGACGATCACCGGCGCCAACGT